>CAWGEH010000001.1:0-102705 GCA_963821505.1 uncultured Alphaproteobacteria bacterium
GGGATTATAGCGAACGATGGTGGATGGTTACAGACAGGGAATGTGAAAATAGCTGAAAAATTGGCACTATCCGAACGTCAGCGAACAAGGGCGAACGGCTGATGGCGGAGGGAGTGGGATTCGAACCCACGATACGGTTTCCCGTATACACGCTTTCCAAGCGTGCGCCTTAAGCCACTCGGCCATCCCTCCGGGAACGTTGCGGGGCAGGCAATATCACCCCGCACGGTCGAGTGACAACCCGACGCCCGCCCGCGCCGCTCGCCGCCTGCTCATCACTCCCGACCGCCGTCTCAATTGACCCATCGCACCTCGCCCGCCTCGCTCACGTCATAGCCGGAGAGCTCGAGCGCGCGGTCGCGGAACGCCGCCCCGCGGACGAATGCAAACAGCGCCTGCAGGCCCGGCAGGAAATAGTCGCGATGGCGCAGCGCAAGGTCGAAGCGCTCCCATGTCAGCGGCACGAAACCGAGCCCGGCCGCCTGCGCGACCGCGCGCGTCGCGACGCCGCAGTCGGCGCGGCCGGAGCGCACCGCCTGGGCGATATCGGCGCCGGTCGGGCAGGCCGGTTTGACCAAGGCCAGCGCATCGAGCGCCAGGCCGGCACGTGCGACGAGCGCGAGCAGCAGGAGTTGCGCGCCGGCTCCCTGCGGGCGCAGCGCGAGCCGCGCCCGCTTGCCGGCGACGCCGGCGACGTCGTGCAACTGCAACGGATTGCCTGCCGCCACCACCAGCCCCTGCTCGCGACGCGCGAATGCGATGAGCACTGCGTCGTGCAGTCCGGCGGCGCTCACAACCGCCGCGGCATTGGCCTCCTCGTCGTCGCCGTCGAGCCGATGCAGATGGATGGCGGCGGCAGCCACCTCCCCGCGCGCAAGCCGGCGCAATCCGGCCTCGCTTCCCTCCGGCAGGCTGGCGAATTCCGAACCGCTCTCGCGCAGCGCCCATTCCAACAGCGGATCGTGGCTTCCCCCGACGATCGGCGGCGCCGGCGCATGGGCGAGCGCGGGGGTCACCAATCCCGCCGCCAACCAGCGATCGAGCGCGGCTTTGGGAAACAGCCACTTGCCCGTCACCTTGGTGCAAGGCACGGCGCCGTTTGCCACCAATTCATAGAGCTTGCGCTCGGACAGCCGCAGATAGGCGGCAGCCTCGTCCGTCGTCATCAGGTCAGGCAAGGCATATGCACTCTTATGCAGAAATATGTATTTGCTACTAAAATTGACGATTCTGGACCGAAATGCAACATGCTGCGCAGCGAGGTGTGGGTCATGCCGGACAACGTCTCGGCGCTCCGGTTGCTGCTTACGGCCGATCCGGCGTTGCTTGCGATCGTGCGATTGTCGCTCATCGTCAGCCTGTCCGCCGTCGTCCTTGGCGCCCTCGTCGGCGTGCCGTTCGGCGCCGGCGTCGCGCTGACGCGCTTTCCCGGCCGTGAACTCGTGATCGTCACCCTCAACGCGCTGATGGGGCTGCCCCCGGTCGTGGTCGGGCTGGCCCTCTATCTGCTGTTGTCGCGCTCGGGGCCGCTCGGATCCTGGGGCCTGCTGTTCACCCCGCAGGCCATGATCCTCGCGCAGGCCGTGCTCATAGCACCGATCATCGCGGCGCTGACCCGGCAGACCGTCGAGGATTTGTGGAGCGAGTACCGCGAGGAACTCGCCGCGATGGACGTCGGTCCGCTCGGGCGCATCGCGACCCTGATCTGGGACGGGCGCTTCAGCCTCGTCACTGCGCTGCTCGCCGGCTTCGGCCGCGCGGCGGCGGAGGTCGGCGCCGTCATCATCGTGGGCGGCAACATCGACGGCTTTACCCGCGTGATGACGACGGCGATCGCGCTCGAGACGTCGAAGGGCGACCTGCCGCTGGCGATCGGGCTCGGCCTGGTGCTGATCGCCATCGTCGTCGCGGTCAACGCCGCCGCCTGGGGCCTGCGGCGCGCCGGCGAACGATTTGCGGGATGACCATGCGTGCGCCCGTCACCGATCTGCCGATCATGCTCGAAGACGCCAGCCTCGCCGTTGGCGGCGTGACCATCCTCGACCGGGTCTCGCTCGCGCTCGCGGCCGGAGCGCCGACGGTGCTGGTCGGGCCGAATGGCGCGGGCAAGACCACGCTCCTTCGTCTCGCCATGGGCCTGATGGAAGCCTCGCGCGGGCGCGTGACCTGGGGCGGCCGGGAGAACGTGGCGCCCACGCATCGCGCCATCGTGTTCCAGCGCCCGACGATGCTTCGCCGCAGCGCCGCCGGCAACATCCGTTACGCGCTCGCGGCCGCCGGCGTGCCGCGGGCGAAGCGCAATGCCCGCGTCGGCGAGCTCTGCGCGCTCGTCGGCCTCGGCGGACTCGCCGACCGGCCGGCGCGAAAGCTCTCCGGCGGCGAGCAGCAGCGGCTTGCGCTGGCGCGCGCGCTCGCCAGGGAGCCGCAAATTCTCCTGCTCGACGAGCCCACCGCGAGCCTCGATCCGGCCGCCACCAAGGCGATCGAGGATGTCATCCGCGCCGTCGCCGCGCGCGGCATCAAGGTGGTGATGTCGACGCACGATCTCGGCGAAGCCAGGCGCCTCGCCGGCGAGATCGTGCTCATGCATCGGGGACGCGTGCTCGAGAACGGCCCGGCCGACGTCTTCTTTTCCGCTCCGAAGACCGCGGAGGGGCACCGCTTCATCAAGGGGGAGCTGTTGGTTTGAACGCCCGCAAAACGGTCGTCGAAAAGAAGGACACTGTCATGCTCAGTCGCCGAATGCTCGTTATCGCCGCCGCGCTCGCCCTGCTTGGCACCGCCCCTGCGCATGCGCAGGACAAATCGATCGTCGTCTCCTCCACCACCTCGACGCAGGACTCCGGCCTGTTCGGCCACATCCTGCCGCTGTTCAAGGCGAAGACCGGCATCGACGTGAAAGTGGTGGCGCAGGGCACCGGCCAGGCGCTCGACACCGGCCGCCGCGGTGACGCCGACGTCGTGTTCGTGCACGCCAAGCCGCAGGAGGAGAAATTCATCGCCGACGGAGCAGGCGTGAAGCGCTATCCCGTGATGTACAACGATTTCATCCTGGTCGGCCCGAAGAGCGACCCCGCCGGCGTCAAGGGCATGACCGACGTCACCGAGGCATTCAAAGCTCATCAAGGCCAAGGGCGCGCCGTTCATTTCACGGGGTGATCGGTCGGGCACGCATGCCGCCGAGCTCGCGCTCTGGAAGGCCGCCGGCATCGACATCGGCAAGGACAAGGGGCCCTGGTACAAGGAGATCGGCCAGGGCATGGGCGCGGCGCTCAACACCGCATCGGCCGCGAACGCCTATGTGCTCGCCGACCGCGGCACCTGGCTCTCGTTCAAAAATCGCGGCGATCTCGACATTCTGGTGCAGGGCGACAAGCGCCTGTTCAACCAGTACGGCGTCATCCTGGTCAACCCGGCAAAATATCCGCACGTGAAGAAGGACCTCGGCCAGGCCTTCATCGACTGGCTCATTGCGCCGGAGGGTCAGAAGGCGATCGCCGATTATAAGATCAATGGGCAGCAACTCTTCTTTCCCGACGCCACCGTACCGGGAGCATGATGGCCGTCCGGGTAGCCTTCATCCTGTTGGCGGCGAGCGTGAGCCTTCCTGCGACCGCATCGGAGCCGGTCGTCCTCTATGCCGCCGGCAGCCTGCGTACCGCCCTCACTGAAATAGCCGGCGCGTTCGAGGCGGCATCGGGACAAAGGGTCGAGGCCAGATACGGTCCTTCCGGCACGTTGAAGGACGAGATCGCGGGCGGAGCGCGCGCCGAGCTGTTCGCTTCCGCCAACATGGAGCACCCGCAGGCGCTGGCAGCGGCGGGGGCGAGCGGCCCGGTCGTGCTGTTCGCGCGCAACCGGCTGTGCGCGCTGGTGCGGCCGGGGCTTGCCGTCGAGCCGGCGACGCTCCTTGATCGCATGCTCGATCCCACCGTCAAACTCGGCACGTCGACGCCGCGCGCGGACCCCTCCGGCGACTACGCCTGGGAGGTGTTCCGCAAGGCCGACAAGCGCAAGCCGGGCGCGTTCGCGGCGCTGGAGACGAAGGCGCTGCGCTTGACCGGCGGGCCGGACGCGCCCATCGCTTCGCCGGGGCGCACGATCTACGGCGTGCTGGTGGCCGAAGGCAAAGCCGACATCGTTCTCACCTATTGCACCAATGCCCGCGAGGCGGAGATGCAGAATCCCGGCCAGCGCATCGTTGCGCTGCCGGTCGATCTCGTGGTGGGAGCGGACTATGGTCTGACGGTGCTGAGCCGGGCGTCACCCCAAGCCTACCAGTTCGCCGTGTTCATCCTGTCCGTGGAGGGCCAGCGCGTGCTCGCCAAACACGGCTTCGCCGCTCCGGCCCTGCCGCCATGAGGAGAGATGCCATGAAGATCAGCGCACGCAACAAGCTCCAGGGCAAGATCGTCGAGGTGAAGAAAGGCGCAACCACTGCGCACGTGAAGATCGATATCGGCGGCCAGATGGTCACCGCGGCCATCACCAACGAATCAGCCGAGGAGCTCAAGCTCGCACCGGGCAAGCCGGCCTACGCGGTGATCAAGGCGAGCGACGTCATGATCGGCATCGACTAAGGTCGCGCGCATGAGTTCTCGATCGCCGCACGTTGATCGCCGGACTATCGGCCGCGATCCTCGCGCCGCCCCTCGCCCGCGCGGCCACGGTCACCGATGGCGCCGGCCGCGCAGTGCCGGTGCCGGCGCGGGTCGAGCGCGTGTTTCCCGCGGGACCGCCGGCGGCGATCCTGCTCTATACCCTCGCGCCCGAGCTCCTGCTCGGCTGGCCGCGCGCCAACCGTCCTCACGAGCGCGAATTCCTCCTGCCCGATGTCGGCAGCCGGCCGGAAGTGGGCCGCATCACCGGGCGCGGCAACACCGCCAATCTCGAAGCCGTGCTCGCGCTCAAGCCCGACCTCATCCTCGACGTCGGCAGCGTGAACGCGACCTATGTCTCGCTCGCCGAGCGCGTGCAGCAGCAGACCGGCGTCCCTTATGCGCTGCTCGACGGCCGCTTCGACGGCATTGCGCTCGGCTACCGCACGCTCGGCGCATTGATCGGACGGCGCGAGCAGGGCGAGGCCTTTGCGCGCAGCGCGGAGGACACGATCAGGACGATCACGCAACGCGTGGCCGCCATTCCGCCGGAGCGGCGGCCGCGCGTCTACTACGCCCGCGGACCGCGCGGGCTCGAGACCGGGCTCGGCGGCTCGATCAATGTGGAGACGATCGAACTCATCGCGCAGAACGTCGCCGGCGGCACGCGCGGCGGGCTCGCCAACGTCTCGATCGAGCAGGTGCTGCTGTGGGATCCCGACGTCATCGTCACCATCGACCAGGACTTCGCGGCGAACGTTTTGACGGATCCGTCATGGGCGCCGGTGGCCGCCGTCGCAGCGCGGCGCGTGCATCTCTCGCCCAAGCTGCCGTTCGGCTGGGTCGACTTTCCCCCCTCGGTGAACCGGCTCATCGGGCTGTGGTGGCTCGCGAGGATCTTATATCCGGATCTGTTCCCGGAGGATTTGCGGGCGCGCACACGCGAGTTCTACGCGCGCTTCTATCACGTCACACCCGACGACGCGCAGATCGATCTGGTGCTGGCCGGGCGGGATTAGGAAATACACGAGGCCGCGCAGCCTGTTGTCATGCCCGCGAAAGCGGGCATCCAGTAAACACTGGCTACGCGATCCTTGCAGATTGGCTCAACCGCTGGGTTCTGTGTTTACTGGATTCCGGCTCTCGCTCGCTTCGCTCGCTCGGCCGGAATGACAACCTGTGCCATGCTCCCCAAAATAGCCCGCGAGGACCCGGCTAATCTAGCGGCGGGCAATTTGCGGATAGAGGTCATCCCAATTCGGATTCAACTCTTCAATGGGCCGAACCTTCCACGCTCGATTCCACTTCTTCAGGCGTTTCTCACGGGAGAATTGCAGCCTCGACGTCGCTGTATTGCTCGAAGTGGACGAGCCGATGAATACGATATTTTTTCGTGAAGCCGTCTGCGAGACCCATCCTATGTTCGTACACTCGCCGCACCAGATTGTTGGTGACCCCAATGTAGAGCGAGCCCCCTATCGCACTGGCGAGAATGTAAATCCAATGGCATCGTTCCGTGCTCATGATGACACGTCGGTGTTTATTGGATCATCCGGTTTAACGGATGATAACACAAGACCTGGTAGCTGGCACTCATGACCCGCCGCTTCCTCCCCGGCCTCGTCATCGCGTTCGGCGTGCTCGCGCTCGGGCTCGTCGTCGCCTTCACCGTCGGACGCTACCCGGTCTCGCTCGCCGAACTGGTCGATGTGCTCGTCTCGGCCGTTTCCGGCCGACCGGGCACGGCGCCGCCGGCGGTCGAGAATGTCGTACTGCTGGTGCGCGGGCCGCGCGTGCTTGCCGCCGTCATCGTGGGCGCGGCGCTCGCGGTCGCCGGCACCGCGTTCCAGGGCCTGTTCCGCAATCCGCTGGTGTCGCCCGACATTCTCGGGGCCTCCTCGGGGGCGGCGCTCGGCGCCGTGCTCGGCATTTTTTTCTCGCTCGGCGTCCTCGGCATCGAAGCGCTCGCCTTCGTCGGCGGGCTGATCGCGGTCGCCGCGGTCTACGTCATCGGCTCGCAGCTGCACTCGCGCGATCCGATTCTGGTGCTGGTGCTCACCGGCGTGGTCATCGGCGCGTTGCTCGGCGCCGGCGTCGGGCTCGTCAAATACCTCGCCGATCCCTACAACCAGCTTCCCGCCATGACCTTTTGGTTGCTCGGAAGTCTCGCCGCCACCACCGTCGCCGATCTTCTGCCGCTCGCCGGTCCGGTGGCGCTCGGGACCCTAGTGCTCGTCGCCTTGCGCTGGCGCCTGAACGTGATGTCGCTCCCGGAGGACGAGGCGCGTGCGCTCGGGCTGGCCACCGGCCCGCTGCGCATCGCGATCGTTGCCGCCGCCACGCTGGTGACCTCGGCCAGCGTCGCCACCTCGGGCATCATCGGCTGGGTTGGCCTCGTGGTGCCGCATCTCGCCCGCGCGCTGGTCGGCCCCGACTTCCCACGGCTCGTTCCCACCGCGGCACTGCTCGGGGGAGGCTATCTGCTGTTCATCGATACGCTCGCGCGCACCGCCGCGCCGGTGGAGATTCCGCTCGGCATCCTGACCGCCGTGATCGGCACGCCGTTCTTCATCTGGCTGCTCGCCGGCATGCAGCGGACTTGGTCATGAGAACTCGCTCATGACGCTGGCCGGCCGCGACCTCACCATCGGCTACAGCGACCGCGTGGTCGGGCGCGGGCTCGACGTGGCCGTGGCGCAAGGCGAGGTGCTGGCGCTCCTGGGCCCCAACGGCGGCGGCAAGACCACGCTGCTCAAGACCCTGCTCGGCATCCTGGTCCCGCGCGCCGGCGAGGTGGCGATCGGCGGACGCTCGCTCGCCGGCATCTCGATCCATGAACGTGCGCGGCTCATCGCCTATGTGCCGCAGGTGCACGTGCCGACCTTCGCCTTCACCGTCGAAAGCGTGGTGCTGATGGGCCGCACCGCCCACGGAAATCTCTTCAGCCGTCCGTCGGCGCATGACCGCAGGGTGGCGGCGCGGGTGCTCGAGCAATTCGGCATCGCGCATCTTGCGCAACGTCCATACACAATGATCTCGGGCGGCGAGCGCCAGCTCGCGTTGTTGGCGCGCGCGCTGGCACAGGAGCCGCAATTCGTCGTGCTCGACGAGCCGACCGCGAGCCTCGACTTCGGCAACCAGGGCAAGGTGATGCGCGAAATCCGCGCGCTCGCCGCAGCCGGCCACGGCATCCTCTTCACCACCCACGATCCCAACC
Organism: uncultured Alphaproteobacteria bacterium; assembly: GCA_963821505.1. GTDB lineage: Bacteria > Pseudomonadota > Alphaproteobacteria > Rhizobiales > Xanthobacteraceae > VAZQ01. The sequence continues at coordinate 7,816 of CAWGEH010000001.1, forward strand.
ATGCGCTGCGCGCGGCCGACCGCGCCTACCTGCTGCGCGCGGGCGAGCGCATCGCGGAAGGCACCGTCGCAACCGTGCTCACCCGCGAGCGACTGGAGGACCTCTACCACGCTCCGGTGGAGAAGCTCACCGATGCGGCCACGGGGCAGGCGGCGTTCCTGCCGGGTTAGCGCATGATCCCGAAGAGTTGCAGACATTTCGGATAAGATCATGCGGCCGAACAAATGCTTCGAGGCAAATCACGATTTTTCAATGTGAAGCGATTTCGCTCTAATCCGGCCGATGCCCGCCCCGCCGCCCGCTCAAGTCGAGGGCGGGCTCCGGGGGGGCGTCCGTCAGTCGCGGGCCGGCGCTTTACCAACGCCGCCGATGACCGGATCGCCCGCTTTCGCCGGCGATGACAATTACCTACATTACGTCGAAATGACCGCAGCGAAAGACCAATACATCATACGGCCGGATCCGCTCGATCCGCGGCTCACCGAGCGCGTTACCGGCGTCGACCAGACCGGAGCGGCGATCGAGACCCGGGTGACGGTCGAGCGCGCGCTCACGATCTTCCTCAATTCGCAGGAGATCGTGACCGCGATGACCATCAACGATTATCCGGAATATCTCGCGCTCGGCTATCTCCTCAATCAGCACATGCTGCTTCCCGATGACGTGGTCACCGGCGTCGACTACGACGAGGAGCTGGCGGTGGTCGTGGTGCGCACCAAGCGCAAGACCGATTACGAGAAGAAGCTGAAGAAGAAGGTGCAGACTTCGGGCTGCGCCCAAGGCACCGTATTCGGTGACCTGATGGAGGCGCTCGACAACGTGACGCTGCCGCCGGCCGAGCTGCGCACCTCGTGGCTTTATGCGCTCACGCACAAGATCAACACCACGCCCTCGCTCTATCTCGAAGCCGGCGCCATCCACGGCTGCGTGCTCGCGCACGAGGACCAGCCGCTCATCTACATGGAGGACGTCGGCCGCCACAACGCCGTCGACAAGATCGCCGGCTTCATGTTCAAGCACGGCGTCTGCGCGCACGACAAGATCTTCTACACCACCGGCCGCCTCACCTCGGAGATGGTGATCAAGACCGTGCGCATGGGTATCCCGATTCTGGTCTCGCGCTCGGGCTTCACCGCCTGGGGCGTCGAGCTTGCGCGCAAGGCGAACCTCACGCTGGTCGGGCGCGCGCGCGGCAAGCGCTTCGTCGCGCTCGCCGGCGAGGGCCGCATCGTCTTCGACCAGGACCTCAGTTTCGTCGAGGAGGAGAGCGCCAAGCACCGGCGCAAGGCGGCGGTGCATGATGATTGATAACTCTCGCAGGTTGGGCACAGACGCGCCGCGGGCCTACCCGCGCTCGTGGCCCCGCGCGATGATAACGTTAGCCCCGCTCGGCCTCGTGCTCGCCGGCGGGTTGGCGCGGCGCATGGGCGGCGGCGACAAGGCGCGCATCCGCATCGGCGGCAAGACCATCCTCGAGCGCGTGTTGGCGCGGCTTGCGCCACAATGCGGAGCCGTCATCCTCAATGCCAACGGCGATCCCGCGCGCTTTGCCGACACCGGCCTGCCGGTGGTGCCGGACACGGTGCCCGATTTCGCCGGCCCGCTCGCCGGCATCCTCGCCGGGCTCGATTGGGCGGCGGCGCATGCGCCCGAGGTTGCCGACGTCGTGAGCGCGCCCGGCGATTGTCCGTTCCTGCCGCCGGACTTGGTCGCGCGTCTGGCGGCGGCGCGGCGCGCGGCCGGTCTGCCGCTCGCCTGCGCCCGCTCCGGCGACTGGCGGCATCCCGTGCTCGGCCTGTGGCCGGTGGCGCTGCGGGGCAACCTGCGCAAAGCGCTGGTCGAGGAGGGCTTGCACAAGATCGAGATCTGGACCGCGCGCCATGGGGTCGCCATCGCCGACTGGCCGGCGACGCCCATCGACCCGTTCTTCAACGTCAACACGCCCGCGGACGCCGCCGAGGCCGAGCGTATCGCGGCGCAGCAATGCGACCTTTGAGCCCTTGATCTCGGTCGCCACCAATTCATATTTGCTCTAAAATGGTTCAGAGAAAAGTGAGGGGAACCGTCCATGCGCATCTTCATCGTCGCCTGCATTGCGGCCGCCGTGATCGCGGTCTGCGCCGTGGTCGTGCTCAACCGCGTCCAGGAGCCGGTCGACGTGGCGTTCGCGACGTCGGCCGTGCGGATCTGATCCCTGTAGCGAAATCGCTTCGGATTGACACGCGATTTCGCTCCAAAGTTTCTTCCGCGCATAATCTTATCCGAAAAGTCCGGCAACTTTTCGGGGATCATGCTTATCCCGCCAACGCGGCGTAGGAGAGAAAGCCGACGGTCGAGCCCGGCTCGACCGTCGTCGTAGCTTCGGGCAACTCCACCAAGCCGTCGGTCTCGGTGAGTGAGGTGATGATGCCGGCGCCCTCCTGCGCGTGCTTGATCGCCTCGACTGCGCCGTCGGCGGTGCGCGCGAGCCTGACCCTGACATATTCGCGCCTGCCGGCCTTCTTGCGATAGCCGAACGCCGCACGCACCGGCAGCGCGACGAGCGGCGTCGCCTCGGCCCCGGCCAGGCGCAGCAGCAGCGGACGCACCACCCGCGCGAAGGTGACATAGACCGCGGCCGGATTGCCGGGCAGGCCGACGAAAGCCGCGCCCACGCCGGGGGCCGAACCGGGTATGACCCCCATCGCCACCGGCCGGCCGGGCTTGATGGCCACGCGCCAGAACACCAGCCGCCCGACGGTCTCGACCGCGCGCCGCACGTGATCGGCCTCGCCGGTCGAAACGCCGCCCGAGGTGACGACGAGATCATGATCCGCCGCCGCCGCCGCAATCGCGCGCGCGAGCAGCTCGGGATCGTCGGGCAGGATGCCGAGATCGGTCGTGGCGGCCCCGTGGCCCTCGAGAAGCCCCGCGAGCAGGTACCGGTTGGCATCGAACAGGGCCGGAGCGGGCCGCGGCGTGCCGGGCTCGACAATCTCGTCTCCGGTCGAGAACACGGCCACGCGGACCCGGCGGAACACTTCCAGCGTGGTCAGCCCGACGGCGGCGGCCAGCGCGACGTGCTGCGCCGCGAGCCGCCGGCCGGCGGTCAGCACGGTCGATCCGGCGCGCACGTCCTCGCCTGCGAGCCGGCGATTGGCGCCGGCCTTCAGTCCCGGCGGCATGATCACCGTCTCGCCATCGGCCTGTACGTCCTCCTGCATGAAAACGGTGTCGGCGCCCGCCGGCATCGGCGCGCCGGTGAAGATGCGAGCCGCCGTGCCGGCGGCGAGCGCGCGCGCGGGAGCATGCCCCGCGGTCACGCGCTCGACCACGCGGAGCCGCGTCTCGCCCTTGGCGTCAAGATCGGCGTGGCGCACGGCGTAGCCGTCGACCGCCGAATTGTCGAAGGGCGGAAGATCAATCGGCGCCTTGACGTCGCGGGCGATCACGCGCCCGCTTGCGGCATTGAGCGCAACGCTCTCGATCTCGGCCACCGGGCTGACCCGCTCGCCGATGATGCGTTCGACCTCGTCCACCGGAAGCAGTGGACCCGAGAACGCGAAGCAGTCGTCGGTCAGCTGCGCCATTACGGGGTCTTTCGCGCCCGGCGTCCTACCTCGTCATGGCGGGGCTTGTCGCGCCATGTCCGATCAGATTTGCGCCAGCATGGAGTCGATCGGGGCGGCGTGCCGGATCAGAATGTCGGCGATGCTTTCGATCGCATCAAGATCGACCACCGGAACGCGCGCCGCCGGCAGCGGCTCGTCGGAGGCGACGGCGAGGATCGCGGGGTCGTCGGGGTGAAGCAGCGGCTTGCCGAGCGCGGCGCGATAGACTTCGAGCTTGGGGTGGGGGTCGCGCTTGTAGCCTTCGACCAGCACGAGATCGACGGGGCTGAGCTTCTGGAGCAAGGCGCCCAGGCTAGGCTCCGCCGCTCCGCGCAGCTCGTGCACGAGTGCCCAGCGGTTCGCCGAGCCGACCAGGACTTCGGTCGCGCCCGCCATGCGGTGGGTGTGGGAATCTTTGCCCGGCTGGTCGACGTCGAAGGCGTGATGGGCGTGCTTGAGCGTCGATACCTTGAGCCCGCGCGCGACGAGGCGGGGGATCACCTTGGCGAGGAGCGTGGTCTTGCCCGAGCCGCTCCAGCCCGCGAGGCCGATGATGCGCATGGCGGCATTATAGCAATGCCGATCGGCAATTAGGCGTCACTCTTGGCATCGAGCGCACGCCCCCGCGCCGATATTCACCGCGCTCCGCTCACCCTTGTCGGAAGGGATCCGCGGCGGGGGGACCCGGAGAGAAAATCGAAGGCAGGCCCCTATACCCCGAGACCCTTGCCACCGCCGAGCCGGCGGAGGGGGCAATTCACCCCTCCGTGACCCCCGGCGGCGGCCTATTCCGCCGCTTGCATCCGTCCTTCCGGCGGCGCCGCGCCGACATGGCCCGCGGCCATTTCCTTCTCCGCCCACAGGCGATGGTGCTCCTTCGCCCAGTTGACGTCGACGGTGCCGTCCCACATCCCTTCGAACGCACCCTCCATCCCGATGGTGCCGATATAGATGTGGGCGAGCATGGCGGCGACGAACAGCAGCGCCACCACGCCGTGAACGACCTGCGCCAACTGCATGTCGGCGATGTTGGTGCCGTAGAACGGGAACATCAGCAGGTACCCGGTCGCTGCGACCGCCCCGCCGCCGAGCACCACGATCCAGTAGATCATTTTCTGCCCGGCGTTGAAGCGGCCCGCCGGCGGATGCTTGTGGCCGACGATGCCCCCGCCTTCCTTCAGCCATTCGGCATCGACCCGGTTCGGGATATTCCATGCAATCCACATCAGGAAGATCAGGAACACTCCGAGCGTGAACGGGAAGCTCAGGTAATTGTGCGCGTATTTCGCCCATTGCGACCAAGTGGTGAACGCTTCGGGCCCGATCAGGGGCAGCAGCAACGGCCTGCCGAACGTGATGTTGAGGCCGGTAATGGCGAGGATGATGAAACAGGCCGCCGTCATCCAGTGCACGAGGCGCTCGAAGGTGGAAAACCGCACCAGCACGCGGCCGGAGCGCCCGGCTTCGATCCGCACCATGCCGCGGGTCAGGTAGAAGACGACGAGAAGCACCAGCATGCCGAGGATCGAAATGCCGCCGATCCAGCGCAGCGTCACCTCGTGAAAGTGCCGCCAGTCGCGGCCGGCGGGCTGCTCGATGGTGCAGGCTTTCTGGTCGGGAAGCGTGCAGCGGCCGGAAATGCGGTTGAGCTCGTTGAGAAGCTGGCTTTCGTTGACCGAGCTCGCCGTCGGATTGACGGAGTGGTCGGGGTTGCGCTCCTGAGCGATCACGGGAGCCGCGCAAGCGACGATGAATGCGAGCGCCACCGCGCCGATGGCGAAACGGATGCGCGCCACGAATGTCAGCATCTTGCAGCTCCCATCATCGATGTTGTCGTCACCCGCAAATTCGGATGAACCAGTAATCCATGTCGTCGACCGGCCCGTCCGCATGCACGATCGAGCGCATGCGCAGGGCAGGCCGGCCGTTACGACGCGATCGTCTCGCGATACGCCGTCTTCCAGCCCCAGGCACCGGAGCCGTAGCCGCGCTTGACGACACGTTCCTTGTAGATCTGCGCGATGATCTCGCCGTCGCCCGCCAGCAGCGATTTGGTCGAGCACATCTCCGCGCAGAGCGGCAACTTGCCTTCGGCGAGACGGTTGGCTCCGTATTTCTCGTACTCCGCCATGGAGCCGTCCGCCTCCGGCCCACCCGCGCAATACGTGCACTTGTCCATCTTGCCGCGCGAGCCGAAGTTGCCGACACGGGGGTATTGCGGCGCCCCGAACGGACAGGCGTAGAAGCAATAGCCGCAGCCGATGCAGAGGTCCTTGGAGTGCAACACCACGCCGTCGGCGGTGGTGTAGAAGCAGTTCACCGGACACACCGCCTGGCAGGGCGCGTCGGTGCAGTGCATGCAGGCCATGGAAACAGAGCGCTCGCCCGGCTTGCCGTCATTGATGGTGACGACGCGCCGGCGGTTGATGCCCCACGGTACCTCGTTCTCGTTCTTGCAGGCGGTGACGCACGCGTTGCACTCGATGCAACGGTCGGCATCGCAGAGGAATTTCATCCGAGCCATTGTCGAGCCTCCTTACGCTGCCCTGATCTGACACAGCGTGGCTTTGGGTTCTTGCATGCCGGTCACCGGATCGTAGCCGTAGGTCGTGAGCGTGTTCACGCTCTCGCCGAGCACGATCGGATCGGCACCTTTTGGGTACTTGTCGCGCTGATCGACCCCCTGAAACCAGCCGGCAAAATGGAACGGACACCAGGTCACGCCTTTGCCGACGCGTTCGGTAACCAGCGCCTTCATGCGTGCTTTCGAGTTGTTCGCGGCGCCCGTGACCCAGACCCAGCCGCCGTCCTTGATGCCGCGTTCTGCGGCATCGGCCGGATTGATCTCGATGAACATGTCCTGCTGCAGCTCGGCGAGCCATTTGTTGGAGCGGGTTTCCTCGCCGCCGCCTTCGTATTCCACCAGCCGGCCCGAGGAGAGGATCAGCGGGAACTCCTTGGCGATGCCTTTGTCCACCGCCGCCTTCTGCACCGAGAAGCCGATATTGGGTACGCGGAACTGCTTGGCGTCAGGCAGGGTGGGATACTTGGCGACGAGTTCGGGCCGCGGCGTGTAGATCGGCTCGCGATGCACGGGGATCGGGTCGGGCAGGTTCCATGCATTGGCGCGCGCCTTGCCGTTGCCGTACGGAATGCAGCCGTGCTCGATCGCGACACGCTGGATTCCGCCGGAGAGATCGATCGACCACGAAACTCCGTCGGAGTTGTTGCCGCCGATTTTCTGGATGACCGCGAGCTCTTCGGGTCTGAGATCCTTGTCCCAGCCGAGCTTCTTGAGCACGCCGTAGGTGAACTCGGGATAGCCGTCCTTGATCTCGGAATCCTTGGAATAGTAGCCGTTGCCGAGCAGGCTGACCTTGCGGGTCGTGCCGTCAGGCAGTTTTTCGTCGATCTCGACGCCGAAGCGGGCGCGGAACGTGCCGCCGCCTTCCTTGATGGAGAGGGTGGTGTTGTAGAGCAGCGGCGTTCCCGGATGCTTGAATTCGGGAGTGCCCCAGCACGGCCAGGGCAGACCATAATAGTCCCCTTGCGCGGGACCGCTCATGGCCTTCTGCGTGCGCATGTCGAAGTCTTTCTGGTTGGCCATGTGGAGCTTCAACCGCTCCGGCGACTGGCCGCAATAACCGGTGGACCAACCGCCGCGATTGATCTCGCGGAGAATATCCTCCGGAGACGGAAGATTGTTCTCGACCTTGATGTTCTTGAACATCTTGTCGGCGAATCCGAGCTTCGTCGCCAGGAGGTACATGACCTCGTTGTCGTCCTTGCATTCGAAGATCGGCTTGACGATCTGCTCGCCCCACTGGATCGCGCGGTTGGAGGCGGTGCGTGAGCCGTTGGTCTCGTAGCTGGTCGCAATCGGCAACAGATACGTGCCGTTCTTGCGCTCCGACAGCGCCGCCCAGGTGGTGGGATGGGGATCGGCGACGACCAGCAGGTCGAGCTTCTCGATGCCCTTGGCCGCTTCCGGCATGCGGGTCACGGTGTTGCCGCCGTGGCCCATGACGATCATTGCCTTGAGGTTGTCGGCCTGCGCAACCTGGTCCTTCGGCAGCAGCGTCGCGTCGAACCACCGCGTCGAAGGAATGCCGGGTGTCTCCATCATCTTCTTGTCGGCGAAGCGCGAGGCCATCCAGTCGTAGTCGACCTCCCACACGCGGCACCAATGCTTCCAGGCGCCTTCGACGAGGCCGTAGTACAGCGGCAGCGTCACGACATCGAGGCCGAGGTCGGTGGCGCCCTGCACGTTGGTATGGCCACGGAAGATGTTGGCGCCGGCGCCGGACTTGCCGACGTTGCCGGTGGCGAGCAGCAGGATGCAGCTTGCGCGGACGTTGGCGGTACCCATCGTGTGTTGGGTCTGGCCCATCGCCCAGATCAAGCACGAGGGCTTGTCCTTGGCGAACATCTCGGCCACGCGCTTGAGCTGCGCGCCGGGCACGCCGCTCACGCGCTCGACCTCCTCGGGCGTCCACTTTTCGACTTCCTTGCGGACGTCATCCATCCCGTAGACGCGCTGCTCGATGAACTCCTTGTCTTCCCATCCGTTCTTGAAGATGTGCCAGAGCAGGCCCCAAAGCACCGGAATGTCGGTACCCGGACGCAGCCTCACATACTCGGTCGCATGCGCGGCCGTTCGGGTGAGCCGCGGGTCGGCGACGATGAAGTTCGCCCGGTTCAATTCCTTGCCTTCGAGCAAGTGCTGCAACGACACCGGGTGCGCCTCGGCCGGATTGCCGCCGAGGAAGAGCAGCGTCTTGGAATTGCGGATGTCGGTGTAGCTGTTGGTCATCGCGCCGTAGCCCCACGTGTTGGCTACGCCGGCGACGGTGGTCGAATGGCAGATACGCGCCTGGTGGTCGGAATTGTTGGTCCCCCAGAAGGCGGCGAGCTTGCGATTGAGGTAGGCGCCTTCGTTGGTGAATTTCGCGGAGCCCAGCCAGTAGACCGATTCCGGTCCCGACTTCTGGCGGATCTCCATAAGCTTGTCGCCGATCTCGTTGATCGCCTGATCCCAGCTCACCCGGGTCCACTGGCCGTTGACGAGCTTCGTCGGATAGCGCAGACGCCGATCGCCGTGCACTATTTCACGCGTCGCCGCGCCCTTGGCACAATGCGAGCCACGGTTGATCGGACTATCCCAGCCGGGCTCCTGGCCGATCCATACGCCGTTGGCCACTTCCGCGATCACGGTGCAACCGACCGAGCAATGGGTGCAGATGTTCTTGCGGATGGTCACTTGCGCGCCCGCGGGCGGCGGCGGACCCGCCTCTGCCTTGCGCACGCTCGTCAGCGGCAATGCGCCGAGCGTGGCGAGGCCGCCGGCCACGAGGCCGGAGCGCCGCAGGAAGGCGCGGCGGTCGAGGCCGCCGTCCGATTGGCTTGCCAGCGCGCCGGCGAGCGAGCCGCGACGAGCCTGACGTTCCGTTCTTTTGATCAGCACGGGTGCCTCCCTCAGTTCGGATACCGGTTGACCCGATAGAAGGTCTTCACCTCCGCGGATTCCCGGTAGCGAGACTTGCGTTTCTCATCGTTGCTCTCGGTGTCGGCGTGAGCTTCGCCCGCCAGCGACCCCGCGCCCGCGGCCGCGACGGTCGCGCCCGCGCCAAGGGTGCGCAGGAACTCACGACGGCCCAGCGTGGCCTTGCGTTCTTTTTTCATCGCCGTCACCTCCTGTGTTCCTGTGTGTCCTTCGCGCCGGTCACGACGGCAGCGCAAAGGCCTCCGTCTCGATGTCCATAAACACCCGGCCGAGCGTTCCTATGCGCCGGTAGAAGTCGGCCGCCTCGGCTTGTTCCAGATCGGCGAAGAATCGCCGGAGCCACGGGGCGAGGTGCTGCTCGAACAGTTCGCGATCGGCGCCGGCAGGGACCGTGAAGCGGCGGCTCGCGAGCCCCGCCATGATCTCGCACAGGATCGCGGCGTGATCCTCGGGCTCCGTCTCGCCGGCGGTGCGCTCGATTCCGAGCTTGCCGAGATCCGCGCGCAGGCGCGCGAGCGGCCGCTCGTGCAGGAAGCCGGTGAGGTAGTACGATCCATAGGGGAGAAGTTCTCCCCGCCCGAGACCGATGAAGAGATCGAAATATTCGCGCTCGACGCGCTCGACATTGGTGCGCTGCGCCGCCTCCGCAAGCGCGACATGCGCCAGGCCGAGCGGGCTCGCATCGCCGCGCAGCGTGCCGAGACGTTCCAGCAACCCGCAATCGGGGGCACGCGCGAGCAGCACCGACAGCAGGGCATATTCCTGCGCGCGCGCGGCATCGACCTCGTCGAGGTCGCCGGCCGCGCCCTCACGCCCGCCGTAGAGATCGGGCCGCAGCAGCGCGCGATCGACGCCGGTCGCTGCTTCAACCGAAAGCACGCGCTCGGCGGGAATGCGCGACCAATTCGAAACCGACGGCTGTGAGATGCCGATTTTTCGGGCAAGCGCGCCGACGCCGCCGGCAACGCGGATCGCTTCGTCCAGGCCTTCATCCCTCATCGATGCTTTTCTTTTTTTATTACAGTTCGATTGTACAAAAATACCGCCCGCGACAAGTCCCGGTCAATAGTCCGAGGCTATGAGTGCTCTCATCACTTAGGTAAGGCGCCCCCGTGCAGCCGTTTTGCCATCGACTGATCATTATTGGGGGCTGGGGGATCATATTGCGTCGCAATATCTTCGGTGTTGCATTGCGAAGTCCGTTCGGAATTGTATCGTTCCTCGTTGGCGGCGGCGGGCTCGCTTTGCAACGTCCCATCATTGCTTGGATCGCGTTGCGTGGGCACGTCGCAAGTTGTGGCGGCCGATTCAACTGACGTTTCAACCGGAGGTCGGCCTGCGTCTACCTGGGCTGGAGTGGGAGCGGGCCGATCCGCCGGTTCGCCCACACCGCTGCGTCCAACCATGCGCGCGACTTCGCGGCGCAATTCGTCCGTCATCTCCAGCGCGCCGAACCCCGTCATTGCGCCCGGCGTATTGAAATCCCAGTCGTAGTCGGCGAGGCCGACGAAATCCCGGATCTTGGGGTCGGCGGCCCACGCGCGACGAAGGGCCACACGAGTCAATTCGGCCGGAACGCCGGGAGCGAGAAAGGCGCGGATATCGCTCTCGCGGGTGATCGTTTCGAGCGGCGGCAGGCTTGCTGGATCGAATGGATGCTCGGACAGGCCGCGCATTTCGGTCGCATCGCTCTCCTTGCGCTGCTCTTCGGGAACATGCGTGCCATCGGGCATCGCGTCGCCTGCGGCCGATGTCGGCACCGCTTCAACTTCTTCCGTCGCCTCGCGCTTGCGGCGCGACCAGCGCACAATGAAGTTTTCCGGCTCGCTCATTCTCGTTCTTTCTGCATCGGTCCGCGCCGCGCCAACGCCTCCGGATCGGCGCGGTCACGCTCGCGCTTGTGGGCCTGCCGCTCGACATGGTGCTCAGCCACGAACGCGTCGACGGCGGCGCGCACCGCCTCCGGCATCGGCACCACATCGACGAGCTCGCTGCCCGATTCGGTCCAGGCCTCGCCTTCCCACGGATCGGCGGTTACCGCGAAAACCTCGTAGGGCGGCTCGCCGCCGGTCGGCCGCAGCGCGATCCAGAGCATCGGCGCACCGGAACCGAGATTGTCGCAATAATTGGCAGTTTCGGTGCGGAACAGCTCGATCTCCACGGCGCCGGCATAGAACGTTACCCTGTCGCCGATGTCGGACAGCGTGGTCCACGGCGACGCATCCGGCACCCCGGCCAGCGCCGTAACCGGCCGCCAGGTGAAGTCGATCCAGGGGCTCTGCGCCTTGCACCGCTCCACCACGACGCCGACCGCAATCCGGGCATGCGGGCGCGCCTTCACGACACCGCCTCGAGATGTGCGATCGGCAGGCCGGTCAGAAGATTTTGTGGCTTCATGCGCAGCATCCGCTCGGGCGTCATCGCCGATAGCAGATAGATGGGCTCGCCCCGCGCCGTGTCCAGGACCACCTCGGGATCGCCGACGGTGAGCCGGTAAAGCCCGATGATGCGCTCGCGCGCGGCCGGTTCGAGCTCTTCGCCGTTCCACAGCACATCCCCGATCCCGGTCGCCTCGGCGTCGAGGCCGACATACCAGGTGAGATTGACGTCACTCGCCTCCGTGAGCGACTCGATCTCGACCTCGACCGACAACAGATGCGCGATCCAGCGCTCCATCACCTTGCCCAGCGCGGCCAGTCCGCGCCGCCCGGCGGTGAGATCGAGCGCCATATCGAACAGGTCGCTGCGCTCCCAATAGGTGTCGGCATTGGCGTCATTGAGCACGTCGATTTCGTCCGCGGCGGGCAAGCCGAGCATGGCGACAAGCGGCGAGACCGGCTGCGGGCTGGCGCCCGCGACCTGCTCCTCGTCGGCGGCGATCAATGAGCCGTCATGTACGGTCAGGCGTTGCGGCCGGAAGAAGAGTTCGGCCGCCCGCAACATGAAGACGTCCTCGCAGCGGTCGAGCACGTTGCGCAGAATCACATGCACAAGCTGGTTGATGAAAAGCGGGGGAATCTCGCCCACGCCGCGGCGCACGAGGCCGAGATAGGCGGCCTCGATGGTCCTGTGACCGACGAGGTGGTTGCGGAATGCGGTCATCAGGCCCCAGTTCTCGCGCGCGTCCGCGTCCGCGATCGCCGCGACCTCGCGGGCCGCGACCGGGCGGCGCGGATTGGTGAGCAGCGCCGCGTGCAGAGTGCGCTCGGCGATGCACGCGTCCTGCGGTGGCGCCAGCTCCGGCCGGGCCAGATAGGCCTTGAGGAACTCGTCGGTGACGACGAGCCCGCCGCCGTCGTCGCGGTCGAGCAGATGATGCCCGCAGGAAAGCCAGAAATCCTTCATGCGATCACGCCTCGACGCGTTAGTGCGGGCCATCTATACCACAGCGTGCCAGCCATGATGGGGTGACAATGTCGGCGAGAACAACTGAACGCGCTCGATGGTCGGCGAGGCGCATCGCCCGCGCGACGGTCGTGGCGATCGGCCTCTTCGGCGCGTCGTGCGCCGCAGCATCGGCGCAGCCCTACCCCGGCAAACCCATTCATGTCGTCGTGCCGTTCGCCCCCGGCGGAATCACCGACGTAATTGCCCGCGCGCTCGGCCAGCGGCTCGCCGAGGCCTGGGGCCAGCAGGTCGTCATCGAGAACAGACCCGGCGGCGGCACCGGTCAGGTGGGCACCGAATACGTCGCCCGATCCGCGCCCGACGGCTACACGCTCCTGGTCACCGCCGACGCGACGTTCGTCACCTCGCCGCACACCTACAGCAAGCTGCCGTATGATCCCATCAACGACTTCGTGCCGATCACCGGCCTCGGCATCAGTCCGCAGGCGCTGGTCGTGCATCCGTCGCTCCCGGTACGCACGCTCGGCGAGCTCGTCGATTTCGCCAGGACAAGGCCGGGCGAGCTCAACTACGGGACCTTTGGCATCGGGTCGAGCGGACACCTCAACATCATCCTCATGGAAGGCATGACCGGCACCAAATTCACGCCCGTGCATTACCGCGGCGCGGCGCCTGCGATCACCGACCTCATCGGCGGCCACATCCAGATGATGATCGTCAGTATCGGGCTGGTGGCGCAGCCGTGGCAGGCTGGCGCGCTCCGGGTGCTCGGTTTCGGCAGCACGGCACGAATCGAGCAATATCCGGATGTGCCCACGCTCGCCGAGAGCGGCCTGCCGGGCTACGAAGCCGGCTCGTGGTACGGACTGGCCGCACCCAAAGGCACGCCGCCCGAGATCGTTGCCAGGCTCAATGCACAAACGCAGCAAATTTTCAACGATCCGGCCTTTCGGGACAAATTCCTTGCGCCGAACTTCATCTTTTCGATCGTGAGCTCGCCGGACGCGTTCGCCGAGCGCATTCGGCTCGAAATCGGCGAAATGGGGCAGGGTCATCCGCGCCGCGAATGTGAAGGTGGAGTAGCTCCTCTAAGCTCGCGCTGGCATGTCCGCGCAAAGCGGGCATGCCGTCATCAGCGGCCGCCGGATGGTTCGCGCCCGTGCCGGTTATCGCCGCAAGCAACGTGACCGGAGATCATCCGCTTGGCGTATGACGACGGCGGAGCGGTGCGTTTGTCCGCAAATGCCCGTCATCCCTCGGTCGGCTTCTCCTTCGCCAACGTGACGAGATCCACCGTCTCGTCGTGGTCTTCCTCGCCCTCGACCTCCAGGAACGAGAAGGCCCGCATCGGCTTATGCGTGCCGCGCGGGCGCAGGGTGCGAAAGGCCTCGCGGATGACGCCGTCCTCAAAGCTGCGCCGCACGGCGATGAGCGTGTCGCGGGGATGATCGCAGAGCGACGCGGCGAACGCGACCTCCTCTTCCGCCGCCGCGCGTGCCGCCGGCGCATCCGGCGCGCCGAGGCGCTCTTTAAGCTCGTTCGCCAGCATTTCGACCAGCGCGGCGCGATCCGCCTCGTCTGCCTCCACGATCTGCACCAGCGTCGACCAGCCCAACGATGGTACGCCCAGGAATCCGCCGCGAAAGGCCGCGCGCGGCTTGCCGCCGAGCGCATCGGGATCGGCATCCGCGAACATGAAGGCACCCGACACCGCCCATTCGCCCGGCTCAGCCGCGCGCTCGAACACGAACGTGTCCGACCGATCGAGCCGGATGGTGCGCAGAAGCTTCATGCCGCCCTCGTGTCCCGGGCAACGCAGTCAAGCTTGCGCAGACTGCGTAAACTTGTCTGCGTGTGCAGCGCGAGGCGACGGCGAATGGTCCGATGCAGACCCGGGATCGTTACGGTCTGTGGCGGTTTCACCGGCGCGGCCCGCCGGTTGCGGGATCGAGCCACGACGGGTGAGCGAGCGCGCGCAGCAGTGAGCGCTGCTCGGCCTGACCCGCCCTCGTCCCCATGCGCCGCAGCAGGAGATCGCCGTTGTCGGCGATCTCGCGCCGCACACCGCTTTCGGGTGCAAGCCGGGCAAGATAATTCTTCGCGATCTCGGCGAATCCGCCCTCCTGCCAAGCATCGACCGCGACCATGAAATGGCGGGCGAAGCTTTCCACCAACCGGCCGGAGCCGAGATCGTCGAAGCCTTCCCCTTCCAGCGCCGCCGACAATGGCCGCACGCCCGGTTCGTCTTCGCCCATCGCCACGGTGCGGATCATGGCGCCGAACACGAGCCATGCCGGCGGCTCGTTCTCGTCGGCATCCCGCGGCCAGGCGAGGCGTGCTCCCCCGACGAGGCCGCCATCGACCCGGATCGCGTCGGGCCAGTCGAAAGTGATGGGCCGCTCGGGCGGAGCGTGAACCGCCAGTGCGTCGGCGAGCGCGGCAAGCCCGGCATAGAGCGCGCGCCGCGCGCTTTTGAGCGCCTCCTCCGGCTCCAGCACCACCGCGAATTCCGCCAGATCAAAGCGGCCGACATGGACGAGCGTGCCGGCCCCCGCCTCGGCCGCGATGCTGGCGGCATGGGTAAAGGCGTCGCCGACTTCGCGCAGCGTCACCAGCCGAAACGGCGGTGGCAGGTCGAGCGCGGGCTTGGACGATCGACGTCGACGCGTGCGCTCCTCGATCGGCATTCGGTTCCCGGACTCGCGATGATTGGTTGTAGTCATTATAACCTGTTATACGCCATGGCCAGTACCGCGTCGGAACAAGGCGACGTTTCCGTCGTCAGTGCCGGCCGGGACGTCGCAAGCGAGTTGGCCGCGACTTTGCGGCAGTTACCGCGGAATTCGGGCTGCCCCTGCGAAGCGGATGGATGCGCGGGTCAGGCGCATGACGGCTGAGAGAATGCCGTGTGCTGGCACTGCCAGCCGGGAGACGAAATGGCCGATCCCACGCCGAACATTTTGATCTGCTCGTGCGAGGACACGATGCCGCTCGATGCTGCGGCAGTTAAGCGCGGCTGTGGCGGCGCAAGTGTTGGGACCGCGCGCCAGCTCTGCCGGGCGGAGCTGGAAAAATTCCGCGCCACAGCGGCCGCGGGAGAGCCGCTGATCGTGGGCTGCACCCAGGAAGCACCACTTTTTTCCGAGGTCGCCGACGCCGGCGCGGCCATCAAATACGTCAACATCCGCGAGACCGCGGGCTGGGCGAAGGATGCGCAGGCGGCGGGGCCCAAAATGGCTGCCTTGCTCGCCGCCGCCGCCGAGCGGGAACCCGAGATTCCGTTCGTGAATCTCAGCAGCGAGGGCGTGGTCCTGATCTATGGCCGCGACGAGCAGGCGATCGAAGCGGGCAATCTGCTCAAGCAGCATCTCGACGTGACGGTGCTGATCAAGCCGCCCGCCGAGGTGACGCCACCGCGGGTGACCGACTTCCCCGTGGTACGCGGCTTGATCCGCGCGGCCAAGGGCCATCTCGGTGCCTTCGAGCTCACCGTCGACGGCTACGCGCAGCCTGCGCCGTCGTCGCGCGGCGCATTCCGCTTCGCCGCACCCCGCGACGGCGCGGTGTCGCGCTGCGATCTCGTGCTCGACATGTCCGGCGGCGCGGCGCTGTTCACCGCCTCGGATCTGCGCGACGGCTATCTCCGCGCCGATCCCGGCGATCCGGCCACCGTGTTCAAAGCGGTGCTCCAGGCGCGCGATCTCGTCGGCAGCTTCGACCGGCCGCGCTACGTCGCATTCACCGAGGATCTCTGCGCCCATTCGCGCTCGCAGATCGTCGGCTGCACGCGCTGCCTCGACCTTTGCCCGACCGGCGCGATCGCGCCCGCCGGCGATCACGTCGCCGTCGACGCCTATGTCTGCGCCGGCTGCGGACAATGCGCCGCGGTCTGCCCGACCGGCGCGGCCGGCTATGCCTTGCCCCCCGCGGACGCGCTGATGCGAAAGTTGCGGGCGCTGCTGACTGCCTATCGCGACGCCGGGGGCGCGCTGCCGCCGATCGTGCTCGTCCACGATGACGCCCATGGCGCGCCGCTGATCGACGCGCTCGCGCGTTTCGGCGACGGCCTGCCCGCGCAGGTCCTGCCGCTAGCAGTGAACGAGGTGACCCAGGTCGGTCTCGAAGCGATCGCCGCCGCATTTGCCTACGGCGCGTCGGGGGTGCGTTTCCTGCTGCGCGCGAAGCCACGCCATGACGTGGCGGGCTTGACGAAGACGATCGCGCTCGCGCAGCCGATCCTGGCCGGGCTCGGCTTCGGCATGGAGCGAGTGGCGACGATCGAGACCGACGATCCCGATGCGCTCGGCGAAGCCCTGCGCGCGATCGCAAGCCGCGACGGCGCGCCGCGTCCCGCGAGCTTCCTGCCCGTCGGACCGAAGCGAGACGTCATGCGGCTGGCGCTACGGGAGCTGCAGCGCGCGGCGCCCGCGCCCGTCGACGTCATCGCGCTGCCCGCAGACGCCCCCTTCGGCGCGATCGAGATCAATGTCGAGGGCTGCACGCTCTGCCTCGCCTGCGTGGCGTCCTGCCCGACCGGCGCGCTGCTCGACAATCCCGAGCGGCCGATGCTGCGCTTTGCGGAGGACGCCTGCGTGCAGTGCGGACTGTGCAAGGCGACCTGCCCGGAGAAGGTGATCACGCTGCGGCCACAGCTCGATTTCCGCGCCGCAACCGCCAGTGCGCGCGTGCTCAAGGAGGAGGAACCGTTCCACTGCATCCGCTGCAACAAGCCTTTCGGCGTCAAGAGCACGATCGAGCGCGTCGCCGCCAAGCTCGAAGGCAAGCACTGGATGTTCCAGAGCTCGGCGCAACGCCTCGACGTGATCAAGATGTGCGAGGACTGCCGTGTGGTGGCGATCACGGAGCAGCAATTCGATCCCTACGGCGCTCCGCCACGGCCCAAGGCCCGCACCACCGAGGATTACCTGCGCGAGCGCGACGAGCAGGAGCGCGCCGGCAAATCGGAGTCATGAGCGCAACACTCGAACGCGTCCGCACCGGCGCTCTGGAAATCGCCTGCGAGCAGAGCGGACCCGCCGACGGCGTGCCGGTGTTGCTTCTGCACGGCTGGCCCTACGACGTGCGCGCCTATGACGACGTGGTGCCGCCGCTCGTCGCCGCCGGCTGCAGGACGATCGTGCCCTATCTGCGCGGCTTCGGTCCCACATGTTTTCTTTCCGCCGACACGCCGCGGTCGGGACAGCAGGCCGCGCTCGGAAAAGATCTGTTGGACCTGATGGACGCGCTCGCCCTGCCGCGCGTCGCGCTTGTCGGCTACGACTGGGGCGGGCGTGCCGCCTGCATCGTGGCGGCGCTGTGGCCGGAGCGCGTGCGCTGCCTGGTCACGGCAAACGGCTACAACATTCAGGACATCGCCCAATCGGGCACGCCGGCCGCGCCCGAGCAGGAGTATCGCTTCTGGTACCAGTACTATTTCCACACCGAGCGCGGACGGGCTGGCCTGGAGGCGAACCGGCGTGAATTCTGCCGGCTGATCTGGCGGCTGTGGTCGCCGAACTAGGCATTCGACAGCGCGACGTTCGAACGCACGGCCGCCTCGTTCGACAACCCGGATTTCGTGGACGTGACGATCCAGTCCTACCGCCACCGTTTCAAGAATGCCGCAGGCGATCCCGATCTCGAGCCGATCGAGCAGCGCCTCGCCGCGCGGCCGACGATCCCGGTGCCGACGATCGCGCTCCACGGCGAGGCGAACGGCGTCGGCCCGCCCGCAACCTCGGAACAGCATGCGCGCTTTTTCACCGGCCCTTACCAACGCCGAGTCATCCCGCGCGCCGGCCACAATCTGCCGCAGGAGGTCCCCGAAGTCGTGGCCGCGGCGGCCCTCGAACTCATTAGAGCATGATCCCGAAAAGTGGATACCGGTTTTCGGAAAAGATCATGCTCGAACAACAGGCGAGAGCGGGATGACGAATTGAAGAAGAGTCATCCCGCTCTAGCGACGAAGTGAGTCAATTCTTCTTCGTCGCCTTCTCCAGAAACCGCACCAGCGCCGCGCGATCCTCGGCCGAGCCGATCCGCTGTTCCGGCATCTTGGTGCCGGGCGTGTAGGCCATGGGTCCGATCTCGAACAGTTTCGACACCGTCTCCGGCGTCCATACGATGTTCAGTTTCTCCAGCGCCGTGGAGAAGTTGTAACCGGGCAAGGTCGCGATCTTGCGTCCGAAAATGCCGGCCAGCGTGGGACCGGCGCGGGCACCCTCGTCGGCGCGCAAGGTGTGGCACGCGACGCAGGCGCGAAACACCTCGGCGCCGGGATCGCCGGCGAAGGCGGCGAGCGGATCCTCCGGCGCGCCCGTCACCGCGTTGTCGATCGGCTCCCCGCTCACCGCGTCCCAGCGACGGATGATGCGATCGGTCCCGCCGGTCAGGAGCCTGCGGCCATCCGGGAAGAAGGCAACCGACCAGACCGGCAGCCCCGGTCCGACCAGCGTGCGTTCGAGCTTGCGCGCGGCGCGATCGATGACGGCAACCGAGCCGCGGATGCTGGCGGCCGCAATGCGCCGTCCGTTACCCGACAACGCCAGCGCGATGATCGGCGTCTGCGCCGCCTCGATCTCGCCCCTGCGCTCGCCTGTGGCGGAGAGCACGTAGACCTTGCCGTTCGCGCCGGCGGTGACGATCTCGCCGTCGGGCGCGACCGCCACCGCGTTGAGCGGCGTCGGCAGCGTGGCGACGATCGGCGTGCCGTCGCCGGCAAGCGGCGTGATGCGCAACGTCGCGTCGTAGCCGACGGTGACGAGCGCGCGGCCGTCGAGCGCGAAGGCGACGCCGTTCACGTTCTGGGTATGGCCTTCGATCACGCGCGCAGCACCGCCGGCGAGCGGCCATAGCCGCGCGCTGTGGTCCCAGGACGCCGAGGCGAGCGTCATCCCGTCGGGCGACACCGCCAGCGCGACCACCGGTGCCTGGTGTCCCGCGAGCACCGTCGAGGGACGCGGCTCGCCCGGCCGCCAGATCGCGATGCGTGCGTCCTCGCCGCTCGTGGCGATGCGGCCGTCCGCGAGGAAAGCCACCGCGTTGACCGCTCCGTCATGAAACCGCAGCACCTGCTCGGCCGCGTTTCTTGCCAGCGACCAGCGGATGGCGGAGGTGTCGAAGCTGCCCGACACTGCCTGCGTGCCGTCCGGCGAAATCGCGAGCGCGCGCACCGGCCCGCCATGTCCGCGCAATTGCGCCTGCGCCGCGTCGGGACCGATCGAGACAAGAAACGCAAGGACGATGAGGACGCGGAACATTGTCGCGACTGTCCAAGGCAAATCAGGCATCGGCGGGGCGCATGCCGAGAGCGCGGATTTTCGCGCGCACGCCTTCGCTGCGCAGCGCGGCGAGAAAGGCCTCGACGGCGGGGCGGTGGCGGCGGCTTTCCACCAGCAGAAAGTCGTAGTCCTCGGGCGCGATCGGAAGAAAGCCGAGGCCGTAGAGTCGCGCCACCGACTCGATCGCGATGCCCCAATCGGCGCGCCCTTGCGCCACCGCAGCGGCGACCGCGTTGTGCGAGCGCGGCTGATTGCTGTAGCCCGCGGGACGCGCCCCATCGAGGAGCCGGTCGATCAGGACCCGCGTACCGGCGCCGGCATTGCGATTGACCATCAGGCATTGCGGATCCGAGAGCGCGGCTCTGAGCGCGTCGGCGGCGCGGCGCCCGGCAAAGCGGCCGTCGTCCGGGCGGTGCACGAAACCCTGCATCCGTTGCCAGCCCTTCACCAGCGCAAGGCCTTTCTGCAGCAGATGCGCGTTGTAGACACCGCTTGTGGGATCGACCAGGTGCACCGGTGCAAGATCGCATTCGCCGCGCTCGGCCGCCGCCACGCCGCCCATGCTGCCGACCGCGATAGTGCGCGCGGTGAACCCGCGCTCGGCAATCGCGCCGAGCACCGCGTCGAGCGCGACGCAATGGCTGCCCATGACCACGAGATCGGGCATGGCGGCCGTCTCGCCGATCAGCGTTACGCGCGCACGGGTGCCCGCATCGAGCGCGCCCGCGAGCGCGTCGATCTCGAGAAATCCGTCGGCCTGGGAGAAGCTGGTGACCGCGCCCGAGCCCTTAGCGCTGGGGAAAGCGATGGGCCCGGCCTCATCGCCCTCCCCGGCAACCAGCGCGACGAGGACGAATTCCTGGCGCCCAAGCTCGGAGGGGATGCGCACCGGCACGGCGGCCTCGACGACGCGCGCCGCCTGCGGCGCAAGGCCGGCGCGGGCGCGGATCACCGCAGCGACGAAGGCGTGAAAAGTGAAGATCGCCGAGGTCGGAAATCCCGGCAGCACGGCGATCGGCTTGCCATCGATGACGGCAAGGCAGAGCGGCTTGCCGGGCTTGAGCGCGACGCCATGGACGAGAATCTCTCCCAGCTTCGACACGATGCGGTGGGAGAGGTCGCCCGCCCCCTTCGAGGTGCCGCCGGACAGCACGACCATGTCGCAGGCCGCGAGCGCCGTGCGCATGGCGCGCTCGAGCGTGGCCTCGTCGTCGGGGAACGCGCCGAAGGGAATGGGCTCGCCGCCGGCTTCCGCAATCGCGGCGGCGATGATCGCCCCGTTGCTGTCGTAGACCCGCGCCGGTGCGAGCGCGCTGCCCGCCGTCACCAGCTCGTCGCCGGTCGAGAGCACGGCGACTTTGGGCTTGCGCACGACCTCGACTTCCGCAAGCCCGCAGGCCGCGAGCATGCCGATCTCGCGCGACGAGACGCGGGTGTTCCGCCGCAGCAGCACCTCGCCGCGCGCAATGTCGGAACCGGCATAGGAGACGAACTGGCCGGGCGCGGCCGCCCGGCGCAGGTCGATCGCCGGCATTTCCCCGTCGTCGACCAGCTCGGTGTGCTCGATCATGACCACGGCGTCGGCGCCGCGCGGGACCACGCCGCCGGTTGCGATGGTCGTCGCGGAGCCGGGGCTCACTTCGAGCGCCGGCGCATGTCCGCAGACGATCACTTCGCCGTTGAGACGAAAGCGGCGCGGCGCGGTATCGCTCGCGCCGACGGTATCGGCCGAGCGCAGCGCAAATCCATCCACGTTCGCGCGATCGAACGGCGGCACGTCGATCGGCGCGGTCACGTCGCGCGCGAGCACGCGGCCCAGCGCCGCCGCCAGAGCGACCGTCTCGCCCGGCAGCGGCGTGAGATCGATACGGCGCGTGAAGCGCGCGCGCGCCTCCTCGGCCGCGACCACCTCGAGGAATTGCTCCTGGCGCGCGGCGCGGCGGATTTTCGCGATCAGATCGCGCTCGGCTGATTTCGGTTCGAAACGTGCAGTCATGGCCAGGGTCTTATCACGACCTCGCTCTGCGCCGGATATCCTTCGCTGTCGGCCTTTATGAAAATCCACCCGTTGGCCTGCGCGAGCGCCGAGAGCGGCACATAGCCCGAGGCTATGGGCGTGGCGGAGCGGCCGTCGCACCGCACCGGCACGAGTTCCGCAATTCCCACGGTCGACGGTATCTTGTGCGTCAGCTTCGCCGTGCGCAGGCGCAACGGCTCCCTGCTCCCCGCGAGCCGCGCCAACATGGCGTGGCCCAGGATGTGCCAGGCCGCCAGCGCCGCATCGAGCCGCCCCGGCAATGCCAGGACCGGCCGCGAACCCACGGTTGCGAAGGCCGTCGTCTCGCCGGGCAGGAGGGCGATCCCGTGCACGTGCACCGCGCCCACCGACGCGAGCGTGCGCACGCTGGCGTCGCCGCGCCCGCTGCCGGTTCCGCCCACGGCAACAAACGCATCAATAGCCGCATCGGCGTCCGCGGCGGTCAAAGCGTCTGCCAAGCCGTCCGGCGCGCCGGCGACGACAATGCCGCCCATCCGGCCGATGGCATCGGCAATGCATCCGATCGCGGCGGCGATGAAGGCGTCGCTGCGCGGTCCGCCGCCCACCACCCGCAGGCGCGGGGCGCGAACGGCCACGGCCGTGACGCCCGTCGCCGCGAGCAGTGCGATCCGCAGGCGGTCGAGGCGCAGGCCTGCTTGCAGCAGCGTTGCGCCGGGCGCGACGTCGGCGCCCGCCGCCAGCACGCCTTCGCCAGGACCGACCGGCG
The DNA here is from genome assembly GCA_963821505.1 of uncultured Alphaproteobacteria bacterium. Lineage (GTDB taxonomy): Bacteria > Pseudomonadota > Alphaproteobacteria > Rhizobiales > Xanthobacteraceae > VAZQ01. The sequence continues at coordinate 30,302 of CAWGEH010000001.1, forward strand.
CCAGCGCCTGCGCCACGCCGTCGCGGATCATCACTGCATCGAGCGGTGCGACGGCGTCGGCCCCCGCCGGCAGAAGCTCCCCGACATCGACGCGCGGCGCCGACGGCAGCGGCGTCGGCGCATAGGCGCCGGCGTCGGTGGTCAGATCGGATGCCACCGCCCAGCCGTCGCGCAGCGCCCGCGCCGCCGCCGGGGTGGCAGCATCGGCGACGACGTCCTCGGCCAGGGTGCGGCCAAGCGCAGCGGATAGGTCGCCGACGCGCGGCGTGACCGGCTTGACCAGCGCATCGATGCGAAGGAGCACGTCGTCGAGCGGCGTGAACCGGACGATGCGTTGCGAACGATCGGGCTCCACGACCATGGCACCTGCCACCATTCTCGCGTCTCTATTCTCGCGGCACTATTATAGGGTCGCGCTCCACGAAAGCTCTTCCCGCGCGCCGCGGGAGCCGGGCGTCCCGTCAGCTCGATGAGATCACATGGCCGAGAAGACCATCAATTTGCGCGGGCTCAAATGTCCCCTGCCGGCGTTGCGCGCGCGCAAGGCGCTGACCGGGCTGAAAGCCGGCGACGTCCTCATTGCCGAATGCACCGATCCGCTCACGGCGATCGACATCCCGAACCTGCTCAACCAGACCGGCGACAAGCTCGAAGCGAGCGTGCGCGAGGGCGACGTTCTGGTGTTTCGCATCAGGAAAACCTGACAACCAACGTCATGCTGAGGAGTATCGCGAAGCGATGCGTCTCGAAGCATGGGGGGCCGCTCCATCCTTCGAGACGGCCGCTTCGCGGCCTCCTCAGGATGAGGGCGGAGAACGATCCCGTTGCGCGCGCCTACTTCTCCACCAGCCCCGCCCGCTCGATCACCGGTCTCCACCGCACGCCCTCGTCCGCGATGAATTTCTGGAAGGCGGCTGCGTCCATGCCGTGGACCAGCATGCCGTCCTCCTGCATGCGCCGCTGACTCTCGGGCTTCGCCATCGCGACGTTGATCTCGTGATTGACCTTGCGCACGATATCCGCGGGCAGCCCCGCCGGGCCGGCGAGCGCGAACCAGTTGGTCGCCACCACGTCGTAACCGAGCTCCTTGAACGTCGGCACATCGGGATAGTCCGGCAGCCGCTGCTGGGCCGAGACCGCTAGCCCGGTGACCGTGCCGCCGCGCAGCTGTCCCGATGCCGAGGTCACGGTCGGGGTCGCAAAATCGATGTGGTTGGCGACGACGTCGACGATGCTTTGCGACGCGCCCTTGTAGGGGATGATCTCGAATTTGAGACTCGCTTTCATGGCAAAGGACTGCGCCACCATCTGCCCCGCGCTCGACAAGCCCGAGGAGCCGTAGGTGAGCGGCTTCGCGCTCGCCTTCGACTTGGCGACGAAATCCGCGAGCGTCTTGACGTCGCTCTTGGCGCTCACGATGAACAGGATGGGGGTGCCCGCGATATAGCCGACGTGGGTCAAGTCCTTGATCGGGTCATAGCCGATCTTGGGATTGATGAAGGGGGCGATGATGGTGAGCGAGAGCGTGGTGATGACGAAGTTGTAGCCGTCGGGATCCGAATTCGCGACGGTCTGCACGCCGATGGCGCCGCCGGCACCGGCGCGCGTCTCGACGAAGAACTGCTGCTTGAACGCGTTGGAGAGATGATCGGCGACGATGCGGGCCAGAATATCGGCGGCCCCGCCGGGCGCAAAGGTATTGACGATGCGGACCGGCCGCGTCGGCCATTCCTGCGCCGAAGCCGGAGCGGCGGAAATGCAGGAAAGCAAAAGCAGCGCCGCGCAAAGACGTTTCATGTGACACCCTACAGCCCCAGACATGCCGTCGCACCCTAAATCCTGAACTCGTCGCGTTTGCGGCCTTCCGAGACGTTGAGGAACAGCTCGTCGAGGGACAATGGCCGCTTGATCAGGCCCTGCTCGTGCGAATAGGTCACGAGCCGCTCGAAATTCTTGGCATTGCGCTCGCCCAGCCCGTACTCCCAGGGATCCTTTCCGAGCACGCGCTCCTGCTCCTCCCACGCCTCGCGGTACCAGGCGAGCGGGACGATGCGCGGGTTCTCCATCCGCTCCATGGCGAGCGCCTTGGCCTTGTCGAACGCCTTGTACAGGTTGGTCGCCACCCATGGATGCCGGTCGGTGATCTCCTGCTTGATGCCGACGACGTGCATGATCGGGAAAATGCCGGTCTTGCGATAGAAGGCGACCTCCTCCTGCTTGTAGCTCGGAAACAGCCGCCCCACGCGCTGGTCGCCGGCGGTGAGCGGCCTGATCAGGTCGGGCGAGAGCAGCGCGTCGATCTCGCCCGCGACCAGCATGTCCTCGAGCGACTGGTCCTCCGGCACCTGCGTGATCTTGAGGCCGGGCGGCGGCGTGAAATCGACGTCCTCGTCGAGCTCGCTCAACCATTCGATCGATTTGTGCGGCACGCCGTAATCGTGCTCGAGAATGCCGCGCATCCACAGGCCGGCGGTGAACAGATAGCCCTTGGTGCCGACCTTGCGCCCGATCAGGTCGGTCGGCTTGCGGATTCCCTTCGACGTATTGACGAAGATGAAGCCGTGACGAAAGCGGCGATGGGGAAAGACGGGAATCGCACTGAACGGGAGCCCTTGATCGCGCGCCGCCACGTAGCCCGAGCCCGACACTTCGGCGACATCGAATTCGCGGCCGCGCAGGAAGCGCCAGTGCCGCGGGGACGGACCCATGTCGGTCAGCACCGTGAGCTCGATCCCTTCCGGACGAACGAGGCCTTCCTTCAAGGCGCGCATGATCTCGTAATCGCCACAGGCGAAGGTGAGCTCGAGCTTGCGGGACATGTCAGCCTTTGGCTTTGTTGGTGAGATGAATGACCTCGAGCGCGTTGTCGTCGGGGTCATGGAAATAGGCGCTGCGGCCGGTGAATATCCCTTCGTCGCGCCGGTCTTCGCGGAACACGTCCACGCCCTTGGCCTTGAGCTCGGCCACGGTCGCATCGTAGGCATCGCCGTCGACCATGAAGGCGTGGTGGATGATGTCGGAGAACCGCCCGCGGCTGGCCTCGCGGCCGAGCACGACGTAGTCGGGGCCGGATTTGAGAAACACGAAGTGAGGGTTCTCCTTCGGCACCTGGCCCACGAATTCGAGCCCGAGAATATCGGTGTAGAAAGCGCGGCTGCGCACGGGATCGCTCACCGGAATGGTCACGTGCAAAATGCCCTTGGTCTTGATCATGGGAAGCGCTCCGCTGCGGCGACGCACGGACGATCTCTCGGCAGCTTGGAGAAAATTTCACGCCCGATCAACACGGATACTCGCAGGCGCCGCTCTCGCCAAATCGGTTGACAATTTGGGGTTGAAAACCATCTTTTGGCCGCGCCGCCGATCTATCGTCGGCAGGCTGAGAACAGCGAGGACCCCATGATCGCGCGCCGCTCCTTCCTGCTTGGCACCGCTCTTGCTCCGTTGGCCGCGCTGATGAACGCGCCCACCACGAACGCGCAGATTTGGCCGGCACACCCGGTGACGCTGATCATTCCTTTCCCCGCCGGCGGCGCCATGGATCTCCTGGGCCGCAGCGTGGCGCAGCAGCTCGGCGAAACGCTCGGCCAACAATTCGTGGTCGACAATCGCGTCGGCGCGGCCGGCAACATCGGCGCCATGGCGGCCGCCAAGGCACCCCCCGACGGCTATACCATCCTGATGGCCGGCGCGGCCTCGCTTGCGCTCAACAAATTCATGTTCGGCAGCATGCCATACGATCCGGAGAAGGAGCTCACGCCGATCGTCATCCTCTCCAAACTGCCGCATATCTTCGTGGTCAACCCCAAGGTCGAGGCGCGGACGCTGAAGGAACTCGTCGATTACGCCAGGGCCAATCCGGGCAAGCTCAATGCCGGGGTGCCGGGCACCGGCACCACCGCCCACATCACCTTGGAAGCGTTCATGGCCGAAACCGGCGCCAAGATGACCGTCGTGACTTATCGCGCCGAACCGCAGATGCTGACCGATCTCGTCGGCGGGCAGCTCGATTTCGCCTGCACCTTGACCACGAGCCCGGGACCCCATGTGCAAGCCGGCAGGCTGCGCGCGCTGGCGGTGACCAGCGCGACCCGCACGCAGCAATTGCCCGACGTCCCCACGGTGGAACAAGCGGGCTTCCCCGGCTTCGAGGCCACGGCCTGGTTTGCGCTTGCCGCGCCCGCCGGGACGCCCGCGGCCATCGTCGAGAAGATCAATGCCGCCGCCAACGCCTTCATTCGAAGCGACAAGGGCAGGCAGGAATTGAACAAGCTCGATTCGCTGGCGGCGGGCGGAACGCCCGACGAAGCGAAAGCGTTCATCGCCGCCGAGGTCCGCAAATGGGGACCGATCATCAAGGCCGCGAAGATTCAGATGTGACTTGCCGGCGGCGCCACGCACTCGACGGGCTCCCTCTCCCCACCGCAAGTCGGGCCTGCCCGACTTGCGCACTTTATGCGCAACCCGGGCAAGCCGGGTTGCGTGGGGAGATGGAGCAGACCGAGCTCGCCGCTCGGTCAGCAGCAACACAGTGTGCGCGCGTTTGAAGTCACGGAATGTTCAGCTGCCGCAGCCGGTCGATCACGCGCGGCGGGCTCTGGTAGGCGCGTTCCATCACCTCCTGAATTTGTTGCCCGGTTCGCGGCGCATTGAGCCCCAGTCCCATTTTCTCGCCCTCCGCCAGAAATTCCGGGTCAGCCATCGTCGCAGCGAACGCCGTGCGCAGCGCGGCCCCCCGCTCGGCCGGAATGCCGGGCGGGATCAGGAACGGCCGGCCGAGCGCGAGCGGCGCGAACGCCGCCTGCATCACCAGCCTGTCGTCATTGCCGACGAGATCGGGAGCGAACGGCACGTCAGGGAGCTCGGCGAGCTTCTCCGGCCCGTATTGCACGATCGCCTTCGCGGTCTTGTCGCGTAACCAGTTGGGACGCGTCGAGCGCACCGAACTGAAAAATGCGCTGGGATGGCCGTCGACCTCGCCCCGTTCCATCGCGAGCAGCACGTCGTTCTGCCCGGGATAGCCGTTGATCGGCTTCATTTTCGTGCCCAGCGTCGCGTTCAACAGCCGGGTAAAGAACGCCGGCGTCGAGTTGGCGCCGGAAACGCCGACCGCGACCTCGTGTGTCTTGAGCTCCGTGATCGAGTTCACCGGCACCGCGTGCCAGAGCAGCACCATGGCGGTCTCGGAACTGGGTGAGCCCAGCCAGTTGAACTTGACGGGGTCGTAGCGCGCTTCCCTGGTGCCGAACAACGGCTCGAAGGGCGTGTTGTTCTGCACCAGCCCGATCACGCTGCCGTCCTTGTCGGCGCTGTTGTAGAGAAAATTGGTGGCCACCATTCCGCCGGCGCCGGGCATGTTGCGGACGATGAAGGCGGGATTGCCCGGCACGTGCTTGCCCATGTGGCGCGCGACCGCACGCGCCAGCGTGTCGTAGCCGCCGCCCGTGCTCGAACTCACCACCACCGTCACGGTCTTGCCCCGGTAGAAGTCGGCGATGGCATCGGCCTTGGCATCCGGCATGCACGCCCCGGCGAGGATGCAAAGCGCGAGCAGGGGTCGATGCCGCGCCGTCATCGGCAAGTTCGAGGACGCACGGCGCAATGCCGACATTGCTTTCATGATTTCGCCGCCGGGAACGATTGGCCGCCGCAAAGGCGTGCGGGTATAGTGTGCGATCATATCAGCGGAGGCCCCCCGATGTTCACGCCGCGCGTGCCGGCCGTCGTCCTCGGGATCTGCGCGGTTTTCGCCGGCGCGCCGGCGGCCGCGGCCGACGAGCCGTTCTACCGGGGCAAGCGGCTCTCGCTCATCATCAACTTCGCCGCCGGCGGCCCGACCGACATCGAGGGCCGGCTCTTCGCCAAGCACCTCGTCAAGCACATCGAGGGCCACCCCAGCATCATCGTGCAGAACATGGATGGCGCGGGCGGAATGATCGGCGCCGGCTATCTCGGCGAGGTCGCGCCCAAGGATGGCACCGTGGTCGGCTATTTCACCGGCTCCGCCTGGCGCTACGCCAACAATCCCGAGCGCTTCCGCGTCGATTTCCGAACCTACGAGTTCGTCGCCTACCAGCCCGGCACCAGCATCGCCTATATGCGCACCGACGTGCCGCCGGGCATCAAGGACGCAACCGACATCGTCAAGGCGAGGGGCGTGGTGGCGGGCGGCCTCGGAGCCGAAAACTCGAAGGACCTGTTGCTGCGGCTGGGGCTCGACATGCTCGGCGTGCCCTACAAATACGTCACCTCGTATCGCGGCAGCCAGGCGGCGCGGCTCGCGTTGCAGCAGAACGAGATCAACCTGTATGCCGAATCGCCGCCGAGCTATCGCGCGGTGGTCGAGCCGAGTCTGGTCAGGGAAGGCGCGGCGATCGGGCTCTGGTACGACGCCAACCCGGACGCCGAGGCCGGACATCGGCAGCGGCAGGTCGAGGGGCTTCCCATCGTCTCGTTCCCCGAGCTCTACAAGAGGATCAAGGGCGAGCTGCCGTCGGGCCAGCTCTGGGATGCCTATCGCACCGTGCTGACCATCAATGGCGCGATGCAGCGGCAGATCGTGCTTCCGCCAGGCGCGGCGCCGGAAGCACTCGCCGCCTTGCGCACCGCCGTGCTCGAGCTCAACGACGACAAGGAGCACGCCGAGGAAGCGGTGCGCACCATCGGCTTTGTGCCGGAATGGGTGGCAGGCCCGGACACCAACAAGGAGGTGCGGGCCGCGATCACCATCTCGCCCGAGATGCGCGCCTTCATCGCGGATTACGTCAGGCGGGCGACGAAATGATTTGAAGCGCGCGGTGGGTAATTTGAGTACCGTGCCGCGCGGCTGCTGCTGTTGCCGCATGAGCACGCGCGCGGCTCAAGCGTCCCCTCCCCCGCTTGCGGGAGAGGGACAGGGTGGGGGCGTACACTAAGATTCGTGCGCGTTTGTTCCCTCTCCCCAACCCTCCCCCGCAAGCGGGGGAGGGAGCGCGCCGTGTCTGCCGCCCTCACATCGTCAGCACGATCTTTCCGAAATGCTTGTTGTCGCGCATGTGCGCTTGCGCCGCGACCGCCTCGTCGAGCGGGAAGCGGCGGTCGATCGGCAGCGTCAGCTTGCCCGCCGTCACCGCGTCCCAAAGATCGGCGCGCATGCGGCGGCCGATCTCGCGCACCTCGTCGAGCGTGCGGGTACGGAAGGTCACGCCGATATAGTCGATGCGGCGGAGCGCATGCAGGTCGAAATTGAACTCGGCCTTGGCGCCGGCGAGCCGGCCGACATTGACGATGCGGCCGAGCAGCGCCGTCGCCTGCATGGCCTGCGCCACCACCGGCCCCGAGAGCATGTCGACGACGAGATTGACGCCCTTGCCGTCGGTCGCCTTCAACACCGCATCGGGCCAGCCTGGATCGCGCGTGTCGATGGCGAGATCGGCGCCGAACTCCTTCAGCCGCGCCCGGCGGGCGTCGTTGGTGGAGGTGCCGATCACCGGTTTGGCGCCCATGAGCTTGGCGATCTGCAAGCCCATCAGCCCGACTCCCGAGCTGGCGCCCTGGATCATGACGCTTTCGCCCGGACGCAGGCGTCCGGCAGTGATCAGAGCGTTATGCAGGGTGATGAGCGCGACCGGCAACGTCGCCGCCTGCTCGAAGCTCATGCCGGCAGGCATCGCGTTGACGCGTCCCCAGTCGCTCACGGCATATTCGGCATAGCCGCCGGTGCCCGAGCACATGACGCGGTCGCCGGGCTTGAACCCGCCTTGCACCTCGGCGCCAGCCTCGACCAGCTCGCCTGCCCAGTCGATGCCGACCGGCGCGCCGACGCCGCCATGACTGCCGTGGGGCAGGCCGCGCGCGGTCGTGAGATCGGCGCGATTGAGGCCGGCGGCGCGCACCTTGACCAGCACCTCGTTGGGCTTCGGGCGCGGTTGCGGGATGTCGCGCAACGCAAGCCCCTGCTCGGTGGCAACGGCAGCTTTCATCTCGTTCTCCTGGTCCAGCGGCACACCGGCGGCGCGCGGCGCATGCGCGTCGGCCGCCGCAGTCTACATGAGACATCCGCCCGCTGTGCTATCGTTTGGCGCGCGCCACGACCAGTGGGCGGCTGCCCTTCGGAGACCATTATGCTGGAACGCACCAAGCCCCCCTTTCGGGCCGACCATGTCGGCAGCCTCATCCGTCCGGACGTCCTGATCGAGGCCCGCGAGCGGGCGGAGAAAAAGCAGATTTCGGACGCTGACCTCAAGCGCGTCCAGCAGGCCGCGATCCGCGACGTGGTGCGCATGCAGGAGGAGCTCGGGCTCAGGCTGGTCACCGACGGCGAATTCAACCGCCACTCCTGGCACCGCGATTTCATGCTGAAATTCCGGAATGTGCGGATGATCCCGTCGAAGCTCACGGTGCGTTTCCATTCGGCCGAGGGCGATCGCCTGCACAGCCCGCCGACCATGCAGGTGACCGGCAAGCTCGCGCGGCCCAACGGCGGCGGCATCTTCGTCGACGATTTCAAGTTCCTGATGTCGATTGCGCGTGCAACGCCGAAGATCACGCTGCCGTCGCCGACCGTGATGCATTTCCGCGGCGGGCGCGAGGCGATCGATGCCGCAGCCTATCCCGATATCGCCGATTTCTACGACGATCTCGCCCGTCTCTACCGCGAGGAGATCGGCGACCTCGCCCGCGCCGGTTGCCGCTATCTGCAGATCGACGAGGTCAATCTCGCCTATCTCTGCGACGCGGAACTGCGCAAGCAGGTCGCCAATATCGGCGAGGACCCGGTCACGCTGCCCGCGACCTATGCCAGGCTCCTCAACGATACCCTCAGGGATCGTCCGCCGGACATGACGGTCTGCATGCATCTCTGCCGCGGCAACTTCGCCGGCGCGTGGGTGGCGGAAGGCGGCTACGAGCCGATCGCCGAGCTCATCTTCAACGCCATCGACATCGACGGCTACTTCCTCGAATACGACAGCGCGCGCGCCGGCGGGTTCGAGCCGCTGCGCTTCCTGCCCAAGGGCAAGACCGCCGTGCTCGGCCTGGTCACGACCAAGAGCGGCAAGCTCGAATCGAAGGACGCGCTCAAGCGCCGCATCGATGAGGCGTCGAAGCACGCGCCGCTGGAGCAGCTCGCGTTGAGCCCGCAATGCGGATTCTCCAGCGGCATCGGCGGCAACACCATGGACGTTGCGGGCGAGATCGCCAAGCTCCGCCTGGTGGTCGAAACCGCGCAAGAGGTGTGGGGGCACGCGTAGCCGCGCATCGCCACCTCTGCTAGCGTCGTGGTCAAGGATGCTTCGTATCGATCGATCGGTCGGCTGCGAAATCTGATCCTGAAAAGCAAAAAGTCGTTGGGGAGGTCCCGTGCAAGAACAAGTCGCGCCGCGCAAAGAGACCAAGCCGTCCGAGCCCAAATACAAGATGACGCTCGAGAAGGACGTCGACATCCCGATGCGGGACGGCGCCAGGCTCAAGGCCGACGTCTTCCGGCCGGAAGGCGAAGGGCATTTTCCCGTGCTGATCAACATGGGCATCTACCAGAAGGACAAGGTCTGGGTGCCGCCGCCCGATCTGGAAGAGAAGCCCAATCCCCACATGAACTGGGAGACCGTGAACCCGGAATGGTGGGTGCCGCGCGGCTATTGCTGCGTGCGCGTCGACGAGCGCGGCTCCGGCAAGTCACCCGGGCAGTCCGTGCTGTACTCGGCGCAGGAGGCGATCGACTTCTATGACGCGATCGAGTGGGCCGGCCACCAGCCCTGGAGCAACGGCCGCGTCGCCACCATCGGCATCTCGTTCTTCGCGCGCACGCAGTGGTGGGTGGCGAACCTCAAGCCGCCGTCGTTGAAGTGCATCGTGCCGTGGGAGGGCGCCGCCGATCAGTATCGCGACATCCTCTATCACGGCGGCATCTTCGGCTCGGGCTTCATCGTCGGGTGGTTCACCACCCACATGGCGCATCACATGCTCGGCCGCGCCTACGAAAACAATCCCGACACCTTTCAGGACAACGTGCTGTGGCGGTTCATGCGCAACAGCCTCGACAGCGGCGCGTTCAAGAGCCAGCAGGCGCAGTGGGACAAAATCGATCTGCCGATGTGGGCGGTCGGTAACTGGTCCGGCATGGGGCTGCACCTGCGCGGCGCCACCGAGGGCTATATGCGCGCGGCATCGAAGCACAAGAAGCTGCGCATCCACTGCGGCACGCACTTCCATCCGTTCTACAGCGAGGAGGGCCGCCGCGACCAGCTGCGGTTCTTCGACCACTGGCTCAAGGGCGTCGACAATGGCGTGATGCAGGAGCCGCCGGTGAAGCTCGCGATCCGCACCGGCCACGGCGAGTACCATTTCCGCCACGAGAACGAGTGGCCGATCGCGCGCACGCAGTGGACCAAGCTCTACCTCGATTTTTCAAAACCGGACGGCGCCGAAGGCAAAGGCATTGCCGGCGCGCTGGCGAAGGCCAAGCCGGCGGCGGCCGCAGCGCGGACCTATTCCGCCGGCAGCGCCGGCCATGGCGGCCATATTTCGGGGGCCGCGCACGACGCCGGCATCTCGCTCGTCACGCCGCCGCTCGAGCAGGACACCGAGATCACCGGCCCGCTCATGGCGAAGCTTTGGGTCTCAAGCACGACCGAGGACATGGATCTGCTGCTTACGCTGCGCAACATCGATCCCGCCGGCAAAGACGTGCTCGAGGTCGGCCAGCAGGGACAGCCGGTGCCGGTGGCGAAGGGCTGGCTGCGGGCCTCGCACCGCGAGCTCGATCCGGACCTGTCGCTGCCCTATCGGCCCTATCACAAGCATCTGCGGCGGCTCTGGCTCGCGCCGAACGAGATCGTGGAGGTCGAGGTCGAGATCTGGCCGACCTCCATGGTGTTCAAGAAGGGCCACCGCATCCGTCTCGATATCCAGCCGCGCGACGGCATCGGCAGCGCCCCCTACACGCACTATCACGCCGATTACAATGTCGGTGACAACACGATCTATGCCGGCGGCGACAAGGAGTCGTTCCTGCTCCTCCCGGTCATCCCGCCGAAGTAGTCCGCTGCGTGCGTGTCCCGGCCAAGCGAGCGCCCGTCTGCGCCAGGGCTGGCGGTGCTGGTGCGCGCGAGTGCGAGCCGGGACCCAGGACGACAGAGGAATCTTCTGCCCTGGGTCCCGGGTCTCGCTTCGCTCGCCCGGGACAGGCGGGTTGTCATGTTGCGCATGCCAAGCGAGGGCGGATCACTCCGCCTTGATGCCGGTGCGGGTCACCACGTCGACCCACTTGTCCCGCTCCCGGGCGAGGAACGCACCGAATTGCGCCGGCGATCCCGTTCGTACCTCGGCGCCGAGCTTGCCGAGCGCCGCCACGACGTCGGCACCCTTGAGGCTCTCGTTGATGGCGGCGTTGAGCTTGTCGACGATGGGCGCGGGCGTGCCCGCCGGCGCCACCACCCCGGTGAAGGTGAGCGCCACGAAATCCGGCACCCCGCCCTCGATCATGGTCGGCAATTCCGGCGCGAGCGCATTGCGTCCCACGCTCGCCACCCCGAGCGCGCGCAGCTTGCCCTCGCGCACGAGCGGCAACAGGCCCGCGACTTCCCCGAACAGAATATGCACTTGGCCGGCGACAATGCCGGCGACCGCCTCGGGCGAGCCCTTGTAGGGGACATGCACGAAGTCGGTGCCGGTCTGCAGCTTGAACAATTCGGCGGCGAGGTGGGTGAGATTGCCGTAACCCATGGAGCCGAAGTTGAGCCTGCCGGGACGGGCCTTGGCATAGGCGATGAGCTCCTTGACGTTCCTCGCCGGGAAGTCAGGCGCGACCACGAGCACCTCGTAACCCTCGGTGACTTTCGCGATCGGGGTGAACTGCTTGATCGTGTCGTAGTCGCGGAAGCGATAGACGGCGGGGCCCACGACCAGCGCGCTCGCATTGCCGAACAGCAGCGTGTAGCCGTCGGGCTCGGCCCCCGCGACCGCCTTGGCGCCCAGCGCGCCGCCGGCGCCGCCGCGATTCTCGATGATGACGGTCTGCCCGAGGATCGGCCCGAGGCGCTGCACCACAAGGCGCGCGGTGATGTCGATCGGCCCGCCCGCGGGAAACGGCACCACCATCCTGATCAGCCGGTCGGGATAGGCTTGCGCCTCGAGGCGGCCGGCCGTGCCGGCCGCCGCGCCGATCGCGGCGAGGATGCAAAGAACGAAACGGCGAACCATCACGGACAGCCTCCCGGCGCGCTGCATTGACGGTCATCATCGTCGCAATCTTCGCCCTTGGCTAGCTGGCCCGCGGGCGTGCGACTGCTATAACCATCGTGGCCACAGCGCCCGCAGCTCCGCACAGCGAGGGAGGACGTTTCATCCATGGTGAAATCAGCCAAGCGGCGCCGGCAGCCGGCGCGGGCATCCAAGCGTCCCACCGGTTCCAAATTGCGCAAGCCGGCGCGCACCGCGGCCACGGCCAAGCATTCGAAGGGGCCTGCGCCGAAGCCGACGGTCATCGACGTGCACGCGCACGTGCTGGTGCCCGAGGTGATGAAGTTCACGTTCGAGCAGTCGCAGTATTCGCGAACGGTGGCGGGGCCGGGCGGCGTGCCGGAACCGTTGCTCAAGCGCATGACCGAGGTGCCGCTGCGGCTCAGGGAGATGGATGCGACCGGCGTCGACATCCAGGTCATCAGCCCCAGCATCATGCAGCAATGCACCTACGGCATGGAGCCGGAGCGGGCCCTCGAGATGGATCGCCTCGGCAACGATCGCGTCGCGGAAGCGGTGGCGGGACATCCCGACCGGCTGGTCGGGCTCGGCTCGCTGCCGCTGCACGATGTCGCGCGCGCGACCGCCGAGCTCGAGCGCTGCGTGCGCGATCTTCATCTGCGCGGCGCGATCATTTCATCGCACGTGAACGGGGTCGAGCTCGGGGACGAGCGCCTGCGGCCGTTCTGGGCCAAGGCGGAAGAGCTCGGCGCGGTGATCTTCATCCATCCCTCCGGCAATACCGATGAACGCATGCGCCGCAATCGCCTGATGATCACCGTGGGGCAGCCGCTGGAAGAAGCCTACGCGCTGTCGTCGTTGATCTACGAAGGCGTGATGGACCAGTTTCCCAGGCTCAAGATCATGGTCGCGCATGGCGGGGGATATCTGCCGTTCTACACCGGTCGCCATGACAACGAGTATCGCTACGGCCGCGCGCCGCAGCTCAAGGGCGACTTCAGCAGCTACCTCGCGCGGTTCTTCTACGACACCGTGCTGTTCAATCCCGACATGCTGGAATTCCTGGTGACCAAGGTGCCGGCGAGCCACATCATGCTCGCCTCCGACTACCCGTTCGCGGAAAAGCAGCCGGTCGAATACGTCCGCCGCGCCAAGAAACTCGGAAAGCGGGAGCAGGATGCGATCCTCGGCAGCAACGCTGCGCGGCTGTTCGGCATTTCCATCTGATCGTGCGGCCTCTCTCTTGCAAACGCGGAGACATCAGTGATGTCGACCACTCGTGCAGCCTCGTCCCGCCATGAGCGGTCCGTGCATGCGGACGTCGAGATCGTTCTGCATCCGATTCCGACGCCGGACAGCAAGCCGTACATCGTCGTGTTCGGCCCGGACCGGCATCTCTGGTTCTGTCAAAGCGGGACCGCCAAGATCGGGAGAATGCACCCCGGCGACGGCAGCTTCCTCGAGTTCGCCACGCCGACGCCGGACAGTCGGCCGATCGGGATCACGCCGGCGGCCGACGGCGCGCTGTGGTTCTGCGAGAATGCCGGCAACAGGATCGGGCGGATCACAACATCGGGCGCCATCACCGAATTCCCGGTTCCGACGGCGGGCGCCGGACCGGACGGCATCGTCGCGGGGCCGGATGGCAATGTGTGGTTCTCCGAGGCTCATCTGAGCCGCATCGGCCGGATCACGCCGGGCGGCGCGGTGACGGAATTTTCCGCGGGCCTCACCCCGGGCTGCCGGCCGCTCTCGCTCGTCGTGCGCGACGGCGACCTCTGGTTCAGCGAATACGAAGCCGGGCAGATCGGCCGCATCGCCATGGACGGCCGCGTCACCGAATATCCGCTTCCCACGCCGAATTGCGAGCCGCGCGCGATGGTCACGCACCCCGACGGCAGCATCTGGTTCGTGGAGACCAAGGCCAACGCGCTTGGGCGCATCGACGCGCAAGGCCGCGTCACCGAGTGGCCGGTGAAGACCCCGGACGCCTCCTTGCGCGGCGTCACCGCGGCGCCGGACGGCGACCTCTGGTTCACCGAGAATTTTGCCAACAAGATCGGCCGCATGGCGCCCGACGGCACGGTCGTGGGCGAATACGCGATCCCGGTGGAGGGCTGCGGCGCCCGCGCCATCATCGCCATCCCCGACGGCAGGCTGTTCTTTTCCGCGCACGACGCCGGCGCCATCGGCGAAGTGATCCCGCGGCGGTGAACGTGTCTCTGTCGGCCTCATGCTGAGGAGCGCACAAAGTGCGCGTCTCGAAGCATGAGGGCCGCCCCGTCCTTCGAGACGGCGCTTCGCGCCTCCTCAGGACGAGGGCGGATTGAGTCGCTCTTGCTTCTGCACGGAGTCCACACATGCCCGCCAATCGCAGCCTCGAGGACCGCATCCGCGCGATCGAGGATCGGCTCGAAATCTACAATCTGATCGCCAGCCATCCGCCGAGCGCCGATACCGGCGGCAGCGAGCATATCGCGGCGAGCTGGGTGGAGGACGGCGTGTTCGACCGCGGCGAGAACCTCTCGAGCCCGCGCGGGCGCGACACCATCGCCAATCATGTGCTGAGCGCGGAGCACCAGGCGGCGATCGCGCGCGGGCTGGCACATTTCACCGGCCTGCCGCATGTCGCGATCGACGGCAACTCCGCCGTCGTCACATCCTATCTGCAGATCCTGGTGCCGCAGACGCAAGGCGATCCGGTCGAGGTCCCGAACCACGGCAGCTCCAGGGGTTTTCGCGTCCATCGCATGACGGCGAACCGCTGGGAGCTCGTGCGCACGCCGCAGGGCTGGAAGTTCAAGCACCGCACGCTGCGCCAGCTCGACGGCTCCGAGGGCGCGCGCAAGATTTTGCGGCAGGCGATCGCGAAGTAGGCCCACGCCCGAGGGTCCATTCCGGTGTCATCGCCCGCGAAGGCGGGCGATCCAGGATTCCGTAGCCGTCCTTGGAGTGCGGTGGTGCCGCACACCATGGCTCGCGCTTACTGGATGCCCGCTTTCGCGGGCATGACCATCGAATATTGGCTACACCGGCATCGGCTTTCCCGCGCCCGCGGCAAGCGCGCGCTGATAGACGAGCTCGCCAAAGGCCACGTCCTCGAGCGCGATGCCGAGCGACTTGAACAGCGTCAGCTCGGACGGCGACGAGCGGCCCTTCGCTTTGCCGGTGACGAATTCCCCGAGCTCGCGGATATCGGACCAAGCGAGCTTGCCGGCCGCCACCAGCTCGCGAAATTCGCCCGCCTCGACCTTGGCCTGCTCGACGTGATCGGTCGCCTTCACCGCGGCGCGCAGCACCGTCTCGCCATCGACCTCGCGGCGATCCGCGGAGTTGGCGCCGGCTGCGTTGACGTGCGTGCCGGGCGCAAGCCACTCGGCCCGGCACACCGGCTCGGCCGACTTGGTGATGGTGATCACCACGTCGGCGTCGGCCACGCAGGCCTCTCCCGACGGAGCGGGCACCACCTCCACGCCCAGCTCCTTCTCCATCGCGCGCGCATAGCTCTCGCGGTGCTCGGCGGTGCGGGCAAAGACGTTGACGCGCTTGATCGACCGCACCGCGCAGACCGCCAGCACCTGCGTGCGCGATTGCCGCCCGGTGCCGATGACCCCGAGCGTGCGCGCATCCGCCTTGGCCAGAAGCCTGGTGGCGAGCCCGCTCGCCGCGCCCGTGCGCATCTGTCCGAACAGATCGGCCTCGATCATCGCCTTGAGCCTGCCGTCGTGCGAGGAGTACAGCAGCGTGTGAAACTGGCCGCCCTTGAGCCCGGCATAGGCCT
The DNA here is from genome assembly GCA_963821505.1 of uncultured Alphaproteobacteria bacterium. Lineage (GTDB taxonomy): Bacteria > Pseudomonadota > Alphaproteobacteria > Rhizobiales > Xanthobacteraceae > VAZQ01. The sequence continues at coordinate 46,263 of CAWGEH010000001.1, forward strand.
TGAGCCCATGCACGCCCTTGGCGCCATAGGCCGCCCCCATCAGGTTGAAGGCGCCGGCGGGCAAGCGCGCGCGCTGCCGCGGCAGATTGACGGTGCCGCGCTGTCCCCAGGTGGCAAACAGCTCTTCCAGGCTCGCAATGGCGTCCTTGACGCTGACCAGGCGGCCGACGTCGGCTTCGGTGAGGTAGATGGCGCTCACGTTCCAGGCCTCAAGACATCTGCGATCCAGTCCCACATGGTGTGCACGCCGATCGTGGCGTTGTCGACCTGGCAGTGGTGGAAGCCGCCCTCCTCGCGCTGGAACACCCTGAGGGTCTTCTGCTTCGACCCGACCGCGGCGAAGCATTTTTCCGCAAGCGCCAGCGGAATCTGCTCGTCGCCCGCGCCGTGCAGCAGCAGGAACGGACAGGTCATTTTCTGGACGATGCCGTCGAGACGAAAGCCTTCGAGCTTCTTGAGCGCCGCCTCCTGGCTCGCGACGCCGAGCACCCATTGCAGATGCTCCGGCGGCACCGACAGCGACAGCACCTTGCCGGAGGCGAGCTCGTCGAGCCGTTTCGCCCAGATCGCGTGATAATCCCATTGCGCGCCCCAGGCGACGCAGCAGGCAAAGCGCGGCTCGAGCGCGGCCGCGCGCGGCGCGTAGTAGCCGCCGAGGCTGAGCGCCATCACGCCGATGCGGCGGGCATCGAACTCGCGACGGCCGGCGAGATATTCGTAGGCGGCGGTGGCGTAGCGCTCGGTCTCCGCGATCAGCGGCAGGTTGCGGAAGCGCACGCTCTCGCCGTTGCCGGGACCGTCGACGATCAGGCAGCCGACCCCGCGGGCTGCAAGGTCGGGGACGCCGTAGCCGTATTGCAGCTCCTTGGTGACATCGAAGCCGTCGAAGAACACCATGCACGGCGCCGGCTTTGCTCCCGCCGCGGCCGGATCGGGGTGCACGAGCAGCGCCGGCAGGCTGGCGCCGTCGTAGGGCACCTCGACCGGTTCGATGCGGGGATGGCGAATGACGGCGGCGGCGTCCTGGAAGAGTTTCACCGATTTGGCATAGACGTCCATGCTCCGCTGCGAGCGCGGATGGATGAAGCGTTCGCCGGTCTGGTAGTAGCGAGTCGCGCGCATGAAGCAGGATGCCGCCGTGTGCTTGTGGCCCTTCTTCTCCTCGTCACGGCCGCGCGCTTCGATGCGCTCGCCCATGCGGGTCCATTCCTCGAACCAGGCATGATCGTCGCCGACGCGATCCTCGAGCGCGCGCCCGACGCGATGCACCTCGTCGATCTCGACCCCGGTCCACGGCGCCGCGCTCAGGCAGATGAGCAGGCCCATGGACCAGCGGTAATTGCTGGGAAAGTAGAGAAAAGCGGGGTCGTCTTTGCGGCCGATCACGGGGTACTCCTAGTTCCAGGTGGTCGTCCCCGCGCAAGCGGGGACCCAGTAGTCACGGCCGTTGAGCGACGCAGGCGGGTGCCGTGCTCTGTTCCGATAGTGACTGGATCATCCGCCTTCGCGGATGATGACGGCGGAGAATGCGGCGTGTTCAGTGATCACACCGGCTTTTCGCCGAGGATGGTCACCCGCCGCATCAGGCGGCGCTCGTTCGGGCTGAAATCGGTGCGGGCGTGCAGCGTGCACCGGTTGTCCCACATCAGCAGGTCGCCGGGACGCCAGACGTGCTCGTAGACGAATTCGCTGCGCTCCTGGTGCGCGAACAACGCGTCGAGCAACTCCTCGCTCTCCTGCGCGGGCAGCCCTTCGATCCGCACGGTCATCAGGCGGTTGACGTAGAGCGCCTTGCGGCCCGTCGCCGGATGGGTGCGCACGACCGGATGCGCATAGGACGGCACGCCTTCGGCGAGCCGTGTGCCGCGCTTCATCGCGGCGGTGTCGTAATCATAGGCATTGAGCGCGCGGCGGCCCTCGATGCGCCGCTTGATCGCGTCCGGCAGGGTTTCAAAGGCCTTGTAGCCGTTGGCGAACAGCGTATTGCCGCCCGCGCGCGGCACCTCGATGGCGTAGAGCATCGAGGCCATGGCGGGACGCTCCTGATGGCACTGGTCGGTGTGAAAATGCATCTCGCCGTCGGGCAAGGCGCCGATCGGCTTGCCGTCCTCGCGGATGTTCGAGATCAGCATCACCGCGGGGTGATTGCGCACGAACTGCTTGGTGTGGATCACCGCCGGCGGGCCGAATTTTTCCGCGAAGCGGACCTGATCCGCCTCGCTCAGTTGCTGATCGCGCAGGAGGATGACCAGATTCTGGTGCCAGACGTCGCGAATTTGCGCGCAGGCATGCTCGTCGATCTCCTTGCGCAGATCGACGCCGATGATCTCGGCGCCCAATGCCGCCGACAACGGCCTCGAGGCGAACGGCGGAGGACGGCGCTGCGCCGCCAGGTGAGCTTGGCTCGTTTCCATCCCTGTCCTCAATTGCTGCCGAGCTTGCCGCGCGCGGCGCCGCGGTCGATAAGCCGGATTATGAGCCGCGGCGAAGCCGATGCTCAAGGCTCCTTGGAATCGATCAGGACGAAGGCGATGCGGCAGGGCTCGGCGCCGCGATTGACCCAGGCGTGATTGGTGCCCTGCTGAACCAGGACATCGCCGGCTTTGAGGTGCACTTCGGAATCGTCGAGCAGCATGTCGATCTCGCCGGCCATGACGATGGCGTAATCGACGGTGCGGGTCCGGTGCATGGCGGGATGCCGCGGCGGCAGCCCGCGCTTGGGCGCGCTGTCGCCAAGGCTCTGGTGCATGGTGCTGGGATCGAGTTTCCGCATCTCGGCCGTTTCCGGCGGAAATTCGACGATTCGGAACACCGTACCGTTGCGCGGCGGCTGGATGCCGATCTCGATCGCGCCGCGGTCGGCGGTGCCGGAGAGGTCGGCGGGGGCCTGATTCGTCGCCCAGATCACGCGCGACACCGTCTGTGCGTGCGGCCGCACCTTCTTGTGCGGGTTGGGGCCGTCGAACAGCACCACCGCCTTGTCGTTCTTGTCGACGGTCGTGACCACGCGTCGAACGTCTGCACTCAAAGCCATGATTGCGTTTCTCCCGTGTCTGGTTTGGGTGGCATGAAGGGCGCCGATGCGGGGATCATGCAATAGCGCGCGGCTGTCCACCAGCATGGATCGGCGCGCCGGCGGCATTTGCAACCAGCCCGGCTCGATCGTCTCCCCTTCGGAGCGACCCTGGGCCGGCAATGCTGCGACGTCCGCGGCTACGGATGCACGCTGCCGTCGGGCATCAGGGCGCCCTTGAGGTTGGCGCCGTCGAGATTGGCGCCGGTCAAAATGGCCCGCGAGAGTCGCGCCTCCGAGAGGTCGGCGCCGGAAAGATCGGCGCCGCTCAAATCGGCCCCGAACAGGTCGGCTTCCGACAGGTTGGCGCCCTTGAGATTGGCCTCGCGCAAGGCCGCATCCACCAGTCCGGCATTGTTGAGGTTGGCGCCTTCGAGATCGGCCCGGCGCAGCGTCGCCTCCACCAGGTTGGCGGCGCTGAGATTTGCCCCGCGCAGCGACGCATCGTCGAGGCGCGCGCCGGTGAGCATCGCTTCCGGCATCTGCGCGCCGTCGAGCTTGGCCCGGACCAGCCGCGCCTTTTGCAGCTTGGCATCCGACAGATCGGCGCCGGTCAGATCGGCCGCGCTCAAATCGAACTCGTAGAGCATCGCCCGCGCGAGCTTCGCCTGCACGAGCGATGCGTTCTTCAGGTCGGTCTTGTTGAGATTGGCGTCGGTCAAATCGGCGCCGGAGAATTTCGCGCGCATGAGCCGCGCCCGATGCAGGACCGCGCCGGCGAGATTCGCGCCGGACAAGTCCGCCGCCGCCAGATCGCGGCGCTTCAAGGCGGCACGTTCGAGCGCGCAGCCCGGACAGGCCCTGGTCTTGCCGGCAAGGAATTCGCTCTCGCCCTGCGCCCAGGCGCGCGCCGCGGGCAGACCCAGCCACAACGCGGGCACCAGCACCGACAAGATCATCGAGCAAGGACGCAAAATCATGGGGGCGCGCGCTTCATTCCTCGCGCGCACCATGGCATGTTTCCTGCGGACGCCAAAGCGCGGCCCCGACTTCGCGCCCAATATCGGGAGACGCGCGCCCGCCCATGCCGGAAGACGTCACCATGCCGCGCGCTGTTTTTGCGAGTCTCGCTGCAAGCCTCGTGGCAGGCATCGCCGCGGCGCTGCTGGCCGGCGCCGCGGTCGCGGCGCCAAGCGAGGGCAAGAGCGAGGGCAAGAGCGAGAACAGCGAGCGCGGCAGCAGCGAGCGGCCGGCGCGCCTTGAAGTCTGGGACCTGCAGCTCGGAAGCAAGGTCGAGCAATTGCCCGACGCGTTCGTCGACTACGCCTGCGGCACCAACGGCGGCCCGCCGTCGACGCCGCTCGCGGGCTGGCGGGATTTCCGGCGCTGCCGGCAGGAGCCGGGCGGGCTGCGCGAAGTCTACTTCCGCTACGACGACGAACTGGAATATTGGGCCAAGGCCAACAACCTGCTGCCGCAGATGGAGCAATATTCCGGCACCAGGACCTACGGCTTTCCCGTCACGGTTTCCGCCCTGATCGACGACGACGGAACGTTGCGCGGCATTCGCCTCGTCAGCGATCCCCGGGGCGACAGCCAGAACCGCGAGGAGGCCTACCTGCTGCGCAATTTCCTCACCGCGCGCTTCGGGCGTGACGGCTGGGCCTGCGAAAGCCTGCCGCCCGAGGACGGCGAAACGCCGGTCGCGGGCATTTTCGTCAAGGACCGTTGCCGCAAGGACATCGACGACAACACCACCGCGTCGCTGGCCACGCGCCACTTGCGCAAGGCCGGCCAGAGCCGGTTCGATCCGCACACCGGCCGCGAGACCACGGGGCAGTTCGAAAGCACGGTGCGCTTCGAGCTGTTGCGGAAATAGCCGGGCTCGCTCCCGGCCACACCCTCGCCGCCAACCACGCCGACCGGACGCGCGGCTCCAGCGCCCCTCCCCCGCTTGCGCAGGGCAATCGCATATGGCGATTGGGATGAGGCGCCAAGCTCTCCAATTGTCGCGTGGCCCCTGGGTCCCGGATCTTCGCTCGCTAGCGCTCGCTCGTCCGGGACACGAAATCCTCGTGCCCCGGGCGAGTGTGCGAGCGCTGTTGCGCGAGCGCAGCGAGAACCGGGACCCAGCGCAAACAGCGCGAAGCACATTGTTGAATCGCGCAGCAGTGTCGGCTCATTAGCGATTGCCCCGCGCTTGCGGGGGAAGGAGTGCACCGAACCCATGGCGCTGCGGTCTCAACTACGGGGGATAAAACCGCGCCGTCTCCTACTCTAGGCCTCACTTCCCCACGAATGTCGTTAGGATGTAGTCCGCCAGCACGGCGATTTCGCGCTTGGTCAGGCTGGTCGAATGCGGGTCGGGCGGGACTTTGGCGCCCAGTTCCGCGGCGGAGAAGCCGTAGCAGTCCTTGTCGTCGTAGGCGAATTTGTCGAAGTGCGGCATTTCCGATCCGGGCCGGCCGCAGGTGATCACTTCGATCAATTGCGCGCGGTCGAGCCGGGTCTTGTGCAGATCCGGCGCCTTGCCCGGCGAGCGCGGATCGCCATGGCCGTCGCCGTTCACGCCGTGGCAGAACTGGCAGTCCGCCTTCTCCTGATAAAGCCGCTGGCCGAAGGAGGCCTCCTGGGCGCCGGCCAAATCGGCGCACCATAACAGCGCCGCCGCCGCGCAGACGGCGACCGCAGCCTGATGCTTCGATCGGCGGTTCACACCTGCCGCTCGACCATCATGCGCTTGATCTCGGCGATGGCCTTGGCCGGATTGAGGCTCTTCGGGCAGGCCTTGGCGCAGTTCATGATGGTGTGGCAGCGGTAGAGGCGGAACGGATCTTCGAGATTGTCGAGGCGATCGCCCGGCGGCCTCGTCGCGGCTGTCCTGCAGCCAGCGATCGGCCTGCAGCAGCGCCGCCGGGCCGAGAAAGCGCTCGCTGTTCCACCAATAGCTCGGACACGAGGTCGAGCAGCACGCGCACAGGATGCACTCGTAGAGACCGTCGAGCTTCTGGCGATCCTCGTGGCTCTGCTTCCATTCCTTCTGCGGCGCCGGCGAGGTGGTCTGCAGCCACGGCTCGATCGAGGCGTGCTGGGCGTAGAAGTTGGTGAGGTCGGGCACCAGGTCCTTCACCACCGGCTGGTGCGGCAGCGGATAGATCTTCACCGCGCCTTTGATGTCCGCCATCGCCTTGGTGCAGGCGAGCGTGTTGGTGCCGTCGATGTTCATGGCGCACGAGCCGCAGACGCCTTCGCGGCAGGAGCGGCGGAAGGTCAGCGTCGGGTCGATGTTGTTCTTGATCCAGATCAGCGCGTCGAGAACCATCGGCCCGCAATCGTCGCATGTCGACGTAGTAGGTATCGATGCGCGGGTTTTTCCCGTCGTCCGGATTCCAGCGATAGATGCGATATTCGCGCACGTGGTGCGCGCCGCTGGGATACGCCCAGGTCTTGCCTTCGGTGATCTTGGAGTTCTTAGGCAGGGTGAATTGGGCCATGTGATTGTCGCGCTAGCGCCTCTCTGATCGTTCGCTGGTCATGGCCGGGCTTTCTTCGGCTCGACAAAGCCCCAAGGCTTGGATGGCGGCCGGATCCTGCCGGCCATGCCGATCGACTAATACACCCTCGCTCTCGGCTCGATATAGGACACTTCGTTGGTGAGCGTGTAGGCGTGCACCGGCCGGTAGTCGATGGTGACGTTGCCGTTGGCGATCGAGCCAGGCGAGCGTGTGCTTCATCCAGTTCTTGTCGTCGCGCTCGGGGAAGTCCTCGCGCGCGTGCGCGCCGCGGCTTTCGGTGCGGTTGCGCGCGGAATCCATGGTGACGACGGCCTGCGCGATCAGGTTGTCGAACTCCAGCGTCTCGATCAGGTCGCGAGTTCCAGATCAGCGAGCGGTCGGTGACCTTGATGTCGGGAATGCCGGTATAGACCTCGTGGATGAGCTTATGCCCTTCTTCCAGCACCTCGCCGGTGCGGAACACGGCGCAATTGTTCTGCATCACCTTCTGCATGTTGAGGCGCATTTGCGCGGTCGAGCGTCTTGCCCGCGGCGTGGCGGAACTTGTCGAGGCGCGCCAGCGCGCGGTCGGCGGAATCCTTCGGCAGGTCGGAATGGCTCGTCGTCGGGATGCAGAATTTCGGCGCAGCGCAACGCTGCGGCGCGGCCGAACACCACGAGATCGATCAGCGAGTTCGAGCCGAGACGATTGGCGCCATGCACCGACACGCAGGCCGCCTCGCCCAGCGCCATCAGGCCGGGCACGACGGAATCGTCGTTGCCGTCCTTCTTGGTCAGCGCCTCGCCGTGATAGTTCGTGGCGATGCCGCCCATGTTGTAGTGCACGGTCGGCACGATCGGGATCGGCTCGCGGGTAATGTCGACGCCGGCGAAGATGCGTGCCAGTTCCGCGATCCCCGGCAGCCGCTCGTGCAGCACCGCCGGATCGAGATGGTCGAGATGCAGATAGATGTGGTCCTTGAGCTTGCCGACCCCGCGGCCCTCGCGGATCTCGATGGTCATGGCGCGCGAGACGACGTCGCGCGAGGCAAGGTCCTTGGCGGAGGGCGCATAGCGCTCCATGAAGCGCTCGCCCTCGCGAATTGACGAGATAGGCGCCCTCGCCGCGCGCGCCCTCGGTGATCAGGCAGCCGGCGCCGTAGATCCCGGTCGGATGGAACTGGACGAATTCCATGTCCTGCAGCGGCAGGCCGGCGCGCAGCACCATGGCATTGCCGTCGCCGGTGCAGGTATGCGCCGAGGTGCAGGAGAAATAGGCGCGCCCGTAGCCGCCGGTGGCGAGGATGGTCATGTGGGCGCGGAAGCGATGGATCGAGCCGTCGTCGAGCTTGATGGCGACGACCCCGCGGCAGCGGCCCTCTTCGTCCATGATCAGATCGATGGCGAAGATACTCGATGAAGAATTCGGCGGCGTGGCGCAGCGCCTGGCCATACATCGTATGCAGCATGGCATGGCCGGTGCGGTCGGCGGCGGCGCAGGTGCGCTGCGCGGTGCCCTTGCCGTAATGCGTGGTCATGCCGCCGAACGGACGCTGGTAGATCCTGCCGTCCTCCGCGGCGCGAGAACGGCAGGCCCCAATGCTCGAGCTCGTAGACCGCGTCCGGCGCGCTGCGGCACATGTATTCGATGGCGTCCTGGTCGCCGAGCCAGTCCGACCCTTTCACGGTGTCGTACATGTGCCAGCGCCAGTCATCTTCGCCCATATTGCCGAGCGCGGCAGCGATGCCGCCCTGCGCCGACACCGTGTGCGAGCGGGTCGGGAACACCTTGGTGATGCAGGCGGTCTTGAGGCCCGCCTCGCTGCAGCCGACGACCGCGCGCAAGCCCGAGCCGCCGGCGCCGACCACGATCACGTCATAGCTGTGATCCTCGATCGGATAGGCGCGGCCGTTGACAGCCGGCGCCTTGCCATTTGATCCGCCATCCGTCGCCACGATTCACACCTTGAAGCTGAGCATGAGAATGGCGAAGGCGGAAGCGAGACCGACCGCGACGGCGAAGAACGTATTCGCCATCAGCAGCACCAGCTTCGCGCCCTCGTCGTGGACGTAGTCTTCGATGATGACCTGCATGCCGATGCGCATATGCGTGGTGGTCGAGACGATGAACAGCAGCATGATCACCGCGACGAGCGGCGAGCCGAGGATCTGCACCACGGCGGCGTGGTTGCGGCCGAGCAGCCCCACCACGATGATGACGAAGGCGATGGTCAGCGGCACGTTCGCGATCGCGGTCAGGCGCTGGCGCCAGAAATGGTCGGTGCCGGATTTGGCCGAGCCGAGGCCGCGCACGTGCGCGAGCGGTGTGCTCATCTTGCCGGCAACCATCAGCGCGGCCCTCCCATGTACAGATAGCCGACGACCCAGATGATGATGGTCAGGCCGACGGAGCCGACCAGGCTCGCCACCGCCAGCCATTCCCGCTCATGGGGACCGAAGCCGTGTCCGGCGTCCCAGATCAGGTGGCGGATGCCGCCCAGCATGTGATGCATCAGCGCCCAGGTATAGCCGAACAGGACGAGCCGCCCGAAGAACGAGCTCATGAACGATCCGATCCCGGCATAGGCGTTGGGACTGGACGCCGCCGCGATCAGCCACCAGGCCACCAGCAGGGTGCCGAAATAGAGACCGGCGCCGGTGATGCGATGGACGATGGACAGCGTCATCGTCAGCGTCGGCTTGTAGATGAAGAGGTGGGGAGAGAGCGGCCGCTCAACGGGCGCCTTGGCTTCGGCCATCGTTGTTCTCCCTCTCGCCCGCATCCCGATACCCGTCCTAGCCAATGTTGCAACGCGCTGCAATCCGCGCCCCGCCCCACGTTTCCCCGACCTATGCTTTCGTCAACCGCGAATATGGCGCTCGGGGACTTGGCGGACAATAGGTATTTCGCGTAGCTTTCCTTCGTCAATTTCGAAGGACCAACCGGCTCCCGGCGCGCGCCCATGCGTTTCGACCTGACCGATCTCAGCCTGTTTCGCCACGTGGTCGAGGCCGGCAGCATCACCGCCGGCGCCGAGCGCGCGCATCTGGCGCTGGCGGCAGCCTCCACGCGCATCCGCAACATGGAAGAGGCGCTCGGCGCGGCGCTGCTGGTGCGCGGACGGCAGGGGGTGACCCCGACGCAGGCCGGCCGCACGCTGTTGCAGCACGCGCGCGCGATCCTGCGCCAGGCCGAGCGGCTGCGCGAGGACCTCGGCGCCTATGCCGGCGGGCTCGCCGGCCAGATCCGGGTGCTCTCCAACACCAATGCGCTGACCGAGTTCCTGCCGGAGGCGCTGAGCTCGTTCCTGTCGACGCATCCCCACGTCAGCGTCGACCTCGAGGAGCGCCTCAGCGACGAGATCGTCGGCCTGATCGCCGAGGGCGTCGCCGATCTCGGCATCGTCGCCGCCACGGTCGATGCCAGCGCGCTCGAAACCTATCCCTTCCGCAAGGACCGCTTCGTGCTGGTGGTCGCCCGCAATCATCCGCTCGCCCAGCGCTCCAAGATTTCGTTCGCGGAGGTGCTCGAGCTACGACTTCGTCGGTCTCGACCGCGCCAGCGCGCTGCAGCGCTTCCTCGCGGACAAGGCCGCGCGCATCGGGCAGCCGCTGCGCCTGCGCGTGCAATTGCGCAGCTTCGACGCCGTATGCCGGCTGGTCGAGTGCAATGTCGGCATCGGCATCGTGCCGGAGACCACCGCGCGGCGCGTGGCGCGCACCATGGCGATCGTGGCGGTCACGCTGACCGATCCCTGGGCGGTGCGCGAGCTCACCATCTGCATCCGCAGCTTCGACGAGCTGCCGCCCTACGCGCGGCAGCTCGTCGAGCATCTGCGCACAGCGGCATAGCGCGAAGCGGCATGCTGCCGGCGCTCGCAGTGATCGCCGTGATCGCCGACGCGCGCCATCGACACAGACGCAATCGAACCGGGAGATGCGGCCTTCGCCGCCGCGACACGAACCGCCGAGGGAGGCTGCTTACGGCAAGAACCGCGCCCGCTACAGCGTTTTCCAGCTGGTTTGATTCAGCATCGTGCATTCACAGGTGTCACCCGCGGGCTTGACCACGCAAGTCGGATTTATCCGACTTGCGCACTTGGGAATCCGAACTCGGGTAAACCCGAGTTCGGTGGTCCATCTATTCTTCGCAATAGCCTACTGCGTCTTTGCCGCGATTCTTTTGCCAAGGCGATGGATGCGCGGGTCGAGCCCGCGCATGACAGCTTCAAACCTCATAAGGGTCAGCACTGGTGGAAAATGCGCTAGCGCATGTTCCGGAAAAGTGGGAACCGGTTTTCCGAACAGAACATGCGCAAAATCAAAGAATCTAGAGCGCATCACGATTCGAGCCAATCGGGATGCGCTCTAGCGCGGCATCAGCGCCCAGTAGTCGAGGTCGAGCAGGACCGCGGGATCATCCTCGGCGCCCGACTTGAGCGGGAAATCGGCGCACGGGCGGTCCTTGGTCGCAACCGTGCGCAGCCGCAGCGCGCCGACGTCGTCGCGGCCCGGCACATCCGCCTTGCCCAGCACCTCGGACCAGGCGAACACCGTCGCCCCCGCGAACAGCGGCGACACGTGCCGTCCGCCGTTGATCGCCGCGATGTGGAAGGCATTGGCGAGCCCGTTGAACGAGAGCGCGCGGGCGAGCGAGATCACGTGCCCGCCATAGATCAGGCGGCGGCCGAACCGGCCCTGCGCGGCGGTGTACTGGTCGAAATGGATGCGCGCGGTGTTCTGATAGAGCCGGGTCGCGATCTGGTGCTCGGCCTCCTCCACCGTGACGCCGTCCACGTGGTCGATCTTCTCGCCGACGGCGTAGTCGCCGAAACGGCTGGGACTGCCGGCCAGCGTGAAGTCGTAGGCGGCGACGTCGAGGCGCGGGCAGGCGTCGCCGAGCGTGCTCGGGAGCACCGCGTCCGGCAGCCGCGGCACATGATCGCCGGGCACGGGCGCCGCCTCGTCGCGCTTTCGCACCATCACCCAACGCACGTATTCGAGCACCTTGCCGCCGTCCTGCTTGCAGCCGGTCGAGCGCACGAACACGATGCCGGTCTTGCGGCTGGAATTCTCCTTGAGCCCGATCACCTCCGATACGGCGTCGATGGTGTCGCCGGGATAGACCGGCGCGAGCAAGCGGCAGGCGGCATAGCCGAGATTGGCGACCGCGTTGAGCGAAATGTCGGGCACCGACTTGCCGAACACGACGTGAAAGACCAGGAGGTCATCGACCGGCGAGCGCGGATAGCCGATGGCCCGTGCGAACACGTCGGACGACTGCACCGCAAAGCGCGGGCCGAACAGGCCGTTGTAGAGCGCCACGTCGCCGACGGTGATGGTGCGAGGGGTGGCATGCCTGATCACCTGCCCGATGCGGAAGTCCTCGAAGAAGTTGCCGGCGCTGGTCTTCGACATGATCAACTCCAACTCCCCGGCCGGCCCTGACGGCGCGCGCCGATGCGCATCCAATGGGGCCCTGCTCGCGTAGCTCGATTGCGGGCGTCGATGGCACGGGAACGTGAAACGACGACCCCTCGGAGTTTGCTATAGATCACTCGCAACCGCTTGCAAAAGGATGACTTGCAAGAGCAAAGGTTGACTTGCAAGAGCCGGGCCATGTCGATCGAAGCCACCCATGATCGCACGCTGATGCCGGCGGCGCCGGCCGGAGCCGTGATTCATCCCCTCTGGGTGCGCCTCACCCATTGGATCAATGCCGTGGCGGTGGTGGTGATGATCGGCTCGGGCTGGCAGATCTACGACGCCTCGCCGCTGTTCCCATTCGTATTTCCACCGGCGATCACGCTCGGCGGCTGGCTCGCCGGCGCGCTGCTCTGGCACTTCGCGGCGATGTGGCTGCTGGCGGTGAACGGGCTGGTTTATCTCGCGCTCGGCCTCGCAACCGGCCGGTTCCGCCGCAAGCTCGTGCCGATCCGGCCCGGCGACGTTTTGGCCGACGCCAAGGCGGCGCTGACCGGAAAACTCGCTCACGATGATCTCGCCACCTACAACGCGGTGCAGAAGCTGCTCTATGTCGGCGTCATCCTGGCCGGCGTCGTGATCGTTCTGTCCGGCCTTTCGATCTGGAAGCCGGTGCAATTGCAGGAGCTCACCGCCGTGTTCGGCGGTTACGACGCCGCGCGCTACGTGCATTTCTTCGCCATGGCGGCGATCGTCGGCTTTCTGGTCGTCCATGTGGTGATGGCGTTGCTCGTGCCGAAGTCGCTGCGCGCGATGATCACCGGCCGATAGTGGTCGGCCCGCCGACCACGTTCGTGCAAGGTGCAGGAGAAAGATGCAGGAGGAAGACATGTCACGGATGCGAAAAAATCCGCCCGGCGTCGATCCCAGGCTGCTGATCAAGGATGCGGCGAAGCTCATGCCCGATCCCACCCGGCGGGCGTTCCTGCGCGGCGGCGCCAGCCTCGGTGCGCTCGCCTTCCTCACCGGCTGCGACATCATCGACGGGCCGTCGGCGGAGCATGCGCTGACGAAGATTTCCTATCTCAACGACCGTGCGCAGGCATGGTTGTTCAATCCGAACAAGCTGGCGCCGACCTATCCCGACAGCGCGGTCACGCGGCCGTTTCCGTTCAACGCCTATTATCCCGAGGACGAGGCGCCCGAGGTCGACGGAGAAGATTACAAGTTCGAGGTCGGCGGCCTGGTCGACGACAAGAAATCGTGGACGCTGGACGAGCTCTACGCGCTGCCGCAGGAAACCCAGATCACCCGCCATGTCTGCGTGGAAGGCTGGAGCGCGATCGGCAAATGGACGGGCACGCCGCTGCGCGAGTTCCTGCGCCGCGTCGGTGCCGATACGCGCGCGAAATACGTCTGGTTCCGCTGCGCCGAGGGTTATTCCACCTCGATCGACATGCCCACCGCGCTGCATCCGCAGACGCAGATGACGTTCAAGTTCGACGGCGAGATCCTGTCGCGCAAGTACGGCTTCCCGATGAAGGTGCGCATGCCGACCAAGCTCGGCTTCAAGAATCCCAAATACGTGATGGAGATGGCGGTCACCAACAAGTATCTCGGCGGCTACTGGGAGGACCAGGGCTACAACTGGTTCAGCGGAAGCTGACCGGTCGAGCCGGCGCATATTCCCCCTTCCCCGGCGGCGCGACCTCGGTGATGAGGCGCGCGCCGCGATTGAAGGTGACGTAATCCCAGAACCACGTAAACGCCACGATGAAGCGGTTCTTGACCCCGATCAGGAAGTAGATGTGGGCCATGCTCCAGAATAGCCATCCGACAAAACCCTTGAGCCGCAGCCTGCCGAACTTCACCACCGCCGAGCGCCGTCCGATGGTCGCGAGCTCGCCCATGCTCCAGTAGCGGAACGGCGGCACGGATTTCCCGCCGAGCCGCGCCGCGATCAGCCGGCCGACATAGCGGCCCATCTGCTTGGCGGCGGGCGCGACCCCGGGAACCGGCTCGCCGTGCGCGTCATGCACCGCCGCGACATCGCCGATCACGAACACCTCCGGCCTGCCCGGGACCGAAAGATCGGGGCCGACCAGCACGCGCCCGGCGCGATCGTGCTCGGCGTCGAGCCAGCGCGCGGCGGGCGAGGCGACCACGCCCGCGGCCCAGATGACGGTGCTGGCATCGATGCGGCCGTGGTCGAGGTCGACGCCGTCCCGATCGCAATTGGTGACGCGGGTGGAGGTTCTCACCTCGACGCCCATGCGCGTGAGCGTGCGCTCGGCATAGGCCGAAAAATCCTCGGGCAGCGCGGGCATCAGGCGCGGGCCGGCCTCGAGCAGAATGATGCGGGAGGCGCGCGGATCGATCCGCCGGAAGTCGTTGGCAAGCGTCTGCCGCGCGATCTCGGCGATGGCTCCGGCCATTTCGACGCCGGTCGCGCCGCCGCCGACGATGACGAAGGTGAGCAGGCGTTCGCGCGCGGCATCGTCGCTCGCGAGCTCGGCGTGCTCGAACGCCATGAGAATGCTGCGGCGAATACGGGTGGCGTCCACGATCTGCTTGAGCCCCGGCGCGAACTCCTCCCACTCGTCGCGACCGAAATAGGAATGCGTCGCCCCGGTCGCGATCACCAGATAGTCGTAGGGCATCGGACCGGCGCCGGTGTGGACGAGCCGATGGGCGGCGTCGATGCCGGTGACCTCGGTCATGAACACCGTTGCATTGCGTTGCTGCCGCAGGATGTGCCGGATCGGCCAGGCGATCTCGGCCGGCGAGAGCGCGGCGGTCGCCACCTGATAGAGCAGCGGCTGGAAGCAATGATGGTTGTGACGGTCGACCACGATCACGTCGACGTCGGCGCGGGCGAGCGCCTTCGCCGCCTCGAGCCCGCCGAAGCCGGCGCCGACGATGACGACCCTTGGACGCGCTTGCGCCATGCTCCTTCCCATCCTCGCCCGCTCGATCGAAAGACGCCGCCGAGGCCGCGCCGGGGCAATCGAGCCCGCCCGTCGAGTCTCACTCGCTCCTTAGTCCGGCCGATCGCACCGTGTCCGCCCATTTCATCGCTTCGGATGCGATGAACGCCGCGAACGCCTGCGGCGAGCCCGTCAACGGCTCGGAGCCGAGCCGGGCGAGCGCGCCCACAATCTCGGGAGACGTCAAGCCTTCGTTGACCGCGGCATTGAGCCTCGACACGATGGCGTCCGGCGTCATCGCCGGGGCCACGAGGCCGTTCCACACCGTCAGGGAAAGATCGCTCAACCCGCTCTCCGCCATCGTCGGCACGTCCGGAAGATCGGCCGCGCGGCGCTCGCTCATGACGACCAGCGCGCGCGCCCTGCCGTCGCGGATGAACGGCATGAGCAGCGCCGGCGCATCGAAGATGATGTCCATTTGGCCCGCGATCAGATCGGTGAAGGCCTGGTTCATGGCGCGATAAGAAACCGGAACGATGTCGATCCCGGTCGCGGCCTTGAACATTTCGCCGGCGAGGTGCGGAGGCCCGCCGGTCGGCGCGGCGAAGTTCAGCTTGCCCGGGTGCGCCTTGGCATAGGCGATGAACTCCGCGACGGTCCTTGCCGGGACCGATGGCCCCACCGCCAGGAGGAAGGGCGCGCTCGACACCATCGCGATCGGTGCAAAGCTCCTGATCGGATCGTACTCGCCGGGTTTCAGCGCGGGAGCGAGCGCGAGCGAGGTCGACGAGCCGAACAGCAGCGTGTAGCCGTCGGGCTCGGCCGCGGCCGCGGCTTTCGTTCCGATCATGGTGTTCGCGCCGGGCCGGTTGTCGATGATGGTGGTGCCGACGGTCACGGACAGATGCTGCGCAATGAGCCGCGCGATCACGTCGGGCTGCCCGCCGGGCGAGAACGGGACGATCATCCTGATGACGCGGCTCGGATAGGGCTGCGCGAGCGCCGGGCCGGCGAGCATCGCAAGCGCCGCAAGCATGGCCCATACACCGCGTGCCCATCGCGCCGCGATCATCCGACACCCCCGGAAGAAAACCGCGCATTGACATTAGCACGTTCCGGACGGTGCGTATCCGGGGCGGTCCGCGGCCTTGCCGCGCGCCGGGCGCGGCGCGCGTGCTGCTTGCAAAGCTTTGTCCCGACCTTTAGCAATCCGCCCGGCTTTCGACCTGTAGCGAGGCACCATGGCGACCCATAAGCTCCTTCTTCTCCCCGGCGACGGCATCGGCCCCGAGGTGATGGCCGAGGTGAAGAAGCTCATCGCCTTCATGAACGCGCACGGCATGGGCCGGTTCGAGACCGATGAAGGGCTCGTCGGCGGCGCCTGCTACGACGCCCACAAGGTCGCGATCACCGACGCGACCATGGCCAAGGCGCACGCGACCGACGCCGTGATCTTCGGCGCCGTCGGCGGGCCGAAATGGGACAGCGTGCCGTATGACGTGCGGCCGGAGGCCGGGCTCCTGCGCCTGCGCAAGGACCTCGGGCTGTTCGCGAATATCCGCCCCGCCATCTGCTACCCCGCGCTCGCGGATGCCTCGAGCCTCAAGCGCGAGGTGGTGGACGAACTCGACATCATCATCCTGCGCGAATTGACCGGCGGCGTGTATTTCGGCGAACCCAAGACCATCACCGATCTCGGCAACGGCCAGAAGCGCGCGATCGATACCCAGGTCTACGACACCTACGAGATCGAGCGCATCGGCCGCGTCGCCTTCGAGCTCGCGAGGAAGCGCCGCAACAAGGTCACCTCGATGGAGAAGCGAAACGTGATGAAGACCGGCGTGCTCTGGCACGAGGTCGTCACCCAGTTGCACGCCCGCGAGTTCAAGGACGTCGAGCTCGAGCACCAGCTCGCCGACGCCGGCGGCATGCAGCTCGTGCGCTGGCCCAAGCAGTTCGACGTCATCGTCACCGACAACCTGTTCGGCGACATGCTGTCCGACGTCGCCGCCATGCTCACCGGCTCGCTCGGCATGCTGCCGTCGGCCTCGCTCGGCGAGCTCGATCCCAGGACGAAGAAGCGCAAGGCGATGTACGAGCCCGTGCACGGCTCCGCACCCGACATCGCCGGCAAGGGAATCGCCAATCCGATCGCCATGCTCGCGTCCTTCGGCATGGCGCTGCGCTACTCCTTCGACCGGGGCAAGGAGGCCGATCTGATCGACCAGGCGATCGCCGCGGCGCTTGCGCAGGGGCTGCGCACCGCCGACATCAAATCCGCGGGCGCCAAGGTCGTGACCACGGCGCAGATGGGCGACGCGGTCATCGGCGAGATGGAGAAGCTGGCGGCATGACCTGCGGGCAGGAGAAGACTGCCGTTAGAACGAACGTCGTTCGCGTTGACGCAAATCATTGCCACGCACGCGGTGTGCTCTCCTCCCCCTTGTGGGGAGGGAGCAGACCGAGTTCGCCGCTTACGATGAGTTCACCCAGAGAGATCCGCTCGAGAAGCGCGGCGTCGAGGCAACGGTTTCGCGGTCGCCCGGTGATCTGGCTCTGCGCGCTCGTGCTCCTTTTCGCAAGCGCCGCCGGCGTCCGCGCCGACACCTATCCCAGCCGCCCGGTTCGGTTGATCGTTCCGTTCGCGGCCGGCGGCCTCAACGACGTGGTGGCGCGGCTCGTCGCGCCCTATCTCGAGCGGGCGCTGGGGCAGCCGTTCATCGTCGACAACCGGCCGGCGGCGAGCGGCATCGTCGGCACTGATGCCACCGCCAAGGCGCCGCCGGACGGCTATACGCTGCTGATGGTGGCCTCGAGCTTCACGGTGGTTCCGGCCACCCATCCGAAGCTGCCCTATGACGCCGAGCGCGATCTCGCCCCCATTGTCATGGTGGCGAAGAACCCGCTGTTGTTCCTGGTCAACCCCAAGGTGCTGGCCAATTCGCTCGCCGAGTTCGTCGCGCTCGCCAAGGCCAATCCCGGCAAGTTCAACTACGCCTCGCCCGGCGCGGCCACCCAGACCCATCTCGTGGTCGAGCTGTTCAGCCGCAAGGCCGGCATCAAGCTGCAGCACATTCCCTACCGCGGCGGCGCGCCGGCCATGACGGCGATGGTGGCGGGCGACACGCAATTCACGGCGATCTCGACGCTGCTGTCGCTGCCGCAGATCCACGCCGGTGCATTGCGTGCGATCGCCAGCGGAAGCCTCGCGCGCGACCCGCAGCTGCCCGATCTCCCGACCGTGGCGGAGCAGGGCTTTCCCGGCTTCGAGGCGATCCAATGGATCGGATTGCTGACCACCGCCGGCACGCCCAGCGAGATCATCGAGCGCATCAATCTCGAGCTCAACCGCGCGCTGCGCGATCCCGACCTGATCGCGAAGTTTGCACAGCAGGGTATTGCACCCGCCGGCGGCACGCCCGCGGACTTTCAGCGCACGATCGCCGCCGATCTGAAGAACTGGACGGAGATCGCGCGCGCCGCCAACATCAAGGCGGAATAAATCCAATCCGTATCCCGAACTGCGAAGATAACGATCTCAGCGTGCCGCGGCCGCCAATTTTAGCCTAAGCGCGCGAGTCGGCTATTTGGCCGAGGCAGCTACCAGGGATTATAGCCCGGCAGCTGGAACGGCTGCATCATCGGCGAGCGGTCCCAGCCGACCTTGCCGCCGGTATTGGTGACCGCATTGACCCCGATCCCGCCATTGCCGCTCGCCGGGAAGGCGTAATCGGTGAACTTGCGCTCGCCCGGCAGCACTTCGGTGCCGGCATCGAGGAACGAACGCGGCGCAACGGTCACCCGCGAGCGCGGTCGGCTCGCCGGGGCGCGCCGCGCGGTGCTGTAGTAATGCTTTTTCTTGGCCTGCACCTCGGTCTGGGCCTGGGCCGCGCCCGGGTCAACCGCAGCCGCCGCAACCGCGATCACCGCAACGCACAGAGCGGCCGCGTAACTCTTCATAACCATGGCATCCTCATCCGATTCCCTTGACCCATATACTAGTTTCGGCTTGGGCGACAGCGGCCCGGCCGGGCCGGACGCCGTTCCGCGACGGGTGTGTCAAAATTCCCTCTATTGGTTATCGGAGAAAAGTCGCTTAATTATTGCGGCCTAAATGACATAAAAAATTCCGCCATCGTTCCGCCAAGAGAAAAAACAGCCAAGGAGGAGAACGCCATGCTCACACGTCGGCATCTCATGGGAGCGGGCGCCGGACTGGCGCTGACCGGCTCGGGGTTGGGCCTGAAGTCGGCGGGCGCCGCCGGCGTCGAGCTTCCCGCGGCGCTGCCGCAGGGGCTGCGCGACAACGCCACGCTGGTGACGCTGCCGGGGAAGAAGCCCCTGATCAAGCTCAGCTATCGGCCCCCGAATTACGAGACGCCGATCGAGTATTTCCGCACCGCCATCACCCCCAACGACGCCTTTTTCGTGCGCTACCACCTCTCCAACATCCCCGAGGTCGACGCCAAAACCTGGAAGATCGTGGTTGACGGCGACGGCGCGAACGGCCGGGCCGAGTTCACGCTCGACGACCTCAAGCGCCTGCCGGCGGTCGAGCTGGTGGCCGTGAACCAATGCTCGGGCAACCGGCGCGGGCTATTCCAGCCGCATGTCGCCGGCGTGGAATGGGGCTACGGCGCCATGGGCTGCGCGCGCTGGAAGGGGCCGCGGCTCAAGGACCTTCTGGACAAGGCCGGCCTCAAGAAGGAGGCGATCGAGATCGTCTTCAACGGCGCCGAGTCGGGCGTGACCGACAAGACGCCCGACTTCATCAAGAGTCTCCCGACCTGGAAGGCGATCGAGGAGACCACGCTCGTGGCCTACGAGATGAACGGGGCGCCGCTCCCGCACTTCAACGGTTTCCCCGCCCGTCTCATCGTGCCGGGCTGGACCGGCACCTATTGGATGAAGCACCTCACCTCGGTCTCGGCCTCGACCAAGCCGGAAAGCGGATTCTGGATGAACCCGGCCTATCGCATTCCGCTCGGCAAGTTTCCGCTGGTGGCGCGATTCATCTCGCAGGAGAGCGCGGTCAACACCCCGATCACCGAGATGGTGGTGAACTCGTTGATCACCGATCCCGCCGACGGCGCCACCGTGAGGATGGGCGCCCCCGTCAACATCGGCGGCATCGCCTGGGACGGCGGCTACGGCATCAGCATGGTCGAGGTGTCGAGCGACGGCGGCGCGACTTGGGCCGCCGCGACGCTGGGCGAGGATCTCGGCCGCTTCGCGTTCCGCACCTTCAGCTACAAATTCTCCCCCAAGGCGCCCGGCAAGCAGACGGTGATGGCGCGCGCCGCCAACAAGATCGGTCAGACCCAGACGACCGAGCTCATCCAGAACCCGGCCGGCTACCACCACAACGTCGTCCACAGCATCACGTTCAACGTGGCCTGAGGGAGAAACCCATGCGCGCATTGATCATTGCGCTGGCCGCCGCGGCGATGACGCTTCCGGCCGCCGCCCAGGAGAAACCGGTGGAGCTGAAGCAGGCCCCGGGCGTCGACAAGGTCGAAGGCAACTGCTCGGGCTGCCACAGCCTCGATTACATTCTGATGAACTCGCCGTATCCGAACGCGGCGCTGTGGGACGCCGAGGTCACCAAGATGATCAAGGCCTTCGGAGCTCCGATCAGCGAGCCCGACGCCAAGGTCATCGCGGACTATCTGAAGAAGAACTACGGCAGCTGAGCGCAGGTGTTGCCTAGAGCGCATCACGATTCGACCCAATCGGGATGCGTTCTAGTGCCCCGAACCCGAAGTTCGCGCACCCCGTGCGGCAAATGCAATCGCGAACTTCGGGTTCAAAAGGGGCACTAGAATCATAGAGTTGCTAGTGGTCCTTCGATTCCGAAGTTCGTATCTGACGTGCCGCGAGTGCTGACGAACTTCGGAATCGGACCACTAGTTGCTTGCTTGCGGATCCGGCCTGGCCTTCAAATCGGCGTTGTCAGCGGCCATTTTGTCGCCTAGAAGCGCTGCGCCGCAGCGGTGGCGCCGCAGCGGTGGCGTCGCGCGGTGGCCGGAAACTTTCGGGAGTCGATAATGGGTTACAGGGTCGCGGTGGTCGGGGCCACCGGCAATGTGGGCCGCGAAATGCTGGGGATCCTGGCGGAGCGGTCGTTTCCCGCCGACGACGTGATCGCGCTCGCCTCGCGCCGCAGCCAGGGCACCGAGGTCAGCTTCGGCGACAAGATCCTCAAGGTCAAAGCGCTCGAGCACCACGACTTCTCCGACGTCGACATCTGCCTGATGTCGGCGGGTTCGGCGGTATCGAAGGAATGGTCCCCGAAGATCGCGGCGGCCGGCGCGGTCGTGATCGACAATTCCTCGTGCTGGCGCTACGACGCCGACGTTCCGCTGGTCGTGCCGGAGGTCAACGCCGACGCGGTGGCGGGCTTCCGCAAGAAGGGGATCATCGCCAATCCCAACTGTTCGACCGCGCAGCTCGTCGTCGTGCTCAAGCCGCTGCACGACAAGGCCAAGATCACGCGCGTGGTGGTCTCGACCTATCAATCGGTCTCGGGCGCGGGCAAGGAGGCGATGGACGAGCTGTTTGCGCAGACCAAGTCGGTCTACGTGCTCGACGAGATCACGCCGAAGAAGTTTCCCAAGCGCATCGCCTTCAACGTCATTCCTCATATCGACGTCTTCCAGGACGACGGCTTCACCCGGGAAGAGTGGAAGATGGTGGTCGAGACCAAGAAGATCCTCGATCCCAAGATCAAGGTGGTCGCGACCTGCGTGCGCGTGCCGGTCTTCATCGGCCATTCGGAAGCCGTCAACATCGAGTTCGAGAACCCGATCACGGCGGACGAGGCGCGCGACATCCTGCGCAATGCGCCGGGCGTCATCGTCATCGACAAGCGCGAGACCGGCGGCTATGCGACGCCGCACGAGGCGGCGGGCGAGGACGCGACCTATGTCAGCCGCATCCGCGAGGATGCCACCGTGGAGAACGGGCTTGTGCTGTGGTGCGTGTCCGACAATCTGCGCAAGGGCGCGGCGCTCAACGCGATCCAGATCGCGGAGTGCCTGGTCAACCGCAAGCTGATCGAGGCCAAGCGCAAGGCGGCGTGACTCCGCGCCGCCCCGCGCACCTTTTGCCGCGTGTTGCCATCCCGGAGGCGCTCCGGGATGCCGGCGCAATCGGTTGCCCGGGCGTCAAGCCGCCTTTCCCGCCGCCAGTGCGTGCACGTCGCTCGTGGTCAAGGCATTGCCGCCGATGCCCCAGTCACCGCTTTCGACTTCCTCGACCGTCACCCATGTGACTCCCCGCATGTTCTCGCCCTCGACCGAGACCATGGCATCGGTCAGCTTCTTGATGATCTGTCGCTTCTGATCCTTGCTGAAAACGTCTTTGATGACGCGAACCTGGATGAGCGGCATTTCGATTCTCCTCTGAGCTGTGGTTGGGATCGCCGGCTTCAGAGAGGTCGCAGCCGGCGGCGCGTCTAGGCGCCCTGTCACTGTGCTTGACAGGCGGCGGTCACGCCCCGAGGGCTCCGGCGAGCGCGGGCACGAAACGTCCGGACTGCGGATCGAGCACCGACAATTCGCCGGTCGCCACCCCGAAATAGGCCCCGTGCAGCGTGACGCGTCCGCGCTCGATCAACTTGCGCAGGCGCGGGAAGGTCAGGAGATTGTCGAGCGTATTGGCAATGGACGCCTGCTCCAGCTGGATGAGATAGTCGGACGGCGGCGTATCGCCGCGCGGGCCGAGCTTCCGCGCCGCCGGCGCGATCAGCGACATCCACTTGCCGATGAAGTCGCCGGGCGACAGCGGGGCGCTGTCCTCGGCGAAGGCGCGCACGCCGCCGCAATGGGCATGGCCGAGCACGACGATGTGCTTCACCCGTAGCGCGCCGACCGCGAATTCGAGCGCCGCCGACACCCCGTGATATTCGCCGTCGGGCGAATAGGGCGGCACCAGATTGGCGACGTTGCGCACGACAAACAGCTCGCCGGGCCTGGCGTCGAAAATGACTTCCGGCGACACCCGCGAGTCGCAGCAACCGATGACCATGATTTCCGGCGACTGCCCGCGCTCGGCCAGATCGCGATAGCGGCTTTGCTCGGCCGGAAGCCGGCCGGAGCGGAACGCCCCATAGCCTTCGATGAGACGTTGCGGCAGGCTCATGGCGACCCGTTGGCGATGGCTGACATCCGCTCAGCTCGGTCCGGTTGCTTTCCCGGCTGCTTTCCAGATTGCATTCCAGATTGCATTCCAGATTGCGTTCCAGATTGCAAACCGCGTGCCGAGAATGCCGGCTGGCACAAGTCCTGCACGTCCCCGCCCTCGAAACCCGTGTCGAAGCGACAGGCCCGGATCGGTTTCCAATTCCACCGGCGCGCAAACCGCTCTAGCTTCTGGTTTTACTCCAAGGGAGACGTCACCATGACCACACGTCCGCGCCGGAGCGTGCTCTACATGCCGGGGTCCAACGCCCGCGCGATCGAGAAGGCGCGCACGCTGCCGGCCGACGCGGTCATCCTCGACCTCGAGGATTCGGTCGCGCCCGACGCCAAGGCGGCCGCCCGTCAGCAGGTGGTCGACGCGGTGAAGGCGGGCGGATTCGGCCCGCGCGAGGTCATCGTCAGGGTCAACGGTCTCGATACGCCCTGGCACGTGGATGACGTGACCGCGGCGGCTCATGCCGCTCCCAATGCGATCCTGGTTCCGAAGATTTCGACGCCGCAGCAGCTCGACGCGATCGGCCAGCGCCTGTTCGACATGCACGCCGACCTCCGTACGCGCATCTGGGCGATGATCGAGACGCCTCTCGCCATTTTCAACATTCTCGCGCTGGCAGCGGAAGCAGACGATTCCGAAACGCGGCTCGCCGCCTTCGTGATGGGCACCAACGATCTCGCCAAGGAGACCCGCGCGCGCATCGTGCCCGGACGCGGTCCGATGGTGGCCTGGCTGATGAATTGCGTGGCGGCCGCCCATATCTACGGGCTCGACATCCTCGACGGCGTCTACAACGACCTCGGCAATGCCGAGGGCTTCGCGCGCGAATGCGGCGAGGCGCGCGACATGGGCTTCGACGGCAAGACTCTCATCCATCCGAACCAGATCGCGCCCTGCAACGGCGCCTTCTCGCCCAGCGCGGAGGAGATCGCCCAGGCGCGCAAGATGATCGCGGCCTTCGACCTGCCGGAGAACAAGGACAAGGGCGTCGTCCAGATCGAGGGCCGCATGGTCGAGCGTCTGCACGCCGACATGGCGCGGAGAACGGTCGCGATCGCGCAAGCGATCGATGCCCGCAGCCGCGAGACGCATCACGTCTAGGGGGCAGCACTCTACGAGGAAGCACGCCTAAGAGACGGGACCGGACCGCGGCGCCGGCGCATCCGCCCGCCGCACGCGCCGTCGAAACCCGGGCCGTGACCTGCGCGTTGTCTGCCTGGACAAACCAGGAGCACGCCGATGCCGGAAATCCGCGAAAACAACGACGTCGTGACCCAGATCACGACCGTCAAGGTCCCGCCGGACAACCAGTCCGAAGTGCTGGAGTTGATGGCCGAGCGCGCCCGCTTCATGGCGACCCAGCCCGGTTTCGTATCGGTCTGCCTGCACCGCAGCGAGGACGGCAGCCATGTCGTGAACTACGTGCAATGGAAGGACCGCAAGCAGCTCGCGGCGGCTCACCATTCGCCCGAGTTCCGCAAGAAGTGGCCGCGCTTCGGCGAGCTCATCAAGGAGGCGGAACCGGGTCTCTACCAGGTCATCCACGTCGAGGCGGCATGAGCCGGTCCGTGTCCCGGACGAGCGAGCGCCAGCGAGCGAAGATCCGGGACCCAGGGGCAACACGACAGACCTGACCGCAAGATGATATTGCGCTGCGCACTTTTTGCGCTGGGTCCTGGGTCTCGTTTCGCTCGGGCTAAGAAGCCCTCGCTGCACTCCCCCGGGACACGGGAGCTCACGCCCAGGCGCGCGCGGACTTCGACTTCGTCTCGAAGCGCTCGATCTTGTCCGACTTGACCATGGTGAGCCCGATATCGTCGAGGCCGTTGAGCAGGCAATGCTTGCGGTGCGGGTCGATGTCGAACTTCACCACTCCGCCGTCGGGGCCCCTGATCTCCTGCTTCTCCAGATCGACCGACAGCGTGGCATTGGCGCCGCGCTCGGCGTCGTCGAACAGCTTCTCCAGATCCTCCGGCGAGACCTTGATCGGCAGCACGCCGTTCTTGAAGCAGTTGTTGTAGAAGATGTCGCCGAACGAGGTCGAGACGACGCAGCGGATTCCGAAGTCCATCAGCGCCCAGGGCGCGTGCTCGCGCGAGGAGCCGCAGCCAAAATTGTCGCCGGCGACCAGAATCTTGGCCTTGCGATAGGCCGGCTTGTTGAGCACGAAATCCGGGTTCTCGCTGCCGTCGTCGCGATAGCGCTTCTCCGAGAACAGGCCCACGCCCAGCCCGGTGCGTTTGATGGTCTTGAGGTACTGCTTGGGGATGATCATGTCGGTGTCGACGTTGATCATCTTGAGCGGCGCCGCGACGCCTTCGAGCGTGGTGAACTTGTCCATTGCCGGTTCCTGGCCACTTTGGAATCGCTCTCTTTCAGGACGGAGCCGGTGTTTTGTCAAGTGTGAGTTCGCACAAGGCAGACAAGGAGTGTGGAGATGGCTCCGGGAAACACGCTCGCGACGGTCGCATTGGTCGCTCTTGCCGTGCTGCTGGCGCAGCCGGTGGGCGCTGAAACCTGGTGCATCCGCGAGGCCGGCAGCCCAGGCCCCGGTGCGTGTGTCTTCCCCTCGGACCGGGACTGCGCCAGGGCCGCGCGTCTCAACCCTTTCGGCGGCATTTGCGAACGCCAGGCCCTCGGGTTGAGCGACCGCGCCGACGACAAGAGCGCCGCGGCACGACGCTCGACCCGGCGCAAGCCTTCGAGCCGGTGAATGAACGCTTCGCCACGCACTGACCGCGTGGCGCCCGCGCCAGCTTGAGGGCGTCAGCCCGCCTTCGCCTCGATCGCCGCCATGTCGTCGTCGGAGAGGCCGAAATGGTGGCCGATCTCGTGCACCAGGACGTGGGTGATGATGGCGCCGAGCGACTCGTCGTGCTCGGCCCAGTAGTCGAGGATCGGCCGGCGGTAGAGCCAGATCATGTTGGGCATCTGCCCGGACGCGCTTTCGGAGCGAAACGGCAGCCCGACCCCCTGGAACAGACCGAGCAGGTCGAATTCGGTTTGCGCGCCCAGGTCGTCGAGCACCTCCTCGGTCGGGAAATCGTCGACGCGGATCACCAGACCTTCGCACAGCGCGCGAAATTTCTGCGGCAGCCGGCGGAATGCCGTCTCGGCCAGCACTTCGAGCTCCTCGAGCGAGGGCGCCTTGACCGTGCGCCACGCGAGCGGGTCGGCAAATGTCGGATCGGCCATGGCGCCAGTTTTAGGCGAGTGCGGCCGGCCGGCCAAGGCATCGACGTCTCGGTGCAGCGCGGTTTCCGCACCATCGGAGTTTGACGCGTTTTCTGCAGCGAGGCGGTTCCCGTCCGGCTCAGGCCTTCGCCGCAAAGCGCTACGGCGTGGAAGCGACACCGCAGCCACGCGGGCGTTGACGGCCGCGTCGCGATGGGCGAGCGTAGCGCCCATCTCCGACGCGAAGGCAACGATGCCGCGGGCAGCAACGGTCATCATCTTGGCGCTGGGCACCGCCGCGCTCGACGTGGCGGCGCTGACGGTTGCCTCGGCGCAGACCGCACCGGGAGCGACGAGGGGCGCGCCGTCCGAGCTGTCGGCGCAGTCGCGTCCGCCGCGGGCGCGCGCCCGCACGCGCATTCGGGTCAGCCCGGCATATCCCTACCGGACGTATTCGACCACCTATCCGGTCCCGTACCGATACGAGTATCCCGGGCCCGGCTACGTGCGCCAATGCGCGTCCTGGCTGGCGACGGAAAATCGCCTGAGCGGCACGGTTATCACCCCCCAGATGCGCTGCTGGTGGCAGCCCGGCGGCTGAACGCCGCCGAGCCACGCCCGACCGAATGCGCAATCACGCGAAGATCGGATACTGCTGCGCGGCCGCCGCGCTCGCGGTCGCGGCGGCGCTTGCCTACGACGCCATTCTGCAGATGGTCCGCCTCGCCAACCTGTTCGCCCGGCAGACCGATCAGGCCGCGGTGGTCGGGCTCGGGCGCACCGTCACCGCCGTCTTCGGCGGATTGACGGTCCTCGCCACAATCGTGCTGGCGCGCCGGCTGGTGGGAGCAGGGCTTGCACTCGCGGCGGGGATCGTGGCCGCGGTGACGCCGCTCGTCGCGTTTCATGCCCAGCTGTTCAAGGAAGACATCGTCTTGGCGCCATGGCTCTTGTTCGGCCTCGCGGCGCTCGACCGTGTGCGTGAGAACGCGGAGCTGCGGCGGGCGCTGGTGTTCGGGATCACGGTCGGGCTCGCGGCATCGGCGAAATATGTCGGCATCGTCCTGCTTCCGTTCGCATGCCTGCTGCCGCTCATCGCAACGCCAGCGGGCGTTTCCTTGCGCGGGTATTATGGCGCGCTTGCGTGGTCGGCGGGCGCGGCAGTTGCGGTATTCGCGCTCGTCAATGCGCCGGCGTTCCTGACGCCGGCTGCCTTCCTTCACGGGCTCGACACCGAAATCGCGCACGCCGTGACGAAACACATCATCGTCTGGCATGGCTGGTATTCGTATTTTCTGTTTCATTGGACGACGAGCTTGTGGCCGGGACTCGGACCAGCGCTGGCGATGGCGGGCCTCGCCGGAGCCCTCCTGGTCGTGACCGACTGGCGAGGAAGCCCGCCGGCGATCCGCCTTGTGCTCGTGTTCGCGCTCATCTGGTATCTCATGCACGAACTCTCGCCGATGAAGCCATTCATGGCGATCGAGCGTCACATGACGGTGATGGGCGGCCTGTTCGCCATCCTCGCCGTCTATCTCGTCGACCGTGTTTGCCGGCGGGCGCCGAAACCGTGGCAGGTCGCGATCGCAACCTTCCTCGTCGGCATAATCGCCGCGCCGGCGGCCATCTCCACGATCGCCATCGCCCGGTCCGCGCCGAACGACACGCGCAGCGTGGTCGAGCGGGTCAGGGTGGCGCTGGACGGACGCGATGCCGTCGACTGGTACGCCACGTTTCCGGCCCACGGACACTATCCGCCGCTGACGGCAATCGAGGATTCGACTGAATACGTCGTGTTGGTGCAGGAGACTGCCGATCGTTTCGTGCAATCCGGCGCCTTTGCGCATCAGAGCGATGCCGTCCGCGCCTACGCCCGCGCCTATGACGAGCTGCTGGCGCAACCGGCCATCGTCGTGGAATCGACCGCAGGCAGTTTTTCCTACCGCAACGTCCCGCTGCGGGTTGTCGCGCTGCGCGGCAATGCCACCCGGCTCAAGGCCGTGCTCGCCCGGCTAGGGCCGCTGCCGCAGACGCGCCTCACGCTCCTTCCGGGTCGCGCAGCCGCGGCGCAAGTGCGCGGCGCCATCGATGCGGCGCAGGCATTTCGGCAGGAGACGCAGTGATCTGCGGCGGCCGCGGGCTTTCCGCCGTCACTTCCACTCCCGCACGTCGACGAAATGCCCCGCGATCGCGGCCGCGGCGGCCATCGCCGGCGACACCAGGTGGGTGCGGCCCTTGTAGCCCTGGCGGCCCTCGAAATTGCGGTTCGAGGTCGAGGCGCAGCGCTCGCCGGGCGCGAGCTTGTCCGGATTCATGGCGAGGCACATGGAGCAACCGGGCTCGCGCCATTCGAAGCCGGCCTTGACGAAAATCTTGTCGAGCCCTTCCGCCTCGGCCTGCTCTTTGACCAGTCCGGAGCCCGGCACGATCATCGCCTTGACGTTCGCGTTGAC
This sequence comes from uncultured Alphaproteobacteria bacterium, assembly GCA_963821505.1. Taxonomy (GTDB): domain Bacteria; phylum Pseudomonadota; class Alphaproteobacteria; order Rhizobiales; family Xanthobacteraceae; genus VAZQ01. The sequence goes on from CAWGEH010000001.1 coordinate 74,944, forward strand.
GCTCTTGCCGTCGACGACCCCGGCGACCGCGCGCAAGTCCTCGATGCGTGCATTGGTGCAGGAGCCGATGAACACGCGATCGAGCGCGATGTCGGTGATCTTCTCGCCGCCTTGCAGGCCCATGTAATCGAGCGAGGTAGTGGCGGCGCGGCGCTTGTTCTCGTCGGCGATGTCCTGCGGCTTCGGCACCCGCCCGGTCACCGAGACGACCTGTTCCGGGCTGGTGCCCCAGGTGACGAGCGGCGGCAGCTTGGCCGCATCGAGCCTGATCTCGCGGTCGAAATGCGCGCCGTCGTCCGAATGCAGCGTCTCCCAGTAGCGCATGGCCTCGTCCCAGAGCCTGCCTTTCGGCGCCCGCGGCCGGTCCTTGACGTAGGCGAAGGCCTTCTCGTCGGGCGCGATGAAGCCGGCCTTGGCGCCGCCCTCCACCGACATGTTGCAGACCGTCATGCGGCCTTCCATCGACAGTGCGCGGATGGCCTCGCCGGCATATTCGAGCGCATAGCCGGTACCGCCGGCGGTGCCGATCTCGCCGATGATGGCGAGGATGATGTCCTTGGCGGTGACGCCGGGGGGCAGCTTGCCGTCGACGACGGCGCGCATGTTCTTCGATTTGGTCTGGACCAGCGTCTGCGTCGCCAGCACGTGCTCGACCTCGGAGGTGCCGATGCCGTAGGCGAGCGCGCCGAAGGCGCCATGGGTCGCGGTATGGCTGTCGCCGCATACGAGCGTGATGCCCGGCAGCGTGAAGCCCTGCTCGGGCCCGATGATGTGGACGATGCCTTGGCGCTTGTCGAACTCGTTGAAATATTCGAGCCCGAACAGCTTGGCGTTTTCAGCGAGATACGCGATCTGCGCCGCGCTTTCGGGATCGGGGTTGGGCACCTTGCGGTCGGTGGTCGGCACGTTGTGGTCGACGACGCAGAGCGTCTTCTCCGGCGCGCGCACCTTGCGGCCGGAGAGCCGCAGGCCTTCGAACGCCTGCGGGCTCGTCACCTCGTGCACGAGATGGCGATCGATGTAGATGAGACAGGTACCGTCCGGCTGCTCGTCCACCAGATGGTCTTCCCAAATCTTGTCGTAGAGGGTACGCGGCATGCCTGGATGCTCCGGAAATCGCCGTCTGCAGTAAGGATATATAGGGTTCGGGCAGCGCTTAGAGCGAAATCGCTTCAGATTGAAACGCGATTTCGCTCTAAGCGTTTGTTTGGTCGCATGATCTTATCCGAAAAGTCTGCAACTTTTCGGGGTCATGCTTTAGCGCCTCGTGGCAGGAAGGAAAAGGGCGGTGCCCTTCGCTTATTGTACCGGCATCCGCGATGCGGGTACCATGGGTCACGCCGGAGGAACCCATGGCCAGAGCGAAGGTGAAGTCTTCAGCAAACACCCCGCAGCGGCCGACTGCGACCGGGCGGCGCACCCTGCCCAAGGCAGCCGGCAAGACCAAGTCCCGCTCGATGCAGAGTTTTGTCGCGAGCCATCATCGCGAGGAAGATTTCAAGGGCGGCTTGCGGAGCTACGCCAAGTACCGCGATCTCGGCATCAGCCAAGCCACTAGCGGGATGGTGCGAGCGCACGTGATCCGCTTCGTTCCGCCATGCCGCCCGGAGGAGGTGTCGAAGCGTCACTATCACGACGTCGATTTCCAGATGGTCTACGTGCTCAAAGGCTGGATCAAGACCGAGTTCGACGGCCAGGGCGAGATCGTGATGCGGGCCGGCAGCTGCTGGATCCAGCCGCCGCGCATCGAGCACGTGGTGCTCGACTATTCCGACGACTGCGAGGTGCTCGAAGTCATTCTGCCGGCCGACTTCGGGACGGTGGAACTCGAGGAGCGCCGCTAGCGCATGTTCCGGAAAAGTGGGAACCGGTTTTCCGAATAGAACATGCGCAAAATCGAAGAATCTAGAGCGCATCACGATTCGATCCAATCGGGATGCGCTCTAGCGGCGAAATCGCTTCACATCGAATCCCGATTTCGCTCCAAGCATTTGTTTGGTCGCATGATCTGATCCGAAACGACTGCAACTTTCCGGGATCATGCGCTAACGGCGGCGACCGTCACTCGGCCGCCTTGTCCACGGCCTCCGCGCCCTCGCTGGCGACCGGACGGTGGTCCTGCTTCTCCGCGATGCGCGCGGCCTTGCCGCGGCGGCCGCGCAGATAATAGAGCTTGGCGCGGCGCACCTTGCCGCGACGCACGACCTTGATGGAATCGATCATCGGCGAATAGAGCGGAAAAACGCGCTCCACGCCCTCGCCATAGGAGATCTTGCGCACGGTGAAATTCTCGTTGAGGCCCGCCCCGGCGCGTCCGATGCACACGCCTTCATAGGCCTGGATGCGGGTGCGCTCACCCTCGACCACCTTGACATTCACGAGCACCGTGTCGCCGGGCGCGAAGTCGGGAATGTCCTTGCCGCTGGAAAGCCTTGCGATCTGCTCTTTTTCGAGCTGCTGAATCAGGTTCATGGGAATTCTCCATCGGCGGCGCCGACACGTCAGGTGCGCGGTCTTGTCATTTGTGCGGGTCGGGCGAGCTTCTACGACACCGGGGAGGCTTTGTCACCCGTCCGGCTCGGGCTTCTTGCTCGGCTGCCGATCGGGCTTCCGGGCCTTGCCGATCCGGGCCAAATGCGCCGCCCACAGGTCAGGCCGGCGCAGGCGCGTGAGCTGCTCGGCCTGCGCACGCCGCCAGGCCGCCACCCTGGCATGGTCGCCCGAGGTGAGCACGTCCGGAATGGCGAGGCCCTCCCACAGCTGCGGCCTGGTATATTGCGGGTATTCGAGCAGGTCCTGGGCAAAGCTCTCCTCCTCGCCCGACGCTTCCTTGCCCATGACGCCGGGCAGCAGCCGGATGCAGGCATCGAGCAGCGCGAAGGCAGCGACTTCCCCACCCGAAAGCACGTAGTCGCCGACCGAAATCTCCTCCAGGGCGCGGGCCTCGATCAGGCGCTGGTCCACGCCCTCGAAGCGCCCGCAGAGAATGACGGCGCCCGGTCCTTTGGCCAGCGCCTCGACCCGTCCTTGCGTGAGCGGAACTCCGCGCGGGCTCATGGCGAGGCGCGGGCGCTTATCTCCCGTGGGCGCCACCGCGTCGATGGCACTCGCGAGCACGTCGGCGCGCATGACCATGCCGGGGCCGCCGCCGGCCGGCGTGTCATCGACGGAGCGGTGCCTGTCGGTCGCGTAGGCGCGCACGTCGACGGCGTCGAGCGTCCACAGCCCGGCCGCCAGCGCCTTGCCCGCGAGGCTCGACCCGAGCGGCCCCGGAAACATTTCGGGGAAAATGGTGAGGATGGTCGCACGCCACATGATGACCAACGCGCGCTGGAGGATTCCGACCTATTCGGTGGCGGCGCCGCCCTCTTCCGACCCGTCCGCCGGCGGCGCCACGATGATGCGTTTGCCCGCAATATCCACAGCCGGCACGAAGGCGTCGGTGAACGGCAACATGATGGTCGTCCCGCCGCCCGCCGGCCGCAACTCCAGGATATCGCCAGCGCCGAAATCATGGATCGCCACCACCGTGCCGATCTCGCGGCCCTCCGCCGTCACTGCGGCGAGCCCGATCAGGTCGGCGTGGTAGAACTCGTCGGCCGCGGGCGGCGGCAGGCGTTCGCGCGGCACGAACAGCTTGAGATTGACGAGCCGCTCCGCTGCATTGCGATCGCTGACGCCGCGAAACCGCGCAACGAGATGACCCTTGGCCGGTCGCACCGCCTCGATCGCGAAGCTCGCGGTGCCGTCCTCGGTGGTGAGCGGCCCGTAGCCCGCCACCGCCAGCGGATCCGCGGTGAACGACTTGAGCTTCACCTCGCCGCGGATGCCGTGTGCCCTGCCGATCTGGGCGACGCAGATGCGGTCCGTCACGTCAGTCCATCCGTCGGCGAGCCTCAGCTCGCCGACGCCGCGGCCGTTTTGGCGGCAGCCGCTGCCGCCTTGGCCGCCGCGGCGGCCTTCTCGGCCTCCTCGGCGCGCGCCTTGCGCTCCTTGCGCGGGAGCGCGCGGGTCGGGTTGTTGCGCTTCTCGCGTTTCATCACGCCGGCCTCATCGAGAAAGCGCAGCACGCGATCGGTGGGCAGCGCGCCTTTGGCAAGCCAGGCCTTGACCTTTTCGAGATCGAGCTTGAGGCGCTCGCTCTTGTCCTTGGGCAGCAGCGGATTGAAATAGCCGAGCCGCTCGATGAAGCGGCCGTCGCGCGGCGAGCGGCTGTCCGCAATCACGATGTGATACACCGGCCGCTTCTTGGTGCCGGCGCGGGCAAGACGAATTTTCAGGGACATTTTCGGAGTTCCTTTCTACCTGTTCGACGATTCACAATGTCGATCCGTCACCCTGAGGTGCTCGGCCGAAGGCCGAGCCATCGCTAGTCGGCTACAGCCGACTAGCGCACTTAGATCCGATCTCGAGTAAACCCGAGATCGGTGGGCGACGGCCCGGATGTCGGGGGCCGTTCATCCTTCGAGGCCCGCGAAGACGCGGGCGCCTCAGGATGACGGAGTGAGAGTGGTGCGTGTTGCTCACTTCTTCTTCCCCCATCCCGGCAATTCACCCAATCCCGGCGGCTTGCCGCCGAGCCCGGGAAGCAAGGGCTGGCCGGAGAATTTCGGCGGCAGGCCGGGCATGGCGGGAGGAAGCCCGGGAGCGCCCGGCGCGCCCGGCACGCCCGCCGGCAGACCGGGCAGTCCGCCCGGCATCTTCTGCGCCAGCTGCTGCATTTGCTCCGGGCTCGGCATGCCGCCGCCGAGGCCGAACATGTTGGCGAGCCCCGCCATGCGTCCGCGCTTGGCGCCGCCCATCGCCTTCATCACGTCCGCCATGGTGCGGTGCATTTTGAGCATGCGGTTGATGTCCTCGACCTTGGTGCCTGAGCCCGCGGCGATGCGCTTCTTGCGGCTCGCCTTGAGCAGGTCGGGGCTCCTGCGCTCCCGCGGCGTCATCGAATCGATGATCGCCACCTGCCGCTTGAGCACGCGCTCGTCGAGGTTCGCCGAGGCGAGCTGGTTCTTCATCTTCGCGACGCCGGGCAGCATGCCCATCAACCCGGCCACGCCGCCCATCTGCTGCATCTGCGCGAGTTGCTCGCGCAGATCGGCGAGATCGAAGGCGCCCTTGCGCATCCGCTCGGCGACGCGCGCCGCCTTCTCGGCGTCGATGGTTGCCGCCGCCTTCTCGACCAGGCTGATGATGTCGCCCATGCCGAGGATGCGGTCGGCGATGCGCGCGGGATAGAAATCCTCGAGCGCATCCATCTTTTCGCCGGTGCCGATGAGCTTGATCGGCTTGCCCGTCACCGCCCGCATGGAGAGCGCCGCCCCGCCGCGACCGTCGCCGTCGACGCGCGTGAGGACGATGCCGGTGAGGCCGACGCGCTCGTTGAAGGCGCGCGCGAGGTTGACCGCGTCCTGGCCGGTGAGCGCGTCGGCCACCAGCAGCACCTCATGCGGATTGGCCGCGCGCTTGACCTCGGCAGCTTCCGCCATCATCGCCTCGTCGAGCGTGGTGCGTCCGGCGGTATCGAGGATGACCGCGTCGTAGCCGCCGAGGCGGCCCGCCTGCAGCGCGCGTTGCGCAATCTGTGCGGGCTGCTGACCGGCGACGATCGGCAGGGTGTCGACGCCGACCTGCTGCCCGAGCACGGCCAGCTGTTCCATCGCGGCAGGACGGCGCACGTCGAGCGAGGCCATGAGCACCTTGCGCCGCCCCTGCTCGGTCAGCCGCTTGGCGAGCTTGGCGGTGGTCGTGGTCTTGCCCGAGCCCTGCAGTCCGACCATCATGATCGGCACCGGCGCCGACGCGTTCAGATCGATCGGCTCGCCGTGCGCGCCCAGCGTCTCGATCAGCTGGTCGTGCACGATCTTCACCACCATCTGGCCCGGCGTCACCGATTTGATGACCTCGATGCCGACGGCATGGCCTCGCACCTTGTCGACGAAGGCCCGCGCCACATCGAGGGCGACGTCGGCCTCGAGCAGCGCCCGGCGCACCTCGCGCAGCGCCGCATCGACGTCGGCCTCGGTCAGCGCGCCGCGCCGCGTGAGCCGATCGAGAATACCGCCGAGCCGTTCCGAGAGTGAATCGAACATCGTTCTGCTTCCCGCGACGGGCCTCGCCCTGAGGAGCGTGCGCAGCACGCGTCTCGAAGGGCGGGGTCGCTACATTCCTCATGGCCTCATCCTTCGAGACGCGCCTTTCAGGCGCTCCTCAGGATGAGGCCTCACCAAACACCGTCGGCAGCGTTTTCCGGCGAAGCGGGCTTCCGGTTCGCCGCCTAAGTCGGCTTTAGCCGACTTAGGCGATGTAAAAGGCCGATCTCGGGTAAACCCGAGATCCGGTGAAAACGCGTCAACCAAACAACTCTGGCGCCCGAGGGCGCATCGCGCTGTCGGGCGGTAACCTCCGGCCTCCGGGGCCGGTCGGCGGGCGCTGTTTCGGCTCTTGCGAGAGCGCGCGGAACCTATGGATGCCGCACCCCGAAGTCAAGAACGCCGGCCACCCTGCGGCTCCACGACGCTTACCGCCAGCGCCCGCTTCCGTTAGGCTCGACGGCAAAGAAACCAGCCGACGCGTCTCGGCCGGCGACGGGAGGATGACCGATGCAAATGATGCAAATCGTGCGGGTACTGCTCATCGCCTTTGCGCTGATCGGCGCATTTGCCGGGCGGACAGAGGCCGGGGAAGCTGCCCAGGATTATCCCAGCCGTCAGGTCAACTTCATCGTGCCGTTCGCTCCCGGCGGCGGCACCGACATCCTGGGACGACTGGTCGGGCAGAAGCTCTCGGATCGTTTCGGCAAGCCGTTCGTGATCGAGAACCATCCCGGCGCCGGCACTGTGATCGCCGCGGTCCAGGTCGCGAATAGCACGCCCGACGGCTACACCATCATGATGGCGACCAGCGGAACGCTGGCGATGAATACGACCCTCTACAAGAAGCTGCCCTACGAGCCGGGCAAGGATCTGGTCCTGGTGGCCCTCATCTGCAACGTGCCGTTCGTGCTCGTGGTCAATCCGGCATTGCCGGTGCACTCGGTCGCCGACCTCGTGAAGCTCGCGAAGGAGCGGCCGTTGAGCTACGGCTCCGGCGGCGCCGGCGCGTTCCACCACCTCATGGGCGAACTGTTCAAGACCACGATGGGGATCCAGATGACCCACGTGCCCTACAAGGGCACGCTGCCCGCGCTCAACGACGTCATCGCCGGCCACATCCAGTTGATGTTCAGCGATCTCGCGCCGGCTTATCCGCTGATCCAGGCCGGCAAGGTGCGCGCGCTCGGCGTGACCACCAAGCAGCGCGCCGCCGCCGCGCCCGAGATCCCGCCGCTCGCCGAAGTCGGGGTGCCGGGCTTCGACTGGGCGGCGTGGCAGTCGGTCGCGGCGCCGGGCGGGACGCCCAAGGACATCGTCGCCAAGCTCAACGGCGCGGTGAATGCCGCGATCGCCGAGCCCGAGGTCACCAAGCAACTGGTCCAGCTCCAGTTCATTCCGGTCGGCAAGGGAACGCCCGAGGAGCTCGAGCGCTTCGTCACGTCGGAGACCGCGCGCTGGGCGAAGGTCCTGCAACAGGCCGGCGTGGCGGGGTCGGAGTAGCAGCTCCGCATCAGGCACGCTGGGCTTCCGGCCTCATGCTGAGGAGCATCGCAGCGCAGCTACAACATTTCGTTTCCGCGAACGCGGCGCGCTGCGATGCGTCTCGAAGCATGAGGCCGCCCTATCCTTCGAGACGGGCGCTTACGCGCCCTCCTCAGGATGAGGGCGGGGCACGCAGTCTACCGGCGTGATCAGTCGCGCTAGCGCATGTTCCGGAAAAGTGGGAACCGGTTTTCCGAACAGAACATGCGCAAAATCGAAGAATCTGGAGCGCATCACGATTCGACCCAATTGGGATGCGCGCTAATTGCCTTTCATCACGTGATTGGCGATCGGCGTCCATTTCTCGATCTCGCTCGCCACGAACGCGGTGAACTCTTCCGGGCTCATGGCGCGGGTCTCGATGGCGTCGCGCTCGAGCCGCTTGCGCACCTCGCCCTGCTGCAACATCTCGGCGACGGCGGCGTTGAAGCGCTCGGTGATATCCTTCGGCAATCCCGCCGGCCCCGACAGGGCGAACCACGATACCGCGGTGAGGTCGTCGTAGCCGAGCTCCTTGAACGTCGGCAGATCCGGGAACTCGGCGAGGCGCGCGCGCGACGAGACGGCGATGGGGATCACCTTGCCGGCGCGGATTTGCGAGAGCGCCGAGGTCCAGGTCATTGTGCCGACATTCACGTTGCCGCTGATGAGATCCATCATCGCCTGCGAGGCGCCCTTGGTCATGATCTGCTGCAGCTTGATGCCGGCCTTTTGGGCGAACGACTCCGCCAGCAGCTGCCCGAGCGTGCCGACCCCCGGCGAGACGTATTCGATCGGCTGACCGCGCCGTCCGAGCTCCGTGAGCGCGGCGAGCGAGCGCACGCCGAGCGCGGGATTGACCACGAACACATTGGGCGGGCCGCCGATATAGGCGATGTGGGTGAAGTCCTTCATCGGATCGAAGCCGGGATTGCGGCTGACCACCGGGGCGATCACGTGGTACGCCGTGCTCGAGGTCGTGAGCGTATAGCCGTCCGGCGCCGCCTGCGCCGCCGCCGCGGTCCCGATCAGCCCGCCGGCGCCGGCGCGGTTCTCCACGAAGCAGCGCTCGTGGAACGTTTCGCCGAGATGGTCGCAGAGCAGACGCGCGAACATGTCGGCCGCGCCGCCCGGGGTCGAAGGCGCGATGATGCGAATCGGCCGCGTCGGCCAGTCGGCGGCGGTCGCCGCGACCGGGGCGCTGCCGATGACGCCGAGCATGAGCGCGACGGCAAGTCGTTTCATGTTGTCCTCGCGGTCGTCGTCTGCCGCCTGGCGATGGCGACGGCGATGATGCGAGCTTTGCCGCGCGCTCGCAAGCGGCCGCGCCCGGGCGATGGGTCGCAGCCCCATCACCAGCGTCGGCCGCCGTGTGGTATGAGAGCGGGCCAAATCGGAAAACCGGGAGAGCAACGACCATGACAACAGCGCGCGCCTTGGGCTCATCACTCGCGACTGCGCTGTGCGCCGTGGCGCTCGTCGCGGCCGCTCCCGCGCGCGCCCAGGATTATCCCGCAAAGCCCATCAAGATCATCGTGCCGCTCGCGCCGGGCGGGCTTGCCGATACGCTAGCGCGGATCGTCGCGCAGCGATTGGGCGAGGCGTCGGGCCAGGCGGTGGTGGTGGAAAACCGCCCCGGCGGCGCAGGAGCGCTCGGCGCCGAAGCGGCCGCGCGCGCGCCGGCCGACGGCTACACGCTGTTCATGGGCGGCCTGAGCACGAATGCGGTGCTCGCTTATCTGACCCGGCTCGCATTCGATCCCGCCAAAGATCTCGTTCCGATCATCCACGTCGCCACCTTTCCCAATGTGCTGGTGGTGAACCCCGGCCTGCCGGTCAAATCGGTGCAGGAGCTCGTGGGCTACGCGAAAGCAAATCCGGGCAAGCTGAGCTATGCCTCGCAGGGCAACGCCGCATCGGGGCACCTGGTGGGCGAGCAGTTCAAGCAGATCGCCGGCATCGCAATGGTGCACGTGCCCTATCGCGGCGCCGCGCCCGCGATCCAAGACCTGATCGCCGGTCACGTTCAGCTGATGTTCGACAGCGTCACGCTGCAGACGCCGCTGATCAACGAGGGCAAGACCCGCGCGCTCGCGGTGCTCACGCCGCAACGAATCGAATCGCTGCGCGACGTTCCGACCATGGCCGAAGCTGGCTTCGGGCAGATGCAGAGCGGCACCTGGTTCGGCATGTTCGCGCCCGCCGGGGTGCCGCGCGAGGCGATCGCCTGGGTCAACCGCGAGACCAGGAAGGCGTTCGATGCCGGTCCGGTGCGTCAGCGCTACCTTTCGCAGGGCACGTTGCTGCCGCTGGGAAGCCCGGAGGAATTTGCCGCGCACATCGCCGCCGAGCGGCAGAAATGGGGCGCGGTGATCCGCGAGGCGAACATCCGGCTGGAGTGACCACCGCAGCGGCGATAACCCCTGACCGTCATTGCCAGCCTCACAAAAAACCGACGTGCTTCTTGCGAAGTAGATGGACCCGCGTGTCAAGCCCGCGGGTGACGAGCGTGAGTTGCTGCCGCACACCGTCATTGCCGGGCTTGACCCGGCAATCCATCTTCTTCGCAAGAAACTTTATTGCCAAGAAGCTGGACTTGCAGGTCAGGCCCGCGCATGGCGAGGGCCCGTTGCGGGCACGGACGATTTCCGCTTAGGTACCGGCGCCGATGTCTCGCCGCATCGGCATCGTTATGTGCCGGAGGTCGCGCATGAACGCGGATGTGGACGCGGATTTGCTGGCGGAGTCCGACGACGAGATCGAGCTCAAGGGCTCCGGCATCGTCGCCGCGATCAAGGCGAGCGGCATCGAGTTCATCCTGTCGGTGCCCGACATCGTGACCAGCGGCGGGTTGCTGCGGCCGATCGCACGCGATCCCCAATTGAAGCTCATCCGCGTGTGCAAGGAGGACGAGTGCATCGGCATCGCCTCGGGCCTCTATTACTGCGACAAGCGCGCCTTGACGCTCATCCAGTACACCGGCTTTCTCGATTCCATCAACGCCATCCGCGGCGTCGCGGTCGAGTACGCCCAGCCGATCTGCATGATGATCGGGCTCCTTGGGCACGATCCCTACAAGACCCCGCGCAATTCGCCGCGTTACGGCGTGCGCATCATCGAGCCGATCCTGGATGCCATGGGCATAGCGCACCACCTGATCAACGAGGACGCGGATGTGGCAAAGATCGGCCCGGCGATCGAGACTGCCTACGCAAAGTCGCATCCGGTTGCGCTCCTGATCGGCCGGAGGCCGTCCGCGTCATGATGAAACGAGACGCATGTTTCCGCGTGCTGGCGCGCCACGTGACCGACGAGGTCGTGGTCTCGACCTACAGTTCCGCCGTCGACTGGCTCGCGCTCGGCGAGCGCACGCTCAATTACTTTTCCGTGGGGGCGATGGGGCTCGACTCCTCGCACGCGCTCGGACTGGCGCTGGGCCGGCCGGACAAGCGCATCATCTGCCTGCAGGGTGACGGCAGCCTGTTGATGAATCTCGGCTGCCTGGTGACCATCGCCGCGGCGGCGCCGAAAAACCTGGTTCATCTCGTGGTTCAGAACGGAACCTACGAGGCGAACGGCGGACATCCGATCCCGAACACGAAGGTCGAGTTCGCCGCCATGGCGCGCTCGGCCGGCTATCCGCATGTGCACGACTTCTCCGAGCTCGGCAATTTCGAGCAGCAGGCCGCCCACGTCCTCCAGCAGGACGGTCCGGTCTTCGCGACGTTGCACGTGGAACCCACGAAGCCGCTCACCTACGACTATCCGAAGCTCTATGATCCGGCGCGGCGGGAAGCGATCCGGGTGGCGCTGCGGCAACATCGCTAGTGGATGTTCGGGTTTGGGTGAAGCCCGCGCCGCGAGCCGCAGCACCCTCTCCCCTCGCGGGAGAGGGTGGCGAGCGCGCCGAAGCGGAGCGCAGGCAAGCGAGCCGGGTGAAGGGGGCGCCTCAGCACCGATCTCGCGGGAATACCCCTCACCCGCCCTCGCTTCGCTCGGGCACCCTCTCCCGCAAGGGGAGAGGGTTTCGGACTCGTGGCTGCAAATGGCTAGTGGTCCGATTCCGAAGTTCGTCAGCACTCGCGGCACGTTCAGATACGAACTTCGGAATCCAAGGTCCACTAGCAACTCTATGATTCTAGAGCGCATCCCGATTGGGTGGAATCGTGATGCGCTCTAGATTCTTCGATTTTGCGCATGTTCTGTTCGGAAAACCGGTTCCCACTTTTCCGGAACATGCGCTAGTGCCCCTTTTGAACCCGAAGTTCGCGATCGCATTGCCGCACGGTGGGCGCGAACTTCGGGTTCGGGGCACTAGCTCGCCACCGCGCTGGCCGCCTCGGGAACCACCAGCCGGTAGCCGACCCCGAGCTCGGTCAGCAGGATCCGCGGCTGGGTCGGGTCGGACTCGATCTTCTGTCTGAGCTTGCGCACGAAGATGCGCAGATAGTGGGTGTCGTGCAGGTGCGGCGAGCCCCACACTTCCTTGAGCAGGAACTGGTGCGTGACGACGTTGCCGGCATGCTGCGCCAGCAGCTGCAGCAGCCGGTATTCCTTGGGCGTCAGCATCACGCGCGTGCCGTTGATGGTGACGATGCGGGCGGCGAGATCGATCGCGAGCGGCCCGACCTTGACCACCGGCTCGCCGCTCGAGACGCGCACGTGCCGCCGCATGGCGGCGTGGGCGCGCGCCAGAAGCTCCGCCATGCCGAACGGCTTGACCACGTAGTCGTCGGCGCCGCTCTCCAGCAGGCGCACCTTCTCCGCCTCGTTGGAGCGCACCGACAGCACGATGAGCGGAACGCTCGACCAGGCGCGCAGCCGCTCGAGCACCTCGGCGCCGTCCATGTCCGGCAGGCCGAGATCGAGAATCACCAGATCGGGCGGCTTGAGCGTCGCCCAGCGCAGCGCCTCGCTGCCGGTCTCGGCGTCCTGCACGACGAAACCGTCGAGCTCGAGCCCGGCGCGCAGAAAGCGGCGGATCTGCACTTCGTCGTCGACGACAAGGACGACGGGATTGGCTTCAGTCATCGGGACCGACCTCGGGTTGGCTCGCAGGCGTTGCAAACGGCAGATGGATCGACACCATGGCTCCCTGATCGGCCCCCGCGCTCACGGCCTGGATCTTGCCGCCATTGGCGGTGACGAAGGCTTTGGCGATCCACAGGCCAAGACCCGAGCCCGAGGTCGTGGCCGCGTGGCGCGCGCCGCGGAAGAACCGTTCGCCGAGCTGCGCGTTCTCCTGCGCCGTCAGCCCGACGCCCTGGTCACGGACCGACAGCACGACGTCATGGCCGTTGCGCTTGGCCGCGACCGTGATCGGCGAGCCCGTGGCCGAATATTTTGCCGCGTTGTCGACGATCTGCACGAATGCCTGCTCGACCAGGACAGCATCGACATAGATGAACGGCAGATTCGAGTCCATGTCGAGCGAAACGTTGTGGCCGGAGAGCCGCCGCCGGCGGCGCTCGAGCGCGGAATTGACGATGTCCTGCGGCTCGATCCATTCCTGCCGCGGCCTGATCTGCTGGCGGCTGATCCGCGTCGCGTCGAGCAGGTTCTGGATATCGTTGTTGAGCCGCTCCGATTCGTCACGCACGACGCCCGCAAGCGACGTCAGCCGCTCGTCCTTGGCGACCGCCGCCGATTGGCTCAGCACCGTCGCGGCGCCGAGGATCGAGGCGAGCGGCGTGCGCAATTCGTGGGAGACCGAGCCGATCAGCGCCTCCCGCAGCAGCTCGGTCTCGGAGCGCATCTTCGCGTCGTTGAGGGCGCGCGCGACGTCGAGACGCTCGAGCGTGGCGGCGGCATCCGAGAGCAGGTCGTCGACCCGCTGGCGAACCTCGTCGACGGCCCCCGCCGGGACGCTGCCGAGATCGATGGCGATGACGCCGAAGTCGGCGTTTTTTTGCGACACCCGCCGGACCAGCCAGATATCGCCGGCGCCGTCGTCCACCGTGGTCGTCGGCGTGCGGCCGGCCTGCACCTCCGCGATGGTGGCGAGCACGCGCTGGGACAATGCGTCCTGGTCGGGTTTGGCATCGCCGCCGGGATCGGAGCTGGCGCCGAACAGCACCACCTTGCGCTGCACGAGACTGGCAAGGTGCTCCTCGATCGCGAGATAGATGTCGGCGGCGGATGAAGACGCCGCCAGCCGGCGCGAGAAGGCGTAGAGATCGCTCATTTCCTTTTCGCTTTTGCGGGCGAGCTCGGTCTGCTTCTTCATCGAGTTCGCGAGATGGCTCGTCACCACCGCCACCACCATGAACAACACGAGATTGAGGATCTCGTTCGGGCGCGCGAGGTAGAAGCTGTAGAACGGCGAGAAGAAAAAATATCCCGACCACAGCACGCCCGCGACCGCCGCCACCAGCGCCGGCACGAGGCCGAGATGCCAGCCGGCGAGCAGCACCGGGAGGAGATAGATCACCGAGCCGCGGCGAACGTCGAGCGTCTGGATCAGCCCGTAGGTGACGAGCGTGGTCGCGGCGACCATGACCAGGGCGATGGCGCTGCCACGCAATTCACGTCGAACCGCATCGAGTGCGACCACGGATCGTCTCTCCCGCGCCGGCCCACGATCGGATGGCCGGACAAGCCAAAGATAATACGTCCGACCCGCTCCGGCAGCCCCTGCCATCTTCCCGGCGAGGCCGGTCCAGGCCCTGCAGGGCCGCCGTCCTGGTCCATTCGCGTGCCCGCCATATGCCTGCGCGCGCCGGGACAGGCGACGGACGGCAGCCGCGGACGGAGGAACCGAACGCCGCCTGCGGCCGTCCGAACCGGGAGGCCGCCGCGACCCGCATCGATCGGAACGCGGCAACCGCCGCACGTTGCGGCAACGGCCACGTGCCGACGGACAAACCTCGCGATCCTCGACCCCGATCATCGGCCGGTTCGGCGGCTGCGCGCTGATCCGCCCCATTTGCTTCGCGCCGGCCTGCCTTTGCACCGGCGGCGGCGCCAATCCGGGGCCGGCGCGGCGGCCGAACGGCCGCGCCCAACTTTCCGCCTTCCTGCCCTCCCGGAGGTGCGGCGGGGTCTGCCGGCATTGTAAACAACAATGGATCAACAAGGCGCGCCCGGCCCATCGGCCGTTCCGGCTCGCGTTGTTGGGCGTTCGCCCACTGCCGAAACGGGCCGCCGTTGCGTCGATCCGCACGGCGCCGGAGACGTAGAGCATTTGTTTGGTCGCATGATCTTATCCGAAAAGTCTGCAACTTTTCGGGATCATGCTCTGAAGGACAAATTTGGGAGATTGCGCCTTTCCTACATGATTCGCGTTACAAAGTCGAGCGAAAAATTCCTAGCCCGCGAGCTTGCGCACGAGATCGGCCGCGATGACGAACAGCAGCACGGCATAGATTCGGCGTAGCCACGCCTCGCTCAACCGGTGGCCGGCACGCACGCCGATCGGCGCCGCAATCATGATGGTGGGCATCATCGCGGCGAAGATCACGAGGTCGACGTAGTCCGAGCGAGTAGGCCGGCAGAATCCCGGGCATGCCAGCCGCCCACGACCGCGCCGATGGTGGCGACGGTGCCGGTCACCAATCCGGTCGCCGACGCGGTGGCGATCGCGGCCTCCAGCCGCACGCTAAATGCCTGCAGGGCCGGCGTCGTCAGCGTGCCCCCGCCGGTTCCGGTCAACGCGGCGAGGCACCCGATGGCCGCGGCGACCGCGAGCTTGACCGCGCCGTGCGGCGCCGCGCGCGCGATCGTCGTGCGATCCTTGAGGAAGGCTTCATAGACGCCCACCGTGACGGTGAAGCCGGCGAAGATCGCTTGCAGCACTTCGGTCGAGACGAACGGCAGCAGCGCCGTCCCGATCAGCACGCCGGCGAGAATGCCCACGGCCCAGGTGCGGAAGAACGCCAGGTCCAGATTGCCGAGCGCGAGCTGCTTGCGGGTCGCTGCCACCGCGCTCGGCAGCACCAGCGCCATCGAGGTCCCCACCGCCACGTGCATCAGGACCGCGTGCGGGACCGCGAACAGCGGCAGCAGATAGATGAAGACGGGAATCCTGACGATGCCGCCGCCGATGCCGAACAGGCCCGACACGAAACCCGAAGCCAGGCCCACCAGCGCGAACGCGCCGATGCGTTCCACAATCCCATCCATCCTACCCCCCGATGTCGCGCCGTCGTCGTTTCCGCTCGAACGACAATCCGGAGCATTTTCAACTTGTATCGAACCGCACGTTCAACGTCATGGCCGGGCTTGGCCCTGCAAGTCGGGGCAATCTGCCCGACTTGCAGCGCTTTCATCTTAGAGCGCATCCCGATTGGGTCGAATCGGGATGCGCTCTAGATTCTTCGATTTTGCGCATGTTCTATTCGGAAAACCGGTCCCCACTTTTCCGGAACATGCGCTAGTGCATGCTTCGGGGTTGGGTGAGGCCCGCGCCGCGAGCCGCAGCACCCTCTCCCCTCGCGGGAGAGGGTGGCGAGCGCGCCGAAGCGGAGCGCAGGCAAGCGAGCCGGGTGAGGGGGCGCCTCAGCACCGATCTCGCGGGAATACCCCTCACCCGCCCTCGCTTCGCTCGGGCACCCTCTCCCGCAAGGGGAGAGGGTTTCGGACTCGTGGCTGCAAATGGCTAGTGGTCCGATTCCGAAGTTCGTCAGCACTCGCGGCACGTTCAGATACGAACTTCGGAATCCAAGGACCACTAGCAACTCCATGATTTTAGTGCCCCTTTTGAACCCGAAGTTCGCGATCGCATTTGCCGCACGGTGTGCGCGAACTTCGGGTTCGGGGCACTGAGTGGTCCGATCCCGAAGTTCGTCAGCACTCGCGGCACGTTCAGATACGAACTTCGGAATCCAAGGACCACTAGCAACTCCATGATTCTAGTGCCCCTTTTGAACCCGAAGTTCGCGATCGCATTTGCCGCACGGTGTGCGCGAACTTCGGGTTCGGGGCACTAGATGTTCTGTTCGGAAAACCGGTTCCCACTTTTCCGGAACATGCGCTAGGCGGTGCGGCGCCCACGGTTGTCGCGCATGGAAGCGCGCAATATAGTCGGCGAACACCTTGTCACGGTCCCGGGTCTCCAGCGCCCCCCTTCTCTCCGCTCATGCTGCGTGTCCCGGGACACGAAAGCCTCCGCAAATGGCCCAAGCCGGCAATCCAGCGCCCGCGCTCGACCCCATCGATTCGCTCGTCGTGGAGGTGATCACCGACGACGTCAGCGACGCCTATGTCAGCAAGACCCTGTTCGCGGTCTCCGAGTTTTCCAATGTCGTTCTGGCCGGCGCGAAGGTCATTTCCGGCGAGACGCTGCTGTGCGCCAATCTCGGCTTCGGCCTGCGGCTCGTTTCGCAAGCCGGCGAGGTTCGGCATACCCTGCTGTTCGATACCGGGCCGGAAGGCGACATTTTCATCCGCAACTGCGCCAATCTCGGCATTCACCTGGGCGAGGTCGAGGCCATTGCCGTCAGTCACGGACACTGGGACCACATGGCGGCGCTTCCGCACGCGGTCGACGCCATCGTCAAGCACGCAGGGCAGGTCACCGTCCACGTCAATCCGGGAATGTTCAACGACCGCGCGGTGCGGCTGAAAAGTGGAATGGTGGTGCCGGTCGCGAACGTTCCGCTGCCGGCTGACCTCGAGCAGGGCGGAGCGCAGGTGGTCAATGACCCCGATGCACGCCTGCTGCTCGACGGCCACTTCTACTACAGCGGTGAAATTCCGCGGGTGACGTCGTTCGAGAAAGGCCGCGTCGACCATCTGTGCCGCAAGCGCCCCGGCGGCCCGTGGGAGCCCGATCCGCTGCTCATGGACGAGCGCATGCTGGTGGCGCACGTCCGCGATCTCGGATTGATCGTCTTCAGCGCGTGCTCGCACGCCGGCATCGTCAACGTCTGCACCCATGCCCGCAATCTGTTTCCCGACATCCCGATCTACTGCGTGATGGGCGGGCTGCATCTCGGCGGCGTCATGGAAAAGATCATTCCGGACACCGTGGACGGGCTGCGGCCGTTTCGCATCCCGCAGATCATCACCGGCCACTGCACGGGGTGGCGGGCGCTGCATGCGTTGGCCGATGCCTTCGGCGACGCCGTCAGCCAGTCCGCCGTCGGCACGAAATACACCTTCGACGCGACGCACCACCTGTCGCTGTAGGGGTGGTACGGTACGGCAGCCCTCCTGTGGTCCCCGCGAAGAACGGTAGGGTGGGCAAAATCGCGTGCCGAGGAATACGAATCCTGCGGGGACCCAAGCGATTTTGCCCACGCGGTCCAAACGCGTGGGCATTGCGCGCGGACAGCGGGTGCGGACGATAGGATCGAGCACGCGCAATGCCCACCCTACGGATCTTGCGCGGGAACGACAGGCCGAGGGAGCCGATTGGGAAACTCGCAGGATGACGCCGGAATCCATCGAGCATGAAGGCGAACCCCGCCTGCCGGTGACCATCGTCACCGGCTTCCTCGGCAGCGGAAAGACCACGCTGGTCAAACACATCCTGACCAATCAGCACGGACTGCGCACGGCCGTCATCGTCAACGAGTTCAGCGACGTCGGCATCGACGGCGAGCTCATCGTCTCCGCCGACGACGACATGGTGGAGCTGGAGAACGGCTGCATCTGCTGCTCGATCAACAACGACTTCATGGATGCGATCTTTCGCATTCTCGGCCGCGAGCGCAGGGTCGACCATCTCGTGGTCGAAACCACCGGCGTCGCCGATCCGCTGCCGGTGGTGCTGACGTGCCTGCGCTCGGAACTGCGCGATCTGGTGCGTCTCGATTCGATCGTCACGATCGCGGATGCCGCAAGCTTCTGCCTCGATCATTTCGAGAGCAGGGCCGCCCGCAATCAGCTCCGTTACGGCGACGTCGTCCTGCTCAACAAGTGCGACCTCGCGGGCGCCGCGCGACTGCAGGCGCTCGAGGCGACGATCCGGACGATCCAGCCGGGAGCGCGCATCCTGCGCACGACGCGGTGCGAGGTTTCGCTCCCGCTCATCCTGAGCGCCGGCCGGTTCCAGTCCGACCGGTTTTTCACCGGTCGGGCGGCGGAGCTCGGTGGTGCGGACGACCACGCCGGCCATGATCACGCCAGCGCGCACGATCACCTGACGGCGGACGGTTTCGAATCGCTGTCGTTTCAGAGCGAGCGGCCGTTCGCCGTGCACAAATTCCAGGACTTCCTCGAGCGGCTTCCGGACGGGGTCTATCGTGCCAAGGGCCTCATCTGGATCAAGGAAAGCGAAACGCGCTACGTCTTCCACCTCGTCGCCAGGCGGTTCGCGCTCGATCCCAGCGAACGCGACGGTCCCGCGACGAACAAGCTCGTGCTGATCGGACGCGACCTCGATCGCGAGCGGCTGCGCGGCGAGCTCGAAGCCTGCCTCGCGCCGGCGCCGTGCTCGGGCATCGCGGGCGCGAAAGTGGATCCCTAGAGCGAATTCCGGTCAGATGGAATCAATCGGGCGGCAAATTCGGTCTGCTCCCTCCCCCGACGCGCCCCGGGCTTGCCCGGGTCGCGGCTTATCTTGCGCAAGTCGGGCAGGCCCGACTTGTGCACTCAAACGCGAAACCCGGGCAGGCCCGGGTTTCGTGGGGAGGGGAGCGCACCGAGTACGCTGCATGTTCTGCATCAAGTCGAACGGAACATGCGCTAGGGGCGGCAAAACCGGAGGACAGGAGGACAGAATGAAGACGTTGACGGTGCTTGCACTGATGCTGGCAACCCCGCTCGCCGCCGCGGCCCAGGATGCGATTCCGCAGCTCAAGGGCACCTGGAAAGGGACCGGCAAAATCCTCTTATTCGGGACAACCGAGCATCTCTCCGGATCGCCGCAGAACGCCGTGGTGCGCGACCTCGAGGTCACCCATACGGTGACGGGACAGGATGGCCGTCTGATCTGGGGAACGACGTCGTCCGCCAACAACGACAGCAAGGAACCGTTCGCATGGGCGCTCTCCGCCGACAACAAAACGATCCTGGGCGCCGACACCGACGGCTATTACCGGATCACGATCATGTCAGCCGACCGCATCGAGAAATGCTACGCCCAGAGCGCGACCGGGCCGCGACACGCCATCGTGGCCACCTGCTTCATGATGAATCGGGTCAAGAATTAGAGCATGTCCCGTTCGACTCGATGCAGAACATCCAGCGTACTCGGTGCGCTCCCCTCCCCACGAAACCCGGGCCTGCCCGGGTTTCGTGTTTGAGTGCACAAGTCGGGCAAGCCCGACTTGTGGTGGGGAGGGGTTGGGGGTGGGGGTCGCGAGATTGACGCACTCGCGTTGCCATACGCACTACCCCCCTCCCCAGCCCTCCCCCAGCCGGCTGCGGGCTTGCCCGCTTCCGGCAAATCTTAAGAGTGACCAAACCCTGGCAAGCCAGGGTTTGGTTGGGGGAGGGAGCAGACCGAGTTTGCCGCCCGATTGATTCCATCCGACCGGGATGCGCTCTAGCTCGGGGACGAACTCGGGCGCCGGGCGCGGCTGCCGGGGCGGGCAGGCTCTCTTCGCAGGCGAATATCCCGGCGGCGTCAGCGAAAGCGCTGCTCGAGCGCCGTGATCTCGCCGAGGCCGACGATGTCGGTGAACTGCTCCAAGCTCGGCAGCTTGTTAAGCCGCCCGGCGGGCGTGCCGTGGGCGCGCAGATCGGCATAGTGCTCCTGCAGGGCGGCCGTCATGGCCAGCACCGATCCGATCGGGAACAGCACGAGCGCGAAGCCGAGCGCGCGGATGCGCTCGATGCCGAGCGCAGGCGTGCGGCCTCGCTCCACGCAATTGAGCAGCACCGTGCGGCCGGCAAGCGCAGCGGCGATCTTCTCGATCTCCGCCTCGCTGGTCGGCGCCTCCACCCAGAGCACGTCGGCGCCGGCATCGCCGTAGCGGCGGGCGCGGTCGATGGCGGCATCGACGCCTTCGGGCGCAAGCGCGTCGGTGCGCGCGATCAAAATAAAATCGGCATCGCTGCGGGCGGCGACGGCGGCGCGCAGCTTCGCCAGCATGTCCGCTACGGGCACCACGCTCTTGCCGGACATGTGGCCGCACCGCTTGGGGCTCACCTGATCCTCGAGGTGAATGGCCGCGACGCCGGCCTGCTCGTAGTCGCGCACGGTGCGGATGACGTTGATGGGGTTGCCGTAGCCGGTGTCGGCATCGGCGATCACCGGCAGATCGACGGCCGCAACGATCCGCCGGGCGTTGGCGATCATCTCGGACTCGCCAAGGAGGCCGATGTCGGGACGCCCGAGCAGCGACGCCGTGGTGGCGAAGCCGCCCATGTAGACGGCGTCGAAGCCGGCCTGCTCCACCAGCCGGGCGGAGAGCGCGTCATGGCTGCCGGGTGCCAGCACCGGCGGGCGCGTGGCGAGGAGCTCGCGCAGCCGCCGGCGACGGTTTCCGGGATGGGTCAACAGGTCAGCCATTGGCGGGCGCCTTTCCTGGTCTTGTGCCCATCGCTTTCAGGAGCCTCCGAGCGGGCGAGCGGGCGAGCGGGCACTCCCGAGCATAGCTCTCGACAATGTCCGGGGGAATCCGATCGCCGGTTTTCCGCGCGGACGTTGCGATCCTCGACAACAAGACCATCGTGGACGCCGACACCGATGGCTAGAGCGCATCCCGATTGGGTCGAATCGTGATGCGCTCTAGATTCTTCGATTTTGCGCATGTTCTGTTCGGAAAACCGGTTCCCACTTTTCCGGAACATGCGCTAGCGCCGCGTGACGATCATGTCGGCCGGCCGGATCGAAGAGTGCTACGCCCAGAGCGCGGCAAGGCCGCGGCGGGTCATCGTCGCCACCTGCTTCATGATGGACCGCGTGAAGAACTAGATCGGCCAGGCCGCCAATCGTTGCCTGATACAAGCGACGACGATGCTCGCGTTGAAGAGGCGTCGGCTCCGGCGCTGGAGCGGAGCTTTCAAGAAATTCCCGTCGAGACGCGATGGTCCTTCAGCTGTGCGCCTAGAAAACTCCTCACGGCTCTTGATGAGCAAGAGGAGCGTGGTGTCAAAATTTCAGCAACAACGGATATGCCACCGGGGCCGTTGCTACTGCTTGTTTCGCTCCCAGACAGTTCCTTTTTGGGCGACGACAATCAGTTCCCGGGTGGTATAAATGGTGACCATTTCCGACACTACGGAGACGCCCCTTGGTCGGGGAGCGAGTGGAAAGACGGTTGGTGGCCATTCTCGCGGCCGACGTAGCTGGTTACAGCCGACTTGTCGGTGCCGATGAGGAAGGCACACTCGCCCGGTGGAAGGCGCATTGGCGCGAACTCATCGAACCCAAGATCACGGAGCACCACGGCCGAATTGTCAGGATCACCGGTGACGGGTTGCTGCTGGAGTTCACAAGCGCGGTAGCGGCGGTACGCTGCGCGGTCGAGGTCCAGCGCGACATGGCCGAACGGAACGCCGAGCTGCCGCAGCGGAAGCGGATCGAGTTCCGTATGGGCATCAATGTCGGCGACATCATCATCGACGGCGGTGACTTGTGGGGCGAAGGCGTGAACGTAGCGGCTCGTCTGGAGGCGCTGGCGGAACCCGGTGGAATTTGCGTTTCCGCGCGGGTGCAGGAAGACGTGCACGGCAGGCTCGATGTCGCCTTTGAGGATACGGGCGAGCGCCAGCTCAAGAACATTGCCCGTCCGGTCCGGGTATATTCCGTGCGGCCGAATGCGACCGGAGCAGAGCCCGCATCGGCGCCGTCCGACAGGCCCTCAATCGCCGTCCTGCCGTTCAACAACATGAGCGACGACCCGCAGCACGAATACTTTGCCGAGGGCGTTGTGGAAGAAATCATCACGGCCCTGTCCGCGATGCGCTGGCTCTTCGTGATCCCGCGCACTTCCAGCTTCACCTACAAGGGTCGGGCCGTAGACGCGAAGCAAGCCGGGCGCGAGATGGGGGTGCGCTACGTGCTCGAAGGCGAAGTGCGCAAGGAAGCAAACCGGGTGCGCATAACGGCGCAACTCATTGACGCGTCGAGCGGAGCGCATCTCTGGTCGGACCGCTTCGAGGGCGCGCTGGAGCATATCTTCGATTTGCAGGACCAGGTGACGGCAAGCGTCGTAAGCGCCATTGCCCCGAAGCTGGAGCAGATCGGGGGCAAACTTGCCAAGCACAAACCGACCCAGAACTTGGATGCCTACGACTATTACCTGCGAGGAATAGCGAGCCTTCACGGCGGAACCGGAGAAGCGAATAACGAGGCGCTGCAACTGTTCCACAAGGCCATTGAGCTCGACCCCGGTTTCTCATGGGCTCATGGCATGGCCGCCTGGTGCGCTCTTCGGCGCACTCGCGCCACCGACGCTCTTGGTGAGCCCGACGACATGTCGCCGGCCAGCGTTCAGAAACTCGTGGGCGTGGCGGACGCAAGGGAGCGTCTGCGCCCGGCCATCGCCGGCGCCGAGCGCCATTCCCAGGAAGAAGCGCCGTTGCACAAGCCGTTCCTAGGCGTCCCGCCACGCCTCGCGGTCTTCACTGGTCGTGAGGAGGAACTTGAGCGGCTCGATGCCATCTTTGCGAAAGACAGGGCTGCCGCGGTGACACAGACGGTCGGGCGCGCCGCCGTGCCCGGCCTCGGTGGGGTTGGCAAGACGACGCTCGCCATCGAGTACGCCTACCGTTCCAGGGCTCTGTATGCGGGCGTGTGTTGGTGCCCCGCCGAAACGCGCCTGGGGCTCTTGAGCAGCCTCGCGGCCCTGGTGGTTTTCCTAGGCGCTCCGGCAGCGGAACAGGCGGACGTAGAGAAGGCTGCGAAGGCGGCGTTGCACCGGCTCAGTGAGCAACGCGCGAGTTGGTTGCTCATCTACGATAACGCGACGAGCCCGGAAGACATTGCCGACCTGCTGCCGCACGCGGAGGCCAGAGTTCTCATCACGTCCCGCTTTTCGGATTGGAAGGGATGGGCGGACGAGATCCCGCTCGACGTGCTGCCGCTCGAGGAGGCGGTCGCTTTGCTTCAGAGCCGGGCCGGGCACAGCGACGTTGCCGGCGCAAAGATGCTTGCGGAAGCTCTCGGCAAGCTGCCGCTCGCTCTCGATCATGCGGCTGCCTATTGCAAGCGGACGCAGATGAGCTTTGCCGATTTTGCCGTCAAGGCCTCCAGGCTCATCGCCGCGGCGCCGCGGGGCGCCGGCTATCCAAGGAGCGTCGCCGCGACGTTTGACCTCGCCATTGGCCAAGCGGTAGGCGAGTTCCCGGCAAGCGAACCACTCATGGCGTACCTTGCCCAGTGCTCGCCCGAGCGCATTCCAATGATACTGGTCGAGGGAGCGGTCGACGACGAGGTGCAGCGCCTGCAAGCGTTCGCCGCGCTTGCAGATGCTTCGCTGGTGAAGCACGATCCCTTCGAGGACAACACGCCTGCGGTAACGGTGCATCGTCTGGTACAGACGGTAGCACGAGCGCGGTTGCGGACCGACGGTTCAGCGCATGACGCGATCGGACGCCTGATTGCGCGACTGGTCGCGATATATCCCAAGGACGGCCACACCAATCCTCATTCATGGCCTCTGTGCGCCCAGCTGACACCCCATCTGCTCGCGCTGCGTGATGCGTGCTCCAGTGAGGCTTTCCTCTTCGCGGGTGGGTCCGAGCTGTTTGATCGGGCAGGCACCTATTTCCACGGACGCGCGGCTCACTCTCAAGCTGCACAGCTTCTTCGCGATGCGCTGGCGATACGCGAAAAAGCACTTGGTCCCGAGCATCCCGATACGGCGACGACCCTCAACAACCTCGCCGACCTGCTGCGGGACCAGGGCGACTTTGCGGGCGCGCGGCCAATTCACGAGCGGGCGCTGGCGATCCGCGAAAAAGCACTGGGCCCGGAACATCCCGATACGGCGACCAGCCTCAACAACCTCGCGATCCTCCTGAAGGCCCAGGGCGACTTTGCGGCGGCGCGGCCGCTCTACGAACGGGCGCTGGCGATCCGCGAAAAGGCGCTCAGCCCCGAGCATCCCGATACGGCGACGAGCCTCAACAATCTCGCCAACCTGTTCCGGGACCAGGGCGACTTTGCCGAGGCGCGGCCGCTCTACGAGCGGGCGCTGGCGATCCGCGAAAAGGCGCTCGGTCCCGAGCATTCCGACACCGCGACGAGCCTCAACAACCTCGGCACCCTCCTGAAGGCCCAAGGCGACTTTGCGGGGGCACGGCCGCTCTTTGAGCGCGCGCTCACGATCTATGAACGGCTGCTCGGCCCCGAGCATCCCGCCACGGCGTTGAGCCTCAACCAGCTTGCCTTCCTGCTGCAGGCGCAGGGCGACTTTGCCGGGGCGCGGCCGCTCTACGAACGCGCGCTGGCGATCCGCGAACAGGCGCTTGGCCCCGAGCATCCCGCAACGGCAAGCAGCCTCAACAATCTCGGCAGCCTCCTGAAGGTCCAGGGCGACTTTGCGGCGGCGCGGCCGCTCCACGAGCGGGCGCTGACGATACACGAAACGGCTTTCGGCCCCGAGCATCCCCATACCGCGGCGAGTCTCAACCACCTCGCCGAGCTGCTCCAGGCCCAGGGCGACCTTGCGGGAGCGCGGTCGCTCTACGACAGGGCGCTGGCGATACGCGAAAAAGCCCTTGGCCGGGAGCATCCCGATACGGCGACGAGCCTCAACGATCTCGCCTCCATGCTACGGGAGCAGGGCCACTTTGCGCAGGCGCGGCCGCTCTACGAACGCGCGCTCGCGATCCGCGAGAAGGTGTTGGGCCCGAAACATCCCGACACGGCGACAAGTCTCAACAATCTTGCCGACCTGCTGCAGGCCCAAGGCGACTTTGCGGGGGCGCAGCCGCTCTACCAACGCGCATTCGCGATCCGCGGGAAGCAGCTCGGTCCCGAAAATCCGGACACCGCGGCGAGCCTCAACCAATCCTCGTAACCGAAGGGACCACTATGAAAACCATCCTCGGCTGTCTGCTGCTTTCCCTCTCGGTCCATGGCGCCGGCACGGTCACAGCCCACGCCGCCAGCGCGGATGCAGACGAAGCTCTCGCAGCCAGCCTGATCGTGGACACGGACGCGGGACAGGTCGAGGGGAGACTGGACTGGGGGACCCGCGTGCCGATGTTTTTGGGAATTCCCTACGCGGCTTCTCCCGCCGCCGAGCGGCGCTGGAAACCGCCGGCACCGGTAACGGCGTGGGCGGGAGTACGGCCGGCCTTTGCTTTCGGCCAGCCATGCCCACAACTGCCAGAAACCCCATGGACAAAACCCTCTGCTTATTCTGAAGACTGCCTCCACTTGAACGTATGGAGGCCGGCGACAGGAAGCAGCCATGCGGTCATGTTTTACATTCACGGCGGTGGGTATTTGGCGGGCCATGCCGGCGAGATGGGGCTCGGGCCCCTGTTGAATGGAGCATATCTGGCGGCTCATCGTAACGTGGTCGTCGTAAGCTTCAACTACCGGCTGGGAGCATTGGGGTTTCTCGCCCATCCCAGCCTGGCGGCCGAAAGCGCTCAGGGCGTCTCCGGAAATTATGGCCTTTTGGACATGATCGCCGCGCTCAAGTGGGTGCAAACCAATATTCGTAATTTTGGCGGCGATCCCAGCCGGGTCATGATTTTCGGCAATAGCGCCGGAGCCGCGGCCACATGCGCATTGTTGGCGTCTCCGCTTGCGAAGGGCCTGTTTTCTTCGGCCGCCGTGCAGAGCGGCTGGTGCGGAGCCGCTCTCATGAAGGATCGGCTCGCGGCCGGTCTTGTTGTCGCAAGAAACCTCAACTGCCCCGGAACAGATGCCGCCACGGCGGATTGTCTCCGCCGGCTCGACCCCCAAAAGATTCTGACCCAAGTCGGTGCATTCGACCAAGATTATTACATTCTTGCCCCGTGGAAGACCTCCCATGATCTGACCGCGGGGCCGACGGTGGACGGATATGTATTGCCGGAAACCCCGCTCGAAGCGCTTGAACACGGGCGGCACAATCATGTGCCGCTCATCATCGGCTCGAATCAAGACGAATTTGAATTTTTCATCGGACGGGACAAAATCATGAGTTGCAGGGATCATGTCGACTACATCAGGAAACAATTTGAGGACAAGGCCGATGAGGTTTTAGCCCAGTACCCCTGCAAAAGAGATTCCCGCGCCCGCGATGCATCCGTTCAGGCAGTAGGGGATTTCTATTTCACATGTCCCTCACGGCGCGCCGCCCGGGCCGCGGCCGGCTCGCAAACCGAGCCGGTTTATCAATATCTGTTTTCCTTTCAAGGCCCGAATTCGCTTTTCATCAAGGCTTCTCATCTCGCGGACATACCTTACGTCTTCGGCACGTTCATCGAGTCGTTGACTTTTCCGTGGGACCCCCGGCACCTGTACGTGTCGAGCCAGATGCAAGAGTATTGGACGCAATTTGCAAAAAAAGGCGATCCCAATGGGTCGGGTTTGCTGAAATGGTCCAAGGATGATCCCGTGAAATGGTCCAGATATGATCAGAAGGAGGACAATTTTTTAGACATCGACTATCGGGTTTCCGAAGACAAAAACCTGAAAGACGGACATTGCGATTTTTGGGACAAATGGAACCCGCCTTTTTAGCAGTGCGGCAAATGGGTTGCTATCAATCGCAGGAGCGCCGAACAGGAGAGACGAAATGGCGAGGCACGTGATCGCACTCGCTGTGGTGCTGGGGACCCCATCCCGAGCCGGGGCGGCGACCGGATCCACCCGCGACCTCCAGGTCACCCACACGGTCGAGGGCCGGGACGGCCGGCTTTCCTGGGGCACGACCTCCTCCGCCAACAATGACAGAAGGAACCGTTGGCGTGGGCGCTCGCGGCCGACAACAAGACCATCGTGGACGCCGACACCGACGGCTATCGCCGCATCACGATCATGTCGGCCGACCGGATCGAAAAGTGCTACGCCCAGAGCGCCGCAGGGCCGCGGCGGGCCATCGTCGCCACCTGCTTCATGATGGATCGGGTGAAGAACCGGATCGGCCAGGCCGGCATTTGTTGCGCGATGCAAGGCTCTCGCTGCTGCCCGCGTTGACGATGCGCCACCCGCGGCGCTAGACAAGCCGCCTCGACCCCCGGTCGGCAGACCGGACATCCAGCCGGTGCGCAAGACCGCATCGACCGGCGTCAACGGCATGGAGAGGTGGCAGAGTGGTCGATCGCACCGCACTCGAAATGCGGCATACGGGCAACCGTATCGGGGGTTCGA
>CAWGEH010000002.1:0-75015 GCA_963821505.1 uncultured Alphaproteobacteria bacterium
GCCTGTCACGCCGAAGGTCGCGGGTTCGAGCCCCGTCGCTCCCGCCAGTTCCCGAAGACCTTCTCGCCGCCTGTCCACGGATCCCATCATTCGGCCCCGCTTCGAAGCCGAAATCTGGCTTCGAAAGCGCCAATGAGATCCAGCCATTCCTCCATCAGGCGCGTCAGCAGAAAGCGCCGACGGACCGTTTCGCGAGCATTTTCGCCAAGCTTTTTGCGAAGTTTTGCATCCTTGACGACGTGGACGATCCGTTCGGCAGCCTGCTCCACCGTCTCGACCAAGAAGCCGTTCTCGCCGTCGCGAATCTGGTGGCGGATGCCGCCGACGTTGCCGCCGATCACGGGCGTTCCTTTCCACATCGCTTCCGTGACAGTCAGCCCGAAGCCCTCACGGATCGATTTCTGCAACACGACGGCAGCTCGCCGTTGCAGAGCATTGACCAGCGCCGAGTCCTGCACGGACAGGACCCGGATCCGCTCTTCCCCACACTTGCACAGGGATTTAAAGATTTCTTGGCCCTCGGGATCGTCCGTGGCGACGTTGCCGACGAGAACGAGCGTGCAGTCGACCTGCTTGCGGGCGATGCGGAATGCATCAATGACACCCTGCGGATCCTTCCATTTATCGAAGCGCGATACCTGCACAACGAGCGGCACGTCGGTGGGTATGTCATAGTGCGCAAGTCGGTCCGCGATCTCTTGCTCCGACAATTCCTTATTTGTGGTCGAGAACGGGTTAATCGCCGGCATGATGAAGCGTTGCGGCACGTCCAGCTTCTGCGCATATTCGGGCAACGACAGCACGATAGCGTCGTATTGCTCGATGAAGGTCTTGAGGTACTCCCACAGGTCTGCGTTGGGAGCCGAGAGATCGACGTGACAGCGCCAAATCCAGGGTGCCTTCTTGCGATAATGCCGAATGAGCGGCAAAGGCTGCGGGTCGTGGACGATGATTAAGTCGTGGTCGAGGTGATTGCGAGCTGCGTTTTCGAACGCGACCTCCTCGTAGATCTGCAGTTTTAGATCCGTCAAATTGATCTTCCCACCTTGCAACGCGTTGTGCATCTTTTTGGTGATGCTGAAAAAGTCCGGCCGGCCTTGTATCACCCGCCATCCGGTTTTGATCTCGGCACTGTTCATCAGCAAAGTGAGAGAGGATAGGAGTTCGGCCACGCCGCCGCCGTAATATGTCGAGTTGACGTGGGTCACGTGAAGATCGCGAAGGCGATACGCTTTCCGCAGGATGCGTTCAATGGTCTCGGAGCCGACCAGCGACTCGTAATGTTCCACCGTGATGAGCTTGAAGGCGGGCGCAGAATCGGTGGATACGTCCATGACTCAATCTCCCTGCGCCCGTGCGCCACAACGCCCCGGAAACTCTTTCGCCTGGCTGGCCTTGGCCTTACGTCATCGCATCTCGGCTTGTGCAAGGCGCTTCATCACTGCGATAAGGCCGTCGGCGCCGTCACTCGGCAGGTTGGGACCTAATGCGTGATCTGATACGCCACATACCAAGAAAAAAGATTGCTTTCGGGCGCGTGTTGCAGGCCTCGACCGGCCGATAAGAGCAAATGGTTGTGTTCGTCAATGTCGTAGATTGCGCCGATGTTGAACCCGGTGCTGTCCTTTCCGTCGATCGTGGTCGCCGTCTGATGAAATAACTCGCCACCGATCACGAGCTTGTCCGTCACCTTCCTTTGCAGCAGCCAGCCGAAAAACCAATAGTCCTTGTCGTCGCTGCCACCACCGTGATTCACCCAGTAGCCGCCGCCCCCGTACGTCGTCCAGTCACCAAAGCTCTTCTGCAGCCAGACCGGCATGTACGCGCGCACGTGGCCGGCCCCTAGCCCGCGGTTCTGGTCCCCGGTCGGCAATTCGAGGAATGGAAAAACACCGACTTGAGGCCGCAGTCCTGTCTGGTCCTCCTCGATGAATCGGTACTTGAAGCCCAGCTCCGTATCGCCGTACCCAAACCTATTCGGCCCATCGAAAGGACTGTCGAAGGCCAGCGGAGCAACAACGTGCAGCTGACCGTTTGGGATCAGGCCATAGTTGAATTCGAAGCCGGGGCCGACGCCCGACGTGTCGCCCCTCACGCGGGTGCCGGTGAAGAACGTATAGAACTCGTAATCCCGGTATCCGACCGGCTCGGGATCATCCGTGCGAAACGGCGGGCCGGCGCCTGCAGCGTTTGGCGCCAGTGCCGCGCTCAGCAGCACCATTGCGCCGATGCGGATCGCAAGGGTCAACCGCCCTGGCATGCTTGGCGCCCCCCGAGTTTGTTCGCCCCCACGCTTTCTACTTCGTCAGGATATTCGCGATGGACGGGAAAGTCAGCAGCGAGCCCGCAGCCAGGGGGTCGCGAGAGCGGCCAGGTCGCGGCCGTCGGGTCTCCCCGTCGCCGCGCGGAAAAGCGTTGGGGATCAGCAGGGATTGACACGACGACATCGTCATAGTCCGCTGTAGCCCCATTTTCGGAAATTCGGATCGCTCTGCAGACCCCCAGGAGAAATGGGCCATGAAACGTCTCGCTGTCGTCG
Organism: uncultured Alphaproteobacteria bacterium; assembly: GCA_963821505.1. Classification (GTDB taxonomy): domain Bacteria; phylum Pseudomonadota; class Alphaproteobacteria; order Rhizobiales; family Xanthobacteraceae; genus VAZQ01. The sequence continues at coordinate 2,540 of CAWGEH010000002.1, forward strand.
CGTTCGCCGGCGCTGCAGCCGTGGCGGCGGCAGTTGCAGACCGACCTTCGGGCGCCCAGCAGTCTCAATCCACCTCGGCGAATGCTCCCAACACGATGTCGAGCCTTGCCGACATCATGAGTGCGACCCAGTGGCGTCATCTCAAGCTTGCTTATTCGGGCATCGTGAGAAACTGGCCGCTCGCCGATTATGAACTGGAGCAAATCAAGCAAAGTTTCTCTGCGGCTGCGCAACTTTACCCCACGTTCAAGAGCGTTCCGCTCGCGCAACTCATCAAGGACGAGAGCGGGCCTCCTGTTGCCGATCTCGGCAAGGCGATCGAGATCAAAAGCAGTGCCGATTTCACCAAAGCCTTCGCGCGGCTGACGCAAGCATGCAACCACTGCCATCGTGAGGCAGGGGTGGGCTTTATCGTGATCCGGATCCCGACGTCCTCGCCTTTCAGCAACCAGTTGTTTCCCCCGGAACAGTGAGCTCGATCTCGGTTGCGCAGGGCACCCTGCGGGGCTCCCGGTGCCGCTATGGCGCCCGCAGCAGCTCCGCCAGCCGTTTGCTCTCGGAAAGCTCGTCCAAATCGAGAACCGCCTCGACGAGCGCGGACTGGCGCGTCTCGGCCATCGTGCCGCGCGTGAGCTTGCGGAACTTGTCGATGATCTCGTCGGGCGTCGCGAACGACTGCTCGCTGCCGCGTGGCGCCTCGCGCGTCTCGGTCTCGATCGTGCCGTCGCGGAAATGGATGTCGACCCGCACTTGATGCCGGAAGGCTGCGCCGAGCGCGGTGATGGCGGGGTCATGAACGACCTCGACCTTGCGCGACAAGCGCGATGCGCCGCGCGTCGTCGACCGCCTCCGGCTTGAACTGCTCGACGAACACGTCGCCTTCAAGCAGCAGCGTGGCGACGCAGAACGGAAGGTTGAGCTGCGCCGCGGTCAGCCCCTCCGGCCGGTAGGGCCAGCCGACGTGATCGACCGTCACCTGCGAGCCGTGGATCACGATCTTGTCGAGCTCCGGAGGCGTGAAGGGATGCCGGCGGGCGATGTCGCGGATGGCGTCGAGCGTCGTGTGGTTGCTCCCCACGCAGGAATAGAACTTGAGCGAGATGCGCATGGTCTCGAAGCGCTCGCCCAGGGCAGCGCTGAGCTCGTCGAGATCGAAGCGGTCCTGCGAGCGCGAGAACGTCGTGCAGAAGCCGCCATAGGGCGCCTCGAACACGTCGACGATGCCGGTGAAGCCCGTTGCCCGCGAGCAGCGCGCCGTAGAGCCCGCTCTGCGCCGCCCGGCCGGCGTGCATGCGCTTGACCATGGCGCCGTATTGCGCCGCCATCAGCCCGGACGCCTGGGTGCCCGCGATGCCGAGCGCGTGAACGGTGGCGTCCGCGCCAAGCCGCAGACCGCGCGCAGCGCCGGCGGCGGCCGAATAGACGCCGACGGTGGCGCCGGAATGCCAGCCCTGGCCGATATGCTCCTGCCCCATGCAGCGTCCGACGCGCGGGCCGATCTCGTAGCCGGCGACGGCGGCGGCGAGAAATTCCCGCCCGTTCAGGCCGGCATGGCTCTCCGCCACCGCGATCAGCGCCGGCAGCGTGACCGCGCCCACGTGCAGCACGCCCTCGCGGTGAACGTCGTCGAGCTCGAACCCTTGCACCTGCGTGCCGTTGACCAGCGCGGCGTGCGGGGAGGAGAGGCGAAGCGGCGTGCCCCAGACCGACGTCGTGCGGGTCGCATCCAGGTTTTCGAGCGTCGATTGCAGGATGCGGCACCATTCCAGCCGGGCGCCATAGATGGCGCAGCCGAGGGAGTCGAGGATCAGGAGCTTGATGCGCTCGCGTACCGCCGCCGGGATGCGCTCGTATGTCAGCGTCGAAACGAACTCGGCGATCCTGCGGGTATGCACATTGGCCGCGGTCTCTTGTCCGGTCATGAGCCTGGCCCGGAAACGTGGCTCGCATGCCCACCGACGCCGATCCAGTCGAGGTCGGTTTCATGCTCGAGATTTTGCAGCCGATCGAACATGTCGCCCATGTCGTCGGTGGTGCAATGGCGGGTCAGCATCAGGAACTTCTCCCGCAGCTCGGCCCGATCGAGCGGCCGTTCGGGCGTGCCCTTGAAGTCGGCGACCGCGCGCGTGAGCACGCGGCCGTCGTTCAAAGTGACCGTGACCACGGCGGCCAGCGGTGTCGGACGGTCCTCGGCGATCGTGATCGTCACCCGTTCGGCGAGCGATCGCAGCTGCGGGTCCCGCAGCGCGCTGTCATCGAAGGAGCGCGGATCGCGCGGATCGCGCACATGCGCGAGCGCCACGCAGAAGGGGATGCTGTATTGCGCCATCATGATATCGGCGGGGACGCGGATGTTGTTGACCCGCGCCATCTTGTCGTTGCCGGCGATGTGGATCGCAGCGACGTCGGCCGCCGCGTAGCCGTGCTCTTCACGCAAATCCAGGATCGCCTGCACGGATGTGTGGGCGGTGATGTGGCAGGGAAAGCGCTTGAGCATGATCGCGCGCGTCGCGTAGCTCTCCCCCAGGGCGCGGGTGAGCTCGGCCAGATCGAATGCGCTGCCGCAGAACACCCGCAGGAAGCCGAACTCGCCTTCGAGCACGCTCACCGGGCCGGTAAAACCGTCGCCGGCCAAGCTCGCCGCCAGCACGCCGCTTTCGGCCGCGCGCCCGAGGTGGAGGCGCTTGACCATCGCGCCGGTGCCCGAGCGGGCGAATTCCATCAGCCCGCACGCCAGCGAGCCGGCAATACCCAGGGCGTTGCGCATCCGCTCGGCGTCGAAACCCATCAGTCGCCCGCAGGCAACGGCGGCCCCGAACGGACCGGTCGTGCCCGGCGCGTGGAAGCCGCGGCCCTCGTTGCTGTGCAGGGTGGCGCGTCCGATGCGGATCATGACCTCGGCGCCGGCGACGAAGGCGGCGATCAACTCGCGCCCGCCGATGCCGCGCTCCTGGGCCACGGCGAGGCCGGGAACGAGGAGGGTAGCGCCCGGATGCACGCCCGTGCTCGGCCAGGTCAGATTGTCCATCTCGAAGGCGTGCGCGAGCGCGCCGTTGGCCAAGGCCGCCGCGGGCGCGTGCACGCGCGCGGCGCCGGGGCCGAGAATGCGGCTCTTGCCGCCCGCGCCGTTCTTCTCCGCAAAGCGGACGACGATCCGGCTCCAGGGCAGGTCGTAGCCGAAGATGACGGTTGCGATCGTGTCCGCGATGCATTGCTTGGCGCGTTCGACGACATCGGGAGGGAAGTCATCGTAACGACAGGCCGCCGCATATTCGGCCACCTGCGCCGTCTCATTCGCCATGTGCGGACCTTTCAGTGGGCGATGGGAGTGGATCGGTTGTAGCGTCCAAGCTAGGATGAGGGCGCCTGCGCGATCCTGCGGAAGCGCCGTGCGGGCCAAGCAAATAACACCACACCATTTCCTTGCCCAAGGAGAAACGTCCGTGAAACGCTCCGCGCTCGCGTCGGCATTCCTGCTCGCCACTTTGACGTGCGCCGCCGCCCAGGCGGTCCCACCCGGCTATCCGGCGGACTACCAGGGGATCATTTCCGCCGCGGAGCAGGAGGGCAGCGTCGCCGTCTACTCCACGACCGATTCCGCTAGCGCCGACGCTCTGCTCAAGGATTTTCGCGCACTCTACCCCAAGGTCCAGATCCGATACCACGATCTCAACTCCACCGAGATCTACAACCGCTACCTGAGCGAGACCGCGGCCAATGCCGAGACCGCCGATGTCTTGTGGAGCGGATCCATGGATCTTCAGCTCAAGCTGGTCGCCGACGGCCACGCCCTGGTCCATCGCTCGCCCGAGGCGGGGAAGATGCCGAAATGGGCGGTCTACGAGGATCGCGCCTGGGGCACGACCTTCGAGCCGCTGGTGATCGCCTACAACAAGCGGCTGCTCCCGGCGGATGCGGTGCCGGCCTCGCACGGCGATCTGTTGCGCCTCTTGAAGGAGCGGCCGCAGCTTCTGGCCGGGGGCAAGCTCACGTCCTACGATCCCGAGAAGAGCGGTTTCGGCTTCATGCTGATGACCCAGGACGAAAAATACTTTCCCCAGTTCTGGGAGCTCGCCGCCGCCTTCGGGCACGGCACCGGCCGTTTCTATCCCTCGAGCGGCACGATGATCGAGCGGATCACGTCGGGCGAGCACCTGCTCGGCTTCAACGTGATCGGCTCCTACGTGGCGCTGCGGCAGAAGAAGGACCCCGACCTCGGTCTCGTCTATCCCGGCGACTACGTGCTGGTGATGTCGCGGGTGGCATTCATTCCCAAGAATGCCAAGCGGCCGAATGCCGCGAAGCTGTTCATGGATTATCTCCTCTCGGCGCGTGCGCAAAAGATCATGGCCAACCAGGCGACGCTGTTTTCGCTGCGCGACGATGTCGAGGGACCATACTCCGCGGCCGCGCTGTCGAAGCAACTGGGCGGCCGGCTCAAGCCGATTCCGGCGGATATGAGCCTGCTCGCCGCGCTGACGCCGGCGAAACGCCTGGCCATGATCCGCAAGTGGCAGGAAACCGCGCGCGCGCAGTAGCAATCGATGACGGTATCCGCGCTTCGATTGGCCAGGACGAGCGGGTGCAGAATGGGCAGAATCGCCTGCCGTGGCGTGGCCGCGGGGGCGGCATCAGGGCGTTCACGGCCTTCGCGGGCTAGGCGCGCGCGATTGTGCGCGTGCGTTGAGAGCGAACGTCGCGCCCTTGCCTGCGTTGCGCGGACTCCGGACGATTGCGGGACCGTCCGCGCGTCATGATCTGGCTCCGGCTGCCGACAGTCGTCATTCTGGCGATGCTGGTCCTCTCGCCGGTCGGGGTGGTCGTCTACCAGAGCTTCCTCGACGAGCCGTTTTTTGCTCCGGCGGCGCGGCTGAGCCTGTCGTCCTACGCGTTCATTCTTGGCGAGGCCGACTTCGCGCGCGCCTTCCTCAGCTCGCTCATGCTCGCCGCCGGGATGACCGCGATCGCGGTGCCGCTCGGCGGCGTGCTTGCCTTCCTGATCGTGCGCACCGATCTGCCGGGCAAAGCCCTGATCGAGCCCGCGCTGCTCATACCGATCGTGCTGTCGCCGATCGTCATCGCATTCGGCTATGTCGTCGCCATCGGTCCAGTCGGGTTCGCGTCGCTGGCCGTCAAGCATGTCATCGGCTTCGTGCCGTGGAATCTGTATTCCATGGCCAGCCTGATCATCATCGCCGGGCTCACGCATGTGCCGCACGTCTATCTGTTTTCGTCGGCGTCCCTGCGCAGATTGAATCCGGAACTCGAAGAGCAGGCGCGCATCATGGGCGCGTCGCCGTGGCGCGTCGCCCTGACCGTGAGCCTGCCGCTGGCCTGGCCGGCGCTGGTCTACAGCGCGGTTCTGATCTTCTTTCTCGGCTTCGAGCTGTTCGGACTGCCGCTCATCATCGGCGATCCGGCGAACGTGCTGGTCCTGACCACGTATCTGTTCAAGCTGACCAATATTCTGGGCACGCCCTCGTATCAGCTGATGGCCGTGGTGGTCGTCGCCATCGCGGTGGTGACGCTGCCGCTGGTCTATCTGCAGCGCTACCTGCTGCGCATGACCGAGCGCCACGTCACGATGGGCGGCAGAGGCCTGCGGTCCCTGCCGCTGCGGCTCGGGCATTGGCGCGTGGTCGCGCTCGCGGGCATCCTCGTTTGGCTGCTGATCGCCATCGCGCTGCCGCTCTCGGGCGTCCTGCTGCGCGCCTTCGTCAGCCGCTGGGGCGAGGGCATCAATCCATTCGAGACCTTGACGCTGCAGAATTTTAGCGAGCTCGCGGAATATCCGAATCTCATCGGCGGGATCGTCAATACCTTCCTGCTGGCGACCGTGGGCGCGGCCGCCTCGGTTGCGCTCTACGCGCTGATTGCGCTCGTCACCCACCGCTGGCGCAGCCGCTTCGTCGCCATGGTCGATTATCTCGTGTTGTTGCCGAGATCGTTGCCCGGACTTGTCGCCGGCCTCGCCTTCCTGTGGGTCTTTCTGTTCGTGCCGTATCTCGGGATGTTGCGCAGCTCGGTGGTCGGTCTTTGGCTCGCCTACAGTATCGTGTGGCTTGCCTTCGGGCTGCGCCTGATTTCGGCGGCGCTGTCGCAGATCTCGCCCGAGCTTGAACAGGCCGCGCGCGTTGCCGGGGCCGGGCCGGGGAGGGCACTGCGCGACGTGACCCTGCCGCTGGCCCGATTCGGACTGGTGAGCTCCTGGCTCCTTTGCTTCATGATTTTCGTGCGCGAATACTCGACGGGCGTCTATCTGCAGGGGCCCGGCACCGAGGTGATCGGCCCGCTCATCGTGTCGCTCTACGGCGGCGGGTCGCTCGAGCTGGTCGCCGCGCTGTCGGTGGTGAACGTCGCACTGGTCGCCGTCGGCCTCGCAGTCGCGCTGCGGCTCGGCGTCCGCGTCTAGCGGACCTCCGGGCTCGTCTTTGATCCGTCTTGAAGCGCCCTATCGGCGGGGCTAGGCTCGCGCGCGAGCCCGAGCTGGCGTGAAGCGGCGGGTCGCCTGCCGGTGACCGACATCGAGGAGACGTCGATGCAATCGCGAAATGTCTTGCGCGCCCTGACGGCTGGCGCAATCACCGGGGCGATCACGGTTGCGCTTTCGCTCTTTCCCGCGCGCGCGCAGGCGCCGGCGGCGCTGACCGGCCAGGTCAGCTCCGCCGTCGAAGGCCCGCTCGAGGGGGTGCTGGTCAGCGCCAAACGCGACGGTTCGACCGTCACCGTCTCCGTCGTCAGCGATCACGCCGGCAGGTTCAGCTTCCCCGCTTCGAGGCTGGCGCCCGGCCACTACGCGCTCGCCATCCGCGCCGTCGGCTACGACCTCGATGGTCCGAAGACGGCCGACGTCTCCGCCGGCAATACCACCACAGCCGATGTCAAGCTGCGACCGACCAGGAATTTGGCGCGGCAGCTCACCAACGCGGAATGGCTCGCGAGCTTTCCCGGGACCGATGCCCAGAAGAAAGCGCTGCTCAATTGCATCGGCTGCCACGATCTCGACCGCATCGTGAGCTCCACCCATGACGCGGACGAGTTCGTGCAGGTGTTCGACCGCATGACCGGCTACTATCCCGGCAGCACGCCGCAGCACCCGCAACGGCTGGTGGGCGCCGCGCGCCGCAATCTCGGGCAGGCGGCGAGCGTGAAGGCGATGGCGGACTATCTCGCCTCGATCAATCTCAGCAAGGACGAAACCTGGAACTATCAGCTCAAGACCTTATCGCGGCCGACCGGCCGTGCGACTCGTGTCGTCATCACCGAATACGACCTGCCGCGCAAGCAGATCCAGCCGCACGACGCCATCGTCGATGCCGACGGCATGGTGTGGTTCACGCATTTTGGCGAGCTGTTCCTGGGCAAGCTCGACCCCAGGACCGGCAAGGTCTCGGAATATCCCTTGCCGGTGATCAAGCCCGGTTACCCCGTCGGTACCCTCGACCTGGAGACGGACAAAGCGGGCAATCTCTGGATCGCCATGATGTATCAAGGAGGCGTCGCCAGGTTCGACAAGCAGAGCGAGAAATTCCAGACCTGGAAGGTGCCGGAGCAATGGCAGGCGGACGCCACCCAGCAGGCGTTCCTCACGCCGACCAGCTCCGACGTCGACGGCAAGGTATGGGTCAAGAACTCTGACCGCGCGCAGATCCTGCGGCTCGACCCGGCGACCGGGCAGTGGGAGAACCTCGGCTCGTTCAAGGATCCGAGCAACAACCGCACTATCACCTCGTACGGCATCCCGGCCGACCACGATAACAATCTTTACCTGCTCGACTTCTCGTCATCGAACATCGGCAAGCTCGACGCCAAGACCGGCAAGCTGACCGTCTATCGCTCGTCGATTCCGAACTCGCGTCCGCGCCGCGGCCGCGTCGACGAGCACAACCGCCTCTGGTTCGCAGAATATGGCGGGAATGCCATTGGGATGCTCGATCCCAAGAGCGAGAGATCCAGGAATGGGTGCTGCCGACGCCCTGGGCGCAGCCCTACGACGTCGTCGCCGACAAGAACGGCGAAGCGTGGACCGGCTCGATGCTGAGCGATCGCGTGTCGCGGCTCGATCCGAAAACCGGGACGTTCGTCGAATACCTGTTGCCGAAGACCACCAACATCCGCCGCGTGTTCGTGGACAATTCGACCAGTCCGGTCACTCTCTGGGTCGGCAACAACCACGGCGCGTCGATCGTCAAGGTCGAGCCGATGGATTGACGGCCCGGCTCTCCATCGCCGTGCCTGGCCGCGCAGTCGGGTTTGCCCGACCTGGGGCACCCCTGCCGAATGCCTGACGCATTGACTCTTGACCGCTGCGAACCATGACGGCGGACGGCATCGCGCCCGAACCGAGCGGCGCATCCGGCGGAAGCGTTCAAGAATACATCGACGAAACGCCGACGTGGGCGGACGCGACCGCCGTCATTGCTGCATGGACTAAATTACCAACCGGTCAACGGTAGAGAAATTAAACTGCCAAGCCGCAGGTCGAGCATCGTCCCGTCGGGGCTCAGGTCGCTCATAGCATGATGAAGCAAGGCTGAATACCCTTCTGCGGCGGCTAGCCCGCCACGCCCTGGCTGGACCATGAATTTCACCGGCCGTTGCGGCATCAGCCGATCTCTGTGGTGTGATCAGTGCCGATAAATTGCCGGATCATTCGAGAAAGCGAACACGGTCATTGTCGCTTCAGCTCGAAAGTTTAGCCGCCCCGCCGCCCACTGTCCCGCCGCCCGCCGCTGAACCGGCAGTACCACCGAGGGACGCGGCGAAGTCTGCTGCCCTACGAGAAACAGCCGTGCCGAGTGCGCGCTCAGCAATTCCGGCCAGCAGCCCTATCAGCAGCGCCTCTGCGCCGTGCGCTTGGAGAGCAAGCTTGCTCTCCAAGTCTCCGACACCGAAACTCACCGCATGTGTCCAGAATAGTAGCCCTACAACCGCGGTCAGTCCTATCATGAACAGAACGCGCACACTCGGATCTAGCCTATCTTCCTCCAATACCACCAGGTCATCGAACGTCAAAGTCGGCCGGCGCAACGAGAACGAGAGCCAGGTCCCTATCGCCGTGCCAATCGCCAGCAGAAAGAAGTTGCGGAAGTCGTGCCATATCGAGCCACCCACGGCGTAATAACGGGCGTAAATATAGCCCAGCACCATGAGCAGAGTGGCGAGCAGGCAATAACGGCCTAAGCGCCAAAGGTACCGGTTTTTTACGGTCCCAGCCTCTCGCGCAACAAATTCGCTCTTAAATCGAGCTAAATCGTTCCTCGCGAAAGCCGCCTGCGTGGGATCTACGTTCATCAACCCGACTTTGGCGATGCCTAGGAGTTGCGTGATGCTGTCATGTAACCGCATCTGCACCGCATCGACTTGTGACGCATACCAAGGCAACCGCGCTCGCCACCACCCGATTGACTTCTCTCGCTCGCCGAAGACGAGCTTTGCGACCGTAAGCGCTGTGTCAATTTCAACCTTCAGGCGCGCCTTATCTTCCGGAATGTGAACGTCTCGCGTATTGATCTTCAGGTCGTTGTACAGATCATTGGCCACGGACATTGGCTTGACATCGAATGGAATCGTATCGATGCGGGCGTTCCACTCGTTGTATCGGCCTTCGATGCGGTAGGTTTCGTCCCGCTCTGTTATAGCCTTCTTGTTCCTGTCGCCACTTGGAGCCCGCGCAAATTGCTCAGCCCCGTCCCGTAGCGCCTTAACGGCGCGATTGCGCACGTCCTCCTTTAGCTCTCGAATGTCGGGGTTCTTTTCCGGTTCCGGGAGAGGGATTGCTGCAAAGCCCGCAACGCAAGCGTTGAGCCGTTCGAGGTAGGCCTGTTCCGCCGGGGTCGGCTTATAGCCTGGCACGGCGGCAAGTGCGAAGTTTGCTTCGAAGGTGCCGAGGCTCTGAAAAACGAAATCAGACGATGATTCCTGCCTATCTACCTGTACGATTGAGACCTGGGACGGTACTGTCGACGCAGCGGTTTCCTCCCAATCTACCTGGCTCATCTTGCTTGTGCCTTTCGGCGTTGTGAATGCTCTATGGCATTCGTCCAATATCAATTTGTTGTTGGATCCCCCCCCCTAGGAGCTGATCAACAGCGCTGACAGCATCGCGGAGCTTCCGCACCGCCATTTGCCTATCATCAACGCTGATCACCCCCGCGATGCTGATCACCCCCGCGACAGCGTCATGGAGCTGATGCACTACCTTTTGCGCAGCCTGTTCTTGAGCCGCAGTCAGCGGCGGTCTAACGTCCGATTGACTTATCAATATCTCTATCTTCTGCCAGAGCTGGTCGGCGATGGCGATCATGTCGGGCTGGGTTTGATGGAGCAGGTGGTTCCGCTCTCTGTTCAGAGCGTGAGCAATTTGCGCTCGCTTATCCGTGTCATTCACAGCGGTCTCCATTTCTCTTTACGCGGTTTGCCGCGTATCGTCGGTCGTCGGTCGCGCCGGAGACAATAAAACTGAATACGGAATCCAGTGCCTTACATTGATCTAAATCAAGGAAGCCGTAGGCGCGCTCGGCACGGTCGAGGGCTATCTGGCTAGGGGCAGGGCAGGGAACGCGTTGGGCGGGCTTTCCCTACCAGTTACGGACACGGAGCGGACAAAAGCGGCCATCGTTACGTCATCGCCGTATAAGTTAGTTTTTGTTTTATCCGATGACCAACATGCGACGGCTCTTCGGGGGGCTTGCCGCCGCCGGGACGTTTTTGGAGCGCCGCGGTTCTTCGACGCAGCCGAGCCGGCACAGGCGGCGTGATCTCGTCCGCGTCTGCGATCAGGCCACCGCGGATGCTATTTCGGGCTCGCCTGCAAACCCAGCATCGCGCGCGCATCGGCGGGGGTCGCGACGAAGTCGCCGAGGATCTCGACGATCTTGGCCGCCTTCTCCACCAGCGCGGCATTGCTCGGCGCCAACTTGCCTTTTTCGAGATAGAGGTTGTCTTCGAGACCCACGCGCGGATGGCCGCCGAGCAGCACGGCCTGCGCCACCATCGGGAACTGATGCATCGAAACGCCGAACGCGAACCAGGGCGATCCGGCCGGCAGCAGACCGCGCATGTAGCTCATGGCCTCCGGGGTTGCCGGCTGTGCCCAGGAGACGCCAAGGCAAATCTGAAACATGCCCGGCGGCCTGATGTGGCCGGTCTCGATCAGGCGCTTGGCCAGGAGGAGATGACCGGCCTCGAACACCTCCAGCTCCGGCAGCACGCCGGCATCGCGGATGGCGACCGCCATGGCTTCGAGATAGCCCGGCGTATTGACGAAGACATAGGGCCCCATATTCATGCTGCCCATATCCAGGCTGCAGATTTCCGGCTTGAGCTCGACGATGTGGCGGACGCGCTCCGCCGGCGATTTCATGGTGGTGCCGGGGCCGGGCGTGAGCGGATCCTCGCGGCCCGGCGCAAAGCGCGCACCGGGACCGGTGGTGAGGTTGATGACGACGTCGGTGCCGCTTTCCCTGATCCGCTCCACCGCCTCGCGATAATGGGCGACATTCATGCTGGGCCGCGTGGTTTCGGGATCACGCACATGAATGTGAACGATGGCCGCGCCCGCCTTGGCCGCATCGATGGCGGATTGCGCGATCTGCGCGGGCGTCACCGGCACGGCCGGGTTGCGGCCCGGTGTGTCCGCCGAGCCGGTGACCGCGCATGAGATCATGACCTTGCGTTGCATGCTGCCTCCCTCGCCGCGTCATTCTGCGCCGACGCATCGGATCATTTCAGCGCGAACCCTACAGCGGGGCGGGCACGAAAGCCCAGTGGCCTGCACGCAGAGCGGTCATCCTGCGCGCATTGGCGCCAGCTGAGGCGCCTGCTCCACGGCCCGCCCGCGGCGGTCGAAGCGGCAATGTCCGCGCGGAACCGGCTTTTGGCGCCCGCCGACTTGCCTCCCATTGTGCACTGCGCTAAGCCTCCCGGCACCCGTCCTTGGAACGAATCCGATCTGTCACAAGGGCGATTTCATGGGCGCCCGCGGACCTGGGCCGCGGGGCAGGGGCGGGCTTTCCGGACGGGCTTGCGACGTCGGAGATGAGGTCGCCGATGAACGAGCTATTGCTGGACTACCTTCCCCTCGTGATCTTCATCGCGGTGGCGCTCGCCATCAGCCTCGTGATCCTGCTCGTGCCTTTTGTGGTCGCCTACAAAGCTCCCGATCCCGAGAAGCTGTCCGCCTACGAGTGCGGGTTCAACGCGTTCGACGATGCGCGCATGAAGTTCGACGTGCGCTTCTACCTCGTCGCCATCCTGTTCATCATCTTCGACCTCGAAATGAGCTTCCTGTTTCCATGGGCGATCGTGCTGGGTGATCTCGGCCTTTACGGCTACTGGTCGATGATGGTGTTCCTTGGCGTTCTGACCGTCGGCTTCATATATGAGTGGCGGAAAGGAGCGCTTGAATGGGATTAGAGCGCACGGCCGTCCTGGCCCCGCCCGCCAAGGGCATTCTCGATCCGCGCACGGGCAAACCCGTGGGTGCGGATGACGGGTTTTTCGCCGGCGTGAACGAGCAACTCTCGGACAAGGGCTTTCTCGTCGCCGCCAGCGACGATCTCATCATCTGGGCGCGGACCGGCTCGTTGATGTGGATGACGTTCGGGCTTGCCTGCTGCGCGGTCGAGATGATGCAGATGTCGATGCCCCGCTACGACGCGGAACGGTTCGGCTTCGCGCCGCGCGCGTCTCCGCGACAATCGGACGTGATGATCGTAGCCGGCACGCTGACGAACAAGATGGCGCCCGCGCTGCGCAAGGTCTACGACCAGATGCCCGAGCCGCGCTACGTCATCTCCATGGGATCGTGCGCCAACGGCGGCGGCTATTATCATTATTCCTACTCCGTCGTGCGCGGTTGCGACCGCATCGTGCCGGTCGATATCTATGTGCCCGGCTGTCCGCCCACCGCCGAGGCGCTGCTCTACGGCGTGCTGTTGCTGCAGAAGAAAATCCGCCGCACCGGCACGATCGAGCGGTGATGGTTTCGCGCCATGGATGAAGCGCTCGACAAACTCGGCGAGATCGTCGCCGGCGCGCTTCCGGGCTCGGTCGCGGGCCATCGGGTGGCATATGGCGAGCTGACGATCACCGCGAGCGCGCGCGAGATCGTGAAGGTCGCGAGCTTCCTGCGCGACGACGAGCGCTGCCAGTTCTGCAGCCTGATCGACGTCACCGCGGTCGACTGGCCCGGACGCGAACCCCGCTTCGACGTGGTCTATCATTTGCTCTCGCCCAAGCAGAACCTGCGCGTGCGGGTGAAGATCGAGATCGACGAGACCACGCCGGTCCCCTCGATCATCGCTGTCTTTCCCGGCGCCAACTGGTTCGAGCGCGAGACCTACGATCTCTACGGCGTGCTCTTCACGGGTCATCCCGACATGCGCCGGCTGCTCACCGATTACGGGTTCGAGGGCCATCCGCTGCGCAAGGATTTTCCCCTCACCGGTTTCGTCGAGGTCCGCTACGACGACGAGCAGAAGCGCGTCGTCTACGAGCCGGTTCGGCTCACGCAGGAATTCCGCAATTTCGATTTCCTCTCGCCGTGGGAGGGACCGGGCTACATCCTGCCGGGCGACGAGAAGGCGGCCGACGGGAAGGCAACCGACGGCAAAGGGTCTTGAGATGAAAAGGACGCTCAAGCCGGGCCTTACCCACCGCTTCACCTATCGCGTGCCGCAGAACAAGACCGTGCCCCACCTCTATCCCGAGGTCGCCGAGTTCCAGGCCATGCCGGAAGTGTTCGCGACCGGCTTCATGGTCGGCCTGATGGAATGGACCTGCATGCAGCTGTTGGTGCCTCATCTCGAGGCCGGCGAGGGCAGCGTGGGCGTGCACATCGACGTGAGCCACACCGCCGCCACCCCGCCGGGGCTTGCGGTGACGGTCGACGTCCAATGCGTGAGCGTCGAGGGCGCCCGCGTCACCTTCGACGTGCAGGCCCATGACGGCGTCGATGCGATCGGCGCGGGGCGTCACCAGCGCTACGTGGTGGCATGGGACAAGTTCAATGCGCGATTGAACAGGAAGGCGACGGAATCGGGAATGGCGAGCAGCGCGGTCGGGTCGAGCTGAACGGATGACGGAAGCATCGCTGCGCACTTTCACCATCAATTTCGGGCCGCAGCACCCGGCGGCGCACGGCGTGTTGCGCCTGGTGCTGGATCTCGACGGCGAAGTGGTCGAGCGCGTCGATCCGCATATCGGCCTCCTCCATCGCGGCACCGAGAAGCTGATCGAAGCCAAGACCTATCTGCAGGCCATCCCGTATTTCGACCGGCTCGATTACGTCGCGCCGATGAACCAGGAGCATGCCTTCTGCCTTGCCGCGGAAAAGCTGCTGGAGCTCAAGGTTCCCAGGCGCGCGCAGCTCATTCGCGTGCTCTTCTGCGAGATCGGCCGCCTGTTGTCCCATCTCCTCAACGTGACCACGCAGGCCATGGATGTCGGCGCGCTCACGCCGCCGCTCTGGGGCTTCGAAGAGCGCGAAAAACTCATGGGATTCTACGAGCGCGCCTCGGGCAGCCGCATGCATGCCGCCTATTTCCGCGTCGGCGGCGTGCACCAGGATTTGCCGCCGAAACTCCTCGACGACATCTGGGCGTTTTGCGATCCGTTTCTCAAGGTCTGCGACGACCTCGATGATCTGCTCACCGGCAACCGCATCTTCAAGCAGCGCAACGTCGACATCGGCGTGGTCACGCTGGCGGATGCGTGGGCGCTGGGCTTTTCCGGCGTGATGGTGCGCGGATCAGGCGCCGCCTGGGATCTGCGCAAGGCGCAACCCTATGAATGCTATTCCGAGCTCGATTTCGACATCCCCATCGGCAAGAACGGTGATAATTACGACCGTTACTGCATCCGCATGGAGGAGATGCGCCAGTCCACCAGCCTCATGAAGCAGTGCCTGGAGAGGCTGCGTTCGGGGGAAGGCGAGGGGCCGGTTTCGGTGGTGGACCACAAGATCGTGCCGCCCAAGCGCGCGGAGATGAAGCGCTCGATGGAAGCGCTCATCCACCACTTCAAGCTCTACACCGAGGGGTTTCATGTGCCCGCGGGCGAAGTTTATGCCGCGGTCGAGGCGCCCAAGGGCGAGTTCGGCGTCTATCTGATCGCCGACGGCAGCAACAAGCCCTACAAGTGCAAGATCCGGGCGCCCGGCTTTGCGCATCTCGCGGCCATGGATTTCCTCTGCAAGGGCTACATGCTCGCGGACGTCTCGGCGATCCTCGGGTCGCTCGACATCGTGTTCGGGGAGGTCGATCGCTGATGGCCGTCCGCCGCCTCGCCGACGCTGCGATCCAGCCCAAGAGCTTCGCCTTCACGGCCGAGAATCTCGATTGGGTCAGGCGCCAGATCGCCAAATATCCGGAAGGACGGCAGGCCTCCGCAATCCTGCTGGTCCTGTGGCGCGCCCAGGAACAGGCCGGCGGCTGGCTGCCGCAGAAGGCGATCGAGCACGTCGCCGATTTGCTCGGCATGCCTAAGATCCGCGCGCTCGAAGTGGCGACTTTCTACACGATGTTCAATCTGGCCCCGGTCGGGCAATTCCACGTCCAGCTTTGCGGCACCACGCCGTGCGTGCTGCGCGGGGCGGACAAGCTGATCCAGCTCTGCCATGACAGGCTCGGCGAGCAACAGCATGTCAGCGCCGACGGCAAATTGTCATGGATCGAAGTCGAGTGTCTCGGCGCCTGCGTGAACGCGCCGGTGGCGCAGATTAATTCTGATTATTATGAGGATCTTAGCACGGAAAGGTTCACGCAAATTCTCAACGACCTGACGGCCGGCAAGGAGGTCAAGCCCGGCCCCCAGGTCGATCGCCAGCTTTCGGCGCCGCAAGGCGGTCCCACTACCCTCACCGATCCGGGCCTCTATGCGCGCAGGAACGGCGGAGAGAAGTCCGCGCCGGCGCTGACTGACGCCGAGGCCAAGAAGCCGGGCGCCGCCGCCAATGTGCGGGAAGCGGGCGTGCCGAAGCCGCCCGTCGGCGATTCATCGGCAAACAGGCAGTCGTGATGCTCGAGGACAAGGATCGCATCTTCAGGAATCTGTACGGGCTCCATGACTGGGGCCTCGAAGGGGCACGCGCGCGCGGCGCCTGGGACGGGACCAAGGCCATCCTGGAGAAGGGCCGCGAGTGGATCATCGAGGAGGTGAAGGCCTCGGGACTGCGCGGCCGCGGCGGCGCCGGCTTCCCGACCGGGCTCAAATGGTCGTTCATGCCCAAGCAGTCGGACGGCAGGCCGCACTATCTCGTGGTCAATGCCGATGAATCCGAGCCCGGCACCTGCAAGGACCGTGAGATCATGCGCCACGACCCGCATCTGCTGGTCGAGGGCTGCCTGATCGCCAGCTTCGTCATGGGCGCCAATACCTGCTACATCTATATCCGCGGCGAATTCATCAGGGAACGAGAACGCCTGCAGGCGGCGGTGGATCAGGCCTACGCGGCCAATCTCATCGGCAAGGACAACGTCCACGGCTTCCCGTTCGACGTCGTCGTCCATCACGGCGCGGGCGCGTATATCTGCGGCGAGGAGACGGCGCTGCTCGAAAGCCTCGAGGGCAAGAAGGGCCAGCCGCGCCTGAAACCGCCGTTCCCGGCCAATGTCGGCCTCTATGGTTGCCCGACCACGGTCAACAACGTCGAATCGATCGCCGTCGTGCCCGACATCTTGCGCCGCGGCGGCGCTTGGTTTGCCGGCATCGGGCGGCCGAACAATACCGGCACCAAACTGTTCTGCATTTCCGGTCACGTGCAAAGGCCGTGCACCGTCGAGGAGGCGATGGGAATTCCGCTGCGTGAGCTGCTCGAAACCCACGCCGGCGGCGTGCGCGGCGGCTGGGACAACCTGCTCGCCGTCATTCCCGGCGGCTCCTCGATGCCGCTCATTCCGGCCTACCAATGCGACAAGCTGCTGATGGATTTCGATGGCTGCCGGGAATTCAAGTCGGCGCTCGGCACGGCGGCCGTGATCGTCATGGACAAATCCACCGACATCATCCGGGCCATGGCGCGCATCTCGTATTTCTACAAGCACGAGAGCTGCGGCCAGTGCACGCCCTGCCGAGAAGGCATGGGCTGGATGTGGCGGGTGCTCACACGCATGGCGGAGGGCCGCGCGCACAAGCGCGAGATCGACATGCTGATGGAAGTCACCACCCAGATCGAGGGACACACCATCTGCGCCTTCGGCGACGGCGCGGCCTGGCCGGTGCAGGGCCTCATTCGCCATTTCCGCCACGAGATCGAGCAACGCATCGACGACTATGCGGCCAACCCGCATCCGGAGCCCGTGCGGGTCGCGGCGGAGTGATGCAAATGAAGATCCATCAGGAGAAGCACAGGCTGCAGGTCACGGATAGCGACCTTTCCGGCTCGGTCTACAACGACGTGAACCTGTCCGGCAGCAGTTACGAGAACGTCAACATGTCGGGCGGCACCTATCATAACGTCAACCTGTCGGGCTGCGCGTTCGACGATCTGAACCTGTCGGGCTGGCGCGTGCACAACGTCAATCTCTCGGGCTTGCGGATCGACAAGGCCAACCTGGCGGGAGTGTCGATCGTCAATAGCCGGCTCCACGGCATGACGATCGACGGGATCGAGGTGACCGAGCTCATGGCCGCCTGGAAGGCCAAGAAGCCGGCATGACACGACAGAACGGGATCGGCGATGACCCTCTCCAATCGACTTTGGCGCCGCCTTGCATTGCTAGTGCGCCTCGATATGGCGGCAGGCATCGCGCTCGCTGTCGGGTTGTTACTTTGGCTGCAGTGGAATTGACATGACCAAACTCATCGTCGACGGCAAAGAGATCGACGTTCCGCCGGAATACACGCTGCTCCAGGCGTGCGAGGCGGCGGGCGCCGAGATCCCGCGCTTCTGCTTTCATGAACGGCTTTCGATTGCCGGCAATTGCCGCATGTGCCTGGTCGAGCTCAAGGGCTCGCCCAAGCCGGTGGCCTCGTGCGCGTGGGGGGTGCGCGACTGCCGGCCGGGACCCAAGGGCGAGCCGCCGGAGGTGAGCACCAGGACGCCAATGGTGCGCAAGGCGCGCGAAGGAGTGATGGAATTCCTGCTGATCAATCACCCGCTCGACTGCCCGATCTGCGACCAGGGCGGAGAATGCGACCTGCAGGACCAAGCCATGGCCTATGGCGTCGATTCCAGCCGCTTCCACGAGAACAAGCGCGCGGTCGAGGACAAGTACGTGGGGGTCCTGGTCAAGACCATCATGAATCGCTGCATCCATTGCACGCGTTGCGTCCGGTTCATGACCGAAGTCGCCGGCGTGCCGGAGCTCGGCGCCATCGGGCGCGGCGAGGACATGGAGATCACGACCTATCTCGAACAGGCCATGACCTCCGAGTTGCAGGGCAACGTGGTCGATCTCTGCCCGGTCGGCGCGCTCACCTCCAAACCCTATGCGTTCGCCGCGCGGCCCTGGGAGCTGAACAAGACCGAGTCGATCGACGTCATGGACGCGCTCGGCTCGGCCATCCGCATCGATACCCGCGGGCGCGAGGTCATGCGCATCCTTCCGCGCGTCAACGACGACGTGAACGAGGAATGGATTTCCGACAAGACGCGGCACGTGGTCGACGGGCTGCGCACCCAGCGCCTCGACCAGCCCTACATCCGTGAGGATGGACAGCTCTATCCCGCCTCGTGGCGGGACGCGTTCGACGCCATTGCCGCGAAGGTCAGCCAGACGAAGGCAACACGCATCGGCGCCATTGCCGGCGATCTGGCCGCGGTCGAGGAAATCTTCGCGCTCAAGGATTTGATGACGCGGCTCGGCGTCGTGAACGTCGACTGCCGCCAGGACGGTGCGGCGCTCGATCCGAGTTGGGGACGGGCGAGCTATCTCTTCAACGCCACGATCGCCGGGATCGAGAAGGCCGATGCCTTGCTGATCGTCGGATCCAATCCGCGTCGCGAGGCGGCCGTGCTCAACGCGCGCATCCGCAAGCGCTGGCGCACGGGCACGCTTGCGATCGGCCTGATCGGCGAACGCGCGGATCTCACCTATCCCTGCCACTATCTTGGCGCCGGGCCGCAGACACTGGCGGATGTCGCTGCGGGCGTGCACGAGTTCGGCCGCGTGCTGACGAAATCCGAGCGCCCGCTGGTGATCGTCGGCATGGGCGCGCTGGCGCGGCCGGACGGTGCCGCAATCGCCGCGCTCGCGGCGCGCGCCGCGCAGGGCACCGGCACGGCCGGATGGAACGGCTATTCGGTGCTGCATACGGCGGCGTCGCGGGTGGGCGCGCTCGACGTCGGCTTCGTGCCCGGCAGCGCCGGCCGCGACGCCAGGCAGATGGCCGCGCCCGGCGCGCTCGATCTGGTCTTCCTGCTCGGCGCCGACGAGATCGACATCGCGCCCGGCGCCTTCGTCGTCTATATCGGCACGCACGGCGACCAGGGCGCGCACCGCGCCGATGTCATCCTTCCCGGCGCGGCTTATCCCGAGAAATCCGGCATCCACGTCAACACCGAGGGCCGCGTGCAGATGGCGGGGCGCGCCTCCTTCCCGCCGGGCGAGGCGCGCGAGGACTGGGCGATCCTGCGCGCGCTGTCGGATGCGCTCGGCCACAGGCTTGCCTACGATTCGCTGGCGCAATTGCGCCAGGCGCTGTTCACGGCGCACCCGCACCTGCGGCGCGTCCATCAGATCACGGCGGGGGACCGCGCGGATATCGCGGCGCTGGCGGCGCGCGGCGGCACTCCGGACAAGGCTGCGTTCGGCGCCGCGATCGGAGATTTCTATCTCACCAATCCGATCGCGCGCGCCTCCGCCGTGATGGCGGAATGCTCCGCGATCGCGGAGGGTCACGACGCGCTCACCGCGGCGGAGTAGCTGGCATGGCCGAAATTTGGACCAATGACATCTGGCCGGTGATCGTCGTGATCGCCCAGAGCGTGCTGCTGCTCGTCCTGCTCCTCATCATCACCGCCTATGTGCTTTACGCCGACCGCAAGATCTGGGCGGCGGTGCAGATCCGGCGCGGCCCCAACGTCGTCGGGCCCTGGGGTCTGCTGCAATCCTTCGCCGATCTCATCAAATTCGTGGTCAAGGAGCCCATCATCCCGGCCGGCGCCAACAAGGGCGTGTTTCTGCTGGCCCCCTTGGTCACCGCCGTGCTGGCGCTCTCCGCCTGGGCGGTGATCCCGGTCAGCGCCGATTGGGCGATCGCCGATCTCAACATCGGCGTGCTCTACATTTTCGCCATCTCCTCGCTCATGGTCTACGGCGTCATCATGGCGGGCTGGTCGTCGAACTCCAAGTATCCATTTCTCGCTTCCCTGCGTTCGGCGGCGCAGATGGTGTCCTACGAGGTCTCGATCGGTTTCGTCATCATCACGGTCCTGCTGTGCGCGGGCTCGCTCAATCTTTCCGCCATCGTCGATGCGCAGGAGGGCAGGTGGGGACTGTTCAACTGGTACTGGCTGCCGCTGTTTCCGATGTTCGTGGTTTTTTTCATCTCGGCGCTGGCGGAGACCAACCGGCCTCCGTTCGACCTGGTGGAAGCGGAATCCGAGCTGGTCGCCGGCTATGCGGTGGAATATTCCGCGACGCCCTTCCTGCTGTTCTTTCTCGGCGAATACATCGCCATCCTCACGATGTGCGCGATGGCGAGCATCCTGTTCCTCGGCGGCTGGCTGCCGCCATTTCCGGTGGCGCCGTTCACCTGGATACCGGGGGTGATCTGGTTCGCGCTCAAATGCCTGTTCATGTTCTTCCTGTTCGCCATGGTGAAGGCGATCGTTCCGCGCTACCGCTACGACCAGCTCATGCGGCTGGGCTGGAAGGTGTTCCTGCCGCTGTCGCTCGCCATGGTCGCGATCGTCGCAGGCGTCTTGCAATATGCGGGACTGGCGCCGAAATGACGGGGCAAGCGCATGATCGATCTTTCGCTCGCCGGGCTACTCGGGGCAGTCGTCGGCACGGTCATCGCCGCTCTGGCCTACGGCCCGCTGGTCGCGTTCGTCGAGCGTGTGTTTGGCTCGCGCTCGCCCGCTGCGAGCGCGGAGGATCGCGAGACACGCGAGCAGGAAATCTCGATGCTGCGCCGCGCCGTGCTCGCGGCCGACATTCTTGTGTTCGCCGGCATCGGCTATTGGCTCGGCGGAACGCTCGCGGGCTGACCGAAATGCCGCGGCGGAACACAGCGCCCGAAAGGATCGCGTCATGAGGCTGGACCAGGCCGCCGGGTCGTTATTCCTCAAGGAGTTCGCATCGGCGTTCGTCCTCGCCATGCGCTATTTCTTCAAGCCGAAGCCCACGCTCAACTATCCTTTCGAGAAGGGGATGATCTCGCCGCGCTTTCGGGGCGAGCACGCGCTGCGCCGTTATCCCAATGGCGAGGAACGCTGCATCGCCTGCAAGCTGTGTGAGGCGATCTGCCCGGCGCAGGCCATCACGATCGAGGCCGGGCCGCGCCGCAACGACGGCACCCGCCGCACCACGCGCTACGACATCGATATGGTCAAATGCATCTATTGCGGGCTTTGCCAGGAGGCCTGCCCGGTCGACGCCATCGTCGAAGGTCCGAATTTCGAGTTCGCGGCCGAGACGCGCGAGGAACTGTACTTCGACAAGGAGCGCCTGCTTGCGAACGGGGACCGCTGGGAGCGCGAGATCGCCAAGAACATCGCACTCGATGCGCCGTACCGGTGAGGCAGAGGAATGATCTTCACCGCTCTCTTCTTCTATCTGTTCGCCGGCGTGTGCATCGCCGCGGCCTTCATGGTCATCGCATCGAAGAATCCGGTGCATTCGGTGCTGTTTCTCATTCTCGCTTTCGTCAACGCGTCCGGGCTGTTCATCCTCTTGGGTGCCGAGTTCCTGGCGATGATTCTCGTCATCGTCTATGTCGGCGCGGTCCTGGTGCTGTTCCTGTTCGTGGTGATGATGCTCGACGTGGATTTTGCCGAGCTCCGGCAGGGCTTTTTGCAGTATCTGCCGATCGGCGCCTTTCTCGGCATTGTCCTTCTCACCGAACTGGTCCTGGTGCTGGGCGCCTGGGTGATCGGCCCCGATGTGCAGCATGCGATCGCGACGCCGATTCCGCCGCTTGGCAGGATGCTCAATACCGAATCGCTCGGGCACGTGCTCTACACGCGCTATGTCTATTTCTTCCAGGCGGCAGGCGTCGTGTTGCTGGTTGCCATGATCGGAGCGATCGTGCTGACGCTCGACCACAGGCCGAACGTCAGGCGGCAGAACATCGCGGACCAGATCGCGCGCAGCAAGGAGACCGCCATCGAAATCGTCAAGGTCCGGCCGGGCCAAGGCCTCTAGCGAATTCAAGGGGGAGGGACATGACCATCGGCCTCGGCCATTACCTCACGGTCGCCGCCATCGTGTTCACGATCGGTATTTTCGGCATTTTCCTCAATCGGAAGAACGTGATCGTCATTCTGATGTCGATCGAGCTGATCCTGCTCGCGGTCAACATCAATCTCGTCGCCTTCTCGAGCTTCCTCGGCGACCTGGTGGGCCAAGTCTACGCCCTCCTGGTGCTCACCGTGGCGGCGGCGGAAGCCGCCATCGGGCTCGCCATTCTGGTCGCCTATTACCGCAATCGCGGCTCGATCGCGGTCGAGGACATCAACCTGATGAAGGGCTGAGCGCGGCATGTATTACGCCATCGTCTTCCTGCCGCTCCTCGGCGCGATCATCGCCGGCCTCATCGCGCTTGCCGGCGCGCGCGCACGTCATCCCGGCGGGCCTCCGGCCGGCGGCGGCGAGGATCACGCGCACGCCGTGGTCGACGAGAGCCATGCACGCGGCGCGCCCTCGCCGCACGGGGCACATGCCGTCCTCGATGGCTCACACGGCGAGCCGGAAGCGCAGCAGCCGGCGGCCGCGGGGTCGCGTCCGGCCGAGCTCGTAACCACGGTGTTCCTGTTCGCCTCAATGCTGTTGTCGTGGTTTGCATTCGTCGATGTCGGATTTGGGCATCACGACAGCCACGCGGCGCTCTTTCCCTGGATGATTTCGGGTGATCTCAAGGTCGATTGGGCGCTGCGCATCGACACGCTCACCGCGGTCATGCTCGTCGTCGTCACCACCATCTCGGCGTTCGTCCACCTTTATTCCATCGGTTATATGGAGGAGGATCCGTACCGGCCGCGCTTTTTCTCCTATTTGTCGTTGTTCACCTTCGCCATGCTGATGCTGGTGACGGCGGACAATCTCGTGCAGTTATTCTTCGGCTGGGAGGGCGTCGGCCTGATGAGCTATCTGCTCATCGGCTTCTGGTACCAGAAGCCCGAGGCGAACGCCGCCGCCATCAAGGCCTTCATCGTCAATCGCGTCGGCGATTTCGGATTTTCGCTCGGCATTTTCGCCGTGTTCATGATGACCGGCGCGGTCGACTTCGACACCGTCTTCGCGCAGGCGCCCGCGCTCACCGGCAAGACCATTCATTTCCTCTCCTGGAACGTGGATGCGCTCACGCTGATCTGCCTGCTCCTGTTCATGGGGGCGATGGGCAAGTCCGCGCAGTTCCTGCTGCACACCTGGCTGCCGGACGCCATGGAGGGACCGACGCCGGTCTCGGCGTTGATCCACGCCGCCACCATGGTGACGGCGGGCGTGTTCATGGTGGCGCGGCTCTCGCCGCTGTTCGACCTGGCGCCCAACGCGCAGACCTTCGTCACCTTCATCGGCGCGACGACCGCGTTCTTCGCCGCGACGATCGCCCTCGTGCAGAACGACATCAAGCGCATTGTCGCCTATTCGACCTGCTCTCAGCTCGGCTACATGTTCGTCGCCATGGGCACGGGCGCCTATTCGGTCGGCATGTTTCACCTGTTCACGCATGCCTTCTTCAAGGCTTTGCTGTTCCTGGGTTGCGGCTCGGTGATCACGGCGATGCACCACGAGCAGGACATCCGGCACATGGGTGGGCTCAAGGACAAGATCCCGTTTACCTATTGGAGCATGGTGATCGGCACGCTCGCGCTCACCGGGTTCCCGCTCACCGCCGGCTATTTCTCCAAAGACGCCATCATCGAGGCGGCCTACGTGAGCCATAACCCGATGGCGCTCTACGCTTACGGGATGACCCTGATCGCCGCGGCGCTGACCGCGTTCTATTCCTGGCGGCTGATCTTGGTGACGTTCCACGGCAGCCCGCACGATCGCCGTCACTACGACGAGGCGCGCGAGAGCCCCATTGTGATGCTGATCCCGCTCGGCTTTCTCGCCGCCGGCTCGATCTTTGCCGGCTACCCGTTCAGGGAGCTTTTCGTCGGCCACGGGGTGGCGGAGTTTTTCGGCAATTCGCTCAAGTTCGCGGAAGCCAACCACATCCTCGAGGACATGCATCAGATTCCCTACCTGACCACGCTGGCCCCGACCGTGATGATGGCGATCGGATTCGCCATCGCGTGGGAGTTCTACATCCGGCGGCCGGAGCTGCCGGTCGAGCTCGCGCGCCAACAGCAGCCGCTCTACAAGTTCCTGCTCAACAAGTGGTACTTCGACGAGGTCTACGATTTTCTCATTGTTCGACCGACCCTGTGGCTGGGTCGCGTGTTATGGAAGTACGGCGACGGCTGGGTGATCGACGGTTTGGGGCCCGACGGCATTTCGGCGCGCGTGCTCGACGTAACGCGCGGCGCGGTGCGGCTGCAGACCGGGTACCTCTACCACTACGCCTTCGCCATGCTGATCGGCGTCGCAGCGTTCATCACCTGGTTCATGTTCGCCGGGCGGGCAGGTTGATGATGAGCTGGCCGATTCTTTCCGTCACCACCTTCCTGCCGCTGGTCGGCGCGCTGTTCATCATGATGATGCGCAGCGACGGCGAGGCGGAGCGACGCAATGCCCGCTGGATCGCGCTCTGGACGACGCTGGTCACCTTCGCGGTCTCGCTGATCCTGCTCTACCGCTTCGACCCGTCTTCGCCCGAGTTCCAGTTCGTCGAGAAACGGCCGTGGCTCGCGGGCGCGATCAGCTATCACATGGGCGTCGACGGCATCTCGCTGCCATTCGTCGTGCTCACGACCGCGCTGATGCCGGTCTGCATCATCGCCAGCTGGCTGCCGATCCAGCAGCGCGTCAAGGAGTACATGGTCGCGTTCCTGGTGCTCGAGACGCTGATGGTCGGCACCTTCGCGGCGCTCGACCTCGTGGTGTTCTACCTGTTCTTCGAAGGCGGCCTCATTCCGATGTTCCTCATCATCGGGGTCTGGGGCGGCCCGCGCCGCGTCTATGCCAGCTTCAAGTTCTTCCTCTACACGCTGCTCGGCTCCGTGCTGATGCTGCTCGCGATCATGGCGATGTACTGGGATGCGGGCACGACCGAGATTCCGGCTCTGCTGCGCCACGGCTTCCCGCCCGGCCTGCAGACCTGGGCGTGGCTCGCGTTCTTCGCCTCCTTCGCGGTGAAGCTGCCGATGTGGCCGGTGCATACCTGGCTGCCCGACGCTCACGTCGAGGCGCCGACCGCGGGTTCGGTGATCCTTGCCGCCATCCTGCTGAAGATGGGCGGTTACGGCTTCCTGCGCTTCTCCCTGCCGATGTTCCCGGCCGCTTCCCACGATCTCGCGCCGCTGATCTTTGCGCTCTCGATCGTCGCGGTGATCTACACCTCGCTGGTTGCGCTGGTGCAGGAGGACATGAAGAAGCTGATCGCCTATTCCTCGATCGCGCATATGGGATTCGTCACCATGGGCATCTTCGCCGCGACCACGCAGGGCGTGGCCGGCGGCATCTTCCAGATGATCTCCCACGGGATCGTATCGGCGGCCTTGTTTCTGTGCGTCGGCGTGGTCTATGACCGCATGCATACGCGCGAGATCGCGGCCTATGGCGGCCTCGTCAACCGCATGCCGCTCTATGCCGCGGTCTTTATGGTGTTCACGCTCGCCAATGTCGGGCTGCCCGGCACCTCGGGCTTCATCGGCGAGTTCCTCACGCTGATCGGCACGTTCAAGGTGAATACCTGGGTGGCGACGCTTGCGACTACGGGCACCATCCTGTCGGCGGCCTATGCGCTGTGGCTCTACCGCAAGGTCGTTTTCGGCGCGCTGATCAAGCCGAGCCTGGCGGGCATCAGCGACCTCGACTACCGCGAGATCATCACGCTTGGTCCGTTGGTCATCCTGGCTATTCTGCTCGGCATCTATCCGCAACCCGTGCTCGACATGTCGGCGGCTTCGGTGGCGCAGCTTCTCGACAACTACGAGCGCGCGCTCGGCGCCGCCAAGGCCGCCGCCTTGTTGATGCATTGACCATGGGGCCCGGAAGCCGCCGATGACCGAGACAGTTGAAATCCCGACGCTGTTGCCGGCCCTGCCGGAGATCGTGCTCGTGGTCGGCGCCATGGTGCTGCTGATGGTCGGCGCATTCCGCGGCGAGCAGGCGACCAAGGGGATCGATGGCGCGGCGATCCTGCTGTTGGTGCTGACCGGCCTCATCGTCGTTTGGTTGCCCGCCGGCAAGCTCGTGACCTTCGGCGGCAGCTTCGTCGTCGACGGCTTCGCGCGTTTCCTCAAGCTCCTGGCGCTGACCGGATCGGCCGCGGCGATTCTGCTGTCGTCCGATTATCTTGCCACCGAGAAGCGGCAGAAATTCGAATATTCGATCCTGATTCTGCTCTCGACCACCGGGATGATGATGCTGATCTCGGCGGCCGACCTGATCGCGCTCTATCTGGGGCTCGAATTGATGAGCCTTGCACTCTACGTGGTCGCAGCCATCGATCGCACGTCCGTGCGCTCGACCGAGGCGGGACTCAAATATTTTGTCCTCGGCGCGCTGTCTTCCGGCATGCTGCTTTACGGGGCATCGCTGGTCTATGGCTTCACCGGCACGGTGACCTTCGCCGGCATCGCCCAGGCGGCGAGCCAGGGCGCTCCGGGCTACCGCAATCTTGGGCTCGTATTCGGATTGGTCTTCCTGTTCGCCGGCTTCTGTTTCAAGGTCTCGGCGGTGCCGTTCCACATGTGGACGCCCGATGTCTACGAGGGTGCGCCGACGCCGATCACCGCGTTCTTTGCCGCCGCGCCCAAAGTGGCCGGCATGGCCATGTTCGTGCGCACCACGATCGTGGCGTTTCCCGGCCTCTCGGCGCAATGGCAGCAGATCGTGGTGTTCGTCGCCATCGCCTCGATGGCCCTCGGAGCTTTTGCCGCCATCGGCCAGCGTAACATCAAGCGCCTGATGGCCTATTCGTCGATCGGCCATATGGGCTTCGCACTCATCGGTCTGGCGGCGGCCACCCAGGAGGGCGTCCAGGGCGTGCTGGTCTATATGGCGATCTATGTCGCGATGACGCTCGGAACCTTCGCTTGCATCCTGTCGATGCGCCGCGACGGACAGATGGTCGAAGATATCGGCGATCTCGCCGGCCTTGCCCGCACCCGGCCGACCATGGCGTTTTTCCTCGCCATGCTGCTGTTCTCGCTCGCCGGCATTCCGCCGCTCGCGGGGTTTTTCGCCAAGTTCTACGTATTCCTCGCGGCGATCAAAGCCGGGCTGTTTACGCTTGCCGTGATCGGCGTGGTCACCAGCGTCGTGGGCGCGTATTACTATCTGGCAATCGTGAAGATCATGTATTTCGATGAACCGGCCAAGCCGTTCGAGCCGATGCCGTATGAGCTCAAGGCCGTGCTCGCGGTCACCGGCCTGTTCAACCTCCTGTTCTTCGTCTATCCGAGCCCGCTGGTCGACGCGGCGAACGCGGCGGCAAAGTCGCTGTTTTGAATGAAACCCAATTCTGAATGAAACTCGAGCCCAGGGCGAGCGCGGCGGGCGTGCGGCTTGTTGCGCACGAGGCGCTCGGCTCGACCAATGCCGAGGCCTTGCTGCTCGCGCGCGGAGGCGAGCGCGGACCGCTCTGGGTCACAGCCTGCCGGCAGACCGCGGGCCGCGGCCGGCGCGGGCGTGCGTGGATATCGCCGCCCGGCAATCTCTACGCCAGCCTGTTGCTCACCACGCCGGGCCGCGCCGAGCGCTGGCCGGAACTTTCATTCGTCGCGGCGCTTGCCGTCCACGACGCGGTCGCCGAGGTCGCCGCCGACCTCAAGCCGCTGCTGGCGATCAAATGGCCGAACGATCTTCTGCTCGCCGGCGCGAAATTCGCCGGCATCCTGATCGAAGGCGAGGGCGGTGAACAGGCCGCGGTCGCCGTGGGCATCGGCGTCAACTGTGCGAGCCATCCTGCCGAGACCGATTTTCCCGCGACCGACCTTGCCGCCGCCGGCGCGCGGGTTTCGCCCGCGGCGCTGTTTGGCGCGCTCTCGCTCAAGATGCTCGCACGCCTGACGCAGTGGAACGGCGGAAAGGGCTTTGCGGCCGTCCGTGCCGACTGGCTCGCCCGCGCGGCTGGCATCGGCGAAGATGTGCTTGTGCGACTCGTCGACCGCGAGCTGCGCGGCCGTTTCGAAGCGCTCGACGATGCCGGCGGGCTTGTGCTGCGCTTGCCCGACGGCCATGCCACGACCATTGCCGCCGGCGACGTGTTCATGCCGACGGCGACGCCACGCGACAAGGCCAGTTGACCGGAATACCCATGGTGCAGCGCTCCGATGAGCTCGTCTTTGCGCCGCTCGGCGGGGTCGGCGAGATCGGCATGAATCTCGCGATCTACGGCTTCGGCGACGAGCGCCGCCGGCAATGGATCGTCGTCGATTTCGGTGTTGCATTTGCCGACGACGCTCTGCCCGGCATGGATCTGATCCTGCCGGACATCCGCTATCTGGTGGAGGAGCGTCCGAATATCTTGGGTCTGGTGCTCACCCACGCGCACGAGGATCATTTCGGCGCATTGCTCGATCTATGGCCGCGGCTGGCGCTCCCAGTCTATGCGACGCCGTTTACGGCGGCGCTGCTGCAAGCCAAGCGCGAAAGTGAACCGGCCGCCCCCGATATCCCCGTGAACGTCGTGCCGCTCGGGGGCCGGTTCACGCTCGGACCATTCGATATCGAGCTCGTTTCGATGGCGCATTCGATCCCGGAATCGAACGGCCTCATCATCCGCACGCCGCTCGGCCCCGTTCTCCACACCGGCGATTGGAAGCTCGATGCGACCCCGGTTATCGGCCCGCCGACGGATCAAGCAAAGCTGCAGGCGCTGGGGAATGAAGGCTGTCTTGCCCTGATCGGGGATTCAACCAATGCATTCCGCGAAGGGCGCTCGCCGTCCGAAACCCAAGTCGCCGCGTGCCTCGCCGAGCTCATCCGCAGCGCGCCGCGGCGGGTCGCGGTCACCACCTTCGCCTCCAACGTGGCGCGCCTGCGCGCGGTCGCGCAAGCCGCGGCCGAATGCGAGCGCGAGGTCGTCGTGGTCGGCCGCGCCATGGAGCGCATCTCGCAGGTGGCACGGGAAACCGGCTATCTCGACGGTATCCAGGATTTTCGGTCCGTCGACATCTATGGACACCTGCCGCCGGACAAGGTGCTCGCGCTCTGCACCGGGAGCCAGGGCGAGTCGCGCGCGGCGTTGTCCCGCATCGCCCAGGACGATCATCCCGAGGTGGCCTTTTCGCAAGGCGACCGCGTGATCTTTTCCTCGCGCGCGATTCCCGGCAACGAAAAAGCCGTCACGCGCGTGATCAACGGACTTGTCGCCCAGGGCATCGAGGTCATCACCGACCGCACGCATCTCGTGCATGTCTCCGGCCACCCGCGGGTGGATGAGCTCAAGGACATGATCGGCTGGGTGCGGCCGCAGATTCTGATCCCGGTGCACGGCGAGCCGTTGCACATGGCCGAGCACGCCGCGCTCGCGCGTCGCGCCGGCGTCGGCAAGGTGGTGCTATGCCGCGATGGGGAACTGATACGGCTGGCTCCGGGCGAACCCGGCAAGATCGATGAGGTGCCGGCGGGACGGCTCTATAAGGACGGCTCGCTCGTGGTCAGCGCCGAGGAGCGGACCGTGGCCGACCGCCGCCGGCTCGGCTTTGCGGGTGTCGTGTCGGTGGCACTCGCCATCGGCCAACGCGGCGAACTGGTCGGCGATCCGCAACTGACGCTGACCGGCATTCCCGAAGCCGATGCCCTCGGACACAAGCTCGTGGACATCGCCTATGACGCTGCCGTGGAAGCGTTCGAGTCCATGCCGCGTCCTCGCCGGCGCGACCCGGAGGCGGTCGCCGAGGCGGTGCGGCGGGCGGTACGCGCGGCGCTCAGCGCCGCCTGGAACAAGAAAGCGACGTGCCATGTGCACGTGCTCGAGGTCTGATCTGCGCCCGCAAAGGAGGATCCGCGATCTTTCAGGCCAAGCGCGCAGGCGGCGAAATCGATCTGCGCGGCTTGGCTTCCTGGCGTGGAGGAAAAATCAGCGCCTGCGGCAACGCGGGCGCATGACTTTCGAGTACAGCGAAAGCGCATAGAAGCGGTCAAGGGAGGCTACAGTGATCAGAGCATCGGCATATCTCATGGCGACGCTGCTTGCTTGCACGGCAAGCGCCTTCGCCCAGGACTATCCAACGCGCTTTGTCACCATCGTGGCGCCGTTCCAGGCCGGCGGTCCTTCCGATACAGTGGCGCGGCTTATCGCCGTGCCAATGTCCAAGGCCTTGGGCCAGCAAGTCGTCGTCGAAAATGTGACCGGCGCGGGCGGCACCATCGGCTCGGGCCGCGTGGCGAAAGCCGCGCCGGACGGCTATACCCTGGTCATCTCAGGCTCCGGCACCCACGCGGCGGTCGAGCAGCTTTACGCCAATCCGCCCTATCGCGCGCTCGACTTCGAGTCCATCGGTCTCATCAATACCGCTCCCGTCATCATCGTGGCCAAGAAGGACCTGCCGCCCGACACATTGCAGGAATTCATCGCTTACCTGCGCCGCAACGAAAAGGCGGTGACGGAAGCCGATGCCGGGATCGGCTCCGTGTCTCATCTTGCTTGCTCGGTTTTCAAGACCTTGATCGCGGTGAAACCGACAGTGGCCTCGTACCGCGGGACGCCGCAGGCCACGCAGGACCTCATCGCCGGAAATGTCGATTTCGTCTGCAACCAGATCGTCAACGTGGTCGGTCACGTCAAGAGCGGATCGCTCAAGGCCTATGCCGTTACTGGTGACAGCCGCTCCCCGATGCTGCCGAACGTCCCTACCACCGCCGAGGCCGGATTGCCGGATTTCAAGCTCACCGTCTGGTACGGCCTTTCCGCCCCCAAGGGCACGCCGGCGCCGGTCGTGGCCAGGCTCAACCAGGCCTTGTCGGCGGCCATGGATGACCCGACCGTCGTCAAGCGCTTCGCCGATCTCGGATACGACGTCGTGGCGCCGCAGCAGCGCTCGCCGGCGCGGTTCGACGAGTTCATGCGCAAGGAAGTCGACCTCTGGGCGCGGGTGCTCGGGCCGATGAAGCCGGCCAAAACGCCATGACCTGGAGGCCGGAACGCGCGATCGAGATCGTTGCCGGCACGCCGCCCGGCGGCGGCCTCGACCGCGCGGCGCGCGCACTCACGCAATCCATTGCCGCCACCGGACTCGTCGGCGTGCCGATCAAGGTGGTCAATGTGGGCGGCGAGGGCGGCCGCAAGGCCTGGCGCCACATGGAGCGCTGCGCCGGTGACGGGCACGTGATCGCGATCAGCTCGCCCAATATGACGGCCGATTACTTGACCGGGGTGACCAAATCCGATCCCGATCGGTTTGCACCGCTCGCGATCCTTTATTCGGAATACATCGCCTTCGTGGTCTGCACCAACTCGACGATCGGCGGTGGTGCCGATCTGATTGGGCGTTTTGCGCGCAGCGCCGGCCCTATCAGCATCGCGCTCTCCACCTCGCTCGGCAATTCCAACCATATCGCCGTCGCGAAGGTGATCCGCCACGCGGGCGGCGATACCCGGGCGCCGGACATCCGGGTGTTCGATACCGCGCTCGATGCCGTCGCTGACGTGGTTGCGGGCCGTGCCGATCTCGGAGCCATCACCGCGGCCAGCGCGGTGCCGGAACTTGGCGCCGGGCGGCTGCGCGCCGTCGGCATCTCGTCGCCGAGGCGCTTGCCCGGACCTTATGCGCAGACGCCGACCTGGATTGAGCAGGGAGTCGATTGCGTCATCGGATCCTGGCGCGGAGCGAGCGGGCCGCCGGGGCTGGGCGAGGCGCAGATCGCGTTCTGGCAGGCGACGCTTTCGGCCGCCGGAAAGACAGCGGAATGGAGGTCCGATCTCGAGCGTCATTTTTGGACCGAGATGCATCTCGACGGCGCCCAGCTGCACGAATACCTGGCACGCGAGCGCACCGACATGCAGGCCGTGCTGGCCGCGCTGGGCCTGCTGTCTGGCCGCGGCACGCAAGGCCGGATATGGGTGGATGCTGCCGGGGCCGCAGGAGACAAGACATGATCGGACGGCTCAATCATGTGGCGATCGCGGTTCGCGACATCGCCAAGGCGGCGAATGTCTATCGCCAGACGCTGGGTGCACAGGTCTCCGAACCGGTGCCGCAGCCCGACCACGGCGTGACCACGGTCTTCATCACGTTGCCCAACACCAAGATCGAGCTGCTCGAGCCGCTGGGAGGAGCATCCCCGATCGCGAAGTTTCTCGAGCGCAATCCGGACGGCGGCATTCATCACGTCTGCTACGAGGTCGACGATATTCGCGCTGCGCGCGACCAACTCAAGGCGCAGGGCGCGCGGGTGCTCGGCGACGGCGAGGCGAAGATGGGCGCGCACGGCAAGCCGGTGCTGTTCCTGCACCCCAAGGATTTTTGCGGCACGCTGGTCGAGATTGAGCAGGCGTAGCGCATGATGCCGAAAAGTTGCAGACTTTTCGGATAAGATCATCCGAGCTGCTCAGAGCGAAATCGCGATTCAAGACGCGGTCTCCGCTCTGGCAGAGCCTCCCCTGCGCGGGTAACCGATCCATGTCGCTGCCGACGGCACTCGCGATCTATTTCATCATCTGGTGGACAGTGCTGTTCGCCGTCCTTCCCTGGGGGGTACGCAGCCAACACGAAGAGGGGGCGATCACCCCTGGCAGCGATCCCGGCGCACCGGCAATCCCGAGACTCAGGCGGAAACTCTTCTGGACGACGGTGGTTGCGGGTGTCGTCTTCGTATTATGGTATGTCGTTTACACCTATCGCTTGATTACCCTCGACGATCTCGCCGCCGTCCTCGGCGTGAAGCTCCCGGAGTAGCTGCGCCTGAGTTCGAAACGGAGCGCGTGGCGATGACGAGGATTGCGCTGACGTCGGTCCTGCGCGTCACTCTCGAGTTCATGCTCGCGCCGCGGTCCAAAAAAAGAGCAGGGCCCGAAGCCCTGCTCCCAAAACTCAAATCGACTAACGGCTAGCGTCCGCCTCGAATGTTTCTGTTATCGATCGAGACGGCTTTGCGGCTTTTTGGGCCGGCTTGTCCTCCCAAGACTTGGACCGCGTGGTCCGACAGCGCGCTGGCGTCTCGCGCGCCTGACCTTCGCAATCTTCACGCTATCCGATCTCGTTTGACTTGTCACCGAAAAGTAAAACAGCGGAGCGGCGTGAAATCGATCCACGGCGGTTTGCGGCGCACCATAACGTTGGACGGGCATCACAAAAGCTGACGTGATGGCCAGTCGGAAGGCTTTGATAGCCCTTGTCTTTTTGTCGTCGATCCGGTTTGACTCATGGACCCGAAGGCAAGCGATTCCCGAACGACCCATGCGCCTGTCCCGCTACTTCCTGCCAATCCTGCGAGAGACGCCGAAAGAGGCGGAGGTCGTGTCGCACCGGCTCATGCTGCGCGCGGGCCTCATCCGCCAGGAGGCGGCGGGAATTTATGCCTGGCTGCCACTCGGCTTGCGCGTGCTCAAGAAGATCGAGCAGATCGTGCGCGAGGAGCAGGATCGCGCCGGTGCCCTCGAGCTGCTGATGCCCACGCTGCAACTCGCCGAGCTTTGGCGCGAGAGCGGACGCTACGACGCCTACGGCCCCGAGATGCTGCGTATCAAGGATCGGCACGAACGCGAGATGCTCTATGGGCCGACCAACGAGGACATGATTACGGAAATCTTCCGCGCTTATGTTCGCTCGTATCGCGAATTGCCGAAGATCCTTTATCACATCCAATGGAAATTCCGCGATGAGCAGCGGCCGCGTTTCGGCGTGATGCGCGGACGCGAGTTTCTGATGAAGGACGCCTATTCCTTTGATCTGGACGAGGCCGCTGCCCGAATTTCCTACAACAAGATGTTCGTCGCTTACCTGCGAACCTTCGCGCGAATGGGCCTCAAGGCGATCCCGATGGCGGCCGAAACCGGGCCGATCGGCGGGGATTTGTCGCACGAATTCATCATTTTGGCGCAGACCGGCGAGTCCAGCGTCTTCTGCCACAGAGACGTGCTCGATCTGCCCATTCCCGGCGAACACATCGACTATGACGCGGACCTGACGCCACATATCCGCCCGTGGACCAGCCTTTATGCCGCCACCGAGGATGTGCATGACCCCGTCCGCTTCGAGCAAGACGTTCCTGCCGACAAGCGCCTGCAGACCCGCGGGATCGAGGTCGGGCAGATTTTCTATTTCGGGACCAAGTATTCCGAGCCGATGAAGGCCGTGGTTGCCGGACCTGACGGTGTGGAGCGGCCGATCCACGGCGGCTCCTATGGAGTTGGCGTGTCGCGCCTGGTTGCCGCCATCATCGAAGCATTCCACGACGATGCCGGCATCAAATGGCCCGAGGCGGTGGCGCCGTTCAAGGCCGCGATCCTCAATCTCAAGCAGGGCGGGGCCGATACGGACGCTGCCTCCGAGCAGCTCTACCGCGAGCTCACGGCCAAAGGCGTCGAGGTCCTCTATGACGATCTCGACCAGCGGCCGGGCGCGAAATTCGCCACCGCCGACCTCATCGGCATCCCCTGGCAAGTCCTGATCGGGCCGAAAGCGCTGGCCGAAGGCAAGGTGGAGGTCAAGACGCGGGCCGACGGCACTCGCGAGCTGATGAGCCCGGGCGATGCCGTCAAGCGACTGGCGTCGTGAAGCCGCAGGCTTTCCGCAGCCCCGGCCAGGGCCTGAAACGGCCAGAATCGTGTGAAATCGGGGGGTGGGGAACACATTGATGAACGAGCCAAGCAGCACCCACCCTTTCGCCCCGTTCGAATGGATGCTTTCGCTGCGCTATTTAAGGGCGCGGCGGCAGGAGGGATTCATCTCGGTCAATGCCGGATTTTCCTTCCTGGGGATCATGCTCGGCGTCGCCACCCTCATTATCGTGATGGCGGTGATGAACGGCTTCCGCAAGGAACTGCTCGACAAGATTCTGGGCCTGAACGGGCACCTGTTGATCCAACCGCTGGAACAGCCGTTGACCGACTGGGAGGCGGTTGCGGAGCGCATTTCCAAGGTGCCCGGCGTCACGCTCGCCGCGCCGATCGTCGAGGGCCAGGCCCTGGCATCCTCGCCGTTCAATGCCTCCGGCGTCCTGGTGCGCGGCGTGCGGGCTGCCGACCTGGCCAAGCTTCCCTCGGTTGCCGCGAACATCCGGCAGGGCACGCTCGAAGGCTTTGACGCAGCCCAGGGAGTGGCGATCGGAAGGAGGCTCGCCGATCAACTCTCGCTGCGGGTGGGCGACAGCGTAACCCTGGTTGCCCCGCGCGGGGCGGTGACGCCGATGGGGACCACACCGCGGATCAAGCCCTACAAGGTCGCGGCGGTCTTCGAGGTGGGCATGTCTGAATACAACTCCGCCTTTGTGTTCATGCCGCTTCCGGAAGCGCAGGCTTATTTCAACCGCGCCGGTGACGTGACCGCCGTCGAGGTCTATGTCGACAACCCGGACCAGATCGACCGTTTCCGCAAGCTCATTACCGAGGCCGCGGGCCGGCCGATCTTCATGATCGACTGGCGCCAACGCAACTCCACCTTCTTCAACGCGCTGCAGGTCGAGCGCAACGTGATGTTCCTGATCCTGACGATCATCGTCATCGTGGCGGCGTTCAACATCACGTCCGGCCTGATCATGCTGGTGAAGGACAAGGGCCGCGACATTGGCATTCTGCGCACCATGGGGGTGACTCAGGGCGCCATCATGCGGGTGTTCATGATGACCGGAGCCTCGGTCGGCGTGGTCGGCACACTGGTCGGCTTTCTGCTCGCGCTGCTGGTATGCCTCAACATCGAATCGATCCGCGGGTTCCTCTCGTGGCTCACCAATACCGAACTGTTCTCGCCCGAGCTCTATTTCCTGTCGAAGCTGCCCGCCGACCTCGACGCCGGCGAGACCACGGCCGTCGTGGTGATGGCGCTCGCGCTGTCGTTGTTGGCGACGCTCTATCCGGCTTGGCGCGCGGCGCGCCTCGATCCGGTCGAGGCGCTGCGCTATGAATGACGCCACCATCAGCGGCGAAACGAGCACGGAGAATGCCGCTGTGGCCAGTGTGGACGAGCCCCCGATCCTTTTTCTGCATGGGATCGACCGGCATTACCGCCAGGGCGAGGTGATGCTGGAGATCCTCAAGGGCGCCGAGCTCGCGATCTGGCCGGGGCAATCGGTGGCCCTGGTGGCGCCGTCCGGCGCCGGCAAGTCGACGCTCCTGCACGTCGCCGGCCTGCTCGAGCAGGCGGACGCCGGCGAGGTCTATGTCGACCAGGTTGCGACCTCCCGGCTCTCGGACGCGGAGCGCACGCGCATCCGCCGCGTCGAAATCGGCTTCGTCTACCAGTTTCATCATTTGCTGATGGAATTCTCCGCAATCGAGAATGTGATCATGCCGCAGATGGTCCGCGGCCTGTCGCGTCCGGAAGCCGTTCGACGCGCGACCGACCTTCTCAGCTATCTCGGGCTCAAGGAGCGGCTCACGCACCGGCCGGCGGAGCTCTCGGGCGGCGAGCAGCAGCGGGTGGCGATCGCGCGCGCAGTGGCCAACGCGCCGCGCATTCTGCTGGCCGACGAGCCGACCGGGAATCTCGACCCGCGCACCTCCGACCACGTGTTCTCTGCGCTCACCCAGCTGGTACAGGCCTCGGGCCTCGCGGTTATGGTGGCCACCCACAACATGGACATCGCCGCACGCATGGACCGCCGCGTCACCCTCAAGGAGGGGCTGGTGGTGGAGCTGGATTGATGCGACGCGAAGCGCGGACGGGGCGCTGAACTCGCTGCCTCCGTTGTCATCGCCGTGCACCAGGCGGCGGATGTCGTCGCCCTCCAACCGTCGATGGGCATCCCTCGCGAGGGCCTGCCGTGATCGGCCGTTGGCATCGACCGGTTCCGGAATAACGGAGCCAAGCTCGAACGCGACAACCAACATCTCCGCGACTGGAATTGGGCCGGGCATGAAGAGGGTCCAAGACTTCCGGCAGCGATGTCTCGGTGGCGTCCTCCCTCTATGAGAACGGCGTGGAAAGGGCACGTGGCCTGTCGAAACGGGCCGCCACGTTAACCGTCCTTGCCACACTCCGAACTGCTCCATCGCCCCCAGCTTGACTTGGGAACATAACATGAACTATGTTCATGGCCTGTTCCCAGTTGGTGGAGTGAAAAAACATGGTCCGCGCCGTCGTTGAAGAAGCCGCCACGCTCGCCTCGCTGGCGTTATTTCTGGGGATGATCGCAATCTGGGCGCAAGTGATCGCGACGTTGTAGGTCGGCGCCGCAGGCCGAGGGATTTCGTGAACCCCGCGAGCGAGCGACAAAGGCCGGAGGGCCGGAGCCTGGGGAGAACAGCCTGGGGATAAGCCGCATCCTGTCTGCGCGAGCGGCAGTTACGGTGGACAGCACCTACCCCCGCCCTCACAGTCGCAATGCAGCGAGAATCGCGAGGGTCGAATGCCCGGCTTCGTCCATCTGCATGTGCACTCATCCTACTCCCTGCTGGAGGGCGCGTTGACCATCGCGCGGCTGGCCGAGCTCGCCAAGGCCGACCGCCAGCCCGCGCTCGCGCTGACCGACACCGACAACATGTTCGGGGCGCTCGAATTCTCCGACAAGATGGCGGGGGCGGGGATCCAACCCATCGTCGGCTGTGCGCTCGCGCTCGATTTTGCCGATCAAGACGCGGGAGCGCGCGCTGGAAGCGGCCCGGTGCTGGAACGCCCGCGCATCGTGCTGCTGGCCGCGCGCGAAACCGGCTACCGTAGCCTGATGCGGCTCAACTCGCGCGCATTTCTCGATACGGCGCCGAACGAGCAGCCGCACCTCAAGCTCGCCTGGCTTGAGGGCGAAACCGAGGGGCTGATCGTGTTGACCGGCGGCCCGGGCGGGCCGCTCGATGCCGCTATCGTCGCCGGTCAAAGCGATCTGGCGGCCGGACGCTGCGAGGCGTTGGCACGGCTGTTCGGCGATCGGCTCTATATCGAACTGCAGCGCCACGGCACCCCGGCCGAACGCACAGCCGAGCCGGCGCTCGTCGGCCTTGCTTATGAGCGTGGGATCCCGCTCGTCGCCGCCAACGAGCCCTTCTTTGCACGGCGGGAAGACTACGAGGCGCATGATGCGCTCATCTGCATCGCCGAGGGTCGGCTGATCGTCGAAACCGACCGGAGGCAGCTCACGTCCGAGCACCGGTTCAAGACGCGGGCGGAAATGGCAGAGTTGTTCGCTGATCTTCCCGAAGCGATCGCCTCCACGGTCGAGATCGCGCAACGTTGCGCCTTCCGGCCGCGCGTGCAGGCGCCGATCCTGCCGCGCTTCTCGGTCGGCCAGGAGGGCGGTACGGTCGACGAGGCGGCGGAGCTGCGCGCGCGCGCGGAGTCCGGACTCGAACGCCGCATCAAAAGTCATGGGGTCGCGCCCGGCCGAACCGTCGAAGACTATCGCGAGCGCTTGGCCTTCGAGCTCAACGTCATCGAAGGCATGAAATATCCCGGTTACTTCCTCATCGTCTCCGATTTCATCCAGTGGGCGAAGGGGCAGGGCATTCCAGTCGGGCCGGGGCGCGGTTCGGGCGCGGGCTCGCTGGTCTCCTATGCCCTCACCATCACCGATCTCGACCCGATGCGCTTCGAACTCCTGTTCGAGCGCTTTCTCAATCCCGAACGGGTATCGATGCCCGATTTCGACATCGACTTCTGCCAGGACCGGCGTGACGAGGTCATCAGCTACGTGCAGGAACGCTACGGCCGCGACCGGGTGGCGCAGATCATCACCTTCGGAACGTTGCAGGCGCGCGGCGTGCTGCGGGACGTCGGGCGCGTGCTGCAGATGCCGTACGGCCAGGTCGACAAGTTCTGTAAGCTCGTGCCGCAGAACCCGCTCAACCCCGTCACGCTCGGCCGCGCCATCGACGACGAGCCGCGGCTGCAGGCGGCGCGCGACAGCGAGCCGGTGGTCGCCCGCGCCTTCGATATCGCGCAAAAGCTCGAAGGGCTGCACCGCCACGCCTCGACTCACGCCGCCGGGATCGTCATCGGCGAGCGGCCGCTCACCGAAATGGTGCCGCTCTACCGCGATCCGAAATCCATGATGCCGGTGACCCAGTTCAACATGAAATGGGTCGAGCAGGCGGGCCTGGTGAAATTCGACTTCCTTGGCCTCAAGACGCTGACCGTGCTGGCGACAGCAGTGGCGCTCCTGCGCAAGCGCGGCGTCGACATCGATCTCGCCGCTGTTCCGCTCGATGACGAAAAAACCTATGCCATGCTCGCGCGCGCCGAGGCGGTGGGTATCTTTCAACTGGAAAGTCAGGGGATGCGGCGCGCCCTGCTGGACATGCGGCCGGACCGTTTCGAGGACATCATCGCGCTGGTCGCGCTCTACCGGCCGGGTCCGATGGCCAATATCCCGACCTACTGCGCGCGCAAGCACCGCATGGAGGAGCCCGACTACATTCATCCCAAGCTGGAGCCCATCCTGCGGGAGACGTTCGGGGTGATCGTCTACCAAGAGCAGGTGATGCAGGCCGCGCAAATCCTTGCCGGCTATTCGCTTGGCGAAGCCGACCTGCTGCGTCGCGCGATGGGAAAGAAAATTCGCAGCGAGATGCAGAAGCAGCGCAGCCGATTCGTGTCCGGCTGCGTCGCGCGCGACATCGAACGCGGTCAGGCCGAAACGATTTTCGAATTGCTCGAGCGTTTTGCGGATTACGGCTTCAACAAGAGCCACGCGGCAGCCTATGCGCTCGTGGCCTATCAGACCGCCTATATGAAGGCGAACTACCCCGTGGAATTTATCGCGGCCTCCATGACCCTCGACATGGGAAATACGGATAAGCTCTCGGAGTTTCGAGCCGAGGCCGAGCGCCTCGGCGTCAAGGTCGAGCCGCCGTCGGTCAACCGTTCAGGCGTCGCCTTCGATGTCGAAGGCAATACGATCCAATACGCGCTCGCCGCGCTCAAGGGGGTCGGCCGCCAGGCAGTCGAGGCGATCGTCGAGGCGCGCGGCGAACGGCCGTTCGCCGATCTTTCCGATTTCGCCGGTCGCATCAACCCGCGCGCCGTCAACAAGCGTGTGCTCGAGAGTCTCGCCGCCGTAGGCGCGTTCGATACGCTCGAAGGAAATCGCGCGCGCGCGTTCGCGGGCGTCGACGCGATGATCGCGACGGCGCAACGCGCCCATGACGATGTCGTCGTAGGACAATCGGAACTGTTCGGTGGCGGCTCGTCGCCGACGCCACTTGCGCTCGGCCACGTGGAGCCGTGGCTTGCGGCCGAGCGCCTGCAGAAAGAGTTCGACGCCATCGGCTTCTTTCTTACCGGCCACCCGCTCGACGATTACGCCGCCACCCTCAAGCGCATGCGGGTGCAGTCGTGGGCCGAGTTTGCGCGCGCGGTGCGCGCGGGCGCGAGCGCGGGCCGGGTGGCCGGCACCGTGGTCGCGCGCACCGAGCGGCGCACGCGCAGCGGCAGCAAGATGGGCATTATCGGGCTCTCCGATCCGACGGGACACTACGAGGCGGTCGTATTCTCGGAAGGGCTGGCGCAATTCCGCGACCTGCTCGAGCCCGGTGCGGCGGTGCTGCTGATGGTTTCGGCCGAGCTGCAGGGCGAGGACGTACGCGCGCGCATTCAGATGGTGGAGCCGCTCGACCAGGCGGCGGCCAAGCTCTCCAAGGGACTGCGCGTCTTTCTGCGCGGAGAGACGCCGATCGAGAGCGTCGCCAAGCGACTCGAAGGCCCGGCGTCCGGCCGTTCGGCACAGGACAACGGCGAGGT
Organism: uncultured Alphaproteobacteria bacterium; assembly: GCA_963821505.1. Lineage (GTDB taxonomy): Bacteria > Pseudomonadota > Alphaproteobacteria > Rhizobiales > Xanthobacteraceae > VAZQ01. The sequence goes on from CAWGEH010000002.1 coordinate 43,596, forward strand.
CGCGCTGGTGCTGATGCTGGGGGAAGGCACCGAGGTCGAGGTCAAGCTCCCCGGGCGTTTCAAGGTCTCCCCGCAGATCGCCGGCGCCATCAAGGCGGTGCCCGGGGTGGTAGCCGTCGAGGCCGTGTAATGCGTGGGCGGCCGCTGTTCTCGCCGTCCAAATCTCAGGGCTAGGGCACTTCTGGTTCAAGTGTAGCCCCAGCGCAGGTCCCTCAGGAAAGGCCACCGTGAACCGGACCGATCGTGCGCCAGCTACGCAGCGATCCAGGTGATCCTTGCGCCGGCCGATTCATGCCTATATAAGCCCGGTCATCTCACACGCGGACCTTGGCCTCAACAGCCGTCCGGTGGCTCGTTCCGACCGCAAGGTCGGGCGCAGCTCACGGGTCCGCGGCGGCTCAACCGGAGAACACATATGGCGCTTCCGGACTTCTCCATGCGTCAGCTTTTGGAGGCTGGCGTTCATTTCGGCCATCAGGCCCATCGCTGGAATCCGAAGATGTCGGAATACATCTTCGGCGCCCGCAACAACATCCACATCATCGATCTCGCTCAATCCGTGCCGATGATGCACCGCGCGTTGCAGGCCGTGAGCGACACCGTCGCAAATGGCGGCCGCATCCTGTTCGTCGGCACCAAGCGCCAGGCGCAAGATGCCGTCGCCGACGCGGCCAAGAAGTCAGCCCAGTACTACGTCAACTCGCGCTGGCTCGGCGGCACGCTCACCAATTGGAAGACCATCTCGCAGTCGATCGCGCGCCTGCGCAAGCTCGACGAGATGCTGTCGTCGGGCGAGTCCCAGGGCTACACCAAGAAGGAGCGGCTCACGCTCCAGCGCGAGCGCGACAAGCTCGACCGGGCGCTCGGTGGCATCAAGGATATGGGCGGCCTGCCCGACCTCCTGTTCGTCATCGACACCAACAAGGAGGACATCGCCATCAAGGAAGCGCGGCGCCTTGGCCTGCCGGTCGCCGCGGTCGTCGATACCAATTGCGATCCCGACGGCATCACCTATGTCGTGCCCGGCAATGACGACGCCAGCCGCGCCATCACGCTCTATTGCGATCTCGTGGCGAAAGCCGCAATCGACGGCATCTCGCGAGCCCAGGGCGAACTCGGCGTCGACACCGGAGCCGCCGCCGAACCGATTGCGGAAGAGCTGCCGCGGCCAGCCGACGGACCCGGATACGAGGTGCTGTCCGGTCCGCGCGGGGTTGCCGACGACCTCAAGAAGCTCCACCACGTCTCGCCCGCGATCGAGAAGAAGCTCAACGATCTCGGTATCTTCCACTACTGGCAGATTGCCGGTCTCGGACCCGACGCCGCCCACACGATCGGCGAGGAGGTCGGATTGCCCGCCCGGGTGGAAGGCTGGATCGCGCAGTCGAAGGAATTGACCGCAGAGTAACGCGATTGTCATGTCCGGCACGCAGCTTGCGTAGATCGAAGTGTCCGCGGTGCCGGGCATCGGCGTTTTCATCGCGCTGAACGACGGCGCGGACGGTATCGCAACTCGGGCTTGCCCCGGTTGCGCCAATAAATGCCACGTCGGGTAACCCGTCCTTGGCGACAAGCCCGGCCTTTGACGAACAGAGGGATCACGCAATCATGGCCAACATCACCGCGCAAATGGTGAAGGAGCTCCGCGAGCGCACCGGCGCAGGCATGATGGACTGCAAGGCGGCGCTGCAGGAAACCGCCGGCGGCATGGAGCAGGCCGTCGATTTGTTGCGCAAGAAAGGGCTCGCCAAGGCGGCCAAGAAGGCCGGCCGCATCGCCGCCGAAGGCCTCATCGGCCTCGCGGTAGAGGGCCGGCATGGTGTCGTGGTCGAAGTGAATTCCGAGACCGATTTCGTCGCCCGCAACGATCTGTTCCAGGGCCTGGTGAAGATGATCGCGAATGTCGCGCTCACGGTTGGAGCCGACGTCGAGAAGATCAAGGCGGCGAAAGTGGGTCACATGACCTTGGCCGAGGCCATCGCCGACACCATCGCCAAGATCGGCGAGAACATGTCGTTGCGGCGGGCGTCGTCCTTGTCGGTGGGCGAAGGCATCATCGGCAGCTACGTGCACAATTCCGTCGACGAAGGCCTCGGCAAGATCGGCGTGATCGTGGCATTGGAGTCGAGCGGCAAGCCCGACGAGCTCAAGCGTTTCGGCCGCATGGTCGCGATGCAGGTCGCTGCGTCCAATCCGCAGGCAGTCGATTCCTCTGGTCTCGACCCGGACGTGGTCCGGCGCGAGAAGGAGGTGCTTGCGGACAAGTACAAGGCGCAGGGAAAACCGGCGAATGTCATCGACAAGATCGTCGAATCCGGGCTCAGAACCTTCTACAAGGAGGTCTGTCTGCTCGATCAGGCGTTCATCCACGAGCCGGACAAGAATGTTTCCCAGGCGATCAAGGAAGCCGAGAGCAAGGCCGGTGGATCGATCAAAGTCACGGGCTTTGTGCGCTATGCGCTGGGCGAAGGCATCGAGCGGCCGGACAGCGATTTCGGCGGCGAGGTCGCAGCGTTGGTCAAATCGAACTGAGCGTTTGTCGAATTCCGATCTTAGCCGCCCCATGCATGCGATAGCGGTGCCGAGCCGCTCGCGCCGGCGGTAGATCGCAGGAGCTGCCATGACCAAACCCGTCTACCGGCGCGTCGTGGTGAAGGTCTCCGGCGAAGCCCTCATGGGCGCCGACAGTTTCGGTATCCATCAGCCAACGCTCGAACGGATCGCGACCGACCTCGTCGCCACGCAGCAGCTGGGGGTGGCTATCGCGGTCGTGGTCGGCGGCGGCAATATTTTTCGTGGCGTGCGGGTCTCGGCAAACGGCATCCCGCGCGTGACCGCCGACATGATGGGAATCCTTGCGACCGTCATGAACGCCCTCGCGCTCGAGAGCGCGATCGAAAAGGCGGGTATCAGAGCCCGTACCATGTCGGCGCTGGCCATGCCCGAAGTCTGCGAGACCTATGAGCGGCGGCGGGCGCTGCGCCATCTGGAACAGGGGCGGATGGTCTTGCTTGCCGCCGGCACCGGCAACCCGTTTTTCACCACCGACACGACAGCCGTTCTGCGGGCAGCCGAAATCGGCGCCGACGCGGTGTTGAAGGCGACCGACGTCGACGGTGTCTACAGCGCCGATCCCAAAAAGGACAAAAACGCGACACGCTACGAGCGTTTGAGCCATCAGGAGGCGATCGAGCGCAATCTGAAAGTGATGGATGCCACCGCCTTCGCGCTTGCCCGGGAAAACCGTATGCCTATCATCGTGTTCTCGATCCGCGAAAAGGGAGCGATCGCGGCGGTGGTGAGCGGAAATGGGCACTCTACCGTGGTCGGCGATTGAGGCGGTCGCGCACGTCGCCCAACGCGCCCACGAAAGCGGCACGATCGCAGGATCGACCAATGTTTTCGAGGGGTCGCCATGGCAAACCCGACGCATGATATGAACGAGCTTAAGCGCCGCATGCAGGGCGCAATTCAGCTGTTGAAGCAGGAGTTGGGCGGGCTGCGCACCGGCCGCGCATCAGCCAGCCTGCTCGAGCCCGTGCAGGTCGAGGCCTACGGCACCCACATGCCGCTCAATCAGGTCGCCACCGTCAGCGTGCCTGAGCCACGGCTCATCTCCGTGCAGGTATGGGACAGGTCCATGGTCCATGCCGTAGAAAAGGCCATTGCGGCTTCCAATCTCGGGCTTACTCCTTCGACTGAGGGCCAGGTGTTGCGGCTACGCATCCCGGAACTCAACGAGGAGCGGCGCAGGGATCTCGTCAAGGTCGCGCACAAATATGCCGAAGCGGCGCGGGTCGCCGTGCGCCACGTCCGCCGCGACGGCCTTGACGTGCTCAAGAAGCTCGAAAAGGATCACAAGATCAGCGAAGACGACGGCAAGCGATCGTCCGAGCAGGTGCAAAAGGCGACCGACGAAGTGATCGCCGAAATCGACAAGCTGCTGGCGACGAAGGAAAAGGAAATCCTCACGGTGTGAGGTGGAGCGGGATGTCCAAGACCGAGCCCCTGCACACTGCCGAAATCGGCGATTTCGCCGTGCCGAGGCATGTTGCCATCATCATGGACGGCAACGGGCGCTGGGCGGCGGCGCGCGGGCTGCCGCGCGGCGAAGGGCATCGCCGCGGGGTCGAGGCACTCCGCCGCACGGTGCGGGCCGCCGGCGATCTCGGCATCGGTTTTCTCACCATCTTCTCGTTCAGCGCCGAGAACTGGTCGCGACCGGCTGCTGAAATCCGCGAGTTAATGGCGCTGCTGCGCCGATTCATTCGTCACGACCTCGCCGACCTGCACCGGAAAGGCGTGCGCGTGCGCGTGATCGGCGAGCGTGAAGGTCTGGATGCCGAAATCCGGCGTTTGCTCGATGAGGCCGAGGAACTGACCAAGGATAACGACAAGCTCGTCCTCGTCGTGGCCTTCAATTACGGAGCACGCCAGGAAATCGCGCGCGCGGCTCGTCGCATGGCGGCCGCGGTCGTGGCCGGGGATCTCGACGGTCGGCGCGGTCACCGCCGACAAGCTCGCGAGCTATCTCGACGCTCCGGATTTGCCCGATCCAGACCTTATCATCCGCACCAGCGGCGAGCAGCGGCTCTCCAATTTCCTGCTCTGGCAGGCGGCTTATAGCGAGCTTGTGTTTGTGCCGACCTACTGGCCGGATTTCGACCGCAATGCGCTTGAAAGCGCGATCACGGAGTATCGCCGGCGCGAGCGTCGCTTCGGCGGCCTGATCGCGCGCACCGGATCGTGATCCGTGACGGGCGCGGACCATCCATCGCATGCCTTCGGGCCTCGCGGGAGCGAACTTGCGTTGCGCGTCTGCTCGGCGCTGGTCCTCGTTCCGCTCGCCGTCGGGACTGCCTACCTCGGAGGCTGGCCTTTCGCCGTGGTATGGGGCGTTGCAGCGATCGGGGTGCTCTGGGAATGGACCTCACTGGTGGCCGCTGGGGACCGACGTGCGGTATTGATGACGGGGGGTGCATCGCTTGCACTCGCACAAGCGCTCGTCGCCGCCGGATCTGTTCTGGCGGGGGTCGTCGTGCTTGCAATAGGGGCGCTCGGCGCCGCCGCGTTGGCGCCGGCCGAACGGCGGATCTGGGTCGCCGCCGGCATTCCCTATGCCGGGACACTCGGGGTCGCGCCCGTGGTGCTGCGTTCGGATAGCGCGGATGGCTTCCTGGCCGTAATTCTTCTGTTCGCGATCGTATGGACGACCGACATTGCCGCGTTTTTCGTGGGACGCGCGCTCGGGGGTCCCAAGCTCATGCCGCAGGTGAGCCCGAACAAGACGTGGTCGGGCGCGCTCGGTGGCACATTGGCCAGCGTTGCGGTGGCCGTCGCTGTGGCCACGGCAGCCGCGCTTACGGGGTTGTTCGCAATCGCCATGCTGGCGATCGTGTTGTCGATTTCTGCGCAGGGGGGAGACCTGTTCGAATCGTTCCTCAAGCGCAGATTCGGTGCAAAAGACTCAAGCCATCTCATCCCCGGACACGGTGGACTGATGGACCGCCTCGACGGCTTCGTTGCCGCCAATGTCGTGGCGGCGCTGATCGGATTGGCGCGCGGCGGCTTCGAGGCGCCGGGGCGTGGCCTGCTGGTGTGGTGAGTTGATGAAACCCGACACCTCGTGCCAGGCATTCAACCGGCCGGCGCCGACCGAACGGACGGTGACACTTCTTGGCGCCACCGGCTCGATCGGCGCGAGCACGATCGATCTGCTCAGGCGCGAGCGCCAACGCTTTCGCGTCGAGGCGGTGAGCGCGAACAGGAATGCGGCAGAGCTGGCCGCGATCGCACGCGAACTGGGCGCGCGGTTCGCAGCGGTCGGCGACCCCGCCGCCTATGGTGATCTCAAGGCCGCACTGTTCGGAACCGGAATTGCGGCGGCGGCCGGCGAAAGCGGCTTGATCGAGGCGGCCCAGCGTCCGGCGGAATGGGTGATCGGAGCGATTACCGGTGCCGCCGGGCTCAGGCCGACGCTTGCCGCGGCCGAGCGTGGCGCGATCGTGGCGCTCGCCAACAAAGAGACGCTGGTGTGCGCGGGCGGTCTGTTCATGCGCCGCGCGGCGGCGGCGGGCGCAACCGTGCTGCCGGTCGATTCCGAGCACAATGCCCTGTTCCAGGCCATGTGTGGGAGCCGGCGCGAGGACGTGCGCCGCGTGATCCTGACGGCCTCCGGAGGTCCGTTCCGGACTGCGAGCGCCGACGCAGTCAGGACCGCAACCGTCGAACAGGCGCTCAAACATCCTAACTGGTCGATGGGGGCAAAAGTCACGATCGACTCTGCAACCCTGATGAACAAGGGGCTGGAACTCATTGAGGCCCATCACCTGTTCGCGCTGGCTTCCGAGCAGATCGACGTGTTGGTACATCCGCAATCGATCGTGCACAGTCTGGTCGAATTTTGCGATGGCTCGCTGATCGCGCAACTGGGAAGCCCGGACATGCGCATCCCTATCGCGTATTGCCTCGCCTGGCCCGAGCGGATCGCGGGACCGGCGCCAAGGCTTGATCTCGCGCGTGCTGCGACCTTGACCTTCGAGGAACCTGATCTCGCGCGTTTTCCGGCCTTGGCGCTTGCCCGCCGCGCGCTCGAGGCGGGCGGGGCGGCACCCACCGTGCTCAATGCCGCCAACGAGGTAGCAGTCGCCGAATTCCTCGCCCGTCGGCTGAATTTTGCCGGGATAGCGGCCCTGGTCGAGGCCACCCTCGAGGCCGCCCTGTCGCGAAACTGGACGGCGGAGCCGGAAAGCGTCGAGGATGCACTGTCTGTTGACCATAATACAAGATTGTTGGCGCGTGATCTCCTGCCCGAAATTGCCGCAAAGGCGTCGTAGAGGACTGAGTCCGACGATGGCTTCGGGACTGGGCGGGAAGATTTGGTCATGGGTTTCGATTTTATGTCTGGCATCAACGCGCTGAGCGGCGGCGTGCTGGGTTATGTCATCCCATTCCTGTTCGTCTTGACCCTGGTGGTGTTTTTCCACGAGCTCGGCCACTTCCTGGTGGCGCGCTGGTGCGGCGTCCGGGTGTTGGTGTTCTCGATCGGGTTCGGCTCGGAACTTTTCGGGTTCAACGATCGCCACGGCACCCGGTGGAAGCTCGCCGCCATTCCACTCGGCGGATATGTGAAATTCTTCGGCGACGACAATGCGGCCAGTGTTCCCGATCAGGCGGCGCTTGCCGCCATGAGCGCGGAGGAGCGCCGGCACAGCTTTATCCATCAGCCGGTGGGCCGGCGGGCGGCGATCGTGGTGGCCGGGCCAGTAGCGAATTTCCTGCTCGCCATCGTCATTTTTGCCGCGCTCTTCATGATCTTTGGCAAACCGAGCACTTCGCCCCGGGTCGACGCGGTCCAGCCCGGCAGCGCGGCGCAGGCAGCCGGATTTCAGCCCGGCGACCTGGTTCTGTCGATCAATGGGCGTCCAGTCGACAGCTTCCCCGACATGCAGCAGATCGTCAGCACCAGTGCAGGCGAGACGCTGACATTCGAGGTCGACCGGGGCGGCACGCGGGTCACGCTCAAGGCGGTTCCGGCGCTCAAGGAGACCAAGGACCGCTTCGGCAACGTGCACCGCATCGGTGTGCTCGGCATCACCCGTTCGCCTTCGCCGGAGGACACGCACTTCCAACCGGTCGGGCCGCTCAAGGCGATCGAGATGGGGGTGGAACGGACGTGGTTTGTGGTGGACCGCACGCTGTCCTATATCGGCGGGGTCGTCTCCGGGCGTGAAGCGGCCGATCAACTCGGGGGGCCGATTCGGATCGCCCAAGTCTCTGGACAGGTGGCGACCGAGGGGCTTCCGTCGCTATTCAGTCTTGCTGCGGTGCTTTCGGTCTCGATCGGCCTGCTCAATCTATTCCCGGTGCCGCTGCTCGACGGCGGTCACCTTTTGTTCTACGCAATCGAGGCGGTCAGGGGAAGGCCGCTCTCGGAGCGCGCGCAGGAAGTGGGATTCCGGATCGGGCTCGCGATCGTCGTGATGCTGATGATCTTTGCCACTTACAACGACATCCTGCATCTCGCGGCGCAGTGGACCGCATCGTAGCAAGCTTGCAACGTTGGGGCTGTAAAGGAGGAAGTCGGGGGAAGGACGTGGTTGCACAACGGGAAGAATCCTGTACAGGGGACGGCCTGGGGTAGTGACGACCTTTCTCGTGGGTACCGGAGTCTCTGAGGTACCCGAATGGGGACGACAAAGGGCGCGTGGGGAATGAAACTTTGTAGGTGGCTTATCCGAGGGCTTGGCGTCGCCTGCCTAGTCCTGGGGGAAATTTTATTGGGTGTTGGTGTCGTGTCGCTCACGGCACCCGTCGCCTATGCCCAAACACCCACCGTGAGCTCCATTGTCGTCCAGGGCAATCAGCGGGTCGAAGCCGACACCATTCGGTCTTATTTCAAGGCCGGGCCGGGCGGCCGGCTTGACGCATTCCAGATCGACGAGGGCGTGAAGGCGCTTTACGCCACCGGTCTGTTTCAGGATGTTCGTCCGACGGCTCAGGGCGGGCGGCTGACGATCACGGTGATCGAGAACCCCGTCATCAATCGCATCGCATTCGAGGGCAACAAGAAGGTCAAGGACGAGCAACTCAAGGCCGAGATTCAATCGAAGGAGCGCGGTACGCTTTCGCGCCCCGTCGTGCAGGCGGACACGGCGCGCTTGGTGGAAGTCTACCGCCGCGGCGGGCGTTTCGACGTTCACGTCGAGCCCAAGGTTATCGACCTTCCGAACAATCGCGTCGATCTCGTCTTCGAGATCTCGGAAGGTGCGAAAACCGGCGTCAAGAGAATCAACTTCGTCGGCAACAACGTCTATTCGTCGTACCGGCTCAAGGACGTAATCAAGACGTCCGTGACCGGACTTCTGGCGTTCCTGCAGACTGGCGACATCTACGATCCGGACCGCGTCGAGGCAGATCGCGAGCTGTTGCGCCGGTTCTATCTCAAGCACGGTTATATCGACGTACGCATCGTCTCCGCGGTCGGAGAATACGATCCGAATCTGCGAGGATTCGTGATCACCTTCACGATCGAGGAGGGCGAGCAGTATCGCTTCGGAACGGTCGACGTTCAGTCGACCATCCGCTTGCTCGATCCGTCGCTGCTGAGGTCGCGTCTGCGCGCCTATCCGGGCGACGTCTACAATGCCGAGGCGGTTGAGAAATCCGTCGAGGACATTACGATCGAAGCCGCGAAACTGGGCTTCGCCTTCGCGACGGTGCGCCCACGCGCGTCCCGCGATCCGCAGACGCGGACTGTCAACCTCGTCTTCACCGTCGAGGAGGGACAACGCGCCTATATCGAGCGGATCAACGTCCGCGGCAATACGCGTACGCGCGACTACGTCATTCGGCGCGAGTTCGATCTTTCGGAAGGCGACGCCTACAATCGTGCGCTCGTCAACCGGGCCGAGCGGCGGCTCAAGAATCTCTCGTATTTCAAGAGCGTGAAGATCTCGACCGAACCGGGCTCGGCTCCCGACCGGGTCATTCTCAATGTCGACGTGGAGGAACAGTCGACGGGTGAATTCTCGGTCTCGGGCGGGTACTCGACCGCGGACGGTTTGCTCGGGGAGGTCAGTGTTGCGGAGCGGAATCTGCTCGGACGCGGTCTGTTCGGAAAAATCGCGTTGCAGTACGGCCAGTACACGCGAGGCGCCCAGCTGTCGTTCGTGGATCCGTACTTTCTCGGTTATCGGGTGGCGCTCGGGATTGACGTCTTCTACAAGCAACAGAACCCGACCAGCTACGTCTCGTACGAGACCCAGACGCTCGGCTTTGGCACCAGGCTCGGGTTTGCGTTGCGCGAAGACCTTGGTCTGCAGCTGCGCTATTCGCTGTATCAGCAGAAGATCACGCTCCCGCCGAACTTGATGAATTGCAACAACATCAATCCGGATTTCGTCAACACCTTCCCGACCGCGGACAAGGTGGGGACGAGCCCGCTTCTCACTCCGCCGCTGGGATATGCCGGTATCGCGAACTGCTATGTGGACGGCGAGGCATCGCTGGCGGTCAAGCGTGAATTGGCTGGGGGCCCCGTTCTCACCTCGCTGGTCGGTTACACGCTCTCGCACAATTCGCTCGACAACAACAAAAGCCCGACACAGGGGGTGTTGACCGAGTTCAGGCAGGATTTTGCCGGCGTCGGCGGGGACGTCAAATTCATTCGCACCTCCGCCGACCTGTACGGCTATCACGAGGTGGTATCCGATGTTGTCGGCCTCGTGCATTTGCAAGGTGGGCAGATCGCGGGATGGGATGGGGGGCTGCGCATGCTCGACCATTTCCAGATGGGTGCGAACCTGGTCCGCGGATTTGCCCCGGCGGGAATTGGACCGCGCGATCTGACGCAACTGCCGTTTACCGGCGTGTATGGCGATGCGCTCGGTGGCACGTACTATTGGGGCGCCAGCCTCGAGTTGCAGACGCCGCTTTACTTCCTGCCCAAGGATGCCGGCGTGAAGCTCGCAACCTTTGCCGATGCCGGCTCGCTCTGGAACTATGTCGGTCCGACGACATTCCCGGCCACGGGCGAGGTCATCTCGGGATCGATCTGTTCGACGCCGCCGTGCCCGATCGACAATGCCATGCACGTCCGCTCCTCGGTCGGCGTGGGACTGATTTGGGACTCGCCTTTCGGTCCGCTCCGATTCGACTATTCGTTCCCGTTGTCGAAGGAACCCTACGATCGCGTGCAGCAGTTCCGTTTCGGCGGCGGGACGAAATTCTGACCCCGCCTGCGAAGCCAGGCTGGACGGCATGACCGAGCCCTTTTTCTATCAGCGGGGACCCGGGCTTACCGTGCGTGAGATCGCCGACCTCACGGGGGCCGCGCCGCAGCTCGGCGCCGATCTCGACCGCCGCATCACCGGCATTGCCGCGCTCGATTACGCCGCTCCCGACGACCTCGCGTTCCTCGACAAACCGAAATATGCCCCGCAGTTGCCCGCAACCCGCGCCGGCGCCTGCCTGACCACGGAGCGCTACGCCGATCGCGCTCCCGCACACGTCAGCGTGCTCTGCCTGGTCGAGCCCTATCGCGCCTTCGTGGAGGTGACGCGGGCGCTCTTTCCGGACGCGTTGCGGCCGTCCTCGTTGTTCGAGGCCAATGGGGTGGCGGTAGGGGCTCTCGTCCACCCGAGCGCGCGCCTGGAAAACGGCGTGACGGCGGATCCCGGGGCCATCATCGGACCGCGCGCCGAAATCGGAACCGGCACGGTGATCAGCGCGGGCGCGGTGATCGGACCCAATGTCCGCATCGGACGCAGATGCGCGATCGGCGCCAATGCCGCGATCGCCAATAGTTTGATCGGGGATCGCGTGGTGGTACACCCCGGCTGCGCGATCGGACAGGATGGGTTCGGCTACGTGATGGGGGCCACCGGTCACCGCAAGGTTTTGCAGATCGGCCGGGTGATCTTGCAGGACGACGTCGAGATCGGAGCCGGGACCACCATCGACCGCGGCGCCAACCGCGACACCGTGATCGGCGAAGGCACTAAAATCGACAACTTGGTGCAGATAGGACACAATGTTTCAATCGGCCGCCATTGTATTATTGTTTCGCAATGCGGAATCTCCGGCAGTGTCGTAATCGAGGATCATGTCATTCTCGCCGGTCAGGTCGGTCTGCCGGACAATGTGAGGATCGGCGAAGGCGCGATCATCGGGGCGAAAAGCGGCGTCATATCGGACGTACCGGCAGGCGAGAAGTGGTTTGGTTATCCGGCCATGCGCGGGCGCGAGTTTCTCCGCAGCCTGATGACGCTGCACCGATGGGTGCGCGAAGACGTCGCGGCCCGGGGCGACGGGGATAACGATGTTGACGACAGGTCCGGGGAAGCGGACCCCGATCACAGGCGAGGGCGATGAACGCGGTTGCGACCACGCTGCAGGCGGCCGAGATCGCAGCGATTCTCAGAGCGCTGCCCCATCGCTATCCGTTCCTGATGGTCGATCGCATCGTCGACATGCGGGGCGATGAATCCGCAATCGGGATCAAGAACGTCACCGTGAACGAACCGCAGTTCCTCGGGCATTTTCCCGGCAATCCGGTGTTTCCCGGGGTCCTGCTGATCGAAGGCATGGCGCAGACGGCCGGCGCGCTCTGCGTGCTCTCTCAGATGGGAGGCGACCAACCCAAGCGCGTCTATTTCCTCACCATCGATAAAGCCAAGTTCCGCAGGCCGGTGGTGCCGGGCGATACGGTCGAATACCACGTCAAGAAAATCGCTCACAAGAAGAACATGTGGTGGTTTCGCGGCGAGGCCAGGGTCGCCGGACAGACGGTCGCCGAGGCCGAAGTCGGCGCCATGGTGGCGTGAGGTCGGCGATGGCCACAATCGATCCGACCGCCCGGGTTGCACCGGGAGCGGTGATCGGGGAGGGCGTGTCGATCGGGCCCTATTGCGTTGTTGGTCCGCATGTCGCGCTCGGCGACGGCTGCCGCCTCGTTGCCCACGCTCATGTCGCCGGCCACACCAGCATCGGCCCGCGCACCACGCTTTACCCGTTCGCGTCGCTCGGAACTCCGCCGCAGTCCGTCAAGTACCGCGGGGGCCCGACTCGTCTCGTGGTCGGTGCTGACTGCGACATCCGCGAAGGCGTCACCATGAACACGGGGACGGAGGAGGACCGCGGCGTCACCGAGGTGGGAGATCGCTGCTGGCTGATGGTTGGGTCGCATGTCGGACACGACTGCAAGGTCGGAAGCGACGTGATCTTCGCCAACAATGTCGTGCTGGGCGGCCACGTGACGATCGGCGATTTCGCCGTATTCGGCGGTCAGGCGGCGGTGCGGCAGTTCGTGCGGATCGGCGAAGGCGCGATGGTGGTGGGTCTCAGCGGGGTGCGCGCCGATGTCATTCCGTTTGGCCTCGTGCAGGGCCCGCTTGCCGACCTGATCGGCCTCAATGTCGTTGGCATGCGTCGACGCGGCTGCAGCAAGACCGACATCCATAGGCTGCGACAGGCCTATGAGGCGATGTTCTTCGGCCCCGGCACATTTCGCGAGCGCCTCGGTCTGGTCGCCGCGCAAAGCGGCGACCATCCGCTCGTCGCCAAAGTGATTGCCTTCATCCGCTCCGGTACGCGACCATTGACCATGGCCATCCGGCGGGGATCGGTCGACGAGGAACCATGAGCGAGGCGGCTGCCGCCCCCCTGACAGACGATGGTCCGCTGGCGGTCATCTGCGGCGGCGGGAGCCTGCCGTTCTCGATCGCCGACGCGGTGAGCAGGCGCGGCCGGCGGGTCGTGCTTTTCGCGATCCGCGGTTGTGCCGACCCGCAACGGGTGGCGCGCTATCCGCATCACTGGGCCTATTTCGGCCAGTTCGGGTGGTTCTGCCGGGTTGCCCGCGGCGAGGGCTGCCGCGACGTGGTTTTCATCGGCTCCGTGGTGCGCCCGGGGATCTGGCAAATCAGGCCGGACGTCAAGACGCTTCGGCTGTTGCCGCGGGTGTTCGGCCTGTTCCGCGGCGGCGACGATCATCTGCTCAAGGGTGTGGCGGCAATATTCGAGGAGCATGGTTTCCGCCTCGTTGGGGCGCATCAGATCGCACCCGAGATCCTCATGCCCGAAGGGCCGCTCGGCCGCGAGCGCCCCAGTGCCCGCGACCATGCCGATATCGCGAGAGGCATTGCGCTGCTCGACGCGCTCAGTCCATTCGATGTCGGCCAAGCCGTGGTCGTGGCCGATGCGCGCGTGCTTGCGACTGAAGCCGCGGAAGGGACCGACCAGATGCTCGCGCGCGTCGCGGAGCTGCGCCGCAGCGGGCGAATAGCTGCGCTCTCGAGACGTGGCGTGTTGGTGAAGGCCGCAAAGCGTGGCCAGGATCAGCGCGTCGATTTGCCCTCGATCGGGCCACGGACGGTCGAAGGCGCCGCGCGGGCCGGACTTGCCGGCATTGCCGTCATTGCCGGCAGCACGATCCTCGCCGAGGCCGAGGCCATCGGTGCGGCCGCGGATCGCGAGCGCCTGTTCGTATTCGGCGTACGCGACGAGATGGGCGGGCAATGACCGCGCTGGCGCGATCGATGTCTTGCTCGGACGTGCTCGATGTCTTTCTCGTGGCCGGCGAGGAGTTGGGCGATCGGCTCGGCGCCGCCCTGATGCGGGCGCTGCGGGAGCGGACCGCCGGGCGGATACGCTTTGCCGGCGTCGGCGGCCGTGAGATGGCGGCGGAAGGCGTTGCAAGCCTGTACCCGATCGACGATCTCCCGATCATAGGATTTAGCGCGATCCCCCGCCGTATTCCGAGAATCTTGCGGCTCATGCGCCTCACCGCCAAGACCGTGGTCAAGGCCCACCCGCATGTCCTCGTCATCATCGACAGTCCCGGCTTCACGCGGGGAATTGCCCGGCGGGTGCGCGCCGCCGATCCCTCGATCGCGATCGTCGAATATGTTTCGCCTTCGGTCTGGGCCTGGCGGCCCGGGCGGGCGCGGGTGATGCGCGCCTATATCGATCATATTCTGGCGCTGCTGCCGTTCGAGCCCGACGTTCACCGTCGGCTCGGTGGACCACCCTGCACCTATGTCGGCCATCCCCTGGCGACACAGGTGGACGATCTGCGCCCGAATGAAGAGGAGGCGCGCCGCCGGCTGGCGGCGCCGCCGGTGCTGATTGTGCTGCCGGGCAGCCGCGTCGGCGAGATCGAGCGGCTGCTGGATATCTTTGCCGATACCGTGGCGCTGGTCCGGCAGCGGGTCGGATCGATCGAGGTCGTGGTGCCGACCGTTTCGCATCTCGCCGACCCGATCCGGGCGGCGACGCGGCATTGGCCGGTTCAGCCGCGGATCGTGATCGAGACGGCCGAGAAGCACGCCGCGTTTCGTATCGCCAGGGTGGCGCTTGCGAAATCCGGCACGGTCACGCTCGAACTTGCGCTGGCCGGCGTTCCCATGGTCGCGGCCTACAAGGTCTCTGCCATCGAATACTATGCGGTGGGGCGAGGAATTTTGAAGCGGCTTCCCTCCATCATCCTGACCAACCTCCTGCTGGGGGAGAACGTCGTTCCGGAGCTGCTGCAGTACAATTGCACCGCCGAACACCTCGCCGCGGCGCTGGTGCCGCTGTTTGGCGATACGCCGCAGCGGCGGCGTCAGATCGAGGCGTTTTCGCGGCTCGACACGATCATGGAGGTTGGGTCGAGCGCGCCTGCCGCGCGCGCTGCCGACATCGTACTTGACGCCGCCCGCCGCGCTCGGCAATCACGATGAACGACCTTCTCGGTGCCGACAGGACTGCCTGTGCAGATTTGATCGTCACCGGGTAGGGGCGGTGCGGCGGAACCGGGCTTGCGCATGCTCTCGCCGCCGCTAAACGGGCCAATTCCGAGGTTATCCCGCGAAGGCGCGCCAACGGCTTTCGTTCGGCGGTGAGGCGGCGATACCGAGGGCAAGAAATTTGGAGGCGGTGAAGAATCATCCCATGCTGCGCGTCGGGCATACACGTTTGGTTGTTGCCGGCGCCATCGTTCTTGGGCTGATTATGGGAGGCGGGCTGACGGCGCTACTCTTCATGGCGCGAGACAGCTCCTTCAGGACCTGCATCGTAAGAGAAATCAGGGAACAATCCCCGGTCATCATGCCCAATGTGCTGCGGCTCTGCGCCGAGCGCCACGGCGTGCCCTTACCGGATCGCCCAAATTCAAATTGAGACACGACCATGATACGCCGTCCGCGGACCCCACTTCCTGCTCCGACACGGATATCTGCGCCGGGGTCGGGTCAGCTTTACACCGCAAAAATAATGCTTTAATATGAGAAGGTTATGCGTCCGATCATGACCTGAGTTTGAGAGCGGATTGGCCACTTCCCTTAGGGAGCCCTCGGTTTTGGAAGGGCCGCTCCGAAAGGTCTTTGCAATTGTCGAGCCAAAGGCCGTTTCGCGTGATTGCACCAGCACTCAAGGACCAAACGGGGGACACCTTGGCTGAAAAATCCCAAGCAAAGCCGCTTCACCCGCGTGGCTACTCGTATGAGGGGCCCTGCGATGTGTTGTTGATCAACCCGCCGTGGCTCTCAAAGGATGAAAACATCTGGAACGGCGTGAAATCGGCGATGCCCCCCCTGGGACTGCTCAGCATCGCTGCTTACGCCGAATCCAAAGGATACGTCGTCCGCGTGATCGACGTGCATATCGAAAAGTACACCGCCGCCGAGCTCGTTGAAAAATTGAAAGTCGCGCAGCCCAAGTTCGTGGGCATGGGCGTGATGACGGCGACGTCGAACGCTGCCAACCAGATCGCTCGTATCGTGAAGAGAACCGTTCCCAATTGCACTGTGGTGTTTGGCGGCGTGCACCCGGAGGCCATGCCCGAAGAGACCTTGTGCAACTCCGCCGTCGACATCGTCGTCCGTGGCGACGGCGAGGAGACGTTTCTCTCAATTCTTCAGGGCAAACCCTTGGAGACCATCCGGGGCATTTCCTATCGCAAGGGAACCACGGTGGTTCATAATCCCGCCAGCACCGTCGAGATGAACCTCGATAAGTACCCCTTCCCGGCGTACCACTTGGTGCCCATGGACAAGTACTACCCCGCCATCGGCGCCTACAAGCGCCTTCCCGCGATCAATATGCTGATGACACGCGGATGCCCGGGCAAGTGCACATTCTGCAATTCGGCAATGACCACTCTGCGCACCCGCAGCGCCGAGAGCGTCGTTCAGGAAATCGAGTACCTCAACAAAACCTATGGGGTCCGTGAAATTCAATTCTATGACGATACCTTCACGGTGATGAAGAAGAACGTTCTGCGCTTCTGCGAACTGATGGCGGCCAAAAAGCTTAATGTGAGCTGGGCCGCTTTCGCGCGCGCCGATTGCTTCAACGAGGAAATGGCCCGCGCGATGAAAAAAGCGGGTTGTCATCAAGTCCTGATCGGCGTCGAGTCGGGAAGCGACGTCATTCTGGAAAACATCCGAAAGCCGATCGACCGGGAAAAGACCGCAAACGCGATCAAGATCGCGCGTGCGGCGGGCATCGAACTCGCGCGCTTCATTCATCTTCGGCAGCACGGGCGAGACGGTCGAGACCATGCAGGAGACGTTGGATTTCAGCATGCAGCTCGATCCCGATATCGCGCAGTACAATATCTGCACGCCTTACCCGGGAACGCAGATGTACCGCTGGGCGAAGGAGAACGGCTATCTGGTGTCCGAGGAATGGGGCGACTTCGAGCTTTCGACGTTCATGCTCAAGCTTCCCACCTGCGCACAGACCAGGATGTGTATCGATTCTACAAGGATGCGCACAAGCAGTTCTTCATGCGTCCTAAGATGATCCTGCGAAGGCTGCGCAAAATCAGCCGCGTTTCCCATATTCGGGATCTCATTCATGCTTTCTTCTACATTGTACTGAGAAAGAAACTCGGTACGCGCGGCGAGGTGAGGCGGGATTGGCTCGGTACTCGCAAAGAGGATTTCTTCGACCTCAGAGTCTCAGAAACCAAGACGCCGCATCTCACCTTCGAGGTGCGTCAGAAAGAGATATCGCTTCAGCGCGAAGAGCTTGTACCATCCGTTGCTAGCGCGTCGTTGCCTTTGCCCGCCGGCTGCGCGATCAGTGCTTGAACGAAGTCCGGTCCCCCTTGCTCGACCACGCCGGCATTGCGACAGTCTGGGATCTCGCGCTGGCCGCCGTCCCAATGATCCCGGTCGCAACGGTCTGCGATTCCAATACATTGCGGCAGGCGAGAAACTTTGAAGTGGCTGCCTTACTGCGATAGCGGCCGCAGGCTGAGCGTGGCAACGCAATGATGCAAACCTTCTCTTACACCGGCCGCGAAGAGCTGGAACAGCTTTTGCTGATGCCCGGCTACAATCGCCATATCGCGAGGTTATGCCTCGCAGCGATCGTACCCGGCCAGACGCTGCTGGATTTTGGTGCCGGGACCGGGACGATCTCGGCCTTGGTCCGCGACCAGGCGCGGGCCGCGAAGATATTGTGCATTGAAATTGACCCGGCCAATGCGGCCGCGCTCAGGAGCCAGGGCTTTGACGTTATCGCCGATGCAACGCAGGCGCAGCTGGGTACGGTGGATGTGATTTATTCCTCGAACGTGCTGGAACACATCGAGGACGACGTCGCGGCATTGCGAAAACTCCGTGCTTGCCTAAAGCCGGGCGGGCGGGCGGTGTTCTGGGTTCCCGCGTTTAAGTGCTTGTGGACGATGATGGATGTGCGCCTGAAACATCATCGCCGCTATACGCGACGAACGCTGGAGGACGCGTTCCGGCAGGCGGGTTTCGACGTCGAGCAATGTTTCTATCAGGACTCGCTTGGATTTTTCGTCGCGCTGTTGTTCAAGGCGATCGGCAGCCGGGAGGGAAAATTGAGCAACACGCCGCTTAAAATCTACGACAAATTGGTGTTCCCGGCTTCGCGGCTGTGCGACTTCTTTTGTTCACGGCTATTCGGGAAAAATGTGGTGATTTACGCTCGAAAACCGACAACTGCGACATGATCGTCAGGCGGGAGAGCCGCCGATGAGCCAAGTTCACTGGACAACTTCTCGACTTCCAAGAATCCTGGCAGCCAGCTATAATTTAGAAGCTGGTGGGGAAATGGGGTAGGGCGATAATTGGGCGACGGGAAGATTTTTCAATGTCGGGCCAAGCCTATTCTCCGTTCAGGGCTACGATCCTCACTCGCGAGCAGCTTCGCGAGTTGAGCGAGCTGCGCCCTTTCTTGGCAATCCGCGACGTCCTGTTCCACTGGATCATGATTATCGGGGCGTGGACCGTTGTTGCCCTCTGGCCGAACGTGTACACGATCGTCGGCTGCTTCTTCGTTGTTGGGATCAATTTTTACGGCCTCTACATTATCCTCCATGATGGTATGCATCGTCGCCTTTTCTCTTCAATTCGCCGCAACGATTTCTGGAACGATGTATTAATGATGGGATCGATCGGGGCGATCACGCGCCTGAATCGCCATAACCACATGAAACATCACTACGTGACTTGCCTTCCCGACGATCCGGACCGGTTCAAATATGTGCATGACGGCAAGGAGCCCTTCATGCCCTTGGTCATTTTCCTTTCCGGTCTCGCTTCCGTGATTCCTGTCGCGCGGAACGTCTTTTCCGGACGAGCGCACTCGGAACGCCCCGCGAGCGCGCGACAGCGATACACCGCCCGCGACTTCGCCATCATTCTGGTCTGGCAGTCTGCATTGATTGGCGGCCTCAGTTATTTCATCGGGTGGTGGGCCTATCCCGCTTTGTGGCTCGCACTGGCCTACGCGCTCGGCTACCGCGCCGACATGGTTCGGGTGTTCTGCGAACATTCGATGATGACGAGCGACGCAGCGGCGGACAAATCGATGCGGCTGATTACGTACGAGAGCTTCTGGTTGGAAAAACTGTTTTTTGCACCACGAAACATGAACTATCACATGGTGCATCACCTGTGGACCAGCATCCCTTATTACAATTTGCCGAAGGCAGATCGCTTTATCCGCGACAGTGCAGCGGTCAGAAACGGTGACGAGCGTTTGATCTGGCGACCTTCTTACGTCGGCTACCTGCTGTCTTATCTTCGCTGGCGGCTGCACGAGGGCAGGACGGTGTTGGCGACGACCTAATCAGCGCGATGCACGACGTTGTTCCCCCGATTCCCCCCGGCTACGCCGCAGCGGCGCCGATAATCGAAACCATCAGGGTCGGAAACTGCCCGGTTTGCGGCGGCACATCGCCAGTACCTTACGCCCAAGGGTTTGATTACGAGAGCCAAACGTGTCGAAATCACTGGACGTTCTGGCAATGCGGCGCCTGCGAGGCAGTTTGGATCGACCCCCGCCCCGCGCTGAGCGAACTCGGCACGATCTATCCGCCGACATATTATGCCTATGAGATGTCCGAAACGCTTTCGCCATTCGTACTTAAGGGTAAGGCGTTTCTCGATCGTCTCAAGTTCAAGGGGATACTCAAGCGTCTGTCAAACAACCCGAAATCATTTCTCGATGTCGGCTGTGGCGACGGGCGCTATCTTTTTCAGTTCGCAGCCAGCGGGATGCCGCGGCCGTGCATCTACGGGATCGACCTGCCATCCGCGGCAATGCCAAAGCTGCGGGCCGCCGGCTTTCAAATTTACGCGGGCCGCGTCGAAGACTGCGAAACGATAGAGCCCGGTTCCATAGACCTTATTACGATGTTCCATGTCATCGAGCACGTGAAAGATCCAGTCAACGTCTTGCGAAAGCTTGCACGCTGGCTGACCCCAGGTGGGGTTCTTGCATTGGAGACGCCGAACACGTCATCCATCGATTGCAAACTGTTCTCGAGCGGCTGGTGGGGGGGTTCCACATCCCGCGCCATTGGACGCTCTTCAATCCGAAAAGCATCACGGGCGCGTTGGAGCGTGCGGGTCTCGAACCGTTACGAGTTCAGTATCAAACAGGCCATTCGTTCTGGCTCAATGCGTTTCATCACAGTATCCGGTACAATGCCAAGATGCCATTGCCGCGGGTGGCGCAGTGGTTCGATCCGCTGAAATCGCGGCTCTTTCTGATTGCGGCTACCGGGTTCGATATCTTCCGACGAACATTTGGGGCTCGCACCTCCGCTATGCTTGTCATGGCGAAGAAGCCAAAGTGTGAATAACGGCTCTCGTTCCGACGAATGACCGGTCATTGCACGTTCCGACGCGCCCCTTTTTCTCGTACATGCATTCTGCAACAATTCGGGCATCAGGTTGCAAACTTGATCCGACCGCTGCAAGCCGATCTCGGTGGGGATGCGGCTGGCTTGAAAGGCTTTCCGACGTAAGATTGTCGACTGCGCAACGAACGCGGCAGATCCATACCGACATTGAGGGGAGCGAAGAGCAACATGCGGTTTGAAACCGGGAAGGTCGATTGGAGACGCCTGTGCGATCATGGCATTATTCTCGCGATTTCCGCGACCGTAGTTACAGTGTGGGTCCTTACGAAGCCCATCGTCTTCACCTACGACAGTTTCACTTATATTGACTATGCACGCCAGCTCCAGCTGGGAAAATTGGATAGTGCCGCCTTGTTTTCGCGTCTTCCGGTCTTTCCCATGATTCTGTGGGCCTTTCAGGTGACGGATGCGCAGCATTCGGTATTTTGGCTCATAATTTTTCAATCTTGCCTCGCCATCGCATCGTGCTGGCTATTCTACTTGACCGCGCGACTGATCGAGCCGCGCGGGGCCTTTGTCCTCTCTCTCGCTTTTGTCGCGTCGTTGCTTCCGTTCTTGAACGTGAAGCACATCATGACCGAACAGACATTCTTTTTCGAAACCATGCTGACGCTCTGCGGGATTGTCGCGTATCTCGTGGCGCGGACAAGCAAGGAGGCATTGCCGGCGATCGCCGTGCTGGGTACGGGCGCGGCCTTGATGACGCTGACGCGCCCGCAGGGAGCATATGTCATTCCTGCCGTTTTCGGTTTCGTCGCGGTGCTTGTCTGGCGACGGGCATGGGCGGCCTTGATTGCCGCCGTCTTGACCTTTGGCGTCGTGTGGTCCGTGCAGGTTGTGGACCAGAGAATACGGCAGGGGTCGCAAACTTCCGCCGGAAGCCTCGACAGTTCGGAGATGACGGGCGCAATGCTCCTGTTTGCGTTCTATCTTAACGGACCTCGAGCGAATTTCCGGTTCGCTCCGGAGAATGGCCCCGCAAGCGCCGAGCTCAAGGCACTCTTGCTGGACGAGTTCGCAAAACCGGACACATTGGCGAGACGAGTAGGTTATCTCAAGTCCGTGCCCCCGAAAAACGTTCCGGCATATGTCGACCGGATATTCAGCACGCCCGACCCGAACTTCTGGGCGTTGTTGGCCTTTACCGCACTCAAGGAGCGGCTCGGACCAAAGCAAGCGGACCAACTCCTGGTCCGCGTGTGCCTGGAAGCCATGCTGGCGTATCCGGTCCAGACGGCACGGCTTGTCATCGAAAGAATGCTTGACGTCTACTTCGAGCCGTTGATGTCTGCAGTCCCGCTACATCCAGAATTTCAATCTGGAACGTTCCGTTCACCGCTTGCGGATGAAGTCGCCGCCGCCGGCGACTATACCAATGCGACGAGCATCGATCGAGCCATCGATCGTAACCTGCGCTGGCTCATGCGGGGGGCAATCGTGCTCGCCATCTTTACGCTTCCGATCGCGCTTAGATATCGCACTTGGCGCGTGACGATCGCGTTGCTTTTTTTCGGATTTTACTTGAATTTCGCAGTCGCAGTCGGGAACCATCCCCTGTTTCGCTACGCGATTTACGCGATCCCGGCGACTCTCCTGTGCGCGTATGCCGGCTTGGTGGCCGTGGCCTCCACGCTGGGAGAGCGTTATCTGAAAAAATCTGTTGCTGTGAATGAGACCGGCTCCGGCGCGGGGGAAAGCGGCGCGACGCTGCCACATTGAGGATGTCGGGCGCCGCCAAGCGCGGCATGCGACATGCCGGCACCGGCGAAATGTCTCAGAGTGGAGTAAGGCCGCGCTGGAGATGGCGCAGGTCGCCGGCAGTCCCGTCGCTGCCACCCCATGCGATTTCGCCGCCCTGAACGTCGATGCATTTCACCTTCTGCGCGAGATCGGCAGGTAATCGCGCTGCGTCGCGCCGGTATAGAGCTGGCGCGGACGGCCGATCTTCTGGTGCGGGTCTTCGATCATTTCCTTCCATTGGGAAATCCAGCCGACCGTGCGTGCCACCGCGAACAGCACGGTGAACATGGTGGTGGGGAAGCCCATCGCCTTGAGCGTGATGCCCGAATAGAAGTCGATGTTCGGGTAGAGCTTCTTCTCGATGAAATAGTCGTCGTGCAGCGCGATCCGCTCCAGCTCCATCGCAACGTCCAGCAGCGGATCGTCCTTGATGCCGATCTCACTCAACACTTCGTGGCAGGTCTTCTGCATGATTTTCGCGCGCGGGTCGTAGTTCTTGTAGACCCGGTGGCCGAAGCCCATGAGGCGGAAGCTGTCGTTCTTGTCCTTGGCCCGGCGGATATATTCCGGAATGCGTTCGGGTTTGCCGATTTCGCGCAGCATGTTGAGCGCGGCCTCGTTTGCGCCGCCATGCGCCGGACCCCACAGGCAGGCGCAGCCTGCCGCGATGCAGGCGAAGGGATTGGCGCCGGAGGAGCCCGCGAGCCGCACCGTGGAGGTCGAGGCATTCTGCTCGTGGTCGGCGTGCAAGATGAAGATGCGGTCCATCGCGCGCGCAAGCACGGCATTGGGCTTGTAGTCCTCGCACGGTACCGCGAAGCACATGCGCAGGAAGTTGGTGGCGTAGTCGAGCTCGTTCTTCGGATAGATGAACGGCTGGCCGATCGAATACTTGTAGGCCATCGCCGCCATCGTCGGCATCTTTGCGATCATGCGGATCGAGGCGATCATGCGCTGGGTCGGATCCGAGATATCGGTCGAGTCGTGATAGAATGCCGACAGCGCGCCGACGCAGCCCGTCATCACCGCCATCGGATGCGCGTCGCGCCGAAAGCCTTGATAGAAACGGCTCATCTGCTCGTGCACCATCGTGTGGAGGGTGACACGATTGTCGAAGTCGGCCTTCTGCGCGGCGGTCGGAAGTTCGCCGTAGAGCAGGAGATAGCAGGTCTCCAGGAAATCGCCGTGCTCGGCCAACTGCTCGATCGGATAGCCGCGATAAAGCAGGACGCCCTCGTCGCCGTCGATATAGGTGATCTTCGACTCGCAGCTGCCGGTCGAGGTGTAGCCGGGATCGTAGGTGAACATCCCGGTCTCGGCGTAGAACTTGCCGATATCGATGACGGAGGGACCGATCGTTCCCTCGTAGATCGGGAACGTGTTCTCCTTGTCGCCGACGACGAACTTGCCGGATTTGATGTTGGCGCCGGTCTTGGCATCCATGATCGAGCCCTCGGTTGTGTCGCCCGGCGGACCGCACTCCCCGCTGTGGCGGTGGGATGGCTGGTGCTGCTGCTGCTTCCGTACGCCCGCGGGGAGCCCGCTTTTTGCGTAGCCCATCCCAATGTGCGCTGCAAGATGGCGCCGCGACGACGCCTCGCTGCGCGAAATTATGTAGGTGCTCCCGCTGGATACGGCCAGTGTTTGGAGGAGCGGAAATCGGCGCTAAACGTGGTTGGCCGTGACCGAAGAGACCTGGTCCCGCAGCCGGCCGAGGCTCTCGCTCTTCCCCAGCACCGCCAGGACGTTGAAGATGGGTGGTGACGTCGTGCGCCCCGTGAGCGCGGCGCGCAGCGGCTGGGCGACGCTGCCGAGCTTCACTCCCTTGCGTTCGGCGAAGGCGCGGACGGCCTGTTCCGTCGACTCGGCGCTCCAGGGCTCGACGGCATCGAGGTCTTCCGCGAGATCGCCCAGGAGATGGCGGGCCTCGGTCGTGAGCAGGCCTCTGGCCTTCTCGTCGAGAGCAAGGGGCCGGTCGGCGACAATGAAGCGCGCTCCGTCCACCAGCTCGACCAGGGTCTTGGCCCGTTCCTTCAGCTCGGCCATGGCCGCAAGCAGCTTCTTGCGCACGTCCGGCGTCAGCTTGAGGGCGAGTTCGGCCCCGCCGGCCATGTGCGGCAGCACGCGTTCGAGTTCCGCCAGAAGATCGGCGTCCGGGGCCTGGCGGATATAGTGGCCATTGAGGCTCTCCAGCTTGGCGAAGTCGAAGCGCGCCGGCGAACGTCCGATCTGCGGCAGATCGAAATCCGCGATCATCTCCTCGGTGGAGAAGATTTCCTGGTCGCCGTGGCTCCAGCCCAGCCGCACGAGGTAATTGCGCAGGGCGGCGGGGAGATAGCCCATCGCCCGATAGGCATCGACGCCGAGCGCGCCGTGCCGCTTGGACAGCTTGGAGCCGTCAGGCCCATGGATCAGCGGGATGTGCGCCATCACGGGCACCTTCCAGCCGAGCGCGTCGTAGATTTGAGTCTGGCGCGCGGCGTTGGTGAGATGATCGTCACCGCGGATGACGTGGGTGACGCCCATGTCATGGTCGTCGACCACGACGGCGAGCATGTAGGTCGGCGTGCCGTCGGAGCGCAGCAGCACGAGGTCGTCGAGGTTCTCGTTCTGCCATACGACGCGGCCCTGCACCTGGTCGTCGATCGCGGTCTCGCCGGTGAGCGGCGCCTTGAGCCTGACTACGGGCTTGACCCCGGGCGGGGCCTCGGAGGGATCGCGGTTCCGCCAGCGGCCGTCATAGAGTTTCGCTCGCCCTTCGCGGCGCGTCTTCTCCCGCATCTCCGCGAGTTCCTCAGCTGAAGCATAGCAGCGGTAGGCCCGGTCCGCCGCCAACAACGTCTCGGCCACATCGCGATGGCGCGCAGAGCGCGAGAATTGATAGACAGTCTCGCCGTCCCAATCGAGGCCAAGCCAAGAGAGGCCATCGAGGATGGCGTCGATCGCCGCCTGGGTCGATCGCTCGCGGTCGGTGTCTTCGATCCGAAGCAGCATTCTTCCGCCGCGGCCGCGAGCGTAAAGCCAATTGAACAGGGCGGTGCGCGCCCCGCCGATATGCAGGAAGCCCGTGGGCGAAGGTGCAAAACGGGTGACGATGGTCTCGGTCATTTCCGGCGAATTTCGCAGCCCATCAGAAGCGTTCGCGCCCCCCGTCGTAGCCCGCGGACCGCGCGGGGGCCATCAGCGGGTCCGTGTAACACAGAATTAGGATAGGAGATCAAAGGTTTCGTGGTTCCGTGGTCTCTTGGTGCGATCCGCGCGTGAGCGCTCTTGGCGCATACCCGCGGATTTGGTAGGCCCCGCCAGCTTCGGCGCGGGCAGCGAGCGGCAGCGCGGCTGCCGGCGCAGCCGCGGGACGCGAGGCATCGGGATTTGGCAATCATGGCAGTCAGGGAAACGGCGGCAGCGGAAGCGGGGCGCGATTTCATCAGGGATATCATCCAAGCGGACCTCGACGCGCAACGCCACACGACCGTCGTGACGCGTTTTCCGCCGGAGCCAAACGGCTACCTGCATATCGGCCACGCCAAGTCGATCTGCCTCAATTTCGGGGTGGCGGAGGAATTCGGCGGCCGCTGCCATCTGCGCTTCGACGACACCAACCCAGCCAAAGAGGAGCAGGAATACATTGACGCGATTGAGCGCGACGTGCGGTGGCTCGGCTTCGACTGGGGAGCGCATCTCTATCACGCGTCGGACTATTTCGAGCAACTCTATGACTGGGCCGAGCACCTGATCCGCTCCGGCAAAGCCTATGTCGATGACCAGTCGCAGGATGCGATACGGGCGAACCGTGGGACGCTCACCGAGCCCGGACGCGATAGCCCCTGGCGCGCGCGAACGGTGGAAGAAAATCTCGACCTGTTTCGCCGCATGCGGGCGGGCGAGTTCCCGAACGGGGCGCGGGTGCTGCGCGCCAAGATCGACATGGCCGCGGGCAACATCAATCTGCGCGATCCGGTGCTCTATCGCATTCTACACGCGAGCCATCCGCGTACCGGTACGGCGTGGTGCATCTATCCGAGTTACGACTTCGCCCACGGCCAATCCGATGCCATCGAGCACGTCACCCATTCCCTCTGCACGCTCGAATTCGAAGATCACCGGCCGCTGTACGACTGGTTTCTCGAAAATCTTCCGGTCCCGTCGCGGCCGCGACAGTACGAGTTCGCTCGTCTCAATCTCACCTATACGGTGTTGTCCAAGCGCGTGTTGACCGAGCTGGTACGGGGAGGGCACGTCAAGGGGTGGGACGATCCCCGCATGCCGACGCTGGCGGGGTTGCGGCGCCGCGGCGTTCCGCCGGAGGCGATCCGCGATTTCGTCAAGCGCATCGGGGTCGCCAAAGCCAACAGCATGGTCGATGTCGCCATGTTCGATTTCTCCGTTCGCGAGGTCCTGAACAGGACATCATTGCGACGCATGGCGGTGCTGCGTCCGTTGAAGATCGTCATCGAGAACTATCCCGAGGGCCGGTTCGAGGAGCTTGAAGCGGTCAACCACCCCGACGATCCGGGCGCCGGCACCCGGCGCATTCGTTTTGGCCGCGAACTCTATGTGGAGCGCGACGATTTCATGGAGAATCCGCCGAAGAAATTCTACCGGCTGTCGCCGGGGCGGGAGGTTCGCCTGCGCTATGCCTACTTCCTCACCTGTCGCGAGGCCATCAAGAATGCCGCCGGCGACGTGATCGAACTCCGCTGCAGCTACGATCCGCAGACCCGCGGCGGCAACGCACCGGACGGGCGCAAGGTGCAGGCAACGCTGCATTGGGTCTCGGCCGCCCATGCGGTACCGGCGGAAATCCGGCTCTACAACCCGCTGTTCGCACGCCCCGACCCGAACGTCGCCGAATTCGCCGCCGACCTCAATCCGGATTCGCTCGAGGTGTTGACGGACTGCAAGCTCGAGCCCGCCATCGTCAGCGGCAATTCCGACGCTCCCGTGCAATTCGAGCGCCAGGGCTATTTCCGCCGCGACCCCGATTCGACGCCCGGCCGTCTGGTCTTCGGCCGCACGGTCGGCCTGCGCGACTCCTGGGCCAAAATCCAAGGCGGGAAGGGCACTTAAGGCTCGGCACGCCGCCGTTAGTCGCGCCCGCGGCGGCTCAGACCAAGGCTGTGAATGCGTCCAATGAGGCCGGTGTGCGATGGAGCGGGCCGGTGATACTATGAGTTGTAGTGAGGTGTAGCGCGGGCATTGGGGGCCGCGCGATGGTCGAGCAGGGCAGAACGCGCGGACGGGCCGAGGCATGGCGGCCCTGGATCGCACCTTGGGCTGCGGCCGGCGGCCGGCGCGCGCTGGCGTGGCCGCAGGGTCTCGCCGATTTTGCGCACCGGGCCGCGCAGCGCATCCGCGAATGGGCGGCGGTCGAAGTCGGTCCCGGCCGGCTCGTGCCTTGGCTCGCGATCGCCTTCGGGAGCGGGATCGTCATCTACTTCAGCGTCGACCAGGAGCCGGCGTCGTGGGCGGCAGCCGTCATCCTCGCGGGGGCGGCGGCGGGCGCAATCCTGCTTCGGCACCGTCCGTTCGCCTTTCCTTTGGCCGTTGGCGTCGCCGCCGCGGCTGCCGGATTTGCGATCGTCACCTTCAAGCGCGAGATCATTGCCCATCCCGTGCTTTCTTCGCCGGCCTGGAACGTCGACATCGCAGGATTCGTCGAGATGCGGGAAGAGCGCGAGCGCTCCGACCGCATTGTGGTGCGCATCGACCGCATCGCCGGCCCGAGGCTCGATGAGAAGCTCGAGCGCGTGCGGGTGTCGGTGCGCAAGGGCACGGCGCCGGCGGTCGGCAGTTTCGTCGAGTTCAAGGCGCGGCTGTCTCCTCCGCTCGAGCCCTTGCGCCCCGGCGGCTATGACTTCGCGCGCGACATGTACTTCCAGCGCATCGGCGCCTCGGGCTTCGTGCTCGGTCGCGTCCGCGTCGCCGAAGCCCCGCGCGCGCCCGGCCTGCGGCTGCGTTACGCCATGCTCACGGATGGTATGCGCGAAGCAATCGACAAGCGCATCCGCGCGGTCCTGCCCGGGGACAAAGGAGCCATTGCGTCGGCGCTGATCACCGGCAAGCGCGACGCCATTTCGACTCCGGTGAACGAGGCGATGTACGTGTCTGGCCTCGCCCACGTGCTCTCGATCTCCGGCTACCACATGGCGGTCGTGGCGGGCATCATGTTCTTTGCGTGGCGTGCGTTGTTTGCGCTCATGCCGTCGTTCTCGAGCCGTCATCCGATCAAGAAATGGGTGATCGGTGTTTCACCCTGGTTCATCCTGTGTCAGATAGCCCCGATTTATCGGCGTTTCTGCAGGGCCGGGTTTCGGCCTGTGCCGCTTTGTTTCACCCTGCGCTACCGAGTTGGGTAGCAAAATGGTAGCAAACCGTTCTCTGGCCGTTCTTCCACAAATCACCGTTGGTCGCTGCTAGCCATAGGAGCCCCGCACTGGCTCTGGTATCGGCGTTTACCCGGAAGATCGCGCCAGCGCCCTCGCCAAGGGCGCGGCAGGGCCATTGGCGTCGCTCAGCTCTCTTGGCGAACGCCGCCATTGCTGCCTCGCGCGTCCTGGTGGGTCGCATCAGATACTGGCGAGGCAAAGAAAAAGCCCCGGAAACCCCAGGGCTCAAGGTAGGTACAAGGTCTGGCTAACAGTCCGACGCTACCCCCGAAAACAAACCCCGCCACGGCCCAGGCGAAGCCTGCGCAGAAGAGCGACAGGGCGGCGAGCAAAGCACGCTCTTGCGTCTTGGCGTCCATTCCCGCTCCCGATTAGAAAGGGGCAGCACCAGGCTGCCCCCCTCTAGCGCAAGTCGATGGCCTTGAGCCGGTATGAAGGAGAGGGTTCTCCCCCCCGCGGCAGACGGCAGGCCATCTTTCTGGGAGCGGCCGAGCCACACGCTGCCCGGCCGGAGAGATCCCCGCCGCGAGGATGCTTGCGCCGTTAGTAGGCCAAGGCCGGTTGGCGGTTGTCAACGCCTTCCCAAACCACGGCACGGCGGTTGGATTTCTCACGGCAACAATCCGCCTACGTCGTCGCGTGTTCTTTCGGCTGGGTTCATCGGGCCGGCTCCCCAACAGATGAGGAAGCCGGATTTCGCGGCCGTGCGTCGGGAGGCTGAGGCGGATTAGGGTCGCTGACTTGCGGTAGTGCGCCCTCAGCGGGGAACGGCATGCGTAGCTCAGTCCTCAATCCGCTCCACTTCCATGTGCACGCGGTCGCCGAGATGACAGCGATAACCAGCACCGGAGCCTAGAAGCTCGCGAGCCTCTTCAGCAGTCTTGGCCTCGACGCACCATTCTTCGGCACGCGTCACCAGCATCGTCGCGTGGAACGTCTTCAGTGCGGGTGCGGCCTTTTGTTTCAGTGCGGCAACTGCCATAGCGCGCTCTCTCGGCAAATCACTGGGGAAATGCATTTTAGCCGCGAAGACGGGCGAGAACAAATCGACAACGAACCGCAAATTCCGCGGCGAGTGGTCCTCCACTCTCGATTCGGAACGCGGTAGCCTCCATATCCGTTGAAACGGCAACATTCATTGTATGGAGTAGATCGTGGCACCGCGCGCGTATTGGAAAGGCTATTTGAAACTGTCCCTCGTCTCCTGTCCGGTTGCGCTTTTTCCCGCATCTTCCGAACGCGAAAAGATCAGCTTCCATCAGATCAACAAGAAGACCGGCAATCGCATCAAGTACCGCAAGGTCGATGCGGAGACCGGCGACGAAGTGAACTCTCGGACATCATCAAGGGCTATGAGGTCGGAAAGGGCGAGTACCTGGAGCTCGACCCGGAAGAGCTGGAGGCGATCGCGATCGAGAGCAAGCGCACGATCGAGATCGACGAGTTCGTGCCTAAGAAAGAAATCGACGAACTATATCTGAACAACCCATACTACATCGTGCCGGATGGCGAAGTCGGACAACAGGCATTCGCGGTCATCCGCGACGCCATCCGCGAAGAGGGGATGGTCGCGCTCGGCAAGGTGGTATTCACGTCACGCGAGCACATCATCGCGCTGGAAGCGCGCGGCAAGGGCATGATGGGCGTGACGCTGCGCTATCCGTATGAAGTCCGCAAGGAGAGTGAATATTTCGACGACATCCCGGCTGAGAAGCTTCCGAAGGACATGCTCGAGTTGGCGAAGCATATCGTCGACACCAAGAAGGCGCATTTCAAACCTGAGAAGTTCGAGGATCAGTACGAAGAGGCTTTGAAGGAGCTGCTGAAGAAGAAGCAGTCAGGCGAGAAGATCGAAGCTCCAGGAGAGCGCGCGCCAGCGAAAGTCATCAGCCTCATGGATGCACTGCGGCGAAGCGTGCAGGCTGATGGCGGCGGCGAGCGCAGAAAGCCCGAGCGGCGCACCGCTGCTGATCGCCGAGCCCCAAAAAAGGCTGGACGTTCAAGTGCTCGCCACAAAAGAGCCGGATGACGCAATAAGTCGCTAGCGAAATTGGGCGGTTTGCTGTGTCCAGCACGCCGCCGCGCCGCCAAGCAACGTGATGAATTCGCGGCGTTTCACTGCCCAGCGCCTCCCGTGCTTGCCTACTGATAGACCGGCAGCGCGATCGCACGGCCGGTCTACCCTGAACAGCGGACATATGTGGTGACTGCCTGCACGGCCGTTGAGTGCCAAAACCGGCCGTGAGCAGATGCAACAAATGACCCGCGCGGTTATTCGATCACCTCGTCGGCGGTGGCAAGCAGTGAGGGCGGCACCGTCGAGGCCGAGCGCCTTGGCGGTCTTGAGGTCATCACCATTTCGAACTTCGTCGCTTGCATCACCGGCAGATCGGCCGGCGCTGCGCCTTTGAGGATTCGAGCGACATAGACGCCACCTGCCGATGCGCCTCCGCAAAGTTGGTTCCGTAGCTGATCAGGCCGCCGGCTTCGGCCAATTCGCGCCGATCGTAGATCGCCGGAAGTGCATGCGTTGCCGCAAGCGTCACAAGGCGATCGCGCTGGTTCAAGAACAGCACATCGGATGCAACGAACAATGCGGCGGCGCGCTCGCGACCCAGGC
>CAWGEH010000003.1:0-204377 GCA_963821505.1 uncultured Alphaproteobacteria bacterium
CACCGTCCAGGTCGGG
Source organism: uncultured Alphaproteobacteria bacterium (assembly GCA_963821505.1). Lineage (GTDB taxonomy): Bacteria > Pseudomonadota > Alphaproteobacteria > Rhizobiales > Xanthobacteraceae > VAZQ01. Next base: position 17 of record CAWGEH010000003.1, read on the forward strand.
TTGAGATTGACGGCCGCGATGTGCGTCGTCAGCGTCGGCGAGGGCCGGTCGGGTTTGCCCACCACGACGACGTAGCGGCGCACGACCTTGTCGCCCTCGACGGTCTCGGCGAACGCGGCCGGAAGGTTAACGACCACGTAGCGCTGCCCGAAACTGAAATCCATGACCGCGAGCCGATCGAGCGAGGCCCCGAGCTGGCGCAGCCGCTTGCCCACCGGCACGTTGAGCGCGGCCAGCGTCTTCGCTCCGATGCTGCCGGTCTCCTCCAGGCCGTGGCGGCCCTGGAAGCGCCGCACCGCCGCCGCCAGTGCATCGTCGTAGGTATCGCCGTCGGCCTGGTCGGCGGGAAGATCCTCGGTCATGGCGAGGCGCCGGCGCAGCAGCGCCACGTCCGGACCATTCGCTCCCGGGATCAGCTTGCCGCTCGGCGCAAGGGTGGGCCACCCGCCCTGCACCTCGAGCACGGTGTAGCTGAGCATGGCCGCGGCAATGCGCTGGACGGTGCCCTCGTCGAAGCTCGGAAGCGGCGATTGCGACATTCGGGCGGATGCGGCCGGCGCCGATCCCGGCGCGTGCAGGACCGCGGGCCGGAGGCCCGGCTTCGGTCCGACCTGGGCGAGCACCGGCACCGGCACGGCAACAAACGCCGCCAGCGTGGCAATCACCATCGATTTTTGCATTGGGTCGCCCTCCTCCCCGCACCCAACCCGATTGGTATGGCGGTATTTGGACGGTCCTCGTGAGTCGCTTTGCGTCGCGACGTGCGCCAGACTTATAGTGCGGAGATGAAGGATGCTCGAGGACTCGAAGCAACGGCCGGTGACGCAGGTGCGGTCGCGGCGGCCGACGATTTCGCCGCGCGGCTGCTGCGCCTCGACCAGGGTGTCGAGGCCATTCTCGATGCCGCCGAGCGCTGGCCGCAGACCCCGATTGTTCAGCTCTACGCCGCGGCATTCTGGCTGTACGGCCAGACCGGCGGCGCGCTGGAGAATGCCGCCGCGCATCTGCGCGCGTGCAAAACGCTGACGATGAACGCGCGCGAGCGCGCGCTGCATCGGGCGCTCGCGCTCTGGCACGCGAACGACAACCTGCGCGCGGTCGAGGCCATGGAGGCCGTCACCGCACAGTGGCCGAGCGATCTGTGTACCGCGAAGCTCGCCGAGTTTCTCTATTACGTGCTGGGCCAGCAGCACATGGGCCCGCGCTTCCGCGCGCACATGACCCGCCTCGCGCCCATGCACGCGAACGATACGGATTTTCTCGCGATGGCGGCCTTCGCTCATGAACTCTGCGGCGATTACACCGCGGCCGAGTCGGGAGCGGAACGCGCACTCGCCATCGAGCCGCGAAACCCATGGGCGCAGCACGCGCTTTCGCACGTCCTCATCCGCCAAGGCCGCGTGGCGGAGGGCCGGGCCCGCCTCGAAACCTTCCTGCCGCTGCTCGAGACCTGCGGACGGCCGATCCATTCGCACGACGCTTGGCACCTCGCGCTGCTCTACCTCGAAGAGCTCGACGTGGCCGCCGTCATGCGCGTGTTCCATGGGCACATCTGGGGCATCACCCCGGATTTCGTGGTCGAGCAACTCGATGCCATCGCATTGCTGTGGCGGGTCGAGATGGCCGGCACTGCGATCGAGGCGCCATGGCCGGCCATCGCCGAGCATGTTGCTCCCCGCGCGGTCGAGACGTTCATGCCGTTCATGAACGCACATTACGTCTATGCGCTGGCCCGCGATGGTCGCGCCGACGAGGTCGAAGCGGTGCTCGCCGGCGTGCGCGCCCGCAGCGAAGCGAATGACGAGGAAGCAAAGCGGGTATGGGCTCCCGTAGGCCGCCCGATCATCGAGGCTGCGGCCGCGTTCGGCGCCGGTGATCGCGCCGGCGCCGCCCCACTGCTCGACCCGGTCATGCCGATGATGACGTCGATCGGCGGCAGCGACGCCCAGGACGATCTGTTTCGCCAGACCTATCTGCGCAGCCTGCAGGCCGCCGGCCGGCACAGCGATGCCGCGGCGTATTTCGAGCGCATCACCGCCGGCAAGTCGCGCACGCCGCTCGACCGCGCGCTGGCGGATTGACCGGGCGCCGCGCGGCCCCAAAATCGGCTGTCATCCCCGCGCAAGCGGGGATCCACATTCCAGAGACCGAAGATGGGATACGACGGGCTCCCGCTTGCGCGCGGACGACGGCACGGCGAAACCGCTCGCATTTCGCAGAATGGCCGCCGCGTCGTGCAGTTGGTCGGTCTTACGCCTGGGGCTGCGGCTCCAGGCCACCCGGCTCAGGGCGCGGCCGCGGCTTGCCGGCGGGCGGCACGGCCGAACCGCGCGGCGTCGCCGGCTCGATCACCGATTCGCGCGTCGGCCGCTTGCCGGCGAGCAAGTCTTTGATCTCGTCGCCGCTCAGCGTCTCGAATTCGAGCAGACCCCTGGCCAGCGTTTCCAGATCGGCGCGCTTCTCTTCGAGGATGCGCTGGGCTTCGGCATAGCCGCTCTCGACCAGCCGCTTGATCTCCGCGTCGATCTTCCGGCTCGTCTCCTCGGAGACGTTCTGCTGGCGCGCCACCTGGTAGCCCAGGAACACCTCGTCCTGATTTTCGCCATAGGCGACGGTGCCGAGCGCCTGGGAAAGACCCCAGCGGGTCACCATCATGCGCGCGAGCTTGGTCGCCTGCTCGATATCGGACGCGGCGCCGGAGGTGACCTTCTCCTGGCCGAACACCAGCTCCTCGGCCACGCGACCGCCCATCATGATGGCCAACCGCGAGGTCATCTGCTCGAGACTCATGGAGAGCTTGTCGCGCTCGGGCAGCTGCATGACCATGCCGAGCGCGCGGCCGCGCGGAATGATGGTGGCCTTGTGCACCGGGTCGGTCGCCTTGACGTTGAGCGCGACGATGGCGTGGCCGCCCTCGTGATAGGCGGTGAGGAGCTTCTCCTCCTCCGTCATCACCAGCGACTTGCGCTCGGCGCCCATCATCACCTTGTCTTTGGCGTCTTCGAACTCGATCTGCGTGACCATGCGCTTGTTGCGCCGGGCTGCCATCAAGGCCGCTTCGTTCACGAGATTCATGAGATCGGCGCCGGAAAAGCCGGGCGTGCCGCGGGCAATGGTCTTGAGATTGACATCCGGCGCCAGCGGGACCTTGCGCACGTGGACTTTGAGGATCTGCTCGCGACCGACCACGTCGGGGTTGGGCACGATCACCTGGCGGTCGAAGCGGCCGGGTCGCAGCAGCGCCGGATCGAGCACGTCGGGCCGGTTGGTGGCGGCGATCAGGATGATGCCTTCGTTCGCCTCGAAGCCGTCCATCTCGACCAGCAGCTGATTGAGCGTCTGTTCGCGCTCGTCGTTGCCGCCGCCGAGACCGGCGCCGCGGTGACGGCCGACAGCATCAATCTCGTCGATGAAGATGATACAGGGTGCGTTCTTCTTGGCCTGCTCGAACATGTCGCGCACGCGCGAGGCGCCGACGCCGACGAACATCTCGACGAAGTCCGAGCCTGAAATGGTGAAGAACGGCACGTTCGCTTCGCCGGCGATCGCCCGCGCGAGAAGCGTCTTGCCGGTCCCGGGCGGGCCGACCAGCAGCACGCCGCGCGGAATGCGTCCGCCCAGCCGCTGGAATTTGCCGGGATCGCGCAGGAACTCGACGATCTCCTGCAGGTCCTGCTTGGCCTCGTCGACGCCGGCCACGTCCTCGAAGGTGACGCGGCCATGGGCCTCGGTCAGCAGCTTGGCGCGGCTCTTTCCGAAGCCGAGCGCCTTGCCGCCCGCCCCCTGCATTTGCCGCGACAAGAATATCCACACGCCGATGAGCGCAATGAACGGCAGCCACGACACCAGGAGCGACACGAACCACGGCACGTCGTTCTGTTGCGGACGGGCGGTGATCGACACGCCCTTGCCGTAGAGCCGCTGAATGAGGCTGGGATCGTTCGGCGCATAGGTCTGAAAGCTGCGGCCGTCGGTGAAGGTGCCGTGGATTTCGGGACCCTGGATCAAAACGTCGCGCACGCGGCCCTGATCGACCTCGGTCAAGAGCTGCGAAAAGGAAATGTCCTGCGAGGTGGTGCGCTGACCCGGATTCTGAAACAGGGTGAACAGGGCGAGCAGCAAGAGAACGATGATCACCCAAAGGGCGAAGTTGCGGAGATTGGCGTTCATCCCATGTCCTTCATGGCTGACGGTGGTCCCGCAGCCTGTTGATATGGCCGCAACTTACGGGCCAATTCATGTCCATCCCGCCACAATCTAGGTGCCAAGGGGGCTCCTGCCAAGGGAACCGGACCAATTCCTTTGCCCATCCTATCGCGGTTTGCGGGCGCCGCGCCCGCTACTTTTGCCGGCTGCCAATGCCCAGGCCGCAGGGCCGCGGCTGCGCGCCGGGGCGCGCTCGATCTCGAGCATCTGTTCGGTCATGGTCACGAGCGCTCCCCCTAACGTGCGGCGCAACCGACGCCTTTCGTTCTTGTTGCCGCCGCGCAGCGCCTCGTAGAGGGTCTCGAGCTTGCCCAGTCGCATCCGCCCTTCGTCGCCGACGCGCGCGATTGCCCGGGCGAGCAGCCGCAGTGCCACTTCCGCGGGCAGGTGGGCAAATTTTTCGGCATCGAGGACGATGGGACCGTGATCGGACCACGATCCGCGGGATACGGACGCCGCCGCTGCGCCGACCGCCGCCTCGATCGCAGCGTCGGCGCGCCGCAGCCGCCGCGCAAATTGCGAGAGCCGGCGCGCGTCGAGCCCCTCGCGCGCGAGCGCCGGCATCACCTCGCGCAGACGCACGCGGGTAAAGCGCGGATCCCGGTTCGAGGGGTCGTCGGCGAATGCGATCTTGGCTCGCGCGAGTGTCGCAATGAGCCGTGCTTTGGGGATGTCGAGCAGCGGACGCACGAGCACGATCTGCTGCTCCGCGCTCGCCGGCAGAGCCGACATATGCGCCATGGCGCACAGCCCGGTGACACCGCTCCCGCGGCTCATGCGAATGAGCACGGTCTCGGCCTGATCGTCGAGGGTGTGTGCGGTGAGGATGGTGCCGGCCTTCGCCTGCCTGGCGGCAGCCGCCAGCAGTCTGTAACGCGCCTCCCGCGCCGCCTGCTGCAATCCGGTCGCAGGCTTGTCGCCCCGCCAGCGCAAGGTGCGATGGGACACGCCGAGCCGGCGAGCCAGCCGCTTGACCGCGCGCGCCTCGGCGGCGGATTCGCGCCGCAAGCCGTGGTCGACCGTGACCGCGAGAAGCCTGGGGCCCTTCTTGCGCGCGCGCCGCCAGCGCGCCGCCAGCATGAGCAGCGCCGTCGAATCGGGACCACCCGAGACGGCGAGGACGAGGGCGGAAGCATGGGAAAGCGGATCGAACAGCGTCTTCGCCTCGGCGGCGGAGACGGGAGCGGCGTCGTCAGCAGTGGGCACGCTTCTGTTCTCGCTCGACGCCCTGCTTCACGCCCGCGGATGCGCGGGGAAATTTGCGCAGGACCTCGCCGAGCGACGCGCAGGCCGCCTCCTTCTCGCCGAGCGCAGCCAACGACTGTCCAAGCCGGAGGAGGGCATCGGGCGCCTTGGCGGTGGCTTCATATTTGGTCGAAACGTTGAGGAAGGCTTCCGCCGCGTCGCGGAAGCGCTGGCGCTGGAACATGCTCTCGCCGAGCCAATAGGTCGCGTCGCCAGCGAGCCGATCGTCGGGATATCTGCTCAAGAAGCTGCGAAAGGCGTCCTCGGCGAGCGCGTAATCCCTGTGCAGCACATAGCCATAGGCGAGGTCGTATTCATCGCGTGGGGTCTGCGACGGCGGCAGCGTGGCGACTACGCCGCCGCCCGGCGCATTGCGCAACGGCTGTCCCGGCGGCGGACCGTTCGGGGGACCCATGGTCGCGAGATCGAGTGGAGCGCCGGCTGGGCGTCCACCGGGCGCGCCGATCGGCTGCTCACCCGGATCGGCGGCCAGGGGTGGCGACATAGGCGCTGACATAGGCGCTGACATAGGCGCTGACATGGGCGCCGAAATGAGGGGCTGGCCGCCGGGCGGGTTGACCGAGCCCAGCGTGTGCGGTGAGCCGGGCGCGGTCGGATTCTGGGCGGGATCAAAGGCGTCGCTGCGGCGGCCAGGCGCGGTAAGCGGACCGGATGGCGGCAGGTTGTGTGGCCGGGGCTGGGCCGTCGAGCGCGCGCCGCCCTTCGAACCCAGCTCCTGCAGCCGGTATTCGTTGTCCTCCTGCATGCGGCGGACTAGGCCCTCGAGCTGCTGGTTGCGGAACTGCAGCTGCTCGATCACGCCGGTGAGCTGCCTGATCTGGGTTTCGAGGCGATCGAGGCGCAGCACAAGGTCGGAGTCCGACATTTGCGCCGTGCGGTCGCCCCCGGCGGACGTCGCGCCGCGCTCGTTACCGCCTGCACTGAATCGTTCGCTGCCGCTGAAGATACGGTCGAACAATCCGAACGGCCGCTCGCTCTCCTGCGCCCCCGCCGGCGACGAAGCCGGATACGCCACCGCCATCACCATCAGGGCGAGCGCGGATGCCATCGTCACACGAGGCGCGAACCGTGTCATCGGTACATCGGTATGGTTGGAGCCCTCGATTACCATACGAATCCCTGCGTCCAAATTGTGACTGAGGCTTCGTTAATAAATCCCGCAAAGGCGTTTGCGATGGGGCTCCCGCGTGCCGCCGCGGCGAGGGGACTATTCGGCGGGTGCACGCACCGGCGAGGGCTCCTTGGGCTCCTTGGGCGCCTTGCGCCACTCCTCGAAGCGCTGCACCACCACGAAAAACGACGGCACGAACAGCACCGCGAGGCAGGTCGACGCGATCATTCCGGTGAACACCGTGATGCCGATCGAGGCCCGCGCGCTGGCGCCGGCGCCGCTCGCGAACACGAGCGGCACGACGCCCAGAATGAAGGCGAGCGACGTCATCACGATCGGCCGGAACCGCGCCCGCGCCGCCTCGGTCGCCGCCTCCAGGATGTCCTTGCCTTGCGCGCGCAGCTCGCGCGCAAACTCGACGATCAGGATCGCGTTCTTGGCCGAAAGCGCCATCAGCAGAACGAGCCCGATCTGGACGTAGAGATTGTTGTTGAGCCCGCTCTTGCTCAGCGCCGAGAGCGCCACGACCGGCCCGATGAACGAGAGCGGCACCGCCAGGATCACCGAGACCGGCGCGTACCAGCTTTCGTACTGGCCAGCGAGCACGAGATAGACCAGCAGGAGCGCCAGTCCGAACACCATGTACATCTGATGGCCGACCAGCTTCTCCTGGAAGGACATCGAGCTCCATTCGAAGCCGGTGCCCGGCGGGAGCGTGCGCCGGGCGATCTCCTCCATCAGCGTCAGCACTTCGCCCGACGAGAAACCGTCCGCCGGCAGGCCGATGATGGTCGCGGTCGGATAGAGGTTGAACAGGCTGATGAGCGAAGGGCCTACGGTCGGCATGATCGTTACCAGCGTGCCGAGCGGGACCATCTGCCCGTCTCTGTTGCGGACGAACATGTTCTCGATGTCCTCGAGCCGCAGCCGCGACTGCGCGTCACCCTGCACGTAGATCTGGAACACGCGGCCGAATTTGTTGAACTGGTCGACGTAGCTCGATCCGAGATAGCTCGCCGAGCGCGGCGAAGACCTGGTCGAGGGAGACGTGCATGGCCTGCGTCTTCACCCGGTCGACCTCGACCGAATATTGCGGAATGTTCGAGCGGAACGACGCCAGCACCAGCTGGATGGCGGTCTGGGTCTTGGCATTGGCCACGATCGCATTGGTCACGCTTTGCAGCTTGGCCATGTCGAAGCTGCCGTCGCGCAATTGCACCTGCATGGTGAAGCCGGCATCGTTGCCGACGCCCTGGATCGGAGGCGGCGGCATGACCAGGATATCGGCCTCGGGGATGGCGCTGAGCGACGCGTTCAGGCCCGTGAACAGCGCCCGCAGGTCCTCGCCTTTGCCGCGCTCGCTCCAATCCTTCAGGATGATGTAGGCCACGCCGGCGCTCGACAGCGTCGCGCTGTTGTCGAGCGGCGAGACGCCGGCGATGGTGACCACCTGCGCCACGCCCGGCGTCTTGCGGCTGACATCGCTGACCTGGTCGAGCACCTTCTGGGTGCGCTCGAGCGAGGCGCCGTCGGGCAACTGCACCAGCGCGATCATGTAGCCCTGGTCTTCGATCGGCAGGAAGCCGGTGGGAACGCGCGAGAACCCGAAACCGGTGACGCCGATGAGGAGGAGCGCCAGGAGCACCATCGGCACGCTGTGGTTGACCATGCCCGAGATCAGCCTCGTGTAGCCATGCTCGGTCGCATTGTAAGCCCGGTTGAACCCGCGATAGAGGATGTTGCGCCGCTCCGGCGGCACCGCTGGCCGCAGCCACATCGCGGCTTGCGTCGGCTTCAAGGTCGCGGCGTTGATCGCACTGATGAGCGCGGTGGCGGCGATCACCAGCGCGAACTGCGCGTACATGCGCCCGGTCAGACCCGGCAGGAAGGCGGCCGGCAGGAACACCGACATCAGCACCAGCGTGATGCCGATGATCGGCCCGAACAGCTCGCGCATGGCGGCGCTCGCCGCCTCGCGTCCGGACATGCCCTTCTCGATATTGTGGACCGCGCCCTCGACCACCACGATGGCATCGTCCACCACGATGCCGATCGCCAGCACGATCGCGAACAGGGTGGAGAAGTTAACCGTGAAGCCGAGCGCGGCCATGGCGGCGAAGGCGCCGATGATGGTGACCGGCACCGTCGTTGCCGGCACCAGCATCGCCCGCCAGTCCTGCAGGAACACCAGGATCACGATGAGGACGAGGAGCGCCGCCTCGTACAGGGTCTTGTAGACCTCGTGAATGGACTGCTGCACGAATTTGGTGGTGTCGAAGGGAATGGAGGATACGAGCCCGGGAGGGAACTCCGGCGTGAGCGCCGCCATCTTCCTGTTCACCGCGCCGGCCACGTCGAGCGCATTCGCGCCGGGCGCCTGGAAGACCGCCAGGCCGGCCGACGGCTTTCCATCGAGCGAGAAGACCTGACCGTAGGTCTGCGCCCCTAGTTCGACGGTGGCGACGTCGCGCACCCGCGTGATCTCCCCGGCCTGGCCGGTCTTCACGATCACCGCCGCGAATTCAGCCGGATCGCTGAGCTTGCCCGCGACATTGAGCGTGTACTGGAACGATTGGCCCGAGGGCGCGGGCGGCGCGCCGATCTGGCCGGCGGTGACCTGCTCGCTCTGCTGCTGCAGCGCCTGGATCACGTCCTGCGGCACCAGCCCGCGCGCGCGCATCTTGTCGGGATCGAGCCAGATGCGCATCGAATACTGGCCAGCCCCGAACACGACGACATTGCCGACGCCCGGCAACCGGGCGATCTCGTCCTTGAGCTTGATGGTCGCGAAATTGGCGAGATAGAGACTGTCGTAGCGCTGGTCCGGCGAGGTCAACGTCACGATCTGCAGGATCGCCGTCGAATTCTTCTGCACGACCACGCCCTGTGCCTGCACCGCCTGCGGCAGCGACGACAGCGCGCTCGAGACCCGGTTCTGCACGAGGATTTGCGCGACGTTGAGATCGACGCCGATCTTGAACGTCACCGTCAGCGTGTAGCTGCCGTCGGCGGCGCTGTAGGACTGCATGTAGATCATGCCCTCGACGCCGTTCACCTGCTGCTCGATCGGCAGGGCGACGGCGTCGATGACGGTGCGGGCGCTGGCGCCGGGATAGCGCGTGGTGACCTGCACGGTCGGGGGCACGACGTCGGGATATTGCGCGACCGGCAGGGCAAACAGCGCCACGATTCCGATCACCATCATCAGGATGGCGAGCACATTGGCGAGAACGGGCCGCCGGATGAAGAAATCCGAGATCATGATCGCCGGCCGCTACTTGGCGGCGCCGGCGGCGGGCGCGGGCGGCGCTGCGATGGTCTGCATCTGCGGGTCGACCTTCTGGCCCGGTATCGCTCGCAGGATCCCGGCGACGACGACGCGATCCCCGCTTTCGATCCCGCTTTCGATCGCCCGCAGGTCGCCGACCTTGGGGCCGATCGTGACCTTGCGCTGCTCACGTTGTCCTTGTTGACGATCAGGAGGTAGCGCCCGCCCTGGTCGCTGCCGAGCGCGGCATCCGGCACCAGCAATGAATTCTGCTCGTCCGACGCGGCGCGCACGCGCACGAAATAGCCGGGCACCAGCACGTCGGTCTGGTTCTGCATGATGGCGCGCACGGCGAGCGTCCCGGTCGCCGAGTCGACACTGGGTGACACGTAGTCGAGCGTGCCGTGATATGGGTAGCCGGTGTCGTTCTGCAGCCCGACCTCGATCGGAATCGCCGCCACTTCCTGCTTGCTGACGCCGAGCCGGCGCATCTCCGCCCGGATCTTGAGAACTTCCTGCTCGCTGATGGTGAAGTTCACATAGACCGGGTTGGTCTGCACGATGGTGGCGAGCTGGGTCGGGCCATTGGCTCCCACCAGCTCGCCCAGCGACACCTTGCGCGCCGTCACGATCCCGTCGAAGGGGGCCTTCACCTGCGTATAGCCGAGGTTGAGCGCGGCCTCCTTGGTCTCGACCTCGGCCTGCTTCAACTTCGCCGCCGCCGTGTCCTTATTGGCCGTGGCATTGTCGAGCGCGACCTTGGTGGAGACCTGGCGGCTCGACAGGTCGGTCTGGCGCTCATAGTCCACCTCCGTCTGTTTCACCGTGGCCTGCGCGCCGGCCTCGGCGGCCTGCGCCTGCTCGAGCTTCAGCTTGTAAGGTGCCGGCTCGATGGTGAAGAGGGTCTGGCCTACCTTCACCTCTTCCCCGTCCTTGTAATTGATCGCCTGCACGAAGCCCTGCACGCGCGCGACCAGATTGGTGGTGTTGACCGCGGCGACGTAACCCGTGGCCTCGAGATAGCGGGTGACCTTCTGCTCAACCGGGAGCGCCACGGTCACCTTCGGCGGCGGCGGCGCCACATAGCGGTTGTCCTGCCCGCAGGCCGCCAGCGTCGCGACGAGGGCGGCGGCGGTGCACGCGCCAAGACAATACCGACACGCCGGCTGAGCGACCGTCATCGCGCGACCTCAACCTCACGATTCGAACGACGTCGGCTCGGAGCAGGCGGCCGACGCCCATCCCTCACCCAACACTCGCAAGCGCGAGGTTACGATCGTGCGATCCAAAGGGGAACCCGGTTTCGCGGCGTCAAAACACAACCGGCGCCCGAAGGCGCCGGCTGTCCCCTTCCCCCGTATTCCTCCGATCACGAACTCGTATTGAGCACCGTCACGGCGCGACGATTCTGCGACCAGCACGAAATGTCGTTGCATACCGCGACCGGGCGCTCCTTGCCGTAGGAGATCGTGCGCATGCGCTGCGCCTGGACGCCGCGCGACGCGAGATAATCGCGCACCGTCTGCGCGCGCCGGGCGCCGAGCGCGATGTTGTATTCGCGCGTGCCGCGCTCATCGGCGTGGCCTTCGATCGTAAAGGTATATTGGTTGTAAACCTGCAGCCACTGCGCCTGCTTCTCCAGCGTCGCGATCGATTGCGGCGTGAGTTCCGACGAATCGGATTCGAAGAAGACGCGGTCGCCGACATTGACCACGAAATCCTGCTGGCTGCCGGGCGGCGCACTGCCGGCTCCTGCCTGCGGATCGTTCGGTCGGTTCGCACAGCCGGCCGCGGCCAGCGCCAAGGCCAGAAAGCCGGCGAGCTTGGCAGCGCGGATGACACGCACAGCAACATTCGTCATTCCGGTGCCTCCATTCGTCGCCTCGTTACCGGACATGCCGCAGGTCTAGCAGGTGCGTGGTTAAGCGAAGGTTCTTGTCAACCTTGCTCCGGTGTTGCCCGGATCGCTCAAATTCTAGGAAAAGCCAAAACCCCTCGCGGTGGTTAATGCCCGGTGAATGCGGCGCCTTATGGACTCCGCAAGTTCCATTTCACGATTGGGAGCGGAGTGTCGCTTTACTGCAACAGCGGCGACCACGCCGGATCGGACGCGTAGCTCGGCGTCTTCAGCGGCTGCTCGTTGCGGCCGGTCACATCGACCGTATAGAGCATGGGCCCGCTATTTCCGCCGGGGTCGCGGAAGAACATGATCACGCGCCCATTTGGCGACCAGGTCGGGCCCTCGTTGTGATAGCCCTCGGTGAGAATCCGCTCGCCCGATCCGTCCGCGCGCATGATGCCGATAGCGAACTTGCTCTCGGTCTGCTTGGTGAAGGCGATGTAGTCGCCGCGCGGCGACCATACCGGCGTCGAGTAGGCGCCCTCGCCGAAGCTGATGCGTTGCGCCTGCCCGCCGTTCGCCGCCATGATATAGATCTGCTGCTTGCCGCCGCGGTCGGACTCGAAGCTGATGCGCGTTCCGTCGGGCGAATAGGAGGGCGCGGTGTCGATCACCTGCGTGTCGGTCAAGCGCGTCGTGGCTTTCGAGCGCAAGTCCATCACGAACAGATTGGAATTGCCCCCGCGTTGCAGACTGAAGATCACGCGCTGGCCGTCGGGCGAGAAGCGCGGGCTGAAGCTCATCCCGGGAAAGTTGCTCACGATCTCGCGCTGTCCGGTCTCGATGTTCATGAGATAGACTTTGGGATCGCCCTGGCTATAGGACATGTAAGTGATGGTGTCGGCCGAGGACGAGAAACGCGGCGTGAGCACGAGGTCGTCGCCGCGGGTGAGATAGCGCACATTGGCGCCGTCCTGGTCCATCAGCGCCAGCCGTTTGATCCGCCGCTCCTTCGGACCGGATTCGTCAACGAAGACGATGCGGCTGTCGAAATAGCCTTGATCGCCCGTGATCCGCTCGTAGACCGCGTCCGAGATGATGTGAGCGATGCGGCGCCAGTTGTCGGCGGTGGTGTTGTATTGCTCGCCGCGCAGCTGCTGGCCGGCGAACACGTCCCACAGCCGGAACTCGGCTTTGAGCCGGCCGTCCGATTGGGTGACGCGGCCGGTGACCAGCGCCTGGGCGTTGATCTGGCGCCAGTCCGCAAAGCGGGGCAGCGTGTCGATGGTCGAGATTTTCTCGATATAGGCCGCCGGATCGATCGGCGCGAACAGGCCGGAGCGCTGCAGGTTCGAGGCGATGATCTGGCTCACATTGTGTCCCGCGGCGGGGTCCTGCGTTGCGACTCCGATGAAATCGGGGATCGCGATCGGCACGGGTTGCACATTGCCCTGCGTGACGTCGAGCTTGAGCACCGCCGCCGCCGGTCGCGGGGTGACGCCCGCGAGCGCGCCCACGGCGGCGCCCGCTCCGAGCATCACCACTCGGCGACGGCTCAATGCTTGCCAGTTCGGAAGCGAAGCGCGCTCAATCATGGTCTTGTCGTCTCTGCGCGTCGGCGGCGTTCACCGGGCACCGAACATTTCGCGCGGATCGAAAGTGATCTCGATGTCTTTCCATTGCTCGTAATGTTCGGGCTTGAGCATGTCGTAAGGTTGGCCGCGGTTGAGCGCGCGGGCGGCGCTTTCACGGGCGGCGATGGCGAGCGGGCTATTGCCGCTAGATACCAATTGCGGCCACGGCCCGGGGGCAAGGCGACCGTCGGGGCTGAGCTTGATCCTGAACACGACCACCAACTCCTTCGGATCTTTCGCTCCGGCTGGCGGGGTCCAAAGCTGCGCAAGCCGGTGACGCAACGCGTCAAGCTCGCTCAGTGAAATCTGCGCCGCGGCGCCATGCGATACGCCGAGCGAGGTCGTATCGTTGAGGGTATCGCCGGCGGCGGCGAGCCGGGTCGCATTGCGCTTGTCGAGCAGCGCCTCGACCTGCTTGGGATCGAACTTGGGCGCCGGCGGCGCCGGCTTCTTCCGCGGCATCGGGGGCTTGGCGTCCGCCGTCTTCGGCTCGGGCTTCTTGGCTTCGTCCTTCGTCAGCGCCTGCGCGATCTCATCGGGCTTGGTCTCGGCCTGCTTTTTCTCGGTCTTCTCGGGCGGCTTGGACTCCGGGACCGGCGGCGCCGTGTCGCGCGCGGCTTTAACTTCTTTCTTCTCCACCACCTTGGCGGTTGGATCCTCGACCGGGTTGGCCTCCGCGACCTTTTCGACCAAAGGCTTCTGCGTCTCCACCTTTGGGGCGCTCTTGTTGCCCGCCGTCATCTGCGTGAATTCGGACACGCTCACGATATCGACCGGCAGGGCCTCGCTCGGCGGGGCCGGAAGCGGCCTGGCCGCGAGCGAAAATACGCTCCACAGCAGCACGGCTGCGTGGCCGACCCCTGATATGGCGTAGGCTGTCCTCATTCCCCTTCTACTCGCGCGTCAGCGCGTCGCCCCCTGCTCGATTTCCGTCACCAGCGCCACGCGGCGGAAGCCGGCGGCCGATATTCTCCCCATCACCTTCATCACCGTGCCGTAGTCGACCTGCCGATCACCGCGCACAAAGATGCGCTCCTCCGCGCCCCCGCGCGCCTCGGTGATCGCCTTGAGCTTGGGGACCAGTTCCTCCAGCGCAATTTCGGTATTTTGGAGGTAGACCTCGCCCTTCACGTTAACCGATACCGTCAGCGGCTCCTTGTCCTGGTCGAGGCTCTTGGCCTGGGTCTGCGGCAGATCGAGCGGGACCCCCACCGTCAAGAGGGGGGCGGAAACCATGAAAATGATCAGCAGGACCAGCATGACGTCGACCATCGGCGTCACGTTGATTTCGGACATGACCGGGCGGCGACGGTGCCGCCGCCTGCCGGCGAGCGCAGCAGTGCCGCCGTTCATCGCCATGCCGGACCCCTATCCCCGTTCGTCGATCTGCCGCGACAGGATGGCGGCAAATTCGTCGGCGAACCCCTCCAGGCGCTGGGCCTGTTTGTTCACGTCGGAGACGAACTTGTTATAGAAAATAGTCGCCGGTATGGCGGCGACGAGGCCGATTGCGGTTGCGAACAGGGCTTCGGCGATGCCGGGGGCGACCACGGCCAGCGAGGTGGTCTGCTGGCCGGCGATGGCCCGAAAGCTTGTCATGATGCCCCAAACGGTGCCGAACAGGCCGATAAAGGGCCCGGCCGAGCCGACTGTGGCAAGGACCAGGAGGTAACGCTCGAGCCGCGCGATTTCGCGCTGGATGGTCACGTCCATGACCTTTTCGATCCGCGTCTGCAGACCGGCAAAGGAGCGCGGCTGGCTCTCCACGCTTCGCTTCCATTCCCGCATCGCCGCCACGAACAGCGCCGCCATCGAGTGGGTCGGCCGCGAGGCGAGCGCGCGGTAGAGCTCATCCAGCGACTGGCCGGACCAGAACGCCTGCTCGAAGCCGTCCATGGCCCGACGGGTGCGCGAATAGAGAATGAACTTGTCGATCGCAATGGCCCAGACCGCGATCGATGCGACCAGGAGGCCGATCATCACGATTTTGACGACCAGGTCCGCGTTCAGGAACAGGTCCCACATCGAGATCGGCGCGCCCGATGGCATGGCATCTCCTCCCGGCAGTCCAATTCTTCCGGCTGTCCCCAAGTCCCCGCAGTCAAACCAGGGCCATCGCGTGGACGAGAACGGCATGCCAGGCGACGTCGCCGACGCCGCCGAAGACCCGAAATTACGGGAAAAACCCGGCCCCCACCGGTAAGTACCGATTCCCCGCGAAAGGTGACCAAACTAGGGCGTGAGACCCGCCAGTGCGGAGTTAGTTAGCTGGCGCCGATTGGATTAAGGCCCGGTTACCAGCCTGCGGCAGTCGCGTGCGTCTCGCAGCCGCACCACCCCAATCACAGTGCGATCGAGATGGCGCCAGGCACGGCGCTGCCCTCCCCAAGCGCAAACGGGCCGCCCACCAACGGCGGGCGGCCCGAGCGTTCGGAACGGAAACGCGGCTAATCTAGTTCTGAGGCGGCGGTGAGGGGTGCTGCGCCGGAGACGGGCCGGTGCGCGTGCGACGCTCGGCCATGAATTGATCGAACTCGGCTTTATCCTTGGCCATGCGCAGGCGGGCAAGAAAGTCGTGAAATTCGCGCTGCTCCTCTTCGAGGCGCCGCAAGGTCTCCTGACGATATTCGTCAAATGCCCGGTTGCCGCTCGAGCGCGATGGCTGCCACCAAGTCCCGGCAGGACGCATCTGGTCGGCCGCTCCGTGCCAACGGGCCATACCGCCGCCTTTCCAGCAACTCATTCGTCCGCTCCCAATGATGAATGCCAGGGTGGCAAGACCAACCGGCCACCAGATGACGAAGCCGAGGATCATCAGCGCGATCCAGGCCGGTTTTCCCAACTCATCGAGCTTTGCAACGATAGGCATGCGGGCCTCGCCTGTGAATGTTAATCACATTTACATAGCTAGAGGCCTTTCGTCAGGTTGTCAAGCCGGGGGCCGCTACGCCGGGGTGGAACGATCTCCCGCCGCAGGCACCGTAAAGCCCAAGCCCCGCAGATAGATCAGCACCGCCGCCTCCAGCAAATCCTCTGGCGCCATCGGAAGCGAGCGGCGGGCCGCGTCGCCGCGCCCGAACAACGACGCGATGCCGTGCGACAAGGCCCAGATGTGCAGCGCCATCATCAGGACCGGCGGACGATGCGGCACCGGAATGGTGGCGATGAGGCGCTCGGTGGCGTTGCGCAACACGGCAAAGGCCCGCTCCCCCGCCTCGCGCAGCTCCGGGCTTGCTTCGGGCGGGATGCCCGCCTCGAACATGGCGGAGTAGTAGGCCGGCTCGCTCTTGGCGAATTGAAGATAGGCCTTTCCGATACGCTCCAGCGCCGCAAACGGATCGGGACGGCCACCGTCCCACGCGCGCGTGAGCACCGCCTCGAAGCGCTCGAAGCCGCGCCGCGCGACGTCGGCCAGCAACTCGTCGCGATCGCGGAAATGCCGGTAGGGCGCCGCCGGACTAACTCCGGCCCATCGCGCCGCTTCTGCGAAGGTGAAGCCGGCGGGCCCCTTTTGCGCGATCAATTCGAGCGCAGCGTTGATCAAAGCCTCTTTCAGATTGCCGTGGTGATAGCCGCGCGGGCCTGACCGTCCGCCTTGCCTGGACCAGCTCATGTAAAGAGCCTTTACATGACTCGGGACGAGCCGTCGACAGCGGCCACCGTGTTGTCGTCGGTCAATCGCCGATCAGGTCCCGACCGGCCTGCATGGCGGTTCGCAACGCCTTGGGGATCGGCCGCGCCTGCCCGCCGCAGACGAAGGCCACCCGCACATGCGCCTCGACCAGTATCTCGTTGTCTCTCGTAATTCGCTGGTGGAGCATGATCGAAGCGCCCTTCACCTCTTCCGGCGCCGTGGTGACTTCCAAGACATCATCCATGCGGGCGGACTTGAGAAATTCGATCTGCATCGAGCGCACCACGAAGGCAAAAGCCGGCGCCTCCTGCTGCGCCGCTTCGAACAGGGGGCGATGGCCGGCGCCCAGGAGGCGCAGATGATTGGTACGGCCGCGCTCCATGAAGCGCAGATAATTGGCATGATAAACGATGCCGGAAAAATCCGTGTCCTCGTAATAGACGCGCACCGACATGACGTGGCGGCCGCCGCGGATTTCGCCGTCGAGAACGTTCATTGTCCCGCCGCGCGCGTCTCGGACGCTCTTTCCCAGTTCCTTCCGTCGAACGGTTGCGGCGAGAGCTGCGCCAGATCGATGTCGTCGAGGCAGCGCACGTTGATGTCGATCTTGTCCGGATCGGAGCGCGGCACGTAGAACGGATGAATGCCGCAATATCTGCAGAACATGTGTTTTGCGGTCTTGGTGTTGAACTCGTAGATCGTCAGCGCATCCTTGCCGCTGATGAGCTCGAACCGTTCCGGCGGGACGATCAGGTGCAGAAATCCTTTCTTGCTACAGATCGAGCAATTGCAATCGACCACCGACGCGAGATCACCCGTGACGCGGAAGCGCACGCGGCCGCAATGGCACCCGCCTTCCATGGTCGTCAGCATCGTGCAGTCGCCTTTCACATCATCCCCTGTTGCGTATCCGGTCGTCGCCCTAGTGGTCCGATTCCGAAGTTCGTCAGCACTTGCGGCACGTTCAGACACGAACTTCGGAATCCAAGGACCACTAGCAACTCTATGATTCTAGTGCCCCTTTTGAACCCGAAGTTCGCGATCGCATTTGCCGCACGGTGTGCGCGAACTTCGGGTTCGGGGCACTAGTCCTCCGTTCCCTCTCCGAACAACCCGAATTGCGCGGGATCGCGCGCGGGCTCGGCCAATCCGAGATGACGGAAGGCGTGCGCGGTCAACAGCCGCCCGCGCGGGGTGCGCTGCACCAGGCCCTTCTGGATCAGGAACGGCTCGATGATTTCCTCGATGGCGTCGCGCGGCTCGGACAGTGCCGCCGCGATGGTCTCGATCCCGACCGGTCCGCCGCCGTAATTCTCGGCAATCGTCGTGAGGTAACGCCGGTCCATCGCATCGAGCCCGGCGGCATCGACCTCAAGCTCGACGAGCGCGCGGTCGGCGGCGGCGCGGTCGATGGTCGTGGCGCCCGCGACCAGCGTGAAGTCGCGCACCCGACGCAGGAGCCGGCCGGCGATGCGCGGCGTGCCGCGCGCGCGGCGCGCGATCTCGTTCGCGCCATCGGGGGTCATCCCGACGCCGAGCACGCGCGCGCCGCGGTTGACGATCTCCTCAAGCTCGGGTTCGGAATAGAAATTGAGCCGCACCGGAATGCCGAAGCGGTCGCGCAACGGATTGGTGAGGAGGCCCGCGCGCGTGGTGGCGCCGATCAGCGTGAACTTGGCGAGATCGATCTTGACCGAACGCGCGGCCGGCCCTTCGCCGATGATGAGGTCGAGCTGGAAATCCTCCATGGCGGGGTAGAGAATTTCCTCCACCGCGGGGTTGAGGCGGTGGATCTCGTCGATGAAGAGGACGTCGCGCTCTTCGAGATTGGTGAGCAGCGCCGCGAGATCGCCGGCCTTGGCGATCACCGGTCCCGACGTTGCGCGGAAATTCACGCCGAGCTCGCGCGCGACGATCTGTGCCAGCGTGGTCTTGCCGAGGCCGGGCGGGCCGACGAACAGAACATGGTCGAGCGCCTCGCGCCGCGCCCGCGCCGCCTCGATGAATACCGAAAGATTGGAACGCGCTTGCTGCTGGCCGATGAACTCGCCGAGCCGCTGCGGGCGCAGCGAAGAATCCGCGACGTCTTCTTCGCGGCGTTCGGCCGTCACCAGGCGGCGCGGGGTCGAGATCAATGACATACCCTCACAGCGTGCGCTCCCGGCTGTACTTGTTCGGCAGCAACTCGCCGATGCCGGCGATGACGGGGCCGTTGGCGCCGGGCACGATGACGCGGGCGTTGCGATCATAGTCCCAGATCAGCTCGCGGCAGCTCCCGCACGGCGACACCACCACGATGGCCTGGTCCTTGTCGGCGGGCTCGGGATGGCGTACCGCCACGATGGTCTCGATTCCGGTCTCGCCGTGCTCGGTCACGGCCTTACCGAGCGCCACCGCCTCGGCACACACCGCCATGCGCCCCAAATAAGCGTCGAGATTGACGCCGGCATAGATGCGTCCATCGCGCGTGCGCAGCGCGGCACCGACCTCCTGCCAGTCGTTGCGATAGCGCCGTTTGATCGCTTCGCTCGCGGCGGCGATCAACTCCTGGTCGCGCTCACTCAGCATCGAACAATGTCCGTCTTCATCACTTCGCAAGCTCCTTCAGTCCGAGACGGATCAACCTCGCCGTATCGGCGCCCTCGCCCGCGTTGCGCGCGGCGGCGGCGATGGCGGCCGCGGCTTGCGGCTGACCATAGCCGAGATTGACCAGCGCCGAGACCGCGTCCGCGACCGGCTGCGGCGCGCGCCTGTCCTCCACCGCGCCGGAGAGCCGGATCACCGCTGGATCGATGTCGACATAAGCCGGCGCCTTGTCCTTCAATTCCGTGACGATGCGCTCGGCGACCTTGGGTCCCACGCCGGGCGTGCGCGCGACCATGGCCTTGTCGCGCATGGCGATGGCGGAGGCGAGATCGGCGGGCTTGAGCGTCCCGAGCACGGAGAGCGCGACTTTGGCGCCCACGCCCTGGACGGTTTGCAACAGGCGGAACCATTCGCGTTCTACGTCGGTGAGAAAGCCGAATAGCTTGATCTGATCCTCGCGCACGTAGGTTTCGATCGACAGCGTTGCAGGCTCGCCGCTGCCGGGCAATTCCTGCAAGGTGCGGGCGGAGCAATGCACGAGATAGCCGACGCCGTTGACGTCGAGGACGATGAAATCCTCGCCGTAGCTGTCGATGAGGCCCTTGAGCTTGCCGATCATCGCGCCGCCACCTTGAGCAGCGCGCTCTGGCGATGATGTGCATGGCACACCGCGATCGCGAGCGCGTCGGCCGCGTCATCCGAGCGCGGATCGGCCTTCGGCAACAGCATGCCGATCATCATGCGGATCTGCGCCTTCTCGCAATGACCGGCTCCGACGATGGTCTTTTTCACCAGATTCGGCGCGTATTCGGCGACGGGCAGGCCGGCGATCGCCGGCACCAGCATGGCGATGCCGCGCGCCTGCCCGAGCTTGAGCGTGGCGGAGGCGTCCTTGTTGACGAAGGTTGCCTCGACCGCCGCTTCGTCCGGCGCATGCTCCTCGACCACCCGCCGCAAGCCGTCGTGGATGGCGAGCAGCCGCATCGCGAGCCCCGCTTTGTCGTCGGTCGCAAGCGAGCCGCAGGCGAGGAAGCTGAGGCGGTTGCCCTCGATCGCCACCACGCCCCAGCCGGTGCGGCGCAGGCCGGGGTCGATGCCGAGAATGCGAATCGGGCGGCGCATGATTGCCCGTTGATAGCCCCACCGGCTGCGACAGCCTAGGCCGGTCGTAGGCGCTTTCCGCCCCGACGCTCTTTCCCGCATGAGGGGATTGTCCCGGAGACCGGATCGCTCCGCGGGACCTGCGGCAGGGGTCCCTCCCCTCCCCGCTCCTCCGCTGGCAGGCGATGCTTGCGCCCGAAAGGGACCGCGCCCAGGGTGGCCGCCCACCACGATGATACCTGCGCCCGCCGGCCCGGCGGCGGCCGGGCGGGCTAGAGCGAAATCGCTTCACATTGAATTGCGATTTCGCTCTAAGCATTTGTTTGGTCGCATGATCTTATCCGAAAAGTCTGCAACTTTTCGGGATCATGCTTTAGGCACTCAGCTTCTGCATCAGCGCGTCCGAGACCTCGAAATTGGCGTAGACGCTCTGCACGTCGTCGTGTTCGTTGAGCGTCTCGATCAGCTTGAACAACTTCTCCCCCTGCTCGTCGCTCACCGGCACGGTGTTTTGCGGCCTCCACACCAACGCCGCCTTGCGCGGCTCGCCGAATTTCGCCTCCAGCGCCTTCGCGACGTCGCGCAAAGAATCCTGCGCGGTGTAGATTTCGTGCCCACTCTCGTTCGATACGACGTCCTCGGCGCCGGCGTCGATCGCCGCCTCCAACATGGCATCGGCACTCGCGACCTTGGCGTCGTATTCGACCACGCCGACATGGTCGAACATGAAGGAGACCGCGCCGGTCTCGGCGAGATTGCCGCCGGACTTGGCGAAGGTCGCGCGCACCTCGCCCGCGGTGCGGTTGCGATTGTCGGTCAGGACCTCGACGATGACGGCAACTCCGCCCGGCCCATAGCCCTCGTAACGGATCTCGTCATAGCTCTCCGCGTCACCGCCGGCAGCCTTCTTGATGGCGCGATCTATATTGTCCTTGGGCATGTTCTCCGCGCGCGCCGCCAGCATCGCCGCGCGCAGGCGCGGATTCATGGCGGGGTCGGGCAATCCCAGCTTGGCCGAGACGGTAATTTCGCGCGCCAGCTTTCCGAACAGCTTGGACTTGACCTTATCCTGCCGCCCCTTGCGGTGCATGATGTTCTTGAACTGGGAATGGCCGGCCATGGCTTGCTCCTCGACGGCCCGCTCCGCGCAAGATCGGGCGCGATCGGCGAGCCACGGATAATGGATTGATATGAGCGCGTTATAGGACGCACCCTGGAGAATATCCAGAAGCGGTTGGCGGCCGCAATCCCGGCCGTCCGTATCTCGCGCTCAGCGAACGCCGCCGGTATTGCGGATCGGGCCGACGGCGGCTTCGAACCGCTTGCGGAGATCGGCGATCAGCCGATCGTCGGTCACGAAGTCCCGGTAGCCGTTGGCCACTTGATGGGCGAACAGCGGCTTGAGTCCCGCCGGCGGCGGCACGTCGCCGCGCGAAGAGAACGTTCCGATGCGGCGCTGCTGCTCGCGCGCCAGCACCCAGCTCAGATAGAGCTTCGCGACGTTGGGGTGCGGCGCATCCTTGAAGATGCCGGCGGTCGAGTAATAGATCGGGATCGGGTCGATCTGCGAGAACACGAACTCGATCGGCTGTCCTGCCTTCTTCAGGTTGAGGACGGTCGAGGTGGTGGCATCGAGGGTGACGAGGTTCGTCCCCGCAGCAACCGAGCGCGACACGCTGAGATGGCCCTGCACCCAGTTGGGCTCATTCGCCAGATATCTGTCGATGTAGTCGCCGCCGTATTTCTGCGCGAGGGTGTGAAACAGGTAGAGCGTCGCGTCGTCGTCGTGGGGATAGCAGGCGATCATCTTGCCGCGAAATTCGGGCTTGAGGAAATCGAGCCCCGACTTCGGCGCATTCTCCGGCCGCAGCTGCTGCGTGTTGTAGGCATATGACAGCATGCCCACATACCAGACGATGAATGCGCCGTCGGGGTCCTTGAACGACTTGTCGATGGCGTCGAAGCCCTCGGGCTTGAAGGCGAGCATTTTTCCCTGCCCCTTCCAGCGCACGAAATCCTGCGCGGTCTGGAACAGCACCATGTCGGCTTGGAGCTTGCCCTCCTTGAACTGCTGCTCGATCTTCTGGTTGAGCACGTTGCTGAAACCGCCTTCGATGGCGACTGTCAGCCCCGGAAACTTGCCCTCGAACTCTCTCGCCAGCGGCTCGTAATTCGATATCGGCCCGCCAGCGTAGATCACCAGCGACTTTTCGTCCTTGGCCTTGGCATAAAGCTCATCGAGTGTCTCGCCGTAGCCGGGCCCACAGAGCAGGAAGAGGAGTGTGGCGAGGGCCGACGGCGGGCGCAGGACCGCGCGAAATGTTGCGGCGAGCATTCTTTCTTCCTCCCGACAGGCTTTTCAGGGATTGTGCCGCAAAGCCGCTCTCAGTCAATCTCGGGCAACGGGCCACGATGCCGGCGGCGCAGACACGACGAATGCGAGTCCGCAACCGTCCCGATCGAAGGAGACGAAGGCGCTGCTACAGTACCATTTGCATCGGCTGCGCGACATAGCGGAAGCCGTCGCCCTGCTTGGCGAAGTGACCGATCCCGGGCCACGGCAGATGGTAGACCAGCGCCGGCATGCGTTGCCTCGCGAGCATGTCCATGATCCTGATACGCGTCTCTATGCCCTGCTTGGGATCGGTGTCGAAGCCGACCTCCATGCGCGGGTTTTCCACCAGGATCACATGGTGGGTGAGGTCGCCGACGACGAACAGCGACTTGCCGCCGGAATTGACCACGAAGCTGGTATGTCCGACCGTGTGCCCGGGGGTGTGCATCGCCTGGACGCCGGGGATGACCTCCTGGCCATCCCGGTAGAACACGATGCGATCCCGGTTCGGGATGAGATTCTTCTTGGCTGCGAGCGCGGAGCCTTCGGCCGGGGTGCCGAGCCGCCTGTCATCGGTCCAGAATTCCAGATCGGCCTGCGAGATGTAGATCTGCGCGTTGGCGAAGTTGCGGCCGCCATCCGCCGCCATGATCCCGCCGACATGATCGATATGCGCATGCGTGGGAATGACGGCATCGATGTCGTTGGGATCGATGCCGGACTGCCTGAGGCTGGCCACCAGCCGCCCCATGTCGTCGTTGCGCTTGACCGAGCTCATTCCGGTCTCGAACAGAGCGAGCTTGTCGCCGGTATTGATCACCAGAGCGTTCTGGTCGAGCACGACGTTGTTGGTCGGCAGGAAATGTTCGCTCATCATTCTGCCGATCTCGTCCGCGGTCGGGCCGCGGAAGGTATTTTTCGGATCGCCGATCGACAGCGGTCCGTCCGACACTACCGTCGCCTCGATGGTTCCGACCTTGAAGCGATAGTAGGCCGGCGCCGGCGCGTTGAGCATCGGCGCCTTGGCGTACGCCGCGGATGCGCCGCCGAGAACGCCCCATGCGGCGGTCGCCGACGCCCCAGCGAGCAAGCGACGTCGCGATAACGACATGTCTCCCATGACGTCCACCTCCCTATGTCTTATGGCTTTATGTCTATGGCTTGGGGACGGACGGCGGTCCGCCCGCGGCAAGACTACTCCAAAGCGCGGCGGAGTTCGCGCCCGCGCGCGTGTTCCACATGCGAGCGGACCAGGCGATAATCGGGCCCTCATGCCCAGAACGTCGGCCGCGCCTGTTCCAGCCGGCCGCCCAGACGAACGGCGGCGACGCGGCGCGCGAGCCCGGTCGAGTCGTCGGTCTCGACCGCCAGCGCGCACAACGTCGCCTCGCCCAGCGCCGGCTCGAAACGCGCCCCCGATATCTTGCGCAGGAAGCGCGTCAAGGGCTCGTCCTTATCCATGCCGATCACGGAATCGTAGTCCCCGGTCATGCCGACATCTGACATGAACGCGGTGCCGTGCGGCAGGATTTGATGATCCGCGGTCGGCACATGGGTGTGGGTGCCGACGACGAGGCTCGCGCGGCCGTCGCAGAAATGCCCCATCGCCTGCTTCTCGCTCGTCGCCTCGGCGTGAATGTCGATGATGACGGCATCGGCCCCCTGCTTGAGCGGACAAGCCGCGAGTTCGCGCTCGACCGCGGCGAACGGGTCATCGAGCGGATCCATGAAGATGCGGCCCATGGCGTTGACGATGAGCACGCGCGCGCCGTTCTTGGCGTCGACGAGCGCGACACCGCGTCCGGGCGTGCCGGCGGGATAATTGATCGGGCGAAGCAGCTTCGGCGCCCGTTCGATGAAAACCAGCGCCTCCTTCTGATCCCAGGAATGGTTGCCGCCGGTGATCGCGTCGCCGCCGGCATCGACGAGTTCCTGGTAGATCGCTTCGGTGATGCCGAAGCCGCCGGCGGCGTTCTCGCCGTTGATCGCGACGAAATCGAGCTTCCAGTCCCGCACCAGTCCCGGCAGATGCTCGAGCAGCACGGCACGCCCGCTGCGGCCCACGATGTCGCCGATGAACAGGATACGCATGCCTCAGGTGGCCCGACAGTCGATGACCTCGCGCTCGGTTAGCACGAGATCGAGGCGGGCGTCGCGGGGGGTGTTCGGGACGCTCAAGATTTCCTGCGCGGCGAAGCCGATGCCGAGGGCAACGATGTTTTTCCGCGCGCGCAAGGCGGCGATCGTCATGTCGTAATAGCCGGCGCCGTAGCCGATGCGTTGCCCGCTGCGGTCGAACGCCAAAAGCGGCACGAGCACGATGTCCGGGAAGACTTCGGGCGCATCGGGCTTCGGCTCGCGGATGCCCCAGACGCCGGACGCAAGCGTTTCGCCAAAAGCGAAGGCACGCATGATAAGCGGCTTTCCCCGTCCGGCGACCGCGGGCAACGCGAGTTGCGCGCCGCCATCCGCGAGCTTGCGCATCAGCGGGATGGGATTGATCTCGCTCGTCATCGGCATGAAGCCCGAGACGATCGTGCCCGGTGGCGCCGCGACCGGAAACGGTCGCGACGCGACGGCCCGGGCCGCCTCTGCGCGAATCTGGGCGGGCAGCGCCTCGCGGCGCGCACGGGCGTCGCGACGGACGGCAGCTTTCAGAATTTCGACTGACGTGGAGGGAACCATCGACCGGGCAAACTCATGTCGCGGATGCAGTAGAACGCGAGCGCATTGAGCACAGCGCCCGGGACAAGAGGTGAGAATAGAAGCGCGGAGCCGCGATGGCCGTTGGAGCGTCGATCCCGGGTTCCCTACGAAAGTAGGTGGGCGCCGTGTGTCCGAGCCCACGAGCCCGGTCAGGGACAGCTCCCTTGAGGATCGATAAGGCCCCGGGGATATGGCTCCTCACGCACCTCGCAGCCCCGCGCGACCAATGTAGTGCGGATGCGGTCCTCGCGCCACCCGCGCTGTCAGTCCTCACCCCATCGGCACGCCGCCGTCGGGGACCGTCTGGTTGAGCCGCTTGGTAATGGTCTCGATGCGCTCGGCCGCCGCGTTGAGCGCGGCCACGACCGCCGCCTGCGTCGCCTGGGCACGGTCGGACGATACGACGCTCGCGTCCTGCAGCGCCGCGAACTCCGGCTCCAGGCGCTGCAGCTTTTCCTTCACTTCCGACAGTTCGTCAGCGAGCGTCAGCGCGGCCATGACGGTGAGCCGCGTATCTCCGATCTCGCCGAAGCGCCCGCGCAGCCGCACGATGCGGGCGTCGAGATCCTCCGCCAGACGCATCAGGCGCGCCTCTTCGCCGTCCTCGCAAGCCATGCGGAACTGGCGGCCGTTAATCGTGACATTGACCTGCGGCATGGCATTGCGCCCGCTTTAAGGCCGCTCAGCGCTCGCTGGCCGCGAGTACGGAGCGGATGGTGTCGATGGCGGCATCGAGCCGCTGCGCGACCTCGCGATTGGTGGTTTCCAGCGCCCGCGCACGGGCGGTGGCGGCATCGAGCTCGCAGGCGAGCCGCGAGCGGTCGGTCCCGAGCGCGTGCAGCTGGGCGTCCAGCGTCTCCTCGCCGCGGTCGGCTTCGCGCCGCCGCTCGACCGCAGCCGCCAACGCGTCGAGCGCAAGCGCAAGACGTTTGCTGGCCGCGTCGATGGCGCTGGGCTCGCTCATTCTCGGCAAATCCCCTGGCTCGGCCGCTATCCCCCGGATTCGTCAGCCTTGTGGCCGCGAAAATCTTTTGCGTCGGCAAGCGGTTAGAGACAGAACCCTACGTTGCGCGACGGCGTCCCGTCAACGTTCGGCCGGAACTTCGCCCAGCCCCTGTGAATCGCGAGCGCCGCGCATGCAGGCATTCTTTGACTCCCTTTGTCCGCGTGCTAGAGCCTCGCGCGAGCAACCGCTTGTGGCCCAGCCATGACCAGCCCGAAATCCCTCCTAGCTGCAACGGCGGTCTCTGCCGCGCAAACGACCGCCCACCACCGCGGCGAGCACGTCCCTCGGACGCGTGCCCACCACGAGCGCATGGCGAATGCCATCCGCGCGCTCGCCATGGACGCGGTCGAACAGGCGAAATCCGGCCATCCCGGTCTCCCGATGGGAGCGGCCGACGTTGCGACCGTGCTGTTCACCCGGTTCCTGAAGTTCGATCCCTCCGATCCCGCCTGGCCCGACCGCGACCGTTTCGTGCTTTCGGCCGGCCACGGCTCGATGCTGGTCTACGCGCTGCTCCATCTCCTCGGCTACGAGCAGATGACGATCGAGGAGATCAAGCGCTTCCGCCAACTTGGCTCGCTGACGCCCGGCCATCCCGAGAATTTCGTGACGCCGGGGGTGGAGACGACGACCGGCCCGCTCGGCCAGGGCCTCGGTAACGCGGTCGGCATGGCGATCGCCGAACGCCACCTTGCCGCCGCGTTCGGGGCGGAGCTCGTGGACCATCATACATACGCGCTCGCCTCCGACGGCGATCTCATGGAGGGTATCAGCCAGGAGGCGATCGCGCTCGCCGGGCATCTCAGGCTCAACAAGCTGATCGTGTTGTTCGACGATAACGGCATTTCCATCGACGGCCCGCTCTCGCTGGCCAATTCGGTCGATCAGGTGAAGCGCTTCGAGGCCGCCGGCTGGGCCGCGGCACGCATCGACGGGCACGATCCCGAGGCGATCGCCAAGGCGATCGAGCTCGCGCAAGCGAGCGAGCGACCGTCGCTGATCGCCTGCCGCACCACCATCGGCTTCGGCGCGCCGAGCAAGGCCGGCACCGAGAAGTCCCACGGTTCGCCGCTCGGCGCCGACGAAATCAAAGGCGCGCGTGAACGACTCGGCTGGGCGGAACCCGCCTTCGTTATTCCGCCGGATGTACTCGAGATGTGGCGCAGCGCCGCCCTTGCACGCAGCGCGGCCCATCAGGCCTGGACCGAGCGTTTCAAAGCCGTTCCGGCGGGGCGCCGTGCGGAATTCGAGCGCCGCATTCGCGGCGAGCTGCCGCAGGACAAGCTCGCCGCAGCGGTGCGTTCAGTGAAGGAGAAGCTGGCCGCCACGCCGAAGGAGGTTGCGACTCGCGCAGCATCCGAGACGGCGCTGGAAACGCTGACCGCGGCGGTGCCGGAGATGATCGGCGGCTCCGCCGACCTCACCGGCTCCAACAACACCAAGCCCAAGGGCATGGCGGTCTTCTCCGCCGCCGACTATGCCGGACGATTCATCCACTACGGCGTGCGCGAGCACGGCATGGCCGCGGCCATGAACGGCATGGCGCTGCACGGCGGCATCATTCCCTATTCCGGCACATTCCTCGTCTTTTCCGACTATTGCCGGCCGGCGATCCGGCTCGCGGCGCTCGCGGGCGAACGCGTCATTTACGTGATGACCCACGACTCGATCGGGCTCGGCGAGGACGGCCCGACCCACCAGCCGGTCGAGCATCTCGCCGCGTTGCGCGCGATCCCGAATCTCCGCGTGTTCCGTCCGTGCGACGCGGTCGAGACCGTCGAATGCTGGCAGCTGGCGCTCGAGAGCGCGAAAGCCCCGAGTGTTCTCGCACTCACCCGGCAGAACCTGCCGCAGTTGCGACTCGGGCTCGAGGAGACGAACCGCTGCGCCGCCGGGGCCTATGAGATCGTTTCCGCCGAGACGGCCGCCGACGTTTCGTTGTTCGCAACAGGATCGGAAGTCGCGGTCGCGGTCGCGGCGGGCAAATTGCTACGCCAGCGCGGCGTCTCGGCGCGCGTGGTCTCGGTGCCCTGCTTCGAGCTCTTGCGCGCCCTTCCCGCCGGCGAGCGGGCGAAGATCCTCGGCCGGGCCAGGGTCAACATCGCGGTCGAGGCCGCGATACGCCAAGGCTGGGACGAAATCATCGGCTCGGAGGGCGCCTTCGTCGGCATGACGACGTTCGGGGCGAGCGCTCCCTACAAGGATCTCTACAAGCACTTCGGCATCACACCGGAGCAGGTCGCCGAAGCGGCATTGGCCAAATTGGGGAGGATTTAACGCCGCCGCGCGTGCGATCGGATAATGTGTATGCCGCCAGGAAAGGCGAGCGGTGAAGGGGAGCGAAGGAGCCGGGAATGTCTGTTCGTGTCGCCATCAACGGGTTTGGCCGCATCGGCCGCAACGTGCTGCGCGCCATCGCCGAGGCAGAGCGCACGGACATCGAGGTCGTCGCCATCAACGATCTCGCGCCGGTCGAGACCAATGCGCATCTCCTGCGCTTTGATTCCGTGCACGGCCGCTTTCCCGGCGAGGTGAAGGTCGCGGGCGACGCGATCAGCGTCGGCAACGGCATGATCAAGGTCACCGCCATCAGGGACCCGGCGACGCTGCCGTGGAGGGAGCTCGGGGTCGACATCGCGCTCGAGTGCACCGGCATCTTCACCTCGAAGGACAAGGCCACCGCGCACCTCACCGCCGGCGCCAAGCGCGTCATCATCTCGGCACCCGCCGACGGCGCCGACCTGACGGTGGTCTACGGCGTCAATCACGACAAGCTCACCAAGGACCACAAGGTCGTCTCCAACGCCTCGTGCACCACCAACTGTCTCGCGCCGGTCGCCAAGGTGCTCAACGACGCCGTCGGCATCGACAAGGGCTTCATGACGACGGTGCATTCCTACACCAACGACCAGCCCTCGCTCGACCAGGTGCACAAGGACCTCTACCGCGCGCGCGCGGCGGCGCTCAACATGATCCCGACCTCGACCGGTGCCGCCAAGGCCGTCGGGCTGGTGCTGCCGGAGCTTCACGGCAAGCTCGACGGCGTCGCCATCCGCGTGCCGACGCCGAACGTATCGGTGATCGACTTCAAGTTCGTCGCCAAGCGCGCGACCAGCAAGGACGAGATCAACGGCGCGGTCAAGCGCGCCGCCGACCAGCAGCTCAAGGGCATCCTCGGCTACACCGAGGCGCCCAATGTCTCCAGCGATTTCAATCACGATGCGCACTCGTCCATATTCGCCATCGACCAGACCAAGGTGATGGACGGCACGCTAGTGCGGGTGATGTCGTGGTACGATAACGAATGGGGCTTCTCCAACCGCATGGTCGATACCGCGGTTGCGATGGGCAAGCTGATCTGACTCCGCCGGCAATGAGCGATCTTTCCGTTGCAGTGGTCTCGGTTCCCGTCAGGTACCAGGTACGCGACGGCAACGCCTTGGTGCTCACCTCGCGCGCGGGCCGATAACCATGTTCCACACGCTCGATGATGCCGACATCAAGGGCAAACGCGTGCTCGTGCGCGTCGATCTCAACGTGCCGGTCGTGAACGGCAAGGTCGCGGACACGACGCGCATCGAGCGCGTAGCGCCGACCATCCGGGAAATCGCCGACAGGGGCGGCAAGGTGATCCTCATGTCCCATTTCGGGCGCCCGAAGGGGCCGGATCCGACGCAATCACTCAGGCTCTTTGCCCCGGCGATCGCGAAGGTCCTCGATCGCCCCGTCGCCTTCGCCGATGATTGCGTCGGCCCACGGGCCTTGGCGGCCGTGAACGCCATGAAACCGGGCGACATCCTGTGCCTGGAGAATACCCGGTTCCACCCGGGCGAGGAGCGCAATGACCCCGCTTTCGTCGAGCAGCTGGCCGCGCTCGGCGACATCTTCGTCAACGACGCGTTCTCGGTGGCGCACCGCGCCCACGCCTCGGTCGAGGGCATCGGCCGGAAGCTTCCCACCTATGCCGGCCGCACCATGCAGGACGAGCTCGACGCGCTCACCAAAGTGTTGGAGACGCCGACCCGCCCGCTCGCGGCGATCGTGGGCGGAGCCAAGGTGTCGACCAAGCTCGACCTCCTGGGCAACCTGCTCGCCAAGGTGGACATTCTCGCCATCGGCGGCGGCATGGCCAATACCTTTCTGGCGGCGCTGGGACATTCCGTGGGTAAATCGCTGTGCGAGCACGACCTCTTGCCAACGGCGCGCGAGATCATGGCCAAGGCGAAGGCCACGGGCCGCGAGATCGTGCTGCCGGTCGATGCGGTGGTGGCCAAGACGTTCGCAGCAAACGCGCCCTCGCGCGTGGTCGCCGTGGACGGCGTGGGCCCCGACGAGATGATCCTGGACATCGGTCCGCGCAGCATCGAGCACGTCTGCTCCGTGCTGGCCCGGGTGAAGACGCTGGTCTGGAACGGACCGTTCGGCGCCTTCGAGCTCGAACCGTTCGACACCGGGACGGTCGAGGTCGCCGAGGCCGCGGCGGAACTCACGGCCGCCGGAAAGCTTGTAACGGTCGCGGGAGGCGGCGACACGGTGGCGGCGCTCAATGCCGCGGGGGTGGCCGAACGGTTGACCTATGTCTCGACCGCCGGCGGCGCATTCCTTGAATGGCTGGAGGGCAAGGCCCTGCCGGGGGTCGAGGTGCTGCGGGTCAGATGACGGCGCGATCACGGTGATACCAAGCGTGAAGCCATCCACCCCTTTGCACCCTTTGCATCGGCGTGAAGAGACGGCAAAATCCTGCAACCCAGGTTGAAGAAACGACGGAGGCTGCAATGAACCTCGCTGAGCTGAACAAGGTCGCCGAGGCCATGGTCGCGCCGGGCCGCGGCATTCTCGCCGCCGATGAATCATCGGGCACCATCAAGAAGCGCTTCGACGCGATCGGGGCGGAATCGACGCCCGACAATCGCCGCGATTACCGCGAGCTGCTGTTTCGCTCGGGAGAGGCGATGTCGAAATACATTTCAGGTGTCATCCTCTACGACGAGACCATCCGCCAGAACGCCAAGGACGGCACCCCTCTGGTCAAGGTGATCGAGAAGTCGGGCGCGATCCCGGGCATCAAGGTCGACAAGGGCACGAAGCCGCTCCCGTTCTGTCCGGGGGAAGTGATCACGGAGGGG
The DNA here is from genome assembly GCA_963821505.1 of uncultured Alphaproteobacteria bacterium. GTDB lineage: Bacteria > Pseudomonadota > Alphaproteobacteria > Rhizobiales > Xanthobacteraceae > VAZQ01. Next base: position 31,836 of record CAWGEH010000003.1, read on the forward strand.
CTCGATGGGCTGCGCGAGCGCCTCGCCGAATATCGCGGGCTCGGCGCCAAGTTCGCCAAGTGGCGCGCCGTGATCGACATCGGCCCCAAGATCCCGAGCTACGACGCGATCATGACCAACGCGCATGCGCTGGCGCGCTATGCCGCGCTCTGTCAGGAGGAAGGCATCGTTCCGATCGTCGAGCCGGAAGTGCTGATGGACGGGGATCACGACGCCGACAGCTGCTGCATGGTCACGGAGTGGCTGCTCAAGACGGTGTTCGAGCAGCTCTACTACCAGAAGGTCGCGCTCGAAGGCATGGTCCTCAAGCCCAACATGGTGATCGCCGGCAAGCAGGCGAAAAATCGCGCCAGCGTCGACGAAGTGGCGGAGAAAACCGTGAGGGTGCTCAAAGCCTGCGTGCCCGCCGCCGTGCCCGGCATTGCCTTCCTTTCCGGCGGGCAGTCCGACGAGGAGGCGACCGCGCATCTCGACGCCATGAACCGGATCGGCGGCCTGCCCTGGCGGCTCACCTTCAGCTACGGCCGCGCGTTGCAGGCGGCGCCGCAGAAAGCCTGGGCCGGGAGGAGCGAAAACGTCGCTGCCGCGCAGCGCGCGTTCACCCACCGCGCCATGATGAACAGCCTCGCCACGCGCGGCCAATGGAAGCAGGATTTGGAGAAGAAGGCGGCGTAAAGCGCGATCCGAAAAAGTTGCAGACTTCTCGGATAAGCTGCGCGACCCGAACGAATCCTCGGAGCGAGATCGCGATTCCATCCGACGCGACTTCGCTCCAAGACCCGCGTGGGCTCTCTCATCAGCGCCGACCTCCGCGACCCCCGACGCGCGTGGTGCTGCTGCGCCGCGGGGCACGAATTGGCAGCGGAGGAGCGTCACGCAGGCAGCGGGATCGTGGCGGAAAGACCCGCCAGCGAGCTCCGGCCTGACACTGCCACCTTTGGTCGATCGTCAGCGCATGCAAGCTCGTCGCGGTCACGCCATCGAGCTGCCCCCGTCCATCGCCGGACCAATTCGAGGTGCTCGTCGACCTGGTCGGGGGCCACGCTCGCGCGCGCATTGCTTGATCGGATCAGATGGAGGCAGGATAGAGCACGCGTGCCATCCCCCGCTGCGGTCGGGATCGCTCGCCGCCAAGAACGAGCGCCATTTCACGGGGGAAAAGAGAACAGGGAGGAAAAGCAATGTCATGGTCGCTCACCCGCAGCGGCGCGCTTGTGCTCGCGCTGATGCTTGCCGCGTTGCAGCCAGATCAACAGGCTCGCGCCGACACCTATCCGAGCCGGCCCATAACCATCATCGTGTCGCTGGCCCCTGGCACCGGGATGGACACGCTGGTGCGCCTCTACGGCGAGAAGCTCTCGCAACGTCTCGGCCAGCCCGTCGTCATCGACAATCGCCCGGGCGGCGCCGGGGTGGTCGCCGGCGAGGCCATCGCCAAGGGTTCGCCCGACGGCTATACGCTCGCGGTCGCAACCAGCGCGGTCATGGCGATCAGACCGACGCTGTTCAAGCATCGGCCGTTCGAGCCGCTTACCGATTTCGTCCCGATCTCGCATTACGTGAAATCGCCGTTCGTGTTCGTCGTCGACCCGTCGCTGCCGGTCCGCTCCGTTTCCGAGTTCATCAAATATGCCAAGGAGCGACCGGGCCAGCTCAGCTACAGCTCCTCGGGCATCGGCGGGGCGCCCCACCTGACCGCGGAACTGCTGAAGCAGAAGTTCGGGTTCGACATGGCCCACGTGCCGTACCGGAACAGTCCGCAATCCATCGCGGATGTCGCTGCCGGCCACGTGGCCGCGTCGGTCGCCGAGGCGGGCGCCTCGTTGCCGCTCATCAGGGACGGAAAGCTGCGCGCGCTCGCGGTCACATCGGCGACGCGTTTTCCCACCCTGCCGGACGTTCCGCCGCTCGCGGAAGCAGTCGGGATGCCGAACCTGGAAGCGGTTTCCTGGCACGTGATCTTTGCCCGCCACGATACGCCGCGAGAGATCGTGGACAAGCTGCACGGCGAGATGAAAGTGATCATGGCCAGCCCCGAGATGCAGCAGAAGATCATGGCTATCGGCCTGATCCCGCACAAATCCCCGTCGGTCGAAGGCATTCAGCTTTACATCAAGGCGGAGACCGACAAGTGGGGGGCGCTCGTACGGCAGCTGGGATTGGCCGGCTCGCAATAGCCGCTTCGCCGCGCCTGGCAGTGAACCGATTCGCGGCGGGCGACTGCCGCCCGCCCGCGTTGCCCCCGGCCGACACCCGCCTTTACCCTCTCGTAGGGTTGAGCTTGTATAAACGCCCCCAAACCGCCCGATTGCGGAGGCAATCGACCTCCATGGCGTCCCGAAGACAACCAGCCGAAGCGAGGCGCTCGATCCCGCGCCTCTATCTCGTGACCCCGCAGGATCCTGCCGGGCTCGCCGACCAGCTTGCCGCAGGGCTGGGCGCGGCCGACGTCGCCGCCGTGCTGCTGCGCCTGCCGCAGAGCGATGAACGCACTCGGGTCAAGCACGCCAAGGCGTTGGCGCCGGCGGTGCAGAACAAGGGCGCGGCGCTGCTGCTCGATGGCGATCCCGAGCTGGCGGCGCGCGCCGGCGCCGATGGCGCCCATCTCGGCGGCATCGAAGCGCTGCGGGCGGCGCTCGCGACGCTCAAGCCCGACCGCATCGCCGGCTGCGGCAGGCTCGCGACCCGGCATGATGCCATGCTCGCGGCCGAAGCCGGCGCCGACTACGTCATGTTCGGAGAGCCGGACGAGACCGGACGCCGGCCGTCGTTTGATGCAGTCGCGCAGCGCGTGGCCTGGTGGGCGGAGCTGTTCGATATCCCGTGCGTCGGATTTGCCGCCTCGCTCGACGAGGTGGAGCCGCTCGCGGCCGCCGGCGCCGACTTCGTCGCGGTCGGCGATTGCGTCTTCGCCGACCGACGCGGCTGCGCCGTGGCGCTGGCCGACGCGGCGCGACGGCTTGCGGTCGCGGAGACGGTCGCATGACGTCCGCGCGGCACGCCGCAGCTGCCATTCTGGCGGCGGCCTTGTCGGCGGGGCTGACGGCCGCCGCGGCGCAAACGCTCGGGCCGTCCGCAGCGCAACCGACACCGCCGCCCGCAGCCAAGCCTGCAGCCAACCCGGCGCCGCGCAAGCCGGCGCCGAGCCAGGAGCTACCCGCCGCGGCCGCCCCGCCGGCAGCGGCCGCCCCCGGCGCGAGCCCGACATGGCCTACGGCGCGTTCCAGCGCGGCTACTACATCACCGCCTTTTCGATCGCGACCCGCCGGGTGAACGAGCAAAAGGACGTCAAGTCCATGACGCTGCTCGGCGAGCTCTATGCCAACGGGCTGGGCGTCGAGCACGACGACAAGAAAGCGGCCGACTGGTACCGGCTGGCTGCCGACCGCGGCGATCGCGAAGCCATGTTCGCTCTCGCCATGCTGTACCTGAGCGGGCGTGCCGGCAATCGCGAGGAGGGAGCGAAGCTGCTCGCCGCCGCCGCCAAGCTCGGGCACGTCGTGGCCGCCTATGATCTCGGCCTGCTGTACCTCGAGGGCCAACTGTTCCCGCAGGACTTCGCCCGCGCGGCCGAGCTGTTCCGCGCCGCCGCGCAGCTCGGAAACCCGGAAGCGCAATACGCGCTGGCGACCCTCTACAAGGAAGGCCGCGGCGTGCCCAAGGATTTGTTCGAAGCGGCACGGCTCCTGGCCGCCGCTTCGCTCGCCGACCACACCGAGGCCCAGGTCGAATATGCCATCGCGCTGTTCAATGGAATCGGGGTGGCCCGGAACGAGCGGCTGGCGGCGACGCTGCTGGCGAAGGCGGCCCGCAAGGGCAATCCGATCGCGCAAAACCGTCTCGCCAACATTCTTGCGATCGGGCGCGGCCTGCAGGCCAATCCGGTGCAGGCGATCAAATGGCACATCATCGCCAAGGCCGGCGGCGTGAGCGACATTCCGCTCGACGCGTTCGTGGAGAAGCAGACGCCGGACGTGCGCGCGGCCGGCGAGAAGGCGGCCAAGCCCTGGCTCGACGCGATCAAGGAGATGCGCGAGTCACGCTCTTGACGTGACCCGTCTGCGCAGGCAGACCCCACCCGATACCGTCATGCCCGCGCCGACGGGCTTCCGACAGATCGCGCGCAATCCCTCGCTGCGATGAAGCGCAGATGATCGGATCACGCCTTCGCGAATGATCACCGAACCCCTGGCCGCGCAACCCGCCATGCTCCGTTCCGCTCTTCTCAACGTCATGATCAAGGCCGCCCGCAAGGCGAGCCGCACGCTCAAGCGCGATTTCGGCGAGGTCGAGCACCTGCAGGTCTCGCTCAAGGGGCCAGCCAATTTCGTCACCGCCGCCGACCGGCGGACCGAGGAAATCCTGCGCGAGGAGCTCGAGCAGGCACGCCCCGGCTACGGCTTCCTCGGCGAGGAAGGCGGTGCGCGCGAGGGCAGCGACAGGACGCACCGCTGGATCGTCGATCCGCTCGACGGCACCTTGAACTTCCTGCACGGCATCCCTCACTTTGCGATCTCGATCGCGCTCGAGCGCGAAGGGACCATCATCGCCGGCGTCGTCTACAATCCCGCCAACGACGAGTTGTTCACCGCCGAGCGCGGCAAGGGTGCCTTCCTCAACGATCAGCGGCTGCGGGTGGCGGCCCGTAACCGCCTCGCCGAGGCGGTTATCGCCTGCGCGCTGCCGCATCCCAGCCGTGGCGATGGAGAGCTCACGCGCCGCGAGCACCTCGCCGTCCAGGACAAGGTTGCCGGCCTGCGCCGCTTCGGAGCGGCCGCGCTCGATCTCGCCTGGGTCGCCGCCGGCCGTCTCGACGGCTACTGGGAGCGCGGCCTCTCGCCCTGGGACATGGCCGCCGGCATCGCGCTGGTGCGCGAGGCCGGCGGCTACATCACCGATCTCGACGGACGCGAAGACATGATCGAAGACCGGAGGCATCGTGGCGGGCAACGAGGCGATCCATCGCGAACTGCTGCGCGCGCTCAAGGATGTGCGGCAGGCTTGAGGTGCGGCAGGCTTGACGCGCGGCAACCGCGCGAGGCCCCGTGAGACGCCGCCGGTAGCCCAGTTCCAGTCGGAACCGGCCGACGGTCGGATGGCACCCACCTTCACGCGGTTTTGTCCCCAAAAAGGTCGACCCGGGGTGATCGGCGACGTTCCGCCGGCAGCCCTGGTTCTTCCTTCCGCCGCGCCCGTGCCTTATTGTGAGGCGAATGAGGGGCGCTGATCCCACACCATGCCGCACGACATCGATCCATTTAAGCTTTCCTCGCCCCGGATTTTTCTCGTCCGGATGGTGGTGTTCCTGACCTTGTGCGCGCTGGTCGTGATCGTGCTCTACAGGCAGATCTGGACCGCGTTTCTCGCCAATCCCGGGCTCAATGCGTTGATCATCGCCGTGCTCGGCATCGGCATCGCGCTCGCCTTCCGACAGGTCATCCGCCTGTTCCCCGAAATCGATTGGGTGAACGGCTTCAGGCTGGCGGATCCCGGCCTGGCGGTCGAGCGCCCGCCGGTGTTGCTCGCGCCCATGGCCGTGCTCCTGCGCGATCGCATCGGCCGCATGGCGATCTCCTCGCAGATGATGCGGGGCATCCTCGATTCGATCGCGGCCCGGTTGGACGAGGCGCGCGACATTTCGCGGTATATGACCGGCCTGCTCGTCTTCCTCGGCCTGCTCGGGACGTTCTGGGGCCTGATCGAGACCATGGGCTCGGTCGGCAGCATGATCAACAGCCTCAAGCCGGGCGGCGATGCCGGCGCCCTCTTCGACTCGCTCAAGGAGGGTCTCGCCGCGCCGCTTGGCGGCATGGGCATCTCGTTCTCGTCCTCGCTCTTCGGCTTGGCCGGCTCGCTGGTGCTCGGCTTCCTCGACCTGCAGACCAGTCAGGCTCAGAACCGCTTCTATACCGAGCTCGAGGATTGGCTCTCCACTACCGTGCGCGATCTCGTTGTCGAACGCGACCCCGCGGGGGTTGCTCCGATGTCGGGGATGATGTCGGGCGATCTGCGAACAGCGATCGAGCGTCTGCGCGAGGCGATCATCGACGGCGGCTCGAACCGGGCCACGACCGCCGCCATGGCCAATCTCGCAGAAGCGATTCAGGGGCTGGTCCACCACATGCGTACCGAGCAGCAGATGATCCGCGACTGGGTCGATTCCCAAGCCCAGCAGCATCGCGACGTCCGCCGCCTGCTCGAAATCCTCGTGCGCGAAAACGTGAGCAAATAGGGTAGCCAACCGGCCCTTTCGAGTAGGTTCCAATGGCTCTTGCACGCGCCCGCCGCGACAGCGGCATGAATTACTGGCCGGGATTCGTCGATGCGCTGTCGACCATGATCCTCGGCATCATCTTCCTGCTCACCGTGTTCGTCGTCGTGCAGTTCTATCTGACGCAGGAAGTCACCGGCAAGGATACCGCGCTCAGCCGCCTCAACGCACAGATCGCGCAGCTCACGGAGCTCCTCTCGCTGGAGAAGACCGGCAAGCTCAGTCTCGAGGAGCAGCTGACCGCGTTGCGTTCGAGCCTGGCCGGCGCCGAAGGCGAGCGCGACCGCTACAAGGGCCTTTACGAGGGCGTCGGCAGCGGCGCCGCCGACGCACAGGGCAAGGCCGCCGAGCTCTCGGGCCAGCTCGACTCGGAGAAACGGCTCACCGCCCGCGCGCTGGCGCAAGTCGAGGTGCTCAACCAGCAGATCGCGGCGCTGCGGCGCCAGCTCTCCGCGCTGGAAGAGGCGCTGGACGCAACCGAGAAGAAGGACAAGGAATCGCAGGCCCGCATCGCCGATCTGGGACAACGGCTGAACGTTGCCCTTGCCCAGCGCGTGCAAGAGCTCTCGCGATACCGTTCCGACTTCTTCGGACGGCTGCGCGCGATCCTGGGCAATCGGCCCGACATCCGCATCGTCGGCGACCGCTTCGTGTTCCAGTCGGAGGTGTTCTTCGATACCGGCAAGGCCACCCTCGACAAACCCGAAGGTCTTGCCGAGCTCGACGCCCTCGCCGGCGCGCTGCTCGAGCTCGAAAAGAAGATTCCGGGCGAGATCGCCTGGGTGTTGCGGGTCGACGGCCACACCGACGTCCGCCCGATCAACAGCCCGCAATTCAAGAACAACTGGGAGCTTTCGGCGGGGCGGGCGATCTCCGTCGTGCAATATCTCATCGGCAGGGGCGTCTCGCCGCAACGGCTCGTTGCCGCGGGCTTCGGGGAATTCCAGCCCATCGATTCCGACAAGACCGAGGAAGCCTTCAACCGCAACCGCCGAATCGAGCTCAAGCTGACGGAGCGGTGAGCGGGTCTTCCTTCACGCTTCGCCCTTACGCGTCCGCCGATGAGGACGCAGCAATCGAATTATGGTGGCGGACCTGGCACCTGGCCTATCCGGAGATCGATTTCACCGCGCGGCTCGACTGGTGGCGCCAGCGTTGGCGCCATGAGCTCGTGCCGGTGGCAACCATCACGGTCGCCGAAGTGGACCAGACCATGGTCGGCTTTGTTACGGTCGATCCGCGCACCTTCGATCTCGATCAGATCGTGGTGGCGCCGGAAGCGTGGGGAATGGGAGTAGCCTCGGCGCTCATGGCGGAAGCCAAGCGGATCTCCCCGCCGGCCTCGATCTGCACGTCAACAAGGACAATACGCGCGCCATCCATTTCTACGAGAAGCACGGCTTCGTCATTTCCGGCGAGGCCCTCAATTGGCGCTCGGGCGCGCCGGTGCACAAGATGAGCTGGCGGCCGTCGCCCGCACCCTAGTCTAGACTAGATGCGGAGCTCCGGCGGCGCCGTGAGCCGCGCCGGCACCATCAGGTCTGAAATTGCAGGCGCGCCAGGCGCGCATAGAGGCCGCTGGCGGCGGCGAGCTTCTCGTGCGTGCCCTGCTCGACGATCCGACCCGCCTCCATCACGAGAATGCGGTCGCAGGAGAGCACGGTCGCGAGCCGGTGCGCGATGACGAGCGTCGTGCGGTCCCGCATCAGGCGCTCGAGCGCGGCTTTCACCAGAGTCTCACTTTCCGCGTCGAGCGAGGATGTCGCTTCGTCGAGCAGGAGCAGCGGCGCCCGGCGCAAGATGGCGCGGGCGATGGCGATGCGCTGGCGTTGGCCGCCCGACAGCGTCACCCCGCGCTCGCCGACCTGTGTTTCGAGCTTTTGTGGCAGCCGCTCGATGAATTCCTGCGCGTGCGCGAGCTCGGCCGCGCGCTGAATCTCCGCGTCGCTCGCTTCCGGACGGCCAAAACGGATATTTTCGCGGATGGAGGCGGCAAACACGACGGCATCCTGCGGCACCAGCGCGATGCGCCGGCGCAAGACGACCGGATCGATATCGACAAGCGGCACGCCGTCGAAGGTGATCGCGCCAGAGCCGGGATCATAAAACCGCAGGATGAGGTGAAAGATCGTGCTCTTGCCGGCGCCCGAGGGACCGACGATGGCAATTTTTTCGCCCCGCCGCGCGCCGAACGAAACACCGTCGAGCACCAGATTCGCGGGTCGCGTCGGATAGGAGAAACGGACATCCGCAAAGGCAATCTCTCCACGCGACGGCTCCGGCAGCGCGACCGGCAGCGCCGGCGGCACGATCGCCGGACGTATGTTCAAGATTTCGAACAGCCGTTCGGCTGCGCCGGACGCCTGCGAGACCTCGCCCCACATCTCCGATAGCTGACCCAGCGCGGCGGCGGCGAATACGGCATAGAGCACGAATTGCGACAGCCGGCCGGCGCTCATGCGGGCCGCGAGCACGTCCTGGGCGCCGATCCACAGCACCACCACCACGCTCGCGAAGACGAGAAAGATGGCAATCGCGGTGAGGATTGCCCGCGCTCGGATCGAGTCGCGCGCGGCGAGAAAGGCGCGTTCGACCGCGGCGCCGAAACGGCTGCTGGCCAGCGCCTCGTTGGTGAAGGCCTGCAGCACGCGCACCGCGCCGATCAGTTCGGAGGCGTAGGCCGTGGCATCGGCGAGCGTGTCCTGCGCCGAGCGCGAGCGCCGGCGCACCGCGCGGCCGAAGCCGTAGAGCGGCAGCACGATCACGGGAATGGCGGCGAGCACAAAGGCGGACAGCCGCGGACTCGTCACCACCATCATGGCGGTGGCGCCGACGAAGAGCACGAGGTTGCGCAAGGCGACCGAAATCGATGCGCCGACCGCCGCCTTGATCTGGGTGGTGTCGGCGGTGAGCCGCGAGATCAGCTCTCCAGTCTTGGCCTCGTCGAAGTAGGCGGAGGAGAGCGAGACCAAGTGGCGGAATACCCCTTCCCGCAGATCGGCGACGATGCGCTCGCCCAGCGTGGTGACGAGATAAAAGCGCGCCGCGCTCGAAAGCGCGAGCACGGCTACGATCCCGATCATCACCGCAAAATAGCTGTCGATGAGATTGGCGCTCTCGCGCGAGAAGCCGAAATCGATCATGCGGCGGACCGCAATCGGCACCACGAGCGTCGTGACCGCCGCAATCAGCAGGGAGGCCAAGGCCGCGACCGCGTGCCAACGATAGCGCGCGACATACGGGAGAAGCGACAGAAGCGGGCGCAGCTTGCGGGTCGGCGCCGGCCCGGCCGCGGGGACGGCGGGGTGGTCGGGCTCCGCGACCGTAGTTTCGGCCGCGCGCGCGGCGTCTCGCTCGACGACGTTCATCATTGATCTCACCCGGCCCTTGCGACCTCGGGCCAGAGCCGGCGCGACAATGCCCCGCCGGGCCGTAGGTGGCAATCGGGGTATCCTCGCCGGAATTGGCGGCCGAGATGACGGGCTGCGGATACGCACAACGGTGTGACTGACCAGCAACCGACTTCGGCCGCGGCTTGTTTCCCCCGGCGGCCTGCGTTATAGAGCCGCGACTTTTCACCGCTTTGAGGCCGCGCCCGCGCAAGCCGCGCAGGATGAACACCATGAAACCTGACCTGCATCCGGACTACCACACCATCAAGGTGGTGATGACTGACGGCACCGAGTTCACCACCCGAACCACCTGGGGCAAGGAAGGCGACACCCTGCACCTCGATATCGACCCGAAATCGCACCCGGCCTGGACCGGCGGCCAGCAACAGCTAGTGGACCGCGGCGGTCGCCTATCGCGGTTCCAGAAGAAGTTCGCTGGCATCGGGCTCAAGAAATAGCGCTTGCGTCCAATTGCAATGCGGCAAAACCCCTCGCACGAGCGAGGGGTTTTGCTATGCGCTTTGCGCAAAGCACGGCGCCGCGAGCGATCTCGCCGCCTCCATGCGCGGACTCACTCCCGCTCGAAAGCGGCCTTGAGCAGGCCGAGCTGCCGTTCGACCGGATTGCCGCGATCGAGTCGCGGGGGGCTCGCGTGCATCGTCGCATCGATCCGGCGCACGGCGCTTTGCAAGGTCTTGGAGCGCTCGACCAGCGCGCGCAGGCGCTCCGGCAGCAGCTTGATATTCTGCTCGTCACTATGCTCGCTGGCCGAGAGCTTGACCTTCGCCTTCTCCTTGCTGGCCTGCGCAAGCGACATCTCGCCCTCCTTGACCGCACGATGGAGCAGAAGCCACGACGCGATCTGCATCAGCCGCGTGGTCAGCCGCATGCTTTCGGCGGCGTAAGCGAGCGCGCCGTTGCGCGTGAGCTTCTTCGATTCCTGGCGACCAGGGCCGTCGAGATAGGCCGCGGTTTCCTCCACCAGCGCCATGCCGTCCCGAAACAGGTCGGCGAAGGCCTGTGAACATGCCAGCCGCTCGCCGAACGAGACGGCGCCGTTGACCGACTTCTCGGACATCGTCTACGCCTCACGCAACATCGGTTTTTTTGCTTTTGCGCCAACCCCTGGCGAGACGGGAACCATTGCGCAGCCGAGGACCTCCTGTCCAGGGTCCGCCGAATAAAGCTTGCGACATAGTTGCTACGGTATCAGAGTATGGCCCGCGCAGACCGGAGGCCCGGCCGCCGACACGACAGCATGGCATTCCATGCCCTGGGACCGGGCTCGGGCGGCGTCGGAGGCGAAAAAAGAGCCGCCATTGCGGGCGGCTCAAAGTCTAAACAGGGAGGCGTCAAACAGAGTGGACAGGAGCCACTCGATGTCCAGAAGATGGACGCATCAGTAATGATCGCGAAAGCTTAACAAGGCCTTAAAGCTTTCAATAATTCCGCCGGGTTCCGGCACCGGCGGAAGCGGGCGCGCAAACGGCTCCGGGCGGCGGAAGCCGTCCCGTCGCGATGCCGACCTGATCCGCCTACTTCTTGAAAAACTGGTCGGCCACGCTGCGCGAGCCTTGTTTGCGGCTGATCGCCGCTTCGAGCCGGTCGATCTCCTCGTTCAAGAGTGCGACGCGTTCCTTGAGCTCATTGATCGAAAGCAGCGCGAGATCCTGCCCGATCTCATGCACGATCTTCTTCTTCGGGCGGTCGTCATCGTCGATGGCCGGCATGGCTCGCCTCCGCTCGCAAGCCCATGAAAATAGCCGCGTCCGGCGCCGTTGTCACACGTGCGGCCGAAGACTAAGAACAACCGACTCCAGCGCCAGCCGAGGACGTTTGCAATGCCGTCGCTGCCCGACCAGATGACCGTGATCGCGATCCGGGCGCCGGGCGGACCCGAGGTGCTGGTGCCCGAGCGGCGTCCGCTGCCGCGGCCAGCCGAAGGCGAGGTGCTGGTGAAAGTCGCCGCCGCCGGCGTCAACCGGCCGGATGTGATGCAGCGGCAAGGACTTTATCCGCCGCCCAAGGGCGCAACCGACATTCCGGGCCTGGAAATTGCCGGCGAGGTGGTTGCGCTGGGCGCCGGCGTGCAACGATGGAAGCTCGGCGATCAAGTCATGGCGCTCGTGGTCGGCGGCGGCTACGCCGAATATTGCCCGGCGCACGAGAGCCATGCGCTGCCGGTGCCGCCGGGGCTCACGCTCGTCGAAGCCGCCGCGATTCCCGAGACCTTCTTCACCGTTTGGCACAACGCTTTCGAGCGCGGCCGCTTGCAAACCGGCGAGACGCTGCTCGTCCACGGCGGCTCGTCCGGCATCGGCACGACGGCGATCCAGCTCGCCAAAGCGTTCGGCGCGCGCGTCATCACCACCGCCGGATCGGCGGAGAAATGCGAGGCCTGCCGCCGGCTCGGCGCCGATGTCGCCGTTAACTACAAGTCCGAAGATTTCGTCGCCGCCACCAAGGCCGCGACCGGCGGCAAGGGCGCCGACGTCGTTCTCGACATGGTCGGCGGCGACTATATCGAGCGCAATTACGAGGCTGCCGCGGTCGACGGGCGCATCGTGCAGATCGCCTTTCAAGGCAGTCCCAAGGCGACCGTCGATTTCCGCCGCATCATGCTCAAGCGGCTGATCCATACCGGATCGACGCTGCGCGCGCGCTCGGTCGCCGACAAGGGCGCGATTGCGCGCAGTTTGGAGGCGCAGGTGCTGCCGTTGGTTGCGGCGGGCAAGGTCAGGCCGGTGATCGACAGCACCTTCCCGCTTGCGCAGGCGGCCGCCGCGCATGCCCGCATGGAAATGAGCAGTCATATCGGCAAGATCGTGCTGACGATTCCAACATCCTGAGATTCTTGCCCTTTCCGCCCCGCTCGGCTACTCAGTGGGGGCGCTTTGCGGCCCCTCCCGGTTCGCGCGAGCCGCGAAATCGACGTAAAGTTGACTAGCGTCAGGCCGCTCGCGGAATTGCGTCAATCCGGCGAAACTCGGCGAAGGGGTCGACAGGGGTGAAGCTGGGAGGACGTCGGTTGCATTTCGTCCGCGCCTGCTTAACGGCGATGCTGACTCTGGTCGTCGTCGGCCTCTCGCCCGCGCGCGCGGTCGAGGCCATCAGTGTACGCACCGACGCCCCTGCGATCGATCTTACCGACGCCGCCGAGCGCCATCGCACCGAGGCCGACCGCCTGCTGGTCTCGGCCGCGCCGGGGCCCGACGGCATCGTCCGGCGCATGGACGTGCGCGCGCGCGAGGGCAACACCAATTGGGCCGTGTTCGCGCTGGCCAATTCCGGCGACGAGCAGATCGAGCGCCTGATCGTCGTGCCGCATTACCGCATGGTCGGGTCAGGCGTGTTCTGGCCCGACCTCGGCCGTTCGCGCGTCGCCAGCATCACCTCGAGCGGCGAACGCCCCGACCGCCAGGACAGCGCCACTGCCGACATCTTCCGCATCACGCTCGATCCCGGCAGCGTCATGACCTACGTCCTCGAGCTTCGCACGGACAAGCTCAACCAGCTCTACCTGTGGGAGCCCGAAGCCTACAAGGACAAGGTCAACAGCGTCACGCTCTACCACGGCATCGTCATCGGCATCGCCGGCTTGCTGGCGCTGTTCCTGACCATCCTGTTCGTGGTGAAGGGCTCGATCATGTTTCCCGCCGCCGCCGCGCTCGGCTGGGCGGTGCTGGTCTATATCGGCATCGACTTCGGCTTCTGGGGCAAGGTGTTCGCGCTCTCGCCCGATTCCGAACAAATCTGGCGCGCCTCGGGCGAGGCGATCCTGGCGGCGACGCTGGTCGTCTTCCTGTTCGCCTATCTCAACCTCAACCGCTGGCACGTGCGCTACGCCCATATCACGCTCGCCTGGTTGGCCTTTCTTGGCGCGCTCGTTGCGCTGGCCTTGTTCGAGCCGCCGATCGCCTCGGGGATCGCGCGCGTCTCGCTCTTCGCCGTCGCGGTGCTCGGCTTCGCCCTCGTCGTCTATCTGTCGTTTTACGGCTTCGACCGCGCCGTCCTGCTGATCCCGACCTGGCTCCTGCTCGTGGTGTGGGTGATCGCAGCGGCGCTCGCCGTGACGGCTGTCATCACCAACGACATCGTCGGCCCGGCGCTCCTCGGCGGGCTCGTGCTGATCGTGATGCTGATCGGGTTCACGGTGATGCAGCACGCCTTCGCCGGGGGCGTGACCACCGGCATCGTTTCCGACGTCGAGCGCCGCGCGCTTGCGCTGACCGGCGCCGGCGACATGATCTGGGACTGGGACGTCTCCGCCGACAAGGTCTTCACCAGCCCCGAGACCGAGGCGCTGCTCGGCCTCAAGCGCGGCTCGCTCGAAGGCCCGGCGGCACGCTGGCTCGACGTGCTGCATCCGCTCGATCGCGACCGCTTCCGCGCCGTGCTCGACAGCGTGCTGGAGCAACGTCGCGGCCGGCTCAGCCAGGACTTTCGGCTGCGCACCCCCGACGGCCATTACCTCTGGTTCGCGCTCAAGGCGCGGCCGGTAGTCGGCTCGGACGGGGAGGTGGTGCGGCTCGTCGGCACGCTCACCGACGTCACCGAGTTCAAGAACGCGGAGGAACGGCTCCTGCACGACGCAGTGCACGACAATCTGACCGGGCTGCCCAATCGTGAGCTGTTCCTCGACCGCCTGGATGGCGTACTCGCCTTTGCCAAGGCCGATTCTGCGATCAAGCCGACCGTGATCCTGATCGATCTCGACCGGTTCAAGCAGGTCAACGACTCCGTCGGCATTGCGGTCGGCGACTTCGATCCTGCTGACGCTGGCGCGCCGATTCGGGCGGCTGCTGAAGCCGCAGGACACGCTCGCGCGGCTCGCGGGCGACCAGTTCGCGCTCATCCTGCTGTCGGAGCGCGAATCCGAGCGCATCATCGCCTTCGCCGAGACGCTGCGCAAAGCGCTGCGTGCGCCCATCACCTTCAACGACCGCGAGCTGCTTCTCACGGCCTCGATCGGGATCGCGCTGAGCGACGGGCAGCCGCACCGCGGCGACGAGGTGCTCAAGGACGCCGAGCTCGCGATGTACCACGCCAAGCGCATCGGCGGCGACCGCATGGAGGTTTTCAAGCCGTCGATGCGGGCGCGCAAGAGCGACCGGGTGACGCTCGAATCGGACCTGCGCCGTGCGATCGAGCGCGACGAGATCACCATCCTCTATCAACCGATCGTGCGGCTCGAAGACCGCTCGGTCGCTGGCTTCGAGGCGATGCCGCGCTGGGATCATCCCAAGACCGGCCGCACCTCGCCGTCGGAGTTCCTCGCCCTTGCGGAGGAGCTCGGACTCGTCGTCGATCTCGGCATGTTCGTGCTGGAGCGCACCGCCCGCCAGCTGAGCACGTGGCAACGCACCCTGCGCCAGCGCGAGCCGGTGTTCGCCAGCGTCAACGTATCCTCGCCGCGGTTGCTGCGGCAGGAGCTCATCCACGATTTGCGCACGGTGATTGCGCGCGCCGGCCTTGCGCGCGGCACACTCAAGCTCGAGCTCACGGAATCGCTGGTGATGGAAAATCCCGAACACGCCGCGCAGATGCTGCAGCGCATCCGCGACCTCGGCGCCGGCCTGGCGCTCGACGGCTTCGGCACCGGCCACTCCTCGCTCGCCTATCTGCAGCGCTTTCCGTTCGACACCATCAAGATCGACCAGTCCTTCGTGCGGGCGAACGGCAAGGGCGCGCGACCCGTCATCCTGCGCTCCATCGTCTCGCTCGCGCACGATCTCGGCATGGAAGTGGTGGCCGAGGGCGCCGAAACCGACTCGGATGCGGTTGAGCTCTATCAGCTCGGCTGTGAATTCGCCCAGGGCTATCACTTCGGCGAGCCGATGAATGCGGACGACGCCAAGGCGTTGCTGCAGGCCGATGCCGTGATGGAACACAGCGATCCCGCCCCGCGCAAACGGATCGTGCAATAGTTCTGTCGGCTGCACATGATGGGCCACCAACGCGCGGCCCAGCGAGCTTGGCATTATACGCGGGCGACAGCCAAAGCCGTTGCCTACCCTGCGAATCCGGCTACGCGTGGCCCGCTTCGCTCGAGAGCATGCCGAGATCGATGCCGATCTTCCTCAGCGCGCGCTCGTATTTGCCGCCGGTGTCCTGACCGAAAATCAGCTCGGCATCGGCCGAGCAATGCAGCCAGCCGTTATGCTGGATCTCGGTCTCGAGCTGGCCCGGGGCCCATCCGGCATAGCCCAGCGCCAGAATTGCGCTGCGCGGTCCGTCGCCGCGGGCGATCGCCTTGAGAATATCGAGGGTCGCGGTGAGACAAATGCCTTCGTCGATCGGCAGCGTCGAGTTCTCGATGAAGAAATCGCTCGAATGCAGCACGAACCCGCGTTGGGTATCGACCGGCCCGCCCTTGAGCACCTTGACGCCTTCCGCGCGCGTCGGAAGCTGGATCAGATCCGCCGCCGGGATGACGTCGAGCTGCACCAGCAGGTCGGGGAAACTGATATGCGCCGCCGGCTGATTGACGATGATGCCCATCGCCCCCTCGTTCGAATGAGCGCAAACATAGATCACGCTGCGCGCGAAGCGGTCATCGCCCATGGAGGGCATCGCGATCAGCATCTGGCCGTCGAGATAGCCGCGCTTCGACGTCTTGCGTTGCTGGGGCTTGGATTTGGCCGCCTTTCCCGGTGCAATCGATTCGGAGCGAGGCGCGGCAGGATCGGTGCGTGGCGCCGACGCCTCGCCGTTATCTGGCATGCCGGGCTTGCGACTGAACTTCATGTCGAAATGCTACCTGATTGGAGGACGATTGCAACGACGCGTCCTGCGACCAAAGTCCATGTACCCTTAAGTCCATGCATCCTTCGTGCCACAATTCGCCGCCGGCGCGATGCAAAGCCGTATATGTGGGGCTTTCGTGAAGCTTTCCAGAGGCCGCCCGAGTTCCGATCACGCGCCCGCTCACGATGAATTCAGTGGCCGACGAAAAGTTTCGCCGATAGATCGGGCTACCATGAACACCGGATTCGGCCGCCTGCGACGGACCGCCGCGCCTCGTGCGATCGGGTACGCGCTGATCGTCGTTGCCGCAAGCCTCGTTGCCACAGGCCTCGTTGCCGCAAGCCTCGCTGCTGCAAGCCTCGCTGCGGCAAGCCATGCAGCCGCCGCCGACGCTTCGGGCTGGGACGGCGATGAGCGCAGCGCCGTGCGCCTGATTGCGGGCACGCCGTCCTCCGGCGCAACCGCGCCGATCCGCGCCGGCATCGAGGTCAGGCTCAAGGCCGGCTGGCACACCTATTGGCGCTATCCCGGCGATGCGGGCGTGCCGCCGCGCTTCGACTTTACGGGATCGCAGAACGTCAAGTCGCTCGACGTGCTGTGGCCCGCGCCACAGCGCATCCCCGAGCAGGGTCTGACCGTGATCGGATATACCGGCGATGTGATCCTGCCGCTCGCGATCGTGCCGCAGAATCGGGGAAAGTCGGTGACGCTGCGTGTCAAGCTCGACTATGCGGTATGCGAGAAGCTGTGCGTCCCGGCTGAGGGCAAAGCCGAGCTCGTGCTGGCCGGCAGCGCCTCGTCGCAGGACGCCGCACTGACCGCCGCCGAAGCGCGGGTGCCGAAGAAACTGGCGCTCGGCGAAGGTTCGCCGCTCGCCATCAGGTCGGTTCGGCGCGAGGACGGCCCCGGTCGGCCGCGCGTCCTCGTCGACGTCGCGGCCCCGCCCGGTGCCAGCATCGCGCTGTTCGCCGAGGGACCAACGCCGGAATGGGCGCTGCCCGTGCCGACGGCAGTCGAGGGTGCGCCCGCCGGCTTGCAGCGCTTCGCCTTCGAGCTCGACGGCGCACCGCCGGGCGCCAAGTACGAAGGGGCCGCCGTCACCCTCACCGCGCTCGCCGGGAATATCGCCATCGCGGTCGTGACCCGTCTCGACTAATTCGCCGGGCGCGGTAGTTTGGGCGTCGGCGCGCCCGTGCAACCGGATCTCCGAGCGGCGCGGCAAAGCTCCGGGTTCAACCATAAGCGAGAGGATGACAATCATGCCCATCAAGGTCGGCGACCGTCTGCCGGAGACCAAGTTTCGCGTGATGACGTCGGAAGGGCCGGCGTGGAAGTCCACCGACGACATTTTCAAGGGCAAGAAGGTTGCACTGTTCGCGGTGCCCGGCGCCTTCACCGGCACCTGTCACAAGATGCACGTTCCGTCGATCACCCAAAATGCCGACGCCATCAAGGCGAAGGGCGTCAACACCATCGCCGTTACCTCCGTCAACGACGTTTTCGTCATGGACGCCTGGAAGAAGGCGACCGCCGCCGACAAGGTCGAGTTCCTGGCCGACGGCAACGGCGAATTTGCCAAGGCCATCGACCTCACCTTCGATGGCTCCGGCAACGGCCTCGGCACGCGCTCGAAGCGCTATGCCATGCTGGTCGAAGACGGCGTGGTGAAGAAGCTCAACATCGAGGAAGCGCCGGGCAAGGTCGAGGTATCCGGAGGCGACGCTTTGCTCAAGCAGCTGTGATGTTCCCGACGTGACTGTCGTCCCCGTGGAAGGGCGGGGACCGGCAGCCCCTGCAACAGGGGCGCCGGCGTGTGTTCGACCCCGCCGGCGCCCGAAATGGGTGTGCGGGGACGATAGCCGGCCCTTACCGATCAGCCGGCCTGCCTATCATCCCGCCGCGTGGGTGAGCTCCTCGATCTTTTTCTGATGCGCGATCGCGGCTCTCGCGCCGTCGGTCTTGGTCAGGAGGTCGAGGGTTTCCTCGTCATCCTCGCGCACCGGCGTGAGCGCCTGGTCCATGTAGGACTGTCGGTTGGGATCGCGCTCGATGCGGCGCTTGAGCCGGAACATCCACCAGATGGTCGCCACCAGCTTGAGATTGTTGGCGATCAGCGTCCAGACATGACGTGGATAGAAGGTGAGCGTGGATTCGGGCGGCAATCCGGGCCGGCGTTCCGTGATGTGCTTGAGGCGGAACAGTCCGCTCTGCAGCGGATGCACCTTTTCGACCTGCATCATGGTGGTGAATTGCACCAGCACCTTCATGAAGCTCAGCAGCGGGATGTTGGTCACGAATGCCCGCCGCAGCAACGTCTCGATGTGCTCCGGCGTGTAGTAGAGCGACCAGGCCTCCTGATAGATCGCCTCCAGCTGCTCCCGCGTCATCTTCGGATGGTCGGTGACGGCGTGCTCGAGATCGTATTTGTTGAGATCGGCGTCCATGTCGACGCCCTTCCCCCACAGCACCTTGTGATCCTCGGAGCCGGGAAGCGGAGTCAGGATGTTGAACTCGAGCATGTCGAGCGGCAGTTCGCGCTGGATGATGGCAATGTCGCGCCGGATCGACTCCGGCGTATCGCCGGGGAAGCCGAGGATGTAGCCGGCATAGATGAAGACGCCCTGCGCCTTCCAGGCCAGCAGCATCCTGCGGTACTCGGTGATCTTGTTCTGCTTTTTCTTGGCGGCGGCCAGGTTGTCCGGATTGACGTTTTCGAGCCCGATGAATACGCGCGTGACGCCCGCGCGCCTGGACTTCTCCACGAAGTTCGGGATTTTGTGACACATCGTGTCGACCTGGATCATCAGGCCGAGCGGAATCTTGTCGACCTCGCGCAGCTTGGCGAGGCGGTCGTAGATCGCTTCCCATTCCCTGTTGCGGGCGAAATTGTCGTCGGTGATGAAGAAGCGGGAGATGCCCTGGGCCCAATTGTCGCGCACGATCCTCTCGATATCGTCGGGCGAGCGGTAGCGCGACTTGCGGCCCTGCACGTTGATGATCGTGCAGAACGAACACTGGAACGGGCAGCCGCGGCCGGCATCGAAGCTGGTATTGGTGCCGGCGGTGCGCCTCGCGAACTGGTGCGGCAGGAACGGGATCGGCGTGCCGCCGATCGAGGGCAGGTCCTTCATGAAATTGTAGAGCGGCTTCATGCGGCCCTGCGCGGCGTCCGCAAGCACGATGTCGAGCCGCTCCTCGGCTTCCCCCGCGAAGATGGAAATGCCGAGCTCGCGCGCGAGCTCGAGGTCGATGGCGGTGCCGTCGAGCATCGACAGGCAGCCCGAGACGTGAAATCCGCCGAGGGCGATCGGGATGCCGGCCGCGCGGAAGGGACGCGCGATATCGAGCGCACGCGGATATTGATTCGATTGCACCCCCACGAGCGCCAGCAGACCGAACTTGCCGTGGCGCCGAAAGCGCTGGATCAGCTTCGGAATATTCACGCGCGTGTTGGTTTCGTCGATGACGTCGATGTCGATTTCGACGTCCGGACCGAGAACGCGCCGGCGGGCGCAGTCGAGCGCGAGACCGTAGACCGAGGCCAGCGAATTGGATGGGATCAACGCCCGCCACCAGCGGATGACATATCCGTCGTCGTGGTAGTGCGACGGCTTGAGCAAGACGAGTTGAAAGCGGCGCTTCACTGCGTTTTCCCAGCCCCGATGTTCTCGACCTGGCCCGTGCAAAGGGCATCCTGGCGGATGAACCCTCGCGCACCATAGCACGTGATAGCACTTGGCGGGATCAAACAAAATCGGACAAAACGAGACTTCCCCGCGCCGAGGCTCGTCGCCCCTGTCCAGTCGGGGCCGATTTAACCGATGTTGCGATCACGGATGCGATGCCGGCGCATCTCGCGAAAGGAGATGAGGCGCCGCCTGCCCTCATCCCAAAGCACGAGGCGTACGCAGCGAAAACTCTCCGCGAGCGTAAGCCGACCAGTTGCGACTAGCTCAGGGTGTTCGCGCAGCACGTCGGGCAGTCGGTAGTACGGGATTCGGCTGCAGAGATGGTGGACGTGGTGCACGCCAATGTTGGCCGAGAACCACCGCAGGACGCTCGGCAGATCATAGTGGGAGCTGCCGTGAAGCGCAGCCGCCTGCACGGTCCAGGTGCGGTTCTCGGCCCAGAACGTATCCTCGAACTGATGCTGGACGTAGAACAGCCAGACCCCGACGGAACCTGCAATCAAGGTAATCGGCAGGTGCACCAGCAGAAACGGGCCGATGCCGACAAACCACATCACGATACCGACGAGACCCGCGATGGCGGCGTTGGTCGCCATGGTGCTGAGCCACGGCTTCCAGCCGCCGCGCGTCAAGCCGATCGGCAGCCGATGCTGCAAGATGAACAAATAGGCCGGGCCGAGGCCAAACATGACGATCGGGTGCCGGTACAGGCGATACCGAAGCCGACCCCATCGCGACAGCGCCAGATACTCGCGCACGGTGAGCGTGGTGATGTCGCCGATGCCGCGGCGATCGAGATTGCCCGAACTCGCGTGGTGGATGGCGTGCGTTCGGCGCCAGAAGTCGTACGGCGTCAACGTCAGGACACCTATGACACGGCCCACCCAATCATTCGCCAGGCGATGGCGGAAGAAGGCGCCGTGGCCGCAATCATGCTGAATCATGAAAAGTCGCACCAGAAAGCCCGCAGCCGGCACCGCCAACAACAGACAGAACCAGTAGCCGAGGTCGAGCGTCGCCCACATCAAGACCCACAGCAGAACGAGCGGCACGATCGTGATGACGAGTTCGGTCACACTGCGTGTGCGGCTGGGTTCGCGGTAGCGAGCAAGAATTTGGCTCCAGGCCGGCACCTCGGGCGCCGCGGCAGCAGCGCAGGCACGGTGTTGCGTCTTTTCCAATGTCGAATCCATCTATCGTGTGAATTGCCTGAACCGTTGAGCGCACTGTGGCCCCGTCGTGTGCGCAGGATTGCGCGCGACCTCGGCCCGCATTGCATTTCCCCGCCATGACCCTGAAACGCTGATTTCACCGGGCTCAAGGCCAAACATCACGCAACGTCTCTCGTTTGGAGATTTGCGCCAAGCCGCAAGACCGGCTGATGCGACGCTCGCTCACGAACATGCTTGCTGGGCGGGCCTTGCCGACAAGCAGAGCGCGGGCGCAAAAAGGCGAAGCAACGAACCACACCGCGCGCCTCCCGACTCCGGGGAGCCGCACCCTTTCCAAACAACGGTTTCGCTTCCTGGGTGGTCCGATTTTTCGGCCGACCTGATAATACATTCTACCCTAACCGTCCATAGAATACGACAGTAGCTTTCCAGGGCTTTTGTAAATTTCGATACCCGCGGCTGTTTTTTTCAAATTTCGCCATTACGTCCTCCGGGTCGTTTGAATGATGTTCATTCAGCCGATCATTCAGCTCCATTTTAGAGACACTTGATGACCAAGCTTGCTTGGGATTCAAGCACTGCAAGGCTGGAACTCAGCGCGACTGCCGGACTGCGTCAAGACGATCCATGACTTGAAGGCGATCAATGACTTGGCCCTTGCGAGGAATGACGCGAGATGTGGATCGGTCTCTTCGCTATCGTGATAGCGATTGCCATCTGCCTGGGCGTAGCGGCATTCGTTATGCAGCGAGCCGCGCGCCACACCGAGACCTTGGGCCGGTGGGTCGGACGATGATGGATTTCGCATCCCTGCGTCAAAACGCTTCCGCCGCTCGCAAGCAAGCCACGCTGTCTATGCAGGCCTGCAAAGGCGGCGTACCGATGTGATGCCGGTCCTCGGCGGCCGAGGGTTCGCCGATCGGCGCGCGGGAGCACATTTTTTGACCATCCTCAACGTGCGGCATACCACCATCTATCGCTACCGGCGCGCCGTTGCGCTCGGCGACCATCGGCTGATGCTGCGCCCGCGCGACAGCCACGATCTTCGGCTCATTCAAACCAACTTGAATTTGTCACCGCCGGCGACATTGCGCTGGATCCACGACGTGTTCGGCAATTCGATCGCCATTGCGTCATTTGCCGAGCCCGCGACCGAACTGAGGATCGAGAGCAGCCTGCAGCTGGAGACATATGTCGTGGAGCAGCCGGCCTTCCAGATCACCCCTGACGCAGTGAGCTATCCCTTCATCTATTCCGCAGACGATCGCATCGACCTCGGCCGAATGCTGGAGCGCCATCACCCCGATCCCGCCGGCCGCCTCGACGCATGGGCGCGCGGCTTCATACGCAGCAACCCGACCAATACGTCGGCGCTCCTGGCCGACCTCAATAGCGGTGTCGCGGCATGGATTTCATATCAGAGCCGCGAAACCGAGGGGACGCAGACCCCGCTCGAGACGCTCGACCGGGGTTGGGGCTCGTGCCGCGACCTCGCCGTCCTGCTGATCGAAGCGGCCCGCAGCCTCGGCTTCGGGGCACGCGTCGTGACCGGATACCTGTACAACCCTTCGGCGGACGGACGCGCCGGGGCTGCAACGGGCGCTGGGACGACACACGCATGGGCTGACATCTACCTGCCGGGCGCCGGCTGGATCGCCTACGACCCCACGAACGGGACGATCGGCGGCGTGGACTTGATCCGCGTTGCGGTCACCCGCGACATCAGCCAGGCGGTTCCCATTGCCGGCAGTTTTGTCGGCAGGCCTGACGACTATCTGGGCATGACCGTCGACGTATCGGTGGTTTCGGAAGACCCCGGACGTGCAAGAGCGGCGGTCGGCTCCTGAGGCCGAGCCGTCGGTGGCCGAGATGGCGTGGCGCAATCTCGGTCCTCGAGCGCCGGTTCACTCGCTTGACGGCGCCGGGCGCGCCGTGGCTGCTCGGGCTTAGGGAGAATTGCCTAGGTGCGGACGTACAACCGGCGTATACTGATGGCGTTATCGGCATGTGCAGCAGCGTCGATAAGACGAACCCAGGCGCCGATGACCGAGAGATACTTGCGCTCCCGCCTGCAACGCAAGGAGCGCCCGATGTCCAAGGAACTCCAACCATCGAAGGCATCGCGGCACCGACGCGATGCGGCCGCCTGCGGCGCCTTCGCGACAAACGCCAAATCAGCGACGGATCGCGAACTGCTGCTGCGCATGCAGCGCTCGTTGCTTGAGCGCGCCTCCCATCAGGAATGGCTCGATGGGCTGCCTCCCGTCCCGCCGGCGGGCTGCAATTCGTTGGCCGTGCCCACGCGGTCCTGATCGGGCCTGCCGTGCCACAGGAGGCATGCTTCGGAATCGGGCGCCGGCCGTGCGCGATGACTTCAGTCGGAGCGATTCCGACCCGGCAACTTGGAAGGAGCACATGCGATCATGACGCTGAATTTTCCGAATCAAAGCCGCTCCTATGACGCGAGGCGGCGCGCCGTGCGGTTTTGGGGGCACGACAGCGCAATGGAGGCTTCGTTTTTTGTGACCGAAGAAGCGTTGAAGCGGGTCCATCCCAGCATGCGCCTCGACGAAGCCGGACTGCTGGGCGCCTTTGACGCAAACCGAGACCGGATCTACGCGGCCGCGGCCAGAGTCTATGCGCGCGGGCGCAAAGGCTCTTACGACCTCGTCAGCACCGATTTCTGAACAGCCGGAGCGGCCCCTGATGGGCCGGCCTCAGCGGAGCTTCGGAGCGCTTGCGCGGGGGAGCGGCGCTCAAAAGAAGGTCGTGAAGTTGAATACCCAGAGAAATGCGACAAAGAGGGCGAGCAGCACGGCGGCGAATGCGTGCAATCCATAAGGGCCGACCAGAATTCTTGAAAGCGCTGCCTGTGCCATAGATCGCGTATCCCATGAATTGCTCAAACGATATCTGACTCGCAGAATATCACGCAAAACACAACCTGAATCGGGCCCGGCGGCGCGCGGCGGCAAGCAACAGCTTTCGTCGATCAGCGCTTACGTCGGTCCGGATCGGTGAGCGCAACAAGGAAGGCGATCCACGCCTGCTCTGTTCCCTCGATATTGCCATGGCGGACGGCCTTGGCGCGAGAGGCTTGCCATTTGGCCTCTTCGTCCGGGCGCGCCTGGCGGACCTGGATGTTCGCCACACCGTCCCACAGCGGCAGACCGTCCGTCGCCAGCACCATGAGGTCGTCGCGAAAGGCGCGGTCGCGCACGAGCCGCTCGGCGTCGCGGCCGTTGTCCGCCTGGAACGCGGCGATGCCCCTGCCCTTGATGTCGGCGACGTAGATCGTCATGTGCGTTGACGGGTCCGGCGAACAAGTCGCGCGCTTGCAGTCGAGATCAAAGCATCATTGGAGAGGTGCGCCAAGCTATTGACGATCTGGTCCTCGCCCGCGACTGGCCTGAAGCATGGCCGAAAAGTTGCAGACTTTTCGGATCGGACCATGCGACCGAACAAATGCTTGGAGCGAAATCGCGAGTTCAATGTGAAGCGATTTCGCGTTAGTCGCGCGCCGACGCTGCCGGCCGTTTCATCCGCCCGCCCGCTCGTACCTCCTCGAGGCCGTCGCGCGCCAGCTGGTCGGCCCGCTCGTTGAGGGCGTGGCCGGCGTGGCCCCGCACCCAATGCCAGCGCACGCGATGACGCGCCAACAGCGCATCGAGGCGCTGCCAGAGATCGATATTCTTGACCGGCTTCCGGTCGGAGGTGCGCCAGCCGTTGCGCTTCCATTGGCCGATCCACGACATGACGCCGTTGCGCAGATATTGGCTGTCGGTGTGGATGTCGACGAGACACGGCCGCTTGAGCGCTTCCAGCGCCGCGATCGCCGCCGTCAATTCCATGCGGTTGTTGGTGGTGTGCGCCTCGCCGCCCTTCAGTTCCTTCTCATGATCGCCGAAGGCGAGGATCGCGCCCCAGCCGCCGGGGCCCGGATTACCCGAGCAGGCGCCGTCGGTGTGGACGACGACGTGCGGCTCGCTCATGCCTCGATCCCGTAATCGCGCACGCTCTTGACCGCCTGGTGAAAACGCAGCTTGCGGTAATATTCGAGCGGATCCTTCGGCCGCACCAGCGCTCCGGGCGGCACGTCGAACCAGTCGACCAGCCGGGTGAGGAGAAAGCGCAGGGCGGCGCCGCGGGCGAGCAACGGCAGCGCGTTGCGCTCCTCGTCCGACAGCGCTCGGACCTGCGCATAGGCCTGCAGCAGGCTCCTGCCCTTGGTCACGTTGTAGGAATGATCGGTCTCGAAGCACCAGGCATTGAGGCAGATCGCGACATCGTAGGCGAGCGCGTCGGTGCAGGCGAAATAGAAGTCGATCAGTCCGGAGAGCTTGTTGCCGAGAAAGAACACGTTGTCGGGAAAGAGGTCGGCGTGGATGATGCCCTGCGGCAATTCTCGCGGCCATGCTTGCTCGAGATGCGAAAGCTCGGCCGCCAGAAATCGCTTCAGGTCGCGCTGCGCCTCGTTCGCCCGCTCGCGGCAATGCTCGTAGAGCGGCCGCCAGCCGTCGACCGACAGCGCGTTGGCCCGGCTGCGACCGAAATCGAGACCGGCGAGGTGCAGCTTCGCCAGCGCCTGGCCGAGCGCGGCGCAATGGCCCGGCGACGGGCGGCGAATCCACATGCCGTCGAGGAAGGTGATCATCGCCGCCGGACGGCCGGCGACCTGGCCCAGCACCTCGCCGCGCTTGTTCTCGACCGGC
Source organism: uncultured Alphaproteobacteria bacterium (assembly GCA_963821505.1). GTDB lineage: Bacteria > Pseudomonadota > Alphaproteobacteria > Rhizobiales > Xanthobacteraceae > VAZQ01. The sequence continues at coordinate 57,819 of CAWGEH010000003.1, forward strand.
TGCGGGCAGGTGATGCCGCGCGCGTGCAGGTGCTCCATCAATGCCAGAAAGAACGGCAGGTCCCTGGCCGCCACGCGCTTCTCGTAGAGCGTGAGAATGAAATAGCCGCGGCTGGTGTGAACCAGGAAGTTCGAGTTCTCGACCCCCTCCGCGATGCCCTTGTAGGCGAGCAGCTCCCCGATGTCGTAGCCGGCGAGAAAGGCCGCGAGATCCTCCGCCGCCACATCGGTGTAGACGGCCATGATTGTGCTGCGATTATTCCGCCGCCTCGGTGCCTCGCAGCACCCGCGGCAGCGGGAAGAACATGTCTTCGTCGGCGGTGGTGATGGTCTCGACGTTCACCGTATAGCGCTCGGCGAAGGCGCCGATGACCTCCTCGACCAGAACCTCCGGCGCGGAAGCGCCGGCGGTGACGCCGAGGCTCGCGATCGAACCGAACACCGACCAGTCGATCTCCTTGGCGCGCTCGACCAGCGCGGCGCGCGGGCAGCCGGCGCGCTCGGCCACCTCCTTGAGGCGCTGTGTATTGGAGGAATTGGGCGATCCGACCACGACCATGGCCTCGACCATCGGCGCCACCTTCTTGACCACCTCCTGGCGATTGGTGGTGGCATAGCAGATGTCTTCCTTGTGCGGGCCATGGATGTGCGGGAAGCGCCCCTTGAGCGCTGCGACGATGTCGGCGGTATCGTCGACCGAGAGCGTCGTCTGCGTCACATAGGCGAGACGACCGGGATCGCGCGGCTCAAAGCGCGCGACCTCGTCGACCGACTGGACCAGCGTGATGGCGCCGGCGGGGAGCTGGCCGACCGTTCCGACCACCTCGGGATGGTCGGCATGCCCGATCAGCACGATCTCGCGTCCGCGCTTGTGGTGGATCTCGGCCTCGCGGTGGACCTTGGTGACCAGCGGACAGGTGGCGTCGAGCGCGAAAAAGTTGCGCCTTTGCGCCTCGGCCGGGATCGACTTCGGCACGCCGTGAGCGGAGAAAATCACGGGTGCGCCGGTCTCGGGAATCTCGTCGAGTTCTTCCACGAACACGGCGCCCTTGGACTTGAGGCTTTCGACCACGTAGCGGTTGTGCACGATCTCGTGGCGCACATAGACCGGCGCGCCGTAGCGGGCGAGCGCCCGCTCCACCGTATCGATGGCGCGCACGACCCCGGCGCAGAAGCCGCGCGGAGAGCACAGCAACACCTTCAGCGGGGGCTTTCGGTCGGTTTCAGCAGCGGGGGACGCGGTCATCCGGGCCTCGCGTGAGCGCTCTGGCAACGGCACTCGACATGGGGCTTGTGCCCTGCTTCTGTCAAGCGAGGGGCGCTGGCATCGGCGGCGCCGGTATGGTCTCCTTGCGGCCGCCGATATCCCGTCGGAAAGAGCGCGCGACTTCGGCCGTGGAAGATCCTTTGCGTTCCATCACCGTCATCGGTGCCGGCATCGGCGGTCTCGCCGCGGCGGCGGCGCTGCGCCAGCGCGGCATCGCGGTCGAGGTCTACGAGCAGGCGGACACATTCGCGCGCGTGGGCGCCGGCATCCAGCAAAGCCCGAACGCCGTGCGGGTGCACCGCGGATTGGGCATCGAGGACCGGCTGCGGCAGGCCGCGTTTCGCCCGACCTCCTCGCTCAACCGCGACGGCACTTCCGGGGCGGTGACCAACGACCATCCGCTCGGACACGAACTCGAGGCGCGTTACGGCGCGCCCTACCTCACGCTCCATCGCGGCGACCTGCACGAGGCGCTCGCTTCGATCGTGCCGGCGGATTGCGTGCACCTCGGCAAGACGCTGGTCGGCATCGAGGCCAGCGGACGGCGCGTCGAACTGCGCTTCGCCGACGGCAGCCGGCGCCAGACCGGCGCGGTGATGGGCGCCGACGGCGTGCATTCGCGCATCCGCGAATACGTCGCCGGAACCGATGAACCCCGCTTCACCGGCCGTCTCGCTTACCGCACCACGTTCCCGGCGGCGCTGCTGCGCGACGTCGAGATCGGATCGTCGCGCACCAAATGGTGGGGAGCGGATCGGCACATCGTCATCTACTTCGTTACCGCCGCGCGCGACGAGGTCTATTTCACCACCAGTCAGCCCGAGAAGGCCGACTGGATCACCAAGGAATCCTGGTCGGCGAAGGGCGAGCTGGGCGAATTGCGCGCGGCGTTTGCCGGCTTCCATCGCGACGTCCAGGCGGTGCTGAAAGCGGCGCCCGAGGTGCACAAATGGGGCATCTTCGAGCGCGGCCCGCTGCCGACCTGGAGCAAGGGCCGGGTGGTTCTGCTGGGCGACGCCTGTCACCCAATGACGCCCTATATGGCCTCGGGCGCCGCCATGGCGCTCGAAGACGCAGCAGTGCTCGCGCGCGCGATCGCCGAGATCGATGACCTCGAGACGGCATTCCGGGTCTACGAGGCATCCCGCAAGCCGCGCACGTCCGCGGTGCAGGCGGGCTCCAGCGCCAATACCTGGATGCGCAACGAGACCAATCCCGACTGGCTCTACGGCTACGATGCCTGGAGCGTTCCGCTCGCCGTGCCGGCCGCCGTTTAGCACGAAACGATTCGCGGCCCCCCGCTACTTGCCGCCGAGCCACGCGTCATAGCGCAGGTACAATTGGTCCGTGTGCGGGGAGCCGTCGTAGTGCACCACCGGCGCGAGCGCGCGGCCGGCGGCGCTGAGCCGCGCGGCCATGTAGCGGTAGGCCTCGGGATAGACCGACAGATCGGTCGCCGCGAACAGCCGGTCGAAAGCCTCCGACGGCTCGACCGGGTCGAGCCGGTCGCGCTCGTAGACGGCGGCGCGCTCGAGGATGGCCCAGCGCCCGTTTCTTCGCTCCAGCCGATCGAGGAAGCGCGCATAGGACGTCATGTCGGCGAGCACGCCGCCGATCTTCTGGCGCACCAGAATGACGACGTTGGTCTCGGCGAGCGCGCGATCGGCGGCGACGCGCACGCTGGAAGGAAAGATCTGATGCTTGGACCGCTGCCCCGCGTCGAAGCCGCGCCGGCAATGATCGACGAATTCGCCAAAGCTCCCGCTGAACCAGGAAACGGCGATCTGGCCTTCCGGCGCGAAGGTTGCGGTGAGCTGCGGCCACTTCCCCTGGTCGCGATAAAGGCCCCAGGCCTGGATCAGCTCGGCGCAGGCGTATTTGTCGTCCACGTCCATCTTGCTCTGCCCTGCCATTCAATACGCATCAGCATGGGGCCGGTCGATGCGCTAAGCAATTGCTGTTTCCGCAATGCTTGCACTGTTATCGCTCCGACGCTTTATTCGCTTGGTCGTCATCGGGGTGCCGCGAAGCGGCGAGCCCGGAATGACAGCCCGGCGAATGGAACGAAACGGTCCAGAGTCGCAATGCTGGCATTGGATCCGACTTCGGAAAGCCCGTGAGATCGATTGATCGCGACCATCCGTTCCCAACCCGCAGCCTACCGAATAATTCCCAGCGACCCCGAAAGGCACGCATGAAAGCGATCGTCATCCATCGATATGGCCCGCCGGACGTTCTCGCGTACGAGAACGTGCCCGACCCCGAGCCGCGCGCAGGCGAAATCCGCATCCGGATTCACGCGGCGACGGTCAACCGGGTGCTCGACGTGAGCCTGCGGGCGGGCAAGGAGGGCGCGCGCGGACCGATCCTTCCGCTCATCCCGGGGGTCGATTGTGCGGGGGTCGTCGATGCGGTGGGATCAGGCGTGACGCGCTGGCGCAAGGGCATGCGCGTCGCGGCCGCGGGCGTCATGCCGCTCGATATTTGTCCCGAGGACGGCGAAGGCTACGCCGGTCCGAACGGCATGATGGGCATCAAGCGGCCGGGCGGCTTTGCCGAGATGGTGGCAGTGCCGGCCTGCGTCGCGATCGAGTTGCCTGACCGGCTCGACTTTCACCACGCCGCCGTGGTCATGCGCCACGTGCCGACCGCGTGGAACCTGCTCTGCAATGTCGCCGAGCTCAAGGCCGGCGAGACCGTGCTGATCATGGGCGCCGGCGGCAATCTCGGCACCATCGGCATCCAGATCGCCAAGAACGTGATCGGCGCCCGGGTGATCGCGGCCGCCGGCTCCGACGAGCGCGTGAAGATGGGCCTCGATCTCGGCGCCGACCACGCCGTCAACTACAACAGCCACGACCTCACCGCCGAGGTGATGAGGTTCACCGGCGGCAAGGGCATCGACGTGCTCTACGACAACATCGCCAACCCGAAGGTGCTGCCCAAGGCCTTCCGCGCCATCGGCTTCGACGGCCGGCTGGTCACCGCCGGCGCGCACGCCGGGCCGAACGTGACGATCGACTTCTCGCACCTCTACCACAAGCGCATCACCATCAAGGGCAGGCCCGGCTATCACCCGCCCGACGTGCCGAAATGCTTCGCCGCCGCCGCCGAGGGCAAGGTGCAGGCGCAGATCGAGCGCATCCTGCCGTTGTCGCGGGCCGCCGAGGCGCATCGACTGGTGGAAACGGGCGAATCGTTGGGCAAGATCGTGCTCGATCCGACCCTTTCGAGTTAACGCGAAGCAGTGCCGCGCACTCGGTGCGCTCCCCTCCCCGTTGTGGGGAGGGGTTGGGGGTGGGGGTCGTGCGGTTGGCGCACCAACGTTGCCAAACGTGCCACCCCCCTCCCCAGCCTTCCCCCAACGCAAGTCGGGCTTGCCCGACTTGCGCAGATTAAGGCGCGCCCCGGGCAAGCCCGGGCGCGTGGGGGAGGGAGCAGACCGATTTTGCGGCTTGCGATGAGCAGACCACGACGATCGAATGCCATTGCGCCGGGCCGGCAGGAATGCCTATATTCCGGTCACTTCCGTCATCGCCGATGACATCCAGGCTTCGCCTCCGAGGGCGGGCGGAGCGCAGAGGAGATTTTAGCCATGGTAGCAGCACCGCTGATGCCGAAAGCGACCGCCGTATGGCTGGTCGAGAACACCGCGCTCTCCTTCGATCAGGTCGCCGACTTCTGCAAGCTTCACCCGCTCGAGGTGAAGGCGATCGCCGATGGCGATGCGGCACAGGGCATCAAGGGTCTCGATCCCGTCCTCACCGGGCAGCTCAGCCGCGAGGAGATCGAGAAGGCGGTCGCCGATCCCAACCACCGCCTCAAGCTGCTCGATCCCAAGGTCCGCCTGCCCGAGGCCAAGAAGAAGAAGGGCCCGCGCTACACGCCGGTGTCGCGCCGCCAGGACCGCCCCAACGCCATCCTCTGGCTGGTGCGCAATCATCCCGAGCTCAAGGACAGCCAGATCATGCGGCTTGTCGGCACCACCAAATCGACCATCCAGGCGATCCGCGAGCGCACCCATTGGAACGCGTCGAACCTGCAGCCGATGGATCCGGTCACGCTCGGCCTGTGCTCGCAGATCGATCTCGACCTCGAAGTGCATCGCGCCGCCAAGGAGAAGCCCGCCGACGTCGAGGCCCAGGGCGCCACCCTCCTGCCCGCCTCGGAAACCACCATCCGGCGCGAGCCCGAGCCCGAGGAGAAGAAGCCGGCCGACGAGCTCAACGTCGACGCCGTGTTCGCCAAGCTCAAGCAGATCGGCGGCAAGCAGGAATAGGCACGCGCTGGCCCGTGTCCCGGATGCGGTGCCGCGCGGAGCGCGCGCAAATCTTAATTTGCAGCTCGCGGCCAGGAGCGCGCGGAGCGGTGCACCGCTGGCCCGGGACCGCCACAGACTGGAACGGTCTCCAAGTCGGGTTTGCCCGACTTGCGCGCGCGTTTGAGCGCCGATCTCGGGTAGACCCGAGATCGGTATCTGCAGCGCACCGCGGACGCTGCCCTCGACCCAAATCGCAACACGCATCGCCCGCGCTGCGCTGCGCCGGGGACACGCCGCTCAAGTGCGTACGGCGAGGCAAGCCTCACCCCAGCTCAAAGGTCGTGACGCCGAACACCCGCTCGAGCCGCAGCGGGCGGATAGGTCCGGTATACATGCGCGCGGTCTCGAACACCGGCGCAAGGCCCAGGCCTTCCGCCAGCGCGACCGCATCGCGGTTGATGCTCGGGACGTCGAGAAAGACCTCGCCGCCGCCCACGGCCGTGACCAGCGCCGCGAGCACGGCCGCGGCCGCGGCGCGGTCGTCGGCCACCAGCGGACCGATCTTGAAGCCCGTCCGGCACGGGCGGATCACGCCCCAGGCAGCGAGGCCGCCGTCGCGCACGAGCGCGCGGCCGACATGGCCGCGGGTGTCGATCCAGGCGCGCAGGAATGCCGGGCGCGGCGCCGGAAAGACCGTCGCGTCGTCCGCCTCCACGGCGGCGAACGGGACCTCGGCCAGCGGGATGACGGCGGTGGGCGGCGCGGACGCAGGCGCGACGGCGCCGCCGTAGCGGATGTCGGGATAGGCAAGCTCGAAGCCCGATTTCTTGTAGTTGTCCTGTTGCGCCACCACTCCGTCGAGGCCGATCACCCGCGCGCCCGCATGCGCGATGGCCGCGTCCCAGATGCGCAGCCCGTAGCCGCGTCCGCGCAGATCCGGCCGCACGATGTAGAAGCCGAGGAAGGCGAATCGCGCGTCGTAGTTGACGCAGGAGATGGTCGCGGCCGGCGCGCCGTCGAGCTCGCCGATGAGAAAGCCCTCCCGGTCCACGCTGGCGAAAGCGCCGGCGTCGGCAAGCCCCGGATTCCAACCCTCGGCCGCCGCCCAGTCGGCGGCGATCGCGATCTCGTCCGGCCGCATCGCGCGGATGCGCAGCTCGTGTCGCATTGCTGGTCTCATCCCGCGTTAGAAAGTAATTGTTCTTCGTTCGACGGGCGGTGCCACATCGTCCCCTCCCCCGCTTGCAACCGAGCTCGGTTCACCCGAGTTCGGCGACTCTATTATCTATCGGCCGAAGTCGGAAAAATCCGACTTCGGCTGGAGGGACAGGGAGGAGGCCCGCATCACGACAGCGCATTTTTGCCACCCCCTCCCCACCCCTCCCCCGCAAGCGGGGGGAGGGAGCAAACCGAGTCTGCCGCTTGTGCTGATTCCATTTCAGCGAAGTAGGCTCAAGCGCCCACGCCCTTTCCCTTCAGCGCGACGCCGATCTCGTCCAGGATCGCGGGATCGTCGATGGTCGCCGGCATGTTCCAGGATTCGCCGTCGGCGATCTTTTTCATGGTGCCGCGCAGGATCTTTCCCGAGCGCGTCTTCGGCAGCCGCGCCACCGTGATCGCGAGCCGGAAGGCGGCGACCGGTCCGATCTTCTCGCGCACCAGCGCGATGCATTCCTTTTCGATCTCGGCGATGGGCCGCTCGACGCCGGCCTTGAGCACGACGAAGCCGCACGGGACCTCGCCCTTGAGCGCATCCGCGATGCCGATGACGGCGCACTCGGCGACGTCCTGGTGGCCGCTGAGCACCTCCTCCATGCCGCCGGTCGAGAGCCGGTGGCCGGCGACGTTGATGATGTCGTCGGTGCGGCTCATGACGTGGATGTAGCCGTCGTCGTCCTTGAAGCCCGCGTCCGCGGTCTTGTAGTAGCCGGGAAATTCGGCGAGGTAGCTCTCCTTGAAGCGCTCGTCCTGGTGCCACAGCGTCGGCAGGCAGGCCGGCGGCAGCGGCAGCTTGATGACGATCGAGCCGATCGTGTTCGCGGGGAGCGGCTTCGACTGCTCGTCGACGATGTCGACCTGATAGCCGGGCATCGGCACCGCGGCGGAGCCGTATTTCACCGGCAGCTGGCCGAGGCCGACCGGATTGCCGGCGATGCACCAGCCGGTCTCGGTCTGCCACCAATGATCGATCACCGGAACCTTGAGCAGGTTTTCCGCCCAGATCACCGTATCGGGATCGGCGCGCTCGCCGGCGAGAAAGAGCGTGCGGAATTTCTTGAGGTCGTATTGCGCGAGCCGCTTGCCCTGCGGGTCCTCCTTCTTGATCGCGCGAAACGCCGTCGGCGCGGTGAACATGGCAACGCAGCCGTGCTCGGCAATCACGCGCCAGAACGCGCCGGCGTCGGGGGTCCCCACCGGTTTGCCCTCGTAGAGAATCGTCGTGCAGCCGTGCAGGAGCGGCGCGTAGACGATGTAGCTGTGACCCACCACCCAGCCGACATCGGAGGCGGCCCAGTACACCTCGCCCGGCTCGATGCCGTAGAAGTTCCGCATCGACCATTTGAGCGCGACCATGTGGCCGCCGTTGTCACGCACCACGCCTTTGGGCCTGCCGGTCGTGCCCGAAGTGTAGAGGATGTAGAGCGGATCGGTGGCGGCGACCGGCACGCAGTCGTAGACCGAGCGCGCGAACACGATGGCCTCGTCCCGCACCTTGGCCCAGTCGTGGTCGCGCCCGGGAACGAGCGCGGCCTCCTCCTGCGGACGCTGCAGGATGAGACAGGCGTCGGGCTTGTGCTGGGCGAGCCTGATCGCCTCGTCGAGCAGCGGCTTGTATTTGACGATGCGCCCAGGCTCGAGGCCGCAGCTCGCGGACAGCATCACCTTGGGCTTGGCGTCGTCGATGCGGGTCGCGAGCTCGTTCGCGGCAAACCCGCCGAACACCACGGAATGCACGGCGCCGATGCGCGCGCAAGCCAGCATGGCGATCACCGCCTCCGGCACCATCGGCATGTAGAGCACGACGCGATCGCCCTTCGCGACGCCGAAATTGCGCAGGATCGCCGCGAGCACCTGCGTCTCGACCTGCAGGCGGTGGTAGGTGATGGTTCGCTTGTGCCCGGCGAGCGGCGAATCGTAGACGATCGCCGGCTGCTCGCCGCGGCCTTGCATCACGTGACGATCGACCGCGTTCCAGCAGGTGTTGCAGACCCCGCCCGCAAACCAACGCCCGTAGACGCCGCTGTTCGAATCGAAAATTTGCCTGGGCGGCGCGATCCAGTCGATGTCCTGTGCAGCTTCGGCCCAAAATCCTTCCGGGTCGCGCTGCCAGCGGGCATAGACCTCGTGATAGCGGCTCGTGCGGGCGTCCATGGCGCTCTGCTCCCTCCTCGATCGCACCGCCGGCGCCGTCCTCATCCTGAGGAGCGGGCCAAAGGCCCGCGTCGCCCACGCAAGCCGCGTTTACCCGACTTGCGCCTTGGAAGCGCCCGATCCCGGGTAAGCCCGAGATCGGGTGCGCAGCGCCTCAGGGTGAGGCGACCAAAGAGCGGCGGTCGACCGGACCTCTTATTGCGTCGCCTGCATTGTGGAGCCGTCCGTCGCGTTTGCAAGTCGCGCGGGCCTCCCAACGCGGCCATTCGGCAAGATGCTGGCGTGCGGCGCTCGCCTGCGCTTTGATCCCGGTCAAAGGCAGCGGGGCGCTTCTCCCGCGGCTTTCCCTCCTCTACGGTCGCCGCAGTGATCGCCGATCCCCTGTTCTATCTGCTCGCCGTTGTCGCGGTGAGCCTGCTCGGCCTCTCCAAGGGCGGCTTCTTCGGCCTGGGCGTGATGGCGCTGCCGTTGATGTCACTCTTCGTCCCGCCGTTGCAGGCCGCCGCCATCATCCTGCCGACCGTGCTGGCCCAGGACGCGCTCACGGTATGGACCTATCGGCACGATTGGAGCGCCTGGAACCTGAAGGTCATGGTTCCCAGCATGGCCGCCGGCATCGTCGTGGCCGCGCTGTTCGCGGCCTCACTCTCCGCCGCCCATATCCGGCTGGCGATCGGGCTCATTGCCGGCGCCTTCGTGCTGCGGCATTGGCTCGGCAAGCGCTTCGAGCGCCTGTCGCCGACGCCCGGCGTGCTGACCGGGGTGATATTCGGCGCCATCGGCGGCTTCACCACCATGCTCGCCAATGCCGGCGGGCCGGCGTGGCAGATGCACCTCCTGCCGCAGCGCCTCGACAAGCTCAGCTATGTCGGCACCTTCACGATGCTTTTCGCCGCCAGCAATCTGATGAAAATTCCGGCCTACGGCGCGCTCGGCCAGCTGACGGCGGAGAACCTGGCGATCGGGGCGGTCCTGCTGCCGGCGGCGGTGATCGCCAACTATGCCGGCATCTGGCTGGTACGGCACACGCCGACCGAACTGTTCTTCCGCATCGCCTATGTGCTGATGTTCCTGATTTCGATCGAGCTGATCCGCAGCGCACTTACCGAGATGCTGCGAGGCTGACCCGGCGCGATGCCGCCATGCGCAAACGCGGGTGGCGCGCACGTCGCTTCTCCGCTTTAACGCCGCGGACGCCGCCCGCTTCCCCTTGCATGACCATCATCACCGATCCGCTGTTCTATCTGCTCGCCGTTCCCGCCATCCTCTTGCTCGGTCTCGGCAAGGGCGGCTTCGCCGGTGTCGGCATGATCTCGACGCCGCTGCTCGCGCTCACCATGCCGCCGCTGCAGGCGGCGGCGATCCTGCTGCCCATCCTGCTGTGCCAGGACGCGATCTCGGTGTGGGCCTACCGCCGGGAATGGAGCTCATGGAATCTCAAGGTGCTGCTGCCGGGCTCGGTCGTCGGCGTCGGCGCCGCCTGGTTGTTCGCCGCCTATGTGCCGAGCGCCTACGTGGAGATCGCGGTCGGCGTGACCGGGATTTGCTTCGTGCTCTACACCTTTCTCGCCCATGTGCCGAAAGAACCGCGGCGGCCGAGCGTGGCCGCCGGGATGTTCTGGGGCTCGCTCGCAGGCTTCACCTCGACCATCATCCAGGTCGGCGCCCCGCCCTATCAGGTGCACATATTGCCGCAGCGACTCGACAAGCTCACGCTGATCGGCACGACCATCATCTTTTTCGCCCTGCTGAACGTGATGAAGCTCGTGCCCTATTTCGCGCTCGGCCAGTTCTCCCCGCGAACGCTGGCGACCTCGGCGGTGCTGCTACCCTTCGCCATCGCCAGCAACTTTCTCGGCCTCTGGCTCGCGCGCCGCACGCCGACCGAACTGTTCTACAAGATCGCCTATCTGCTGATGCTGGTCATTTCGCTCGCCCTGATCTGGCAAGGCGCGAGCGCGGTCCTCGCGCCTTGACCGTGCTCGAAGCCGCGCAGGGCCCGCGCGTGCGGCGGCCGGCGATGATCGCGAGCGATCGCACCATCTGAGCGGTGAAAAGCCGCAAACCGAGATCCCGCCCGCGTACCTCTGCCGGCGCGTCGACCTGGGTCGAAGCAATGGCCGTCAGCGCTCGTACGGCTTGGCGGAGAAGAGCTCCCGGTCTCGGCTTTGTTCGCTGCCGGCCACGAAACTGTTCTCCCACCACGTCGACTCACCCGCGCGCGGCGCCTGCGCGAGGTCCATCGCCTTGGGTTTCTTCTTGGCCTCCTTCATGCGCACACGGAAGGCGTAGTGGTCGAAGATGCTCACGGCCTGGACGGCGTAGGCGACCACCACCTTGGGATCGCGGATCTCGATCAGGTTGTCGCCGTTTCCCTGCTCGCCGCCGGTCGCCAGGTTGGATGACCCGGTGAACACCACGGGCGTCTCGCCGTTGAAGTCGCAGATCACGAACTTGTGGTGCATGCGCACGCCTGATCCGCCGGGCCATTCGGCGTTGAACGGCGGCGGAAGTCCCTTCTTCAGGGCCGCCGGACTGAGCGGGACGGGTCCACGACCCGGCAATTGCACGATGGTCTGTCCGGACGTCTTGCGGCGGGTCTTGCCGCCGGCTTTGCCCCTGGATTTCTTGGCCGATCCCGGCTTGTCGGCGACTCCGAGGACGTGAATCTTGTCGCCATCGATCGCCCGAATGGCCGCAGCCGCGAGCCCGGTTTGCGCGCCGTAGAAGGCAATGGCGTACATGACCGAGTTTTTTGCCGCCTCGACCGCGTCCGCCAGCGGCTTCATCGACAGCTCCGCCGTGGAATGCGGCGAGAAGCAGAAGCGGAAACTTCCGGCATCGGCAATCTTCTTGCCGAACCATTGCGTCGCGACGGCATTCTTCTTGAATTTGTCGGGCTTGGGGAACGCCGCCTGAAACGCGTTGGCATAGAACTTCGCGATGTCCTCGTCGCGGAACAAGAGCACGTTGTTGTTCTGGATGTAGAGGCCGCGCAACGCAAAATTGGTCGAGCCGGTCAGGACGGCGAACGCCTTGCCGGCGCGCTTGGCGACAAAGACCTTGTTGTGCTGCAGTCCCGAGAACTTGTGGCGCTTCACGTTGGCGCGCCCTGCGGTCTTCACCAGCCGCTTTTCGGCGCGGGTCTCCTCGCTCGTCGTCTTGCCATGCGTGCCGGAGGTGTCGATGATGATCCGAAGCCGCTTTCCCAGGGCTTCGAGGCGGCGGACGACCTCGGGGTTGGAGAGATCGTAGGCGAAGACGTCGACCGAAACGGTCTTGTCGGCGATGCACTCGTCGAGAAACCCCAGCATGATGCGGCGGGCTTCGAAGCCGAGCCACGGATAGGGCCTGTCCTCGCCTTCGAACGGCGTGGGATCGAAATCGATCTCGTGCTTCCCGCGCTTTGGCAGGATGTCAGGATCGTTCTGGAATCTGCGAATATAGGCTTGCGAGCTCGCAAACCCGCGCGTGAAGCCGACGTTGAGAAATTTTCCGCGGGTTGCCGAGGAGATGTCGATCGTCGCCTCGACTGTGGCCTTGGCGACCGGCGGCCGATCGCCGTCCGCGAACATCGCCGAGACGCGGTAGGTCACCTTGCCGTCGATCGGCCGGCTCGGCACGTGCGCCCACCGAAAGAGCTGGATCGGCGAACGCGTCGTCTTCATGGTGTCGATCGCCTTGCGCTTCAACGCCTCCTTTTGCTCTTTCGTCTTGGCTCTTTTCAGCGCCGCTTCCGTCTCCTCGCGCAGCGCCTTGAACGTGAGAAAATTGAAGACGTCGTGCAGGTCCGGTTTGTCCCCAATCCGGTATTGGATGCCGAAGCCGAGGAAATCCGGTCTGCGCCAGCGCTGGTCGATATCGAAGGCGAGCAGGACCATGTCCTCGCCGCGGTAAAGGACCAGGCTCAATCCGTTGTTGGCTGCGTGCTGGAGGTAATCGACGGGCATCGTCTCCTCCCCGGAAAAAACCTTGGCGGCGGGCGATCACGGGCCGCCAGGTTGCAGGTCTTCCGCTGTGGCAATATTTCCACCTATATTAGAAATTATCAAGAGGTTCGTCCCTGGCGCGCAGGCGCGCCCGGACCAAGGGCGACATTGCGGCGATTTCGGGCCGCCGGTACCGTCGCCGGGCCGCCGCACGGCCGAAACTGGATCACGCGATGACGCCCTACGACATTGATCTCGACCGCAATCCCGCGAATTTCCAGCCGCTCACGCCGCTGTCGTTCCTCGCGCGGGCGGCGCAGGTGTTTCCCGACCACACCGCGATCATCCACGGGCCGCTGCGGAGAAGCTACGCCGAGTTCTACGCCCGCGCGCGCCGCCTCGCCGGCGCGCTTGCCCGGCGCGGCATCAGGCGCGGCGATACCGTCTCGGTCGTGCTCGCCAACACGCCGGCGCTGCTCGAATGCCACTACGGCGTGCCGATGGCGGAAGCGGTGCTCAACACAATCAACACCCGGCTCGACGCCGCCGTCGTCGCCTTCCAGCTCGACCATGCCGAAGCGAAGGTGCTGATCGCCGACCGCGAATTCTCCAGGCTCGCGCGCGACGCGCTCGCGCTCGCCAAGGTGAAGCCGCTGCTGGTCGACTACGATGACTCCGAGTTCACCGGCGCCGGCGAGCGGCTGGGCGCGCTCGACTACGAGGATTTCATCGCTTCCGGGGAGCCGGACTTCGCGTGGAGCATGCCGGGCGACGAATGGGACGCGATCGCGCTCAACTACACCTCGGGCACGACAGGCGATCCCAAGGGCGTGGTCTATCACCACCGCGGCGCCGCACTGCTCGCGGTCGGCAACGTGCTCACCGGGAGCATGGGCAAGCACTGCGTCTATCTCTGGACGCTGCCGATGTTCCACTGCAACGGCTGGTGCTTTCCCTGGACGCTCTCGGTGGTCGCCGGCACCCATGTCTGCCTGCGCCAGGTGCGCGCGCGCGCGATGTACGACGCCATTGCCGATCACAAGGTCACGCATCTCTGCGGCGCGCCGATCGTGATGGCGACGCTGCTCAACGCGCCGGCCGGGGAGAAGCGGCCGCTGCCGCACGTGATCGAGTTCTTCACCGCGGCGGCGCCGCCGCCGGAGGCGGTGCTGGCGGCGATGAAGGCCGCGGGCTTCAACGTCACCCATCTCTACGGGCTGACCGAGACCTACGGCCCCGCCACCGTCAACGAATGGCGCACCGGCTGGGACGCGCTCACTCCCGCCGAGCAGGCCGCGAAGAAGGCGCGCCAGGGCGTGCGCTACGTGCCGCTCGAAGCGCTCGACGTGCGCGATCCCGAGAGTATGACATCGGTGCCGTGGGACGGCGAGAGCATGGGCGAGGTGATGTTCCGCGGCAACGTGGTGATGAAGGGCTATCTCAAGAACCGGCACGCGACCGAGCAGGCGTTCGCCGGCGGCTGGTTTCATTCCGGCGACCTCGGCGTCATTCATCCCGACGGCTATATCCAGCTCAAGGACCGCTCCAAGGACATCATCATTTCCGGCGGCGAGAACATTTCCTCGATCGAGGTGGAGGACGCGCTCTACAAGCACCCGGCGGTGCAGGCCGCCGCGGTGGTGGCCAAGCCCGACGACAAATGGGGCGAGACGCCCTGCGCTTTCGTCGAGCTCAAGCCGGGCGAGACCGCGACCACCGACGATCTCGTCGCCTGGTGCCGCAAGCATCTCGCGAGCTATAAATGCCCGCGCTACGTCGTATTCGCGGAACTGCCGAAGACCTCGACCGGCAAGGTGCAGAAATTCAAGCTGCGCGAGATGGCGAAGGAGGTGTGAGGGGCGATTGCCGACCGCGGTGCCACGATATGATGAAGGGACCATTTCCCATCATGATCGCTATTTCGCGTACATGCGCCGCGTCGGCGCCGTTGATCGCGCCGGCGTGGGATCGGCGGGCGACAGCGCGTAGCTGAGCCACAAATTCCAGCCTTCCGGCCGGTTCGCCGCGGCGAACTCCTTATAGGCTTTGACGTTCACGTATCCCTCGAGGTCGCCCATCGGGATAGTGTAGCCGAGCTGCGCGCCGACGCTCGCGACGCGCGACTGGAAGCAACCGACCCGGTCTCCGGACCCGCCATCGCAGCTCGCTTGATTGTAGAGGTACCCCACCAATCCGATCTGGAATTGCTTGGTCAGCAACCGCGACGCGCCCCAATCCAGATGGAAATCGACGCCGTTCTGATATTGGGTATCGGGATTGATGAAGTTGTAGGTAAATCCGGCTACCGCCGAAAATTCATTCCCGGTCCGCTCATTGAAATAGGTATAGCCGGCTCCGCCGTCCAACGCGCCGTGGCCGATGCCGATATTCGAGAGGCGGGCTTTGTTATAGGTGCCGACCGGAATATTGCCGGTCAGGTAGGTCATGACATTATGGACACTGGCTTGCCAGCGCAGCGAGAACTGCGGAGACAGGTCCCCGAACCCCGTCACCGTGTCACTGATCGTATCGAACCGGGAGCGGGTGATCGCGAACGGTCCGACCAGCAGGGGCGTATTGAGGACCGCATCGTCGGTCGTTCGCTTGCGGCCATAAATTGCCGTCAACGCTACCGCCGCCTGACCGCCGAGAACCGGCGTCGCGAACGCATACGACGGAGTGAACATGGCCAGATCTTCCGGTGACACCGAGATTGCGTTCACGCTTTCGGCCACCGACGCCTCGAGCCGTCCGATCCTGATGGCGCGTGCGCGCGCGACCTCGCTGCCGGCCGTCGTCGAGGTGTGGTAATAGGTCGACGTCAGTGAGAACCCGGGCTGCGATGGGGTGGCGGCGAGGCTCCCAAAGGATCCGGGCGTCCAGAAGCTCTCTCCAGTTTCATCTGCCGACGCGAGGTGCGGAGCCAAGGCAAGCGCCGTCGCAACGGTCGCACCTGTCAGGCAGTGCGACCAAAAGCTGACCCGCCCACCCGATCGGTTCGCCCCCATTTCGCCCCCGGACGCTTTTGCGGCCACTGCGGCAGTCGCTCGGTCGACCCATCTCTGTGTACTATACGGAGGGCCTTGGGCGCGCGCGCAGCCCTCGGACGCGATAACCCGGTCAGCACGAGAAAATATTGGCGATTGTTGCCGGTCGGAAACACTCACAGCGGGGTGGCGTGAGAAGGATAGCCCAGTCTCGCCCTGCGACGCCTACGGCCCCGGGCTCGTGCCGGCCGAACAGGACCGCCTGATCGCGGAGCAGTTCCGCTTGGCCGAATTGGTCGGCCTCGATCCCGCCACGCTGCCGTCAACACGAGCCGCGCTCGATCGCTACATTGGCGAGCAGAAAAGCTGGCTTGCCATGACCCTGCCGGCCGCGGAGTCCACGACCTCCTTGCGCCGGCCGAAGCTGCGAGGAAATCCGCTCAAGGTCATCCCAGGGCTCTTCCTGCAGGACGGGATCCTCGCGCTGCTGCCGGACTGGGGGCGCAAGCTCTACGGCATCGACGGCCGTGCGATGACCCTGCGCCTCGCGCAGACGGTGACCCGCGGCATGCTCGCGGCCGCGCGCCGATCGAAGTCCTGCGATCAGGTGCTGCGGGAGACGCTGGCCGAGGCCGAGGCGCATCCCTACGCGCGGGCGAAGTAGCCGCGCTGCATCGTGTCACGGACTTGCGGAAGACCTCGAGCGGACGATCCGGAAGTTGAAGCTGCGCGAGATGGCGAAGGAGGTGTGGGTGTCAAGGTGACGCAGCCGCCCAAGACGATGCCCCGGCTTGGTCTTGATTCTGGTCGTGATGGTGCGGCGATGATCCGGCGGATGCGGTCGAGCTTGGCGCCGGCAAGCGGCGCCGTCATGGGCCCTGCGTGCGTTCCCAGGTGCGTCCCAGCACCCGCAACCAATTTCGAAAGCATAGCTTCTCGATCAGCGGCTCGCCGTAGCCCCGCGTCCGCATGACCTCCACCAGGCTTTGCATCCCGGTGGCGTTTCCTATTCCCGCCGGGATCGCGGCGCCGTCGAAATCGGAGCCGAAGCCGACGCCGTCCTCGCCGACATGTTTGACCATGTGCTCGAGGTGCTCGATCACCAATTCGACGGGCGTGGCTTTATCCCGACGGCCGTCCGGGCGGAGAAAGCTGGTCGCGAAATTGACGCCGACCATCCCCCCGGTTTGACGGATCGCGGCCAATTGCTCGTCGGTGAGATTCCTCGAATGCGGGCTCAACGCATGCGCGTTGGAATGCGTGGCGACGAGGGGCGCATCGCTGAGGGCGGCAACGTCCCAGAACCCGCGTTCGTTGAGGTGCGACAGGTCGATCATGACCTTCAACCGGTTGCAGGCGCCGATCAGCTCCTTGCCGAGGTCGGTCAGGCCGGGTCCGGTGTCGGGCGAAGACGGACAGAGGAACGGCACGCCATGCCCGAACGCATTCGACCGGCTCCAGACCGGACCGAGAGAGCGAAGTCCCGCCTCGTACAGCACGTCCAGAAGCTCGAAATTCGGGTCGATTGCTTCCGCGCCTTCGATGTGAAGGACGCTCGCCAGCACGCCCGCGTCCAGGCAATGCTGGATATCATCGACATTGCGGCAGACACGAACGCGGCCCTGCAACTCCCGCTCGATCCGCAAAAGCAGAGACAGCATGCTGAAGACAGCTTGCTGTGCCGGCGTCAATTCCACGGCGGGGGGCAGCCGGGCGCTGCCGCCGTCTTGCGAAGGCGTTTCGCCGTCGGGACCGGTTGCGCCATTGGCCGAGGGAACGAAGATCGCGAACAACCCTCCGGCAAATCCTCCCTGGCGCGCCATGGGAAGATCCAAATGACCCTTGCCTCCGCCTTCGAGGAACGCGCGCGGCCCGTCCGTGCCGCCGCGCCGGTAGAGACGCAGCAGGACGTCATTGTGGCCGTCGAAAAACGGCATGCGCCGAGGTAATGTCGTCAAAGCTGCTCCATTGCGGAAACCTTCAGGATGCAGCCATCGCCTGTTCGCAAGCGCGTGTGTATCATTGGGCGAGCGCTCCATCCGGCAATCAATGCATCCGCTTCGGACAGCAGGGGGAAGAGCACGATGAAAGCTGCTTTCATTGAACGATACGGCGGCCCGGAGGTCTTGACCTACGGCGATTTGCCCGATCCCGTCGCCGGGCCGGGCGAGGTGGTTATCGACGTGGTTGCCGCCAGCGTCAACGGCGCCGATTGGAAGGTGCGCGTCGGCCAGTATCAACAATCGAAATTTCCCTTTGCTCTGGGCCGGGATTTTTCCGGCGTGATCAGCGCCGTCGGCGCAGGCGTCACGCATCTCGCGGTCGGCGACGAGGTCTTCGGCGTTTGCGATGCCGGCCAGGAGGGTGCCTACGCCGAAAAGATCGCGGTCAGGGCCGCCATCGTCGCCAGGAAGCCCGACGGGCTATCGCATGTCGTCGCCGCCGCCCTGGCGCTCACCGGTCTCACGGCCATGAGCGCCATCGAGGATACGCTGAAGCTGCAGCCCGGAGAGACGATCCTGATCCAGGGCGGGGCGGGCGGCGTCGCGAGCTTCGCCATTCAACTCGCCAAGCACATCGGTGCGCATGTGATCACCACCGCGAGCGCGGGCAATCACGCCTATCTGCGCGACCTCGGCGCCGATGAAATCATCGACTACAACGCCTGCGATTTCACCCAGGTCGTGGCCGGTTGCGACGCCGTCTTCGACACCGTCGGCGGCGACGTGGCGGAGCGCTCCTTCGCAGTGCTCAAGCCGGGCGGCCGCGCCGCCTTTATCGCGTCCGGTCCGCAGGCGCCAAAGCCGGCGCGCGCCGACGTAACGTCGCTCAGGCCTCCGGTTGAACGCGCACGCCGGCATCTCGATCGCATTGCCCACCTCTTTCAGGCGGGAGCCGTACGCGCCCCCGACATCACGCTCTATCGCCTGTCCGAGGCCGCCGATGCGCATCGCGTGAGCAAGTCGCGCCATTTCAGGGGCAAGCTCGTCTTCCAGGTTCGCTGACGCCTTCGACGCGGCCCTGGACCGGTTTCCGTCCCGTCGGAAATCAGAAACCAGCAAGTTGCAGAAATGCAAGCTGCGCGAGATGGCCAAGGAGGCCTGAGGCGACCATGTGCGCTGCACCGACCTCATCCTGAGGAGCGTTGCGAAGCGACGCGTCTCGAAGGAGAGGTCGGCCCGTGTCGCTCATGCTTCGAGATGGCGCGCACGCAAGCGATGGGCTCCTGTCCCGGCGCAAGCTCGACCGGCCACGACGATACATTGCACGATCTTGGACCAACGTTGCAGTCAAGGTTGGATTCCGGGGCTCGGTGGCAAGGCCGCCTCGATCGAGAACCGCAGCTAAGGAGGCGAATTAAGTCTTCTCTAGCGACCTGCGCGATGATTGCTCGATGGAGACGATTTCATGCACGCATGTCGGCCGGCAGTGCCGATGCGCGGCAGGTCGGCGCATTTTTGTGATCGCCGTCACAGCGGCTCCCTGGGGCAACGGCGTAAAGCAGTCTCATCGAAGTTGGGTGGCCGATGCGCCATTGAGGCTTAGGGAGACTGTTATGACCAACATACGCCGTGGAATGTTTGCTGTTGCCCTCGTTCTCAGCGGGCTTCCGACCGCAGCGCTTGCCGAGTTCAAGCCGTCGGCCGCGCTCCGGTCCGCCTGCATGGGTGACGTGATGAAGCTGTGCACCGCCTACCTCTCGAGCATAGATCGCGTCGTTGCATGCCTGCAGGAGAAGAAGTCCCAGGCGAGCGCGCGGTGCCGGGCACAATACGACGCCGAAGTGAAAACGGCTGCGCAGAGGTAACGCGCGATCGCCGAGCGTGTCCCCGGGCCGCGGCGGAAGACGACCGCGGCCGAATAGCGGAAAGGCTCGACCAAATCCGCCCTATGGCGTTTTCCGGCGAAAGCCTGCCCCGGACTTGATCCGGGGTGGGAACCGGTTCGCCGCAGAAAACGTGTCAAATGCAAGGACTTCCAGAGCAGTTTCCGATTCCAACGGAACGGAAACCGCTCTAAGCGCTGACGCCGTTGCCGTCGCGACACCGCCGGCATGCGCTTTCAGTCGTGCTTCGGGATGCCGGTTTTCTCGATCACCGCCGCCCATTTGGCGATGTCGCTTTTCATGCGCTCCGTCATCGCCTGCGGCGTGCTGCCGCGCATCTCCATGCCCAGCTTCCTCGACTTCTCCTGCACATCGGGACTCGGCAGGACGTCGTTGATGGCCCGGGTGAGGACCTGGATGACCTCGTTGGGGGTCGCGGCGGGGACGGAGATGCCGTTCCAACTCGCGACTTCATAGTCTTTGATGCCGCTCTCCTGGACGGTCGGAACGGCAGGCAGATAGGCCGTGCGTTTCGGACCGGTGGAAGCCAGGGCGACGACCTTGTTGTCGGCGATCTGCCCTTGCAGTGCCGCATAGAACTCGAAGGCGATATCGACATCGCCGCGCAGGACCGCGGTCGCCATGTCGGGCGACGTCCGGAAGGGAACAATCGTCACCTTGATGCCGGTCGCACTCCTGAACAGCTCGGCGGCGAGGTTCTGGGTGCTGCCGGGATTGATGGTGGCGATGTTCAGCCGTCCCGGGTTCGCACGCGCCGTGTTGATGACGTCCTGCACGGATTTCAGAGGCGAGCCCGCCCTGGTTACGATCAGGAGATCGAAAAACGACGTGGTCGAGGTCGAGGCGAAGTCGGTAAGAATGTTGTAGGGCAGCGACTTGAACAGCGACGCGCTGATGGCATTGTTGTTACCGGTCATCAACACGGTATAGCCGTCGGGAGCGGCCGACGCGCCGGCCTTGGCGGCGACGATGCCGCCGGCGCCGGGACGGTTCTCGACGACGAACTGCTGTTTCAGCCGGCCAGTGAGCTTGTCCGCCAGAATGCGCATTCCGGTGTCGGCTATGCCGCCCGCCCCATACGGAACGATGAGCTGAACCGGCCGATTCGGATAATCGGATTGGGCGCTGGCGGTTGCAACAATGCCAAGCGCCGAGAGAACGGCGGCAGCGCTCCCTCCAACACGCAGCCAACGACATAGCGTGGCAACGGTGACATGTTCGCTCATCCTGAGTGATCCTCCTCCCGCCCCCACGTTCTTGCTTCGGATGATAGCAGATTTCGGGATGCGGTTCCGGCCACGGCGATGAGGGGGTACGTGTTAACCCAACCTGAGTTGCCAGATCACCGCGGGCGCTTCGGCCCGATTTCCGCCAGAAAGGTCATTACGGCGCGAACGCGTGCCGTCCGGATGTAGAGGGCTCCCGCGGTCATCGCGGCTTCCATTCGCGTGCCAAATTCTGCGCTTCGGCGATCTGTTCGTGCGTCATCTTGCTCGCCATGAGGTCGCGGTTCCTGACGGCCAAGTCATGATTGCGGGTATCGGATGCCGGGAAGCGCGCGGCGGCAAGATTGAACCAGATGTGCGCGCTGAGATAGTCCTGCGGCACACCCTCGCCCTTGGCGTATGAGAGCCCGAGGTTGTACTGGGCTTGGGCGTGGCCGTGATCAGCGGCGAGGCGATACCACCTTACCGCCTCGGCATAGTCCTGTGGCACGCCTCGGCCTTCGGCGTACATGAGTCCGAGGATGGACTGGGCGCGGGCATCGCCCTCGTCGGCCAGCGGACGCAAATGCCGCAGCGCGATTGGGTAATCGCCTTTTTGATACGCGGCATACGCAGCCTCGGTATCCTTGGTCACGCTCGCGAAGCCCACGGCCTGAACGAGCTCGGCGACGGCGTGCCGGACCGGCGCATTGTCGATGCTCAGCGCGACGCCCAGCGCCAGAATGAGCGCGGCAATGCCCGCCTCGAGCGTGTTTATCAGGTGCGCCCGATGTCCGGCCGAGGCTTTGCTCGCGGCAAGCTCCGCCTGCAAGGTCGCGATGCGCTCTTGTAGCGTTACTTCCGGCCGGTCAGCGCCCGATCCGAATCGATGCCTTCCCGCCAGCAGCCGGAACATATCGGACTTCGGCAAAGAACTTACTCCAGGAAGCCCACCGATCTCCAGCCGCTGGTATTTCACGACCTCAGGGTCGCATCCATCTACCGCAAAGGCTTGGTCGCATTGATCCAAATCAAGCCTTTGGAGCGATCGCTGCACTTGTCCCGGGACACGAGGGCGTCTCAGCGCGGCACCGTGAGTGCAAGAACGCTCGCGACATCCTCGCTGCGATCGAGCGCCCAGATCGCGGCGATCAGCGGCTCGGCGTCGTAGCCCCGTTGCCAGCCGTCGGCCGCCGCGCGCAGCTTGTCCTCGAGATCGCGGTCGCTCATCGGGTTCGACGGGGTCCCGCGCCCGGCGGGGGTCGACAGGCGGTGCGTCTTGCCGTCCGTGGTCGTGAGCTCGACCTCGGCGGCGACGGTCGCGATCGCGGCATCGCGGACCACCTCGACCTTCCGGCGCATCGCCATCACCGCGGGATCGCGCACGCAGTGGTCGGTGAATTGATCGGGCCCCGCCGTCCCCAGCACCAGCGCCGCGGCGACGGCGTGCTGCACGCTAACCTGCGACTCGCGGCCGGTCGCAACGTCGGGCCGGTCGGTCCGGTCGCTGAGCAGCGGGTGCCCGCGCAGCACCACGCGCTCGGCCGCCTCGCCCGGATGCGCGCGCCGCCAGTCCAAAACGCAATCGAGGAAAGGATGGATCACGAAGCCGCAGGGATAGGGCTTGATCGAATTCTGCGCGATCTCCCAGGTCTCGCCCAAGTCGTCGGTCAATGCCGGCCAGTTCGGCGGCTCCGCCATGGCATTGAGAAAGCCTTGCACGCCGGCGATCGGCTCCGGCGGACCCTCGAAGCCTTTGTCCGCCAGCAGCGCCGACCACAGTCCGTTGCGCGCGGCGTTGCCGACACCGATGCTCTTGGCCGACCAGCCCAGGCATTCGCACAGCCCGGACGACTGCGTCGCCGCGTGTCCGAGCGCCCAGACCATGCGCTTGTCATCGAGGCCCATGAGCTTGCCGGCGCCGGCGGCAGCGCCGAAGACGCCGCAGGTGGCGGTGATGTGCCAGCCCTTGGTGTAATGGCCGGGCGAGATCGCGCGGCCGAGCCTGCATTCGAGCTCGACGCCGAGAACGAAGGCCAGCAGCAGCTCGGGCCCGGTCACCGGCCGCAGCTCCGAGAGCGCGAACAGCGCCGGCGCGACCGGCGCGGTCGGATGGATGACGGTCGGAACGTGCGTGTCGTCGAAATCGAGCACGTTGGCGCTCGCCGCATTGAGAAACGCCGCGCCCAGCGCGTCCATGCGTTCGCTGCGGCCGATGATGGTCGCCTGCTCGCGGCCGGAAAATTCAGCGAGCGACTGCAAGGCGATCTCCAGCGGAGCGCCGCGGCAGCCCGCGAGCGCCACGGCGAAGAAATTCATGAGCGCGCGCTTGGCCTCGTGACGAGTGGGGTCCGGAACGTCGCTCCAGCCGAGGTCGACCACGAAGCGGGCGAGATCTTGCGTGATGCCGGGCCTGTGCAGCATGGAGCCATCTCGAATGTTGTCGTTGGCGTCGACCGTAGCCTGGATGCGCGCGCAGCGAAATCCGCCGCGCCGCTCGAAGGGCGGCCGCATGCCGCGGCCCGCCGGATCGGCCGCTCCAAGGCCGCGATTGTCGCCCGCGCGCGGATGACCTAGCTTCGCCGCAACGCAAGGATTGATAGCCGCAGCGAGCGAGAGGCATCGATGTCGTCCACGCCAATGAACCTCCGCGCCGGCCTGATCGCGCTCGCTGCCGCGCTCGCGGCGGGCCCGGCCGGCGCCGCCGACACCTTCGCCGGCAAGAGCATCGATCTCCTGATCGGAGCGCCGCCCGGCGGCGGCTACGACATCTATGCGCGCGCACTCGCGCGCCACTTCGGCCGCCACATTCCCGGCCAGCCAACGATCGTGTCGAAGAACATGCCGGGCGCGGGCAGCGCGCGGGCGGCGGGCTTTATCAGCGCGGTCGCGCCCAAGGACGGCACTGCCATCGCGGCCATCATGCCGGGCGCGGTCATGGGGCCCCTGCTCGACGAAAAGGCCGAGGCGCTGTTCGACCCGACCAAGGTGCTCTATCTCGGTACCGCCAACAGCGGCACCCGCGTGTGCGTGTCGCGCAAGGATTCGAAGATCAAGACCTTCGACGACGCGCTCACCCAGAAGGCGGCCTTCGGCGGCGTCTCCACCAACGATTCCACCCGCGAATACGGCTACCTGCACAAGAAGACCGCGGGCGCGCAATACGACGTGGTCTCCGGCTACAGCGGCACGGCCGAGATCGCGCTGGCGCTGGAGCGCGGCGAGATCGACGGCGCCTGCGGCTGGGATTGGGCGAGCCTCAAGTCGCAGCGGCCCGACTGGATCAAGGACCACAAGGTCAACGTGCTGCTGCAGGTCGGTCTCGAGCCCAACGACGAGCTCACGCGCATGGGCGTCCCCCCGGTGTTCAAATACGTCAGGAGCGAGGACGACCGCAAAGTGGTCGAGCTGGTGATCAGCCAGCAGGTGTTCCAGCGCTCCTATATCGCGCCGCCGGGCCTGCCGGCGAACCAGCTCGAGATCTTGCGCGCGGCCTTCGACGCCACCATGCGCGACCAGGCGTTCCTCGACGACGCCGCGAGGATCCGCATCGACGTCTCGCCGCTCCCGGGTGCCAAGGTGCAAGAGCTTGTGCAGAAGCTCTACGCGGCCCCGAAGGATGTGGTCGCGCGGGCGCGGCAGGCGATCTCGCCGTAGCACTTCTGCCGGTTACTGCGACCCGCAGGGCGGGCGTTGCGCGCCCTCGAGGCCCACGCGCGCTGTCACCCCCGCGAGAGGGGGGATCCATAACCAGCGCCTCTGGAATACGGGTCCCCGCTTTCGCGGGGGGGGGGATGACCCGCGCCCACCTCTTCCTTAAGATATATCTTGCGTTGCATCTTCGCCTGTTGTATCTAACGATATATCGTACATGACAAAGGAGGCCGAGATGTTCGGCAACAGACATTCCTGTGGATCCCCGTTCGAGGGTAAGTGGGCCGCCCGCCGCGGCTGGCGCGGCTATTCCGGCCACGGCTGGGGCGGACGTCACGGCGGCATGGGCGGCGGCGACATGATGCGGGCCGGCCGCATGCTGGCGCAGGGCGACCTGCGCCTGATCGCGCTCGCCTTGATCGCGGAGCAGCCGCGCCACGGCTACGAGATCATCAAGGTGCTGGAGGAGAAAACGGCCGGCTGGTACTCGCCCAGCCCGGGCATCGTCTATCCCACGCTCACCTATCTCGAAGAGGCGGGCTACGTCACCGCGCAGGCCGAGGGCGCCAAGAAGCTCTACACCATCACTCCGGAGGGCCGCGCCCATCTCGAGGACAACCGTGACTTCGTCGACGCCGTGCTCGAGCGATTTGCCACCATTGGCGAGCGAGTCTCGCGCATGCGTCGCCGTTTCGGCGCCGAGGATGACGAGCGCGGCGGTGCCACTGTTCCCCCGCTCGTGCGCGCGGCCATCGAGAACCTGCGCGAGGTCGCGGCAGAGCGTCTCGAAGGCGATGCCGAGGCGGAAGCCAAGGTGGTCGAGGTGCTGGCGCGCGCCGCGTCGGAACTCCGCAAGAGCTAGCCCGGGCTTGGAGCGCGACGCTCCACGGCCCGGCGGCCGTCACGGGGCAATCGCGTCGTCAGGACTCGTGCGACGGCGCTCACGCGCGGCCTCGCGCAGCCGTGCGAAGAACTGCTGGGCCGAGATCGGCTGATGCGACGGCAGCAGGAACGGCGCCTTCACCGGAATGACGACGTCGCGCGCCTTGTCGGGATAGTGCAGCCAGAACGCTTCGACATAGAGGGCGGGAATGCGCACAAAGCGAAGCTCCGGTTCGGCGTCGCCCTGCTCGGCGATCCGCTGCGCTTCAGCCAGCCCACGCTGGAGCGCTTCGACGGTCGCCGGATCGTTGCTCATGCTTTGGACCTGGGGCGTCCCCTGATCGGGGGGCGTGAGGTCGAAGACCGCGCGATTGCGCCCGTCCTCGACCTCGAACACGCGCAGCGAGCTCGGTTTTTGCGGAGTGGGATCATCGCGCTCGATGAGATCGTTCAGACCGATCACGAAAACATCATGTGGCACCGCGAGCGTCACGTTCGGCTTGGGTGCGAGGCTTGCTTCACCCTGTTTCAACGCGAGCAACGGACGTGCCTCGCGGATCAAGTCGGCCAGTCTTGCCTCCAGCAACGGGAGCTTGATCTTCAAGGTTGGCCACCTCTTCGTGTAGTACGTGTGCGTCCAATGACCGCTGCCCTGATAACTATTGGTGAATGCGGCAAGCGTGATGTGACTCTTGCCGAAGATCGGGTCGTCGATATCGACGTATTCGGTGCCGCCGATCTGGCTGCACCCGTGGATGACCATGAAATGACCGCCGCCGCCGCTCCATCCGATGCGCGCTCCGATCACCCGGCCGGCCTTGAGCTCGGCCAAGATAGCGCTGTAGCCGATCGTCCCGTTCACCATGCTCGCAAAGTTCGAGGTGCGCTGCAGCGCGCGGTCGAGATACCACGGGACGTTGCACGGCGTTGGCACCGGCGAGTTGCAGCAATCCGTCCGCGAAAGCTCGCCATTGGCGACTTTGCATTGGGTCCAGGGGCTTGCCCAAAAATAGAAATGCGAAACGCTGGTGGAGGTCGCGGCCCAGCACCAGTTCGACTGGGTCTGCGGCTGCATGTTGAACGGAAGACTGGTCGAGGTGAACAACAGACCGCCGATTTGGACGGAAGCTGCATTCTGTCCAAGTTGAAACCGTGAAGCCGCTGCAAGATCGGTGAAAGACATAGAGGATTGCACCCTCACGTCCTAACGCTACTGCAAATTGTATATCAAGAGATGATCCCGTGCAAGTCGCAGTCCGAACGGACTGCAACCCAAGTCTCGACGCAACTTTTTCAGGATAAGGGAGCTGCGCGGAGATCGCCCGGCGCGCACGCGCT
This sequence comes from uncultured Alphaproteobacteria bacterium, assembly GCA_963821505.1. GTDB lineage: Bacteria > Pseudomonadota > Alphaproteobacteria > Rhizobiales > Xanthobacteraceae > VAZQ01. The sequence goes on from CAWGEH010000003.1 coordinate 84,560, forward strand.
GGCACGTCGCTTTTCTAGGTTCTCACTCGACCTTGAGGTTGAGCTTGCGCACCAGCGTCCCCCACTTGGTTTCTTCGCTGTCGATGTCCTTGGCGTATTCCTCGGGCGTCGAGGCCAGGGGATCCCCGCCTTCGGCGACGATGCGCTGCTGTACCTCGTGCGTTTTCAAGAGCGCACGCAGCGCCGCGTTGAGGCGCTCGATGATCGGCCGCGGCGTACCCGCCGGCGCAAGCAGCCCGTAATGCAGAACGGATTCGAACCCGGGCAGCCCGGATTCGTTCGCGGTCGGCACCTGCGGCAAGAGGCTGAAACGCGTGGGGCTGAGCACCGCAATCGCCCGCAGCGTGCCGGCCTGCAGGTTGCCCAGCGCTGGCGGCAACACGCCGAAGGCGATCGGCACGTGATTGCCGAGCAGGTCGTTCATGACCTGTCCCGTGCCCTTGTACGGGATGATGGTGGCGTCGATGGCGGTGACCGCCTTGAACAATTCGGCCGAAAGATAGCCGCCGGTGCCCACCGCCGACGTCCCGATGTTGAACTTGGCTCCCTCTTTCTTCGCGATGGCGACCACATCGCCGATCGTCTTGGCAGGAAACGAGGGATGCGCGAGCAGCGCAACCGGCATCGAGGCGATCAGTCCGATCGGCGCAAAGTCCTTGCGCGGATCAAAGCCGGCATTGGCGTAGAGGCTCGGATTGATGGAGATCGAGCCGGTGTGGCCGAGAAACAAGGTATAGCCGTCGGGCGGGCTTTTGATGAAGATGCGGGTGCCGACAAGGCCGGAACCGCCGGCACGATTCTCGACCACGACCTGCTGCCCGAGCGCTCCCGTCAGCTTCTCCGCGACGACGCGCGCCATGGCGTCGACCCCGCCGCCCGCGGGGTAAGGCACGACGAGAGTAATGCTGCGAGTCGGATAATCCTGGGCAAGCGCGCCCGCGCAAATACCTAACGTGGCCGCGGCGATAGCCGCGGCCCGCGACAGTTTCCGCAACGTCCCCTCCCCGTTTAGCCGAATACGTCAGCTTGAGCCGAACACGACCGCCGCTCTGGATGCGCGCGGAGCGGCGGCCGAACGCACTCGGCTACCAAATTGACACGAGCCTCAGTGAACGAGACTGTCCACCTGCAGGCGTGCGATTTCGTCCTTCACCAGCAACTTGCGACGTTTCAATTCCACGATCTGAAGATCGTCGATCGACGGATGGGCGCGGGCTTCGGAAATTTCCGCTTCGAGGGCCCGGTGCCGTCTTTCCAGTTCCGCAAGATGGGCTTCTATGGACATGTTGGGGGGTTCTCCTCAGTCAGATTGTTACCTGACCTTATTACTCTACACCGAAATAGGCCCTTTTCGAAGCCTGTTTCGATTGTGCGTCGCAGCAATCCCCGCTTTGCGTTGTTGCCCCGCAACTTGCCGGCTTGAACGCAAGCGGGCAAAAAGGGATACTTTTCCCAGCTTTCGGCGGAGCGCGGTCAGGGGCGAGCGGGTACCGGTCAGCGGCGGGCGCGCACCGGGTATCCCTCCCGCTGAACACTCTGCGGCCGGCAGCAAGCTTCGACCCAGCGGTGGCGATGACCAAAGACGAAGAACGCGAGTTGCGGCAGCAACTGGCGCGCTTGCAGCAGGAGCACCGCGATCTCGACGCCGCGATCTCCGCATTGCAGCACTCGCCGGGCTCCGACCTGCTGCAGGTCCAGCGGCTTAAGAAGCGCAAGCTCTATCTGCGCGACCGCATATCCCATATCGAGGATCAGCTCACGCCGGACATCATTGCGTAAGGCAGATCGAGCGCAGCCGGCGGGGCCTTCCTCTCCCGGGACGGCGAGTGGGAAACGCGGACGGGGCCAGGCTTTCCGTACGGCGCTCCGCCATTCTTTGCGCGCAGGTTGCTATTCCGGCTGAATGCCGGCATCGCGGATCACCTTGGTCCAGCGCTCGGTCTCTTCCTTCTTGAGCTTTGCCATATCCTGCGGGGTGCCGCCGGCGGCCATGAGGTTGAGCTGGCGGAAGCGGGCCTTGGTGTCGGGCTCGTTGATGATCTCGTTGATCGTGCGGTTGAGCTTCGCGATGATCGGTGCCGGAGTCTTGGGCGGCGCGCTGATGGCGTTCCAGGTGTCGGACACGAAATCGGGCAAGCCGGCCTCGATCAGCGTCGGGATGTTGGGCAAGGCATCCAGTCGCTTCTCGGTCGCGACCGCAAGAATCCTGGCTTTGTCGCCCTCATGCAGCTTCATGCCCGAGGCGAGCTCCATGAAGATGAAATCGACATGGCCCGCGACCAGATCATTGAGCGCCGGCCCGGTCCCGCGGTACGGGACGTGCAGCATCTTGGTTCCGGTTGCCTTGGCGAACAGCTCCGCGGTCAGGTGCGAGGTCGTGCCCGGGCCCTGCGACGCATAGGTGACCTTGCCCGGATTGGCCTTCACGTAAGCGATGAATTCCTGCACCGTCTTGGCCGGGAAATCCTTCCGCACCAGCAGCACGTTCGGAAACCTCGACATGACCGCGACCGGCTCGAGCGCGGCCGGATCGAAGTTGAGCTTCTTGTAGAGCGCGATATTGCTGGTGATCGGCGCGGGTTGCGTGGCCAGCAAGGTGTAGCCGTCGGGATCGGCGGTATAGGCCGCCTCGGCGCCGAGATTGCCGCCGGCGCCGCCGCGGTTCTCGATCACGAACGGCTGGCCGAGGCGCCGCTGCAGCCCGGCGGCAAAAATGCGCGTCACCGTGTCGACCCCGCCGCCCGCCGGCACGCTCACGATGATCTTGACCGGGTGATTGGGATAGTCGGCCGCCGGATCCTGCTGGCCGAACGCCGGCGAGATCGCGATCAACGCTGCCGCTATCAAAGCGGGGTATCTCATCATTACAAGTCTCCTGCAAACACCGTGACGAATGCATTGCATTCGAACTGACCATCGCCGGCGAATGTCGCACACCGTGGCCGGCGCGGTAAATGCGGCGCGAGGTATCAACGGAACCGGCTGGCAGGCAACAATGCGCTCGCCTTTCCCGAACCGACCGCGGTAGCATCTGCGGCGCGAGTTCGACGCCTCCGCAAACCGCCAGCGAGCTTGCGCAACCCGCTCTAGCAGCGAGGCAAGGAGCATGAAACGAGCGCTCGTGCTGGGCCTCGCCCTGGGTTACGGCCTCGCCGCAGCCGGTGCGGCGCGCGCGCAGGTACCGGCAGACGATTATCCGCAGCGCACGGTCACTTTCCTATGCCCGTTTCCCGCCGGCGGGGGCACCGACATCCTCACGCGCATCCTGGCGCAGGAACTGCAAGACAAGCTCAAGCGCCCGGTCGTCGTCGAAAATCGCCCCGGCGGCGGCACCATCATCGCGGCGCAAGCGACCGCGCGCGCCGCCCCCGACGGCCATACCATCCTGCTCGCGCCGGTGACGACGCTGGCCATGGGTCCGAGCGTCCACAAATCGCTGCCCTACGACACGGTGAAGGACTTTGCGCCGATCGGCCTTGTGGGATCGTCGCAGTTCGCGCTCGTCGCCAATCCCGGGCTCGGCGTCGGCACGCTCGCCGAGCTGATCGCCTTCATCAGGAGCAAAGACGGCCAGTTGAGCTATGCCTCCTCGGGCGCCGCCACGCCGCATCACCTGTTCATGGCGATGTTCCTGAAGATGATCGGCGCCCGGGCGCAGCACGTGCCTTATCGCGGCAGCGTTGCGGCGCTGACCGACGTGATTTCCGGCCACATTCCGTTCATGATCGTCGACCTCGCGGTCGCCATTCCCGCGATCAACGAGGGCAAGGTGAAGGCGTTCGGGGTGACGTCGACCGAGCGGATCAAGGCTCTGCCCGATCTGCCGACCATCGCCGAGGCCGGCGTGCCGGGCTATGGCGGCACGCCTTGGTTCTCGGTGGTGGCGCCAGCCGGGACGCCGCGGCCGATCATCGACAAGCTCAACCGCGTGCTCATGGCCTTCATCGACCGCCCCGACACCCAGGACCGGATGAACGCGCTCGCGATCACGCCCTGGACCAGCACGCCGGACGAACTCGCGCAGTTCATCCCCGCCGAAATCAAGAAATGGGCGCAGGTGGTCAAGGACGCAGGGATCACGCCGGAGTAACGCGCGATCTCGCCATCGGCATCCACCGCCGCAGCGCAGCCGACCAGCGCAAGCGCCGCTCGCGCAGATTCTCGATCGCCATCAGCGCCGCCGGGGTCACGATCAGCGTGAGCACGGTCGCAAAGCCCAGCCCGAAGACGATCGCGGTCGACAGGTTGATCCACCATTGCGTCGCCGGCGCGCCGATCGTGATCTCGCGCGACAGAAATTCGACGTTCATGCCGAACGCGATCGGCAGCACGCCGAGGATCGCGGTCACCGCGGTCAGCACCACCGGGCGCGCACGTTCGCGGCAGGTCTCGATGATGGCGTCGTAGGCCGCCACGCCTTCGCGCCGCAAGCGGTCGTAGGTGTCGATCAGCACGATGTTGTTGTTCACGATCACGCCGGCATTGGCGATCACGCCGATGCCGGTCATCACCACGCCGAAGGGCTGGCCCATGATCAGAAGTCCGAGCAGCACGCCGAAGGTCGAGAGCACGACCGCCGTGAGCACCAGGCCGACCGAGGTCAGCCGGTTGAACTGCGCCAGCAGAATCGCGAAGATGAGGAAGATCGCGGTGCCGAACGCCTTGAGCAGGAACGCCGACGCCTTGGCGCGCTCTTCGTCCTCGCCCTTGAGCTTGAAGGTCACGCCCGACCCGAGATCGGACTTGGCGAGCTCGCTCGCGATCTCCTGCTGCACCTTGGCGGTCTGCACGCCTTCCGCGACGTTGGCGGAGACCGTCATCACCCGGTTGCCGTTGACGCGATTGATGTAGCCAACGCGCGGCGCCGGCACCCGCTGCACGAAATTACCGATCGGCACGTGGCCCATCTGGGTCTGCACGCGCAGGTCATCGATCTGATCGAGGCTGCGCCGGTCGGGCGGAAAGCGCACCAGGATGTCGACCGATTTGTCGCTGTCGACCGGACGGTATTCGGTCGCCTTGAGGCCGTTGGTCACCAGCTGCACGGCGCTGCCGACAGTGTTGATGCCGGCGCCGTATTTGGCGGCCTCCGATTTGTCGACCTCGATCGTCCAGTCGATGCCGGGCAAGGGCTGGCCGTCGTCGAGATCGCGGATGTCGCTGCGCGCGGCAAGAATGGCCGCGACCTTGCTGGCGGCGGCCGGCAGGACGGCCGGATCGAGGGCGCCGATCTGCACCTGGATGGGCTTGCCGGTCGCCGGGCCGGCGCGCGGTGCCGTCACCTCGATCAGGATGCCGGGAATATCGACCGTCTTGGCGCGGATGGCATCCATAATCTCGTGCGCGGGGGCGCGGCTGCGCCAATCCGCAAACTCGAACTGAATGACGCCGATCGTGTCCTCGGTCAATTCGCTCATGCCGCGTGGCTGCTCGCCGATGCGGGTATAGACGGTCTTGAGGCCATCGAACGCGAGCACGCGCTTCTCGACCTCGCTGACCAGGCTGTTCTTTTCGTCGAGCGCGAGATTGCCACGGGCGTGCACGATGACCTGCCCGTAATCGGGTTCGACGCTGGGAAAGAACTCGACGCCGCGGCCGAACTTTCCGTAAGCCGTCTGCACCACGACCAGAAGCAGCGCCGCCAGCGCGAGCGTCAGGCCGGGGCGGCGCAACGCGAGTCGCACGGTGCGCATGTAGGGCCCGCGATCGTTGGCGCGCTCGTCATGCGGCACCGGCGCGGCCTTGCCGAGCAACGCGCCCAGTGTGGGCGTGAAGAACAGGGCGACCGCCAGCGAGGCCGAGAGCGTCGCAATGAGCGTGATCGGCAGATATTTCATGAATTGCCCGACCACGCCCGGCCAGAACAGGAGCGGCGAGAACGCGGCGATGCGGGTCGCGGTCGCGGCGATCACCGGTCCCGACATGCGCTTGGCCGCCAGCGAATAGGCCTCCCTCGGCGGCATGCCTTCGGACATCCGGCGTTCGGCGAATTCCGACACGATGATGGCGTCGTCGACCAGCATGCCGACGGCGAGGATGAGCGAGAACAGGACGACGATGTTGACCGTCAGTCCCGCGAGCTGCAGCCCCAGCACGCCGGCCAGGAACGAGGCGGGTATCGCGATCCCGATGAACACCGAGGCGCGCAGGCCGAGCGCGAACAGGATGACGATCACCACCAGCAGCACGCCGGTCGCGACCGAGTTCTGCAGGTCACCCAGCATCTGCCGGATGACCTTCGATTTGTCCTGAGTGAAGGTCACGTGCACGGCTTCGGGCCAAGTCTTTTGCAGCGCCTCAACCGTGGCCTTCACCGCGTCGACCGTCTCGATCAGGTTGGCACCGGTACGCTTCGACACCTCAATGGTCATGGCGGGACGCCCGTTCACCCGCGTCACCGAGGTCGCGTCCTTGAACGTGGGCTTGACCTGCGCAATGTCGAGCAGCGTCACAGACGCCTTGGACGAGGCCACGATTGGAATCTTCAGGATGTCCTGCGGCTTCTCGAACAGCGAGGGCACCTTGACCGCGAAGCGACCGGTCTCGCCTTCGAGCGCGCCGGCGGCGATCAGGGTATTGAAGGATTGCGTGATCGAGCCGAGCTGGTCGAGCGATATCCCGTAGCTGCTCAACAGCGTCGGATCGAGGATGATCTCGACGGCCTCGTCGCGGGCGCCGCGCAGCTCGGCCGACAGCACGCCGGGCGCCTGCTCGATGGCGTTCTTGGCGGCGCGGGCAATCTTCAACAGCGTGCGCTCGGGCACGTCGCCCGACAGCCCCACCACCAGCACCGGATAAAGCGAGAGATTGACCTCCAGCACCTGCGGTTCGTCGACGTCGCGCGGCAAGTCGTGCTTGGCCTGGTCGACCTTGGCGCGGACGTCCGCGAGCGCCGACTTGGAATCGAAGCCGGCCTCGAACTCGAGCAGCACGAAGCCGCCGCCCTCGAAGGCGGTGGAGCGCATCTCCTTTACGTTGCCGACCGATTTGAGCTGGGTCTCGACCGGCCGCAGCAACAGCCGCTCGGAATCCTCGGGGCTGATGCCGCGCTGGGAAAGCTGGACGTAGATGATCGGGATCTTGACGTCCGGCTCCGCCTCCTTCGGTATCGTCACATAGGCCACCAGGCCCGCGCTGAGCAGGAACAGCAGCGTCGCGATGGTCAGCCGCGCGTGATCGATGGCGTAGTCGATGAACCTGGACATCAGTCAACCTCAGTCGTCATCCCGTCGCCTGACCGCCCGCCGGAACGTTCTCCGTCGCAGCTCGCCCCATGCAATCCAGTCATCGGCGGATTGCATGAACTCGGCTGCGCCGGGCGAGCGCCTGAGGGCCGACCAACGAACTACCTGGCGATCGCCGTCAGTTCGGGCGCCAGCACCGCATCGACCTTCTGGCCTTCACGCACGAAATCCTGTCCCTGCACGATCACGCGGCTGCCGTCGGCAATGCCGTTGACCCACATGAAACTCTGCTCGTCCTCGACCAGAGTGACGGGAATGAACTCGACCGTTTCGTCCGCGCGGACGGCGCGCACCCCGAGATTGCCGGCCGAGGAAAATGTCAGCGCCGAGCGCGGCACGCGCGTTGCCGGCACCGCAGCGAGCGGCATCGAGACCTCCGCAGTGATGCCGTCCGGGATTTTTCCGCCCGGGTTCGGTAATTCGATCTCGACCCGGTAGGTGCGCGTGGCCTGGCTCGCGGTCTTGGCGACGAAGCGAATCTTTCCGCTCGCGCTCTCACCGGTCACCAGCCGCACCTCGGCGGTGTCACCGACCTTGATGCCGGCGAGCTTGCGCTCCGCGACTTCGACGACCGCCAGCATCGGATCGAGTGCGACCAGCGTCGCGATCTCGCGCCCGGCCATCGAGAACGCGGCCTGACCGACCTCGACCGCCACCTCGTTCACGACGCCCGACCAGGGCGCGCGCACCAGGCCACGGTCGCGCTCGGCCGCGGCGGCGGCAAGGGACGCTTCGGCGGCCTTGAGCTGGGCCTCGAGATCGAGGAGCTGGAGCCGCGGCAGCGTGCCATTGAGGATGAGCGCGCGCTTGGCGTCGAGCTCGGTGCGCTTCTGCGTCACCATGGCCTGTGCCTGTTCCACCTGCGCCTCGCGCGCTTCGTCGGACAGCACGGCAAGGATCTCGCCCTTCTTGACCCACGTGCCGCGCTTGACCCTGAGCTCGGTCAGCACCCCGCCGGTGCGGGCGGTGACGGTGACCCGCTTGTCCGCCTCGGTGCGGCCGGCAACGGTGAGCTTGCGGCTGTGCGGCATGACGCTCGTTCCGACCACGGCGACGCGGAACAGCTTCTTCGCCTCGCCTTCGCCGGCGCGCACGGCCGCGCGGCTTTCCGCCGTCTCGCGCGGCAGAAAGTGGCCGGATGCGATCCAAAGCCCGGCGGCGGCAACGAGGCCTATCGCCGTGAGGCGGCTCGCTTTCATCGGGAATGCTCCTTGAGGCTGGACACGCGTTGCGGCTTGTCAACCGGCCCTTGGGGACGGGCGCGCAGCATGTGACGGGTCACGTCCATGAAGATCGGCAGCACGGCTTCCGGGTCGAAGTCGGGATCGAGCGCGCGGCGCCACCACACCCCGTCGGCGATGACCATCAGCATGGTCACCACGCCGTCCAGATCGATGTCGCCGGGGATGTCGCCACGCGCGGCTGCGGCCCGCAGCAGGTCTCCCAGCCACGTCCTCACATCGGTATCGAAGGACGCAAAGATACGGGCGATGTCGGGGTGACGGCGCGCCTCCGCCATCACCTCCGTGCACAGCAAGACCTGCTCGCGCGGGCGCTGCGCAAAATGATGGTGCGCCATGCCTTCGAGCACGGCGAATACGCCGTGCGACAGGTCGGCGCGCGCGAATTGCTGCGCGATCTCGGCGCGGTCGCGCTCGGCGATGCCGGCGATGAGGGCCTCTTTCGACGGGAAGTAGCGGTAGAGATTGCCCGGGCTCATGCCCGCCTCGGCGCAGATCTCCTGCATCGACGCGCCATGAAAGCCCGCGCGCACGAAGCAGCGCTGCGCCGCCGCCAGAATTTCGGCACGGCGGTCAGACTGAAGCTGGGCGTTAGCCCGGCGCATGATTGAGATCCCCCGACCCCGTATTGCAACGCCGTAAAGTAGAACGAACGTTCGCTCTTTTTAATTGCCCCGGAAAGCGCCGTCAATGGTCCCCCGGGCCAGCCTTTTCATTCCTGGATTGGTGGACCCGAATTGGCTTCTTTTTGAGGCGCAAATCCGCCCAGCACGCCGAAATCGCTCGGTCTCGCCCCTGTTCCCGCCGCCTTGCCACCCCAAAGACCGACCCTATAATCGCCGGCTTCCTTTTTGGCCGAGGGCCCGATGGCGGGGAAGCCGGTTGCGATCATCATGGGGAGCCAGTCCGACTGGCAGACCATGAAGCACGCTGCCGATACCCTCGCCGAGCTCGGCATCGGCTACCAGTCGCTGATCGTGTCGGCGCATCGCACCCCGGACCGGCTGTTCAAGTTCGGCAAATCCGCGCGCAAGAAAGGTTTCAAGGTGGTGATCGCGGGCGCCGGCGGCGCCGCCCATCTTCCCGGCATGACCGCCTCTCTCACCCCCCTGCCGGTGTTCGGCGTGCCGATGAACACCCAGGCGCTCGACGGCAAGGACAGCCTCCTCTCCATCATGCAGATGCCCGCCGGCATCCCGGTCGGCACGCTCGCGATCGGCAAGCCCGGGGCGATCAATGCCGCGCTGCTCGCGGCCGCAGTGCTCGCGCTCTCCGATTCGCGGCTCGCCAAGCGGCTCGATCAATGGCGCGCACGCCAAACCGAAGCGGTCGCCGCGCGCCCGAAGGACTAGAGCCAGCAACGTGCTCAAGCCCGACTCGACGATCGGCATCCTCGGCGGCGGCCAGCTCGGCCGCATGCTGGCGCTCGCGGCCGCCCGGCTCGGATTCAAGTGCCACGTCTTCGCTCCGAGCCCGGACGCATCCGCCTTCGACGTGGTGCACCGGGTGACGTGCGCCGACTATGCCGACAACGCCGCGCTCGACCGTTTCGCCGCCGACGTCGACGTGATCACCTACGAGTTCGAGAACGTTCCGGCGCCAACCGCCACCTTCCTATCCGCGCGCAAGCCGGTTTTGCCCGACCCGCGGGTATTGGCGATCACGCAGGACCGGCTGACCGAGAAGAACTTCGTCACCGGCCTCGGCATCAAGACCGCCCGCTTTGCCGAGATCTCCTCGCCTCGGGAGCTCGCTTGCGCGCTCGATGCGATCGGCCGACCGGCGATCCTGAAGACGCGCCGCTTCGGCTATGACGGCAAGGGTCAGATCAACATCCGCAACGGCACCGATCCCGCAGCGGCCTGGCGCGAGATCGGCGAACAGCCCGCGATTCTCGAAGCCTTCGTGCCGTTCGAACGCGAAGTCTCGATCGTTGCGGCACGTTCGGGCGACGGGCGGGTCGAGTGCTTCGACTTGATCGAAAACGAGCATCGCGAGCGCATTCTCAAGTTCTCGCGCGTTCCGGCGAACGAGCCCGAGAGCGTCGGCCGAGCAGCGCGGCGGATCGCCGAGACGCTCGCAGCCGCGTTCGACTATGTCGGCGTGCTCGCGGTCGAGATGTTCGTGGTCGCCGAGGGCGCCCGCCACGTCCTGCTGGTCAACGAGATCGCGCCGCGCGTGCACAATTCCGGCCATTGGACGATCGACGGCGCGAGCGTGTCGCAGTTCGAGCAGCACGTGCGCGCGGTCGCGGGTTGGCCCCTGGGCAAGCCGCTGCGGCACGGCCGGATCGAGATGACCAATCTCATCGGCGACGAGGTCGAGGATTATGCCAAATGGCTCGCGGTGCCCGGCGCGAGCGTCCACCTCTACGGCAAGGGCGCACCGCGTCCCGGTCGCAAGATGGGGCACGTGACGCAAGTTCTTCCGCCGGATCGGAAATGAAGGCCGCGCGCACATTTTGTCGCAGCTGAAGCAGAGTTGATGGATTCAGCGGCGAAGCGCCGAAACATTGCCGGCTCCCAGACGTTCTTCGCACGACACGGTCAGATAGGAGAATGTTCATGAAACGAGCTTTGTTATCGATGGCAGCAGCCGCGGCGCTGGTGGCGGCGCTTTCAGCGTCGGCCGGCGCGCAAAGCTACGGCGGCGGTGTGGCAGCGGGTGGCGGTGGTGGTGCGGCGGCTGGTGGTGGCGGTGGCGCTGGTGGTGGCGGTGGCGCGGCCGGTGGCGGCGGCGGTGCCGCGGCCGGTGTCGGTGGTGGTGCCGCGGCCGGTGTCGGTGGTGGCGCCCCATCATACGGCGGAGGAATGACAGGATCTGGCCGCGCCGGCGCGCCGATGGGTGGTGGCCACGCGCGCGGCGGCCCATCGGCCGGCGGAAATTTTGCAGCGCGAGGCGGTGGCGGCAACTGGCAAGGCGGCCGGAACTGGCAAGGCGGTCACAACTGGCACGGCGGCAATTGGCAGCAGGGCCGCCGTCACTTTCGCGGCGGCCCGGGAGTGACGTTCGGCTTCGCGGAGCCCTATTACGACGACTATGCCTCCCCATATTACTACGACTACGGCTGTTATGCGGTCCGCTTGGTGCGCGGAAAGCACCGACGTGTTTGGGTCTGCAATTGATCTGCAATTGATCCGACCGGCCTTGCGAATTTGAAGCGTCGCCGGGCGGCGCTTCATTTCCGCCCGCTGAGAGCGAGATATGCCTCTCCCGGCCGCCCCGAGCGCGAGCGCGCGAGCGCGCGCGCCGGGAACGGCCAGTGGACTCTTGGTGCTGATTCTGCTACAGCCGCGGCCAATGGGGAGCCCGCGCGGTCGCGCCTTGGCGGCAGATCGGCGGGCTCCGGCACATCCAGGACACCATATCAAAGGAACGACGCGTGCAGGTTCTCGTCCGTGACAACAATGTCGACCAGGCCCTCAAGGCGCTGAAAAAGAAAATGCAGCGCGAGGGCATTTTCCGCGAGATGAAGCTCCGCGGCCATTACGAAAAACCCTCCGAAAAGAAGGCGCGCGAGAAGGCGGAGGCGATCAGGCGGGCACGCAAGCTCGCGCGCAAACGCATGCAGCGCGAGGGCCTCTTGCCGATGAAGCCGCGGCCCACCACCGGTCCCGGCGGTCCGGCGCGCGCTCCGCGGCGCCCGAGTTTTTGACCTCTTTGCGGGCGGGCGCCCGCCCGCCGGAGTGAGCGCCGCTGCAGGCGCGGGCGGCAAGCCCGCGCCGTTTTGTTTCAACGGCCTCGAAGAGGGCTGCAACGCCGCGAGATCGCCGATATCGTGCCGGTTGCGCCGGCGCGAGACCACGGGAGCAGGGGAGGCCAGTGCATGAAGCGCAGCACGGATCGCATCCTCACCACCCATGTCGGCAGCCTCATCCGCCCGGCGGCGTTGCGCGAGTTTCTCAGCGCCAAGGAGGCGGGCGAGCCCTTCGACGGCGCCGCCTACGCGACATGTCTGAAGCAGGCGGTCGCCGAGGTCGTCCGCCGGCAGGCCGATGTCGGCATCGACGTCATCAGTGATGGCGAGTTCGGAAAGGCGATCAGCTGGGCGCAATACGTGCTGTTTCGCCTCGGCGGTTTCGAACGCCGGCCGTTCCAGGCGGGCGCCAATCCCTTCACGCGCGGCGTCGATCGGACGCGATTTGCGGAGTTTTACGCCGACTTGGATTCGCGCGACAAGGTCGAAACCGTGATGGATTTGGTTGCAGTGGGGCCTATTACCTATAGCGGCCAGGCCGAGCTGCAGCAGGACATCGACAATTTCAAGCAGGCCTTGCGCGACGTCGACGTGGAAGAGGCTTTCCTGCCGGTGGCCGCGCCGGCGAGCGTGATCCCCGATCGCAAGAACGCCTACTATGCCAGCGACGATGATCTGCAGCAGGCGATCGGCGATGCGATGCACACCGAATACAAGACGATCATCGATGCCGGCTTTCTGGTCCAGCTCGATGATGCGCGCGCGGCAGTGAGCTACGACCGGATGGTGCCGCCCAAGAGCTTGAAGGAATATCGCACGTGGCTCGCCCGGCAGGTCGAGATCGTCAACCACGCCATCAAGGGGCTTCCGCGCGAGAAAATCCGCTATCACATCTGTTGGGGAAGCTGGCCGGGACCGCACTCGTCCGACGTCCCCTTCAAGGACATCGCCGACCTCGTGTTGCAGGTGCACGCCGGCGGCTACTCCATCGAGCTCGCCAATCCCCGGCATGAGCACGAATGGCGGCTGTGGGAGCATCTCAAGCTGCCCAAGGACACGGTATTGATCCCCGGCGTGATCAGCCACGCCACCAACATCGTCGAGCACCCGGAACTGGTCGCCGAACGCATCGTCCGGTTGGCGCGTCTCGTCGGCCGCGAGAACGTCATCGCGAGCACGGATTGCGGCTTCGCACAGGTGACCTATTTCGCGCGCGTGCACCCGCAGATCATGTGGGCGAAGCTCGAAGCGCTGGTCGAGGGGGCGCAGGTCGCGAGCCGGGAGCTGTGGGGACGCGCTCCCAAGCGCCCGCGGGAGTCTCCGGCTTACCGCCGATTGAGCGGGAGCGGCACCGATCCAATGCCGATCGCCGCGCGGACGCATGTCATGTTGCCGCCGTCACCGTTCGAAGGCAAACTCGATGCCAAACCCCGCATCAACATGGGAGGAAGGGATGAGATGCTTCGTCCTCGCTTTGGCACTTGTCGGCTCGCTGGCCACCGCGGCGCACGCACAGGACGCGATTCCAGATCTCAAGGGCACCTGGACGGGAAAGGGCAAGTCGATCGTCTTCGGCCACCATGCCCATCATCCCGGCACGCAGACCCTCTCCGATCCGCCGCGCGTGCGCGATATCGAGGCGACCTACGTCGTGGACGGCCAGGACGGCCGGCTGGTCTGGGGCCGCTCGTCATCCGCCGTCGCCGATACCAAGGAGCCGTTCGCCTGGGCCATCTCGAGCGACAACAACAAGACCATCATCGGCGCCGACATGGACGGCTACTTTCACATCACCCTCGTCTCTCCCGACCGCATGGAGAAATGCTACACCCACAACGCCACAGGCTCCAGCCAGTCGATTGTCGCCGCCTGCTACGCGATGGAGCGCGTGAAGCGCTAGGCTGGCGCGATCTTGCGGACGGAGGCGAAACCCGTGCCGCGCCGGTCGTCGGCGGATCGCGGCCTCCGCCTGCGCCGGAGCGGGTTTCCTGAGCCGGTACCGATAGATAGCAAGTAAGCGCGGCCTGCCCGGGCGGACGCCGACCACGCCCGTCAACGACGTCCGGCGAAAATCGTTGCCCGCTGCGGCCGCGCGAACCATTATCGGGGGCCGGGTGCGCGTGCGTGCGGGTTGAGCCATGAAGGTCATCATCGTCGGAGGCGGAATTGGCGGTTTGACGAGTGCACTCATGCTGCATGCGCGCGGCATCGACTGCGAAATCTACGAGCAGTCCGACGCCATTCGCGAGCTCGGCGTCGGCATCAACACGCTGCCCCATGCCATCAAGGAACTCGCCGAGCTGGGGCTGCTCGATCGCCTCGACGCGGTCGGCATCCGAACCTACGAGTTGTTCTACACCAATCGTTTCGGGCAAGAGATCTGGCGCGAGCTGCGCGGCCTCGACGCCGGCTACGAAGTGCCGCAATTCTCCATTCACCGCGGCCGGCTGCAGGCGGTCATCCATCAGGCCGTGCGCTCCCGGCTTGGCGAATTGCGCATCCGCACCGGCCATCGCCTGGGAGCCTTTCGCCAGGACGAGAGCGGCGTGACCGCCTATTTTTTCGATCGTCACGGCGCGCATCGCTCGACCGCGCGTGCAGATGTGCTGATCGGAGCGGATGGCATCCACTCGGTCGTGCGCGGGATGCTCTATCCGCACGAAGGTCCCGCCCAATGGAACGGTGCGATGCTTTGGCGCGGCGCCGTCGATTGGCCGACATTCCTCACCGGCCGGTCGATGGTCATCGCCGGCGGCATGGCCGCGAAGCTCGTGGTCTACCCGATCGCTGCGGGAGCGCGGCCGGACCGATGCCTCACGAATTGGGCGGTGGTCGCCAAGATCGCCGACGGCTCGACCTCGCCGCCCAACAAGGAGGACTGGTCGCGACCGGGACGCTTCGAAGACCTGATGCCGCACGTGCAGCGCTTCCGCATCCCTTACGTCAACGCGCAGGCGCTGATCGAGGCAACGCCCGAATTCTGGGAATATCCGATGTGCGACCGCGATCCGCTGCCGCGCTGGTCGCATGGCCGCGTCACGCTCCTCGGCGATGCCGCCCATCCCATGTATCCGGTGGGCTCGAACGGCGCATCGCAGGCGATCCTCGACGCCCGCTGCATCGCCGATCGGCTGTGCACGGCGGAGCATCCGCTGCACGCGCTGTGGATGTACGAGCAAGAGCGGCTGCCGATGACGGCGCAGATCGTTCGGATGAACCGCAAAGGTGGTCCCGAGGGCGTGATCGACGCGGTCGAAGAACGCGCGCCCGACGGCTTCAGCAGCATCGACGACGTGCTGTCGTTCGAGCAGCGCAAGGCGATCGTGCGCGGCTACGCCTCGACCGCGGGCTTCGCGCGCGAACAGGTGAACAGGGCGGCGTGATCAGGAATCAGTGATCAGACATCGGTCATCGGTAGGGTGGGCAAAGGCGCGTTGCTCGGTCTTAACGCGTGGGCAAAATCACGCGCGCGCCGTGCCCACGCGGCAATGGTTCGGCAGGCGATTTTGCCTACCCCACGTCGAATTGACTACCGACTACTGACCTCTGATTACTGCGGGGGCGGCGGCAGGAACACCACCTCGTGCTTGGCCGCGAGCGCGACCACCTCGTCGGGCTTCTGCTCCTTCATGCTGTGGATGGCCCAGAACAAGTCGTAGAGCGCGCGCGTGGGCGTCACCCAGAAGAAGCATTTCACCGGCTGGTCCGACTTGTTGAAGATACCGTGGGGGATGCCCATCGGCAGCCGGATGAGGTCGCCGGCGCTCGCCACGAAATCCTTGCCGTCGATCAGCAGGTCGAAGCGGCCCTCGAACATGTAGATGAATTCGTCTTGCGTGGGATGGATGTGCGGAGGCACGAAGGTGCCCGGCGGGAAGGTCGCGTGCCAGGCAAACGAATGCTCGGAAACCTGCTTGGGCACATAGATCTGGCCCAGAATATTCCAGACGATGCCATCGACGCCGGTATTGGCCCTGGTGATGCCTGCGGTCAGCGGTTGCATGCGCGCGAACTCCCTTCGCTCTTTGTCGATGGCCGTGGACGGCCAGCTCAAATACGGCCAAGCGGCCCCAGACTGCGCCTTTTGGCGCCGCTAGAGCACGATGACTTTTCTTCGAATCGTCATCGCGCTCTAGCCTATTTGTTGGAGCATGATCTTTTCCGAAAACCGGTATCCACTTTTCGGGACCATGCTCTAGCGTAACTGCCACCCCGGGAGGGCGCAACGCGGCGACCTCTTCCGAACGCGGAAAAGTCCGGACCAAGTTCACCGCGCGGCCCGAAGCGCCTTCACAGCGGGCCGGCTTCGAACCTAGACTATCGGCACCCCTCGCTTGGCCGGGGGCTGCCCGGTACGGGCCGCTGGTCCCGCCGGACCGCCGACAAGCCCAGACAGGAGACTGACATGAAGCGATTGGTCCTGCTCGCCGCCGCGGCGACGATACTGGCAGGCCTGCCCGCGCAGGCGCAGGAAAAGCTCAAGATCGGCCTCATCGCCACTTTGTCCGGGCCACCGGCCGTGCTCGGGCAGCAGCTCCGCAACGGCTTCAATCTCGCGGTCAAGACGCTCGGCGGCAAGCTCGGCGGCCGCGAGGCTGACGTGATCGTCGTGGACGACGAGCTCAAGCCCGACCTCGCGGTGACCAAGGTGAAGGCGCTGGTCGAGCGCGACAAGGTCGACTTCGTCGTCGGCCCGATCTTTTCCAACGTGCTTGCAGCCATCATGAAACCGGTCACGGACGGCGGCGCCATCCTGATCAGCCCCAACGCCGGTACCTCGAACTTCGCCGGCAAGGCGTGCAACCCGAACTTCTTCGTCACCTCCTACCAGAACGATCAGGTGTTCGGCGTATCGGGCAAATACGCCCAGGATACCGGGATCAAGAAGGTGTTCCTGATCGCGCCCAACTACCAGGCCGGCCGGGACGCGCTCGCCGGCTTCAAGAGTTTCTTCAAGGGCGAGATCGCGGACGAGGTTTATGTGCCGTTGAACCAGCTCGATTTCTCGGCCGAGCTCGCCAGGATCGCAGCCGCGAAGCCCGACGCCGTCTACGTGTTCCTGCCCGGCGGCATGGGCGTGAATTTCGTCAAGCAATTCCGCCAGGCGGGGCTCGCCGCAACGACCACGTTTCTTTCCGCCTTCACGGTCGATGAATCGACGCTGCCGGCGCAGCAGGACGCCGCGCTCGGCTTCTTCGGCGCCGCCAATTGGGCGCCCGATCTCGACAATCCGCAAAACAAGGCCTTCGTCGCCGCCTATGAAAAGGAATTCGGCGCCGTGCCCGCAACCTACGCGTTCCAGGCCTATGACGCGGCGCTCTTGATCGACAGCGCCGTGCGGCAGGTGCGGGGCGATCTCGCCGACAAGGCGGCGCTGCGCGCCGCCATGATGAAGGCCGACTTCAAATCCCTGCGTGGCGGCTTCAAGTTCAACACCAACCACTATCCGATCCAGGATTTCTACCTGGTCAAGGTCGCCAAGCGCACCGACGGCAAGTTCGAGACCCAGATCGTGAAGAAGATCTTCGAGAACGACGCCGATCCGCACGCCAAGGACTGTGCGATGAAGTGAGCGGCAAGTCGTTCCGCCCGCGTCCGGGTCCTTGACAGTCCGGGGGGCGCGGGGCGACGTCGCGACTCCCCGAGCGCGGCGCGACCGCCGCGCAATGCGCTGCGCTTCATGCGGACCATGAGCTGCGATCGAATTCCATGTCCGTTCCCCTTCTCGTGGTTCAGATCCTCAACGGGCTACAGCTCGGAATCCTTCTTTTCCTGATCGCGGCCGGCCTCACACTGGTGTTCGGCGTCATGGACTTCATCAACTTGGCGCACGGAGTCCAGTACATGCTGGGCGCCTATCTCGCGGTGTCATTCTGTGCCCTCACCGGCAGCTTTCTCGCGGCGCTCGTCCTCGCGCTCGCCGCCTCGCTCGCGTTCGGCCTGCTCCTCGAGTTCATGGTGTTTCGGCATCTCTATGCGCGAGGCCATCTCGACCACGTCATCGCAACCTTCGGCATCATTCTCTTCCTCAATCATGGAGTGAAGCTGGTATGGGGGGCGGCGCCGCTCAGCCTGCCGATACCCGAGCTGCTCTCGGGTTCGCTCCGCCTCGCCGACGGGCTCAATTATCCGGTGTGGCGGCTCGTCATCATCGCGGCGGGGCTCGTCACCGCGGGGCTGCTTTACGTGCTCGTGGCGCATACCCGCATCGGCATGCTGGTGCGCGCCGGCGCGACCAACGCCGCGATGGTCTCGGCGCTCGGCGTCGATATCCGGCGGCTGTTCATGATCGTGTTCGGATTCGGGGCCATGCTCGCGGGTTTCGCCGGCATCATGATCGCGCCGATCCTGTCGGTCGAACCCGGAATGGGCGATACCATCCTCATCCTGGCCTTCGTCGTCGTCGTCATCGGCGGCATCGGCTCGATCCGCGGCGCTTTCCTGGCGGCGCTGATCATCGGTCTCGTCGACACGCTCGGACGGTCGTTCGCCGTCGACCTCCTGCGCCTCGTCATGGGCCCCTCGCCCGCTCGCACCGTGGGTCCGGCTGTGGCATCGATGGCGATCTACCTCTTGATGGCGGTCGTGCTGTATGTCCGGCCGACTGGGTTGTTCCCGGCGAAAGGCCGTTGAGATGTCGCAGGCTGCCTCGCTCGCACCGACCCGGGACCGGGCGCGCGACCGCCTGGCCGCCGAAGCCTTGCCGATCGGTGTCTTCCTCGTGTTCGCGCTCCTGCCGTTTTTGGCGCGCTTTGCCGGCGGCGGCTATCTCATGAGCCTCGGGTCGCGCGTGATGATCTTCGCCATCGCCGCAATCAGCCTCGATCTCCTGGTCGGCTACGGCGCGCTGATCTCGTTCGGCCACGCCGCGTTCATCGGGCTGGGCGCCTATGCCGTCGGTATCCTCTCCATCTATGGGCTCGCCGATGCACTTGTCTCCCTGCCGGCGGCGCTCGCCGCCGCCGCGCTCTACGCGCTCCTCACCGGCGTGGTTTGCCTGCGGACCAAGGGCGTCTACTTCATCATGATCACGCTCGCCTTCGGGCAAATGGCCTTCTTCACGGCGGGCTCGCTCGCGCCCTATGGCGGTGACGACGGGCTTACCATGCCGGCGCGCAGCACCATCGCCGGATTTGAGCCGCTCGAGAACGAGAGCGCGTTCTACTGCCTCGTGCTCGGCTGCCTGCTCGGCGCTTATCTCTTCTGCCGCGCGCTGGTCGCTTCGCGTTTCGGGCGCGTGCTGCGCGGGACGAAGGAAAATCCGGTTCGCATGGCGATGATCGGCTTCGATGTCTACCGCTTTCAGCTCGCGGCCTATGTGATTGCCGGCACGCTGGCGGGGCTTTCCGGCTTCCTGCTCGCCAACGCCACGGAATTCGTCAGCCCAGCCTATATGTCGTGGCAGCGCTCGGGCGAATTGATCGTTATGGTGCTGCTCGGCGGACTGGGTTCGCTCAATGGCGCAATCATCGGGACCGCCGCCTACCTTCTGACGGAGGAGTGGCTGTCCGGCTTCACCGAGAACTGGAAGGTGATCTTCGGGCCGGTGCTCGTGATCATCGTCCTGTTCGCGCGCGGCGGCCTCATCGGCCTGTGGACCGGTGTGATGCAGAGATTCGGCCGTGGCTGAGGCGGTGCTGCGCCTCGAACGGTTGCGCAAGCGATACGGCGCGCTCGTCGTCACCGACGACGTCACTCTCGACGTGCTGCCGGGCGAGCTGCACGCTGTCATCGGCCCGAACGGCGCCGGCAAGACGACGCTGATCAATCAGATTTCCGGCCTGATCGCGCCGGACGCGGGGACGATCCTGTTCGCCGGCCGTGAAATCACCGCGCTTCCGTCGCACGCGCGCGCGCGACTTGGATTGGCGCGCTCCTTCCAGGTGAGCTCGGTGCTGCCGGAGTTCTCGGCGCTCGAGAATGTCGCGCTTGCCGTGCAGGCGCGCGCCGGCTCGAGCTTTCGCGTCCTCGGCCGGGCGGCGGCGGAAGCCGCATTGAACGGCCCGGCGATGACGGCGCTCGCCGACGTCGGCTTGGCGGAGCGCGCGCAGGTTCCCGCCGGGCATCTGGCGCACGGCGAAAAACGCGCGCTCGAACTTGCGATCGCGCTGGCAATGGAGCCGAAGCTCCTGCTGCTCGACGAGCCCATGGCCGGCACCGGGCGCGAGGAAACGGCGCGGCTCGTCGACCTGCTGCGGCGGCTCAAGGGGCGCTTTTCGGTGGTGCTGGTCGAGCACGACATGACCGCGGTGTTCGCGCTGGCGGACCGCCTCTCGGTGTTGATCTACGGCCGCATCCTCGCGAGCGGCGCCCCCGCGCAGGTGCGCGCGGATCCGCGGGTGGTCGCGGCCTATCTCGGCGACGAGATGGAGTGACGCGGGAATGCTCGCGATCGATCATCTGCAAGCCGCCTATGGCCCGGCCCAGGTGCTGTTCGACGTCTGCCTGCGCGTCGGCTCGGGTGAAGTCGTCACCATGCTCGGGCGCAATGGCATGGGGAAAACCACCACCATCCACACCATCATGGGCCTGCTGCCCGCCTGCGGCGGCAGTGTCGTGTTCGAGGGCCAGTCCTTGCTCGGGCTTCCCCCTTATCGGATCGCGCAGCTCGGTCTTGGCCTCGTCCCCGAGGGACGGCAGGTGTTTCCCGCCCTTACCGTGGAGGAGAACCTGATCGCGACGGCGGCTGCGCGCTTCGCCGCGCCGCGATGGACGCTCGAGCGGGTCTATGATTTCTTTCCCCAGCTCGCGGAGAGGCGCCGTCACATGGGCAATGAACTGTCCGGTGGCGAGCAGCAGATGCTGGCGATCGGCCGCGCCCTGATGACGAATCCCAAGCTGCTCATCCTCGACGAGGCGACCGAGGGCCTGGCACCGCTGTTACGCTTCGAAATCTGGAAATGCCTCGCGCGTTTGAAGCGCCAGGGCCAAGCGATTCTCCTCGTCGACAAGCATTTCGGCGCGCTCGTGAAGCTTGCCGACCGGCACGCGATCATCGAGAAAGGCCAGGTCGTGTGGTCGGGCACGTCGGCGGCATTGGCTGGAGATCCGACCATCGCGCAGCGCTATCTGCAAGTATAGCCCGTTCACCCTGGGCCCTCTCGTTCTCGCGTGGACGCCGCATCCGCCTCATGGCCCGGCGATGAATCTTTTCGCCTCCTCGACCGCGCGAGTGCCGAGGTCGTCGTGGCCGCCGCCGGGAAAGCGCACGAAGCGTTTGGGCGCTTTGGTCAGAGCGTAGAGCCGCTCCCCCAAGGCGATCGGAACGACGGTGTCGCGGTCGCCGTGCAGCATCAGCACCGGCGCCGTGACTTTGCCGATGCGCAAATCCGAACGGAACTGATCCTTCATCAAGAGCCGCACCGGCACGAACGGATAGCTCGCCGCACCGACATCAGCCGCCGAGCTGAAGGGGGATTCCAGCACGACGCGCCCCACCGGCTTTTCCGCCGCCAGCGCGACCGCGACGCCCGTGCCCAGCGACTCGCCCCACAGCACGATGCACGAGGCGGGATAGCGCGCGAGCGCAAAGGCGTAGGCCGCCAGCGCGTCGTTGACGAGCCCCGCCTCGCTCGGACGTCCGCTCGAGCCGCCGTAGCCGCGATAACTCAGTGCCACGAGCCCGCTGCCATCGGCGGTCAGCGCGCAGAAGCGATCGACCCGCCCGCGCAGCGAGCCGCCGTTGCCGTGGAAATAGACGATGACGGGCTTGTCCCCGCGCGGCGGCAGGTGCCATGCGATCACCCGCTCGCCATCGGCGGTGTCGAGCACGACCTCGGCCGCCGCCGGCAGGCCCGCCGCGGACGGTAGTGTGCGAAAGCGCTCCGGAAAATACTGCAACGAGCGCTGCAAGACATAAAGCAGCGCGACGAACCCGCCATAGAGGACGAGCGCGCCGATCAGGAACCATTTCAAAGCGGCCATGGCCCTTGATAGCACGGAGTTTTTACACGCACTCGTCCACGCATCGGTGCCGGTGCGCTGCACGGCGGTGGCGCTCGGCTATAACATTTTCCTTGGGGTGATCGGCGGCCTGACGCCGCTGGCGGCGGCCTGGCTGGTCGAGCGCACCGGCGACGAGATCGCGCCCGCGTTCCTGATCATGGCAGCGGGAGCCGTCACCTTCGGGACGCTCCTGCGCTTCCGCGAGACCTATCGCCTGCCGTTTGTGGGCAGCAGCGCCGGAGCGGCCGCGGCCTACGCATGACGCGTGGCCCGACGCGCCCTCGCAGACGCGCCCAGGTCGCGATCGCCGGTTGGCCTGCCATCGAGCAGCGCCGCGGACCGGCTGTGAAAACTGTAACAATTCTGTCGTATCGGCGGCCTATGTCGTTTCCGCGGGTGGGCTGAAAGTGCACGAATGGAGATATCGATGCCGCTGCTTCTCCAGAAGCTTGCGCTGCTGACCGGCATTGTCCTGTCGGTTCAGGTCGCTGCCGCCCAGGATCAAAAGCCGCACAACGTCATTCTGTTCGTGCCGGACGGCCTGCGCGCGCTCAGCGTGACGCCGGAAAGCGCGCCGACGCTGGCCGCCGTCCGTGACCAAGGCGTCAATTTCAGGGATCCGCATTCCCTGTTCCCCACCTTCACCATGCCGAACTCGTCGGGGCTCTCGACCGGCCACCATCTCGGCGACACGGGCACGTACAGCAATACGGTGTTCACCGGCTATCCGGTCGGTCCGGCCAACAACAGCGTCACCCCGTTCATCGAGAACGACGCGGTGCTCGGCGACATCGACGAGCATTTCGCCGGCAATTACGTCAACGAGGAAGCCGTGATGAAGGCCGCGCGCGCACGAGGCTTCAGCACGGCCGCGATCGGCAAGGTCGGCCCGACCCTGATGTTCGATCACACCGAGCGCAGCGGCCGGACGACGATCATCGTCGACGATGCAACCGGGACGCCGAGCGGCATCCCGCTGTCCGACGAGGTGAAGACGGCGCTTGCCGCCTCCGGTCTGCCACTCGCGGCTCCTTCGCGTGGCGACAACGGCAAGACCGGCAATTTCAACACTCCGGGCACGACCGTCGCCAATGTCGCGCAGCAGCGCTATTTCGCCGACGTGGCCACCAAGGTGGTCCTGCCCATGCTCAAAGCCCGCAACAAGCCGTTCGTCCTGGTGCTCTGGTCGCGCGACCCGGACGGCACGCAGCACAATCAGGGTGACAGCCTCAACGCGGTCACCCCGGGCATCAACGGAGCGACCTCCGCGGCGGCCGTCAGGAACGTAGACGACAACCTCAAGCAGTTGCGGGATGCACTCGACGCGCTCGGGCTTGCCGACGACACCGACGTCGTCGTTGCGGCGGACCACGGCTTCTCGACCATTTCGAAGGAGAGTGCGACCAGCCCGGCGGCCAAAGGCGCCTATGCCGACGTGCCGAAAGACTTCTTGCCGCCCGGCTTTCTGGCGATCGATATCGCCAAGGGACTTGGCCTGCCGCTGTTCGACCCCGACAGCAAGAATGCGCGCGTCGCCGACAACGCCTATCCCAAGGTGCGGGGCAACGGCCTGATCGGACAGGATCCGGCCAATCCCGACGTCGTCGTCGCGGCGAATGGTGGATCCGACCTCGTCTACCTGCCCACCAAGGACCGCGGGCTCGCAAAGCGGGTGGTCGATCTTCTGCTCGCCCAGGATTACGTGAGCGGCGTGTTCGTCGACGACGCGCTTGGCGAGATCGATGGCACGTTGCCGCTGTCGGCGATCAATCTCGAAGGCGCTGGCGTCATGGCGCGGCCGTCGATCGTCGTCAACTTCCGGTCCTACTCAACCGGCTGCGAGCAGCCGCTCGTGTGCACGGTGGAAATCGCCGACACCGGGTTGCAGCAAGGCCAGGGCATGCACGGCAATTTCAGCCGCGCGGATACCATGAACTTCATGGCTGCGATCGGGCCAAGCTTCAAGCGCGGATTTGCCGACGAGGCGCCGGTGAGCAATGCTGATATCGGCCAGACCTTGGCACACCTCCTGGGCCTGGAGATCCCCGCCAAGGGCCAGCTCGTGGGACGCGTGATCACCGAGGCACTGCCGGGCGGTGCGATGCCCGATGTAAGCCGTCAGGTGCTGCGGTCCCAGCCGGGCGCGGCCAACCTCGCCACGGTCCTGATGGTCCAGAGCGTGGGCTCCACGCGCTACTTCGACGTGGCCGGATTTCCCGGCCGTACCGTCGGATTGAGCGAGAAAGCGGCAAGCCGCTGAGCGGCATCCCTGGGGTCGCACGTGCCGACCAAGCAGCGAGCCGACATGCTTGCGGCTGCGGTTTGAAAGGTTGGCACGCGCGCACTGGTCTTCCCCGAGCGCCACGGCGCGCTCAGAGCTGCATCGTCATCCTGGGGCACGCGGCCGGACCGTCGCAATGATGCAGCGCGGGGCGCGCTCGCAGGCCGCGGCAACACCCGCGACCGGCATCACGGCATTGTGATGGAGACTCGGCACGCCGATTCGGAGCAAATGATTGGACGGACTGTGAACCCGTCATTGCCGACATGATCAGGCGAAGAAAGGTCCGGGAATAATTCCGGCTCATCTCCGGTCTCGCTCTCGTAAGCATCATGGCTTCATGGGAGATTGGCGATGACACCTGATCACGACGAACCGAACGGCGTCAGCCGGCGCAAGGTCCTGGAGTGCATGACCTGGGCGGGCGCGGGCGTGCTATGGACGGTTGCAGGCGGCGTGCCGCATTCACTCGGCATCATCGGCGAGGCAACTGCTGCGGAAGCGAGCGGGCTGACGTTCCTGCAAATCAGCGACAGCCATGTCGGCTTCGACAAGCCGGCAAACCCGAACGCCATCGGGACGCTCGAGGAGGCCGTCAACAAGATCAAGACCCTGCCGGTGAAACCATCCTTCGTCATTCACACCGGCGACATCACGCATCTGTCCAAGCCGTCCGAATTCGACGATGCCGACCGCGTCATCTCGCAGGCCCGGCTCGACGTGCATTACGTCCCGGGCGAGCACGACGTCCTCGATGAGGAGCGAAAGCTCTACCTGGCGCGCTACGGCCGCGACGCGAAAGGCGCCGGCTGGTACAGTTTCGACGCCAATGGCGTGCACTTCGTCGGCCTCGTCAATGTGATCGATCTCAAGGCCGGCGGCCTCGGGAACCTCGGCGGCGACCAGCTGCAATGGCTGGAAGCCGACCTCAAGGGCCGCGCGGCCTCCACCCCCATCGTCGTGTTCGCGCACATTCCGCTGTGGAGCGTCTACCCGCAGTGGGGTTGGGGCACGGACGACAGCGGACGGGCGCTCGATCTTCTCAAGCGTTTCGGTTCGGTGACGGTGCTCAACGGCCACATCCATCAGACCATGCAGAAGGTCGAGGGCAACGTCACCTTTCACACCGCCATGTCCACGGCCTTCCCGCAGCCCGCGCCGGGCGCGGCGCCCTCGCCGGGACCGATGAAGGTCCCCGACGACAAGCTGCGTACGTTGCTCGGCGTCACCGACGTCACCTTCAAGCGCGGCCAGCAACGCCTCGCGATCATCGACCAACCGTTGCACGGCTGAGACCGGACAGCTCCGTCATGACAACACCCTTGCGCAGCATCCGCGCCGCAACTGTGCTCGCGTTCGCCACCGCCGTCGCATTCGCCTCGTTTGCGAGTGCGGCGGCGCGGGCCGCGGATATGGAGGTGAAAATCGACAACTTCACCTTCGCTCCGCAACGCCTGACCGTGAAGGCGGGCACGACCGTCACCTGGATCAACGAGGACGATATCCCGCATACCGTCAGCTCGAGCGCCAAGCTCTTCAAGTCCAAGGCGCTCGACACCGACGACAAGTTCTCGTTCACGTTCACCACGCCCGGCGCGTACGAGTACTTTTGTTCCCTGCATCCGCATATGACTGGAATGATCCTGGTCGAGGCGGCAACCGGGAGCGGCGCTGCGCAATGACGCCCGACCGGGCTGCGCGCGCGGGAACGGCGCCCTCACCGGGATTCGCCGCGCGCACCCATCGGACGCTCTGAGCCTGGCGGGGGGTGCAGCGCAATCGGTCAGCCCAAGACCAACAGCTCCACGCCTTCGATCGCATAGCCTGCGTAACGAAAATCCCGGATGTCGACGACCCGGTCGTCCGCCCATGCCAGCAAGATAAAATACGCCGGCAGCTTCGAGGCATCCGCCCAATCGCACACGAGCGCGGCCGGGCGCCCGTCGACCAGTCCCGGCACCAGGTGCCAATCCTGCAGCCGGCCATAATTGTGGAAGTATCTCCCCACCTCGCTGCGCCCGTTCATCCGGCTCTTGGCGACGAGCTCGAGCCGCACGTCTTCGGCCAGCATCGCGCGTACGGCGTCGAAATCGCGGGCGTTGAAGCGATCCACATACGCCGCCAGAAGCGAGCGCTCGGGTCCCGCAAGGACGGGAGGAGGAAGGTCGTCAGGTTCTTGCGCCAGTTCGCGCAGGCGTGCTCGGCCGCGATGCAGGGCCGCCTTGACCGCCGGAATGCTGCTGTCCGTGACGCCGCCGATCTCCTCGAGGGAATAGCCGAGGACATCCATGAGGATGACGCTGCTGCGCTGCGCCGCCGGAAGGCGCATGAAGGTCCGCAGGCTTGCGGCGGCAATCTCGCGGTCATCCGCGGCGCTCACGGGGTCGATCATCATGTCCGGGTCCTGCTCGGAGCGGGCGGCCTCGTATCGGACGCGCCGCCGCAGAAAGTCGAGCGCCGCATTATGCGCGATGCG
The DNA here is from genome assembly GCA_963821505.1 of uncultured Alphaproteobacteria bacterium. Taxonomy (GTDB): domain Bacteria; phylum Pseudomonadota; class Alphaproteobacteria; order Rhizobiales; family Xanthobacteraceae; genus VAZQ01. Next base: position 111,444 of record CAWGEH010000003.1, read on the forward strand.
AAAGAGCCAGCCCTCCGGATGCGCGATCGGTCCCGTGGCGGGCAGCGCCTCGATGGCCTTCACCAGCGCTTCCTGGACGACGTCCTCGCCGTCGACGACCGAGCCGGTCATGCGAGCGCAATAGCGATGCAGCTTCGGCCGCATCTCGCCGAGAAGCCGGTCGAAGGCCTCGCGTGCTCCGGATGTGCCGGTGCCGGACGCGGTCATACGGTCCATGCCGTGCTCCGTAGCGGCGCTCGCGGCCGCTTCGTTGGCAGCTTGTCTCATTCGCCGACGAGCATCCGATAGTTGCCGACGATGGTCGCATCGCCGGCCTGCGGCGGCTCGATGCAACGCTCTTTTATGCCGCTTTGGAAGGAGCGAAAGGCCTCCAGTGCGGGAATCGGATTGGAGCCGTCATCGGTCTCGACCATGGAGAAGTGGATGAAGGTGCCATCAGTGAGCTTCAAGGCCAGGTAACGAACCCCCGTCGGCGCTCTTGCCTGCAATTCCTGAAAAACCTTCTCGATCAGGCGCTGGTTCTCCTGCGCCGTTTCCGGTCTCGTCTTGTAGCGTACGAGGGTCCTTTTCATCAGCATGCTCCCTGAACTCGGTTCGATCCATCCGCGCGACGCACCTGCAGGCGCGGGCCCCCGCGCCGGATTGCGGCGTCCGTTGTCGCCCGCCTGTCTGTCTAAAGACGCCTGAGATCGACCGAAGGATTCGGGCGCAGGAAAAGATTCTATCCCGGGAATCCTTCGGCCATCCCCGCTCGTCCCAGTGACGCAAGTCGGCCGCGATGCGGGTCGCGATCGCACGCCCTTGCAGGCTCGCCAGGCGACGGATGAGCGGCAACAGGCCCAGCGTCGCAAACCGTTTTTACGACAGCAGTGAGGACCCCGTTCATGACAGGCTCAAGTGCAAAATCGGCAAAGCTTTCGGTGCTCGCGCTCACCTCGGCCGCGTCCTTCATGGTTTCGCTCGACTCCCAGGTGGTCGCGACCGCCTTGCGCACGATCCAGCTGGACCTCGGTGCTTCGATCGAGCAATTGGAGTGGACGGTGAACGCCTACGTCCTGAGCTTCGCCGTGCTGCTGATGACGGGCGCGGCCGTCGGCGACCGCTTCGGACGCCGGCGCATGTTCGTGGTCGGCCTGGGTCTGTTCCTGGCGGCGTCGGCCGCCTGTGCGCTGGCCCCCAGCATCGGCTGGTTGATCGCCGCGCGCGCCCTGCAGGGGATAGGCGGAGCGCTGGTGGTGCCGCTCGCGATGGCGCTGTTGAGCGCGGCATTCGCAAGGGAAGAGCGCGCCAAGGCGCTTGGAATCTTCAGCGGCCTGACGGGCTTGGCCCTCATCGCCGGCCCGGTCGTGGGCGGCGCGATCGCCGGGGGCGCCGCGTGGCAGTGGATTTTCTGGCTCAACCTCCCGATCGGCCTGATCATCATTCCGCTCGTGCCGGGTCGCATCCCGGCGAGTTTCGGAACCGACACCTCCCTCGACATCACCGGCCTCGCGCTGGTGACGGTCGCGGCCCTCGGGGCGGTGTGGGGGCTGATGCGCGGTAACGCCGCCGGCTGGGGAAGCCCCGAGGTTGTCGCGGCGCTGACGGCCGGGGTCGTGCTGGCGGTGGCCTTCGTCGCCTGGGAATTGCGCGCCCGCGCGCCGATGGTGCCGATGCGGCTCTTCCGCTTCCGCGCCTTCTCGTCGGGAAACGCGGCAGGTTTCTTCATGTTCGGGACACTCTATGGCGCTCTGTTCTTTCTGGCCCAGTTCCTGCAGACCGCGCAGGGCCACGGGCCGCTCGGCGCCGGGCTGCGACTGCTCCCCTGGACCGCTACGCTCTTCGTGGTTGCCCCGATCGCCGGCGGCCTCGTCAACCGGCTCGGCGAACGGCCACTCATCGCCGTCGGGCTCACGCTGCAGGCGGCGGGGATGGCTTGGATCGCGCTAACCGCCGCGCCCGACCTCGCCTATGCCAAGCTCGTCGCGCCGCTGATCGTCGCGGGCGTCGGCGTTTCGATGGCAATGCCCGCCGCGCAGAACGCGGTCTTGAGCGCGGTCAGCGCAAGCGAAATCGGCAAGGCCTCCGGCACCTTCAATATGCTGCGCTTTCTCGGCGGGGTGTTCGGAATCGCGTTGCTCGTCGCGGCGTTCGCCGCAAGCGGAGGCGTCGGTTCGCCGCAGGCGTTCAGCGCCGGCTTCGCCGCCGCGACCGGCGCGGCCGCCGGGCTGTCGCTCCTGGGCGCCGTCGCCGGACTGTGGCAGCCCGCTCGGCGCGAAGCGGCCTTCGCACGGGCAGAGGCGAATGCCTGATCAGCGGTGGCGCACAGGGCAGATCGAACGGCGGCGCGAGCGGCTGCCAGCTTGCATTGGGGATGGCACTCTTGCGTCCGGCGAAAGGTTTGTCACAGCCGCAGGGCGGCCTCGGGCGGCGTGAATTTCAGCTTGAGGGCCGCCGCCACCGCGCGATGGGTGATCTTGCCTTCGTAGACATTGAGCCCGTTGCGCAAATGCGGGTCCTCGCCGAGCGCCCGGCGATAGCCCTTGTCGGCAAGCGCCAGCACGAACGGCAACGTCACGTTGTTGAGCGCGAACGTCGACGTGCGCGCGACCGCACCCGGCATGTTGGTGACGCAATAGTGCACGACTTCGTCCACGATATAAGTCGGCGCCGAGTGCGTGGTCGGCCGCGAGGTCTCCGCGCATCCGCCCTGATCGATGGCGATGTCGACGATGACGGAGCCTGGCTTCATCGCCTTCACCGTCGCGGCCGTGATCAGTTTCGGCGCCGCGGCGCCGGGAATGAGCACCGATGCGATCACCAGATCGGCGCGTCGGCAAAGCGTCTCGATCGCATCGCTGGTTGAAAATACGGTGCGCACCCTTGTGCCGAGTTGATTGGCGACGCGGCGCAGCACTTCCGGGTTGCGATCGATGACCGTCACCGTCGCGGCCATTCCGGCACCGATCAGCGCCGCGTGGCTGCCGGCGACGCCGCCGCCGAGAATCACGACGTCGGCGGGCGGAACGCCGGGTACGCCACCGAGCAGAACCCCGCGGCCGCCGTTTTCCTTCTCCAGGCAACGCGCCCCGACATGCGGCGCCATGCGGCCTGCAACCTCCGACATGGGGGTCAGCAGAGGCAGGCTGCCTTGCGGACTCGTGACCGTCTCATAGGCGATTGCGATGACGCCGGAGGCGATCAGAATCCGCGGTCAGCTCCGGGTCGGCTGCCAGATGCAGATAGGCAAAGAGGACTTGGCCCGGCCGGACCTTCTTGCGCTCCGCTGCGAGCGGTTCCTTGACCTTCACGATCAGGTCGGCGCGCGCATAAACCTGATCGGTGTCGGGCACGATTTCGGCCCCGACGGCCCGGTAATCGGCATCGGTGAGCCCGGCGCCCAGTCCGGCGCTGGTCTCGACCACGACATGATGACCATGACTGGTCAGCTCACGAACAGTCGAAGGCACGAGTCCGACCCGGTATTCGCTGTCCTTGATCTCCTTCGGCACGCCAACGAGCATGGTCGCATTCCCGAATGTCACCCGCCGTCCCGCGCCGGAACACCCGTTCCGGCGAGCGCAATCTACGTCTCAAGCCGCGTTGTTGCCACCACCGGGCATTTCATCATTCCGAGCGGGGCGCTGCTTGATTTCCGTAATCGGGTCGCGTTCCTTAGAGCGTGATCCCGAAAAGTTGCAGACTTTTCGGATAGGATCATGCGACCGAACGAATGTTTAGAGCGAAATCGCGATTCAATGCGGAGCGATTTCGCTGTAACGGACGATGAGCCAGCCAGACAGGAGCGCCACGTGAGCGAGGATCCCTACGCTGTCCTGGGCGTGAAGCCGGACGCGACGCAGGACGAGATCCGCAAGGCCTACCGTTCGCTGGCAAAAAAGCTGCATCCGGACCTCAATCCCGGTGATCGGCAGGCGGAGGAGAAGTTCAAGCAGGTTTCCGCCGCCTATGACCTCGTGGGTGACCCGGAGAAGCGTGCGCGCTTCGACAAAGGCGAGATCGATGCGTCAGGCAATGAACGGCCGCGCGAGCGCTATTACCGTGATTTCCACGGCGCCGACGCGCAGGCCCATACCTATAGTGACGACAGCGGCTTTGCCGACTTCATGGAGCAGGAGGACATCCTCAAGGAGATGTTCGGGCGGGGCGGCGGCGAGCGCCGGTTTCGAATGCGCGGACAGGATGTCCTTTATCGCCTGCCAGTGGAATTCCTGGAGGCCGTGAACGGCGCCACCAAGCGCATCACCATGCCCGACGGCGGCACCATCGACGTCGTCATTCCACCCGGCACGCGGGACGAGCAGGTGCTGCGGCTGCGCGGAAAGGGCGGCCCGGGCATCGGCGGCGGTCCATCCGGCGATGCATTGGTCCAGATCGAGGTTCAGCCCCACAAGGTCTTCACCCGCAAGGGCGACGACATCCACCTCGAATTACCCATCAGCCTGCCGGAAGCCGTGCTGGGAGCAAAGCTCGACGTTCCCACGCCGACCGGGCCGGTCCGCATGACGGTCCCCAAAGGCGCGAACACGGGCACGGTGCTCAGGCTCAAGGGCAAGGGCGTGCCGCGCAGCGACAAGAGCCATGGGGACGAATACGTGACCCTCAAACTCGTTCTGCCGGAGCGGCCCGACGCGGAGATCGAGGAGTTCGCGCGGCGTTGGCAAGCGGGGAAGGATCACAATCCCCGCCAGCATCTGGAGGCTTGAATGATGATCAAAGTCGAGGAATTCCTCCTCCGCGCCCGCCTGGAGCAGCATTCGCTGGAGGCCTGGATCGCGGCCGGCTGGATCGTCCCGCCGCAAACCGAGCCGGAGCCGGTGTTCTCCGACGTCGACCTCGCCCGCGCCCAACTCATTCGTGACTTGCGTGAGGACTTCGGCGTCAACGACGAAGGCGTCACGATCGTCCTGCACCTCATCGACCAGATGCACGGCTTGCGCCGGAGCATGCAGGAGTTGCTCGAGGAAATGCGCGCCGGCGAGGCGAAGCGATGATGCGAAGGCCTCACAGCGACTTGACGATCTCTTCCGTCATCTTCTTGGCGTCGCCGAACAGCATCATCGTGTTGTCGCGGTAGAACAGCGTGTTGTCGATGCCGGCATAGCCGGAGGAGAGCGAACGCTTGGAGAACATCACCGTGCCGGCCTTCCACACTTCCAGCACCGGCATGCCGTAGATCGGCGAGGACGGATCTTCCTTTGCCGCCGGGTTGGTCACGTCGTTGGCGCCGATCACGAACGCGACATCGGCCTGGGCGAATTCCGAATTGATGTCCTCGAGCTCGAACACCTCGTCGTACGGAACGTTGGCCTCGGCGAGCAGCACGTTCATGTGGCCGGGCATGCGGCCGGCGACCGGATGGATGGCGTATTTCACCTCGACGCCTTCCTTCTTGAGCCGGTCCGCCATCTCACGCAACGCATGTTGCGCCTGCGCCACCGCCATGCCGTAGCCCGGCACGATGATCACCTTGCCGGCGTTCTTGAGAATGAAGGCGGCGTCCTCGGCAGAGCCCTGCTTCACCGGCTGCCGCTCCTTGCCGGCCGCCGGTCCCGCGACCTCGCCGCCGAAACCGCCGAGAATGACGGAGATGAAGCTCCGGTTCATCCCCTTGCACATGATGTAGGACAGGATCGCGCCGGAGGAGCCGACCAGCGCGCCGGTGATGATGAGCGCGGAGTTGCCCAGCGTGAAGCCGATGCCGGCGGCGGCCCATCCGGAATAGGAATTGAGCATGGAGATCACGACCGGCATGTCGGCGCCGCCGATCGGGATGATGATGAGCACGCCGAAGGCGAACGCGGCCAAGGTCAGGAGCCAGAACGCCAGATGGCTTTCGGCGCGCACGAACCAGAAAATCAGAACGACGATGCCCACGGCGAGGGCGATGTTGATGGCGTGGCGCGCGGGAAGGATGATCGGCGCGCCGCCCATGCGCCCGGACAGCTTCAGAAACGCGATCACCGAGCCGGTGAAGGTGACTGCGCCGATCGCGACGCCGAGCGACATCTCGACCAGGCTCGGCTTGTGGATGGAGCCGACGGCTCCGATGTCGAACGCGGAGGGCGCATAGAGCGCACCGGCCGCCACCAGCACCGCCGCCATGCCGACCAGCGAATGAAACGCCGCCACCAGTTCCGGCATCGCCGTCATCGGCACGCGGCGCGCGATCACCGCACCGGTGCCGCCGCCGAGCGCGAAACCGAGGACGACGAGCGTCCAGGCGCCGAAGCCGCCGGGCGGATGCGACGCGAGCGTGGTGACGATGGCGATCGCCATGCCGACCATGCCGAACAGATTGCCTTGCCGGCTGGTCTCGGGGTTCGAGAGCCCGCGCAGCGCCAGGATGAAGAGCACGCCGGCGACGAGATAGAGCAGCGCGGCGAGATTGGCGCTCATCGGCCGCTCACTTCTTTTTCTTCTGGTACATGCCGAGCATGCGCTGCGTCACCAGGAAGCCGCCGAAAATGTTCACCGAGGCGAAGCCGAGCGCGACGAAGCCGAGCGCGCGCGCCCAGATCGGTCCCGCGTCGTCGGCCGCCAGCGGGACGCCGACGGCGAGCAGCGCGCCGACCACGATCACCGACGAAATCGCGTTCGTGACCGACATCAACGGCGTGTGCAAGGCCGGCGTCACCGACCACACGACGTAGTAGCCCACGCAGATCGCCAGCACGAAGATCGAGAACCGGAACACGAAGGGATCGACCGTTCCGCCGGTCACGGCGTGCATCGCGCCGCCGCTCGCCGCCGCGATGATATCGAGCTGGGCGAGAACGACGTCCGGCGCGAGGCCGTGGGCGGCGGGACCGGCCGCGGCGTGCACGGCCGCGAGGCTCCCGGCCGGGATCAAGGTCAGCATCGGGTTCTCCTCACGTCGCCCAATGCGCGCTCACGCCGCGCTCTTGGGCGCAAAGCTCGGATGGATGACGGCGCCGTCGCGGGTGAGCGCGGTCGCCTTCACGATCTCGTCGTCCCAGTTGACCGCAAGAGCTTTGCCCTTCTTGTCCACCAGAATCTCGAGAAAGGCGAAAAGGTTCTTGGCGTAGAGGCTCGAGGCCGAGGCGGCGATGCGGCCCGGCACGTTGAGATGGCCGACGATCTTGACGCCGTCCGCCGCGATGACCTCGCCCGGGCGGGAAAGCTCGCAGTTGCCGCCGCGCTCGACGGCGAGATCGACGATCACCGAGCCCGGACGCATCGAGGCGACCATCTCCTTCGAGATCAGCCGCGGCGCCGGCCGGCCCGGGATCAGCGCGGTCGTGATCACGATGTCCTGCTTCTTGATGTGCTCGGCGACGAGGGCGGCCTGCTTGGCCTGATAGTCCTTCGACATTTCCTTGGCATAGCCGCCGGCGGTCTCGGCCTCTCTGAATTCCGCGTCCTCAACCGCGACGAATTTGGCGCCGAGGCTCTCCACCTGCTCCTTCGCTGCCGGGCGCACGTCGGTCGCCGTGACGATGGCGCCGAGCCGGCGCGCCGTGGCGATCGCCTGCAGACCGGCGACTCCCGCGCCCATGACGAACACCTTCGCCGCCGGCACCGTGCCGGCCGCCGTCATCATCATCGGCAGCGCACGGCCGTATTCGGCGGCGCCGTCGATCACCGCGCGATAGCCGGCGAGATTGGCCTGGCTCGAGAGCACGTCCATCACCTGAGCGCGGGTGATGCGCGGCATCAACTCCATGGCGAACGCGGTGACGCCGGCATCGGCCATGGCCCTGAGCGCCGCGTCGTGGCCATAAGGATCCATGATGGCGATGACAAGCGCACCCTTCTTGAAGCGGGCGAGTTCGGAGGGCTCCGGCCGGCGCACCTTGAGCACCACGTCGGCGTCGGCGGCGGCGCCGTTCACCACGGTAGCGCCCGCGACGACGAATTCCGCGTCGGGAAGGCCGGACTTCGTTCCGGCACCCGGCTCGACCGCGACATCGGCGCCGAGCGCCTTCATTTTCTTGACCGTTTCCGGCGTCGCGGCCACCCGATCCTCGGTAGGATCGATCTCACGCGCTACGGCAATGCGCATTTACCCGCCTCCTCGTGACCGGCGACGGCGCCCGAGCCTGCCTCAGCCGCCCGAGGTGAGCGCGAGCGCGATCAGCGAGATCACGACCATGATGGCGCTGGGCAGCCTCGCCCCGCTCACGAAGCCATGGATGGCCACGAGGGTCGCAACCACGAAAACGGCGAAGGCCACGAGCCAGTGACCTGCGACCGCGCCGATCGCCAGTCCCAGGATGATGTTGGCCACATGGGCGCCGCCGACGACAACCAGATGAACGAAACGCTCATACGTCGCCTCGTGCGCCGCAAGGTCGTTGCCCTGCGCTGTCGCGTATTCGGCAGCCCCGTGGTCGGCCATTCGCTCCTCCAGGCATTGCAAGCATTGGTCAAATCGGCAGCCGGGGCTTAGCGCAATTGCCGCACGAGAGCAACGGCGCCAACCGGTTTCCTCAGCGCTCGGAAGCGGGCTTGTCGAGGTCGACGGCGGCGAGCGCGGCAGACTGCCGGTCGGTGACGCGGCGCACCGAAAAATCCTCGATCGCCCGATCGAACAGCTGGTGGAAATTGAGCTCGGCGCGCAGATGCAAGAACACCGCGCCGAGCCCGATCGCGGCGCGGTCCATGAACACGAATTCGCGCGGCACCGTGACCGGCCCTCGCTGCTTGAGCGCCTGATGCACCCGGAAGGCTTCGCGCCGGCCATACTCGGACGGTTTCACGCCATCGGCGAGGCTGCGCACACGATCGTCCAGCAACGGTCCGTAGATGAACCGCGCCCAGATATTGAGCGCGTCGATCAATTCGCGATTGAGACGCTTGAACCCCCAGGTTTCGTAGGCGTGGACGACGAGGTCGTCGTCGCCCTTGAGCAGGCCGTGGTAGAGATCGACCACCCCGCCGACGAATTTCGCCGGAAAGATACGAATGCAGCCGTAGTCCAGGAGGTTGATGCCGGCGGGCCGGCCGCCGACGTCGAATACGGTATAGTTGCCGAGGTGCGGATCGCCGTGGATCACGCCGAAGCGGCTGAACGGCCACCACCATGCCGTGAACATCGCGGTGCCGAGCCGGTTGCGGGTGGCAAGATCGGCCTTGGTGTGATCGAGCAGCCGGCGCCCTTCGAGCCAATCGAGGGTGAGGAGCCGGCCGGTCGAGAGCTCTGGCCACACCCGCGGCACGCGAATCTGCTCGATACCCTCGAGCATTCTGCGATAGAGCATGACGTGCTTGGCTTCGCGCCGGTAGTCGAGCTCCTCGCGGATGCGCGCGCCGATTTCCTTGGCGATCTCGCTGGTGTCGATGACCGGGTCCATGCGCCGGTGGATGGCGAAGATCAGCTGCAGCTGCCGCAGATCCGCCTCGACCGCCGACTGCATATCGGGATATTGCAGCTTGCAGGCCAGCTCGGCGCCAGTGCCGTCACGGGCGCGGGCACGATGCACCTGCCCGAGCGACGCGGCTGCGGCCGGATGATGCTCGAAATCCGCGAATTTCTTCTGCCAGTCGGGGCCGAGCTCGGCGCCCATGCGGCGCTTGACGAAGGCCCAGCCCATTGGCGGCGCCTCGCTCTGCAGCTTCATCAGCTCGCCGGCATATTCGGCCGGCAGCGCATCAGGAATGGTGGCCATGAGCTGGGCCACCTTCATGATCGGCCCCTTGAGCCCGCCGAGCGCCGCCGCAAGCTCGGTTGCGTTCCTGCCGCGATCGAGCGTGAGCCCGAACAGCCGTGCCCCGGCGATGCGCGCCGCCACGCCGCTCATATTGGCGCCGACGCGCGCATAGCGGGCAGCGCGGGCGGAGAAACGATTGGCTTCGCGGTCGGTCATTCGTATCTCACGCTGTGATGCCCAGATAGATGGAGGGACCGACGCGGGATGCCAGCGCGTCAGGCCGCCGCGGCGTCGTCAGCGATCCGGACTGCGAGGTCATCCTCGTCGATCTCCCCGGCCGCGACGCCGAGGATGATAGCGGCGGCTCCGTCAGGCGGCACTCGAAATCAATGCCGTCGAGGCCGAGAAACACGATGACCGACGCAAAGGTCGCGGGTTTGTCGCCGCCGACAAAGGGGATGATTTCGCGCAAGGCCCGCATAGGCGGCCGCAAGCGCTCCGGGTCGGTCTCTCCGTATGCGAATTGTTGAGGGGGTCTTCCCAACGCTGCTTCCGGGAGCCCGGGGTCACGAACTCCATCGCCGCCGCCAAAAAGGGCAGGTTTGGCAGAACAAGCGGCTCTATTCCAATCCCTCCAGCTCCGCGATCATCCGCTCGATCACGCCGAGTCCGCCCTGCCAGAACGCGGGGTCGCGGGCATCGAGACCGAACGGCGCCAAAAGCTCGGAATGGTGCTTGGTGCCGCCGGCCGCGAGCATCTGGAGATAGCGCTCGGCGAAGCCTTCGGCCGCGCGCTCGTAGACCGCGTAGAGCGAATTCACCAGGCAATCGCCGAAGGCGTAGGCGTAGACGTAGAACGGCGAGTGCACGAAGTGCGGGATATAGGCCCAGAAGGTCTCGTAGCCCGGCTTGAGCTCGATCGCGGGTCCCAGGCTCTCCTGTTGCACTTCGAGCCAAAGCGCGTTGAGGCGCTCGGCCGTGAGCTCACCGCTCCTGCGTTCGGTGTGCACCTTGCGCTCGAACGTGTAGAACGCGATCTGGCGCACCACCGTATTGATCATGTCCTCGACCTTGGCGGCGAGCATGGCCTTGCGCTGCTTTTGGTCGGCATTGGCGAGAAGCTTCCGGAACGTGAGCATCTCGCCGAAAACGCTCGCGGTCTCGGCGAGCGTGAGCGGCGTCGGCGCCATCAGCGCCCCGTTGGGCGCCGCGAGCACCTGATGCACGCCGTGGCCGAGCTCGTGCGCGAGCGTCATCACGTCGCGCGGCTTGCCCTGATAATTGAGCAGCACATAGGGATGCACCGAGGGCACGGTGGGATGCGCGAAGGCACCCGGCGCCTTGCCCGGCCGCACCGGCGCGTCGATCCAGTTGTTCTTGAAGAAGCGTTCCGCGATCGCCGCCATGTCGGGCGAGAACGCGCCGTAAGCCGTGAGCACGGTCGCCTGCGCCTCGCTCCAGCCGATGGTACGCGTCGGGGCCTTGGGCAGCGGCGCGTTGCGGTCCCAGTGCGGCAGCCGCTTCTTGCCGAACCAGCGCGCCTTGAGCGCATAGTAGCGGTGCGAGAGGCGCGGATAAGCGGCGCGCACCGCCTTGACCAGCGCCTCCACCACTTCGGGCTCGACTCGGTTCGACAGGTGGCGGGCATCCGCCACGTCGGCGAAGCCCCGCCAGCGGTCGGAGATTTCCTTGTCCTTGGCCAGGATATTGGTGATCAGCGCAAAGGTTCGCAGGTTTTGCTTGAACGTCTTGGCAAGCGCTTGCGATGCCGCCTTGCGCGTCGCCGCGCTCGGGTCCTGCATGAGATTGAGCGTCGGCTCGATCGCGAGCGACTTCGAACCGACCTTGAAGCGCAGACTTGCGATGGTCTCGTCGAACAGCCGGTTCCAGGCCGAATACGCCGTCACCGATTTCTCATGAAAGAGTTGCTCGATGCGATCCTCGAGCTGATAGGGCTTGTCCTTGCGAACGTCTTCGAGCCACGGCCGGTAGTGACCGAGCGCCGGATCATGCATGGCGGCTTCGAGCTTGGCGTCGTCGAGCCGATTGAGCTCGAGCACGAAGAACAAGAGATGCGTGGAGGTGGCCGTGATCCGCTCCTGCACGTCGGCGTAGAATTTGGCGCGCGCGGGATCGACGGTGTTGCCGGCATGGACGAGGCCGGCATACGAAATGAGCCGGCCGAGCAAATCGTCGAGCGCCTCGTAGCGCTGCACCGCCTCCGCAAGCGCTTGCCCCGACCCGGGTGGCTCGACGAGCGCTGCGAGCTTGCCCCTATAGGCCTCCTCGAAGGCAATGCTTTGCGCGTGTGCGCGATCGAGATCGCGCTTCACCCGCGGATCATCGATCCCGGCATAGAGATCGGCAAGATTCCATTCCGGCAGCGCGCCGACGCGGGCGGCGTGACCGAATTTGGCTATCCGTTGAGCGGAGGCGCGTTTTGCTGGTGCGGGCATGACAGAGTGCGAGGGACCGATGATCGCGGCGCCACAACGTCCCCGCCGGAGAGGTTCGCAGCGGGTGGCGCGGCCGCAGCGGTGATGCATATGGCGCTGCCCGGTCGTGGGTCAACACCGTCACGCGCAATACTTAAAAATCGCGAGCGAAATTCAGCCGCCACTGAGGAATCGGGAAAGAGGTGAGCGAATCCGGCTTTGGGAACCGGAACCGCCTCGAACCCATGGCGGCAGGCACCGCGGATGCCTCGCAGACCAAGCGCCCGCGAACAATGGCGCGCGGAGCGATCGGGCGGTGGCCGTGGTGCCGGACCAGCTCGATCCGGGTCAAAGCGGATCAGGCGCCGGATGTGGCCTGGACGGATCCGGCTCCACAGCTGGCGGGGCTGCACCGTCTTCGACGCTGGGGGGTCCCGTTCCGAGGCCCGGTCGGCCGATAACGGGTCGGGCCAAGGGAGCCCGCCCAGCGAGCCAGCCAGCCCCGCTCCGACGGGTCCCCACGCGGCCGCCCCGGGCAGCGCTGATCGAGGCGAACCCCGATGTGCCTTCGCCCAAGGGGGTCGAAGCCGGGGCCATCGGCCAGACATATCGAGACATATGGGCGGACCGTCCGGAGCCGCGCCGGGTTGCGGAGCGCCCGTTCGCCGTGCGCTGTCGCCAGCTCAATTCGCTCGGCCCTGAGGTCGAACACGTCGCAGGCATGGCACCATCGTGGTCGCCGGGTGACATCTTTTGGAAAAGAATCCGGACGGAGCGTTGCACGCAAGTAACAGCGCGCCAAAATCGGCCAAATTCGTCTGCGACGGTCTCGCCATCTGTTGCGCCGAGCCGTGAATTCAAGTCAGGTTTGAAGTGGACGCGCGCGGGTGGATCTGAACGTGGGGCCCTGCAGTCAATGGCGGCCCCGTTTGAACTTTGGGGAGATGTCCGAATGAGCGGCCCTCGTTACGACCACATCTTGGCGAGCACGGCTCTGGCGCTGATCCTTGCGGCGCCGTTCGGCACCTTTGCGACCGCGCAAGAGTTCGGCGACTCGTCGGTAGGTCCGACGGCAGTGGTGCCATCGCCGTCAGTGCCGGCCGCGACCGCGCCGGCCGCACAGCCCACGGCCCAAGCGTCTCCCGCTGCTGCGGCCACCACGAGCGAAGCTTCGGCTAACCCGAAGGACGCCGCCGCGCCGTCCGTGGAGCCGGCCAAGCCCGCGACCGAAGCGACCGTGGCGCCGAGCGAAGCCGCGGCGGCCCCGAAAAATGCCGCGCTGCCCGCGGCGCTGGCCAATGCTGCACCCGCGGCCGAGCAGGCCGCCGCCCCCAACGCACCTGCGGCTGGCGCGAACGACGCCGCCACCCCCGCGGCGGCCAATCCCGCGGTCGCCGCCGAGCAGGTGGCAGCGCCCGACCCGATGGCCGCGTTCGATCCCGCCGATCGCGCGGTGGCGGAAAAGATCCGCGACCTGTTCGCGGCCAGCACCGACAAGATCTTCGCCGGCAAGAAGGAGCGCAGCGCAGCCGAGGCGTTCTACCAGAAGCGCAATTTCGCGCCCCTGTGGCTCGACAAGGGAATCGAGAACGCGCGGGCCAAGACGGTGGCCGCGCGCCTCAAGGGCGCGGACGCCGACGGCCTCGACATCAACGACTACAAGACGCCGGATTTCGCCGGCTTGAGCCCCGACGCGCAGGCGGAGGCCGAGCTCAAGCTCGTCCAGTCGGTGCTCACCTATGCCCGCCACGTGCAGGCCGGACGCTTCCCGTACACCCGCGTCAGCCACAATATCGAGCTCGCACAAGCCCCGCCGGATCCGGCCGAGGTGCTGGCCAAGATCGCGGATGCCGCCGATGCCGGCAAAGCGCTCGATGATTTCAGCCCGCCGCACGAGGCCTACAAGCGGCTCAAGGCCCGGCTCGCGGAACTGCGCGGCAAGGGAGGCGCGGCCAAGCTCATCGCCGACGGCCCGCTGCTCAAGCTCAACGCCAAGTCCCCGATGGAGGACCAGCGCGTTCCGCTGCTGCGCGAGAAGCTGGGTCTGGCCGGCGGCGAGGCGTCCGAGCTCAAATACGACGCCAAGGTTGCCGAAGCGGTGAAGAAATTCCAGCGCGCCAACGAGCTGCCGGCCACCGGCAACCTCGACGCCAAGACCATCAAGGAGCTGAACGGTCCGCCGCGCGACAAGTCGATCGACATCATCCTCGCCAACATGGAGCGCTGGCGCTGGTATCCGCGCGACCTCGGCAACGCGCATGTCGTGGTCAATCTGCCGGACTTCACGCTCAAGGTGATGAACAACGGCGCGCAGGTCTGGACCACGCGGATCGTGATCGGCAAGCCCGACAAGTCGACCCCGCTGCTCAGCGAGACGATGAAATACGTCACCATCAATCCGACCTGGAACGTGCCGCCGTCGATCGTCTACGGCGAATATCTGCCGGCGCTGCAGCAGGATCCGACGGTGCTGGAGCGGATGGGCCTGAGGGTCGTGAACAACCGCGACGGCAGCGTCCACATCTACCAGCCGCCGGGCGAGGCCAATGCGCTCGGCCGCATCCGCTTCAATTTCCCCAACCGGTTCCTGGTCTACCAGCACGACACGCCGGACAAGTACCTGTTCGCGCACGATACGCGCGCCTACAGCCACGGCTGCATGCGCGTGCAGGATCCGGCCAAATACGCCGAGGTGCTCTTCAACATCGCGCGTCCGACCGAGAACTGGACCGCGGACAGGATCAAGCGGATGTTCGGCACCGGCGAACAGGACATCCAGTTGCCGGTCCCGATCTGGGTCCATCTGACCTATCAGACCGCCTTCGTCGACGATGCCGGCAAGCTGCAGATGCGCCACGACGTCTACAACATCGACAGCCGCACCGTGGCTGCGATCAAGAGCGAGCGCGGCATGATCGAGCCGATGCAAGAGCGCAAGCGCGACGAGGAAGTCGCAAGCGCGAGCCACCGCCGGGTCGCCGCTCCGCAACAGCAGCCGCGCGTGTTCTCGTTCTTCGAATCGCTGTTCGGCGGCGGCCCCGCGCAGGCGCGGCCGGTGCCGCCGCGCCGCGTCACGCGCTGATTCATCCGATGTTCGAATGCCGCTCGCCTGCGAGCGGCATTCGCCCGGCCTCGACGGCGCGCGAGGAATCTTTACGGCACGGTTAACCGCGGCAAGTTTTTGCCATAGTCGCCTGTCACGCTTCCGGTATCGGGGGGGACGGGTGCGCTAATGTCGCGTTAACCCTTCCCTAATTAGCAGTGCGTCAGCCGTCTTCGTTGCGGTCACCGGCCGCGGCGAATGCCGGAGCTTGTCGGCCGCGGCGAATGCCGCGGACGCAGAGCGTTGGCGCAATGGATATGGGTTGGCACGTGACGGTCAAAGCCGCGCACACGAATCTATTGTCCCTGCGTTCAGCCCGGGCGGGCTATTGCTGCAGCATCGCCGCGCTTCTGTTCTTCTTCGGCTCCGAGAGCCTGCAGAACGCCACGGCCGAGGGCGAGACGCGGACCATCTCCTTCCATCACATTCACACCGGCGAAGACCTGACGATCACCTACAAGGTTAACGGCCGGTACGACGACGAGGCGCTCAACAAGATCAACAACGAGCTGCGCGACTGGCGGGAATCCGAAACGATCAAGATGGATCCCCATCTGATCGATCTGCTGTGGGAGGTTCACCGCGAGGTCGGCGCCAAAGGGCCGATCTGGGTGGTCTGCGGCTACCGCTCGCCGGAAACCAATTCCATGCTGCGCCGGCGTTCGAGCGGCGTCGCCAAGTTCAGCCAGCACATGCTCGGCAAGGCGGTGGACTTCTACATCCCCGGCGTAACGCTTGAAGACCTGCGCGCAGCCGGGCTGCGCGCGCAACGCGGCGGCGTCGGCTATTATCCGACCTCGGGAGCGCCGTTCGTGCATCTGGATACGGGCAGCGTGCGGCATTGGCCGCGCATGCCGGAGGCGCAGCTCGCGAGCGTGCTGGCGAAGGGACGGCTCGGCAGCACACTCGCCTCCGACGGCAAGGGCACCGCGGTGGCGCAAGCGGAGCGCAGCCGCCAGCCCAGCTTCTTCCTGGCGAGGCTCTTCGGCGGCGGAAAGGACGAGGAGGAGGACGCGCAGACCGCGGCCGCGCCGGCGCCAGCCGCGGCGAAAGCCGGCGCAACGTCGCGCACCGGCGAGTCGCGCGTGGCGAAGGCGGCTGCGGTCGCAAGCGCGGCGTCAACGCGCGGCGAGAAAACCGCGGCAGTGCCGTTCCCACAGGCAAAACCGGCCAAGCCCGAGACTTATCAGGTCGCGTCCGCGGATTCGCGGCCGATCGCCAAGGTGGCCGACAGGTACCAGGTCGCCTCCGCCGCTTCGGAAAGCATCCCCGCGCCGGCACGTCCCACCCGCGCTGCGATCGTGGTCGCGCAGGCCGACATGCCGGTGAACGACATCCTCAACGCGCGCGGCTATTGGCAGGGGCTGCCAACCGCCGAGCCGGCCGAGACGCCGCCCGTCGGCGCCGCGCGCGCAACTCCGCGCCAGGCCGCCGCTGCCGAGCCGGCGGCGAGCGCCACCCCTTGGCCGCTGGCCGACCGCGCGAGCGACCCGATACCCAATGCTCTCGCCTATGCGGCGCAGCCCACGCCGATCGCCGCCGCCCGTGCGGTTCCGATGGGCGTTGCAAAGTCCCGGGCCGTGTCCGCCGCCCCGGCGGAAACCACCGTCGCGGTCAAGCGCAGCGACAACCCGCCGTCGGTCATGCCACCCAAGGCCAAGATCGCGAGCGTGGTGCGCGTGGGTGATCACTTCAACGATCCGTGGATGCGGGCCATGATCGTGAGCCCGAGCGCGCAGAGCTTCCTGAAAACCACCGTGCTCGGCGTCCCGGACTTCCGCAATCTGCGTCTGTTCATGCAAAAGCCGGCCTCCACGATGGTGCTGACGTTCTCGAACGATCCGCATCACGGCATGACCAGCGAACGATTCGACGGCAGCGCGGTGGTCTTCCTCTCGACCGCCACCTTCAGCACGGCATCGCTGCGATAATTCCGTTTCCCATCATCGGGGGGGATCGAGGGGGGCGTGGCGCCGCAAGTGGGGGAAACCCGACTTGCGGCGCAGCGCTTTAGGGCATCGCTAAGAGCTGCAGACCTCGGGACAGATCGTGCCAATCGCAGGCGCAGTCGTTGCGTTCGACGCGCGGCGGCGGCGAGTCGGTTCTCCGCTTCGCCGCGACGCTTTGGCGCCGAAGCCACGACCCCGAGGATTAGAGCTGTTTCCGCTGGTGTTGAATCGATTCGCCGTCATTGCGGGGCGCGCCACCCAAGTCGGCTTTAGCCCGACTTGGGTACCAGTAGAAGCGATCTCGGGTAAACCCGAGATCGGTGGCGCGAACCCGGAATCCATAATCACAGGCTGTTGTCCTGGATTCCGGGCTACCTCGCTGCGCTCGGCGCGACTCACGTGGAAAGTGCGCTAGCGTCTCTTCCCCGCCGGTCCGTCACCCGACTTCAGTTGAGCATGCCGAGGGCATGCATGTAGGTCTCGAGGATCGTCTCCTGCTCGCGCCGTTCATCGGCATCCTGCTTGCGCATGCGCACGATGGTGCGCAGCGCCTTGATGTCGAAGCCGTTACCCTTGGCTTCGGCATAGACGTCCCGGATGTCGTCGGCGATCGCCTTCTTCTCTTCTTCCAGCCGCTCGATGCGTTCGACGAACGCTTTCAGATGATCCTTTGCAAAGCGCGCGGCGGGCTGTTCGTTTGCGGCAGCGGCAGTAGCCATTGAACCCTCCTCCAGCGACTCGAACGAGCGCAGGGAAGAGGTTTCAGAAGCGCGCGCGCCAAGGTCAAGGCGAGAGGCCAGTCATCCCCGGAGTACACAGGCGATAAATTTAGTGCTTGTGCCCGGCCTTTTCGAATGCAGCCTGCTGGTCCTTGGGAGCTTCCTTCTGGTGCTTGGCTTTCCATTCTTCGTAGGGCATGCCGTAGATCGTCGCGCGGCTCTCGTCCCGCGACATCGGAACGCCACGGGCATCGGCCGCTTCCTTCATCCAATTCGACAGGCAATTGCGGCAGAAGCCCGCGAGATTCATCAGATCGATGTTCTGGACATCGGTGCGCGCGCGCAAATGCTCGATCAGGCGCCGGAACGCGGCGGCCTCGAGCTCAATACGGGTCCTGTCGTCAAGCGTCTTGTCCTGAAGCGTCATGGGCGCGTGCTCCTCTCGCTCAAACGGTACGAACCGGGACCGTCGAGACTTTCGGCCCCCGCCATGCAAATAGGATAGTGACGCAAGCAGTCACTTTCCAGCACGAGGCCGCCGCCAACGGCACAAGGCGGATCGGTGCCCCGCCCTCATCACGCGCAGCGCTGAGTTGTTTGCGAGCGAAATGGCGAATCAGATGCAACGCAGACCATCCGGAACCTGGCCTCTCCGCCGCGATTGTCCCGGCGCATTCGGGTGCATCCCTTGACCACCTCGCCCCGCGCCTTTCTCGAACGCCTGTTCCACACGGCAGTGGCCGCCGCGCACCCCGCGAGCTGCCTGCCGGCGCACTTGCCCCCGGCCCCACCGTCCGGACGCCTGCTGATCCTGGCCGCCGGCAAGGCCGCCGGTTCCATGGCCGAGGCCGCCGAACGCTTCTATCTCGACCAGCGGGGCGTGCCGGAGAGCCGAGTGCGCGGCCTGGCGGTCACCCGTCACGGCTACGGCCGGCCGACGCGCCTGGTGCGCGTGGTCGAGGCGGGACACCCCGTACCCGACGCGGCCGGTCTGGCCGCAACCCGTGAAACGCTCGATCTGGCCGATTCCGCCGGCGCCGATGACCTGGTGGTGGTGCTCATTTCCGGCGGCGCCTCGGCCAACTGGACCGCGCCCGCCGCCGGGATTGCGCTCGCGGAAAAGCAGGCCGTGACGCGTGCCCTCCTGGCCTCGGGCGCCTCGATCGCCGAGATCAATGCCGTGCGAAAGCACCTCTCCCGGATCAAGGGTGGGCGGCTTGCCGAGCACGCGCATCCCGCACGCGTCGTCGCGGTGGGTATTTCCGACGTGCCCGGCGACGACCCGGCGGTGATCGGGTCGGGACCCACCGTGCCCGATGCGACCACTCTTGCCGACGCCCGCGCCATTGTGGCGAACTATCGGCTCGAACTGCCGCGGTCGGTCACGCGGGCGCTCGCCGACCCTGCGAACGAGACGCCGAAACCCGGCGATCCGATCTTCGCCACCACGTCGTTTACGCTGGCGATGCGGCCCGCCGAGGTCTTCCGCATCGTGGAGAACGCCGTGCGCGCCGCCGGCTTCGACTGCATCGTGCTCGGCACCTCGCTCGAGGGCGAGGCGCGGGACGTCGCTGCCGCCCAGGCACGGCTTGCGCGCGATCTGGCAGCACAGCGGCGCCGCGCCGTCATCCTCTCCGGGGGTGAGCTTACCGTCACGCTGCGCGGCAAAGGTCGCGGCGGCCCCAACCAGGAATACGCGCTGGCGCTGGCGCTGGCGTTGGCGGGGACGAAGAGCATCGCTGCGCTGGCCGGCGACACCGACGGCACCGATGGTGGCGCCGGGCGGCCGGAGGACCCGGCGGGCGCCTTCATCGATCCGACCACCCTCCTTCGCGCCGGCCGCCGCGGCCTCGATCCGGCCGCCTTTCTTGACGACAACAATTCGACGGAATTCTTCGAGAAACTTGGCGATCTGCTGAAGCCCGGGCCGACGCTCACCAACGTGAACGACTTCCGGGCCATCCTCGTTGACAGTGATTGACGGTTCGCGCGATATCGCTGCTCGGACCGTCGGGCGGGCTGGAATGCGGGCGGGATGAAATACCGGCATACGAGCACTGGAATCCGGCGCTGCCGCTTGCCCTGCAGGGCGCGCGCGCTCGTCGGCGGGGCGCTGGTCGCGGCTGCCTGCGCGTTGAGCGCCGCTCCGGCCAAGGCCGATTTCCGTCTCTGCAACAATACCGGCAACCGGGTCGGCATCGCGGTCGGCTACAAGGAGAACGAAGGCTGGACCACCGAGGGCTGGTGGAACATCTCCGCCCGCAGCTGCGAGACGGTGCTGCGGGGCTCGCTCGTCGCCCGCTTCTATTACATCTACGCCGTCGACTACGATCGCGGCGGTGAATGGTCCGGCCAGGCCTTCATGTGCACGCGGGAAAAGGAATTCACCATTCGCGGCACCGACGATTGTCTCGCGCGCGGTTACGACCGCACCGGCTTTTTCGAGGTCGATACCGGCGACCAGCCGTCGTGGACCGTCCAGCTCACCGAGTCGGCCGACCAGGCGCCCATGCAGCCCCTGCAATCGCGCGTTCCCATGCTGCAGACCCCGCCGGCCGCCGGCCGGCCAGCCGCACCGACTTCGCCGTCCCGAAGCCGCAACTGATGCGACGTCTGCGCCGGACCAAGATCGTCGCCACCCTCGGCCCCGCGTCCTCAGACCGAAGCGTCATCGCCAGCCTGTTCGAGGCCGGCGCCGACGTCTTCCGCATCAATATGAGTCATACCAGCCACGAGCGCATGCGCGAACTCGTTGCAACGATTCGCGCGGTGGAAACCGAGTGCGGCCGGCCGATCGGGATTCTGGTCGATCTGCAGGGCCCCAAGCTCAGGGTCGGCAGCTTCGCAGCCAATTCCGCCCTGCTCACAAAGGGCGACGCTTTCGTGCTCGATTCGGATCCGACGCCGGGCGATGCCCGCCGCGTGTACCTGCCGCACCCCGAAATCTTCGCCGCCATCGCGCCCGGCCATACGCTCCTGCTCGACGACGGCAAGGTGCGGCTCGTCGCCGTCGAGACCGACAAGGAGCGCATTCTCACGCGCGTGGAGGTCGGCGGCAAACTATCCGACCGCAAAGGCGTGAGTCTGCCCGACACTATGGTGCCGTTTTCGGCGCTGACGGAGAAGGACCGTTCCGACCTCGACGCGGCGCTCGACACCGGCATCGACTGGGTCGCGCTCTCGTTCATCCAGCGGCCGGAAGACATCGCCGAGGCGAAGAAGATCACGCGCGGCCGCGCCGCCGTCATGGCCAAGATCGAGAAACCGCAAGCCGTGCATCGGCTCGGCGAGATCATCGATCTCGCCGATGCGCTGATGGTGGCGCGCGGCGATCTCGGCGTGGAGCTGCCGCTCGAGAAAGTGCCGGGCCTGCAGAAGCAGATGACGCGCACGGCCCGGCGCGCCGGCAAGCCGGTGGTGGTCGCGACCCAGATGCTCGAGTCCATGATCGCGAGCCCCGTGCCGACCCGCGCCGAGGTATCGGACGTCTCGACCGCCATCTTCGAAGGAGCAGACGCCATCATGTTGTCGGCTGAATCGGCGGCCGGGCAATATCCGGTCGAGGCGGTCGCCACCATGAACCGCATCGCCGAGGAGGTCGAACGCGACCCGTTCTATCGCACCATCATCCATGCCCAGCGGACCGAGCCCGAGGCGACCGGCGCCGACGCCATTGCCGCGGCGGCGCGGCAGATCGCGGAGACGCTCGAACTCTCCGCCATCGTCAGCTGGACGAGCTCAGGCTCGACCGGATTGCGGGTGGCGCGCGAGCGGCCCACATCGCCCATCGTCGCGATCTCCCCCAGGGTCTCGACCGGCCGCCGGCTGTCGCTCGTTTGGGGCGTGCACTGCATCGTGGCGGAGGACGCCCACGATCTCGACGATATGGTGGAGCGTGCCTGCCGGCTCGCCTGCAGGGACGGATTCGCCAAGGCGGGTCAGCGCGTCATCATCGTCGCCGGCGTCCCGCTCGGCACCCCGGGCGCGACCAACATGCTGCGTATTGCGTTTGTCGGGGCCGAGACGGCGAGGGAGGGCGGATGACGGAGGACGGACGACAGAGGACAGATCGATACTTGTCCGTCCTCTGTCGTCCGTCTTCCCGTCCTCAGATGTCCCGCCCGTCGACCTTGTCGGTCAGCTTCTTGACCAGATCGGGAATGCGCTCCAGGTGCGGATGCACGGCGAGCGCGCGGCGGAACACTTCCAGCGCGTGCTTGTCGTCGCCGAGTTCCTGCAGGATGATTCCGAGCCCCGACAGAGCGCCGAAATGGCGCGGCTCGCGTGCCAGCACTTCGTGGATATCCGCGAGCGCGTGGCCGAAATCCTTTTTCGTGTAATAGACGGTGGCGCGGCGGTTCCAGGCCTCGACGAAATCCGGCTTGATATCGATGACGGCGTTGAGGAGCTTGATCGCCAGATCGAAGTCGTGGCCGTCGACCGCCATCTTGGCCCGGCCCATCAACAGATTGGCGGTATCGCTGCTGGACGCGAGCCAGATCGCCCAGATGCGGTTCTCGACGTACTTCGCGCTTTCGTCGTCGGGCGCGACTTTGAGCGCCTCGAACAGCCGGTCGAGATTTTGCGCCCTATCGCCATGCTGGGCGCGCGGCAGCGTGCTTGGCGGCTCGATCGGCTTGAGCGGCTCGGCAGTGCCCTGCTCCGCCAACGCGGGCGCCACCAAGACCGCGGTCAGAACCGCGGTCGCCGCAGCGGGGAGGAATCGTATGCGCATGGCAGCAAGGTTAACGCGCTGTCGCGGCACAATAAAGACAAGATTTTGTCAAGGCCGCCGTGCCGCGCCGGCCAGGCCGCTTCGCCGTCGAGCGGCGCTCAGCCCTGCCGGGCCTTGAAGCGGCGCTGGATCTTGTTGATCACATAGACCCGGCCCTTGCGGCGGACCAGGCGATTGTTGCGATGGCGGCTGCGCAGCGATTTCAACGAGTTGCGGACTTTCATGGGCTCTGGCTCTCGGGTCGCGGCCGCGCGGCCGGCTGATGTGTCGCAAGGTTGCGCGGAAACTAGGGATGCGACGCCCTCCCGTCAACACGTGCGGCCCGCTCCGCGCCGTGTCCGGCCTCGGCGGGACGCCCGACCGGCAGCTTCAGCAGCCGCGCCGCATTGGCGCAGAAGATTGCGTCGCGCTCCGGCGCCGGGAGGCCGAGATCGTTGATCAGCTTGATGGCGCGCGGCTTGAGCGAGGTGAGCGGTGGCGCGTCGCTGCCGTAGACCACGCGGTGCGGCCCCATCCAGTCCAGCACCATCTTCACGGCCGGAAGATTGTAGGTGACCGTGTCGAGATACATCTTCTTCAGGTAGTGGCTCGGCGCGTGCTTGATCCGCATCGGCGCATACGGGCCGAGGAAAAACGCCTCGTCCTGCAACTCATAGGCATAGTCCATCCGGCTGATGGTCTCGCAGATGCCGCCGCCGCCGTGCGAGGCCACGATCTTCACGCGCGGGAAATCTTCCAGCACGCCGCGCACGATCAGCCGCCCCAGCGCGAGGCAGAGATCGAACGGCCGCCCGATGCTGGAGGCCAGGCGATAGTCCTTCATCCGCTCCTCGCCGAAGCCGAGATGCGGCGGATGAATCATCACCGGGACATCGAGCTCCTGCACCAGCTCCCAGAACGGGCGCGCCTCGTCGTCGTCGGGATAGTGACCCTTGTGGCTGGAGTGGATGAAGATGCCCTTGAGGCCGAGTTCACGGATCGCCCGCTCGGCCTCCCTGATGAAGGCTGGCCCGCCGCAGGGCAGGATGGTCGCGAACGAATAGAGCACGCCCTTGTGCTGCTCTTGGACTTCGGCGGCGTAATCGGTCCATCGCTGGACCGCCGGGAGTTCCTCGTGATCGGCCTTGCCCCGCAGATAATGCGCGGCGTTCGTCACCACGCTGATGTCGATCCCGTTCTTGTAATGAGCGTCGAGAAAGTTCTCGAGCACCATGGGGCAGCCGCGTTCGCCCCATTTCGGGCCGGCCTTGCCGTCCAGGGTGCCGAGATCGTCCGCCGCTTCCTCCGGCGTGTAGATATGCGAGTGCCAGTCGATGATCACGCGTGTTGCTCCGTCACTGCAATGCCCGCCCGCCGCCCGCGTGATGAAATACCGTGGTCGACGACCCGATCCAGGGTGCTCGTTCTCGATTGGCTTTGGTTGCGCGCAATGTGAGCGCAAAGCCAGACCGGGTCAATCGACGATGCGGCATCGCAGACACCGCTCAGCCCGCGGGGCGGCGGCGAAAGCGCGAGAGCCCGCAGATTTTGCTAGCTGCGGACACCCGCCGCGACGCGGTTGCCTCCGCAGACCGATGAAGAGTCGTAGTCCCTGCGCAGCGGCACTAGCTTCGGATGGCCGGCGAGCCGCGCGACCATTTCTCCATTCGCGGCTCGATTTTGGTCGCCCAGAGATCGTCGCCGGCGACGTCCTTGAGCGTGACGGTCATGACCTCGGTCGCGCCGTCGATCGCCACATGGCCGAAGAATTGCAGTCCGAAGCAGGGCGCCAGGTCGTCGCGCTGATCGGCGCCGCATCCCTTCTGGAAAATGGCGCGCGGGCCGAAGGTGTTGTCGAGCTCCTGCGAGTGCCAGGTGCCGGCGTGGATCGGGCCGGAGATGAATTCCCAGAACGGCTCGAAGTCCTGGAACACGGCGGCGTTCGGGTCGTAATAATGCGCGGCGGTGTAGTGCATGTCGGCGGTGATCCAGACCGTATTGCGAATCCCGGCATGCTTGATGAAGGCGAGGAGATCGGCGACCTCGAGCTCGCGGCCGCGCGGGGCGCCATCGCCCTGGGCGATCGCATCGGCGCTCACCACTCCGATCGGCAGATCGGCGGCGATGATTTTCCAGGTCGCGGGCGAATCCATCAATTCGCGTTTGAGCCACGATACCTGCGTCGGCCCCAGGATCGCGGCGGCGGCTCCGTTCTCGCCGTAGGGAGTGCGGTACGAGCGCATGTCGAGCAGGAAGACGTCGAGCAGCGGGCCGTAGGAGATCTTGCGATAGATGCGTCCGGCTTCGGCCAAAGTCTCCCGCATCGGCATGAATTCGTGGAAGGCGCGGCAACCGCGCGCCGCCAGCTTGAGTATGCCCTTGTCGCCGTAGTCTCCCCAGCCCAGCGTCTCGCCCGGGCACCAATCGTTGGTGACTTCGTGATCGTCCCATTGCGCGAACAGCGGGACCTCGGCGTTGAAGGCAAGCACGTTCCGGTCGAGCAGATTGTATTTGTAATTGCCGCGAAACTCGGCGAGCGTCTGGGCGACCTTGGATTTCTCTGCGGTGACGATGTTGCGCCACATCTCTCCGTTGGGCAGCTTCCGCTCCGCCCGAAGCGGACAGTCGGCGTAGATGTGATCGCCGGAATGAATGAAGAAATCAGGCCGGCATCGCAACATGGTCGCGTAGGTGCGCATGCCCCCGCGCGCCTCGTCGATGCCCCAGCCGCCCGCGGTGTCGCCCGACCACACGAACGAGACGGTGCGCCGTTCGCGCGGTGCGGTACGGAAACGCCCGACCTGCGGCGCGCTCAGGGCGCCGGGGAACGAATGATCCTGGAAACGGATGCGATAGAATATGTCCTGTCCGGCCGGCAGGCCCTCGATCATGGCCTTGGCGGTGAAGTCGGTTTCCGGCAGAGCATCGACGAAGACGGCGCTGCGAACGTTCTTGAAACTTTCGCTGGTCGCGACTTCGACCAGCATGCGCGCCGGTCGGTCCGCGCGTGCCCAGACAATTCCGGAATCGACCGAGACGTCGCCTGACTGGATGCCGTGGGTGATGCGCGGCCGGTCGGCGGCGCGGCTCAGCGATGGGCTGGCGATGCCGCCCGCGGCGGTGACCGCAGCCGCCGATGCCCCCGTCAGAAAGCGGCGACGCGTGAGCGCGCGTTCAAACCGCGCCGACGCGCCTGTGCGCATGGTGACAGCCATCGGGCCTCCGCCGTCGAATCACGCGGCGGAAGCTGCCCGCGCCGTCTGACAGGGACCCGACACTTGTGCGACAGCCGCATGAAAGTCTCGCGCCGATTCCATGCGATCAATCTTCCGGCGCCCGAAGCGCGAGAAGAAGGCTGGCGATACTATTCGGCGTTCAATGACCGGACACCAGCTTGAGGCCGACCATGCCGGCAATGATCAAGCCGAGGCAGGTGAGGCGCGGCAGATCCGCCGGTTCGCCGAAGGCGACCATGCCGAGGATCACGCTGCCGGCGGCCCCGATTCCGGTCCACAAGGCGTAGGCGGTTCCGAACGGCACGGACTTCAAGGCGACCGCGAGCAGTCCGAAGCTGAGTGCGATCGCGGCCACCACCGCCACGCTCGGCCAAAGCCGGGTGAGGCCGTCGGAATATTTGAGACCAAGCGCCCAGGCGATTTCCAACAGTCCGGCGAGCAGAAGCGCGAACCACCCGTTCAACGCGTTGCCTGCCTGCGTCATCGAACCGGGCCGGCCTCGATCAATCCTTCGCCGCGACCACCGCATAGACCACGTAGTCGCGGTAGGGTCGTTCGATCATCGCCTTGGCGCCGGCGCGGGTCGCCAGCGCGACAAGCTCCGCCTCCAGCGCGTCCGGCGGTTGCACATGGAAGTGCGCCAGCCAGGCTCGCAGCCCCGCGCGCAGCCAGCCGGGCCATCCCTCCTGGCGCCCGAAATCGACGACGTAGAGCTTGCCGCCCCCGACCAGCAGGCCGAGCGCGGCCTCAAGGACCGTGCGCCATGCCGGCATCATCGACAGGCTGTACGAGATCATGATGCGCTCGAAGCGCCGTTGCCCGAAAAGCCGGCTCGGTCGCAAGGCCGTGGCGTCGGCGTGCGCGACCCGCACGCGCGAAGACAGCCCGGCGCGCCCGATCGCCTCGATCGCGGACGTCAGCATGTCCGTCGATACGTCGACGCCGAAGAAACGCGCGCCGGGATATCTCCGCGCGGCCAGGATCAGGTTGCGACCCGTGCCGCAACCTATCTCGAGCACGGCATCCGCCCGACCCGCACACAGCTCCGCGATCAAGCGACCACGCCCGAGCAGAAACCCCTTTCGCGTGACGTCGTAGATGTGCCTCTGGCGGCGATAGATCTTGTTCATCAGCTCGGTCGTGGCGGAATTGCCGGCGAGCGGGCGGCTTGCGGCCGGAGCGCTGGCCGGCATCTCGCCGCCAACGGGCGCAGTTCGCGTCGTTGTGGTCACCTTGCCTCCTCGGGGTCTGGGGCGAATCGCGTCAGTTTACCGACCACTCCATAAAGCGCTGATGACGAACGCGCCGGACCCCGCCGTCCGCCCTGATCGCAGTCGAATGCCGTCATGCATCTGCAACAGAAATCAGCGAGAACCGACCGTGGTCGTCGACGGGAATGCGGATGCTTGAACGAGTTTCGAACGGACCGAGGCGGATCCGCGCGCTGTTCTTGTCGGATATCCATCTCGGAGCGAAGGGCTGCCAGGCGGAAAAGCTTCTCGAGTTCCTGCGCCACTACGAGGCCGATACCGTTTATCTCGTGGGCGACATTGTCGACGGCTGGCAGCTGAAGTCCGGCTGGTATTGGCCGCAGATTCACAACGACGTGGTGCAGAAGCTGCTGCGGCAGGCACGCAAGGGTGCGCGCCTGTGCTATATCCCGGGCAATCACGACGAGTTCCTGCGCGACTATTACGGCACACATTTCGGCGGCATCGAGGTGCTGGCGGAGGCCGTCCATGTCGGCGTCGACGGCAAGCGCTACCTGGTGATCCACGGCGATCTCTTCGATGTGGTCATCCGCCACGCGCGCTGGCTCGCGCTGCTCGGCAACAACGCATACGACCTGGCGATCTGGCTCAACACGTATTTCAATGCGATCCGCAGAGCGCTCGGGCTGACCTATTGGTCGCTTTCGCAATGGGCCAAGCTCAAGGTGAAGAACGCCGTCAACTTCATCGGCGAGTACGAGAACACGCTGGCGGCGGAGGCCCGCCGACGCGGCGTCGACGGGGTGATCTGCGGACACATCCACCATGCCGCGATCCGCCAGGATGTCGGCCTGTCGTACATCAATTGCGGCGACTGGGTGGAAAACTGCACGGCGGTGATCGAACACTTCGACGGCCGGTTCGAGATCGTGAGATGGATCGGACGCGGCCCCCGCCTCGATGAGCCGCAGCCCGCGACGGCGGCCATGCCGCGCGCGGCGCAGCCGCGGACGGAGTGGCAACCCGCGGCAGGCGGCTTGGCGGCAACCCTTGCCAGGCTCGCGGGGCGAACGTCCGAACTGCGCGCGCCACCCGCCGCGGAGTAGCCGCGCGAGCGATGCCGACCGTCCGCCCGAGATCATGGCGCGTCCGGGCCGTCGTCCTGGTGCTTTGTCTGCTGGCTCTGGCCGCTGCTGCGGGACCGCTGTTTCCCTTCACGCCCGGCCCATCCGACGTCGCCGAGCGGGTGGCACAAGCGCCCGATCTGGACCTCTACCTGCGGGAGCGCGAAGCGTGGCACGTCGACGTGAAACCTGGGCTGGCCAAGGGCATATTGTGGAACGACCCCGCCGCACGCAGCCGCACCCGGTTGTCGCTCGTGTACATCCACGGCTTCTCGGCCAGCCGAAGAGACATCACGCCCGTGGTCGAGACCTTGGCGGGCGCGCTCGGAGCCAACGCATTTTTCACCCGACTGGCGGCCCACGGCCTCGCCACCCCCGCGGAATTCGCAACGGTGACCGCGCAGAATTGGCTCGATGACGCGCGCGAGGCGCTCGCCATCGGCCGCAGGATCGGCGATCGCGTGATCCTGATTGGAACCTCGACTGGCGCGCTGTTGGCCACGATGGTGGCGCTGGAGGACAACTCGCCGCGCATCGCGGCGCTGGTGCTGCTCTCTCCCAACTTCGCACTCCGGGATTGGCGGGCGAAATTCATTTCCGGTCCGCTCGGTCGCGTGCTGGCACGCATCGTCGTGGGCAAGGAGTACTCCTTCCGCCCCGATAGTCCCGGCCACGCCGAATTCTGGACCTCTCGTATGCCCTCGGAAGGACTTGTCGCGCTGATGGACCTGGTGAATCACGCGCGATCGATTCACCTCGACAGTCTCGAGATACCGACCCTGATCATCTATACCAGCAGGGATACGGTGGTCGACACCGGAGCGATCCGCGACCGATTCGACGAAATTCGGCAACCGTCGAAGATGATCGTCGACTTGCCGCAAGCGTCGCGTCACGAGCTGACCGGCGATGCGCTGGCGCCGGAGACCGTCGCCCCGATCGTGAAGCGGATAATGAAATTTCTGACCGGCACCGCCCTTGCCGGCGCGCGCGGAGCCGATCCGCCGTAGAGCGCGCGGGCACAGCAGAGCTTGCACGGACTCCCCTCCAAGAGCCGAGCCGCCGGGTTTCGCGCCGAGGGCGGCCACGCTCCGAGGTCATCGCGCTGTCGCAAAAGTGCAGCGTCGTTGCATTACGGTCGCTCGAATCGCTCGAGCCGGGGCTGGCCGCAATGGGTACGCAACTGATTGCCGAGGCCGTCTACAATCGGCGCGAGCGCAGCGAGGCGACAGTATGGGATCGCCTGTTCGCCCTCTGGTTCCAGCGTTTGATCTACAATCAGATTTGGGAAGATCCTGAAGCCGATCTCGCCGCGCTCGAACTGCCGCCGCATGCGAGGCTCGTCACCATCGCCTCGGGCGGCTGCAATGCCCTTTCGTACCTCGTCGCTGCTCCGAAGCAGGTCTACGCCGTCGACCTCAACGAGGCCCATCTGGCCCTGTTGAAGCTGAAGATCGCCGGATTGCGCGGGTTTGGCGACTATGCCGCGTTCTGGTGCTTCTTCGGCGGCGCCGACGCACATGCCAATGGCGAACTCTACCGCAGACTGTTGCGTCCGCTGCTCGATGCCAAGACCCGACGTTTTTGGGACGGACGCGACCTGACGGGACGGCCGCGCTACCGCTATTTCTGCGATGGATTCTACCGACATGGCGCGCTCGGCCGTTTCGTCGGATTCGCGCATATCTTGGCTCGCCTCTACCGCATCGATCTTGCCGCGCTGCTTCGCAGCGATGTCGCCGATCCGCAACGGCGCGAGGCGCTGGCCCGTCTCGCGCGTTTGTTCGAATCGCGGTTTGCCCGCACACTGACCGGGAGCCCGGCATTGCTGTTCAGCCTCGGCATCCCGCCGCGCCAGCGCGAGCTGTTGGCCGGAGAGCTGTCGCTCGCCGATGTCCTGCACGCGCGGCTGCGCGGGCTGATCGAAAATCATCCGATCGAGACCAACTACTTCGCCTGGCAGGCGCTCGGGCGGCGCTACCCTGGTCCGGGGGATCGCTGCCTACCGCTCTACCTTCAGGAGCGGCAGTTCGAGCGCATGCGGACCGGGGTCGACGCCGTTGCGCCGATACACGCCAATGTCCGCTGCCTGCTGGAAGCCCTCCCGGCCAGGCATGTCGATGCGGTCATTCTGCTCGACTCCCAGGACTGGATGGCGCCGCAGGAAATCCGCTCGATGTGGGAGGCGATCGACCGCTGCGGCAAGGACGACGTCCGGATCGTTTTCCGAACCGCAGGCGAAGACTCTCCGTTGGAGCATCGCGAGCTGCGCGCTCTGCGGCGGACCTGGCAACGCGACCAGGCGCGCAGCGCGATCGGATTCGCGCGGGACCGCTCCGGCATCTATGGCGGATTCCATCTCTATCGGCGGCGCTGAAGCATATCCCGAGACATTGCGGACGTTGCGGATAACCTCGTGCGACCGGACGAGCGCTTGGAGCGAAACCGCGCTTCAAGCGAAACGATTTCGCTCTAAACTCCGGCTCGATCGGCCGGCCGAGATCCGATTGTCCCGGCGCAGATGCGATGCGCGACCGGCGGCGGCCAGTCCGGAACTCGTGGCACCCGGTCGGCGCGCCCGCCTGCGACCAGCCGCCCTTTCCATGCCCGCCGGGCCGCCGTTGCCACGGCAGTTCTTCCATGCCAAGTCAACGATTCGGTGCTGTCCGCTTGCAGCGGGCAAGAGCCGCCGGCTCGCCGGGCACCATCCCCGTATCCTCTCTGATGGGAGAAACCCATGGCTGGAACTCCTGCCGTCTCTGAGCCGGATGTCGTCCTCGTCGGCGCCGGCATCATGAGCGCCACATTGGCGGTGGTTCTGAAGGAGCTCGAGCCAGCAACGAAGATCGAAGTCTTCGAGACGCTGGGTGGGGCGGCGCAAGAGAGTTCCGACGCCTGGAACAACGCCGGCACCGGGCACGCGGCGCTGTG
Organism: uncultured Alphaproteobacteria bacterium; assembly: GCA_963821505.1. GTDB lineage: Bacteria > Pseudomonadota > Alphaproteobacteria > Rhizobiales > Xanthobacteraceae > VAZQ01. The sequence goes on from CAWGEH010000003.1 coordinate 142,480, forward strand.
CGAGCTCAACTACACGCCGGAGCGCAGTGACGGAAGCATCGACATTTCGAAGGCGCTGGAGGTCAACGTGGAGTTCGACCTCTCGCGCCAGCTGTGGTCGTATCTCGTGAAGACGGGGGCGATAGCGGACCCGCAATCGTTCATCCATCCCGTTCCGCACATGAGCTTTGTGCACGGCGCCGACGACGTGGCGTTCCTGCGGAAGCGATACGAAGCCCTCACGGCGCATCACTGCTATCAAGGAATGGAGTACACCGAGGACAAGCGGAAACTCGCCGAGTGGGCGCCGCTCGTCATGGAAGGGCGCAACCCGAGCGAGCGGGTGGCCGCGACCCGCATGATCACGGGCGCGGATGTCGACTACGGAGCGCTCACCCGCAATCTCATCCGCTATCTGCAAGGCCGCGAGGGCTTCGCGATCCACTATTCTCATCACGTCACCGATATCCGTCGCGAGCCGAATGGGCGCTGGCGCCTGGAGGCAGAGGACGCCGGCAGCGCCGGGCGCCGCTCGACCACGGCACGCTTCGTCTATCTCGGCGCCGGCGGCGGCGCTCTGCCGCTGTTGCAGAAATCCGGCATTCCGGAAGGCCGGGGCTACGGCGGATTCCCGGTCAGCGGCATCTGGCTGCGCTGCGACGACCCCGGCGTGAACAAACGCCATCATGCCAAGGTCTACGGCAAGGCGTCGGTCGGTTCTCCCCCGATGTCCGTCCCCCACCTCGATACGCGGGTCATCGGCGGAAAGCATTCCCTCCTGTTCGGCCCCTACGCCGGTTTTTCCACCAAATTCCTCAAGCACGGCTCGTTGCTGGATCTCTTCCGCTCCATTCGGCCGAACAATATCGGGCCTCTGTTGGCCGTGGCCCGGGACAATTTCGACCTGACCAAATATTTGATAGGTCAGGTGCTGCAGTCGTCGCGTCATCGGTTCGCGGCGTTGCAGGAGTACTTTCCCGGCGCCAAGCCGGCGGACTGGCAGCTGGAGGTGGCGGGGCAGCGCGTCCAGATCATCAAGCCGGATGCGCGGCGCGGCGGAATTCTGGAGTTCGGGACGGAACTGGTCCCGGCGGCCGACGGCTCCCTGGTGGCGCTGCTGGGCGCCTCGCCCGGAGCGTCCACCGCCGTGTGGATCACGCTCAACGTGATCGAGCGCTGCTTCAAGGAAAAGCTGAAGAACGGAGGCTGGAACACCAAGCTCAAGCAAATCATCCCGTCATACGGTAAATCGCTGATCGACAATGCCGAGCTCTGCCGGCGGGTGCGAGCCGAGACCGCAGCCGTCCTGCACCTGCAGAACGTCTGAGCGCGCCGATCCGCGCCGAGACTGCGGCGGAATGCTTGATCCACGACCGGGAACACCTGGTGATGCCGTCTCCTTCCGCCCCGCTTCGCCCGCCTTCCTCGCCCGCGGCGCCGGAGCATGACGCGGGAACGCCGCAGACCGTCGCCCTCCCCGATGCCCTCGACGGCCTGTTGCGCTTCGGCGCGTCGATGCTGCGCGCCGGAGATACCGCCTTCCGGGTTCGGGAGTGGATGGGCGTCATTGCGCGAGCGATGGGTCTCGACGGCCTCTCCGTGCACGTTGCGCTCGGCGGCATGACCGCGACCGCGCGCCGCGGCGGCGAGCACGCCACGCTGGCGACCGAGGTCGCGCCGCCCGGCATCAACGCCTGGCGCCTCGGCGCATTGGAGCGGCTCGCGCGCGCCATGCAGCCCGGCGCGACGCCGGGCGAGCTGACGGCGAAGCTGACGGCGATCGAGAGCGAGCCGCCGCTCTATTCGATTGCCCAGACCGTGGCCGCCGTCGGCGTCGCCTCGGGAGCATTCTCCTATCTCAACGGCGGCGGCGCGCTGGAGGTGCTTGCTGCCTTTGCCGGCGGCGGCGGCGGGCAGTGGCTGCGGTCGCTGCTGTTCCGTCGGCGGTTGAACCAGTACGCCGTCACCGCGCTGTGCGCCCTGGTTGCCGCCGGCATCTACTGCATGATCACGGCCGCCGCGGCCGGTGCCGGCTTGCGCGCGCCGCATCATGCTGCCGGTTTCATCTCCTCGGTGCTGTTCCTGGTGCCCGGTTTCCCCTTGGTCGCGGCCCTGCTCGACCTGCTGCAGCACCAGACCGTGGCCGGCCTCACGCGGCTGGCCTATGGAACGATGCTGCTGCTCGCGGCGGCCTTCGGCCTCTGCATCGTTGCCGCCGCGGCCGGCCTGACCACCGAGCCTCCGCCGCCGTTGCAGGTCGGGGAGTTGCCGACCCTGCTGCTGCGCGCGCTTGCCAGCTTTGCCGGCGGCTGCGGCTTTGGGATCCTCTACAACAGCTCGCCACGGACCGTGCTCGCCGTCGGCGTCCTGGCCCTCGTCGGCAACGAACTGCGTCTGGCGCTGCACGACATCGGGATGGCGCTGGCGCCGGCGACCTTCCTCGGCGCGCTCGCGGTTGGGCTCATGGCCTCGCTGACCCGCGACCGCCTGCCCGAGCCGCGCATCGCGCTCACGGTGCCCGGGATCATCATCATGGTGCCCGGCACCTACGCCTTCCAGACAGTGGTGCTGTTCAACCAGGGCGACATGCTTGCGGCGATGCAGGCGGCCGTACTGGGCAGCTTCGTCGTCGGCGCGATGGCGCTCGGCCTGGCCGCGGCGCGGTTCGTCAGCAAACAGGGCTGGATCGTCGAGTCCTGAACACGCCGTGCATCCACCCAACTCACCGGCGCTGCCAACGCCGCGATGTCCGGTTGGGTCATGCCGTTTTCAACGGAAAACGCCTCCGGCAGGCAACCGGCAAGGCTGGTCAATGATGCTGGTCGGTCTCGACGATCTTGCCTGAAGACGCGGTAGACCTCGGCGGTATGAAACAGCGTGAGAGGAAGCACGACGAGCCCGGCGCCCCAGAACATGAAATAGAGGGTCGATGGCGGCGATGCCGCCTGATCGACGGTCACGGTGAACGGGCCGCTCGAGCCATCGCTCCATGATCCGCAAGTTCTGCGCCAACGCGTAGACGAAGGCGATCGCCGGAAAAACCAAGACCGCGGCCAGCAGCACCGGCGAGCCTTTCCCGGCGCAGCCGACGCTGTTACTTTCGCGCGAAAACGAGCGCAGCACGAGAATGCCACATGACGAACGTGCGTAAGGAAACCGACAGTCTCGGGGAAGTCGAAGTTCCATCGGACAAGCTCTGGGGAGCCCAGACCCAACGTTCGCTGGAACATTTCAGCATCGGCAAGGATCTGATCCCGCGCGAGATGATCGAGGCCTATGCCATCCTGAAGAAGGCGGTCGCCAACGCCAACCACGCGAGCAAACGGCTGGAGGCCAAGCCCCACCAGCTCATCTCACAGGCGTGCGACGAGATTCTGTCCGGACAGCATCACGACATGTTCCCGCTGCATGTCTGGATGACCGGCAGCGGCACCCAATTCAACATGAACGTGAACGAGGTGATCTCCAACCGCAGCTCGCAGCTGGCCGGTACCGCGCTCGGCAGCAAGTCGCCGGTTCATCCTAACGATCACGTCAACATGTCGCAGTCGTCGAACGACACGTTCCCGTCGGCGATGAACATCGCCGCTGCGCTCGGCGTCACCCGACGGCTGGTTCCGGCGCTGAAGGCGCTGCACGACGCCATTGCGGCGAAGGCGGCGGAATGGAGCGACATCGTCAAGATCGGCCGCACCCATATGCAGGATGCGACGCCGATCACGCTCGGGCAGGAATGGTCGGGCTACGCCGCGATGCTTGCCGACGATCTGGAGCGGATCAACGATGCGCTCAAGGGCGTCTATCGCCTCGCGCTCGGCGGCACCGCCGTGGGCACGGGAATCAACGCCGCGCCCGGCTTCGCGGGGGCGGCCGCGGCCGAGATCGCCAAGCTCACGGGCTTGCCGTTCGTCAGCGCGCCCAACAAGTTCGCCGTGCAGGGCGCGCACGACGCCCTGGTGCAGCTCTCCGGCTCGCTGCGCACGCTCGCGGTGTCGCTGTACAAGATCGCCAACGACATCCGGCTGATGTCCTGCGGGCCGCGTGCCGGCTTTGCCGAATTGCTCATCCCCGAGAACGAGCCGGGCTCCTCGATCATGCCGGGCAAGGTCAACCCGACCCAGGCCGAAGCGCTGACCATGATCGCGGTGCAGGTCATGGGCAACGACGTTGCGGTGGGCTTCGGCGCCGCGGGCGGCTATCTGGAAATGAACGTCTACAAGCCGTTGATCATTTTCAACATCATGCATTCCATCACGATCTTGAGCGACGGCTGCGCCAACTTCCGGAAATTCCTGGTCGAGGGCACCAAGCCGAACCTTAAGAGGATCAAGGAGTACGTCGATCGCTCCCTGATGCTAGTGACGGCGCTGGCCCCGGTGATCGGCTACGACAAGGCTTCCAAGATCGCCCATCACGCCATGGACAACGATCTCACCTTGAAGGAAGCCGCGCTGCAACTCGGTTTCGTCACGCCCGACGAGTTCGATCGCATCGTCGATCCGGCCAAGATGGTCAAGCCGTACGTCGCGAGCGATTGATGGCGATCCCCGGCGAGGGCGTGCGCCCATCGCACGAGCGCCGGAAGACGAGAGCCTCGCGAGAGCCAATCGGACGCCACACTTTTTGCATCAATCCGGCACTTTCACGCCGCTGACATCCTTGGGTCCACGCCGGGAACAAACGGGCTGCACACAATGGCGCCTGAATTCTTTTCTAGTCGGGTGCCATGGGGTCATGATGTCGGAGGGGAGCCATGAGCGCAAAGTATTCCGCGGAATGGTGGGAAAAAGCCGCAGATATCAGGCAGGGAACGTCAGCACCGCAATCTGCCTCGACCGACCATCTCGCAGCGGGCCTCCGCCAGCCGCTCACCACCCCACGCAGCGCGCGCAGGACGGCTTCCGGCCTGAGCTCGGCCACTGTTCCATCGCGTAAGCGGGCGGGCCGATCCCGCGCGGTCGAAGCAGCGACTTTCTAGAGCATGAGCCCGAAGAAAGTTGCAGACTTCTTGGGATAAGATCATGCGACCAACCAAATGCTTGGAGCGAAATCGCGATTCAATGTGAAGCGATTTTGCTCTAACGGCGCCCCAACCAGGCCACCGCATCGATCTCCACCAGGCAATCCGGCCGCAGGGCATCGACTGTCATGGTGAGGCCGGCAGGCATCCAAGGACCGCGCAGGCGCCTTCTGAACTGTTCGCCATAGGCGTCCAGGAACAGCGAGCGGTCCTGCCCCGCCAACAGATAGACGGTTGTCTTCACGATGTCGTCCACGGTTGCGCCGGCCGCTTCCATGATGAACTGCAGCTGCCGGACGCATTGCTCGGTCTGGGCGCGCAGGTCGCCGATGAAAAGCGTTTGCTGCGCGACATCGACCGCGTCCTGGCCGGCGATGAACAACCAATCGCCCACCCGTACGCTCTGCGCAAACACGCGCGGGGTGCGGCGGGCAAACTTGCTCTCGACGTATTGTCGGCGGGCGCGCGTCGCGAGCGCGTAGGAGCGCTGCGCAACGCCCGGACCAAGCGCCGGGCTGCCGATGCGGGAATTCGCCGGATATTCGTTGGGAGCGAAAATCGATTCCAAGCGCGCGGAGCGCTCGCGTCCATAGGCGTCGCGCACGCTGGCCGCGGCCATGTTGCGCAGGAATGCCCAGTGGCGAAAGGAATCCTTCAGGCCCAGGCCGGCCGCGCGCAGGACGGCGTCGAGGCGCTCGAGAATGATCGTGCTCGGCGCCGCGATGTCCTCGGGCGCATCCACGCCGCCGACGAAAACAAGGTCTCCTGTCCGGATGGCGTGACAAGGGGCGCCGAGCGGAAGCGGCACGCCCTCGGCCACGATCGCTGCGCGGTCGCGGTTGGTCGAGGCGACGGCGTCCATGCGCACCAGCCGGTCGGGCCCCAGACCGGATACACCGACGAAACAGGCAGTCGGAGCGCGCTCGGGCCGGAACGCCGCCCGCAGCATCCCGCCGATCTCGGGCGCGGCTGCGTAGTCGGTGAGCAGCACTTGCAGGAACACTAGGTCGTCCGGGCTCTGCCCGACGGCCGCAAGCGCGCGGCGGAGATTCTGCAATGTGCGTTCGGCTTGCGCGGGTGCGCCTGCGGGCGGCGCGCCGGGCCCGGCTGCGTCCTGCGCCACGAACGTGAGATCCCCGACCGTCGCGCCGACGGAAAAGGCAGGGTCCTCGGACGCGAGCCATCGGGACGTTATGGCCCGGGGAGTGGCTGGAGCGGCCCCCGACGCGTCGGCGACGGGCAACGCGCACGCCGCTCCTGCCGCCCCGACGACGAACGCACGTCGCGAAAGCCGCAGCGGCCCGACCATGGCGTTGGAGCTCCACATGTCGTTTCTCCCAAGCCGCGTGGCACCTCGATCGTTCCGACCGTCTTCCCGTCGCATCGACGCGCTCGACCCTGAGCCGCGCCCAGGGTTACCATCGCAACTCGCGCTCTTGGAACATCGATTCGCGTCTGGCGTATCGTACGGACGGCCAACCTCGAGGGGCCGAAGTTATTCGTTGGGGCTACGGAACTGCCGGAGTGTAACGCGCACTGCGGGAGTCCCGCCTTTCGTCGGTGCACGGCGGCCCGCGCATCCTTGGTAATGCATAAACAGGTCGAAAGAAGGCATCGCCGCCATCATCCCGGGCCCGCGCCCTGCCGCATGGGGTAGCGTGGGCGCACCGCTGACCGCAAGCGCCGCAATGCGCTTACTTGCGTGCGGGCACGCTCCTTCTCGGCAAAGCCTTGACTTGCGTGAAATCCGGGCCGGGCGAATTTGCAACGATTGCCAGCCGGATGCTTGCAGGCATCTCGCACCTGCGACCCCTACCAACGCAGGGTGGTTCTCGGCCAAGTGACTGGGTTCTCGTAGGTTTCTCTAGACAGCTGTGCTTGGCGTCAACGCCGCTTCTTCATCGCGCCCGCCCGCTGCGCGGCACTGACCGTGCCGTAGCGCTCGACCATCCGCAGGGCCCTCCACCCGCCCCCGCCGGATCGTCTCGAAGTCGATCCCGCTACGCCCAGTGGCGCCGCCAATCGTGGATGCAAGGCGCGTTATCTGCCGCCCCGGACAGATATGAGATCATCCCGGAGCTGGAGTGGATGGGCTGGCGACGACGAAGTCCAACGCCGCCGATGGACAGGTGACCCGCGTATCATCGGGAGCAGTAGATCCGTGCCGTGCCCGGAAGCTCATCCAATTGCGGCGCGCAGTACTGAACAGACCTGTAGGTGGAATGGTTTTCGCGATTGCCATTGCCATCGGCGAACGCGGGGAACGCCAATGCAATGATAACGGCAACAAAAGCCATCGTTACCTTGCTCGACATGGTCATTTTCTCCAAAGCACATCGCCTTTGCACACGAGATCGGGCAAGGCGGCATTTATTCCCCGGCGTGCGTTGAGACGGGATTCGCTCGGATTGCGTCCGCGCTCTTTCCGCGACTGCCACTGACCGCCGCACCTCTATTCGATCGCGCGCTGCGAGTGGGGGTCTGGCCGGACTTGACCGAAAGCGCGGGGCCGTCAACGACCCAATGACGCACTGGCTGATGCCGCCGAAGCAGGATGATGGCCGGCTATCGGCCGGCCATCATCCGAAGTAGCAGCACTGAGCGCGCCCGCATGGCTCAGTGGCAGTAGGGACCGACTGTGGCGCCAGAGCTGTCGTACTGAAACATGCCGAACCCGCAGGTGGTAGGACCAGCAGACGCTGGAACGGCCTGCATGATGGCGAACGCGAACGCGAGAGCCAGAGTGATCTTCGTCAACATGGTCAATCTCCTCGTCTTGAAGCCGGAAGCGGCTTCTGCAGACTGGATCAGGGAACGCGGCGTTTATTTCCGCGCTCGCATTCGAATGGAGTTCGCTCGATACAAGCCTTCGTGTACCGGTAAGCTGTGCAGTTCACATCGCCGTCATTTGGTCTCTGCGACCGAACGAGCCGTCCGATCTCGGGCGGCGACGTTTCAGATCTTTGACGCATAGTCGGGGGAGATAGAACCGCGGGGAGCGTCCGCTCGCATGCCGGCGCGCGTTGTGCTGCGGCGATTGATGTGGTCAGCGAAACACCGCTGGCGGCAAGGAGGCTCACCGGCCTCAATCAAGCCCACTCGGCAGCTAACGATTACTGCCGCACCATCGACTTCGAGCTCATGCTTGTGGTTCGCTGGCCCAAGGCGATGCATGTGCCGGCGGTGACTCGCCGTCTGCCGCGTCGCGACGAGCATCACGCCATCGTGATGGATTGGACGGCCGCCGTTCGGAGCAAAGCTATTCGACCCCGGTGTGGTCGTTTGCAGGCTCTCGCGGGAACGGACCCCGGAAAGAGTGGGGAATAAATCTCGCCGATTCTGATCTTGCATGTGTGAGCCATCATGGCTGCAAGGCAGATTGGCGATGACATCTGATCACGACGAGACGCATGGGCTCCAGCCGGCGCAAAGTCATGGAGTCCATGACCTGGCACGGTACCGGCGTCCTATGGATGATCGCGGGCGGCGTGCCGCGTTCGACGGGCCTCGTCGGCGAGGCGACGGCCGCGGAGCCGAGCGGGCTGACATTCCCGCAGGTCGGCGACAGCCATGTTGGTTTCGACAAGCCGGCCGCAACGTCACCGTTCACACCGCCATGTCGGCCGCCTTCCCGCAACCAGCGCCGGGCGCAGCACCCTCGCCGGGACCGATGACAGTCGCCGACGACAAGCTGCGCGCCCTTCTCGGCACCACCGACGTCACCTTCAAGGGAAGGCAGCAACGGCTCGCGACCGCAAGCAAGGTGGCGCACTGATGCTCGATCGACTGCAAAGACAGGGTCTGGCAGCGCCCTGGAAAGCCGGGGACGTTATTGCGGCGGGTAACGGCTGCGGCGATGACAGTGACAACGCGCGGCGTTTCAGCGCCGCCGCGCTGCCCCACCTCGACGATGTCTACTCGCTGGCGAGATACATGCTCCGCGACGGCACGGATGCCGAAGACGCCGTGCAGGAATGCTATCTGCGCGCGCTGCGCCATTTCGATACCTATCGAGGACCGGCGATGAAGCCTTGGCTCTTCGCCATCCTGCGCAACGTCTGCCGTTCCGAATTTGTGCGCCGCTCCGGCGTTGCGCTCACGATTGATGATCAGACCGAAGAGGGCGAAGACGCTGCCCCCCTTTGGCAGGAGGCGCCGGTCTCGCCGGAAGCGGAAATGCTGCGTCAGTGGGACGCCAAGACGATTCGCCGTCTCGTCGCGGAGCTGCCCGACCCGTTCCGTGAAACGATCGTTCTGCGCGAAATCAACGATTTGTCATATAGCGAAATTGCCGATGTCGTCGGTGTCCCCATCGGCACCGTGATGTCGCGTTTAGCACGTGCGCGGTCCCTGCTCCGGAAAGCATGGATCGCCGAGGAAGGACCGCGAACATGACCTGCGCCGAAGCGGAAATCCTCCTCCACGCTCTCCTCGACGGCGAGCTCGACGCCGGGCACGCGCATGAGGTGGAGACACATTTGCAAATTTGTTCGCGCTGTGCGGCGCAACTGCGTACCTATCGCGAGCTGCAGCGAGCCATGCCGGCCGCCCAGCTGCGCTTTACGGCGCCGATGAGCCTGCGCCGGCGCATCGAGACCGCGCTGCCGGCGGCGCGCCCGCGCACCACGAGCCGCCGCTCTGTGCAGAAAGGCTTCGCCATGGGCTCGGCACTCTCGGCTGCGATCGCGGCGACCCTCGTCATCACCGTCATTCGGACAGATCACGACCAGCGCGTGCTCGGCGACGTCGTCTCGGCACATGTGCGCTCGCTTCAGGGCGAGCACCTCACCGACGTGCAGACGAGCGACCAGCACACGGTGAAACCGTGGTTCAACGGCAAGCTCGACGTCGCACCCCCGGTCGTCAACCTGACGGCCCAAGGTTTCAGGCTGATCGGCGGGCGGCTCGACTATGTCGACGGCAAGGCCGTCGCTTCCATCGTCTATCGGCGCCGGATGCATGTGATCAATCTGTTCATTGCGCATGAAACTTCTTCCGAAGATCACGGCGCGAAACTCGAGAAGGCGCAGGGATTCAACATTCGACGCTGGAACGCACAAGGCCTCGAATTCTGGGCTGTCAGCGACATCGATGCCGACGAGCTGCAGGAATTCGGCGCAAAGTTCGAGGCCGCCCTCCATTCGGTCGGCGAAACTTGACGGGGCGGACGTCCGCCCTGGCGGATCGCGTGGCAACGCTGGGAACCACGTCTATCTCGCCGGTCACATGCGCCGCGCTTATCGCCGCGAGTTGGATCATCCCCTCCGAATGGTTGCTCGCCTGCTCTGCGTGAAAACGCCGGGAATTACCCAAATCGTCTTCGCACCATGTCATTGGGAGCCCGCCGAGTAACCATTTGCACGGACCCAAATCCGTCGGGGGATTGCAGCAGGAATCCCCGGCGACGTTCGTGTACCGGGGGACTTTTGATGAGGCGATCAATGCCTTTGATGAAGAACGTCGCCGCTGCCTTGGCAAATCTCAGCCAGACGTTCAGGCTTTCGAACACCTTGCCGTGAACTCCATGAATGAAATCGCGCGAGGGCGAGTCTCTTGCATGAGTGAGCAACGCGCACCAGCAGGAGACCCCTACATGTTGGCCAAGTCCGAAATCACCCTTTTGACTGTCACCGTGCTCGGCACGCTCGCGGCCTGGCTAGCGGTGCAGCCTCCTTCATTCGTGAGCCCGATCCACGGCGAGCCAAGTCTTGCATGCGGCGTTCCGGCGAGCGCATTGCGGGACATCGGGCCGTCCTCCGGCGAAGCGAAAGCATCGTTCAGTCAAGCATCGCGGATATTCCACACGTTTCAGCAACGGGAGGCCGTGCATGCAGGCAGCGCCTATCCGGTTTTCGTGCGCACACAAGACGCGACCGGAGGCAAAGGATAGAACCAGCTGGCGGCCGCCAACGCGGCTCGAACTGTTGCCGATTGTCAGATGTCAAGCCGCGAGCGCGAACTTGGTGCGCGACAATGATAATGCCTACTTACGGGCACGCCTTCACTTGTCGGCTTCGGAGGATAGTACCGTGACCGACCCATGTCACCGAGACCGCTGTCGCAGAATGCATACGCAGAACGACTGATCGGAGTGCCTCGGCGCGACTTGGATCATGTCCTTGTCTGCGGCGGGCGGCATCTGCGACGGATCCTGACCTTTCTCCTCCTATGACAATGAGACGTTTACGTACGCACTTATCGCTGAACCACGGCTGCGACGAGCGGTCCAAGCCCGTGAACCATTGCGGCTACGCCCATTCTGTCCGGGCCGCATCATCGCTGTGCGCAGATATCATTTCGGTAAGGACGGGTTGCCGGTCATCTGGATTCTGAGCCGACGGTGCCCTGTAGTTGAACTTCGTTTCCAATGTGTAAGCGATCTCACATTTCTCGATCACCCTCTGAACTATTCTAGCGAGCGTGCGCGGGTGGGCCGTCTATTCCGACGGCAGAGCGATATGTGCGAATGCAAAAAGGAACCGGCGTAAGACGGAGGCCGTTCAATGAAACTCTTCGGCGTCCATGGCAAGGTCTCGGCGCGTCAGGGGCTCCCGGTGGATGGCGCTGAAGTCATTGTATGGTGGCAGCAAATTCGGGATCGCCGAAAGCTCGGCAAGGGGCACACTACGAAAGACGGGGAGTATCACGTCCGGTGCGGAATTCCCCGGAACGCGCCGCAACGACTAGTCATCGTTGTCGAGGCGCGATCCAGAAGCTTCGATAAGCCCTTGCTCTCGCCGCTGATTGAGGCGCAGCAGGATCAGAGAATCGACCTTCGCCTCGAAGAGCCGGACACGTCCGAGTGGACGGCGCTTCGGCGGTCGCTGGATGGGCCGCTCGACGGTCTCAAACTGTCAGACGTCGTAGAGAACGATGTCCATAAGGACCTCTCGTTCCTCTCCTTCGAGTCGGGCAAAGACACCGAGACGCTGATGCGGGCGGCGATTTCCGCACGGCTCGAAGAAGCGGTCAGCCTTCCAGCCGCGGTTTTCTACGCCTTCCTGAGGCAGCGCGTTCCGTCAGCGCTGCCGAACCCCTTGCTGGATGCGGCCCAGGACTTCACGCTGATTGATGCTCTGGTGCAACGTGTCGGCTCCCTGATTTACGGACTATCCCGCGATGTTCAGCAGGGTACGCTCACTGCGGCGATAGCGCTGAATCTGATCGGTCCGCAGTACGCGGCGGAGATTCCGAAGATCGTCAATCAACTGCAGGCTCTGCACGCCTCGGATCTGCTCAAACAACCTTATCTCGCCGGCAAGTCGACCTTGAGCCAACTTCTCGACGTGGTGAAGCTTCCGCCACCCAGGCAGCAGGCATTCGCGCAGGCCCTCGCGAGCAATGAACTCTCCATGCGCAACTTCTGGCGCACGCTTGGCGACGGGCAACACGGTTTCACGGCTGCAGAGGCGTCCAAGATCGAGCGCGCGCTGTCTCTCGGCGCGTTCGTAAAGAATCACCTGCCGTTGGTGCAACTTCTTTTGCAAGGTTTCTCGTCCGGCACATATAAGACACTCCCAGATCTGGCTCGTTTGAGCGAGCAGGATTGGATCGACCTGGTAAACAAGTCCGGCCCGCCGCCAAGCATCGACGCGGCCGGCACCGCGAGCCCGGCCGAGGTGTTTGCGCGCGTGGTGTACGCTCGTGTCACCCGCGCATATCCGACTGCCGCGCTGTCCAGCCGGATCGCCAGGGGCACCGTCATTCCGCCGCCGCAGCGCGCACCTCTCGCTCAGTTCTTTCGGAACAATGCGGCGCTGGAACTGCTGAAGCACAACATTCCGGTCTATCTTGCGAATCAGGGCGACAAGGCGTTCGCCGGCATCGACGCTCGCGACCGGCCCGCGGTGATCGATAACGCCCGACGTTTCCAGCGTGTGCTGCGCGTTGCGCCGAGTGTGGACGGGGCGGAGATTTTGCTCGGGCTCGGAATCCACTCGGCGACCCAGATCGCCAACATGGGCGAGCAGCAGTTTTTCCGCAAGGCGACGCAGGCCGGCATCTCCAAAACGGAGGCCAACCGGATTTATCGGGCTGGCGCGCAACGCTATGCCAGCATGGTCTCGCTATACATGCAGCTTAATCGCGGCTCGGTGGGCGTGTGGCCCAGCGCCATCGGTCAGACCGCGGGCCTCGATCAACCGATCCAGGCCGCGGTTCAGCGCGATGAAACGCTGGCGACACTGTTCGGCTCGCAGGATTATTGCGAGGTCGATTCCTGTACGTCGGTTCTCAGCCCGGCGGCCTATCTCTGCGATCTGCTCTTATGGCTGCGCAATCACCCCCAAGGCACACAGACCGCGCTCGACGTATTCGACAGCCGGCGAGCCGACGTCCGCCACCTGCTTCTGAACTGTCCCAATTCGGACATCCCGCTTCCTTATATCGACCTGGTGAACGAGTTGCTGGCCGACGCAATCAGCACGCCAGCCGATCCGAATTCGACCATCAATCCGCCATGGAAGCAGACATCCGCGAACAAGGCCGCGCAGGAGCTTCGCGCCGCGCCCGAATACTTTAACGCCGACGCGTATGCCACGCTGTTCGGGGCGAGCTACCCGCACACACTGCCTTACAGCGCCGGTCTGGACGAGCTGCGAACGTACCTCCAGCAATTGAACGTTCCGTTGTGGCAAGTGCGTCAGGCGCTCTTGCCTTTACACAATCCGGCGAACGCGATGCAAGCGGCGGTGGCCGCCGAACGTCTCGGCATGGCGCCGCACGAGGAAGATCTGGTGACCAACGCCGACTTTGTGCCGGCGGACCTTGTCTGGAACATCGCCAATGCGGCTTCGGCCGTCGCTCCGGTTCCGTCGTTTCTCCAGGCCGCGTCGCTTACCTATGAGTCGATGCTGGAACTGCTGCAGGCAGCCTGGGTGCAGGGCCCACTCAGCATCTCGATCCAAGGGACCGACGATACGTGCGACACCAGCATACAAAGCCTGGCACCATCGCCGCTCGATGCCGGCTTTCTCGATCGCGCGCATCGTTTTCTACGGCTGTGGCGGCGCACCGGCTACAAGATGTGGGAGCTCGATCTGCTGCTGAACGCGCCGGCTGTCGGTAAGGGCGCATTGAACGCGGACACGCTCATCGCTCTACAGAGTTTCTGGCAGCTTCAGGGCATGACGGGTCTCGCGGTGGATCGGCAACTCGCCTTCTACCAGAACGTCGACACCGCGACTCATCGCGATCCGGATGGAACCACGGCGACGTCCCTATACGTGCGCGTGTTTCTGAACCCCGCGGTCACTTCGGTGGCGGCCGACCCGGATCTTGTGGCGTTACCCGCAGGCGGGGTGATTCAGCACCCCGATCTCAACGATCACCTGGCGGCAATCCAGGCCGCGCTCGGCGTTTCCGCGACGGACGCGGCCACGCTCTTCGGTCTCACGGACAACCACCTGACGCTCGAGAATCTCAGTCTGATCTATCGGGTCAATGAGCTGTCAAAGGCGTGCAGATTCGACCTGTCCGATCTTCTCGCCGTGGCCAAATTACTCGCGCCCGGAGCCGCGAACAGCGCGGCGGCGTTGACGCCGGCTCTCCGCTCGCCAGCCGCGACGCGCGAATTCCTGACGCAGGCGAAAACGATTCAGCAGTCCGGCTTCACCATCGACGCGCTCACGTATCTTTTAACACCATCGCCGTGGCCGACGACAACGCAGATGACCGAGGCGGATATTGCCTCCGCGCTGAGCGCGGTCCGGCAGGCAATTCTCAACCCGAGCGGGGGCGACGTGAACGGCAGCGTGATTGCGGCGGTGGCCGCGAATGCGCACCGACCCGCCGACCGGCCGCTGGCGAATGACTCCGCGGCTCTGATCCTGCAGCAGCTCCAGCTCAGCGGCCCGGGCCAGACGCTACTGACTCTGCTCACCGACCCGTCGCTGGCCAGCGAAACTCCCATCACGGTTGCGAATTTCCAGAACCAGTTTTTGGCGATCCAGCTTTTCGACAAAGTCGCGGTGGTGGCGCGAAGACTCCGGTTGGTCAGTTCGGATCTGGCCTGGCTGATCGGCAACGCGGCGGTATACGGCGGACTCGATTTCACTCAATCGCCCGTTGAAAACGGTCGCCCGGCGCTCGCCCTTGCGCCGCTTCTGCAGACGTTGCTGCTGGTGAAATTGGCGCGCTTGTTCACGGCGGCGCCGCCACAGTCGCCGGTCCAGACTCTCTACGACGTCATCGACGGCGTTCACTCCGGTGCATTTGCGGACGAGGCTGCGGTGCAGACTGCGCTGGCGACGATTACCGGTTGGCCGCTTCCCGGGATCGCGTCATTTGCGGCAGCGTTAGGGATCGTGTTCCCGGCGGACTATACCAGCCCCGCCATTTACGACGCGCTACGTACACTCGATGCGATGGCGGCAACTGCCAACGCCAGCGCGGACCAGATGGTCGCATGGGGCAAAATTCCGGCTACCGAACTGGAGGCGGAGACGTTGGCGGCTTCGGCGTTGGGCGCGATCAGGGCTCGGCACCCGAATAACGACGACTGGCTGGCGTTCGCGCCTACCATCATGGATCCCATCCGCGAGCGCCGGTCCGCTGCGCTGCAGGCGTACCTCATCGGGCAGCGCGATGCGGCGGGGAACCTGGTCTATGGCGATGTCAATGGTCTGTTCGATCGCTTCCTGATCGACGTGCAGATGAGCTCGTGCGAAGTCACTACGCGCGTGATTCAGGCATACATAGCCGTGCAGATCTTCGTCGAGCGCTGCCTGATGAACCTCGAGGCGCCCGCGGTGGTCGTGGATTTGGCCCAGGACGACACCTGGAACCAGTGGCAGTGGATGAAGCGGTACCGCATTTGGGAAGCGAATCGCGAAGTCTTTCTTTACCCGGAGAACTGGCTGATCGAATCGCAACGCCCCAATCGCACCGAGATTTACCGCAAGCTCGAGCAGGACGTTCGCCAGAACGCGAGCACGTCGGACTTCCTGGAAACGGCGGTGCTCAATTACGTCGATCGCCTTGAAGATATCGCTCATCTGCTGATTACGGGCACGTGCCAGGACCCCGCGACCGGGGCCATTCACGTGGTGGGCCGGACGCAAGGCGATCCGCCGTTCTTTTACTTCCGCTCTCTCATCGATGGTGCGTGGACTGGGTGGGCGCAGATCCCGCTCGACATTCGCGCGTATCAGGCGGTCCCAGCGATGTACCGCGGGCGCGTTTGTATATTTTGGCCTGACGTAAAGGTATCCAGCGAGCCGCACCAGAGTCTGCCTGGAGGGAACTCGAATTCGCCCAGCCAGGAGGTAGCCAGATATGTCAGCATCGGCGTCTTCTTCAGCATTTATCGCAACAACGATTGGGCGCCTGCGCAGGCCGCCAAAAGCAAGTTCTTCGATAAACCGATGCTCGAATTCGAGGTCGCTGAGCGACTCCAAAAGCGTGGAGGCGTTGTACACGCTGAAAGTACAGACGGCTGCGTCTTCGCCGGGTGTCGGGCCATCCCTGTTTGTCGACGTGTTCCGGTTCGGAGGTTACCAGATAATCGGCGCCGGCTCACCGTCGATCCTCGGCCCATACGACGACGCGGTCCACATAGGGCGTGCGGTCTTCGACGGACGTTTCAACGAACTGCAGCAGCGCAATTTGAGTATCCTGATCGACGGGACGAAAATCGGTCTACTGGAACACGCGCAGCCCGCCTACGGCCCCAATGCTCAATTCCTGCTGCCCCTTCCCGACATCCAGGCGGATCCCAGTCTGTTGAGCGAACCGAACATGCATCCCCAGGCGGGCGCGTTGGTGAGCGTGCGCCCGAATCCGGCCGGGAGCGATCGCCAGAGCGTACCGCTCACCTTCACCGCGACCGCGTCTTTGGGCCAGAACCCCGGCCCGCTGCTCAACCAGGCGCCAATGCCGTTTCGCGTCGTGGGATCTGCCTCCGACCTGGCCTTCGATCCATCGAGTTACTTCTTCTTTCAGGACAACCGCCGCTCCTTCTATGTGGAAAGCCAGAAGGCCTACCAGGCCGGAAGCATGTGGTCGCCCACATATCCCTCCAACCCGAACAGCGTGCCATTCCAGGTGCGCTATAGCTTCCACCGCTTCTACCATCCGTTCGCGCGCCTGTTCTGGCACCAGCTTTCGAGCGGCGGATTCCCGCTGCTTTACGATCGCAATCTGCAGCTCAATCCGGATCAGATCGATCCGAGCGGCGGCGATGCTTTCAGCTTCCAGGCCGGCTATCAGCCAGTGCTGTCGCGGGTCGACTGGGATCGCGACGACGACACCAATCAGGATCGCGAGTTCCTGGACTTCAACTACAACGCGGCTTTTTCCATCTATAACTGGGAGCTGTTCTTCCATGTCCCGCTTTACATGGCTGAGATGCTCAGCCAGAACCAGCAGTTCCAAGACGCACTGAAATGGTTTCATTACATTTTCGATCCGACGCGGCCGGGCGCCGATCCGGCGCCGAAGCGCTTCTGGATTCCGAAGCCGCTCTATAACCTGACAAGCGCTGAGATCCTGTCGCAGCGCATCGACAGTCTGCTGGCAGCCGTGAATCAGGGCGATCCGAACGCCATCAGTCAGGTGGAAAGCTGGCGGAGCGATCCGTTCAATCCGTTTCTGCTCGCCGATCTGCGGCCGGTCGCATACATGAAGCGCACGGTCATGTCGTACCTCGATAATCTGATCGCCTGGGCCGATAACCTGTTCGCGACCGAATCGCGCGAGGCGCTGAGCGAGGCGACGCTGCTGTACGTGATCGCCTCGGAGATTCTCGGTCCCCGGCCGGCGGCCACAACCCCGCCCCAGCATTCCAACGAATCGTACGATCAACTGGAGCCGAAGCTCGACGCGTTCGCCAATGCCATGGTGGACATCGAGAACTCGATTGGCGGCCAGGGCGGCGGTAGCGCCGGAAACGGCGGAATTCCGGCGCCGCAGACTTTCTATTTCAAGATTCCGCCCAACGATACGCTGCTCGGCTATTGGACCACGGTCGCCGACCGGTTGTTCAAGCTGCGCCATTGCCAGAACATTCAAGGGCAGGCGCTGCAACTGGCGCTGTTCGATGCGCCGATCGATCCCGGTTTGTTGATTCGCGCGCAAACTGCCGGGGTCGACTTGACCAGCGTGATCGCCGATCTCTCGGCGGCGCTACCGCACTATCGTTTTACGTTCCTCTACACGCAGGCGCTCGATTTCGTCAACGCGGTTCGGGCGTACGGCGCGCTGTTGCTGGCGGCGCTCGAAAAGAGCGATGGCGACCAGCTCGCCGTGCTGATCGCGACCAACCAGCAGCAGATTCTCCAGCAAAGCGACCAGATCTTCGAGTGGCAGGCGGAGCAGGCGCAGAATGCCATCGACGCCCTCAATCAAAACCTCAAGCTTGGCACTGACAAGCTGGCCTATTTCACGGATCAAAGCGCCATTCTCAGCATCATCAATACCTGGGAGAATCTGGCGCTTCAACTCCAGGCATGGGCGATCGGGCTCAACCTCAAGGCGGCGTTCACGCAAGGCGCAAAGGTGGTGCAGGATATCCTGCCGCAGAGTCCGGCGGGGTCGCGGGCATCAGCAGTCCGTTGGCTTACATCACGGAGGATACTAGCAAGTCTACCGGCTCCGCCGCCAAGGCGTTGAGTGCGTTCGCAGCCCTCGCGGAGAAAAGCGGGGGTGTGTTGAGCACGATGGGGAAGTTCTACCACCAGCAAGACGACTGGAAGGAAAAAATCAAGGAAGCCGAGGACGATATTGCGCACACGCAGATCCAGATCGCGGGTGCCGAACTCGGGCTGCAGATCGCCGTGCAGAATCGGGCGAAAAACCAAGCACAGATCGACCAGCTTCAGAAGCAGTTGGATTTCCTGACCGGCAAGTTCACCAATCAGGATCTATACGACTGGATGGCGGGCCAGCTCTCCGATACGTATTTCCAGAGTTTCCGGCTGGCTTACCGGATGTGTCAGCAGGTGGAGCAATGTTACCGCTTCGAACTCGGCATTCAGAACACCTCGTTCATTCAGTTCGGATATTGGGACAGCCTGCACAAGGGGCTGCTTGCCGGGGAGCGCCTGAACCAGGACCTTCGCCGTATGCAAGCCTCTTATCTCGATGAGAATATCCGGCGGCTGGAGTTAAGCCGTTTCATTCCTCTCAGCACCCTCGATGGCGCCCTGAGCCAGCTGCTGGCAAACGGAGCTTGCGACTTCACAATCCCGGAATCGCTCTTCGATCACGACTACCCGGGTCATTACAACCGTCACCTGTTGCGCGTCAGCGTGACCGCCGTCTACCCAAACTCGACCAAGTTCGACAACGTCAAGGCGACCCTCACTCTGACGGCCAACAAGGTCCGCACGTCGACCGACGTGAGCGCGGGTTATTCCGAAACGCCCGTCGGGTCCGATCCGCGCTTCGTCTACAAGTACGCCGCCCTGGGGCAAACGATTGCGCTCGGCAACGCCCAGGACGATCCTGGCCTCTTTCTGACGGCCATCAACAACAATCTGACCGACACGCGATATCTGCCCTTTGAAAACGCGGGCGCCATCAGCTCGTGGCACCTGGAAATGCAGCAGGCGAATAACGAAATCGCTCTGAGCAGCGTCTCCGAGCTGTGGTTGCATCTTTACTATACGGCTCTTGACGGCGGCGATGCCTTCAAACAGGCCGTGCAGGCCGAAAATCAGGCGAGCCTGCCCAAGGCGGGCGCCCAACTTCTGCGATCCCAAAGCGCTCCGGTCGCGTCGGACGCCGCCGGCAAGGATCCGGTGCTCACGTTCTCTCCTTCGCCTGCGCAGTTCCCGGCGTGGACGCGCGGCAAGGAGATGACGGTTACGTCGCTCAGCGTTCTGGCCGTCGCATGGAATCCCGGGAGCTTTGTGTTGGAGCCGCAGGGGTCGCTGCCCGATGCTGCCGTCGCAATGACGCCGGTGCGAGATGTATCGGAGCCAAACGTGCTGGCCGGGACCGTGGAACTGACGGCCCACATGCCGCTCGACACGTGGACCTTCAAGTTGCGCAAGCAGGACCCGGACGGTTTCCAACCGATCGCAGCGGACGATCTCGGCGATGTGTTCCTGCTCATGAATTATCGGGTGAACTGATATGGCGCCACCCCTGCCGCCGCTCCTTCATCGAACGGTGCAGCGCCTGATCTGCTCTTTTGCTCCTGAGCGGATCGTGTTGTTCGGGTCGTACGCCAAAGGCGCCAACCACCCGGGCAGCGACATTGACCTGTTGGTGATCGCCAGACTGGAGGGTAGCCCATCGCTCCACCAGCGCCGCGCCCGTCAGAGCGCGGCCGATTGCTTCCCGCCCGTAGACGTAGTCCTGTGCAGCCCCGCGGAAGCTGCCAATGCCTCGGCCGCACGCTCGCCATTTCTGCTCTCGATCCTGAGCACCGGAGTTACGATTTACAGGCGCTAACGACCGCGGAAGATCCGAAGGGTGCATGCAAATAGACCGCGGCATTCAGGCAATCGCGTGCGCGTCAAGGTGGCCGCCGCGCGCGCTTGCAACTTTCTACATTTATGTCAGTATTCGTCGTCAGCCCGCAACGGAAGTGGGACATCGATGCGCCTGACCCGCACACTGGCGCGGCTGGCCGTGGCCGCATCCCTCTTTGCAGTTTGGTCGGAAGCTTTTGGCCAAATACGCTCTTGCTCACGGCTTCAGGCAGTTGCTGGCGCTGCGGGCTACCAGCTTCGGCCCGGAGATTTGCGTTGCGAGGGGTTCTACCAGTCGCCGGTAGCCGGAGAGAGCCTTGAACTCCTGTCGCTGACCGCAGGTCCCATCAACTATCAGGTTCGTGCTGACGGCGCCGTTCATATCACAGCGCCCAATGTGGGTGCGCTGAACGCTGCGGAGGTCCACGTTCAAGCCCGGGCTCTTCCCCTCGGCACGTATTATCTCATGGAGAGCTCCATTCCGTCGGCAGGCTT
Organism: uncultured Alphaproteobacteria bacterium; assembly: GCA_963821505.1. Classification (GTDB taxonomy): domain Bacteria; phylum Pseudomonadota; class Alphaproteobacteria; order Rhizobiales; family Xanthobacteraceae; genus VAZQ01. The sequence goes on from CAWGEH010000003.1 coordinate 163,390, forward strand.
GATGAAATGGCCGATGGCGCCCGTTCTTTCCCCGGCCAGGCTCACGCCTGACAGCATCGGCGTTACCGGGTGGGTCGAAAAGGATGGACGTAGAATTTTTGTTCCGGTCTTGGTCTCCGAACCTTCTTCGCCGACACCGGGCGGGAAGTCGATCATCGCAATTCTGCGATCCTCGATCGACCTCGACGAGCTTCTCTGGCGGAGTTGGCCAAATGCAGGTTCTGGGAAGCCGCCCGAGTGGAAAAAACGCGGGAATGGCATCCGCACGCTTCGCGCCGGGCAACCCATCGCATTGGAATTGGAGCCGGGCAAAGGCGTTGTGATCGTCGAGGTTGCCGCCAAGGCGGGCAATTCCGATCGCTGGCTTTCGCTTAAGCGGCAGGTGTTCGAACCGTGAGATTTCCTGGCGATCTCAGCCGTCGTCTCAGTCAATCGCATGCAGCCGCCGCCAAGGCGGCTGCCGAAAAGGCCCTGGCAGGCGAGTTGATTGCGGATGATCTGGTTCGTATAAAGGAATACGAAGCGCTTCTCGATCTCTCGCGCGCGCCCAGGCGAAACAGCATAGTAGCTGCGGCCATCCTTGGTACGGTATGTCTGCTGCTTGCCGGCCTCGCATGGGCAGTGCGCATCCCGAACACGAACCTGCATGTGACGGTGGCGACCGACGCGCTCACGTTCGGTTTGGCGGAACCCTGGCAATGGACAGGCCACTGGCAGCTGGGTGACGCTGTCTTCCGGCTCGATGAGATGAGTGAGCTCACGCTGCCGCCCGAACTTTCGTCGGTGCCGCTTAAAGGGCGGGCATGGCTGGATATTGAGAAAGGCCTCGTCGCGCTGTCAGAATTGGAGCTCGGGTCGGGGGGCACGTTCACTCTTCTGCGCAACCCCTCGGCAGACATTTATATTTTGTCATTGAATGCTCCACTCAGGGGCCAGCTGCAAATCACCGGCGACGCGGCGGTGTCCGCGGGCGATGCGCCGTCTCGACCCACCTCGCTACGAACCGCGCATTTCGACGTTCCGGGGACGTTGTCGTTCTACGATGACGGCCGCCCTCGCATTCCAGCACGGATTCGGCTCAGCGCCAAAGACAAGCTCACGTGGCGGAATATTCCCATCAACAAACTTTCGTTGGTCCGGGAAGAGAGCGGTGCCGATGAACGATCATTTTTCATCTCCGGCATCGACTCCGGCACCGTCACGGTTGGCGACACCGGCGAGAAGGTTGCATTGAAGGAAAAGGACCAACTCTATTTGGAATCCGCCACCGGCGTAATTCAAGAACTTGAGCTGGGCCCCGACGCACTGAGGCTTTCGTTCAAAGGACGCGCGAAGAAGGTTTCTGTCGGTGTGACCGGTTTCGAGGAGAACCTCGCGCCGACGTGGTTGAGTTACCTCTATCACCAGGAGCGCCTGGGCTTCCTCTGGGGCGCGGTCGCTTTCTTGTGGGGTGTGCTATGGAGCGCTCGAGAACTGCTGCTCAAATAAAATATTGCCTCGTCCGGTTGCTGCTCGGGGGCGCCCTGCTTCCTGTTGCGCAATCCCACATTCACGGGCAATCGACAGATAACCTGTCTCTCGAGCTTCGCCGCAATGTTGTCAGGGTCACTGCGCAGTGGGCAAACGGGACCACTTACGACGGCTTTGGCTTCATCACCGGCGAGCGGGACGGTTTCCTCTACATCGCCACGGCCGACCATGTCGTGCGCGGTAACGGCCCGGACGCAATCGACCGCTCTCCGGTTGTTGCGTTCTTCCAGGATCAGGGTGCTGAATATAAAGCCGAGCTTCTTGCAACAAGATTGCAGCCCGGCGAAGGAGACTTGGCCGTGCTTCGACTACGACCACCGCGCAATCTCGCTTGGCGTCGCGACGTAGCGGCCGCTGGTCGGGCGAAGAGAGGAACCGAAATCCGCTTCATTGGTCTGGAACGAGACTGGTTCGTGCCCATGCGACCGGGCGTGGTGAACGGTCTCGAGCCGGTCGGAACGATAGTCGGCGAGGGTCTCAATATCAAATTAGGGACGTCCGGCGCTCCGCTGATCTCCGATGGTGGGATTGTCGGAATGGTGGTTGTCGACACGGGAGCGTTTGCGCGCGCCACTCCGATCGATCTCATCGAGCGTGCTTTCAAGAATTGGAATTATCCTTGGCAGCTGGGCGCGGCCCCGCCGCCTGGCCAGGGCTCGGCCCCGCCGCCGGTCCAGGAATTGGCTCCGCCGCCGGTCCACGAATGCGACCGCCTGGCCGGACACCCCAGAGATCCCGGCAGGTCCGCAGGAGTTCCTGGAGTCGTGTTGACCAAGATCGATTCCAATAAGGCCATAAATGCATGCTCCGAGGCAGCCAAAGAGTACACGCAAGCGCCTCGATTCGCGTTCCAGCTGGGTCGCGCATTCGCCGCCGCCGGAAAGTATGCAGACGCATTCCTCTGGTATCGCAAAGCCGCCGACCAGGGCTACGGATCGGCGCAAGCGAACCTGGGTTCGCTGTACGAGCACGGGCGCGGCGGGCTTCCGAAGGACGACAAGGAAGCCGTGCGGCTCTACCGCCTCGCTGCCGATCAAGGCGTTGCGACGGCGCAAAACAATTTGGGCGTCATGTACGAGCACGGGCGCGGCGGACTTCCGAAGGACGACAAGGAGGCGGTGCGGCTCTACCGCCGTGCCGCCGATCAGGGCGTTGCGATCGCACAAGTCAACCTAGGCGCCATGTACGAGCACGGGCGCGGCGGGCTTGCCAAGGACGACAGGGAGGCCGTGCGGCTCTACCGTCTTGCCGCCGATCAGGGGGTTGCGATGGCGCAAAACAGCTTGGGCGTCATGTACCAGCACGGGCGCGGCGGGCTTCCGAAGGACGACAAGGAAGCCGTGCGGCTCTACCGTCTTGCCGCCGATCAGGGCGGCTCACATGGGCAGACGAACCTGGGCGTCATGTACGCGCAAGGCCGCGGCGGGCTTCCGAAGGACGACAGGGAGTCCGTGCGGCTCTTCCGTCTTGCCGCCGAGCAGGGCTATGCGCACGGGCAAACGAACCTGGGCGTCATGTACGCGCAAGGCCGCGGCGGGCTTCCGAAGGACGACAGGGAGGCCGTGCGGCTCTACCGTCTTTCCGCCGATCAGGGCTATGCATCCGGGCAAACGAGCCTGGGCGTCATGTACGAGCACGGGCGCGGCGGGCTTCCGAAGGACGACAGGGAAGCCGTGCGGCTCTACCGTCTTGCCGCCGATCAGGGCGGCTCACACGGCCAAGCGAACCTGGGCGTCATGTACGCGCAAGGCCGCGGCGGGCTTCCGAAGGAAGACAAGGAGGCCGTGCGGCTCTTCCGTCTTGCCGCCGACCAAGGCTATGCGTACGCGCAAGCGAGGCTAGGCTGGATGTACGAGCAGGGGCGCGGCGGGCTTGCGAGGAACGACAAGGAGGCCGTGCGGCTCTACCGTCTGGCCGCAGCTCAAGGAGATGAATTTGCGTTGCACGCACTCGCGCGGTTGACCCGCGCCCGTTGAATGGTCCGAGCCTGAACGTTTCGCAGCACCGCGGCCTTCGAGCTTTGCGATCGCTGCGTTCGGAATTTCATCGTGTGCCCGGAATAACCGCTCCGCGCTGCCTAAAGCTGGTCCGAATCTGTTGCAAACGGTGTCATTTACTCCCGGCAAGGCTACTAGCGACTGCAGCGAAATAGCGGCGTGACCATTGCCCCGTAAGCCTCACCGCACTCCGAAGCATTGCCCGTGCGCCCTTCGACTGCTGGCGCGCGTTCATCACGCTCCTCGGCGGCACGGCAGCTGCATGGCCCTTCGTTGGTCTTGCTCATGATTTTCCCTGGAGAAGGTCAAGCGTCTGCTGCATCATCGACATCAATTGATCGGAACTTCCAGGCGCTGAACTCTTGGTGGTGGCTCCGAAGTACAACATCCCGCCAGTAACCGAGTTCAACTCGGTATCGTCGAGCGTGCGGCGATCTCCGAACGCGCATTGATTCAGGTTCGGGGCGTCGTTGGTCTTGCTCATACCCGGATATTTCCCATGATGGCTTTGTTTGTGTCCTCCAGCATCCGCAGCAGGTTTGATAACAAAGTCCCACCCGTCACCGCATCAAGCTCGGTATCCTCGACGAGCGCGCGGTGATCTTCGAGCGTGGTGTGACCAAGGTTCGGCGTGTCGTTGGTCTTCTTCATGATCTTTACTCCCTAGAAAGAGGGGCTTGCGCTGTCGATCTTCCTCGTGATCGAAAACGGATTGAATGTGACTTTGCCCGCCCCTGCACCGGTGCTCTGTGAGCCAATCCCGCCGCCAGCAGCCTCGAAGAGTTCGGCGTCAGTCAATTCGTCGGCTTGATTCTCGCAGATTGCCGCAACCTTGATTGCGATGGTCATAGTTCCTCTCCAATGGTTGAGTATTGAATGATCTTGCCGGGACAAATCTGACGTGCGGACGGTCCCCGCGCTGTGACGGCCATCACGCAATGTCGCTGGTGTGGGTGAGCTGGTTCACACAAACGGGCTCGAGGGACGCGAGCCGTGCGCCTTGATCTCGGCCCTCCGCGGCACGGGGCAAATCGGCGCAAGGGCACTTCCAAAAAGGAACAAAAAAACAGCGGCTTGGTGGTGGGCGCGACAGGGATCGAACCTGTGACCCCTACCATGTCAAGGTAGTGCTCTTCCGCTGAGCTACGCGCCCGGACCCTGCCGGTGGCGGAGCCTTGGTCATATCGGCTCCCTCACGACGAGGCAACCCATGGGCGGGGAACGGCGGCGGCAGCGTGAGGATCCGCGGGCCGTGGCGCCCGCGCGTTACGCCGCCAGCATCTTCTGCACCTCGTTGACGAGCTCGCGCAGATGGACCGGCTTGGAGAGGACCTTGGCATTCTTCGGGGCGGCCGAATCGGAATTGAGCGCCACGGCGGCAAAGCCGGTGATGAACATGATCTTGATGTCGGGATCGAGCTCGCAGGCGCGACGCGCCAATTCGATCCCGTCCATCTCCGGCATGACGATGTCGGTGAGCAGAAGCTCGAACGGCTCCTCGCGCAGCCGCTGATAGGCGGACAGGCCGTTGTCGAAGGAGATCACCTCATAGCCGGCGTTCTGCAGCGCCTTGGCCAAGAAGCGCCGCATGTCGTTGTCGTCTTCGGCAAGGATAATCTTCGCCATCTTCCAGCCCGCTGAGAATGGTGAGCTAGCGCCCCAACCCTGTTTTTCTGGCGTCAATAAGCCCGATGACGGGTAAATATGGGGTGAACCCGCCCTCCGGATCGACCGCAAGTGAGCCTAGAGTGAACCGAGAGTGATACGAGTGTGACCAAGAAGCGACTCGAAAACCGACCAAGAAGCGACCCGGAAGCGACCGCCACCCGGCATGCGCCTTTGGCCCCATGGACAATAACGCGTTTCCCGCGATAGTGGTGGCGAAAAGCGTTGGGCTGGGATCTCCCCCGTTGCTTCCAGGTCACGTCAAGGGCCCACCATTGGTCATGTCCGAACTGAAAGACGAGCTCGATCCTCCCTTCGAAATCCTCGAACCGGCCGAATGGCGTGGGCCGGTCGTGTTCAACTCTCCCCACAGCGGAAGCGTGTATCCGCGCGCCTTCCTCGCCTCCTCGCGGCTCGAGGTCGCGATGCTGCGCCGCTCCGAGGACAGCTTCGTCGACGAACTCAATCTCGGCGTGGTGCGGCGGGGCTATCCGCTGATGCGGGCGCACTTCCCGCGCTGCTATGTCGACGTCAACCGGGAGCCGTACGAGCTCGATCCGCGCATGTTCGAGGGCCGCCTGCCCTCCTTCGCGAACACGCGTTCGATGCGGGTGGCGGGAGGATTGGGCACGGTCGCGAGAGTCGTCGGCGACGCCCAGGAAATCTACGCCCAGCGCATCCCCGTCGATGACGCGATCCGCCGAATCGAGGGCCTGTACAAGCCTTATCACCGGGCGCTGCGGCGGCTGTTCACGCGCGTTCACCGCGATTTCGGCGCCGCCGTCCTGATCGACTGTCATTCCATGCCTTCGAGCGCCGGCTCCAAGGACGAGCGCCCGCGCGCCGACGTGGTGCTGGGCGACCGCTACGGCACGAGTTGCGTCGCCGCCGTCGGCGAGACGATCGAATCGACGCTGCGCGCCCAAGGCTATTCGGTGAGCCGCAACAAGCCTTACGCCGGAGGCTTCATCACCGAGCACTACGGTAATCCGGCCGCCGGCCTGCACGCCATCCAGCTCGAGCTCAACCGCGCGCTCTACATGGACGAGCGGCGGTTCGAGCGCTCGTCGTCGTTTGCCCGCGTCGCCGACGACCTCGAGATGCTGGCGTGTCGTCTTGCTGCCATCCCGCTCCAGGAGCTGCGGCCCTACCGTGCGGCGGCGGAATAAGCGACGCTCGCACCGTCGGAAAATAGACGCTCGCATCGTCGCAGAAAAAAGGGCCGCCTGCTTCCGCAAGCGGCCCAAGTCTAGGGAGGAAACGCCCAAGGAGGGCGGCGGTAACGCGAGGCGCTACCGCACCGCAACAACATACACCGCAGCGCACAAATAGCAAGAGGGAAAGTAAGGGCTATTGACCCATTTCTGCATAGGAGCTTCCCTGCCTGTGCAGAAAGGTCGAATCGCCCCGCTCTCAGCCCGGCCTTTTCATCGGGTCGCGCGAGCCAAAATAGACGAGGCAAGCCAATACGATAACCCCGGCCTGCAGGGCGAAGACCAGGCGGTAGGCCGCAAGGTCGTAGGCGCCGTCCGCAGTTGTGGGAAACATGTCGATGACGAGGCCGCTGATGGCCTGGGCCAGAAAGGTGCCGCCCATCGTGCCCATGTTGAGAACGGTGAGGCCCCGTCCGACCTGATGGAGCGGAAACAACGCCTTGCCGTGCGCGATCAAAACCGGTCCGTAGGCGGACGCAAGCCCGAACACCGCGAACCAGGCGACCAATGCCGCGGGCGTCAAGGTTCCGACCACGGCGAGATAGGCGAGCGTCGCGGCCGTCGTCCCCGCACCGACCAGGACCGGAAGCTTGTGGCTCCCCACCACCCGATCCATCGGGCCCCACAGCATCGATCCGATGATCTGCGTCAGCGCCGGAATAAGCAGGAAGGTGCCGCGTTCTTCGAGGCCATAGCCGTAGATGTGCGCGAGGTACGGCCCGCCCCAGAGGCCGACGATGAGGCCGAAGGTCGAATAGACCACGAGGTTCATGACGAACAGCCGCCCGACCGACGGCGTGCGCATGACCGCCAGCATGCCGGCGAGACTCTCGCGCGACGTCTCGCGCCGGCCGCGCGTGGGCGGGACATCCTTGACCACGATCGCGATCAGCAAGCCGACCAGAAGGGTAAAGCCGGCGACGGCCAGAAAGCTGCCGCGCCAACCGATCGTCGCCGCCGAAAACGCAAGCGGTGCCGTGGCGATGAGGGTACCGACGGTGCCGATGCCGACCTGCAGGCCGGCCAGCGTCGCAAAGCGATCGGGCGGAAACCGCTGGGCGTAGACTGCGAGCGAGGCCACCAGCGAGCCGGCGGTCCCGATGCCGAGCAGGGCCCGGCCGAGCATCAGCACGCCGGGGCTTGGCGCAAGCGCGAACACCACGGCGCCGATCACCGTGAGCGCCGCCCCCACCAGGAGGCACAGCCGCGGGCCAAACCGGTCGAGCGCCACGCCCACGGGAATCTGGACGGCGGCAAAGGCGAAAAAGAACGTGCTCGACAACAGCCCGATCTCGGCGGGCGAGAGCCCAATCTGCTCCGCCAGGTCGGGCGCGATGACGCCAATCGAATTGCGCAGGAACTGACTGACGATGTAGATCGAGATCAGCGTAGCGACGAGCGTCGTGGCGGCGCTCGAGCCCGCCGCTCGCGAAGTGCTTTGGATGCTCATGACCCCGGCCTTTGCATCGGCCGGGCACGGATGGCACGGCGCCGGCGCGCCGACAAGCCGCGGCGGCGGGTTGCCGGCCATCGCGGTCTTCGATAGGTCGAGGCGGCGACGGTGAGGGGGCGCACGGCATGACGGCAATCGACTTCTCGGCTTTCGTGGACGAACTGGCCACGGTATCGGGCGAGACCATCCTGCCGTTCTTTCGCACCGCGCTCAGCATCGAGGACAAGGGTCGTCCCGGCAGCTTCGACCCGGTGACCGCCGCCGACCATGCGGCCGAAACGGCGATGCGCACGCTCATCCGCCGCACCTTTCCGGATCATGGCATCATCGGCGAGGAATACGGCCGGGAGCGCGCCGACGCGGAATACGTCTGGGTGCTCGATCCGATCGACGGCACGAAATCGTTCATCTCCGGCATGCCGGCCTGGGGCACGTTGATCGCCTTGCTGCGCTCGGGCGAACCGGTCTTCGGCATGATGAACCAGCCGTTCACGCGCGAGCGCTTCAGCGGCGACGGACGATGGGCATCCTACCGCGGTCCGGCCGGCGAGCGCGATTTGCGGGTACGCGCCTGCGCCGATCTCGGCCAGGCAGTCCTGTTCACCACCAGCCCGCTGCTGATGAGCGCCGGCGATCGTGAGATTTTCGGCCGGGTCGAAAAGCTCGTGCGGCTCTCACGCTACGGCGGCGACTGTTACGCCTATTGCATGCTGGCGGCGGGTCATGTCGATCTTGTCATCGAAACCGAGCTCAAGCCGCATGACGTGCTGGCGCTGGTGCCGATCATCGTCGGCGCCGGCGGGGTCATCACCACCTGGGAGGGCGCCGTCCCCCATGCCGGTGGGCGCATCGTCGCCGCCGGCGACAAGCGCGTGCACGCGGAGGCGCTCGAGTTGCTGAAGGGGTGATGCAGAGACTCGAAAATATCGCGGTCGACCTTCCCCATCGAATCGCGCTGCGGGCTGCGATCGACGCCCGCGGTGACGGGTCACGCGAACAGCGGCGTTCCCGGCACGAAAGCATCGAACGCCGCGAAAGCCTGCGCGCGAAACCGATCCTGCTCCATCAGCAGTTCGTGCCGCGCCCCCGGCACGATGAGATGCGAGCCGGCGCGCAGTCGCACGGCGAACTCGTCGATCGCGGACGTCGATACGATGGCGTCCTGACCCGCGGCGATGATCAGGATCGGCTGGCGGATCTTGCCGGGATAGCCGGATTCCGAGAGCTCGCCCATGACCCGAAAGGCGGAGTCCGCCCAGGCGACCGTCGGCCAGCCGATCGCCAGCGCCGGGTCTGCCTCGACCACGGCGACATTGCGGGCGTAGCGCACAGGATCGGAGGTGAGCAGGTTGCCGACGAAGGGACGCTGCTGCATCACCGCCGCGTCGCCGCCCGGAACATAGAGCGAGCCGAGTCCCATCAGACGCATGGTCCTGACCGCGACGCGGGTGGTCGCGGATCGGCGCATCCCCGGCAGCGCGATCATCGGCGCCAGCAGCACCATGCGATCGAACCAGCGAAGTCCCCCATGAGCCGCGCGCAGCAGGATCGTCGCGCCCATGGAATGAGCGAGCGCAAACACCGGAGGCGGGCAATCCGGAAGAACAATCTCGGTGACGAAAGTCTCGAGATCGATCTGATATTCGGAGAAGTTGCGCACATAGCCTTTGCGCGAGTTGCCCAGCGCACGCTCCGACATGCCTTGCCCGCGCCAGTCGAAGGTGGCGACGGCGAAGCCGCGGGCGCGCAGGTCGCGCACGGTTTCGAAATATTTCTCGATGAATTCGGCGCGGCCCTGGAACAGGCAGACCGTGCCCTTGCGTCCCGGCGGCGGCGCCCAGCGCGCAAAGCGCAACGACACCCCGTCGCGGGTTTTCAGGGTTCCCGTCACGACGTCGTCGGGCACCGGATTTGCGGGAATGGAAACGAGGGTCATGGCCTGCGGGAAAGCTGGAGCGGTCGCTTTATAGCAGGGCGCGTGCCGCGCTCAATCAAGCCTTGGGCGGGAAGCGGCACGCCGGGCAAGCTGCCCCCGATTTCCGGGGCCGGAAAAAGCCGCGATGTTCAACCGGTTATCCTCCCTCTTGCGCGTGCCGGGGCCGAACCCCACATCGGTTGTGCGCAGGCCCTGCGGGCTGCGCAAACAAACCCGGTCCGGCTCCTTGCGGGCGGACCATCCGCATTTCGCTCAACAACGAGGATATGCCATGCGAACTTTCGATCTTGCTCCCCTCTATCGTTCAACCGTCGGTTTCGACCGGCTGTTCTCCATGCTGGACGGCTTCGAGGCCACTCCCGGCTACCCCCCCTATAACATCGAGCGCACGGGCGAAAACGCCTACCGGATCTCGGTGGCGGTGGCGGGCTTCGGCGAGAACGAGCTTTCGATCGAAGCTAAGGAAAACACGCTGACGATCAAGGGCGATAAGCAGGTCAAGGACGAGAAGAACCAGGGCGAGGTGCTCTACCAGGGCATCGCGGCTCGCGCGTTCGAGCGCGTCTTCCAGCTTGCCGACTACGTCCAGGTCAAGGGCGCGACCCTCGAGAATGGACTCCTGCACGTCGATCTCGTGCGCGAGATTCCCGAGGCGAAGAAGCCGCGCCAAATCCAGATCGGCGCTGGCCAGGCCAAGGTGGTCGAGGCCAGAGCTGCGTAAGCGGTCGGTTCGATCTGAGGGAGCGCCCCGGTTTCCGGGGCGCTTTCATTTTGGGCTGCGTTCACTCCAGTTGCTCGGCGGCCGCGGCCGCGGCCGCCGGAGCGGCCGGCGTCCCGATCGCGTTGGTGGTGTCGTTGTCCTTGCCGGGTTTGGCCGCGTTTTGCGACGGCGGCGTTGCGCTCGGCACGACCGGTTTGGGGGCAGCGGAGTCGCTCAAGGCCAGCTTGGGCCGTGGCCGCGGCAGCGGCGCAGGGCCGGCCTGCACCGCATCCCGCGGTGCGCTTGCCGCCGGGGCATGGCCCGGCCCGCTCGGCGATCCGCCACCGGATCCGTTCAGAGGCGGCGGATCATCGATGCCCGGGCCTTCCGGAACCATGGCGATCGGCCGCGGCGGGCGCCCGTAAGGCGGCCGCATCAGGGGCATCGCGTAGCGTGGCCCCGCGAGCGGGATCACTTTGACAATCCGGCCCATGCGGGCATTTACGATCACCCTGACCTCTTCACCGGCTGGATCGACCGCCCGCAGGACATAGGCGGGTCCTTGGCGCAGCGGAGGACTGAGCGGCCTGAGTCCGGTCGAGCGTACGATGGCGACGATCTCGTGCGGCGGCAGTCCCACGTCATAGGCGGGATAGGCGGTGTCGGGGTAAGCAGGTGGAACCGGCTGCGCCAGTCCCGGTCCCGGCCCCCCCAGGATGAATGCAAGCATGCCTGCGCAGAGTGCGATTTTCCGTTTCAAGATACGATCCCCCGATATCACTCGATATGGTCCCCATCCGCCGCGTTCGACCCGAGGACCTGATCAAGCGCGAAACGCTACGCCGGCACGCCTGCGCCGACTGCGTGAACCGCTTCGAGCATGTCGTTAACGATAGCCGGGAATAGGGCGTAGCTTGGGCGCTCCCGTGTCATCAAAAGGCACGCACCACCGCGAGGAACCGATCGACCTCGTCTGCCTTCGTGGCAAACGAGGTGACGAGACGCACGAGCCTCGTATCGCGCGCCAACGCGACGCCGTCGGGTAGGCCCTCAGTCCGCCACGGATAATAATTCGCTCCTGCCGCCTTGAGCCGTTCGTCGATCCGCAAGGGCAACGCGACGAACACCTCGTTGGCCTCGACCGGCCACACCGGGGAAAGACCCGCGGCGGCGAGCCCGGCGGCGAGCCGGTCGGCCATGGCATTGGCGTGGCGCGCCAGCCTGAGCCACAGATCGTCTGCGAGATAGGCCTCGATCTGCGCGGCCAGGAAGCGATGTTTGGAGACGAGATGGCCGCCGCGCTTGCGCCGCTCCGGCATATCGGCGCCGCGGGCGCTATCGAAGAACAGCACCGCTTCGGCAGCAAGCGCACCTCCCTTGGTGGCGCCGAACGACAGGGCCTCGACGCCCGCCATCCACGTCGCCTGCGCCGGCGAGGCGTTCATGCGCGCGAGCGCATTCCCAATTCGCGCGCCGTCGACATGCACGGCAAGCCCGCGCGCATGCGCGATCTCCGCGAGCTCGCGGATATCCTGCGGCCGATAGATGGTCCCTGCTTCGGTCGCTTGCGAGAGCGACAGCACCGCCGGCCGCACGTGATGCGGGCCGCCCCACTGCCCCTCATCGAGCGCGCGCCGCAGCGTCTCGGGGGCGACCTTGCCGGCTTCGCCCGCCAGACCCACGAGCTTGATCCCGCCGCCGTAGAACTCGGGCGCACCGCATTCATCGGTGGCGATGTGCGCCTCGGCGTGGCAGAGCACGGCGCCCCAGGGCGGGGTGAGGTGCGCGAGCGCGAGCGCGTTGGCCGCGGTCCCGGTCGGCACCAGGAAGACCGCGAGCTCGCACTCGAAAATCTCGGCGAGCCTCTGCTCGACACGCCTGGTCCAGGGATCGCGGCCATAGGCGAGCGCCGCGCCCTCGTTCGCCTGCGAAATGGCCGCGAGAATTTCCGGCGCGATGCCCGCCGCGTTGTCGCTTGCGAAATTCATGCAGCTTCTCTCGGCTCGTCTTCACCGTTGCGGTAACGAAACAATCGCCCAGCGGCGGCGCGCCTGACCACATTGTCCCGCAGGGGGTCGAAGAGCATCGCCGCGGAGAGCCTATCGCGCCCGCGCCCCGCGCGCGCTGGGATGGTTTTTTGGGCAGGCGATGAGGAAACTTCGAACGTATCCGTTGCATTTCCCGATAGGCGAGCCCTTGTGTTCGTGAGTAGAATTTGGCAGGGTAAACTAGGACAGTATTGCTGTCCCAGTTGGCGACCCGCCGGTGTCCCTTGGCCGGTCTGTCATCCGGCCCACATCGGACCGGTGATAAGCGTGGCCATCACATCGCCAGGTGCCTAACGCGAGCGGCCACGCGCTTGAGCCGAGGGGCGGTAGCGAGAAGGCCGCCAATGACCAGCGGTGCTCTCGAGGCCGCAACGCCGTTCGGCGCTGTGGAAGTGGGTGTTGCGCCGAGAAGCCGGGCTTCATCGGCGTCGGCGCCGGGATGAGACGCGAGGACGAGCATGGGCGCGGCACGCGATCGCGCAGCAGGGACCGGGAGCGAGGGCGCGCGGAGCGGGCGCGGCGCGCCACGCATTGGCGACGGCGCGGCGCCCGGCCTGCCGCGCGCGGACAACTCCGCGCCGACTGCGCCGAGCCCGGCCACGCACGGCCTTTACGACCCCGCGCTCGACAAGGATTCCTGCGGCGTCGGCTTCATTGCCGACATCAAGGGCAGGCCGTCGCACAAGCTGATCCAGGACGCGCTCGCCATCCTTTGCAATCTCGAGCATCGCGGAGCGGTGGGCGCCGACCCGCGCGCGGGCGACGGCGCCGGCATTTTGGTGCAGATCCCGCACAAATTCTTCGCCAAGGAGGCGCAGCGGCTCGGCTTCGACCTGCCGCAGCCCGGCGAGTATGCGATCGGCGTCCTGTTCATGCCGCGCGACCCCGATTGGCGACAGGTGATCCGCGACATCTACTCGCAGATGATCAAGCGCGAGGGCATGACGCTGCTGGGGTGGCGCCAGGTGCCGACCGACAACTCGACGCTGGGCGAAGCGGTAAAGCCGACCGAGCCCGTGCACCTGCAGGTGGTCATCGGCCGCGGCAAGAAGATCAAGAGCGAGGACGAGTTCGAGCGGCGGCTCTATATCCTGCGCAAGTCGATCTCGAATGCGATCTATACGCGCAAGGAGCGCAGGCTTTCCGGCTATTACCCGGTGTCCATCTCCTGCCGCACCATCGTCTACAAGGGCATGTTTCTCGCCGATCAGCTCGGCACCTATTATCCCGACCTGCACGATCGGGCGTTCGAGAGCGCGCTCGCGCTCGTGCACCAGCGCTTCTCCACCAATACCTTCCCGGCTTGGTCGCTCGCGCACCCCTACCGGATGATCGCGCACAACGGCGAGATCAACACGCTGCGCGGCAACGTCAACTGGATGGCCGCGCGCCAGGCGTCGGTATCGTCGGATCTGTTCGGCGACGACATCAACAAACTCTGGCCGATCTCCTACGAGGGCCAATCCGACACCGCCTGCTTCGACAACGCGCTCGAATTCCTGGTGCAGGGCGGCTATCCGCTCGCGCATGCGATGATGATGATGATTCCCGAGGCGTGGGCTGGCAATCCGCTCATGGACGAGGAGCGGCGCGCGTTCTACGAGTACAACGCCGCGCTGATGGAGCCGTGGGACGGCCCGGCGGCGATCGCCTTCACCAACGGCCGCCAGATCGGCGCCACCCTCGACCGCAACGGCTTGCGCCCCGCGCGTTATTTCGTCACTCGCGACGACCGCATCATCATGGCCTCCGAGATGGGCGTTCTGTCCATTCCGGAGAAGGACATCGTCACGAAATGGCGCCTGCAGCCGGGCAAGATGCTGCTCGTCGATCTCGACCAGGGTCGCCTCATTCCCGACGAGGAGCTCAAGGCGACGCTTGCCAAGAGCCATCCTTACAAGGAGTGGCTCGAGCGCACGCAGATCGTGCTCGAGGACCTGCCCGCCGCGCCCGGCGAAGCTGCGATATCGAATCTCGCGCTGCTCGATCGCCAGCAGACTTTCGGCTACACCCAGGAAGACCTGCGCATCCTGATGTCGCCGATGGCGACCCAGGGCGAGGAGGCGGTCGGCTCCATGGGCAACGATACGCCGATCTCGGCGCTGTCCGACAAGCCCAAGCTGCTCTTCACCTATTTCAAGCAGAACTTCGCGCAGGTGACCAATCCGCCGATCGATCCGATCCGCGAGGAGCTGGTCATGAGCCTGGTCTCGATCATCGGACCGCGGCCCAACCTGTTCGACCTCGAAGGCAGCTCGCACCTCAAGCGCCTCGAAGTGCGCCAGCCGATTCTGACCAACGCGGACCTCGAGAAGATCCGCGCCATTTCCGAGGTCGGCGACGGCCATTTCAAGTCGCGCACCCTCGACAGCACCTGGCCGGCCGAGCACGGCGCCGCCGGTCTGAAGGAGGCGCTCGCCACGCTCTGCGTCCGCGCCGAGGCCGCGGTGCGCGAAGGCATCAACATCATCATTCTGTCGGACCGCCGCGCCGGGGCGGAGAATATCCCGATGCCGTCGCTGCTCGCCTGCGCGGCGGTGCATCATCACCTCATCCGCCAGGGTCTGCGCACCTCGGTCGGGCTCGTGGTCGAGTCGGGTGAGCCCCGCGAGGTCCATCATTTTGGCTGCCTCGCCGGCTACGGCGCGGAGGCGATCAATCCCTATCTCGCCTTCGAGACGCTCACGGCGATGAAGAACGATCTGCCGCAGAAGCTCGACGAGAAGGAGATCGTCAAGCGCTACATCAAGTCGATCGACAAGGGCCTGCTCAAGGTGATGTCCAAGATGGGCATTTCCACCTACCAGTCCTATTGCGGCGCGCAGATTTTCGACGCGGTCGGTCTCAAGTCCGATTTCGTCGCGGAATATTTCACCGGCACCGCGACGCGGATCGAAGGCGTGGGGCTCACCGAGATCGCCGAGGAGACGGTGCGGCGCCATCGCGACGCCTTCGGCGATGCTCCGATCTATCGCGACGCCCTCGACGTCGGCGGCGAATACCAGTTTCGCGTGCGCGGCGAGGACCATGTATGGACGGCGACGACCGTGTCGGCGCTGCAGCACGCCGTGCGCGGCAATCTGCCGGACCAGTACCGCGCCTACGCCAGGGTCAGCAACGAGCAGTCCGAGCGGCTGCTCACCATCCGCGGCCTGTTCCGGATCAAGTCGGCGGAAGAGGACGGGCGCAAGCCGATAGCGATCGAGGAGGTCGAGCCGGCGGAGCGCATCGTGCGCCGCTTCGCCACCGGCGCCATGTCGTTCGGCTCGATCTCGCGCGAGGCGCATACCACGCTCGCCATCGCCATGAACCGCATCGGCGGCAAGTCCAATACCGGCGAGGGCGGCGAGGAGGCCGACCGCTTCAAGCCGCTGCCGAACGGCGACTCCATGCGCTCGGCGATCAAGCAGGTCGCCTCCGGCCGCTTCGGCGTGACCGCGGAATATCTCGTCAACGCCGACATGATGCAGATCAAGATGGCGCAGGGCGCCAAGCCCGGCGAAGGCGGCCAGCTTCCCGGGCACAAGGTCGACAAGATCATCGCCAAGGTGCGCCACTCGATGCCCGGGGTCGGCCTGATCTCGCCGCCGCCGCACCACGACATCTATTCGATCGAGGATTTGGCGCAGCTCATCTTCGATCTCAAGAACGTCAACCCCGAGGGCCTGGTGTCGGTGAAGCTCGTGTCCGAGGTCGGCGTGGGCACGGTCGCGGCCGGCGTCTCCAAGGCACGCGCCGATCACGTCACCATCGCCGGCTTCGAGGGCGGCACCGGCGCCTCGCCGTTGACCTCGATCAAGCATGCCGGCTCGCCCTGGGAGATCGGGCTTGCCGAGACCCACCAGACGCTGGTCGCCAACCGGCTGCGCGGGCGCATCGCGGTGCAGGTCGACGGCGGCCTGCGCACCGGCCGCGACGTCGTGGTCGGCGCGCTGCTTGGCGCCGACGAGTTCGGCTTCTCGACCGCGCCGCTGATCGCGGCGGGCTGCATCATGATGCGCAAGTGCCACCTCAACACCTGCCCGGTCGGCGTGGCCACGCAGGATCCTCTGCTGCGCAAGCGCTTCGTCGGGCAGCCCGAACACGTCATCAACTTCTTCTTCTTCGTCGCCGAAGAGGTGCGCGAGCTGATGGCAGCCATGGGCTTCCGCACCTTCGCCGAGATGATCGGGCAGATGCAGATGCTCGATCGGCGTCCGGTGATCGAGCACTGGAAGGCCAAGGGCCTCGATTTCTCCAAGCTGTTCTTCAAGCCGACGGCTCCTCAGGGCGTCAACATCCACAACTGCGAGCCGCAGGATCACAAGATTCACCGCATCCTCGACCGTGGCCTCATCGCCGAGGCGCAGGCGGCGCTCGACCGCGGCGCCCCGGTGCGGATCGCGAGGAGCATCAAGAACACCGACCGCACGGCGGGCGCGATGCTGTCGGGCGAGATCGCCAAGCGCTATGGGCATGAAGGGCTGCCGCACGACACCATCCATGTGAAACTCACCGGCACCGCCGGGCAGAGCTTCGGCGCATGGCTCGCGCGCGGCGTGACCTTCGAGCTCGAGGGCGATGCCAACGATTATGTCGGCAAGGGGCTGTCGGGTGGACGGATCATCGTGCGCCCGGCCGCCGATACCGGCATCGTGCCGGAGGAATCGATCATCGTCGGCAATACGGTGCTCTACGGCGCGATCGAGGGCGAATGCTATTTCCGCGGCGTCGCCGGCGAGCGCTTCGCCGTGCGCAATTCCGGCGCCATCGCCGTGATCGAGGGCGCTGGCGATCATTGCTGCGAATACATGACCGGCGGCATCGTGGTCGTGCTCGGCCGCACCGGCCGCAATTTCGCAGCCGGCATGTCCGGCGGCGTCGCCTATGTGCTCGATCAGGACGGCACGTTCGCGTCACGCTGCAACATGGCGATGATCGATCTCGAGCCGATGCCGGCCGAGGAGGAGGTCAGCGAGCGCGTCTACCACCACACCCACGATCTGGAATCGCATGGCCGGGTGGAGGTGCTGGAAGACATGACGCGCTACGACGTGGAGCGGCTGCACCTTCTCATCACCCGGCACGCCCGACTCACCGGCTCGGGGCGGGCGAAGGAAATTCTCGCCGACTGGAAGAAATATTGCCCCATGTTCCGCAAGGTGATGCCGCTCGAATACCGCCGCGCGCTGGCCGAGCTGGAAAAGACGCGGACCATGCAGGCGGCCGAATAGCGCATGGGCAAGATCACCGGTTTTCTCGAGTTCGAGCGCAGCGACCGCGACTATGAACCGGTCGCGGAGCGCGTGAAGCATTGGCGCGAATTCGTCCTGCCGCTGCCCGAGGAGGAGAACAAGAAGCAGGCGGCGCGCTGCATGGATTGCGGCATCCCCTATTGCCACACCGGCTGTCCGGTGAACAACCAGATCCCCGACTGGAACGACCTGGTCTATCGCGGCAACTGGCGGGAAGCCGCGCGCAACCTGCACAGCACGAACAATTTTCCGGAAGTCACCGGCCGCGTCTGTCCGGCGCCGTGCGAGGCGTCCTGCACGCTCAACCTCGACGACAATCCGGTGACGATCAAGACCATCGAATGCGCGATCGCCGACCGCGCCTACGAGCAGGGCTGGGTCGCGCCGGAGCCGCCGGCGGCCAAGACCGGAAAGCGCGTCGCGATCGTCGGCTCGGGGCCCGCCGGGATGGCTTGCGCCCAGCAGCTCGCCCGCGTCGGGCACGACGTGCACCTGTTCGAGAGATACGCCAAGGCCGGCGGGCTTCTGCGCTACGGCATTCCCGACTTCAAGATGGAGAAGCATCACGTCGACCGGCGCGTCGCGCAGATGGAGGCGGAAGGCGTTACGTTCCACTACGGCGCCCATATCGGCGTGAACGTGCCGGCCGAAAGCCTGCTCGACGGCTACGACGCGCTGGTGCTCGCCGGCGGTGCGGAAAAGCCGCGCGACCTGCCGATTCCAGGCCGCGAGCTCAAGGGCATCCACTTCGCCATGGAGTTCCTGCCGCAGCAGAACCGCCGGGTGAGCGGCGAGCCGCAAGCCGACGGCGAGCCGATCCTCGCGGGCGGCAAGCACGTCGTGGTCATCGGCGGCGGCGACACCGGCTCCGATTGCATCGGCACCTCGATCCGGCAGGGTGCGCTCTCGGTCAGCAACTTCGAGCTGCTGCCGCAGCCGCCGTTGAGCGAAAACAAGCTCATGACCTGGCCCGACTGGCCGCTGAAGCTGCGCACGTCGTCGAGCCACGAAGAAGGGGTGGCGCGCGATTTCGCCGTGCTGACGACGAAATTTTCCGGCGAAAACGGCCAGGTGAAAAAGCTGCACTGCGTGCGCGTGGACGGCAAGATCAAGCCGATGCCCGGCACCGAGTTCGAGCTCGAGGCCGATCTCGTCCTGCTCGCCATGGGTTTCGTGCATCCCGTGCAGGAAGGCATGATCAGATCGCTGGGCCTCGAGCTCGACCAGCGCGGCAACGTCAAGGCCGATACGCTCGCCTACCAGAGCTCTAATCCGAAGGTGTTTGCCGCCGGCGACATGCGACGCGGCCAGTCACTCGTGGTGTGGGCGATCCGCGAAGGCCGCCAGGCGGCGCATGCGGTCGACAAGTTCCTGATGGGATCGACCACGCTGCCGCGCTGACCGCGTTACCCCGCGAAGTGGGAGCCGGTTCGCCGCAGCGAGCGCGTCAGCCGCGAGGACTCCGGAGCGCGTTTGCGGTTCCGACGGAGCGGGAAGCGCTCAGGTTTCACCGAAGCGGCGGGATGGTTCGCGGCTCGGCTCAAGCCGCGTTCATCGCAAATCTCTCTCAGCGAAAGAACCCCTGGAACGGAAAGAACGAGCGCTGCTGATAGGCGGGGCGGGGACGTGGGCGGCGTTTGGCGGGCTTCTCCTCGGTCGCCGGGCCGGCCTGGCCACCGTCGGCATCCGTCGCCGCCGTGCGCTGCCCTGGCGCGGCGGGCTTGGCTGTCTTCGCCGTTGACGGCGCTGGCGGCGCTGCGGGCTCCGCCTGCGACGCGGCCGCCGGCTCCGCCGCTGCCGGCGCCCCTTCGAGCGCGCTACTACCGCGCGGCCAGCTGAAATCGTCCGACCGCCCGCTCGGAGCCGGGACCGGCTGGCCCTTGGTCAGCACGCGCGTCGCGGCGGCGTCGATGGCGGCAGCGGGCGCGGCGCGGCCGCCGCCGAGCAGCTCTTCCGGCGCCGCCCGGCTGGCGCTCACGGTCAGCGGTATCACCGGTCCCGCGGCCGGGCGCTGCGCGGGACCGCCGGCCTTGGCGTTCGGGGCCTGCGAGCCGGAATCGATCGGCATCGGGAGCGCAACCGGCATGCCCTTGTTGGCGATGAGGCGCTGGATTTCGCGCTCGACGTAGTGGGCCAGCTTGCGGGCGCCGAATTTCGTATAGTAGATGCCGTCGCCGCTGCGCAGGCGGCGGATCTGGCCTTCATAGTCCGGTCCCTGCGGCGAGTAGCGCCCGGCCTCGTCGACGAAGCCGTCCCAGATGTCGACATAAACGATCCCCGCCTTCTCGGCCCGGCTGCGATAGAGCTCGTTGAGATAGGAGGAATCGCCGCTGGCCTTGGTGGCGCGCTGCGACGGCAGCCCAACCCAGATGACCGGAACCCCGGCGCTCTTCAGCGCGGCGATGGTCGCGTCGATGCGCTTGATGTAGGCAAGCTCCCATTTTTCCGACCGGAATTCCCACGGACCGTAGGCCGCCTGCCTGGCCTGCTCGGGCGTCAGGTTGGAGGGCTGTTCCGCAGCCGCAGGCTGCTCGGGTGGCTGCTGCTCCGGATCGGGCGGCGCCGCAGGTACCGGCGTCGCGGAAGGGCTCGGCGCTGCCGGCTGCGCGGCCAACTTCGCCGCGCCGGGCTTGGGCGCCGGCGGCACCTTCTCGCGTATCGTCTGACGGTCGTTGTTTCCGATCATCATGACGATGAATTTGGGCTTCTCGGCCGCGATGATCTCGCGCACTACCTGCGGCCACTCGCTATCGCGGCGCGCGTCGTAGCGGATGAGCCCGGAATCGGTGCGATGCTTGCGCACGATGCTGATCTCGGGGTTCTCGGAAAAGGCGTCTTCCAGCCCGTAGCCCAGCCAGTCCGCGTTGGCATCGCCGACGACCACGATCGGGGTCGTGGCCTCGGGCTTCTTCTGCGAGGGTCCGGGCGCGCGCGAATAGTCGACCGGCGCCTCCCGTTCGCGCTCCCGCTGGCCGTCGTAGCGGCGGTCCGGCGCGAACCAGCCGCCGTTTCCGCCGAACCAGTTGTTGTTGTTGTAATTATTATTGTATTGGCGCTGCTGACGCTGCTGACGGTTGCCCCAATCTCCCCAGAATTGCGCCTGCGCGGGCAACAGCAGCGCGAGGCTGATGCCTGCCGCCACAATGGCCACCAATCGTCGGGACTTGTTTCGTGAGCCCATGTTCGACCGCCGATCACCTATTATCGATCGTTATGGCGCAAACCGCTCTGACCGCTTACCAACTGCCGACGGCCGATGGCCGTTCCGCCGTGATCCGCGGGCGCAGCTCGCAGGACCGGGCCGCTGGCCTAACCAGCGAATAATATGACAAAAATGTCAACTTGAAGATGGTTTGGGGGGCCAAAGCCGCCGCGGCCCCCCCGACCCCGCTACCGCCCGCGCAGCCGCTCCAGCACTGCCTCCGAGGCGAACCCGTCGGGCACGTGGCCGACCGCGGACTGGAACTGGCGCAGCGCGTTGCGGGTCTTGCCGCCGAGCCGGCCGTCGGGCTCGCCCACGTCATAGCCGCGCTGGGCAAGAAGCTGTTGCAGCTCGTAGCGTTCCGCGCGCGTGAGCACGCGTTCGTGCCGCGGCCAGGGCTGCACGAACGGCTCGCCGCCGCGCAGGCGGTCGGCGAGATGGCCGATGGCCAGCGCATAGGCCTCGGCCGGGTTGTATTTCATGATGACGCGGAAATTCTGCAGCATCAGGAAGCCCGGCCCCTGCGCCCCCGCCGGAACCAGCAGGTAGGCGCGGTCCTCGCCGCGCGGGAAGGCCTTGCCGCCGGCGCGGCGGATGCCGGTCCGTTCCCATTCGCGCACCGTCATCACGCGCGAGCGGTCGGCGAGCAGGAAGTTGAAGCCCTGCGGCACCACCACCTCGTAGCCCCAGGTCTGGCCGGTGACCCAGCCGTCCTTCTTGAGATTGTTCGCGGTCGAGGCGACGAGGTCGGGGACGGAATCGACGACGTCGCGGCGGCCGTCGGCGTCGAAATCGACGGCGTAGCGCTTGAACGAGGTGGGCATGAACTGGGTTGGGCCGAAGGCGCCCGCCCACGAGCCCTTGAGATGATCCGCCCGCACGTCCCCGCGCGAGAGGATTTCCAGCGCCGAGAGAAATTCCTCGCGGAAGTAGTCCTGGCGCCGGCCGACGCAGGCAAGCGTCGCCGTCGAGCGGATCACCGAGCGCTCGCCGATCTGCGTGCCGTAGTTGGATTCGACGCCCCAGATCGCGGCGATGAAATGCCGGTCGACCCCATAGGCCTTCTCGACCGCGTCGAAGGCCGCGCGGTGCTGCGCCAGAATCGCGCGCCCGTTTCGGATGCGGTCTTCGTTCACCAGAATATCGAGGTAGTCCCAGAACGATTTGGTGAATTCGGGCTGGGCGTCGAGCAAATCCATGATCCGCAGGTCGGGCGTGAGCCCGGCGACATTGGCGTCGAACACCGCGCGGGTGACGCCGCGGCGCTCCGCGAGCGGCCACAGGGCGCCGAGGCAGCTGCGGAAATTGGCCGCCGCGGCGCGGATCGCCTGCGCCGTCATCAAGGGGTGATTGGAAGCGCCGGATTCGCCGCTCCATTCCGGCGCGGCCGGCGTGGCGTCAGCCGGGGAAGCGCTCCCGCTCGCCGGGGCGTTGAACAGCGCGCGGATGTCCAGGCCCTGGCCGAGCAGCGGGGCGGGCAAAGCGGTGGCGGCCAAAATTGCCGCGCCGAAGAGGCGCATCGATCGGGCATATCTCGCCATGATGCTCGGTCTCGGATTGGTTGTTGCGTCGTATCCCGGTTATGGGGAACCTATATGATTGCGGGACCGTTAATGTCGGCACGCCGCGAGCGCATGGGCAGAAGGGGCACCGCTTTGCGCGACGATCACAGCAACAATCGAGCGCGCAAGCGTGGGCCGAGGGCGTAACCGTGTCGGTGGGCCGCGCTGCGCCATTCTGCCAGCCCACTTGCGCTGACTCCCCGCCGGCATCCGATCGGTCAGGAGTCATCCCGTTGCCACCCCGTCTCCGTTTCTCATGACACAACTCAACTTCGGCAATACCGAGACCGATGGACGCGACCAGGGTTCCGGCTACAATCCCGATCAGATCATGACACCGATCCGCAAAGCAGTGTTCCCGGTCGCCGGGCTGGGGACCAGGTTCCTGCCCGCGACCAAGGCCATGCCGAAGGAGATGCTGCCCGTCGTCGACCGGCCGCTGATCCAGCACGTGGTCGACGAGGCGCGCGAGGCCGGCATCGAGCATTTCATCTTCGTGACCGGCCGCAACAAGGGCGTGATCGAGGACCATTTCGACCGCCAGTTCGAGCTCGAACACACGCTCACGGAGCGTCAGCGGCACGCCGACCTCGAGACCCTGGCGCGGGACCTGCCCGGTCCGGGCGCCGCGAGCTTCACCCGGCAGCAATTGCCGCTCGGCTTGGGCCATGCGGTGTGGTGCGCGCGCGAGCTCGTCGGCCATGAGCCCTTCGCGCTGCTCCTGCCCGACGTCCTGGTGCAGCACGACCGCGGCTGCCTGGCCCAGATGATCCATGCCGCGCGCGAGCTGCGCGAGAACGCGAACATCATCGCGGTCGAGGAGGTGCCGGCCGAGCGCGTGCACATGTACGGCGTGGTCGGCATCGGCGAGCGCAGGGGCAAGCTGTTCGCGCTCACCGAGATGGTGGAGAAGCCGGCGCCGGAGAGCGCGCCGTCGAACCTCATCATCACCGGCCGCTATATCCTGCAGCCCGAAATCTTCGACATCCTGGCCGCCGAGAAACGCGGGACCGGCGACGAGATCCAGCTCACCGACGCCATGATCGAGCTCGCCAAGGTCCAGCCGTTCTACGGCCTGAAATTCGAAGGGCGCAGTTTCGATTGCGGCTCGAAGGTGGGATTTCTCGCCGCCAACGTCGCCTATGCGCTCGAACGCAGCGATATCGCGCCGGCGATGCGGGCGGAGATCAAGCGCCTGCTTGGCGAATGCTAGCATGTTGCGGAAAAGTGGGAACCGGTTTTCCGAATAGAACATGCGCAAAATCGAAGAATCTAGAGCGCATCACGATTCGATCCAATCGGGATGCGCTCTAGCGTGGATTTCGATCGCGTAGGGTGGGCAGAGGCGCCTTGGCGCCGTGCCCGCGCGTCGGCCGAGGAAGCGAGCCGGCTCGACACGCGTGGGCACGGCGCGCATGCAAACGACCGGAATCTCCGCACGATCACGGGATTGCGCGTCTTTGCCCACCCTGCCCCGCTCCTGGTATTGCCGAATACATCTGTGCCCGCTTTGGTTAACCTGACGGGAGCGGATATGGTAAATCCTCAAGGGACGGGCCGCCGGTCGTCTCCTGTCGATTTCCGTGCTATCCCCGTCCCGAGCCCGATGAGAAAGCCTCGACCACTCGTGATGGCAAAGCCGCTGAGCAGCAAGGACCCGAGGAGCGCGCGCGCCGGCGACCTGATCGCCTCCGCCGTGCGCACCCTCGAGGCCGAGGCGAGCGGCATCACCACGCTCTCGGCCGCCATCCATGACGGGCTCGGGCGCGCCTTCATCGCCGCCGTGGATTTGATCTCCGGCGCGCGCGGCCGGCTGATCGTGACCGGCATGGGCAAGTCCGGGCATGTCGGACGCAAGGTCGCGGCGACGTTCGCGTCCACCGGCACCCCCGCGTTCTTCGTCCACCCGAGCGAAGCCAGTCACGGCGATCTCGGCATGATCACGCCCGACGACGTCATCATGGCGCTGTCGTGGTCGGGCGAGACCGTCGAGCTCAAGGACCTGATCGACTACTCGCGCCGCTTCCGCATCGGGCTCATCGCCATCACCGCCGTGCGCGACAGCACGCTCGGGCTGGCGGCCGACGTCGTGCTCGCGCTGCCGCAGGCGCGCGAGGCCTGTCCGCACAATCTCGCCCCCACCACCTCGACGCTGATGCAGGCCGCGCTCGGCGACGCGCTCGCCATCGCGCTGTTGGAGAACCGGGGCTTTACCGCCATCGACTTCAGCCGGCTGCATCCCGGCGGACGGCTGGGCGCGATGCTCAAATTCGTCCGCGACATCATGCATACCGGCGGCGAGATCCCGCTGGCCGCGGTCGGCACCCGCATGTCGGAGGCGATCGCCGAGATGACCGTCAAGACCTTCGGCTGCGTCGGCATCACCGACCGCCGCGGTCATCTCGTCGGCATCATCACCGACGGCGATCTGCGGCGGCACATGAGCGCCAACCTGCTCGATCTCCGGGTCGAGCAGGTGATGACGCCGGAGCCCAAGACCGTGCGGCCCGATCAGCTCGTCACCGAGGCGCTCGAACTGCTCAATTCGACGAAGAAGACGCAGCTGATCGTGGTCGATGCCGGCAAGCCGGTGGGCGTCGTGCACTTCCACGACCTCCTGCGCGCCGGGGTGGCGTAATAACGACCGCGGTCGTGCTTGCTCTCTCGTCCTCATATTGAGGAGCCGCGCAGCGCGGGCAAGCTTACGCAGCCTGCGCAAGCTGCGACGCGCGGCGTCTCGAAGCATGAAGACACGCAAGTCCATCGGGGGGCCGCCCGTCCTTCGAGACGCGTCGCTGCGCGACGCAGGCCGAGGCTTCGGCATGTCGCTGCGCAGACGCCTCATTCCCCTTCGTGTCGCGCCGTTGCGCGCACATCCGACGGCGTGGCGCCGTAGCTGCGGCGGAAGGTCCGGTTGAAATGCGAGAGATCGCTGAACCCGGCATCGAGCGCGATGGCGCTGATGGGGCGGTCGTTGCGGCGTGGATCCGTGAGCATGCGGTGCGCCCGCGCCAGCCGTTGCGCCAACACGGATTCCGCGAGCGATGCGTCCTCGGTCTCGAACAGCATGTGGACGTAGCGCGGCGTGACGCCGAGATGCGCCGCCACCGTCGCGGCCGAGAGATCATGGCGGGCGAAGTGCCGCATGATGAAGGCCTTGGCGGCGCGCAGCCGCGCCGCGCGCACGCCGCGGCCGGCGGCGATGGCTGCGGCATCGCGCGTCGCGCCGAGCGCGAGGGCGAGCAGATCGTAGACATGGGTCACGGCGAGCTGCTGCAGCTCGGGCGTCATCAAGGCCTCGGTGTCGAGCGCGCCGGCGAGGTAGCACACCAGCAGCTTGAGCGCCGCGTCGCCGGCCAGAATTGGCCGCGCGATGGCGGCGCCGATATCGGGGACGAGCGACGCGATCGCCGCCGCCGGTACGCGGAACGTGGTGAAGCGCGAGGCCGACGCCAGCCTGATCGAGCCGACCTCCGCGTTGTTCATCAGGACGCCATCGCCGGGACCGAGCACCGGATTGCGCCCGTGCTGGGCAGCCTCGTACGGGCAGGTCGGCGCCGCCATGAACGACAGGTCGTCGTCGAGGATCAAGTCACGCGAATGCGTGAGCTTAACCGCCGCGCTCGAAGCGTAGAGCACGCCCAGTCCCGGCAGCTGACAGACGGTGGCGTCGGCGTGAAATCCATCCGGGCTCAGCGGCGCGATATCGAGATTGACCACCGTGCGGCCGAAGATTTCGCGCCACGCCGCCAGCCGCTCGCGCTCGGGAAAAGCGTTGGTGGAGAAGCGGAAGACCGGAACGGCATCGGCAGGCTGGGACTTGGCGGGCATGGCCCGGTCATCCACGCGCATGGCAGCCAGCGCTCCCCCTGCAATGCTCCCCTGCGTGGCAAGCTAGCAACACTTGGTTGGAAACGAAAGCCAGTTCTCTCCCGTCCTAGCGACTTTCGCCCTGGTCCAAGCCGCCGATTGTCGCCCGCGCGATAGTCGGCCGTGGATGGGACGCGGGGGCGGGTCATGCGGGGAGTGCGGGGTGGAGTTCAGACGGTTCGCGCGGGGCTGCTGGCCGGGGTGTGTCTGAGTGCCGTTGCAGCGCACGCCACCGACGGAATGTGGAGCATCGCGCCGACGGATGGCAACTGGAACAACGGAGCCAATTGGACATCGGCACCGGTGGTGCCGGACGGAACGGCCCAGTTCGGCCCGTCGGCTCAGACCTCGATCACGTTTTCGACGAATACGGGCGTTCAAACCATCCAGTTCGGCAACTTCGGCGGCACCGCGTCGCAATACAGCTTCGACATCTCCTCCAACAGCCTAAATATTGGCGGTAAAGGTATCCAACTTTTGCTACTTCCCCCGGCGCCGACCTTTACTCAGTCGTTGGATGGGATCCTGGCTTTTTTTGGCAGCGCCACCGCCTCGGACATTGGGCTCCTCAGCAACGGCGGATACGGCGCCAACATCATCAACACCGATACGGGGCGCACTTCGTTTCGGCAGACCAGCACGGCCGGCTTCGCCTCGATCCAAAACAACAACAACCCCTTCTTCGGCGGGGGAACGACGTTCTTCAATTCAAGCACGGCGGGCTCCGCCAAAATCATAAACACAAACCTCGGGTTTACGAATTTCCGCGACCAGAGCAACGCCGGCAACGCCACCGTCATCAACGACACCTTCGGGGCGACCGTCTTCCAAGGCCAGAGCGGGGCGGGCTTTTGCAACGCTACAGGTTGTCAAACGACCACCATTCTCAACTCCCATTCCGGAGCAACGTTTTTCAATGAGCAGAGCTCGACTGCAGCGGGGATTGGGACGCTTACTACCGCTAGCGGCATTACGGCTACTATCATCAACGAGACCGGCGGATTCACGATCTTCACTGACCAAAGCTCCGCCACCTTCGCTCAAATTACCAATCGAAGCAACGGCGGCCCTGGCGGCGTCACCGAATTCCGCGGCAACAGCACCGCCACCCTCAGTATCATCACCAACATCGAAGGTGGTGTTACCAACTTCACCGGCAAGAGCTATGCAGTCATTGCCACCATCACCAACGGTGGTCAGGCGATCGCCGGCGGCACCTTGAATTTCCGCAACGGGAGCAGTGCCGGCGGTGCCTCTATCAGCAACAACAATGGCGGGACGACAAACTTCTACGACATGTCTACGGCAGCGGTACTACTCCCCGGCAACTCCGCGCCCTCGGGGGCCACCATCACCAACAACAATGGCGGGCAGACTAACTTCTACGACACCTCCTGCGCCGGCATTCTGCTCGGCGCTTCCTGCACCGCCGCCATTCCGATCAACGGAGGACGCACCACCATCATCAACAATAGTGGCGGACAGACAAACTTCTACAACCAGTCCTCGGCCGGTGATGCCCTGATCACCATCAATCCCGGCGGGTCGACGATCTTTCATGACCAGAGCACCGGCTTCAAGGCGAACATCACCA
The DNA here is from genome assembly GCA_963821505.1 of uncultured Alphaproteobacteria bacterium. Taxonomy (GTDB): domain Bacteria; phylum Pseudomonadota; class Alphaproteobacteria; order Rhizobiales; family Xanthobacteraceae; genus VAZQ01. The sequence continues at coordinate 191,395 of CAWGEH010000003.1, forward strand.
ACAACGGCGGGCCGACGGCGCTGCAATTCCTCGACCAGAGCAATGCCGACGCGCCGGCCATCATCAATGCCACCATCACCACCAACAATGGTGCCGGCACGCTCTTCAAGGACCAGAGCACGGCCGGCCTCGCGCAGCTGATCACCAATGCCGGCGGCGTGGTCGACATATCGGGCCTGACCACCGCCGGGATGACCGCCGGCTCGATCGAGGGCGCGGGCACCTTTTTCCTCGGCTCGAAGTCCCTCACCGTCGGCGCCAACAACTTCTCGACCGAGGTGAGCGGCGTCATCGCCGACGGCGGCGCGTCCGGCGGCACGGGCGGATCGCTCACCAAGGTCGGCAGCGGCACGCTGATCCTGTCGGGCGTCAACAGCTATACCGGCGCCACGACGCTCAACGAGGGCGCGCTGATCGTCAACGGCTCGATCGCCGCCTCGAGCGGCCTCGACGTCAATGCCGGCACGCTCCTCGGCGGCACCGGCACCTTGCCCACCACCCGCATCAATGCCGGCGGCACGCTCTCCCCCGGCAGCTCGATCGGCACGATCGCGGTCGCGGGCAATCTGACTTTCGCGCCGGGGAGCTCGTACGTGGTCGAGGTCTCACCGACCTCCTCCGACCGCACCGTCGTCAACGGCACGGCGGCGCTCAAGGGCACGGTGCTGTCGAGCTTCCAGGTCGCCGGCGGGTTCAAGAAAAGCTACACCATCCTCTCGGCCGCGGGCGGGGTCGGCGGCACCTTCGATACGCTCGTCACGTCGGGCCTGCCGAGCTTCGTCACCGCGAGCCTCGGCTACACGCCCAACCTCGTCAACCTGAACCTGACGCTGGGGCTGTCGCTTCTTCCCGGCCTCGTCGGCAATGCGGCAAAGGTCGCGGCGGCGATCGACAACGGCTTCAACGCCGGCAACGCGATCACCGGCGGCTTTGCCACGTTGCTGGCGGTGCCGCCGCCGGCGCTGCCGGCCGCGCTGACGCAGATCTCGGGCGAAGCGGCGACCGGCGCCCAGCAAAGCGCGTTCCGGCTCTCCGACCAGTTCCTGGGACTGATGCTCGATCCCTTCGTCGACGGCCGCAGCGGAGTAGGCGGCTCGGACCGGCCGGCGCTCGGCTTTGCGCCCGAGCGCGAAGCGCTGCCCGACGACATCGCGCTCGCCTATTCCGCGGTGCTCAAGGCGCCGCCGATGAAGGCGCCGAGCTTCGAGCAGCGCTGGACCGCATGGGGCGGCGCGTTCGGCGGCGGCAGCCGCCTCAGCGGCGACCCCGCGGTGGTCGGCAGCCACGATCTCTCCGCCACCACGGCGGGATTTGCCGGCGGGCTCGACTATCATCTCTCGCGCGACAGCGTGGTGGGCGCGGCGCTCGCCGGCGGCGGCACCAACTGGAGCCTGGCGCAGGGGCTTGGCGGCGGCAAGAGCGACGCGTTCCAGGCCGGCGTCTACGGCGCGACCCGCTGGGGCCCGGCCTATCTCGCCGCCGCCTTCGACTACACCAACCACTGGATGTCGACCGACCGCTTCGCCTTCGCCGGCGACCATCTCACCGCCAGCTTCAACGCGCAGTCGCTCGGCGCCCGCGTCGAAAGCGGCTATCGCTTCGGCACCTCAGTTGGCGGAGTTGCACCCTACGCCGCGATCCAGGCGCAGAGCTTCCGCACCCCGTCCTACAGCGAGACCGACACCAACGGCGGCGGCTTCGCGCTCGCCTACGCCTCGCGCACCGCGACCGACACCAGGAGCGAATTGGGCGCCCGCTTCGACCGCCTGCTCGCGCTCAACCCCGGCGCCGTGCTCTCGCTGCGCGCGCGGCTCGCCTGGGCGCACGACTGGGTGAGCGACCCGGCGCTCGCCGCGGTGTTCCAGACGCTGCCGGGGGAAGCTTCATCGTCAACGGCGCGACCCCGGCGAAGGACTCCGCGCTCGCATCCGCCGGCACCGAGCTTCGCCTCGCCAACGGCGTCACGCTGCTCGCCAAGTTCGACGGCGACTTCGCCGCCCACGCTTCCAGCTATGGCGGCACCGGCACCGTGCGCTACATGTGGTGACCGCGCGGTCGTGACCTCGGTCACCGCCTACGCCATCGGCGCGACGCCGCGCCTCGCATGATGATGAGGGGATTGCGACGCTGCCCTTTCGTTGCAACCAAGCAACAACTGGTTGAAAACGAAAGTCGTTTCCCTTCCGTCCCAGCGAATCTTCCTCCCGGTCCTAGCCGAGGGCGACCACGGTCGTTAGCGTGAGGACATCGATACGGATCGCGCGGGGGCGGGGTCATGCGGGGGGTGCGGAGGGGTCTGCGGAGAATCCGCGCGGGGCTGATGGCCGGCGTGTGCCTCGGCGCAGTGAACGCGCATGCGACCGATGGAACCTGGCTCGCGGCGCCGGCGACCAACGACTGGACCACCGGCACCAATTGGACTTCGTCGCCGGTGGTGCCGAATGGAACGGCTACGTTTGGTCAGTCCACCCAGACGTCGATCACATTCAACGCGAGCACCGGCATCCAGACGATTCAATTCACTGCCGGCGCGTCGAGCTTCAGCTTCGCTCTCCCTAATACCACCCTGGCCATCGGGGGGACAGGTATCGTTCTTGATCCTGCTTCGCCCGCGCCGACGTTTACCGTATCGACAGATGGCCAGCTGCTGTTTCTGAACAGCGCGACCGCTTCAAGCACAGCGGTCTCCCCCAACGTCATCCCAACCGGAGCGAACATCATCAACAATGATACCGGCGTCACGGCGTTTGCCAACAACAGCACGGCTGGGTTCGCCTCCATCACAAACAACGACAACGCCTCCGGCAAAGGAACGATATTCGGCGACCAGAGCTCGGCGGGCTCCGCGATTATCGTAAACAACAACTCCCTCGGCATCGGCGCGGGAACGACATTCAGTGGCGGGAGCAACGCCGGCAACGCCGCCATTCACAACTCCAACTTTGGACAAACCATCTTCCGAGATCAAAGCTCGGCCAGCAAAGCCAGCATCTTTAACCAGGCCATCGGAGCGGCGACGTTTTTCGTCGATCAGAGTTCGGCCGGCTCTGCACACATCGCCAACGTCACCGGCGGGTTCACGATTTTCAATGCCAACAGCAATGCCGGAAGCGCGGTGATCGACAATGAACAGGTCGGCCTTACAGAATTCCGAAGCGCGGCCTCGGCCGCCAACGCCAATATCACCAACCAAGGAGGAGGGACGACCAACTTCCGGGATAATAACACCACCGCCGGGTCCGCCACCATTATCAACGATGGAACATTTGGCGCCGCCACATTGAATTTCTTCGATACGAGCACTGCCGCCAACGCGACAATTACAAACACTAACGGCGGGCAGACTATTTTCCACGATCAGAGCACCGGCTTTGTGATGAACATCACCAATCAATCTGGGGGGCAGACCATCTTTTTAGATCAGAGCAACATGGACGCGCCGGCCATCATCAACGCCACGCTCACCAACAACAATGGCGGCAGCGCGTTCTTCAAAGGCCAGAGCACCGCTGGTCTTGGCCGCCTGATCAACAATGCCGGCGGCGTGGTCGACATGTCGGGCCTGACCACCGCCGGGATGAGCGCCGGCTCGATCGAGGGCGCGGGCACATTCTTCCTCGGCTCGAAGTCGCTCACCGTCGGCGGCAACAACTTCTCGACCGAGGTGAGCGGCGTCATCGCCGACGGCGGCGCGTCCGGCGGCACAGGCGGCTCGCTCACCAAGGTCGGCAGCGGCACGCTGATCCTGTCGGGCGTCAACACCTATACCGGCTCCACCACGCTCAACGAGGGCGCGCTCATCGTCAACGGCTCGATCGCCGCCTCGAGCGGCCTCGACGTCAATGCCGGCACGCTCCTCGGCGGCACCGGCACCTTGCCCACGACGCGGATCAATGCCGGCGGCACGCTCTCGCCCGGCAGCTCGATTGGCACCCTCGGCGTCGCGGGCAATCTGACTTTCGCGCCGGGGAGCTCGTACGCGGTTGAGGTCTCGCCGACCTCCTCCGACCGCACCGTCGTCAACGGCACGGCGGCGCTCAAGGGCACGGTGCTGTCGAGCTTCCAGGTCGCCGGCGGGTTCAAGAAGAGCTACACCATCCTCTCGGCCGCGGGCGGGGTCGGCGGCACCTTCGATACGCTCGTCACGTCGGGCCTGCCGAGCTTCGTCACCGCGAGCCTCGGCTACACGCCGAACCTCGTCAACCTGAACCTGACGCTGGGGCTGTCGCTGCTTCCCGGCCTCGTCGGCAATGCGGCAAAGGTCGCGGCGGCGATCGACAACGGCTTCAACGCCGGCAACGCGATCACCGGCGGCTTTGCCACGTTGCTGGCGGTGCCGCCGCCGTCGCTGCCGGCCGCGCTGACGCAGCTCTCCGGCGAAGCGGCGACCGGCGCCCAGCAAAGCGCGTTCCGGCTCTCGGACCAGTTCCTGGGATTGATGCTCGATCCCTTCGTCGACGGCCGCAGCGGAGTCGGCGGCGCGGACCGGCCGGCGCTCGGCTTTGCGCCCGAGCGCGAAGCGCTGCCCGACGACATCGCGCTCGCCTATTCCGCGGTGCTCAAGGCGCCGCCGATGAAGGCGCCGAGCTTCGAGCAGCGCTGGACGGCATGGGGCGGCGCGTTCGGCGGCGGCAGCCGCCTCAGCGGCGACCCCGCGGTGGTCGGCAGCCACGATCTTTCCGCCACCACGGCGGGATTTGCCGGCGGGCTCGACTATCATCTCTCGCGCGACAGCGTGGTGGGCGCGGCGCTCGCCGGCGGCGGCACCAACTGGAGCCTGGCGCAGGGGCTCGGCGGCGGCAAGAGCGACGCGTTCCAGGCCGGCGTCTACGGCGCGACCCGCTGGGGCCCGGCCTATCTCGCCGCCGCCTTCGACTACACCAACCACTGGATGTCGACCGACCGCTTCGCCTTCGCCGGCGACCATCTCACCGCCAGCTTCAACGCGCAGTCGCTCGGCGCCCGCGTCGAAAGCGGCTATCGCTTCGGCACCTCGTTGGCGGAGTTGCACCCTACGCCGCGATCCAGGCGCAGAGCTTCCGCACCCCGACCTACAGCGAGACCGACACCAACGGCGGCGGCTTCGCGCTCGCCTACAACGGCGCGCACCGCGACCGACACCAGGAGCGAATTGGGCGCCCGCTTCGACCGCCTGCTCGCGCTCAACCCCGGCGCCGTGCTCTCGCTGCGCGCGCGGCTCGCCTGGGCGCACGACTGGGTGAGCGACCCGGCGCTCGCCGCGGTGTTCCAGACGCTGCCGGGAGGAAGCTTCATCGTCAACGGCGCGACCCCGGCGAAGGACTCCGCGCTCGCATCCGCCGGCACCGAGCTTCGCCTCGCCAACGGCGTCACGCTGCTCGCCAAGTTCGACGGCGAATTCGCCGCCCACGCTTCCAGCTATGCCGGCACCGGCACCGTGCGCTACATGTGGTGACGCAGCAGCGAGATTGGAGGCGCGCCGAGCTCGCCGCTAGAGCGCATCCCGATTGGGTCGAATCGTGATGCGCTCTAGAGTTTTACGATCTTGCGCATGTTCTGTTCGGAAAACCGGTTCCCACTTTTCCGGAACATGCGCTAGGAGTGTGTCCCTGTAATCAGAGACACCCTCGAATTTTGAAACAAACGGAATTGAAGATGCACAACTGCAGCAAGGCTCTTGCTTCCGAAGGCCGATCCCGATTCTTTTGTTTCACGTCACGGATTACTCAGACAGGCTCCTAGAGCATTTTCCACCAGCGCTGCCCCTTATGAGGTTGTCATGCGCGGGCTTGACCCGCGCATCCATCTCCTTGGCAAAAGAATTGCGGCAAGGACGCAGTAAGCTATTGCGAAGAATAGATGGACCACCGAACTCGGGTTTACCCGAGGTCGGATTCCCAGGTGCGCAAGTCGGATAAATCCGACTTGCGTGGTCAAGCCCGCGGGTGACACATGTGAACGAACGATGCTGAATCAAACCAGCTAGAAAACGCTGTAGGCGCGAGCCTCACACCCAGCCCTTGAGCTCGCGCAGGACGAGCTGCCAGATCACGAGCATGCCCGGCGCGCTGTCGTTGAGGCAGGGGATCGCCGCAAAATTCTTGCCGCCGTGCTTCTTGAAGAGATGCGCGTTCTCGACCGCGATCTCCTCGAGCGTCTCGAGGCAATCGGCCGAGAAGCCGGGCGTGATCACCGCGATGTTCTTCACCCCGCCCCGGGCGAGCTTCTTGACGGTCTGGTCGGTCGCGGGCTCGAGCCATTTCGCGCGGCCGAAACGCGATTGGAACGTCAACCGCAATTGCGTCTCGTCGAGCTTGAGCTGCACCCGCAGCAGCCGCATGGTCTCGACGCAATGGGTGTAATAGGGATCGCCCTGGTCGACATAGGCCTGCGGCACGCCGTGGAACGAGGCGAGGATGACGTCGGGCTTGAAGTCGAGCCGGGAGAGCTCGGCGCTGGTCGAGGATCGCAAGCGCCTCGATATAGACCGCGTCGTTGTAATAGGGCGGCGCGATGCGCACCGCCGGCTGGTAGCGCATGCCCGTGAGCACGCGAAACACCTCGTCGCACACGGTCGCGGTGGTGGCCGCGCAGTATTGCGGATAGAGCGGGACCACAAGCAGGCGCTCGCAGCCGCGCGACACGAGGTCGGCGAGCTTCAATGCGAGCGAGGGATTGCCGTAGCGCATCGCCCAGTCGACCACGAGCTGCGGGCCGAGCGGCTCGAGCGTGCGGCCGAGCTTCTCCGCCTGCGCGCGGGTGATGGTCTTGAGCGGGGATTCGTTCTTCTCGTGGTTCCAGATCTTGGCGTAGTCGCGCGCCTTGCGCCGCGGCCGGATGCGCAGGATGACGCCGTTGAGCACGAGCTGCCACAGCGGGCCCTGGTTCTCGATCACCCGCGGATCGCGGAGGAATTCCTTGAGGTAGCGGCGCACGGCCTCCGCGTCGGCGGCGTCGGGGGTGCCGAGATTGACCAGCAGCACGCCGATCTTGCCGGCCGGCGCGGCGGGGGGCTCGGGCGCGAGCACGGGGGCTTCGGCGATGGGCAACGTCTCGTTCATCACGACCCCATGTAAGCTCGCCCCGGCATAGGCGATAGGGGCGCTCGCTGCACGCATGCTAAAGCATGATCCCGAAAAGTCTGCAGATTTTTCGGATAAGATCATGCGACTGAACAAATGCTTGGAGCGAAATCGCGATTTCGATCTGTTGCGACACTGAATATCTCGAAGAAATATGGAGTGCTGCCTTGCATTTCTCTTGCGGCTGCCCTCCTTCTCGATCACCGCCGCGACGGTTCAGGCGACACTTAGAGCGAGCGTCTCCTTGAGAATTGTTGTGGGGAATGTAGGCTGTGGATGCCGGGCGGCCGGTCAATCCTGCCGCACCGGCGGGACCCAAAGCGCTTTGGTCGAGGAGGCGCGACGCCGCAGGGCCAGGACGTGTTGCCATGGCGAGCAAACGAAGACCACCGTTCGATCCCACATCCTTTCTCGCCAAGGTCGGCGAGGGCAGAACCATAGCCAAATATCGCAAGGATCAAATCGTCTTCTCGCAGGGCGACCCTGCGGATGCCGTGTTCTACATTCAGAAGGGCAAGGTCAAGGTCACCGTCGTTTCCGACCAGGGGAAGGAGGCGGTCGTCGCGATTCTCGGAGCGAGCGAGTTCTGCGGCGAGGGGTGCCTGGCCGGGCAGCCGCTGCGCATAGCGACCGTCACGGCAATGACGGATTGCACGATCATGCGGCTGCAGAAAACGAGCATCATCCGCGTGCTGCATGACGAACCCAGGTTTTCCGAGATCTTCATCTCGCATCTGTTGGCGCGGACCATCCGAGTCGAAGAGGACCTGGTGGACCAGCTTTTCAATTCCAGCGAAAAGCGCCTGGCGCGGCTCCTGCTGCTCCTGGCAAACTTCGGCAAGGAAGGGAGGCCCGAGCCCATCATCGCAAAGATCAGCCAGGAGACGCTGGCGGAGATGATCGGCACCACGCGCTCGCGCGTGAGCTTCTTCATGAACAAATTTCGGCGGCTGGGCTTCGTCGATTACAACGGCAGCGGCCTGGAAGTTCACAGCTCATTGCTGAACGTGGTTCTGCACGACTAGAGCGCATCCCGATTGGGTCGGATCGTGATGCGCTCTAGAGTTTTCGATTTTGCGCATGTTCTGTTCGGAAAACCGGTTCCCACTTTTCCGGAACATGCGCTGAGCGTCGGCAGAACGCTGCACCATGGCCGCCGGTGGGTAGAAGCGAATTGAAAAACCTGAGGCAGCCCGCCACTTCGACCTGCGTCTTGGTCATAGGACTATCCCCAGAGCATGATCCCGAAAAGTTGCAGACGTTTCGGATAAGATCATGCGACCAAATAAATGCTTAGAGCGAAATCGCGATTCAATGTGAAGCGGTTTCGCTCTGGGAGCAGCCCTATGACTTCCCGCTCCCCGTCATATCGGCAAGGCGGCCTTCACCGGACGCGTACGTCTCAACGAATGTGTTCTGTTTTGACCAGACTCGCTCTCCGGCCATTCGCTATCAACGCACCTCGCAGGGTGACCGGGGGGGGGCGCGTGTTTACATCTGCCGAGTGCCGAGCGCAGGCCGAACAGAAACTGGCGCAGGCGGAACGCGACGAACGGCATCGCAGGCGCCTGATTACTGCCGCTGAAGCGTGGCTTTTGCTCGCTCATCAACTGAGACGGGCCGAGGCGGCCCTCACAAATGACGACGTCGTCAGCCCGAAACGTAGGACTGCCGACTGAGGCAGCCTCGCCAAGAAGCCCGCCGAAGCGGGCTCCTACCCCGAAGCCGATATGGGGCGCAGGAGCCGGAACGCAGCATTGATGTCCGCCTGAGCGCCGATCTCGATTGTTACGAGCCCGATTGCCGACGAGCGCCGGTCACGATCAATCTCCAGAATGTGAGCTATTTTGCTCAGACTCCGGACGTACAAAGGCGCAAGGAAACGATAATCGATACGCGATCGCAACGCGTTCGGTTTTCAAATTCGCCTTGCCGAACCGGAACCCATCCGGGTGTCCGTGCTCTCGCTCCGAAACATGTCGGGCGAAAAGGAAACGCCATGGAAATGCCTTCAATGCTGCAAGGAGATTCGCTGAAGCGTCTGCTGCAAGGCGCCGCCGCTGGCGCCGTCGCAACGATGTTTGTCGGCTTTTACTGGGGCGGCTGGTCGCTCGGCAGCACCGTCGACAAGGTGGCAAAAGAGCGCTCGGAGCTCGCGGTCGTAACCGCGCTGGCACCGGTGTGCGCCGACAAATTCCGCGCACTGCCGGATGCCGCGGCGAAGGAAGTCGCGCTTTCGAAAGTCGAACTCTGTGGAAGCGTCGGGACGAATTCCCCAAGGAGCTCGTGACCCTCCCGGGTGAATCGTACCCGAGTTCCGCCCTGGTGGACGCGTGTTACACGCTGTTGCAGGCACCGAAGTCAGCCGCGCTCAAATGATACGACTGAGCGGAACTTCTTGCATCGGTCTCTGAATCAGCGGGAAAGGTCGAGCGGCCAGCACCTGCAGATGCGCGCTTCTAGAGCATTTGTTGAGTCGCATGATCTTATCCGAAAAGTCTGCAACTTTTCGGGATCATTGCTCTATGGCCCATTGCCCCGCTCGGCGAGTGCCCGCCACTGACGCGCGAGGTCCTCGTACTGCTGTTTGATGAGGTCGGGGTAGCGGTTGGCGATCCCCTGGCACTCAGCCGCCTGGGCGCGATATTCCTCGGATCGCCCGACCAAGCTGGTGACGAGCGTTTTCATGTTGCAAATCCCTTATAACAAATATGGTCTGTAAATCTGCATCAGCGGGGAAGGCCGAGCGGCCAGCGCTTGCACATTGCTAGATGTCGCCTGGCGTGTCGGGTCAGTGTGAAGCAGTTCACGGTCCGTAGAGTAATTTCATCGAGCGGCCGCTGCGGCCAAATGAGATCGGATGCTCGCTGATATCCAGGATGGCCCGGAACGCGACACGTTGCACTCGGAGACCGGATACATTGATGCCGGACTGTTCGCCGCCAGCTCCGCGAGGTAGGTCGTCGGGGGCGGGCGGTGCGAGTTCAATCGAGCGTTCGCCCAACGACGAGCGAATGTTTGAACTGCCGATCTCGCTAATTGACCCGATCGTCCCCATATACGTCTCCATCGACCGACAAGATGCCTCACGGGGCCGGTGGCAGGAGACCCTTGGTCCGCCTGCCACGGAAAGGCGTGTCACATGTTCTCTGCAGACCGATTCCGGGCGAAAGCAGCCGAATTCAAGGCATTGCTCACCAAGACGCCGAGTTCGCCGAACGAAGCGAGTGAATTTCGCGATCTCGAGCGGACGTACACGACGCTCGCGGAAAACGAAGAATGGATGGCAGTCCATATCGATCAGACGATTCAACGGATCAAGAACAGCGACAACCGTACGGCGCTTGCCGAGGAAGACGAACAAATCTTGAAGTGCCTGGGCGCGGCAGTGATCATGCGCTGGAATACCGTACCCACGAAGCTCCAACGGGAGCTCTTCGACTGCGCCGGTGCCATGGGCGATCTGCAGCAAGCAACGCCGCTCAAGCGCGCGATCGCCCGCTTCCTTCACAATCATAAGGATGACGAGCAAGAGTCCTGATGGAATGAGCAAATTCGAGATCACCGTGGCGCGCATCGAGGTCGCTGGGCGGGGCGAGCAGGATGGGCAGGTTCGCATCACGTTTCAGGTCGACCGCCCGCCTATCAGTTTCCAGCTCCCGATGCTTCTGAACGTCAGGGACTTCGACGACACCGAAATGGTCCAGGCAGCCCGAAGCGCCCTCCATCAGACGTTCATCGAGCTTGCGGCCCAAAGCCAAAAATGGAAGCTGACGGCGCAAGAACTGGCGCAACTTTCGGGCATGAGCTTGCGTCCACAGCCATGATCCTCGCCCACAGCCGACCAACGGGCGGAGCGTGGAACGCGACAAGCTGGAGCGCATCCCGATTGGGTCGAATCGAGATGCGCTCTAGATCTTCAATTCTGCGCATGTTCTCTTCGGAAAACCGATTCCCACTTTTCCGGAACATGCGCTAGTCGAAAGTGGCTGCGTACGCCTGCCCAGGCCGGTTTCGCGCGATCGGCCCGCGAATGCTCTGCCGTCATCCCGCGGGACGCGCTGACTCTCCGCTGATTTCAGGAATGACACCGTGGAGGGTTCTGCGCCTCTTCCAAGTCGGCTATCGCCGACTTGGGCATATCAAGTGCCGATCTCGGATAAACCCGAGATCGGTTGCGCCCCGGAATGACCGCGCCGTGGAACCGGAATGACCGGCCGGGGAAAATGCGCTAAGCACGCAGCCGCATCCCCCCGATGTGGATTCCATGCTGATCACCCGCCGCGTCGCCACCGGCCTTCTGCTCGTGCCCTTCGGCGCACTCCGCTTTGCCGGTGCGCAGCCGGGGGCCGCCACGGCACAGGTGACGTTCATCCTGGTCAACGACATCTATCTGATTGGCGATGAGCTGATGGCGGACGGCCGGCGCCGCGGCGGCTTCGCCCGCCTGGCGGCGGTGGTCAAGGCCGAGCGCGCGCGGGCGAGCGCCGCCGGCGCGCAGGCGATCTTCGCCCATGCCGGCGATACGCTCTCTCCCTCGCTGATGTCGGGCATCGACCAGGGCGCGAGCATCATGACGCTGACCAACATGGTGCGGCCCGACATCTTCACGCCCGGCAACCACGAATACGATTTCGGCAAGGCCGTCTTCCTCGAGCGCATGGCCGAGGCCAAATTTCCGCGCTACGCCGCGAACCTGCGCGCGGCGGACGGCGCGCCGCTGCCGGACTTCAAGGACCGTTCGATGGTGACCGTCGGCAGCGTGCGCATCGGGCTCACCGGCGCGACCTACGAGGACAGCCCGCGCGCGTCCGACCCCGGCGACCTCAAATTCCTGCCGTCGGTCGCGACACTCATCGCGCAAGCGCGGGAGCTGCGCCGCGAGGGCGCCGACTTCGTCGTCGCCGTCGCGCACGTCACCCGCGAGCAGGGTGACGAGCTCTATCGCAGCGATGCGGTCGACCTCATCCTCACCGGCCACACCCACGATCTCTTCATCAACTATGACGGCCACGCCGCCATGGTCGAATCGAACTACGACGCCCACTACGTCACCGCCATCGACGTCGCGATCGACGTCAAGGACGAGGACGGCAAGCGCAGCGTCGCCTGGTGGCCGCAGTTCCGCGTCATCGACACCGCGACGGTGACGCCCGATCCCGAGGTCGCGGCGGTGGTCACGAAGTTCGAGGACGAGCTCGGCAAGCAGCTCGATACGCCGATCGGCACCACTGCGGTCGAGCTCGACAGCCGCACCGCCACGGTGCGCACGCGCGAGGCCGCCATCGGCGATCTCATCGCCGATGGCATGCGCTGGTCGGCGCAGACCGAGGTGGCGATGACCAACGGCGGCGCCATCCGCGGCGCCAAGATTTATCCCCCCGGCACGGCGATCACGCGGCGCGACATCCTCGAGGAGCTTCCCTTCGGCAACCGCCTCGTGACCCTGGGCGTCAGCGGCGCCGCGCTCAAGGCGGCGATCGAGAACGGGCTCTCGAAACTGCCCAATCCCAGCGGCCGCTTTCCCCAGGTCTCCGGGCTCGTGGTCGAGGCCGACGTGAGCCGCCCGCCCGGCAGCCGCGTCACGTCGGTCAAGGTCGGCGACGCGCCGCTCGATCCCGCAAAAACCTATTCGCTCGCCACCAACGACTTCATGGCGCGTGGCGGCGACGACTACGTCATGTTTCGCGACATCACGCCGGTGCTGCCGGTCGCCAACTCGCCGACGCTGGCGTACGAGGTGATCGATTACATCGTGAGTATTGGGACGGTGAGGACGGTGGTGGGAGGACGGATTGTGGTGAGGTGAGGGGTTTGCTTCCCGCAAAGCCTTTCCCCGTATGGTCTCAGTACACTTTCAAATTCAACGATATAGGCACAACGCTGTTTTCGCCCTCTCACGGCGAAAACAGGGGTTCGAGT
>CAWGEH010000004.1:0-466923 GCA_963821505.1 uncultured Alphaproteobacteria bacterium
CAGCCAGCGCCGTATAGGATTTTCATTGCAAGAACAAGAAGTTAGAGGAGCGAGCTTGGACTCATAGGTACATGTCGCAGGTACAGACCCTGTTGACGAAAGGGCTTCGAGTTCGAGTCCCTAATGCTTTCATCCTTATGGGCGGCTTTGTGTAGCGCGAGGTGTAGCACTTCGCACGTCGTTCCGTGCGCCCTGCGATGCTAACGTCGCAACCGTGTATGGCGTTCTATTCGCCCTTTGCCAATCGGGTGACCTCGTCATCAGCGCGAGCTTCAAGCCGATCACGCAACTCGCTCACTAAATCCTGTCCGAGGTCCTCTTCCAGTTCCTGTTCGCCAATACCAGCGTTTATGGCATCGGCTACGCATTCCTTGGCAAGCTTTTGCGCTTCAGCCAGATGATCTGGATAGGGTATGGCATTGACGTGCTCGGTTGCCCAATCGTTGAGAAAACTTATCGCTCGATTGCTCATGACGACCTCACGATGAAAGTGTCCACTAGCTTATTGGAGAGACGATTGGCCACCTCTTTCAACCGGCATCTTGGGGGGCTGAGCCGCGTACCGTGGAGAAGCGCTCTGCATCTCGGAATCAAGCCAACATCGCAGTGTCTTGCGTTTTGCGTACCTGCCAACGCAAATAAAACCTCAGATACGGATCGGTGATGTGCAGCATCCGCTTGCTATCGTCCCAGTCCATACCTCGTTCTGTGCCGGCCTCTGCAGAAATGCGGGAGAGATGTTTGAGCGCTGAAGTAACTTCATGCTTCTGCGGAACCTTGTCGGCCAAGAGGAGGTTCAACTGACCGCGAATTTCGTCGTATGACAGAGCGCTCTTGAGTCCACTCTGAGCGATTGCGAACAGCGTTGCTTCATACACATCGGCCTCTGACCCTGAGCGCAGTGGGCGCTTTAGACGCTCTTTACGAGCCTGCGGCCCAGCAACGAGCTTCTGGTAAATAGGCAGCCCGGAGTCGTGGGCAATTCTTGTGTACAGTTCCGTTAGCTGGTAATCGCTCGGCACCTTCATGATGTCGGCAGCACGCGCGTAGACTCCCAAGTCGTAGCAAATCTCCCAGCAAAACTTCTGAATTAAGAACGGACTCTCTTGAGCTTCCTCCGCCAGCTTCTTCACCAACTCACCACTGCAACTCATGTTAAGCACAGAAAATCCTTTCTCCGGGATTTTCACGAGGTCGTCCGTCGTCCACTCAGGGACTGTGATGGCCGTAAACCGCCCCGTCAGTTCTGTCTCTGATTTAATAGCATCGAAAGCGCGGTGTGTGACGGACAGGAGCAAGACCTTGAGTCCATTGAACACCGCACCCTTGATGTTGCGAAGCAACTCCAGTCGCGGTCCCTCGGGAATGTAGTGGAAGTCATCTACGACAAGGATAACGCTCCGCTCGATCAGATGGCGGAGCGCCGTTGCCATTGAGTCGATCTTGTAAGTTCGCGTCGTTTCCGTCGAACTCAGTCGCGATCCACTGGCCGTGAGGAAGAACGCGGACACCCGAGCTTGGCCGCTCACGTTATCTCCAGCGCCCTTCGTTACCTCGGATGGGTAATTAAGCTCGTAACAAGCCTTCTCCCAAAGCTGTGCTGCTGTAGCGACTTGACCGCCATCTAACCAGATGTACTCGCGTTCCCCAAGAATTCTGCGGCACAACACGGTTTTTCCGCACTTGGTAGGTCCAGCGAGCGAAACGATCTGGTTGGGGCTGGCAAGCGCTCTGGCCAAGTTTCGCTCGATGTGAAGCTGCTCGCGTTCCACGTAAGTCACGGAAGGCTGGCCGCCTGCGACGAAGACCGTATCCCTGGTAAGCGGTGGTGCGTTCATACGAGCCTCTCAGTCGGGTCGGTAAAAGCATGAGTTGGGCTGTAACGCTAGCGTCGCGTGCGCCGCGCTGCCCTTTCCAGCGCGCCGCCCCGGTTCTGGTCGCGCCGCTCGCCGCGTCCGTATGGGCACACCTCAGAGGTCTCTGCGGACTCCTGCGGCTTCTGAGTCCGTTGAATTTGACAGGGAATCAACGGACGTGATACCAACGGCATAACCCTAACGGAATGCACGGGGTCGATCATGGCCACTATCCTGTACGCTCGCGTCAGCACCAGCGAGCAGACTATCGAGCACCAGCGCACACAAGCTGAGAAGGCCGGCTTCAAACTCGACCAGGTCGTCTGGGACGAAGGCGCGTCCGGCGTCAGCACCAAGCTGGCCGAACGTCCCCAGGGTCGCCGCCTCTTCGACCTACTCCGCAACGGAGACACCCTGGTCGTGCGTTGGGTGGACCGCCTCGGCAGGAACTACCAGGACATCTGCGAGACCATCCGAGAGTTCATGCGGCGGGGCGTAGTAATCCGCACGGTGATCAACGGCATCACGTTCGATGGCGCGACAACGGACGCCATGCAGTGCGCAATCCGTGACGCTCTGATCGCTTTCATGGCAGCAACTGCACAGGCGCAAGCGGAAGCCACGAAGGAAGCGCAGCGTGCCGGCATCGCGCATGCGAGGGCCAACGGTGACGCGCGGGCCTACAAGGGACGCAAGCCCAGCTACAGCCGCAAGCAGTTCGAGAGTGCCCAGGCGATGCTGGGGAAATCCGCAGACGTTGGCGAGGTCGCCAGGACCACAGGGCTCACCCGGCAGACGGTCTACAGGATCAAGGATGACCCTGCGGCGGCTGAAGCTGCTTTGGCGACTTGGGGAATGTAACGGTCTGCGGAGCCCAAGCTGGCAAAGCCGCGCGAGACGCCAGCAGCGTCCGTCGGACGTTCGCGGGTCGCGTCCCCGAATTGCTGCCACGCCCGCCGAAATGAGCCTCCTTTTTCCGTTCGATTTCAGCCGATGACGGGCCGGCCCTAGCTTCAAAAAAGCGGTAAAGCCCGCGACCGTTGTTTGACCGTGGAGGACGTTGCGCGGCATCCTGGCTTATGGGGGGCACCCCCGCGGGACCTCCACTGCGGGCTTGAGGCCAAAAGAGCAGGTCGCGCAGTTTGTCGATGACAACCTCGTAGTCCAAGAGACCTATGTAAACTGGGTCGCGTGCGGCATCGCGGTAGTAGCGATACTTGGTCAGGAGCCCTGAAGGGCCGACGCCCACTGCACCTGCAATTGCCTCAAGGTCCTCGACGGTTAGATCGGGCAGCCGTTCCAGTAAGTTCTTTCCCTCAGCCATGACATCGCCTGTTTGGAAACGGTGGTGATATAGGCCCGCGTTTTGGCGCGACGACCGACTTCCCCCCGTTGTGTCAATCGGCTTCCAAATTTGACCCACCGTATTGCCTCGCCGCCGCCGCGGCGCACGGCGGGCGGTCATGACCAGGGGGGCCCCTGCGTCAGCCTTGCGCAAGCACCGGGCACGGGAGCGCGCGAAGGAGGCCGCCGAGAAATGGCATGAGGCGCGCCGAGCAAAGCAGGGGCGCGCCGGGGTGCTGAAAGACCAACCTCGAGATGCCCTCGGACGCGTGGTGCCGAGTATGCCACGCCTGACCGGGCACAACGCGGCGGTGCTGATGGCCATGGCGCAAGACGAATGGCTTCCCGTTTCGGAGATACAGCGCAGGTCCGGGCGCCCGCGTACCGCCACCGGCTCGAGCCCCGAGCGTTCGTCGAGCGCGCCCTGAATCTCGACCACGATCCAGCCGCGGAGCTCGTGCGCCGGTTCGCTGGGCAAGGCAACCCCCGGTACCTGTGGCGCTTGACGCGCGAAGGAGCGAGGCTGCGAGAGGCGTGTGTGCTGGTCGGCTAAGAGCGACGCGCAAGCTGTCCCTTCAACCCGCCGTTATACTTTGTCCAACAGTTTCGTGAGCTGGTTGAGATTCTCGAGCCCTGAGGCGGTGTCACCCACTTCGATAAACTTAGCACCCTCAGCTGAGACGAGTAGGACCTGCTGTCGGGGCCACCCAGACATCTCGCGAACCTCCACGGGTTTGCGGGTAATGTCGATGATGACGCCCTTGTAGCGAGCGTCCTTATAGAGCCTCATCAGGGCGCGGACCAGGACTGCACCCGCCGCGATCACCGTGATCGTTGTCAGAGGTTCCAACCCCATCCGGTCGCGCACCTGCGCGCCCTCGGTCTTTAGCGCCGCAGTGGTCTCGTTATGATGAGGCTCGGCAGGATGCCATCGTATTTCCATCGTGCACTTCCTCCGTTGAAGAGATCGATGTCCTAGGTCACTGGAACAGCCGCTGCCTCGCCTCCTTCACCTGCTGATGACGTGGCGCCAGTTCCTCAGCGCGGCGAAAGAGGTCATGCGCTGTCTCTTTCTCACCCCTTCGCCAGGCCAAGTACGAAGCCTGAATTAACGCGGGTGGAAACCATGGGTAGTCCTCGATCAGATTTGCATACTCACGGCGCGCTTTGTCTTCAGCAATCGAGTCACCAAGCTGGCCAAGGGATGCGTGCAGCTCCGCCCATAGCTGCCTTATAGAGATCAAGCCGTCGCATGCCTGGACCAGACCCTCCAGCAGCGGCACGGTCCTCTCCAATCGCTTCCGACGTACCCGAGCTATCACTCCGAGACCAGCCGATGATGCGCCATACAAGTGAAACCATCGGCGTAGGGTAGCCATCTCGACCGAGCTTGAATCAGCGAGGCAACGAAAGTAAAGCGCCTTCGCGCGCTCAAAAAATTTAGATTCCTCACCGCAGCCCTGGGTTTCGACAAAACCGGCATCAAAGGCCAGTAGAAGTTCTCTCCGTTCGAGAGCGGCCTCGCAGATGGTCACTGCCATGCCGGGGCGTAGACCCTGAATGGACGAAAGGTATGCTCCTGCCAATTCCCCGGCGCGTTGCAGCTCACCAGTATCACGGAGCGTTTCGATGGTCGAAATTGCGGTTTCGTAGCCAGCGATCTCTGGCGCCTCTGCGACGACAAGCGAACGCAATGCGATGGCCTCGTTGCCGTAACCATAATCCTCACACCACTGAGCCCACTCCAGCAGATCATTCAGGTCGCGACCACTCAAAGGAGCGCCGGTTCTCAAATCGGATATGGCCAGAAGAGCGTCCAAAGGCTGAGGCCAGTGCAGAATCCGCAACAGGTCGATGACATCCTTGGAACCTGTCGCGCGTGATTTGGCAGAATCAACCGAATTTGCGGTGCGCTTTGCAAACTCCGTCGCCTGCGGTTCCCGCGCTTTCACAAGAGAGACTAGTTCGAGCACTCCTCCTGGCGCTAGTTGTCGCCAACAAGGTGGAGGCGGAACCCGAAACAGAAACCCGTGCATCGTTTGATCGCCTCTGATCTGACACCATCCCGGGCGCTTCATTGTAACAAGGTGGACCACACCGCTGGCATATTCGTGATCCTTATCGATCGGGTCGCGATATCGAAGGCGCAACTCGAACACTTCATTTAGACGTTGACCATAGGTAAACTCTGTGTCGCGCTGAGTGGCTGACGCGGCTGTCATCCTGATATTGAGGGCATCGAGATCAAAGGACGAACTCGATTGTTGTCTCGGCGGGTCCATAGGCAGCAGATAAAGACTCTTTGCAATGGAATACGGTCAGCGTCTGGAGGATGTTGTTCAACTCGTTTCGAATGCTCCGCGGACAGCCCCGAACGGCAATCGCCCTGCTTAGTAGCTGTATGCGATCGCGACTATATGGATGCGAGAGAACATCGGCCCCAGGCTGCTCTTTGTTGTGAAGCAGCCAGAAGACCCATAGAGCCGCCTGCAGCCTCGTCCAGTCCCCTTCCTCGAGGAGCTCGGCTGCGAAAGAATCCGCCTCCGCCTCCATGTGTCGTCGCTGGCTGAGTGTCGTTGGCTGGTTCTCGAGATGGCCCAGCGCCAAGTGCCCAAGCTCATGCGCGAGAGTTAGTGTCAGCGCATCGCCAAGGATGCGATGATAGAGTTGGATCAGATAAGGACCATCTGGCTGACGCAAAAAGAACTCATAGTCACGGCATGCTGCCCGCGTCCCACGAGCCTCAAAAGGTAAAATTGGTACTGGACCCGGTTCCTCCGGCTGTGGTGCATTTGACAAGGCCCGTTCGGTACGCAGCATAAGGTGCTCATCAAGTGGCAGCTGGTAACCGTCAGGCTCCGAACCAGAAGCAACCTTAAGGGCCCTTCTCGGAAAGTCGGCCAAGGAAACGAAGGCCGAAGGTCCCTGCAAGTCACCTACGCCCGTCCGAAGAGCATAACTCTTTGTCAGATGCTCCGACAGCTCAAGGCAACCCTGACCGAAGCGGGCCACGTCGCCCAGTCCGACCGTGATCGTTCGATCACCACTTGCAAAGATGGTATTAGCGTCGGGATGTGCCGAACCGGCAATCACAATGGACGCGGCTTCATTCTTCGTACCGGAGAGCCGCCGCTTACCTATTACGTGCTCCCACGCGAGCTCGACGACATGCGATAAGTAGGAGTTAAGGTGACGACTCGCGGCGAAGGGTACGAACCAGCATGCCCTCCAGGGCTTCGTTCGATTCGAGAGGGCTCATGAATGCACTCGGCCCATCGCGACCCAGTGTAATGCAATACGCGTCGGCGCTGGACCAGTTTTAACTGCCACGATCCTGCCACGCCAGCGGCGACGTCTGAGCGACCTCGGCGCCCTCTTCGCCAGCGAGCTCCTTCACCTTGATGTTGTTCGCTTCTATTTCGGCCGTGATGATCGCACACGTCGCCGTGCTGTCCGTTGGCTGAACGGTGGCGACCGGCTGCGGATCACGGCCGGCACACTCCGCAAGCACGATTAATACCGCGAGAATGGCTCTTTATATGATAGCTACCCTAGCTCTAACGATGCAACAACCAGGGGGGGGGAGCGCAAGAGGCAATAAGCTAGCTATGTCCGTCCGCGGGCAGATGCCTGCGGCTTCGGCAACGGCCTCCGGCGTCTGTCCGCTCGCGACCTGCCGTACAATGCGCTCTCGACCGCGCGGCGTCAGCCGGGCATTCTTATGCATGTTCATCCGGTTCTCCCTTGGAATCTGAAGCATCAGCAACCTCAGCTTCCTCGGTCAGAACCGGATGGACAACCTACTGAAAGCTCACAGCTATGTCGGCAAGCTTGCAGACTGCCGTGTGAACGCGGCGCGCTCTTCGAGCGGGAGACCATCGCCAAGCTCCAACTTCCGGTCCTCGCCCAATCAAGAGGCACCCGCTCGCGCCTCCATTTCTTCAGCGCTTCGCGATAGGCGGCAACAGCCTCTTCGAGCTTCGCCGACCCGCCCTCGCGCTCGCCAAGCCGCCGGAGCGCATTGCCCAAATTGTTCTGCGTCCAGGCCCATTCGAGCGGCACGCGCTCACGGGTCCTTTCCTTCAGCGCCTCGCGATAGGCGGCAACAGCCTCTTCGAGCTTCGCCGTCCCGCCCTCGCGCTCGCAAGGACGATTAGCGCGTTGCCTAGAATTTCCTGGATTTGGGCCAATTGCCGGTGCTCACGCGGGTCCAATGCAATCAGGCGCCTGGACCGGTCGATTGCTGAACGTAAGGCGTCATTGTCGCCAACTTCGTACCCCTGCCGGTAGAAAGCGTGTGCCTCTCTTGCAAGATGGCCAATCCTCCTGTCCTCGTAGGCGCTCTTCGGGGGAAACGTGGCAGCCGCGTTCGCGAAGTGTGTGGCAGCCTCGCGATACCGCAATCGTGTGAGGGCGATTTCACCGTGTCGGGCTGACGTTTCAGCCGCGCTGACGGCGAGGCGATCCAGAGCACGCCCCTGCTCCGTTTCGACATCCGCGAGCAGCGCATCCGCCTTGGCCAGTTCGCCTGTGTCGATGGCCTTCTGCGCATCGGCTTTCGGGGCAGCGATTTTGGGATCATCCCGGGCTGAGCCGATGCCGTTTCCCGAAGCGTCTTGAAGCTTTCAGCGATTTGGACGAGCCGGGCGGCTAGGCGTTCCGGGGAATATCGTTCTCGCCAAGAATACCCAGCGCGGCACGCACCTGACGTTCATTGAGGTCCAGTTTTTCTTTGAGTAGAGCGATGTTTTCTCGCTATTGGGTGGTCAGTTCTTCCAGCGGGCGCTTCGCGTCGCGAACAATCTCGTCCACCTTCTCCTGTGGGATGCCGATGATGACCGTCGAGCTAGTAACGCTGCCGCCGATAGCAATGCTGCCGCTATCCGCCTTAACCTGAGCATAGGCAGTCGTATTCGACGCGAAGAAGGACATGCCCAGTGCTGCAACTATAAGAGATGACGCTTCATGGAGTGCGTCTCACCGCCCGCGCAGCCGCGCGACGATGGCGCGTGCCCTGGGAAGCTGTTCTTCATAATAGGCCGCGTATGGCGCATGGCCGCCATCGCGCATCGTCTCGAATGCTGTATTGATCTGGCTGAGCGCGATCTTGGCCACGGCTGCGTCCCGCCTCCGCTCGGCGAGAAGCATCAGCGCAACGCCTTCATTCCCAAAACTCAAGGCCCACTCGAGTGGCATGCGCTCGCGCGTCATTTCCTTCAGCGCCTCGCGATAGGCCGCGACCGCCTCCTCCAGTCGCGCCGTGCCGCTTTCGCGCGCGCCGAGCGCTTGCAACGCAGCGCCGAGATTTTCTGCGTTGTGGCCCATAGCAGCGGCACGCGCTCGCGGGCCCTTTCCTTCAGCGCCTCGCGATAGGCCGCGACCGCCTCCTTCAGCCACGCCGTGCCGCTCTCGCGCTCGCCGAGCCTTTGCAACGCATTGCCGAGATTGGTCTGCGTCCCGGCCCAGTAGAGCGGCACGCGCTCGCGCGTCCTTTCCTTCAGCGCGTCGCGATAGGCCGCGACCGCCTCCTCCAGCCGCGCCGTGCCGCTCTCGCGCTCGCCAAGTGCTTGCAATGCAGCGCCCAGATTGTTCTGCGTCGCGGCCCATTGCAGCGGCACGCGCTCGCGTGTCCATTCCTTCAGCGCGTCGCGATAGGCCGCGACCGCCTCCTCCAGCCGCGCCGTGCCGCTCTCGCGCTCGCCGAGCGTTTGCAACTCAGCGCCGAGATTGTTCTGCGTCTCGGCCCATTGCAGCGGTACGCGCTCTCGGGTCCTCTCCTTCAGCGCCTCGCGATAGGCCGCGACCGCCTCCTCCAGCCGCGCCGTGCCGCTCTCGCGCGCGCCAAGCATTCCCAACGCAACGCCGAGATTGCTCTGCGTCGCGGCCCAGTCGAGCGGCACCCGCTCGCGCGTCCTTTCCTCCAGCGCGTCGCGATAGGCCGCGACCGCCTCCTCCAGCCGCGCCGTGCCGCTCTCGCGCTCGCCGAGCGACGATAACGCAATGCCGAGATTGTTCTGGGTCATGGCCCAGTCGAGCGGCACGCGCTCGCGCGTTTGTTCCTTCAGCGCCTCGCGAGAGGCCGCGACCGCCTCCTCCAGCCGCGCCGTCCCGCTCTCGCGCTGGCCCAGCCTAAATAACGCAGTGCCGAGATTGTTCTGCGCCATGGCCCAACCGAGCGGCACGCGCTCGCGCGTCATTTCCTTCAGCACCTCGTGATAGGCCGCGACCGCCTCCTCCAGTCGCGCCGTGCCGCTCTCGCGCGCGCCGAGCGCTCCCAACGCATTCCCGAGATTGTTCTGCGCCTTGGCCCAGTCGAGCGGCCCGCGCTCGCGGGGGATCAGCTCTACCAGCCGCTTGTGTCGCTCGATTGCGGAAAGCATGGCGGGGTTGTCGCCGAACTCGTCTCCTTGCTGGTACAGGGCGTTTGCTTCTTTCTCGAGGTAGCTAATCCGTTTGTCTTCGTGAGCGCTCGTTCGTGGAAACACTGCAGCCGCATTGGCAAAATGCGTGGCGGCCTCGGCATACCGCAATCGGGTGAGGGAGCCCTAGCAGGCTGCTGAAGAAGTCACCATTTGCGAGCTTTGAAGGCTGATTCGTCGCCGAGATGGAAGCTGATTTCGCCGTTGATCGTACCATCGTCGTCGAGTTCGGCCCATCCATCTCCGGAGACCGGGTCCATCTCGTCGGAGCCTTGCCAAGTGAAGTCGGCGGCAGGGGCAAAGAGGGTGCAATCGAGACCGCCGATCACGCATCCGAACTTGAACTCACCGAGCTCGTTAGCTTGGAACTGGATGTAGGCGGGCTCAACCATATCCAAGTAATCACTGTCCCAGAGCTCCATCTCGATGATCCGCCACTTGCCGATCAGCGCGCTCTTGGCGCCGCGCCGCATGTGGCCTCCAGAAGCTTGGGTATCCGCACGAGATTGTAGGCCAGGATTGCGAAGATGAAGACGGCTTGCACCTTGGCAAGCCCGCGAACTTTGACCTGTGCCAATCCTCCAATCGGCTTGGTCCAGCCGAAGATTTCTTCGATACGTTTGCGGATGACCTGGCTGATCGCGTAGCCGGGATGTCGGGTGATGCGACCGTCCACTGCCGTCCTGCGGATCTTGCCCGTCTTGGTGACGTGACCGTTGATCGCGATGTGGGGCGTCACTTCGCGTTCACGCAGCGCTTCGACAAACTCGACCACGTCGTAGGCTTTGTCGGCGCCGAGCGTGATCCGCTGCTCGGCAGGTCGATGATTGTCGATGAGGGTGAGGGCTGCCTCGCGCTCGGCTGTGCCGGTCGCTTGCGTCACGTCGCCAGCAACTGCCAGACCGTTGCGGTTTTCCATCAGGACATGGCCCATGTAGCACAGCCGACTTTCCTGGCCGTCACCCTTGCGGTAGAGCTTGGCATCAGGATCTGTCGTGCTCTCGTGGGTCTTATTCGATCGTTTCTCACGGTGGAAGTTACGCTCGCCATTGCGGCCGCCCGTGGACGGACCGTCACTCCCGTCCTTCGGCCGAAAGCTCTTCATCGAGGCCCAAGCCTTCAGCAGCGTTCCGTCCACCGAGAAGTGATCGCTCGATAGAAGCCGCTTCACCTTCGGCAGCGACAGCAAGCTGGACAAGAATTCACGCGCCACATCGGCTTCCAGCAGCCGGTCACGGTTCTTCGTAAAGACCGTAGCGTCCCAAACGGCGTCGTCGATCGACAGACCGACAAACCAGCGAAACAGAAGATTGTAGTTGATTTGTTCCATCAACTGCCGTTCTGAGCGCACGGTGAAGAATGCCTGCAGCAGTGTGGCCCGCAGAAGATATTCCGGCGGAATCGAAGGCCGCCCCATATGCGAATAGAGTTCGTCAAACCGATCCGACAGCGCCGCAAGCACCTCATTCACCAGAACCAGGATCGCCCTCAATGGGTGGTCCGGTGCGACCCGCTCCTCCAGCCGGATATACGAAAACAGCCCCTCTGATCCTCGTTGCTCGCCGCGCATCGCAAATCACCCCGCCGTGGTCCAATACAACGGAATCACGATCAGCTCTTGCCGTCGAGAGAGTTTTTCAGCAGCCTGCTAGAGCGCTTGCGACCGAACTTGACAGCGGGGCGGCCAGCACGACCGAGCGCCCGGCAGGGCCTTGCGCAGCACAGGCGGGACTGTAGATTTCGCCCATGCCTGCGTTCTGGCTCACCTACAGCCGCAACGGCAGTCCGGCCGGCGTTGTCGTCTTGAAGGCGCCGGACCTGACGACTGCGCGCACGCGTGCCGCCGCCGACGGGATCGACGATGGCGCGACCTTCGTCGAAGGTCGTGACCTCGGCGACTTGGCCTTGGCCATGTCGCCTGACGTGTTCGGCCGGATGCTCTCGCCGGACGACGCGGCGGAGCTGCTCGACAGCCTGGGCGGCTTCTGGCCTGCCGAGGGCGAGTGAGCAGCCTGCGACCTAAGTCACCGGCTCGGTGAATTTTGAACCAGCGGCCGCAGCCGAGTCACGGCAACAGGCATAGCCGGCCATCGACGAGCACCCACGATCAGGCAGGAAAATATACGGGGAGCTACTGCCGGCCCCAGTTCGATCCCCCGGACCGAAATATCGTCCGGCTGGGCTTTTATTTTTTGGATTCCGCCTCTCGCCGCTTTTTGTGTGAGCTACTTCACATTCGCTTTCCCGCACCGGGCGCGTGGTCCTAAGTGGATGGGAGGCAAATCATGCGAAGCAGCACTAGGCGGTTGGCCCTCGGAGCGGTGATTGCTCTTCCAAAAGGTCGTGGGATGCAACGCGACGCAGAGGGGATGCAAATGCGCACAGGCATCGGTATCGCCGTCGTGGTCGCGATTGGCCTGATCTGGTCGGTCGCCGTGATGTCCAAGTGGGTCCCCGTGGCCAGCGCGGAAATGGAGTCGGCCGCGGTTATCCACAAAGCGGCAAGGCAGTAGATGAGCGGCGGTCGCTCCGCCCGGCTCAAGCGCGCTTAATATTAGTCAGGAGATCAAGGCGACGATGGCGCGTCACGTCCTCACGCGCCGGTGGGGGCTTCGCAACGTCAGAGGAGTTCCTCTGCCATGTGTGACTACAGTCTGCACCACGTCAAATCTCGGCCTGCCAAGGTCGGTGACAAGGCACAGTGAACTTCAACACTGGTACTCGAGGGTTTGCTGCGCCGGAGGCTTCCACAACGGCGGTGTGCGTTCTTCCGGGAACGGAGCTTGCTAGCATATCGGGGCGGTGTCGTATAGCGGCCTTGCATCGGGTGCAAAGTGCGCTTGCCGTCATCGGAAAGACTCTTTTCTTTCATACGAAGCAGCGCACTCGGCCTTGGTTCACGCGAGAGGGGCCTCGCCATGACCGTTGCTGCGCTCGTCCGGCCGGATGACCTACTGAACCTCACCGTCGATTGGCAGAACCTTCGGCTCGACAAGAGCGACCCGCAGCACCCAATCCTTGTTGTCGATGATGCGGCATCGCCCGCATTCCTGACTTTCGTCTTCCCTCCCCAGACGATCGCTGAAACTGCCTTCTTCCAGTCGTCTCCAGTACCGTCCGAGGGCAAAAACCATCCGCCCGATCCGACGTCGGGCAATGATCCCCTGAGCGCTCCCGGCGGCTTGGGCCCAAATGCAAGCACCGCGGCACAACTTTCTCACCCGAGCCGGCTTGTTTTTGCCGTGCCTGACGAAGCGCGAATCCCATTCACCGTCGAGGGACTGCTCGATTGGTCGCACCTGCGGTTGCAGGTGAACCCGATCGCCACAATTCCGGCAAACCCGACACCAGCGCAAATCGCGTCGGCTCCTGCGATCCGCCAACCGTCCGCGATCGAGACGGCGATCGAGTTGCCTTACCGCTTGTGGATCTCGCCTAACGACACGGTGAGCTGGCAGCACCGCCGCTCCGCGTTTGCCCCCCGCGGCTGGACGGAACTGTGGCACACACGCCTTGCGCGGAAAGAAGCTGACGGAGAGATCACGGAATTATCGCGCAACGACACCGCCCCGCTCCGTGCGATCTGGTCGCCTGACTATCATCCCGGAAATCCGCCGCCTCCGGCCGCGCCCGACGACGATCTCGGCCTCACCGCGATGTCGAAGAACGATCGGCATCAGATCGTCATCCTGACGTCGGCATTCCACGGATACCAAGTCGAGAAGACCGTATCTCTCCACAGTCGCTTTGGGGCGCTGCAGTATCATTTCAAGGGGCCTTACCTTCCCGAGCCGGTCCAGGCGGAGCAGCTCATGCTGTCTGCATTGGGGGGATGGCTGAAATCGCGCGGCCATTGGGATCCACCGTATGAAGTGAAGACTGTTCGCGTTCCGCCGGTTGCTTTCGGTGAAATGTTCAATGCCGATCACTTACTCGGCAATCAACCTATCGCACGTGCGCCAGCGGGCCGTGCCGCTCAGCGCGTCCCCGACTTTCACCTCAAGCTGCCCGTCGCACGCACCGAGATAGGCGAAATCCTCGACCTCTCTGAGTGGGTTCACGTCGCCACCCAGGGACGGGACCATTACGTTCGCATCGTCTACGAAGGTGAGCTCTGGCCGTTTCGCCACAAGGCCGCGTTGATCAAGGTCACCGAGCGGCAATTCCACGAAACGACGATCGGCGGCATCGGTGCCTACCTCATCCAGCACATGTTCATCGTCGTTCGTGAGCCGGTGAAGACATTCGCCGACAGCAACCGCGCGATGCCGCTGAAACGCGTTGAACTGACGACGCGCGTGACACCGGACATCGCTTTTCCAAGTCTCATCGGTAAAGGAAGCCAGCGTTCGTTCTGGGTCGAGGTGATGGCTGGCGGCTCTCGCGAGAAATTCAAGTTCCACGCGGTCGCGCGTGACGCAGCCGGCAAATCTGTCGACTTCACGATTCCATTGATGTTTGTTTCGAAGATGGACCTCACCGCAGCAGCGATGAAGCCCGTAGCGGATGAATATAACGACCCAAAGAATCTGACCACGCGCGCCGCCAACGTGGCCGGACAAAAGGTCACGCTGGCAGCTCCTAATGGCGATCCGGGCAAGCGCAACGAAAACACGGCGCTCATCACCGACACGTTGGATTTTGCCGTAGATGCGGCAGGTGATCCGCCGCGTCTGTTGAGAGCGAACGTCCGCATTCCGCAGGTACAGGAACTGCTTGGGACAAATCAGCCGACGACCATCCGGCTGTTCAAAGGTTACGTCGATGGAGATTTCGACGCCGGAGCAGGCGTGTTCGCCGAAATCGCCAACTACGATGCGAGCAAGTACGTTACGACAAATCCCGAAGCCGCTCTCGTCCCGACCCAACTCGGCGTGAACTTCAGCGCCGACAAAGCCGGCGGCGTTGCCACACCAAATCTGGGCGTCTCGGCGCTGACGCGGGAGCACGGCCCCGTAGCGGGCGATGTCAATGATGCGGCGACCGACAAATTCGACCCGACGAAGTTTTTTCCGGCGGGCGGCGCGAAGCTGTTCGGAAGCTTTGATCTTGCAGAATTGCTTCTGTCTGGCGCGCTGGGCGACCAAGCGCCACAGATGCGGACCGTGACCAAAGCAGCCGGACCGGACAAGGTGGTCACCACGACCTTCGACTGGGCACCGAGCGTGCAAAACACGGATGTCGGAGCAGCGAAGCTCACGACCCACAACACGCATTTCTCCATCCGCGGCGAAATCACGAAGGTCATTCCATTGGCCGGGGGAAGCAAGCCCGGCAGTTTCATGTTTCACGGTGAACTGAGCGACTTCGAAGTCACCATTCTCGATTCGCTGACGGTGAAATTCACCGAATTCGCCTTCACCTCGACCAACGGTGCGAAACCAGACGTCACCGTCGCGCTGGATCCCGGCAACCCAATCACCTTCACCGGCGATCTGAGCTTCGTCGAAGAACTTCGCAAAGCGATCCCGCCGGGATTGTTCGGCGACGGCCCAAGTCTCGATCTCTCGCCGAGCGGCATTCGCGCCGGTTTTGCCGTCGCGTTGCCACCGCTTGCGATTGGGGTGTTTGCGCTGAAAGACGTCAGCCTTGGTGCGGCCCTGACGCTACCTTTCACGGACGGCAAGCCAGTCTTCGACTTCAACGTTTCGGAACGGGCGCACCCGTTCCTGCTCACCGTGGCAATTTTCGGCGGCGGCGGATTCTTCCACCTGCAGCTGGATACGGCTGGCCTTAAGGCACTTGAGGTCGCGCTCGAATTCGGCGCTGCGGCGGCCCTCGACATCGGCGTTGCAAGCGGCGAAGTGCATGTGATGGCGGGAATCTACTTCTCGCTCCAGCGTAAGGATCCGGGCGGCGAGCTGCGTGCGACGCTCGCGGGCTATCTGCGAATGGGTGGCTCGCTGAGCGTACTGGGTCTCGTTCACATCTCAGTCGAGTTCAATCTCACTTTCGCATACCAGGACGTGAAGAAGGCCTATGGCCGGGCAACGCTAACTGTCCAGGTCGACGTCGTATTCTTCCATACGTCCGTCGAGCTCAGCGTGGAGCGCAAGTTCGGCGGCGATAGCGGCGACCCGACCTTTATCGACTTCTACCGGACTGCGGCTCCTTGGAACGAGTACGCATCCGCCTTTGCGTAATGCACCGTGTAGCGGCTGGAGATCACTATGGCGGCTGAGCAGACGTTGATCGTCACTGCGATGCCCCGCGCGCTCACGCTCGACGGCCCGACCCTTCCTGTCTCTATCTTCATTTCTGTGCGGCTTCGCGGAGCGTCGATGCTCGGCGCATTTCCCGACCTTCGGCATTGGGTGCGCCATCTTCGCAATGATGGACTCTCGATTGAACTCCAGTGCGCAGGCAGAACACTTCGCGTGCCGGTTACGCCGCCGGGCGAGCCGGATCTGTGGGAGAAGCTGTTTAGCGACGATACGCTCGTCAAATCTCATGTTTTCGACGACTACACCGATCGCGGCATCATCTCGTATCCCGTTCGCGACGTCCTGAGCACGCTGAAGTGGATTTACCAGCAGGCGAGCGTCGACCTTGCCATTGCGCCTACATCACAGGGGGACTTGCGCCATCCACCGCGAGAGCGGCTGAAGGGGTTGATTGCGGGTCTGAATGTCAATTGGAGCGATAGGCTCGGCCGTTCATTGCGCGACGAGATGCGCCTGACGCTCGGCCGCGTCCCCCACGGGCTGTTCGCCGCGCCACCCGTGGAGCTCGACGGTGAGGGTCTCGATGCGAAGCCGAGCGCGGATTCCAACGCGCGCCAAACCTTGGCCCGGCGTTTTGCCCTCTTTCACCACATGCCAACGCCGCGGGATCCTCCGGACCTGCAGCCGGATTGGGCAAAGCAGTTCGACTTTCACCAGGTGCTGAGCGCGCTCAACGCGTACCCTTTGCTACAGCGCGCGATGGGTCTTGTGTTCGACCTCGATCTGCCGCGCGACTTCGTTGCGCTGACGCCAAGTGCGCCCGGAGCGATTTCAGTTTCCAACGTGGAGCCAGGTTGGGTGTGGTCGAGCGCTCCGAAAGTAGTCGGGCTCTCGACCGCCTACCTGCATATCAACATCGGTAGCGGCAAGAGACTGTTCCTTACGGCGCCACGTGTGTTGGCGGATCCCTCCGCGCCGACCGCCGTGGTCGGCCTGTTGAATCTCGATCCCGCACGATTTGGACTTGCTCAGGTCGATGTGGATGGCGGCATGCACAAGACGATCATGCTCGCCGAAACATTCAATCCAGACCCGGGGGCCAATGCGACCGCCACCGGACCTGAGGCGGCACCGCATCCCGAGATGTTCGATCCCGAGGCGACATTACCGGCGTTGCGTTCAGGCGGGTTCACGCTCTACGCCGATGGCCGAGCGGCTGCCCTGCTGGACAATCTTGCACAGGGGAAAGCATTCAATGATTCCGTAGAGGCGAATGGCCCGCAGCCGCGGCCGCTCTATGCCGAGGACCTCGTTCGCGGTTATCGGCTCGATGTCTGGGACTCGCATACAACGAAGTGGCATTCGCTGCACCAGCGCTATGGGACTTACCAGATCGCGGACGTCACGGTTGGGCCTCAGAGCGACGAAGGATTTGTTCAGCTCGCCGCGGTTCAGCCCGACAAGGCCGCTCAACCGCCGACGAACGATCTCTATCTTCATGAAGCCGTCGCACGCTGGGCCGGGTGGAGTTCTGAGCGCCGGCCGGCCCGGCAAGCATCTCAGCCGCTACGCTGATCCTGACAAAGCGATTTCGCCCGATGGCGACGATGCCGACTATCGGGAGAACGAGCCGGTCACGCCGTTCAAGATGAAGGTGGATTATCAGGTCACACCTGGATCGTTGCCGGCGCTGCGCTTCGGCCGTTCGTATCGCTTCCGCGCGCGGGCCGTCGACCTCGCGGGTAACAGCCTCAGCTTGAATGATGCGGTCACCGCTCAGTTGTCCGTGGCGATGGCATTGCCGCAGGATTCCGAAGGCTTCACCTATTTGCGCTACGAACCCGTGGGCGCTCCTCTCGTCGTTATCCATGACGCCGCTGCCGTGACTGGGTCGGGATCGGCGGTCGATCGCATCGTGATCCGGACATTCAACGCCGGGGTCGAGAACGATGTGCTTTCAGCAGACACGAGCGCGGGTGACCGACACATCCTGCCGCCACGAGCGAGTGTGGAGCTCGGCGAACATCTTGGTATGTTCGATGACGCCGCGGGGCGTCTCCAAGGCGATGCCGCCACATGGGGTATGATCGCCGCGCGCGATGCGGCGGAATTGCCGAAGAAAACCTTCAAAGTGGCGGGAAAGGAGAACGACTACCCGATCGTCGACGACATGCGCATCGATAGCGTGCCCTACATACCGGATGCACTGTCTGCCGGCGCCGCATTCCGCAATCTGCCGGGAACCCAAAGCGGCGAGCGCGGCGATGTCTCGCCCGGAGGCGGCGCGGCTGGGCCGGTGCCGTACAACACGCCCAGCGATCCCAATCCTCGGCCCGGCTCCGCGACATTGGTGGGGTTTGGCGGAGCAGGAGATTGGCAGAACGTGCTCCCGTTCCGCTTTGTGCTGGCTGACGAAGACCGCAACAATCGCAATCAACCGCCGCAATGGGATCCAAACGAGCGGGTTCTCACGGTTGCGCTGGCGAAGGGGACGATGCAAACGGTGCCACTCACCAGCTACATCAACAGCAGCAACCTGCGACTGATGGGACAATGGCGCTGGCTGCGGGAATTCATCGACAAGATCACCGTATCGAGCGCCTCAGCCGAAACTCTGAGGCCGTTCAGCGATGCTGATCATATGGCGGACGTGCTCCAGCTCGCGGTCGAAGGCGGTCATTGGATGCTCACGCCGCCCCGCTTGCTTACCCTCGTGCATGCGGTGCAGCAGCCGCTTGGCAGGCCCGAATTCATGCCGCTGAGCATCACGCATGTAGGCTGGCCCAGTACGCCAGGTTCGTTAGAGACCGCGCCCGTCCTGCGCCGCACTGATCCGACCGAACTGGCACCAATTTTGGGATGGCGCACGTTGGGCGCAAACGACTCCTATCTCGTCGGGGCCCTTCGGGTTCATGGAGCAAGCTCGGCGAAAATCGACCTAAAGTCCGCATGGGACGATCCGATTGATGACGTGAGCCAGCCCACGTGGTCCGTTGTCCATCATGAAGCGCATGCCGATGAGCTGCCTCTTCGTACACTCAGAGAGGGTTATCTCGAGGCGAGCGGCGCCGATCGCCGTCGTGTCGGCTATTACGATCCGGAGCATGATCAGATCGCCTTTGTGCGATCAGGCGACTATCTTGGTGTGCCCGGTCCGCTGCCTATGCCGCTGAGCGAGGCCGCACCGCGCCAGTTCTTCGGTGATACCAAGCACCACGTGGTGACCTACACCGCAGTCGCCACCTCGCGGTACCGCGAATACTTCGAGCAAGATGGCGGCGCGCCACTCGACTTTACCCGCTCGAGCGAGCCGGTAGTCGTCGAGATCCCTGCCTCCGCAAGGCCACTTGCCCCGGCCGTACTCTATGTCCTCCCGACTTTTGGGTGGCAGCGGCAGATCGACACGAACCTTAAGCGCAGCGTGCGATTTGGCGGCGGCCTGCGTGTGTACTGTGCGCGTCCATGGTTCTCGTCGGGGGCGGGCGAGCTGCTCGGCGTGAGCTTGTGGAGCAAGGCCAACGGTGTGCTCGACCGCGACAAGTTCAAGCCGTTTATTACCCAATGGGGCATGGACCCTATCTGGGCCACCCAACTTCTCGACGGCGTGCCTGCGGTGGGAAATTTCGCCGGCGTCGCCGAGGCGGAATACGGACTCGAACTTGAAGAAACCTCTGCCGGCCCGTCAGCGCGGGTCGATGTCGCGGGCTTCGCGCCCCAATTCGACGAAACGCGTGGACTGTGGTTCGCCGATCTCGTGATCAACACCTATCGCGAGACCTACACGCCGTTCGTGCGTCTCGCGCTCGTGCGGTACCAACCACATGCGTTGCCGCAAGCAAAACTCTCACGCGTAGTGCTCGCCGACTTCGCGCAACTTACGCCGGACCGCGTGGCCACCGTGACGAGCGATCCGTTCCACCCGCACAAGATGCGCGTTGTAGTCTCGGGCGTGGTGCCAACCGGACCAAAGCCTGTCGTTCGCGCATTTCCGCGCCCGCACGACCTCGTTCCGCGGCCGACGCGAATTCGCGTCACCGTCCAGCAACGCGATGCCTCCATGGAATCCGACCTTGCATGGAGCGCGGTAGCGCCAGGCGCGGCAAACGTTGTTGTTGTTCAGGACGGAACGGCGCCTTCGCAACTTGATCTGGAGCTGTTCGTTGCAGAAATCAGTTTTGCGAAGCCGCCAGTACCGGGTGAGCTGCGGCTGCTGATCGAGGAGCACGAATACGTCTCGGCAGACTATTCCGATCATGTCGGGCGCGTGGCACACGAACCAGCCCGGCTCATCTATGCTGAGATATTCCCGATCAGCTAATACGTTGTAGCATTTTCAATGTCGGCTTCTGGGTCCTTAGCGGAGATCGACCGACCCGGGGACGGGCTTGCCAGGCGAGGGCTGGCAGCGGCTGCGCTTCACCATGTTCGACGACCCGAACTGGCACCCGCAGTGGAATGCGTTCAGCCGCAACCCGACGCCGGAGAAGCCGGGGCTGCAGTCGAGCGCTGGTCATCAGGGCACGGGACTATTCGAGTTGAAGTACAACGCGCCGGCCTGGAAGGGGCAGATCACGAGAGATGAGGCGCTTCAAGTCGACCCAGGTGCGCTGCATGTTGCCGAATCCGCAAGGCTTGAAACTCTGCTCGCCTCGGAGCGCTGCGAGGCTCCACGCTCCCCAGCAGGCGAGACCGAGCCCAAGCGGATACACATGATAGAACCAGCCCTTACGTTGAGCGAGCAAATGGACGAGCCCAAACAAAGTGAGGCCGATCAGCGCTCGCACCTGCGGCGACTTGGATGCGGATAAGCTGAGCGCGGCAGCAAGAGCTAGTCCGTCGATTGGGACCAACCAAACAGCCGTGTCCCAGAAATCTCAGGCAGCGGTCGTGAACCCAAACGAGGCATAAGCGGGCATCAGCCCCCGCATGATTGTGATGAAGTCCTCCAGCGCGCCGCGTGCCGTTAAGAAGACAATCGAGCAGGCGTTCGACCCCTCGTAGATCAATACCAGGCCATTGGGATTCGAACGTGAGAGTGAGCTGCTTCACGCTCCGACATATCGCCCTTACAGTAATGTTAGTTTGTGCCAGGACCGTTGCAGCAGCGCTCGACGATAATGGTTCACAGAGTAAGGCTGCGATAATGAACGGTTCGCCGCCCTTTAGAGCATTTTTCCGGAAAAAGCCTGCCCCGGACTTGATCCAGGGTCGAGCCGAGAACGCTGCGATGAGCATCTGTCCGCCGTTGTCGCATGATTGCGCGCCGGAACCGCGTCCATGGCGGTCCGTGATCTTGGCCATCGGAGCCTTTACGACCGAGGACCTGAAAACTACGGAACAGGAGTGACCAAAATGTCAATGCGGAGCAATTGGCGTTCCATCATGACCAGTACCGTATTGATCTTTGGATTGGCGTGCGCCGCCCCCTGCAGCGCGGCTTGCATTCCGCAAAATCTTGCAACGCCGGCCCCGCAGGATCCTGTCGCGCGGGTGTTGGCGGCACAAAGCGCCTGTCCAAAGAACGCGGTCGAATGGGTCGACGCGCTCAAACGAGCGGGAGCACACATGGAGCCCACGGTGGTCAACTTCGTCGGCTTCCACAATCCCGATGCGGGTGCGTTCTTCATCTTCGAGATCGTTTCGAGCGACGGCGCTCCGCCTTCGGCCATCACCATCCCCCGTGGCGACCTGCTGTTCGGACATTTCACCACGACCAGCGGCGACCGGCTTGTCTCCCAACAGAGCGGGCTGGCGATCGAGCTGATCGCTTGGGATCCGGGCAAGCAGTTTTACAATTTTTACGAATTGCTCGACGGCGATTGGTTCTACCGCGGCGACTCCAAGGACATTCTGGACCAGATACAGCTGTTGCATCGCCAACGCAGTGCCTCCACAAGCCCATTCGGCGACGGGCTGCGCTGTGCCGGCTGCCACATCAACGGCGGTCTCCTGCAAAAGGAGCTGGCCCCTCCGCATAACGACTGGTTCGTGCAAGACCGCAGCCTTCCGTTGGGCAACCTGAAGCCGGATGCATTCATAAGTGGAAAACTGGCGGATGCGAAGGATGCAAGCGAGCTATCCAAGCTGGTCGTCGCATCGGCGCGGCGGCTTGCGGACAGCCCGGGTTATCAGAGAGTCTTGGCTGCCCGCGGCATGCAGGAACGCCTGCGGCCGCTGTTTTGTCCGCTGGAGCTGAACATCGAATCCGATTCCCAGTCCTTCGATGATAACAAAGCCACGCTGCGAATTCCCTCCGCGTTCTTTGTCGATCCGCGCCTGGCTGCCGCGGACATCTCCGTGGCGCGGCCGCACTACGACGCCGCGCTTAAGAAGCTGCGTTCACGCCTGCCGGAAACGCCCGGCCGCGTCGATGCCGATCATGGCTGGCTGACGCCTGTGAAGGCGCATTCCGATGTCGTGGCCGTGGATGCCCTGATCGAGCAGGGTGTCGTGGACAAGGAGTTCGTCGCCGACGTGCTGGCCGTGGATTTCACCAATCCGGTGTTCTCCAAGACCCGATGCGGTCTGTTGAGATTGGTCCCCGACAAGGGCGGAGCGGATTTTGTCGCGCGCTTTCAGGGTGCGCTTCGCGGTTCCAGCCTGCCGGGCGTCTCGGAATTGCTTGCCAGTTTGTCGGACCCGGCGCGGAACGCCGCCTTTCACGAGAAGCAAGCGGTCGCATTTCTGGCCAGCTGTCGGCAACGCGCGGCGGATCCCGATGCCGTTCTAGAATGGTCTCGCCTGCTGGTGCAACGCCGGGTCGAGGTCTCGGCCTCCGAGATATCGCAGAATCCACAAGGGCATATTCTGGAGAATCCGGAGCGGATCGTGTTCCCGATAACACAGCCGAAGGCCGTCGCCGGGCGTCTTGCGCTGACGCCGGCATGTCGGGTCCAGTAGCAGCGCTTGCTGGGTCCTGTCGCGAGGATCCTTCAGTCTCCTCGTCGAGGGTGGCACCGATATCCGTCACATCCAGGCGCTGAGATGAAGGTCATGAGCGCGATCGAGCGCTGCCGCACGGGGGCGCTCGGTGGCCATGTCGCGCGCTGCGAGGACTGCGCCCACACCGTCATCGCCTATAATTCCTGCCGCAACCGGCACTGCCCGAAGTGCCAAGGGGCGGCAGCCAAGGAATGGCTCGCCGAGCGCGAGGCCGAGCTGTTGCCCGTGCCATACTTCCACGTGGTGTTCACGCTGCCAGGCCCGATCGCCGACATCGCCTACCAGAACAAGGCCGTGATCTACGATCTTCTGTTCAAGGCAGCGGCCGAAGCCACGCTCACGATCGCCAACGACCCCAAGCATCTCGGCGCCCGCATCGGCATCACCGCCGTGCTCCACACCTGGGGCTCGGCACTCACCCATCATCCGCACGTGTACATGATCGTGCCGGGCCGACCATCTGTGCTGAGCATCAAGTGCTGACCACCGGCGAAATGCTGATTGAGCATCCGGGCGACAATGAGTTCGGCGGGATCGCCCTCGTACTTGGGCCGAGTGGTTCGACTTTGAAGCAGCGGTTGTTCCTCCGGCACCGGGGTCGAGGATGGGCTGCTCTGATCTCCTTCTACGTAGGAGAGGTCGGGATCAAAGCCGTTTGTCAGGGGCTTTGGTTGGTGATCATTCTGCGATAACGCAGGTTGAGTTCGGTCGGTCAGCATGGTCATGTTGCTTCCCTATCTTGCAAATCAAGGGCGGTGGCCGGACGCAGCAAATTGGCTGAGGTCGGAGGCGGAACTTATCAGCCATAGAGGTCGATCATGACCGCTCAAGCTCCCATGTCGCTCTTCGACGGGTCCGCCCTGGCGCGAGCGACCCGCTCGTTCTTACGACGGTTAGTGGACCCGATCATCGAATCGCGGCAACGCAAGGCCGAAGAATTCCTTGCCGAATATATTCGGACACACCAGGAATGTATTCGGACACACCGAGACAGCCTGCCCGCTCAGCGGCGCCGCACGGTGGCCGGCGGCCGCGGGGCTTCGGCATGTTGGTGGTAGAGACCCGACTGCGTGGCGCCGCCGAAGGGTGCCCTACAATGCGAGAAAGGGGGCCGGTTCGGTCCACACAACGTCAATCAGGAAATCCACCTACCCGACGTCGAAGCCGGCTTGGCGCAGCGCCTCGACGATGCGATCAGGCGTCAGCGGCATGGCGGCAAAACGCACCCCGAACGATGAGAGCGCGTCCTCGACCGCTGAGATGATCGCGGCGGGCGCCGGAAGGTGCCGCCCGGAATGTGGTTGGAATTTGCGCGGCGCGATCTCCGGCGACTTGAAGCTATCTGATCAGGCGGCGAGGTCAATTGGCTGATCGATGGGCTTGGTGGCTAGCGTTTGCCAGCCATCGACCTTGCGCATGTTAATCTGGCCGGAAGCGAGCAACGCCCAGAACAACATGGCTGCGGTATCCGCCGATGGCAGGACGGTTTGCGTCTTGATCCGTCGCTTGAACTCTTCGTGCAGCCGCTCGATTGCATTGGTGGTGCGAACGCTGCGCCACTGGCTCGGCGGCAGCCGCGTGAAGGTGAAGAGCCGGTCACCGGCTTCCTGCAGACTGTCGGCGACGGCGCGGTGCTTGAGCCGCCATTTACGGATGAAGGCCTTGCGCCGCGTCTCGATCTCCTCTCGCGTCGTGGCGTAGATCATATCGTTATATTCAGCGGAGATCTCCTCATGCAGCCGCTCGGGTGCATGCGCCAGCAGGTTGCGGTGCTTATGGACGGTGCAGCGCTGGACCGGCACGCCGTCCCACGCGGCGGCGACCGCGTTCTCGAGTCCCGGCGCGCCATCGACGATGAGGAACTCGGGCCGCCGCAGACCACGCTGGATGAGATCGTCGAGCACCGCCCGCCAGGCCTCGGTG
Source organism: uncultured Alphaproteobacteria bacterium (assembly GCA_963821505.1). Classification (GTDB taxonomy): domain Bacteria; phylum Pseudomonadota; class Alphaproteobacteria; order Rhizobiales; family Xanthobacteraceae; genus VAZQ01. The sequence goes on from CAWGEH010000004.1 coordinate 24,649, forward strand.
CTCTCGCCGCCCATGGCTTTGACTGCGAGCAAGACCTTCTGGCCGTCGGCGCACACGCCGATGACGACAAGCAGCGAGATCGCCGTCGCTTTGCGGTCGAGCCGCACCCGCACCACGGTGCCGTCGAGAATGAGCCGCACGATCGGTTCCCCCGCCAGCGAGCGGGCATTCCACGCGTCCCAATCGCTCTTCACCTTGCGCCAGACCCGGCTCACCGTATCCTTGCCGACCGCGCCGGCGAACAGAGCACCGAGCGCCCGGCGCACACGGCGCGTGTTGGTGCCGGCCAGGTAGCAGCTGGCGATCAGTGCATCGGCAGCAAGCGTGCGGCGCTGATAGGCCCGCAGCGTGCGGCTCTTCCACTCGGTTGTCTTGCCCTCGGGAGTGTTCAGCCGCGCGCGTGGCAGCGCGATCTCCACCTTCCCGAATGTTCCCAGCAGCGAGCGCGACCGATGGCCGTGGCGGTGGCCGGTGACCGCGGGCTCCTGCGGATCACCGCTCGCCGGCTTTGCGCGACGGGCGTAGCGCGAGCGCGCCAGAACTTCGTCGAGCTCGCCTTCGAGCATGGCTTGCAGGAATTCACGCGCTCGATCCCGAAGGCCAGCTTCGATCGGATCGAACCAGTTGTCGAAAAGGTGCTCCGTCGCCTCGATTTCCGACTGCGGCAGGCAAGGGGTCGTGATATCGCTTGTCATGGCGTGATCTCCGCCGGCGCTTCAACGCCGGAATCGCTTGTTGCATCAAGCTGGAGATTACGCCGCCTTCATTTTCCAACCACTCCCGCTACGGCACCCGCCGGAATGGTGCCGCCCTCTCCGGCGCCTTTCACGCCGAGCGGATTGAGCGGATTCATGGTCGCGCCGTGGGATGCATCGGACCGTTTCGAGAGGGTCTTCGCCGGAAACTGGGCGGTTTGAGAGGGGTTGGCGGGATCCCCAAGGACTAGGGCTCACGCAAGCGTTTGCGGATGTCTGCGAATGTACGACCGGCGATGCGGCCCAGCCGGCTTGCTGTATCCTGGGGCTCGCTCTTTTTATTGACCCGGCCAGCCTCGAATTCCGCAAACCAAGCGCGGAATTTGGCCAACTCGGCAGGCGGGAGCCGCAGGATCGCTTCTTCGATATCTTCGACTGTCATGGCCGCAGGAATAGCACGACGGCCTTAGAACTTGAAGAACAGTGGCCGGTAAACCGGGATGTAATAACTGTCTTTCGGCAGTCGGTGATAGAGGTTGGCAAGCACGGGCCGCTACCGCCCGCAGAGACCGACTGCGTGGCTGAGGCGGGAGGACTCGAACTCCCGAATGTCGCTTTGAATGAATGCATCAGGCGACCGTTGTCGCGCCCCGAAGATGGAGAATGTTGGATTCCAGTTCCTCTCCCTCCGCCACGAGCTCGGGTGCCGTAGCGGGAGTGGTTGGAAAATGAAGGCGGCGTAATCTCCAGCTTGATGCAACAAGCGATTCCGGCGTTGAAGCGCCGGCGGAGATCACGCCATGACAAGCGATATCACGACCCCTTGCCTGCCGCAGTCGGAAATCGAGGCGACGGAGCACCTTTTCGACAACTGGTTCGATCCGATCGAAGCTGGCCTTCGGGATCGAGCGCGTGAATTCCTGCAAGCCATGCTCGAAGGCGAGCTCGACGAAGTTCTGGCGCGCTCGCGCTACGCCCGTCGCGCAAAGCCGGCGAGCGGTGATCCGCAGGAGCCCGCGGTCACCGGCCACCGCCACGGCCATCGGTCGCGCTCGCTGCTGGGAACATTCGGGAAGGTGGAGATCGCGCTGCCACGCGCGCGGCTGAACACTCCCGAGGGCAAGACAACCGAGTGGAAGACAACCGAGTGGAAGAGCCGCACGCTGCGGGCCTATCAGCGCCGCACGCTTGCTGCCGATGCACTGATCGCCAGCTGCTACCTGGCCGGCACCAACACGCGCCGTGTGCGCCGGGCGCTCGGTGCTCTGTTCGCCGGCGCGGTCGGCAAGGATACGGTGAGCCGGGTCTGGCGCAAGGTGAAGAGCGATTGGGACGCGTGGAATGCCCGCTCGCTGGCGGGGGAACCGATCGTGCGGCTCATTCTCGACGGCACCGTGGTGCGGGTGCGGCTCGACCGCAAAGCGACGGCGATCTCGCTGCTTGTCGTCATCGGCGTGTGCGCCGACGGCCAGAAGGTCTTGCTCGCAGTCAAAGCCATGGGCGGCGAGAGCACCGAGGCCTGGCGGGCGGTGCTCGACGATCTCATCCAGCGTGGTCTGCGGCGGCCCGAGTTCCTCATCGTCGATGGCGCGCCGGGACTCGAGAACGCGGTCGCCGCCGCGTGGGACGGCGTGCCGGTCCAGCGCTGCACCGTCCATAAGCACCGCAACCTGCTGGCGCATGCACCCGAGCGGCTGCATGAGGAGATCTCCGCTGAATATAACGATATGATCTACGCCACGACGCGAGAGGAGATCGAGACGCGGCGCAAGGCCTTCATCCGTAAATGGCGGCTCAAGCACCGCGCCGTCGCCGACAGTCTGCAGGAAGCCGGTGACCGGCTCTTCACCTTCACGCGGCTGCCGCCGAGCCAGTGGCGCAGCGTTCGCACCACCAATGCAATCGAGCGGCTGCACGAAGAGTTCAAGCGACGGATCAAGACGCAAACCGTCCTGCCATCGGCGGATACCGCAGCCATGTTGTTCTGGGCGTTGCTCGCTTCCGGCCAGATTAACATGCGCAAGGTCGATGGCTGGCAAACGCTAGCCACCAAGCCCATCGATCAGCCAATTGACCTCGCCGCCTGATCAGATAGCTTCAAGTCGCCGGAGATCGCGCCGCGCAAATTCCAACCACATTCCGGGCGGCACCCGAGCTCGAACTAAATATAGTGATATTACTGTCATCTTTCTGACGGGAATACGGCTAGCCCCCCAAAACAGCCCCCAAAGTGAAAGTCATGCGCCAGTCGAACCGCTGCGGCTCGGCAATCCGACGGTGAAGCCGCGCTATGCGGCGGCCAAGGCAAGCTGATGCGCCACTGAATAAACGTCGGCTGGGAGGAAATCGACGATGAAGCCGCAGCTCTACATCGCGACCAACGGCCTTGGTGTCTGGTACAGCGAGGACCTAGGCGAAAATCTGATCCGCATGAACAGCCGCATGGGGATGTACAGCGGCAATCACATCTGGGCCTTCGCCAACGACCCATCCGACCCCAATATCCTGCTCGCCGGCACGAACGGCGGCCTGTTCAGCCTCGACCGCGCCAAACTGCAATGGTCGCACGTGCCGACGCCAATGGATGAGCGTTCCAAGATTACCGCGCTCGCGTTCTCGCCGCACAGTCCGGACGTGATTCTGGCCGGCACACAGTTTGCCGCCATCTTCCGCTCGGAGGATCATGGACGCACCTGGCGCATGCTCGATCTGAAAATCCCGGAAATCTGCTCCAACAAGAACCAGTCGCGCTTCACCCAGATTGTGTTCGACCCGGTCGATCCGCAACTCGCCTGGGCCGGCGTCGAACTCGATTACGTATGGCGCAGCATCGACGGTGGCGTGACCTGGCGCAAGATCAGCCACGGCATCGCCGAGGATATCCACGGGCTCGCCGTGAAGAACAACGGCAGCCGACGGGTGTTCGCTGCGACTGATCTCGGTTTTTATTTCAGCGACGATGACGGCGAGAACTGGCGCAAAGGAACCGTCGATTCGCCATCGCATTACATGCGCGCGGTGGCGCCGCGCGCCGACCACAGCGGCGTCGTTTTCTTGACCAATGGCGATGGGCCGCCCGGCTCATGGGGGCGGCTGATGCGCAGCCGCGACAACGGCGAGCATTGGGAGCAGGTGGCTCTGCCCGCCCAGATCGACAGCACGATGTGGTCAGTAGCGACTAATCCGGCCGATCCGAAGCTCTTGTTCGCCTCATCGTGCCTTGGTCAGCTCTATCGCAGCACCGATGGCGGCGAGACCTGGACCGGCCTGAAACGGCGGCTCGGCGAAATCCGCCACGTCATCTGGCTGCCGAGCTAGGTGGATACGCGCAGCCGAAATGGCAGCGGAGTTGCACGGCAAGGTCGGAGACTGATCCGTCGCGACAGATCGTCGCGACGTATCAACGTGGTGGTGCTTATCACAGCCGACTGTATGATCCAGAGTCAATTTCAACAAAGCTGAGGTAACAAGTCATGAAACCAAGAATCTGGTTACTTCCAGCAACTATCGCTGCGCTTGTTCTCGTCGCCACACCGCGAGCGCCAGCGGATGAATTTTACAAGGATAAGACCCTCACCTTTGTTGTGGGCTTCTCAGCCGGCGGAGGCTTTGACACGTATACCCGCCTGATAGCGCGACACATCGGAAAGCATATCCCCGGCAATCCCACGGTGGTGGTGGAAAACAGAACCGGAGCCGGAAGCCTGATCGCAGCCAATTATATCTACAATCAGGCTCCGCACGACGGGACGGTGATCGGCAACTGGATCGGACCCCTGGTGCTCCAACAGGTGCTGGGCAACAAAGCGGCCAAGTTTGACGGGAGAGAGTTTGGCTGGCTCGGAGTGCCCACGTCTGACTCGGGCGTCTGCGCTTTAACTGAAGCCAGCGGCATTAAAACGATGGACGACTGGTTCAAGTCCAAGAGGCCGATCAAGATTGGGGGCACGGCTCCCGGCTCCACCACAGACGATGTGCCATTGCTTGTGGAGGCGGCGCTCGGGTTGCCTATAAAACTCGTTGAGGGATACAAAGGCACCGCCAAGGTCCGGCTGGCGGCTGAGTCCGGAGAGATCGATGGCGGCTGCTGGGCTTGGGAATCGATCAAGCCGACGTGGGCAAAGGGGCTCCAGTCGGGTGAGGTTCACATCGTCCTGCAGACGACTGAGAAGTCGCATCCGGATCTCAAGAATGTGCCTCTGGCAATCCAGTATGCCAAGAGCGACGAGGCCCGCGCGCTTCTTAATATCGCCAATGGCCCCTATTCTCAGGGCGCGCGGCCTTACAGCGTGCCGCCCGGTGTTCCTCAAGATCGTCTCCAGCTTCTCCAAAAGGCCTTCATGGAAACGCTGCGCGATCCTGATCTCCTGACGGAGGCGAAAAAATCCCAGATAGACATCGATCCAGTTGATGGTCCCACCGTGGCAAAGATGATGGCCGGCCTTTACGACCTCAGTCCTGAATTCAAGTCCAAATTGACAAAGCTTTTGATCCCCGGGGGTGAGAAAAAAATGTAGCGGCGGCCAGCGGTCCATTTCTGCGGGGGCGCGGCGGTTGCCTCGTGCCCCGCTGGATTTCTGCGATGGTCGATATCCTCGATGCCAGTCTCCAGGGCCTGATCCAGCTCTTTACCTGGAAGGCATTCGCTCTTCAGCTGGTTGGGATTGCCATCGGCTTCGTGGTGGGAATCCTGCCGGGCCTTGGCGGGCCGGTCACTCTGGCCTTGATGCTTCCTTTTATTTTCCAAATGACCCCGGTGGAGGCTTTTTCTTTTCTCCTTGGGATGACGGCTGTTACCGCCACCACTGGTGACATCACTTCGATCCTCTTCGGAGTCCCGGGAGAACCCATCACCGCCTCCATTGTTGTCGACGGCCATCCCATGGCAAAGAAAGGGGAGGCTGGGCGCGCCCTCGGAGCGGCTCTGATGAGCTCGCTTGTGGGGGCGATCTTTGGCGCGTTGTGCCTGGCGATCTCCATCCCGGTCGTGAGGCCTCTGGTCTTATCCGTAGGGTCGCCCCAGTACTTCATGTTCGCCATGCTGGGCATTGCGTTCCTGGCGTCGCTGACCGGCGGCTCTGTAGTGAAGGGGCTCGTCGCAGCATGCCTCGGGCTCTTGTTTGCTTTGGTGGGGCAGGATCCCATTTCCGGCACCGAAAGATATACCTTCGACACTCTCTATCTCTGGGACGGAATTCGGTTGGTGCCCGCGACGCTGGGTCTGTTCGCGATACCCGAGATCATCGACATGGCGATTGCCGGGACGAGCATTGCCGAGGCGGATGTGGGGAAAGTCGGCGGTGTCCTCCAAGGGGTCAAGGATACCTTCCGCCATTGGTCCTTGGTCATGCGCTGCAGCGCTCTCGGCACCTACATCGGGATCATTCCTGGCATGGGTGGCGCCATATCCCAGTGGGTCTCTTATGCCCATGCCGTTCAAAGCTCTCCCGATAAAGATCGCTTTGGCAAAGGCGCGGTAGAGGGAGTTTTAGGCCCAGGCGCAGCGAACCATTCCACCCTGGGCGGCGCCATGGTCCCAACCGTGGCCTTTGGCGTTCCCGGCAGCGTGAGCACGGCGATCCTCTTGGGCGCTTTTCTCATTCAAGGTCTGGTTCCGGGGCCGCCGATGCTGACCCCGGAGGCCAAGGGCGGCCACCTCTCGCTGACCTTTTCCTTCGTGTGGATCATTGTCGTTTCCAACATCATCACGACGGCCATCTGTTTTCTCTTTCTGGGAAAAATCGCCAGGATCACCCAGATTCGAAGCACCCTGGTGATCCCCTTCATTCTGCTTCTGATTTACATCGGCGCCTTTGCGGAAAACAACGCCTTCGGCGACGTCGTCGTGATGCTCGTCTTTGGGGCGCTGGGCTGGGTGATGGTTCGGGCGGACTGGCCCCGTCCTCCGCTGCTCTTGGGGTTGGTGTTAGGAAGCCTAGCGGAACAGAACCTCTTTCTTTCCCTCGACAATTACGGCATGGATTGGCTTGGCTTTCCCAGCGTCCTAGCTCTCTTTGCCTTGATTGTCCTGGGGACATTCTACCCGCTGTTTCAGAGATGGCGGGAAAAGAGGAACAAGCCCCAGTACAAACAATTGGCAGCGGTTGCGGAACTCCAGACCAAGGAAGCCGTCCCGGTCTCGATCTGGTGGCCGATCTTTAGTCTATTTGTGGTCGCCCTGTTCGCGTGGGCGCTGTGGCAGGCTTGGGACTGGGAATTCCGTCCGGGTCTTTTCCCCTGGGTCGTCGGGTTCTTGGGTTTACCGCTCGCGTTCCTTCAGTTGAATCTGGATATTGTAGGCGCTGTCAAAACCATCGGCCATGGCCTGGTTAAAGCGCGTGACCAGGAGGCCACGCGCTTGACGAGCAAGATCGTCAAAATCTCCGCTTGGATACTGGGCTACTTTGTCGCCATCTGGTTGCTTGGATTTTCCGTAGCCATAGTGGTTATGACTTTTCTCTACCTCAAGCTGGCGAAAGAGCGATGGCTAATTACGCTTGTTCTCACGTTTTTCGCCTGGGTTTCTTTTTACGGCCTGTTTGTTTTCCTCTTGCATGTGCCATTTCCAGAAGGCCTGCTGTTTGCTTGGTTTCGATAGCGATCTTTTTTTCGTAACGGACCGATTGGTGCAAGCCGACAAAAGCTTTATCCACTTTGAAAGCACAAGAGAATTGCAGAGAATGTTGAATGCCAGTTTGTCTCCCTCCGCCAGCGTTACCCCTGTCCGTTCCGGACACATGGGTTACGGTTTATTCCGGAGACATGGGTAACACTTTTGGTCCGAAGGGGCTGTGGATCGGTTCGAAGTCTACATGTCTCGCGGTCGAAGTAGCCGAGATCATCATCCATGAAGGTGACGAGCCAAATGTGCTCGCTCACCTGTTTGATGCCGACGCTTTGGCCGGCGAAGACGACGCTGAGATTGATCTTCTGCCGATTGAAGCAGATGCGCCCGCATGTGGTCACGGTGACGGTCCTGTCGTGGAAGGGATAATCGAGGGCCGGCAGGCCTCTGTAGGGGCGGGTTGAAGGCAGGTATCGCTCTGCCGTGCCTGGAAAGTGAACAGGATGGCGGCTAAGAGCGACAGGCCAACCAACGTGGGCACACTGCGGCTTGGCAGCACCCGATCATAGACTTCCAGCATGAACAGCGAGCCGGTCAGCATCAGCAGGTTGATGAGCCCGCTGAACGCCCCGATGCCGACGAGGGCACTTCTGCACGACCCGAGCGCGGTGCGCAGCTCGGATTTGGCGTCGGCTTTCGCTTGCGTTTTCCTAATTTCCCGCCGTTCCGGTCGCATCTCGGTGTCGCTTCTAACCGCGCGCCTGAAGTTTCCCTTCAGCGCGGGAAGACGCTTCGTCGCGCCTCCCAGCCACGCGCGATGCTCAGAGCAAAAAGTTGCCGGCCTGCAGCTGACCGGTGAAGCCATGCAGCTCGATCTGGAAGTCTGCGCCGAGGTTGTTGTCCACGTTGCCCTCGACGATCGTGTTGCCGGCGCCGTCGGCGAAGAAGCGGACCTGAGCCCCCGGGCCAGCGAACGCATTCGTCCCGATGAACGAGAACGCCTGGTCCCCTGCGGTATTGACGTCGGCATCGATCAGGTGGAGGTCGATGATGTCTCCGCTGAAATCCTGGATCACATCGCGGTTGTTCGCGCCGATGCCGGTATCGAGGGTCGCAAGGCTCGCGCCGGTAAACACGAACGTGTCCTGTCCGTCTCCGCCGAACAAGGTGTCGACATTCCCGGCGCCTCCAATCAGTACGTCATTGCCGGCGTCGCCGATGAGCGTGTCGAGGCCGTCGCCGCCCTCGAGCGTGAGCGTGACCGCGCCGGCGGTGAGCGCCGAGGCATCGATGGTGTCGTCGCCGGCGCTGCCGTTGACGATGAGTTGGTCGTTCGCCTCCGAATTTAAGATGGCCACCGTCGCCGGGGAGCCGGTCGTAAAGATCACGCCGTCGACCGCGCTGATATTGATCGTGTCGCTGCTGGCCCTGCCGTTGATGGTCACCGTATCCACCGAGCCGTCGCCGCCGCCGGCCGCGCCTGCGAGATTGACCTCCATTCCGCTGAGCGCCAGGTCGGTTCCGCTGACGTCGTCGATCGCGATGTTGTCGGCGCCACCGAGCGCGTTGAAAACGATCTCCTCGACGCCATGGAGGTCCATCGTGACGTTCCCAACGTCGCGGACGAAGCGCACGTGCCCGAGGAGGGCGGAGATATCGATGGTCTCGTTGGCGTTCGAGCCGGTGAACAGGAGCGTGTCCACGCCGAGCCCACCCTCGACCGTGTCGCTCCCGTCGCCCGGGTTCCAGACGAACGTGTCGTCACCCGCGCCGAGCGACGCCGTGTCATTGCCGCGTCCGCCGAACACCAAGTCGTTGCCCTGGCTGCCCCACAGCGTGTCGCTGCCGCCACCGCCGTCGAGGGTGAGGCTGATCTGGCCGGCTTCGAGAACCGACGCATCGATGAAATCATCACTGCCGAGGCCGTTGATGACCAACTGGTCGGTTGCTTCGGAATGCAGGATGTTGACGATCGCCGGCGAGCCGATGACGAGGATGTCGCCATTGTAAGGGTCGCTGACGCGGATCGTGTCGCTGCCGGCCGTACCGTTGACCGTCACGGTATCAACCGCGCCGTCGCCCACGCCCGAGGCCAGCGTGCCCTCGAGCTCAATCGCCACCCCGCCGGGGTTGTGCGCGAGGTCGGTCCCGCTGACGTCGTTGACTACGACGTTGTCCGCGCCGCCGAGGGCTTCGAAGTGGATGTTTTCGACACCATTGAGATTCATGGTGACATTCTCGACGTCGCGATGGAAGCGCACCTGACCGCCATTGGCCGAGATGTCGATGTTCTCGTTGTCGCCCGCGCCGTTGAATTCGAGCGTATCCAATCCGGCGTGACCCCTGACGGTGTCGCTGCCGTCGCCCGGGTGCCAGATGAACACGTCGTCGCCCCCGCCGAGCGACGCCGTGTCGTCGCCGGGCCCGCCGGTCACCACGTCGTTGTCATCGCCGCCGAGCAGGGTGTCGGCGCCCTGACTGCCGGTGATCACGTTGTTGCCGTCGCCGCCGTCGATCGTGAGACCGATCGCGCCGGCGGTGAGCGCCGAGGCATTGATGGTGTCGTCGCCATCGCCGCCGTTGACGATCAGTCGGTCCTTTGCCGCTTCGGCGTCGACGATGGCGACCGTCTCAGGCGAGTCGGTAGTAATGATCGTGCCATCGACATTGCTGATATTGATCGTGTCGCTGTCGGCCTTGCCGTTGACCGTCACGGTATCCACCGAGCCGTCGGTGCCGCCAAGATCGATCACAATCCCGCTACAGTCGGTGCCGCTGACGTCGTTGATCGTGATGTTGTCCGCGCCGCCGGACGTCCCGAAGATGATCCCCTCGACGCCGTGGAGGTCCATCGTGACGTTGTCGACGTCACGGGAGAAGAGCACCCGGTCGCCATTGGCCGAGACGTCGATATTCTCGTTGATGTTGACGGGGGTAAAGAGCAGAGCGTCGAAGAGCAGCGTGTCCACGCCATCCCCGCCTTCGACCGTGTCGCTGCCATCGCCCGGGTTCCACACGAACACGTCGTCACCCGTACCGAGGTCCACCGTGTCGTTGCCGTGTCCGCCGAACACCACGTCGTTGTCGTCGCCGCCGAAGAGCTGGTCTGCACCCGAGCCGCCTGTGATGGTGTCGTTGCCGTCGCCGCCATCCAGGAATGCAGCGGGCAGCGCGCCATTCGATTCGTCGAGCGTGATCGTGTCGTTGCCACCTTGCCCGGAAACGGAGATCAGGCTGGTATTGGCGACCGTGGCGGTGCCGCCCGAGATGGGCACAGTCCCGCCGTTGACGAAAATATTCCCGGCTGCGTCGCGGCTGGTGGTGATGGCGTTGTCGTTATCGTCGCCGATGGTCGACAGTACGCCGGTGACCGGATCAAAGCTGCTGGTGATAGCCATTGTCTATCCTTTCGAAGATCTGCCGCAGCGCGGTGCGTTAGCTCTCCAGAGGGCGCTGGCCGTGTTGCCCGCGCCGAGCGCGGGTATGGTGCGCGGCGGCGACACGTCAGTTCGACCCATTGTCATCGTCCTCTGACCGCAGCATCGGTGAGTGAAGCTCACACGTAGGCAAACGTTTAGCCGCAGACGAGATGACGGACTTGAAGCCGCGCTGCGGCCGACCGGGATTTTCTCTGTAGATTGTCTAGGGATTTCCTGCATGTGACGTAGTTCGTCGCCACAGGTTCAGAACCTCACCGCGCGGAGCGGAGACGTCGCGTTGCGCTCGATTTTGTGCCGGCTATGCGCTTGTTGCCTTGGCCTGGGTAGAGGCTGGCTTCAACGCAGCACTTGAGCCCGTCAATGGGCAGTCCGTGCGTTATCATTCCATTGGCGGGCAAGGGGGCCGGAGCCCGACTGAGGATCGGTACATGACTACGCGACCGACTGGCATCAGGTTTTAGCCCGCGTTATCGGGATGCTTGTGCGCGGCGAGCAACGGGTGACGACACACGAACTGCTTTCGGTGCACCTCGGCATTCCCATCACCGACCGAGCGTGTCAGCGGCTGCGGCGTGTCATGCGCGAGCTCGGATGGCAAGGGCCGCGGAAGATGCGGTGGGGAGAGAGAACGATGCACGGCTACTGGCGGCATCCGACGGTAGGCCTGCCGGCGATCCTGTCTGAACCGCCGGCGGATGGCGCTGTGTTGGAAGGCGCTCCCGACGGGACGCTGGCGCCCGAGCTCGAGCAGGTGACGCGGATGGGGTTGGAGAAACTTGGTCAGATATTGCGGCTTCCCACCGACCCTAGAGCGCATCCCGATTGGATCGAATCGTGATGCGCTCTAGATTCTTCGATTTTGCGCATGTTCTATTCGGAAAACCGGTTCCCACTTTTCCGGAACATGCGCTAGCGACGGTATCGTGTTGCGTGCGCAGACTGCTGCGGCGGGATTGCAGTCAATGCGCAGCTGCGGGCAGACGAGACGAGGCTGCGGCAGAAGATGGAGGGAGATGTGTTGGAGCGCTTACTAGGGGCGATCGAGCGGGAGCGGACGAAGATGGAGCGCCTGGAGTGTGAGGAGAGGGGAGGCTCGATGGAGAACGGCAGCGATTGAGGCGAAGCCAAAATCGCAGCACGTTTGTAGAGGATTTTGTGGACACGACACGCGCGATTTTCCCAAGCTATTGGCCGATGATGGACTTTTGATGCTTTTGGGCGGACGTTCCCTCCGCCAGCGCTACCCCGACCGTTCGGCTGAAGTCATGGTGACGTACCCTCGGTGAGGCATTTGGTCGGTCGCCGGCGCAGGTCACATCGACATCCGATGGTACAGGTCGAACATGATGAAGAAGCTGCCGCCGACCATGATGAAGATGAGAATGGCTGCGAACACGATCGCCAAGAGATTGTCACGCGGCGTGGAGGCGAGATCCAGGTGCAGGAAATAGCGCAAGTGAACCAGGATCTGGATGACGGCGGCGACACCGATGATGATCAGCGTGAGCACCTTCGGCAGCGGATTGGCGGCGACCAGCGCGAACGGAACTGCGGTCAGGATCAGCGCGAGCGCAAGGCCGGTGAGGTAGGTTTTCGGGCCGTGACCGGCGTCGGCGGTTGAGCGTTCCATTCACAGGACCCCTGGCAGATACACGACCGAAAAGATGCCGACCCAGACGATGTCCAGGAAATGCCAGAACAGGCCCAGGCGCAACAAACGCGAGGTCACCGGCGCGCTCAGGCCTTTGACGATGACCTGGCTCGCCATGATCAGGATCCAGATCAGACCAAAGCTCACGTGCAGGCCGTGGGTGCCGACCAGCGTAAAAAAGGCCGAGAGAAATCCGCTGCGGTCCGGGCCCGCGCCGACCTGCACCATTCCGTAAAATTCGCGGATTTCCATGCCGACGAATCCCAGCCCGAGCACGAAGGTAACGAGAAGCCACGACAGCACATCTTTGGTTTTGCCGGATTTCATCGCCAGGGTCGCAAAGCCGAAGGTCGTGCTGCTGAGCAGCAGCACAAGCGTTTCGCCGAAGGCGCGCGACAAGCTGAACAGCGCGTTTCCGGTCGGGCCGCCGGCGTTGTTGGGAGCCATCACCACATAGGTCGCGAACAGCAGTGAAAAGATGATCGCGTCGCTCATCAGATAGAGCCAGAATCCGAACGCCCTCTGCTCGTACACGTCCGGCATTTTCGGCTCATCGCCCCACGTGCCGGCGGCGGCGGCTGGTGCGTCGGCGGTCATGTCAGGGTTTCCGGCAGCGGCTGGCTCGAAAGAATCGGATCATTCGCGGTCCGCGTGCGAGCGGACCTGGCCAGCTCCCGGTTTCGCTCCTCCTCGATTTTTTCGACCGCGCTGGCCGGCAGGCAATATTCGGCGTCGTCATCGTGGGTGCGGGCGACGATGGCCGCCCCCATGCCTACGCCGAGTGCGATCGCCATCCACCAGATATGCCAGACCATGGCGAAACCGATGACGAAGGCAAGGATGCCCAGGATCACACCGATACCGCTGTTTTTCGGCATGTGAATGTCGTGATAGCGATCTGGCCTACGATACGCGACGCCGCGCGCTTTCATGTCATAGAAGGCGTCGATATCGCGCACCTCGGGCAGCACGGCGAAATTGTAGGGCGCTGGCGGCGACGAGGTCAGCCACTCGAGGGTTCGCCCGTTCCAGGGGTCGCCGCTGAGATCAAGCGCCGCCTGCCGTTGCTGTACGCTGACGACCAGCTGAACGACGAGAAAGGCGATGCCGAATAAAATAAGCAGCGCGCCCAACGCGGCCACGATCAGGTAGGGCTGCCATTCGGCGACATTGTAGTGCTCCATGCGGCGCGGCATGCCCATGAAGCCGAGAGCGTAGAGCGGCATGAAGGCGAGGTAGAAACCGATCAGCCAGCACCAGAACGCCCGAACTCCCCATCGCTCGTTCAGGGTAAAGCCGAAGGCCTTGGGAAACCAATACATGTAGCCTGCAAAATAGCCGAAGAGCGCGCCGGGAATCAGCATGTTGTGAAAGTGCGCGACCAGGAAGGTGCTGTTGTGCATCAGGTAGTCGGCGGGCGGCAGCGCCAGCAGAACGCCGGTCATGCCCCCGATGACGAAGGTCACGATGAAGCCCAGCGTCCACAGCATCGACGGGTGGAAATGGATGCGGCCGCGATACATGGTGAGCAGCCAGTCGAAAACCTTCACCCCGGTCGGGACCGCGATGATCATGGTGGCAATGCCGAAAAAGCCATTGACGTTGGCGCTTGCGCCCATGGTGAAGAAATGGTGCAGCCAGACCGTGAACGACAGGATCGCGATCGCCGCCGTGGCGCAGACCAGCGATGTGTAGCCGAACAGCCGCTTGCCGGAGAATGTCGCGACCACTTCCGCATAGATGCCGAACGCCGGCAGGATCAGGATGTAGACCTCCGGGTGGCCCCATATCCAGAACAGGTTGGGGTAGTTCATCATGTTGCCGCCGCCGCCATTGGTGAAGAAGTGCATGCCGAAAATGCGGTCGAGCGCCAGCAAGGCGCACACCACGGTCAGGGCGGGAAAGGCGAAAGTCATCAGGATGCTGGTGCAAAGGGCGGTCCAGGTGAACAGGGGCATCCGCATCAAGGTCATCCCGGGGGCGCGCCGCTTGAGGATGGTCACGACGAAATTGATGCCGGTCAGCGTCGTGCCAACCCCGCTGATCAAGACCGCCCATAACCAGTAATCGACACCCACGCCCGGGCTGAATTCCGGCCCCGAAAAGGGCGGATATCCGGTCCAGCCCGCGGTCGAGAACTTGCCGATCACCAGCGACACCATGACCAGCCCGGCGCCGGCGGTGGTGAGCCAAAGGCTGACCGAGTTCATGAACGGGAAGGCCACATCGCGCGTGCCGATCTGCTGGGGAACCACGACATTGATCAGCCCGGTCAGGAAGGGCATCGCCATGAAGAAGATCATGATGGTGCCGTGGGAGCTGAATATCTGGTCGAAGTGCCCCGGCGGCAGATAGCCGTCGGAGTTGAGGGCGACGGCCTGCTGGCTGCGCATCATGATGGCGTCGACGAAGCCGCGCATCAGCATGATCGTCGCCAGCGTCACATACATGATGCCGATCCGCTTGTGGTCGAGGCTGGTCAGCCAGTCGTTCCACAGGGTGCGCCACTGTCCGAACCAGGTGATCCCCGCCACCACGGCCAGCGCGCCACCGACCGTGACAAGTGCGCCGCCCATGGCGACCCAGCTGTAGAACGGCAGGGCATCGATGGTCAGCTTGCCGAGCATCTCGAAACCTCCTGGTCGGCCTATTTGGCGATGGCCTGATGGGCGTGCGCCTGGTCGTGGGTGTATTTTGCGATGATCGTGTCGAACAGATCCGGCGTGACCGCCGAATAGTAGGTGACCGGATGGCCCTTGCTGGGCGCCGCGAGCGCGCGATAGGCGGCTGCGTCCAGCCTGTCAGGCGATTGCCTGACCTTCGCCACCCAGGCGTCGAACTCTTCCGGCGGCGTGGCCATCGCCTCGAAGTGCTGGTCGGAAAAGCCGGAGCCGCTGTATTGGGTGTTTCTGCCCGTGAATCGCCCGGGCGCGTCCGCCAGCAGATGCAGGCGCGTCTGCATTCCGGCCATGGCATAGATCTGGCCGCCCAAAGCCGGGATGAAGAAAGAATTCATCACCGTATCCGAGGTGATCTTCAGGCTCAGCGGCGTCCGACTGGGAAACACCAGCTGGTTGACGACCGCGATCCCCTGTTTGGGGTAAATGAACAGCCACTTCCAATCCTGTGCGACCACGTCGACCTCGAGCGGCTGGACGGCCGGATCAACCTGTTTGTAAGGATCTAGCTTGTGCGTTTTGCTCCATAGCAGGACGCCGAGCGCGATCACGATCAGCGCCGGAACCAACCAGATGACGGCGTCGATTGGGGCGGAATAGGACCAGTCGGGGGTGTAACGGGCGCTGCCGTTGGAGGATCGATATCGCCAGGCAAACAGGAACACCATGACGAAGACCGGGATGATGACGATCAGCATCAGGACGACGGCGGTGAACAGGAGGTCGCGCTCGGCCAGCGCAACGGGTCCTTTGGGGTCGAGGATGGGGGCGTGGCTCAGGTCGCAGCCGCTGCCCAGCAGGGCGGCACCGAAGGCGATTGCCATTCGGCGTGATCGATGAGCGCGAGCCTGTTTCACGGGGGCGTCCGTACCGTTCGGGCGAGCAATCGGGCAGCTTGGAGCCGAGACAGTGCTGATCATGATCCCACCACCGAACATGTCGAGTGCGGCAATGGCGCACATGTGAACCGTGATCCTAGGGCGAATCAAGCACTGATCGGGCGAGATACCCCATTCTCCCGTCGATTAATTCGAGGCCTGCAAGGCATTCGACAGGGGGAGCCGCTTCATCTCGGACTTGCGCTGGCGACATCGCGGAGGCTGGCAACAAAGATGCCAAGCGGCGGGAACCAAACCGTCTGCCGGGCATTGAGGACGATGCCGGGGAAAGCGCACTGATCAGCGCGCAGGGCTGAATGGGGGCAAGATACAGATGTCAAACGCCGAATACTTTCGCCGTCACGCCGCGACGTGCCTTCGCTTGGCGCAGGTGTGTCGAGACCTGAACGTTGCGCGCCGATTGTTCGGCTTGGCCGACGAGTTCAGGACCAAGGCGGCCGAGATCGACGGCGGCCTGCAAGCAATGACCCTTCCGCCGGTTGAGCAGGGCGGGGCGAGAGGCCGCGATTAGGCCCATCCCACGCTAGCGCATGTTCCGGACAAGTGGGAACCGGTTTTCCGAATAGAACATGCGCAAAATCGAAGAATCTAGAGCGCATCACGATTCGATCCAATCGGGATGCGCTTTAACGTGGCTCGCGTTGGAAAAATGGCTTCTACCGATCGGGGAACCGATGGACGAGCTTGTCGCTCCGCTCCGCGATCGGTTTCCCACATGGAGCAATGCTGCGCCAATGAACTCGGTCGCCGCGACGACCAATCCCGAGGCTACAAGCGAGCTGTCCGTTGCGGGCCGGTTCAGTGTGGCGCTATTGCAACATCCGAACATTTTCGAACCGTGGCACACGCGGGGTCACATTGCGGGGCGGATTGCGTGATCGGATGAGCGGGTGCGATCGAAGGATCGGGGGGGCTCATCATGATCACCGGCAGCTTGACATCGATTCAGCAAACGACTTGCCTGGAAGAAGGTTTTGCCACCAGCAAGGTCCGTGCTTTCATTGCTGCGCATCTGGGCGTCGACCTCGAATGGGTCACGGATGAAGCGCACTTCACCGATGATCTCGGAGCCGACTGGCTCGACCGTGTTGAACTGATGATCGCAATCGAGGATCAATTCGTCGGGGTGGAAATCACCGATGACGAGGCCGACCAGATCGAGGTGGTCGGCGATCTGCTTCGTCACATCGAGAGTGTCGGAGCACTGACGCGGCATCGCCGAAGCGCCGCTCCGGTGATCCAGAAGTTTTTCGGCCCACGGCGGGCTCGCGCTCTGTAGAGCCCGCGAAGCAACGTCAGGCTTGCGCGGCTCATCTCGGGGCATCCGGCATTCCGGCCATGATCGAAGGGCAAGGCGCGCGCGCGAAGGCTGCGTAGGGACGCCGCGCGGGTAAGCCGCGTCTACTCCGCCATGCTCACTTCTCGCGTCCACCAGGTGCGGCGGGCGCTCATCCTGTCAAAGGCATCGCGCTCAACTGAAAATGGGCGCCCCAGATTCCGAACCTGCCGATGAAAGCGATCGGTGACCCATTCGTAAAGCTGGCGGTCCAGGTGGAATTTGTCGTCGATCGACCGCCTGATATCGACCGGGATTTGGGACAGGGGTAAACGTGTCTTCGTGACGTTCTTGCGCGTGAATCGCATTTTCATCAACGGCCAATCGAAGGTCAGACGCAGGAGCACGACCAGATCCGTGAAGCAGTCCAGCGGCGCGGCAGCCAGGAAATGCCGCTCCACGTTCCGCTTGGCGATTGCCAGATGCTCCGGCCTGACCGGTGCGGCACGCAGCGGTCTGCTGCCGTCCCACTGCGGACCCAACTCCTCGCATCCGCTCAACGCCCTGACCTGCGAGTTGTCGAGACAAAGGTCGCTGGCGACGTAATCCCCAAAGGTCATATCCTTCAGGTGCGGATAGAACAGCGGCTCGGCCGGGGTTTCGAGCAAATAATAGAAGTTGGACACGGCGCGGTCCGCCGGTTCGCGCACGAGGGTAATGTATTTTGCGGTTTGCTCGAATACAGCATGCACTCCGAACGGCACATGCCCGTTGAGAAGTGCGAGCGCCCGTCGTTGCTGGCGCGGCAAGCGGTCGTGACACTCCTTTATCGCCGCGTAGCGATGAAGGCCGAGGACGGAATTCGTTTCAGTCGACCAGCCGCTGAACCGCTGAGCTTCGGGAAAGTTGCGCACGAGCACGTCGCTGAGAGTCGTGCCCCCGGTCTTTCCCATATGGAGAAAGATCAATAAGTCCGGCTTGTGCAAGATACGTCACCGTGCACCCCCTTGAGTCGCCCGCCAAAATCTATGGCGTGCCGCGGCGCGCGCAAGCACGATGTGTGAGAATACCTATTCCCGATGACGATATTTAGGTCTCGTTTACTCAGGTCGCTATCTAATTTAGGTCTCGTTTACCTGCGTCGGTATTCAGGTCTTGGCGCCATCGAGACCAGCGGGTGCCCTTCGGGGCAAACCCGGTCGTGAGCATCAAAGGCGGAGAACGCGTTCGGCGTTGAGATGCGCGACTTTTTCCATGTCGCGCGGGCCGAGCGGCTGGCGCTTGAGGAAATCCACGGCCGCGACATTGGATTCGTACGGCCAGTCCACCGAAAACAGCACGTTGTCCACGCCGAGCGCCATCACGGTGCAGAGGAAGGCGGGCGCGGAAAAATTGCCGCTGCAGGTGACCACCAGATTTTCCGTCAAGTACTGCGCCGGCGACCGCTTGAGGCCGCGCCGCGCCGCCGCGAGCTGGGTCTGGTCGTTGATCCGGTGGAGCATGAACGGCAGGCCCTCGCCGAGATGGCCGAGGATGACGGTCAGAGCAGGGAAGGCATCGAACACACCGGCAAAGACGAGGCGGAGAAAATGCGCGCCGGTGTCGATGCCGAAGCCCCACGCCGCGAGCGCCAGCTCCTCGTAACCCTCGAAATAGGCCTGCATCACCGCGGGGTGCGGCTTGCTCGGGTGCAGGTAGACCGGGACCCGCAGTGCCTGCGCGCACTCGAAGATGCACCAAAATTTCTTGTCGTCGAAGAACGTGCCCCGGGTGTGGCCGTTGATCATTGCGCCCTTGAAGCCGAGCCTGGTCACCGCGCGGTCGAGCTCCTTCACCGCCGCCGCCGGGTCCGCCGTCGGCAGGGCGGCGAGGCCGGCAAATCGATCGGGATGCGCTTTGACGGTTTCGAACAACAGATCGTTGACCTCCATCGCCATCGGGATCGCCGCGTCGGCGTCGAGGGCCTGACAGCCGGGCTGGTTGTGCGAGAGCACCTGCACATCGATGCCGGCGGCATCCATGGCCGCGAGGCGCGTGTCGCCGAGGTTGAGCAACTCGGCTACGACATCGAAGCCGAGGAGCTTTTCGCGGTCGTTGCCGCGGTGGGCACCGGGCGGAAGGTTCTGCTCCTCCTTGGGCGTGATGAAGTGCTCTTCGAGCGCAATGATTTTCATCGCCGGTTCTCTTGCTGCCGAATTCCGATGCGGCGTGTCGGACGGTGCCGCGGCGAACACTACCGGGCCCTGCCGAGGCCGGCAAACCATCGCCTTGGCACGCGTTGCGTGCGAACGACCGTGGCGGGCTCGCATTGCTGCCGGTTTGCAAACGGCATTTGCTGCCGATACGGTCCGCGCTCCCACCCTCCACGGTGTGCGCATGTCCGACCAGCCCATTGCCGCGATCGAGCTTCATCACGTCGCGTTGCCGACGCGGCGCGAGCACAAATGGACCGGGCTGACCGAGCCGATCGGCGGCTACGTGCTGGTCAAGATGACGGATGCCGCGGGCACTGCCGGCTGGGGCGAAGCGCCGGCGCTCAAGGATTGGGGCGGCGAGTTCGGGCGCTACTTCGGCGAGAGCCCCGGGACCACCATCGAGATCGTTACGCGCCATCTCGCGCCGGCCGTGAAAGGCGCTCTGCCGGGCGAGATCGCGGAGCTGCATGCGCGCATGGATCGCAGCATCAAGGGCTATCCTTACGCCAAGGCGGCGGTAGAGTTCGCGGCCTACGATCTTGCCGGCCGGCAATGGGGGTTGCCGGTGCACCGTCTTCTCGGCGGCGCGGTGCGCCGGCGCATTCCGATCACCCATTCGATCGGCCTGATCGGTCCTCGAAGAGGCCGAACGCGAGGTTGCGCAGGTCGCGCAGCGAGGGCATCCGCACCATCAAGATCAAGGTCGGCGTCGATCCCGACCGCGATGTCGATATGGTGCGGCGGATTCGCGAAACCGTCGGCCGAGGCATCGCGCTTTGCGTCGATGCCAACCAGGGTTACCGCACCCCGGGCGAAGCGATCCGCACCTACCGGCGGATGGAGCGGTTCGATCTCATCTATTTCGAGCAGCCGGTCGAAGGCATCGAGCGCCTGGCCGAGGTCGCGCGCGCGATCGACGCGCCGGTCATGGCGGATGAAAGCGCCTGGAACGCGCACGACGTCATCGAGATCATCGAAAAGCGTGCGGCGCAGATCGTGTCGATCTATACGACCAAGCCCGGCGGCCTCTATCGCGCCATGGAGGTCGCGGCGGTGGCGCGCGCCGCAGGGCTCGTCTGCAACGTCAACGGTTCGGTCGAGACCGGGATCGGCAATCTCGCCAATCTTCAGCTCGCGGCGGCCGCACCGGCCGTGGTGCTGTCCTGTGTCGTTCCGGTGTCGACGCCGGCGGAGGCGCAGTCTGGGCAGGTGGCGGGCATCTACTACAAGGACGATCTGATCGCGGCGCCGATGCGCTTGGTCGATGGGGCGATCGAGCTGCCGGATGGCCCGGGGATGGGCATCGCGGCCGACGAGGGCAAAATCCGACGCTATCGCGTCGGCGGGAAAGGGTAGGGGCATGCGCCAGGACGTGATTGCGCGTCAGGTTCGCGCCATGAGGGACGCCGGGCTCGATGCGGTAGTTTCGATCTCGCCGGAAAATTTCGCCTATGTCACCGGCTTTCTGTCGCCGACACAGCCGCTGATGCGCTGGCGTCACGCCATGGCGCTGGTGACCGCCGACGCCACCGTCGCGCTCGGCGTCGTCGACATGGAGGCGAGCACGATCCGCGCCAAATCGCCGCCAGGAACCGAGATTGCGGTCTGGCGCGAATTCAAGTTCGACGCCATGGAGGTGCTCGCTGACCTCCTGCGCAAGCACGGCTTGGCCGCCGCGCGCGTCGGCATCGAGATGGACTACCTGCCGGCCGGAGATTTCGCTGCGCTGCGCGAAGCATTGCCGCAGGCCCGCTTTGTGCCCGCGCAGGCCATGCTCGCGCGCCTGCGCGAGATCAAGACGCCGGAGGAGATCGGTCTCCTGCGGCGGCTGTCGCGCATCGCCGACCAGGCGATCACCGAAGCCTATCGCGCGGTGCACGCGGGCTCGAGCGAGATGGACCTGGCCGCCGCGCTCACGCGCGGCATCTACGAGCAGGGCGCCGAATATTTCAAGCTCATGATCGTGGCGACCGGCGAGCGCAGCGTCTTCCCCAATGTCGGCCCGACCGGGCGCGTGCTCAAGCGCGGCGACGTCTGCCGCGTCGAAATTTTTCCCATCATCGGCGGTTATCACGCCGGCGTCTGCCGCACCGCCGCGGTGGGCGTGCCGCCGCCGCAGGCCGAACGCATCTGGGCAAACCTCACCGCGTGCAAACACCTGCTGCTCGACGCGATCAAGCCGGGCGCGTCGAGCCGCGCCATTTACGAGCTCTACCTCGGCAAGGTCGGCGAACTCGGCCTGCCGCCGATTTCCTTCATCGGCCATGGCATCGGCCTGCACCTGCACGAGGACCCGTATCTCGGCCCGACCGCGGACCGCGCGCTCGAAGCCGGCATGGTGCTCGGCATCGAGCCGCTGATCTACGAGACCGGCCACGGCTTCGGAATGCAGAACAAGGATATGGTTCTGGTCACGCCCAATGGCTGCGAGCTGATGTCGGACTATCTCGACACCGACCAGCTGCTGATCGTCGGGTAGGCCGAGCTCACATGGCGTCGCATGCGCGGACGCCGGTCGTCCCGTTGATCTGCGCGTCCGACCGGCCGGCATCACTTCAACAGCAGTTCCGCGCGCGGCGGCAGATAGTCTTCCCGGTAGGTCGAGGCGACGTCGACCGCTGGGATCTTGAACGTGTCGGCCACCATCGCGATCGTCCGCTTCATGCGCTCGGGGTCGACGGCGCTCAGACCCTCACGCCGCACCCGGTCGGTCACGATGGCGTTCTTGATCACCAGCTCGAGGCGGCCGCGTTCCACCTTCTCGTCAACCAGCGGTTCACGCTTCTTGATGGCGGCGATCGAGACGGCGGGATCGGCGATCGCCGCCTTCAATGCCTCGGCAATGCCCTTGACGACCTTCCTGACGGTATCCGGATTCTTCGCGGCGAATTCCGGCGTGGTCAAAATGCAGTGGCCGTAGAGCGCGACGCCGAAATCGCTGAACCGCATGATGTTGAGATCACTCTCGGTGATGCCGAGGCGTCCGAGGCCGGCGAGATCGGTGACGAGCGCCGTGGTGGCGTCGGTCTGGCCCTGCACCAGCAGGGTTTCGCGCAATTGCGGCGTGACGTCGATCCAGTTCACCGACGACGGATCGAGGCCGTTGGCCGTGGCGAACAGCGGGAACATCACCCGGCTCGAGGCGCCGGGCGGCGAGGCGAGGCGTTTGCCGGCGAGATCGCCCGGCTTGGTGATGTTCGACTTCTTCAGCGACAGAATGAGCATCGGCGCGGCGTCATAGACCTGGAATACGCTGACGACTTTCACCCCGGCCTGCTTGCCGTTGAACTGGATCAGGGCGCCGATATCGGCAAAGGCCATGTCGTAGGCCCCGCTCGCGACCTTGGTGATGGCGTCCGCGGAGCCGTAGCCGCGGTCGACCTGCACGTTCACGCCTGCGCGGGCAAAGTAGCCGCCGTCGACTGCCAGCACGAAAGGGGATTGCTGGCCCTGAATGGCGAAATCGAGAGTCATCTTGACCGACGGCACCTGTGCGCTGCCCGGCGAGGCGAACGCGGCGAGCATGAGGCCGGCGAGGCCGGTGAGCCCGGCGCGGAGGAGTGAATGGATCATGCGGGTTCTCCTTGATCGACGGATCGTATGGCAGATCGCCGCGCCCCGTGGGCATCCCAGTATGCCCGTGGCGGCGCCTGGAGCGAAATCGTTTCAGATCGAATCGCGATTTTCGCTCCAAACATTTGTTCGGTCGCGTGATCTTGTTCGAAAGTCCGCAACTTTCGGGATCATGCTCTACCGTCGCGCAATTTCGCGCACGACGTCGAGCGCGAGCTTGCGCTCTTCGCCGCTGCCCGAGACCTCGACGATGGGTTCGTCGAGGCCCATGGCGAGATACTCCTCCAGGCGCGCCCGGCATTGCGCCGGCGTGCCGGCGACGGCGAAGACGTTCGCGGCCTCCATCGGCAGGAGCCCGACCGCACCGTCGAAATCATGGCGGGCATGCGCGAGCATGATCGCCTCATGGTTGATCGCAAGGTTCGACGATTTGATGTTGTCGGCGTGTCCGCGGCTGCGGAACAGGAACGCAAGCTTGCGCAGCATCGCCGTCTTCGCGGCCAGGCCGTCCCGCGCGACGTTGCAATTGATGAAGGCGCATTTTTTCAGCGCCGCCGGATCGCGTCCGTTCGCCCCGACGCCGGCCGCAGCGAGGTCGAGACACCGCCGCGCCGAAGCGAGCGTCAGGCCCGCCGAGAGCAGCACCCCGTCGGCGATCTCGCCCGCGAGCTTGAGCATCTGCGGGCCGGTCGAGGCGATGTAGATCGGATACTGCCGCCCTTGGCCGAATGCCATCTTGGCGCCGCGCAGCTTGTGCAGCTCGCCCTCATGGGTCACCGGCTTGCCGGCCCACAAGGCGCGCAACGCCTCGACGTATTCCCGCATGATTCTGATCGGCTTTATCGGCTCGACGCCGGATTCCGCCAGATTGAGGATGTTGCCGACCGATACGTTGAGGATCGCGCGCCCGTGGGCGAACTCGCCCAGGGTCGAGATCGCCATCGCGACCGGCAGCGGCGGCCACAAATAGGGGCTTATCGCGGTCGGCACGAGCGTGGCGCGCTTTGTGACGCTGGCGGCGGCGGTCGCCCAGACCATGGCCTCGCGGTAGCCCATATGCTGGGCAAACCAGAGGCTCGATGCGCCTGCCAGCTCGGCCTCGCGGCAGACTTCGAGCATCTCGGTCGTGGAACAGAATCCATCGAAGAACACGCCGACCGGCATCACTCATTCCCTGCTCAATGTGGACGGAAGCGGTTCATTCGCGAAAGGCTTGCTCGCGGCTGCGACGGATGTTCGGCAGCGCGACCGCGATGAGCAGCGCGGTGGCGAGCAGCAGGAAGCCGAGGCTGATCGGTCGTCGCACGAAGACGGACCAGTCGCCGTTGGACAGAACCATGGCGCGGCGAAAGTTCTCCTCCAGCATCGGGCCGAGCACGAGCCCGAGCAGGAGCGGGGCGGGTTCGCAGTCGAGCTTGCGGAACGCGTAGCCGATGATGCCGAACGCCGTCATGACGATGACGTCGCCGGTGCTGGAGTTGAGCGTGTATGTCCCGATGCAGCATAGGACCAGAATGGTCGGGAACAGATAGCTGTACGGTACCTGCAGCAGCCTGACCCAGATTCCGATCAACGGCAAATTGAGGATCACCAGCATCAGGTTGCCGAGCCACATGCTCGCGATCAGGCCCCAGAACAGCTCGGGCTGCTTGGTAATGATCTCGGGCCCGGGGGTGATCCCGTGCACCATCATGGCGCCGATCATGAGCGCCATCAGCGCATTGGGTGGAATGCCGAGACTGAGCATGGGAATGAAGCACGCCTGCGCCGCCGCGTTGTTCGCGGATTCCGGCGCCGCCACGCCTTCGATCGCGCCCTTTCCGAACCGCTCGGGCGTGCTTGAAACCTTCTTTTCGAGACTGTAGGCGGAGAACGCCGCGATCGTGGGGCCGCCGCCGGGGAGAATTCCGAACGCGGTTCCGATCACCGTCCCGCGTACCATGGCCGGGAACGACTGTTTGAGGTCGCCGAGCGTCGGCCACAGTCCGCTCACCGCCTTGGCGTGCATGCCGTCCGCGCCTGCCCCTTCGAGATTGACCATGATCTCGGCCAACCCGAACAGGCCCATCGACAGCGGAACGAATCCGATCCCGTCGAAGAGAACGTCGAGGCCCATCGTCATCCGATACTCGCCCGTCGATACGTCGGTGCCGACGAGACCAAGCAGAACGCCGAGCACGATCATGCCGACGGCCTTGAGCACCGAACCATGTGCGAGCACCACGGCGGACACCAGCCCGAGCAACATGACGGAAACATAGTCCGCCGATTGAAACAACAGCGCGACCTTGGCGAGCGGCGGCCCGCCGATGGCGATCAGCAGCGTCACCACCGACCCGGCGAACAACGAGCCCAGCGCGGCGATCGCGAGCGCCGGGCCGGCGCGTCCGCGCTGGGCCATGGCGTAGCCGTCCAGCACGGTGATCACCGACGAGGTTTCGCCGGGAATCTTGACCAGAATGGCGGTCGTCGAACCCCCGTACTGCGCGCCGTAGAACACGCCGGACAGCATGATCAACGCCCCGACCGGCGGCAGCCAGAAGGTGACGGGCAGAATCATCGCCATCGTGGTCAGCGGTCCGATCCCGGGAAGGACGCCGATCGCCGTCCCGATCACGCAGCCGAACAGGCACAGACCGATGTTCTGCCATGTGAGCGCAATGCCGAACCCCATTGCGATGTTTGATAGAATGTCGGGCATGTCAGAGCGTCGGCCAAAGCGGGATCGCAATTCTCAGCGCGAGCACGAAAATCCCGACATTGGCGACGACCAGAACGAGGCAGAGCAGCAAGAGCGGAATCGGGCGAATATGTCCGCCGGCAAGACTGGCGAGCAGGACACTGACCAGCAGGGCCAGGACGAGCCCGAGCGGATGCAGCAGGAGCGCGAAGGCGAGACACGACAAGGTGACGAAGATGAACGGCCGCCACTTGCCGCGCTCCGGAGTCTCGCCGGCCCGCGCAAGCGACATTGCCGCCAGAGCGGCACCGACCGCAATCAGCAGCGCACAGACGAGACGCGGAAAGTAGCCCGCCTCCATCGCGCTCGCGCTTCCGGTTTCGAGCGCGCGTCCGAGCCACAGACCGAGCAGGCCGAACGCGATATAGAGGGTGCCGGCGAGAAAATCCTTGCTGGCAAAGACGCGGCTCATCTCCTCGATACTTCCCCGGCCGGACGGCGCGCTGCAGGCCAGGCGGCCTATTTCTGGCGCGCCTTCACCAGGCCAGCCTCGAGGAGAATCGGATAAAGCTGCGTGTCATCGGCCTGCCAGCGCTGATAGGTCGCCTTGGCATCGCCCGGCTGGACGACGAAGCCGGACTGCTTTGCCTTGGCCTGGAAGTCGGGATTCTTGAGCGCAGCGACGATATTGGTCTCGAGAAAGTGCAGCCGATCTGCCGGGATGCCTTTCGGGCCTACGATGCAGCGCCAGGAGCCGACGACGACGTCGAAGCCTTGCTCGCGGAATGTCGGAATGTCCGGTGCCATGAAGTGCCGTTCGGTCGCGGACACGCCGAGGATTTTCAGCTTGCCGGCCTTGTGCTGTTCGATGGTGTCGGGCACGGGCACGGTGGCGGAGTCGACCTCCCCTCCCATCAATCCGATGACGGTGGGGCCAAAGCCCGCATAAGACACCTTGGTGAGCTTGATATTGAGCATTTTTTCGTAGAGCGCGGCGGCGATATAGGACGAGCCGCCCGGCTGGTCGTTGCCGTTCTTGATCTTGCCTGGATTTGCGCGGGCGCGGGCGACGTAGTCCTTGAGCGAGGTAATGCCGCTCGCATTGCTGGCCTGCAATGCATTCGGGTCTTCGCCGAAAAAGGCGATCGGTTGCAGTTCATCGAAGGTGTTGGCCTGGGCGTTGAGATACGGCAGCGCGATGCCGCCGGAGCTGAACATGCCGATGGTGTAGCCGTCGGGCTTAGCATTCACGATCTCGCGGTGGCCGATCGCGCCGCCGGCGCCCGGCTTGTTGAGAACGACCACCGGCACGCCGATCTGCTTGCTGAGCGCGTCGGCCAGCAGTCGCATGCTGATGTCGCTTCCTCCGCCGGCGGGCCACGCGACGACCAGGGTGATCGGCTCGGAGGGAAACGTTTGTGCACGCAGGCTCTCCGGCGAGCCCGCGACGGTAGCTCCCGCAAGCAAGCTGGCGGCGGCGAATGACAGAAGGGCCCTGCGGTTCATCTCTCGTCTCCATCGTGAGCGTCGTAACGGGGTACATTTCCGGTTGGTGTGAGCGGGAAAGTCCACACTCATTTGTCGTCAGCCGGTCGGGTTCATCGGCTTGCGCATTTCAGATGCCCGAAATCGAGTAAACCGATTTTGGAGGGCAAAAGCTATGCCACGAATTCGCGCATGACATCGAGTGCAAGTAGACAGTTTTCGGCGCTGCCGAGGAGGCCGAGGACCGGTTCGTCGATTCCAGCGTCGATGAAGTCGTGCAACCGCTTGGTGCAATGCTGCGGCGTTCCCGCGATGCCGAAGGCCTCGACCGCTTCGTCGGGGACGAGCGCGCTGGCGCCGGCGATGTCGCGACGGGCGATCGCGGCGATCACCGCCTCCTGGTCGACCGCGATGCCGGAGGCCTTGATATTGGCGGCGAGAAACTTGTTGCGCATGACGAATGCGAGCTTTTGGCGGACCGCGTCGATGGCCTCTCTGGCATCGCGAGAGACGCCGAAAAACAGATAGCTGGCGCGGCGGAATGCGCCGAGATCGCGTCCATCCCTGGCGGCACCTTCGGCACAAAGCGCGATCGATTGCCGCACCGAGTTGGTCGACAGTCCCGCCGACAACACCACGCCGTCGCCGATGCGGCCCGCGAGGCGCAGCATGTCGGGGCCGATCGCGGCGATGTAGATCGGCAGCGGCCCGCTCGGCTTGAATGCCAATCTCGCGCCGGCGAGCCGTACGAATTCGCCGTCGGCCTGGACGGCCTCGCCGGTCCACAAAGCGCGCAGGGCCTCAGTGAACTCCCGCATGGCGCGAACCGGCTTTTCGACCGCGCGACCGGATTCCGCAAGGAACAACGGATTCCCGGCGCCGATCGCGATCGCCGCGCATCCCGGCGCGACTTCGTCGAGCGTTGCCATTGCCATGGCGGTCGGCGTCGGATGCCACAAATAGGGGGTCACGGCGGTGGGGACCAGCATGGGCCCGGGCGCCTTGATCGCGAGCGCCATGCAGGTGGCAATCGCTTCGCGATAGCCGAGATGTTCCGCCACCCAGAGGCTTCTCGCTCCCGCTTCGACCGCGCGCTGCGCCAGTGCAATGGCTTCGCCGGTGGTGACGAAGCCGTCGAAGCTCACGCCAGGGCGCACCGGCATGGCGGTCATGTGCAAGTCCGGTCCGCAGCGATGGGGAAGACGCAACCCGACATCAGCGGATCCTGATGAGTTCGTCGTTGGGGGTGATGGTTCCGGTCATTGCCTCGAAGCCCGCCGGCGTGATCCGATACATGTCCTCGACGTGAAACCCCATGCGGCCGGGGATCATGTAGAGCGGCTCCATCGTGCAGGTGACGTTGGGCTGCAAGACGACGGTTCGGGTCTCGGTGATGTAGGGCTCTTCGTGGATGGTCTGCCCGATGCCATGGCCGAGGAACTTGAGCGTGGGCTCGATGCCGCGGTCGCGCAGGTATTTGACGTAAGCACGATAGAGGTCCGAGACCGCGGTGCCGGGCCTGAGCATGGACTTGCAGGCCTCGCGGGCGCCGATCATGACGTTCCAGATGTCGCGCTGCTCGCCGGTGGGCTCGCCCACGACGGCGGTACGGGTCACGTTGGAGCGATATTGCTTCATGTCGCCGAGGATTTCGACGCGGACGACGTCGCCCTTCTCGATCGTCTTCTCGGTCGGCGTGCAATTGGTGATGCTGCTGCGCACGCCGGAGCCGACCTGACATTTCAAGCCGTCGCAGCCGCCCTCCAGCATCTTGTTGCCGATCATCTGCGCGACCGATTTCTCCGTCATTCCCGGCCGGATCGCGCGCAGCGCCTCGCCGATCACCCGATCGGTCAGCGCGCCGACATCCTTGAGCACCGCGATCTCTTCGTCGGTCTTGACCATGCGGGCGTCAAAGTAGAGCTCGCGGCACGGCACGAATTTCGCGCCGGGCAGCCGCTCGGTCAGCCGGAGGTAATCTTGCGCGGGCATGTAATCGAGCTCGATGGCGATCTGTCCCGACCCAACTCCCGCTTCGATGAGCGCGTCGGCGAGCAGATCCGCCGCCTCCTCGGTGAACTGGTTGTAGGCACGGATATCGGAGAAGCGCGAGCGCTGCTTTGCCAGGTTCTCCTCGACATTGACCACGATCTGGGCGGCGAAGCTCTCGCCGGCGAGCACGGTGATGGTGCGGCGGAAACGATTGCTCGCGTGGCTCGGAACCAGGAATCCCGCGGTATAAGTGACGTTGTCCTGCGAAAACGCGACGAGTGCGTCGTGCCCCGCCTTGGCCATGGCCGATCGCAGCTTGCGCAGAAGCTCGTGTTCCATCCGCGTTCCTTATTCACGCGCCTTCTTCGACGAATTGCAGCAGATCGGATGCAGATTTTCCGGCAAGGCCGAGTTGCGCGAGCGTGAGACCGTCGCGTGCATAGTCGACCCCGGCGGCGAGCCCCGCAAGCTGGATCAGCGCGTCGATGGTCGGGGTCGCGACGCCTGCAAGCCGCCCGAGCGCGGCCATGGGAACAAGACCGTAGCCTACGTCTTCATGCACGTAGCGGTGATCGAGCGAGGGGGGCGACCTGATCGTCTTGTTCGGCTCGCTCTCCCGGCACGCCCGCGAAATGTCCCCGCTGTCGCGCGCCGCCTTGGTTGTGAGTCCCGCCTCGTAGAACACGTCGATGAAGGGGATGGCTGGAACGCGCAAGGCTTTCGCAACCGCCATGCGCTCCGCGTCCACGGCGGCGGTGACGCGTCCGACCGCGTCGGTGAATCCTTCGCGGTAGAACAGGAAATCGCCTTTGGTGTGCTGGATCCATCCGGCATTCATGATCATGCCCTCGGGATGGAAGATCGCGTTGAGGTTCGACAGTCCGGTCTCGAGCACGCTGCTCGCGGCTTGGATTTCGGGATAGAGCGGCTTGATCAACGCGCACAAAGCGGCGGTCTCTCTGCCCGGAAGCGCGGCGAAGCGCAGTCGCTTGGTGTAGCTGTAGATGTTGACGACGCCCGGTCCCTCCATTCGGGTGATATAGGTCAGGGTGACGGTCTCGCAGCTGCGGACCGGCCCACGATAGCCGGCGTTTCGCAGCTCGTGCAGGAAGTGCAGCCCGCCGCCGGTGTGTCCGGGGTTGATGAAGATGGGCTGGCTGCCGTCGATCAGCGGCGCCAAAGCGCGCGCATAATGTCCGTGTGCAACCGAAGGGACAACCAGCATGATCAGATCGGCGCCGCGAACGGCTTGCGCGATCTCGGTGGTCATGACGTCGATTGCAACGAGTCCCTGCGCGATGCCGCGCGCCTCGATACCGCCTTGCGCGCGCAGCGGGGCGAGACGCTGCGCGTTGCGGGCGTGCAGGCGCACTGAGTAACCGCGCCTGCCGAGGTCGGCGGCCGCTGCGCAGCCGCCGTGACCGGCGCCGAGCACCGCAACCGAGTTCACTCCCATTTCGCGTTCCGCGTGCGCAATGTCATGGAAAATGTGATGGCGCCGAGGATCATGGGCAGCGCGGGTCGGTTGTCAACAAAGCCCGCGCAGGTGCCCGGTCTGCAGCAGCGCGGAGGCTTCGGCGACGGACATCTCGGCGATGCCCATGCGTTCACGCGTGAGTCCCTTCGCGGCGGTAAGGACGGCGGGCAACGATCGAGGCGATGTCGATGACGGCATCCGCGCTCGGCGTCGGCGCGCCGCCGACGCGCCCAAGCTCGGCGATTGCCACCAGTCCATAGGGCACGTCCTCGTTGAGAAAGCGGTGGTCGATGCTGGCCGGCGCCTTGATCCAACGATTCGGCTCACTGTTGTGAAAAACGTCGTAGGCAGTGCCGCCGTCCCGTCCGGCTGCGTTGGTGTATCCCATCCGGAAGAAGAACTGCGGCAGCGGCTCGACCTTGACGCCGAGTGCCGCCGCGACCGCCACGCGCTCGGCGTCGAGCGCGTCGATCAGGCGGCCGACGGCAGGCGTGATGCCGTCGTAGTAGTGGTGATAGTCGCCGCCCGTCGATTCCACCCGCCCGACATTGAGCAGGAGCGCGGGCGGATGATGGATCGCATTGGTGTAAGGGAACACCGTATGAAGCAACGATGGCGTCGGCTCAATCTGGGGAAAGACAGGTCGAATCCGTTCTGCCACCCTATCGATTTCGTTTCCGGGGAAGGCCGCGAAATAGAGGATTTGCGCAGCGCGCGTGATCCTGATCTTCGCGGGGGTGCTCTTGCGGCAAATGAAGGGCAGGCTCGAGGAGTCGCAATAAATCCCCAGCTTGCCGCCCGCCTTGCGGATGGCATTCGGGATCAGCAGCAGCGTATGGCCGGGCGCGGCCATGACGAGCTGGCGCGACGCGATATGCGGCGCGATGGTGCGCGCGACGGCCTCATGAGCGTGCGTCGGCACCATGATGAGCACGAGATCGGCGCCCGCGATCGCCGCGCCGGCGTCGTTGGTGATCAGCGCGAGCGGCGCAAAGCCCTCGCCCAGCACGCCCTCGTATTCGATGCCGCCGATGGCGGATAACGGATCGGTCGTGCTGCGGCTGCGGCCATAGAGGCGAATGTCGAAGCCGCGTTGGGTCAGCTGCGCCGCCGCGGCGCAGCCGCCGTTGCCTGCGCCGATGATGGCGATGCTCTTGAGCGCGTGCACCGCCGTCAGCCTATGCGGTATTTCGCGATCTTCGCCTCGTCCACCTCGATGCCGAGGCCGGGCCCATCCGGGACGTAGAGGAAGCCCTTGTCGAAGCGGAACGGCGTCTTGATCAGATCGTCGAGATATTTGCGGCCGGCCACCTTGGTCACGATCGTCTCCGCCGTCGAGGTCACCGGGATGGTGCCGGGAAGCACGATCTCGGGCGACGAGACGGCGAGATGCAGATCGGCGGCCACGCCGATGCCCATCTCCGCCGAACCGTTGATGTCGCACGGCAGCGAGGCCGCGCCCGCGACCGCGAGCAGGCGCTTGGCGCGGGCGAGGCCGCCCGGCTTGGTGTAATAGACCGAGAGCATCTGCGCGGCGTCCAGGCGCACGATCTCGAGCACGTCCTGCGCGCTCCAGGCGCTCTCGTCGGCCATGACCGGGACGTTGATGCGTGCGCTCACTTGCGCCATGGCGCGCAGGCCTTCCACGGGTTGCTCGGCATAGATGATGTCGTATTTCTCCATCGCCGTGATCGCGCGCACGGCCTCGCGCCAGGTGCGGTAGCCCTGGTTGGCGTCGACCCGGATCTTGCCCGCGCCGCCGATCGCCTGCGCGCACCGCCGCCACCACCGCGATGTCGCGCTCGGCCTCCACGCCGATCTTCACCTTGATGGTGGTGATGCCCTCGGCGACCACCTCGGCGGCCTCGCGCGCCGCCGCTGCGGCATCCATGATCCCGATGCTGTGGGCGAGCGCCGTGCCGTCGCGAACCTTGCCGCCCAGAAGCTGATAGACCGGTATGCCGTAGATCTTGCCGACGGCATCATGGAGGGCGATGTCGATGGCAGCCTTCGCGTAGGGATAACCCCGCAGGACCCGGTCCATGTGCGCGTGCAGTCGCTCGATCGCGGTGACGTTCTCACCGACGATGGCGGGGAGCAGGATGTCCGCGATCGCGGTCGCCGTCATCTTGGGGGTTTCTCCGTAGCGCGCGCCATGGTCGCCGCCCCAGGTGCCGATCACCTGCGCCTCGCCCCACCCGACAACGCCGCTTTCGAGCTCAAGGCGGAGAACCACATAGCCTTCGCCGAGGCGTGCGCTATGGCCGACCCAGTGATGGGGCCGACGGATGGGCAAGGCGACGAGAAAGACCTCGCCGCCGCGGATTTTCAGGCTGGACATGTTCATGAGCGCAGCGATCCCACCATGCCGCGACGTCAATGGGGCCCCGGCGTTGGGCGGGCGCCGCCAGACCCCGTGGCGGCGCACGGACCCGGCGTGATGGCATAAATGCCCCGGGCCTGGAAGTGGCGCGGCGGAGACCGTGATGCGGGGTATCGCGCCTTCGCCGGCCGGCAGCGGCTCCCAAAGCTCTGCTGGCAAAATCGGCAATTGCCGTCCCGATGGGCAACGTCGCGTCCCGCCGATGCCGCCGGCAGAGCGCCGCGGCGGTCGCCAAGGGTAGGCACGCCGGAATTGACCCGATTTATCAGGGACCTGCAACGTGACGGGACAGCGCCCCGCCCGCCCTTTGCGTTCGCACCCCGGACGCTCCTGCGATCCTTTTTTGGCATCCGACTTGCTCTGATTTGCAGCGGGTCCACGGACAATGAGGTTCGCAATGTCGCCAAAAGTCTCCAATTTCGCGCGTGTGCGCTCAGCGATGACGATTGCGGCCGGAATCTTAGGCGCCGCCGCGTGGTCGGCAACCGCGCTCGGTGCCGACAAGGTCACGTTTCTCACCAGCTGGTTCGCGCAGGCCGAGCATGGCGGTTTCTACCAGGCCAAGGCGACCGGGCTTTATGAGAAGGCCGGGCTCGACGTCACGCTCAAGATGGGCGGCCCCCAGGTCAACGGCATGCAGCTTCTGCTCGCCGGCGAGACCGACTTCATGATGGGCTACGATCTCCAGGTGCTCAAAATGCTCGAGCAGGGACTGCCGGTCATCACCGTCGCGACCTCCTTCCAGTTCGATCTGCAAGGCATGATGACGCATCAAAACGTTGCGAGCCTCGGCGATCTCAAGGACAAGTCGATCCTGGTGGCGACGTCGGGCCGCACCACCTGGTGGCCCTGGCTGAAGGCGAAATTCAAATATACCGACGAGCAGACCAGACCCTACACTTTCAATCTGCAGCCCTTCTTCGCTGACGAGAATGTGGTGCAGCAATCCTATCCGTCGTCGGAGCCGTTCCAGGCCAAGCAGCAAGGCGTGCCGGTCAAGTTCTTCCTGTTCGCGCGCGACGGCTATCCGCCCTATGGCACCACCATGGTCACGACCCGCGGCTTCGTCGACCATCACCCCGACACGACGGCGCGGTTCGTGAAAGCGTCGCTCGAAGGATGGAAGAGCTACATCACCGATCCCGCCCCGGGCAACGCGCTGATCAAGGCCGACAATCCGAAGATGAGCGATGCGCAGATCGCCTTCGCCGTGCAGCAATTGCGGGCGCTCAAGGTGCTGGACGGCGGCGACGCCCAGACCATGGGCATCGGCATTATCACGCAGGCGCGGTGGCAGGCGACCTACGATTTCATGGTCGCCGCCGGACTGCTCAAGCCCGAAGTCGACTGGAAGCGGGGGTTCACCGACAGATTCGTCAAGAGCCTCAAACTCTCGATGTGACGCGCAACCGGCCGGGCCGTGCTCGCACCGAACAAGACGTTGCCGGAGGGAGCCGGCGGCCGCGCGCCGATGGGTGCCCCCGTGGTCGAAATCCTGTCCGCGGACAAGGTCTTTCCCAACGGCACGCGCGCGCTGGCGCCGATCGACCTGACCATCGCCGCCGGCGAATTCCTCACGCTCATCGGCCCCTCTGGTTGCGGCAAGAGCACGCTCCTCAAGCTCATTGCCAATCTGATCGAGCCCTCCGACGGCCGTATTCTGTGGTGGTCGGGCGCATTCGACCGCGTCGGATCGCGCGGACGATCGCTTGCTTTCGTTTTCCAGGATCCGACGCTCATGCCGTGGGCGCGCGTGGAGGCGAACGTGCGCATGCCGCTGGACCTTGCGCGCACGCCGAAGGCGCAGAGCCGCAAGCGCGTGGCCGCAGCCCTGGCACGCGTCGGGCTCGATGGTTTCGCCCGGCACTATCCGCGCCAGTTGTCCGGCGGCATGAAGATGCGGGTGTCGATTGCGCGCAGCCTCGTCACCGAGCCCGATCTTCTGCTCATGGACGAGCCGTTCGGCGCGCTCGACGAGTTCACCCGCAACCGCCTCGACGCCGACCTCGTTCGGCTGTGGTGGGAGCGCCAGCTGACCACGGTCTTCGTCACGCATTCGATCTACGAGGCGGTGTTTCTCTCGACGCGCGTCGCCGTTATGGGTGCGCAACCCGGCCGCATCTGCAGAGTGATAACCATCGATGAGCCGCACCCGCGCGACGAGAGCTTCCGCAACGCTGCGCGCTTTGCCGAATACTGCCGCGCGCTGTCGGCCGCGCTGACCGAGGTGTCGCTGCAGCAACTGAGATCGTGACAAGAGCCTGTACCATGCGCCCGCTCGTGCAGTCGGAAACCGCAATGACGATCGCCGCGCCCCTGGCGGTGGGACTGGTGATGGTCGTGGTTTGGGAAATCGCTTGTCGCGCCGCCCACATTCCCGTGTTTCTATTCCCGAAGCCGAGCGACGTGGCGCTCAAGCTCGTGAGCGACTGGCCATCCTTGCTCGGAGCGCTCGGCATGACGCTGCGGGTTGCGCTGCAGGCGTTCGTGGCGGCGATCATCGTCGGCACGCTGATCGCATTCCTGTTCGTGCAGAGCCGGACGATTGAGAGGAGTTTCTTTCCCTACGCAGTTCTGCTGCAGGTCACGCCGATCGTGGCGATCGCGCCGTTGATCATTATCCTGGTCAAGAACACCCAGGTGGCCCTGACCATGTGTGCCACGGTCGTGGCCTTGTTTCCGATCATCTCCAACACCACGCTCGGCCTGCGCAGCGTCGATCCAGGTCTGGCGAACCTGTTCCGCATGAACCGGGCCGGGCGGCTGCAAACCTTGTTCCGCCTGCGGATTCCCAGCGCGCTGCCATATTTTTTCGGCGGCTTGCGCATCTCGAGCGGGCTTGCGCTGATCGGAGCGGTGGTCGCCGAGTTCGTCGCCGGGACCGGAGGCCGCAGCGCCGGACTGGCCTACGAAATCCTCCAGTCCGGCTTTCAGCTCGATATTCCGCGCATGTTCGCCGCGCTTTTCCTCATCACGTTGGCGGGCGTCGGCTTGTTCACGATCATGACCGTGCTTTCAAAGCTGGCGCTTGGGCATTGGCACGACAGCGAGGTCGGAGCGGAGACATGACCTCGACCTTGATTCGAGGCGCCGAAGGGATTTTCACCGGGCTTCCCGGCGAGGCGATGCGCGCATTCGGTGCGATCCGCATCGCCGACGGACGCATTGCCGCCGTCGGTCCGCTCGAGCGTGAGCCCGGCGAGCAGGTCATCGACGCATCCGGCTGCGTGATCTATCCCGGCCTCGTTTCGACGCACCATCATCTGTTCCAATGCGTACTCAAGGACGTGCGCGCCGCGATCGACAGCCCGCTCATGGCTTGGCTGCAGACGGTGCCTTATGCCTATTGGCACAAAATCGACGAGGATGCGTTGCGCACGGCGGCGCGCATCGGGCTCATCGAGCTGCTCCTGTCCGGAACGACCACGGCTGCCGACCACCACTACCTTTTTGCCGAGAGCTATCGCTTCGACCCCGCCGACGTGATCTTCGAGATGGCGGAAGAGCTGGGCATCCGTCTGGTGTTCTGTCGCGGCGGCGCGACCAAGGCGCGCCGGTTCGATACGCCCGATATCATCCCGATGCCGGTCGAGCCGCTCGATCGCATGATCAAGTCGGTCGAGGCCTGCGCCCAGCGCCATCACGATCCCTCGCCCGACAGCAGGCGCCGGGTCGCGTTCGCCCCGACTACCCCGCCATGGTCGCTCTCGCCGGACGAGCCGAGGGTGATCGCGGCGGCGGCGCGCCGCATGGGCCTGCGCATTCACGGTCATCTCTCCGAAACCATGGCCGACGTGGACTACTGCCTCGCCGCCTACGGCAAGCGGCCGGTCGCGTGGATGGCCGATCAGGACTATCTGGGACGCGACGTCTGGCTCGCGCATCTCGTTCATGTCGACGACGAGGAGATACGCCTGCTGGCCGAGACCGGCACCGGCATGGCGCATTGCCCGCAATCGAATTGCCGGCTCGGCTCGGGCGTCGCGCCGGCGGAGAGGCTGGCAGCGCTCGGCGGCAACGTTTCGCTCGCGGTCGATGGCGCGGCCTCGAACGAATCCGCCGACATGATCAGCGAAATGAACAGCGCCTGGCACACGCATCGCGCGGTCAAAGGGGCCGCGGCCACGACCATCGAAGAGGTCGTACGTTGGGCGAGCGCCAACGGCGCCCGCGTTCTCGGTTTCGAGGACGCCGGCGTCATCGTCCCGGGCAAGCTTGCCGATCTCGCCATTTTCGAGCTGTCGCACCCGCGCTATTTCGGCCTGCACGATCCGCTGCTCGGGCCGGTGGCAGCCGCCGGCAGCGCGCATCTGCGCCACCTCATCGTTGGCGGCCGCGTGGTCGTCGATGACGGCGCGATCCCCGGGCTCGATCTCGAACGGCTCCGCCACGATGCGGCGCGCGTCGTGGCGCGTCTGGCGGCTTGAGCTTCAATGGGAGGCACAGACCATGCTCTGCACCAAACAGCAAGTCCTGCGCCGGTTCTGGTACGCCACCGTACCGGTCGAGAAGCTCGCGGAGGGGCCCAAGCCGTTCAAGCTGCTCGGCGAGAACATAGTGATGTTCCTCGACGGCGCGGGCAAGCCGGCCGCGCTCGCCGATCGCTGCTGCCATCGCACCGCCAAGCTGTCGAAAGGCTGGAGCCAGGACGGCCATATCACCTGCGGTTATCACGGCTGGACCTACGACCGCACGGGAAAGCTGGTGCGGATTCCGCAGTTCGCTTCCGAACAGCCGTTGCCCGACGCGCGGGTGCGAGCTTTCCACTGCGATACACGCTACGGCTACGTATGGGTGGCGCTCGAAGACCCTTTGCTTCCGATTCCGGACCTGCCGCAGGATCGCGATCCCGCCTATCGGCGCATCCACCAATTCGACGATCGATGGAATACGGCGGCGCTGCGGATGATGGAGAATTCGTTCGACAACGCGCATTTCTCCTTTGTTCACAAGTCGACGTTCGGGCAGTTGAGCCAGCCCAAACCGGAAAAATACGAGCTCGTCGAGACCGACTATGGCTTTCGCGCGGAAACCATCGTGCCCATCAACAATCCACCGGCCGCGTTTCGCGTGACCGGCACGAGCGAGCCCACGACCAAGCGCCACATGCGCAATGCCTGGTACATGCCGTTCTGCCGCACGCTCGACATCGAATATCCGACCGGGCTGCGGCACATCATTTTCAATTCGGCCACCCCGATCGACGACGGCAGCATTCAGCTCGTACAGGTGCTGTTCCGCAACGATCGGGAAGAAGATTGCTCGACGCAGGAACTGATCGACTGGGATGCCGCGATCATCGAGGAGGATCGCGAGATCCTGGAATCGACCGATCCCGACGCCATCGTCGACATCAACCGCAAGATCGAGATGCATATGCCATCCGACCGGCCGGGAATGCTGATGCGCAAGCGTCTGCTCGCGCTGCTCGAAGCGCACGGGGAAAAGGAGGTGCCGCGCTGAAACCATTGGCCGCGGTCGAGTTTTCGCACCGGTCCCCAGCGCATGCGTGGTAGCGCGGCATGACCGACGACGGCGAACGCCTGGCGCGGGTCGTCGCGATGATTGATGCGGCCAACGCGCGCGATCCCGCTACGATCGAGATCGACGGGCGGCGCGAACCGGCCGAGCTGACTTATGGCCGGCGCATGAGCGCGACGCTCGCGCGGATGGCGCCCGCCGCATCCGAGCATCGGCGCATCGCCGCGCGCGGGCAGCATATCGAGCGCTGGAGCTCGCCGCGCGCGAGTTATCCTGACGGCCGCATCGGCTATTTGAAGTGGCGCAACGATCTCAAGCAATTCCACGCCGCGCGCGTCGGGCAGCTCATGGCCGCCGCCGGTTATGGCCCAGACGACATCGCCCGCGTCGGCTCGCTCATCCGCAAGGAACGGCTGAAATCAGATGTCGAGGCGCAGGCGATCGAGGACGTCGCGTGCGTCGTGTTCCTCGAGCATTATCTCGATGACTTCATGAAGAAGACCGACCGCGACAAGCTCGCCGGCATCCTTGCCAAGACTTGGAACAAGATGTCGCCGCTGGGACATGCGCACGCGCTCAGGCTCGCGCTGCCGCCGGACGTGCCGGTTCTGCTGCAGCAGGGGCTCGCGCGCTTGCGCGCGGGCGGTTGAGCACGGCGGTCGCCAGTCGGCCAACTCGGCGGGTGGTCGCAAGGGCCGGCGCTGGACTGCTTCGGTTTCGGCCGCGGCGGCGCAGGCCTCGAATTCGAGACCCGCGTTGCGGAAAAGCGCGAGGCGCCCTTCCGCAAAGTCAACAAAAATCCAAGCGCATCACCGATGACGGCTTTCGAGCCGGTTGCATCCGCCGGTTCTTTCTGTAGCCTGTTGCGGCGGGTCGACGAGGGCGGCGATCGGCAAGCCAAGACTTGCATTCGATGCCTGCCCGAGCGGCCGATTACGGCTCAATGCGCCAAGCGCGCTTAAAAGCGCGCCTCGAAGTGTGCCCAACTTCACAGAGGAAGTGTCGCGCCGGTGGTAAGCCCACCGCGAGACCTTTCCTCCAGGGGGGCGGCGGTGCGAGTCTACGAGGCGATTGTCAAAGGTCTTGAAGGCGTTGGGGTTGACGCCGCCTTTGGCGGGGCGGGCGAAAACGCCGCGAGCCTCCTGCTCGCCCTCAAGCATTCGACCAAGATCAAGCCCGTGATTGTCCGCCACGAGCAGGCCGCCTCGTTCATGGCCTGCGGCTACGCCATCTACTCAAACCGCCTGGGGGTATGCTTTGCGACCGCGGGTCCCGGCGCGTTCAACCTGTTTTCGGGGTTGGCGGTGGCAATGTCCGATTCCTACCCGGTGCTGGCGATCTCCGGCTTTGCGTCGCTCGAATGGACGGGCAAAGGCGCGCTCAATGAGACCTCCGGGCGCAAACGCACGCCGAACTCGCAGGCCATGTTCCAGGCCACGACCAAGCGTTCATATCTCCTGGATGACCCCGCGAAGACGTGCGACGTCCTGGAGGAAGCGGTCAACTTGGCCTTCGAGGGACGTCCCGGGCCGGTTCATATCCACGTGCCGGAGAACCTCACTCACGAAGACGTGTCGGTACCAAACTACCGTGACATCCGGCTCGACGTCCGGCCCGTTGTCCCGGACCCTCGCCGCGTCGCCGCTATTGCAAAGGTCATCGCGCGGGCGCGGCGGCAGCAAGAAGTCCGTCATCGCACTCATCGGCTTCGGCGCGATCCGCAGCGGCGCCGGCGCCGAGCTGCGCGCATTGCTCGAGCGTTTCCAGATCCCGTTCGCGACCACGCTCGACGGCAAGGGGATCATCCGCGAGGATCACCCGCTGGCGCTCGGGGTTTTCGCCGACAGCGGCCACGGCGCCGCCGGCAAGGCTTTCGTCCGCGCCGACGTCGTCTTGGCCGTCGGCAACTCGTTCGCACAGCACGCGACCTTCAACTTCCGTCCCGATCTGTTCGCGAACAAGACGCTCATCCACATCAACATCTCCGCGCAGGAGATCGGCAAGGTCTACAAGGCGGACCACGCGCTGGTTTCCGACGCCAAGCCCGCGATTGCGCGTCTCACTGAGGAATTGGCGCGCTTGGTCCCCGCGGGCGCTCCGGTGAAGGTGCAAAAGGACCGTCACCCGTCGAACGCGATCATCCACTTCGACCGCCGCCGCATCCATCCCGGCCAGCTCGCGCAGTCGCTGTCGAAGCTGCTGCCGGAAAACGCCATCGTGCTCGCCGATGCCGGCGCGCATCTGGCTTGGCTCGGCTATTACCTGCGAACTGTCGCGAAGGGCAGCACTACCGCAAGCCCGGCAGCTTCGGCCCGATGGCCTGGGCCGTGAACGGGGCGCTCGGGACCAAGTGCGCTCATCCGGACCGACCGGTCATCGTCGGCTGCGGCGATGGTTGCTACAATTTGTCCGGCTTCGAACTGATGACCGCCGTCCAATACGACATCCCGGTGATCTGGATCATCTTCAACGACGGCGAGTTCAAGCTCATCAAGCTCTTCCAGCTCGAGGCCTTTCACGAAGCGGGCCTGGTGGAGTTCGCCAATCCGGATTATGTCGACCTACGCCAAGGCCTGCGGTGCGCAGGGCTTATCGGGTCGAGACCCTCGCGCGAGTTCGAGTCAGGCGTTCAAGGCGGCGCTCGCCTCCGGCAAGCCGACGCTCATCGACGCCGTGATCACGCGGCTCGCCATCCCGCATTACAGCCCCAACCCGGCAGGGCTGTCGGCGGCCCTGGCGGAAGCCGTCGCCAAGCAACTCAATCGTGCTTCACGTCGCTCCAATCGCCAACGCGGGGGGTAGCATGTCGGACGATCATGCCGGCTTCGACGAGATGAGGAGATATCCTCTGTTCGAGGCCATTTTCAAACGCAGGTCGCGCAGGATCAGCCTCGGGATCCGGTCGGTCGCGGCCGGAAGCAACAGCTATCAATCGAATGCCGCGCCGCAGCCGCTGAGCGAGCTGGAAGAGGCTGTCCTCATCGCGGCGGTCGGGATGACCGGCCTCACGCTGCCGGACCGGCCGTTCGAGACGGCGGCCGGAGAGAAGATTCTCGGCACGCCCAATCTTGAACTTCCCCGGTCGCGCCGCCGGCAGCACCGACAATGCCCAGGCCACCCACTTCTTCCTGTTCAACGATACCGGCACTTATTTCCTCAAGCGCGTCGACAACGTCGATCCGACGCGAGCCGATGACCCCGGACGTGCTGGTGCGAAGGGCGAACGCGTGCAAGGTCAAGCTCAGCGACAAGAGGCCGGAATTCCCGCGGGAGTTTCCGTACTATCTCGATTCCAATCGCTTCCTCTCCAACGTCCCGGGATCCACGATCCTGTTTCCGGTCGTCGACATGACGCGGCAGTACATCAATGCGCTGATGTATCTGCTGACCGAGCCTGACGGCCACCGGCCCGCCTTTCTCGACGATCGAAACTTCTACCTCCCGGCTGGCGTCAAGGAGTGGATCAAGAGCGGCTTTCTGAACAAGGACATCAAGCTGCCCCTCGGCGTGCTCGGCACCATGCGCACCCAGATCGAGGCGGAGCTGCTGCTGCAGAACCTCATCCTGATGCTGCAGGCGATGGGGCTCGGGCGGCTGGATTCACGCCTCGGTCGCGCCCATCAAGCTGCTGCCGGCCCTGGGATTCGAGCAGGTCACGCCCCGTTACCGCGCGCTCGATTTCTTCCGCTGGGGGACCTTTCATACCGAGGCGCGGTCGCATCCAGTGGGGCTGCCGCCGCACATCAAGGCAATGTGCCCTCCCTACTACAAGACCATGGCGGAGGCGGTGCAGGCGGTGGTCGATTCGAAATACGGCCCCGGCGGCACTTACAGCAATGACGCATATTTCCGCACCATTTTCCGGGATGACCGCGGTGCGCGCTATCGCGCGGAGGTGCCCCACTACGACGAGGCAGTCGTCGCCTGCGCCAAGGACATCTGCAGCTACATCTACGAGCGGCACGGCCGCTTCCCCGCGCACTGCGATGCGATCTACGCGCCCGGCGTCTGGTTGCAGGCGCACCATCTCGACTTGAACTACTACGACACGCTGTTCAAGGGCGGCTACACCGAAACCCAGCGGGAGCACCAATCGCGGTGGCACGCTCATTGAGCAGCCGTGCCCGACAAGAAGGAGAGGGCGACATGCCTATCTTGAAAGAGTCCCCGAGTCAGTCGCGGGCGAGGTTCTGGTTCGTATGC
The DNA here is from genome assembly GCA_963821505.1 of uncultured Alphaproteobacteria bacterium. Lineage (GTDB taxonomy): Bacteria > Pseudomonadota > Alphaproteobacteria > Rhizobiales > Xanthobacteraceae > VAZQ01. The sequence continues at coordinate 67,322 of CAWGEH010000004.1, forward strand.
GCGCTGTTCGTCGTGCTCATGGTGCTCGCCCATGCCGCCGCCGAACTGCAGGCGTGGCTCGACGCCCGCGCGCCGGGCCCGGGGCACAGCGTCGTCCACTACCGCGTGGTCTTCACGATCTGGGCGACCGTGGTCTTGCTCACGCCCGCGCTGTGCTTTCATGTTTTTTCCCGCAGCGATGCTCCCAACAGCTATTGGCGGGCATTCTGGACGTTCAGCTATCTGGCGCTCCTGGCCCACCTCTACTGGGCCGTGTTCGGCACTTTCCATGGCGACATGCACGCGATCTTTCACAGCCAGGAAGGCGTGGCCACCGATCCCGAAAAAGTGGTCGACCATCCCGGGCCGGATTTTTTCCTGGCGGCGTGGTGGGGGCTCGACGTCGTGCTGTCATGGCTCGTTTCCGACAATCTCAAATGGGTTCGCGTGCAGCGCGGCGCCGTGCACGTGCTGGCTTTCGTGATGTTTTTCGGCGCCACCGTGCTCGCTCCCAAAGCCGGCATCGTCTCGCATGGCCTCGGCATTCTGATGGCGCTTGCCGTGACCGGCGCTGTCGTCCTTCGGCTGATCGTGCGCGAGAACGACCCCAAATCGCTGCTCGCCGTGCTCTACGTCAAGGCGTTCCAGTTCCTCAATCTGTTCGTGGTCTGGCACAAGTTGCCGACGTTGCTGGCAGTTACCAATCTCGGGGCACTGCGGGAGGTTCTGCGCGCCGAGAACCTGCACAACACTTCCGACATCGCGGTGACCGCGCCGAAAGGCCTGCGGCCGATGGCGCCGTTCAAGCCTGACTATCTGTGCGAGCGCGAGGAGGACGGGCAATACAATGATCTGTCCAAGCCGACGATGGGGAACGCGAGCCTCAATCCCAACGACCCGCTCGACGGCTCCGACTTCACGCTCAGCAATCCCGGCGCGCGTTTTGGCCGCAATATTCCGCTGAGCGAGGTCGATCCGGTCCGCGACGGCGGCATTCTGGATCCGAGCCCGCGGCTGGTCAGCAATCGGCTGCTCGCCCGCCAGCACAAGAGCGATGGCACCGACGACTTCAAGCCGGCGACGATTCTCAACCTGCTGGCGGCGGCCTGGATCCAGTTCCAGACCCACGACTGGTTCAACCACGGCACGCCGCGTCCGATCGACGACGACCCGATCGACGTGCCGTTGCCGGAAGGCGACTCCTGGCCCGGCGGCAAGATGCTGGTCCGCCGCACCCGCTCCGATCCCACGCGCCGCAAGGATGACGGCGCCGGGCCCGAGACCTTCGCCAATGCGGAAACGCATTGGTGGGACAGCTCGCAGATCTACGGCGACAGCGCGCAGGCCTGCCGCAAATACCGCGCGGGCAGGGACGGCAAGCTCAACATCGACCCGAAGACCAAGCTGATCCCGCTCGATCCGACCGGCGTCGAGACCACCGGCCTCACCTCCAATTGGTGGCTGGGCCTGAGCCTGCTGCACAACCTGTTCACGCTCGAGCACAACGCCATCTGCGACCGTCTCATTCAGGCGTTTCCGGAATGGCAGGACAGCGACCGTGCCGACGAGCGGATTTTTCGCGTGGCCCGCCTCGTCAACAACGCGCTGATGGCCAAGATTCACACCGTCGATTGGACGCCCGCCATTCTCACCCACCCGGCGCTGCAGATCGGGATGAACGCGAATTGGTGGGGGCTGGCGCAGGAGCCGGTCAAGAAATATTTCGGTCGCATCAGCACCAGCGAAGCGATCAGCGGCATTCCCGGTTCGCAGGCCAATCATCACGGCGCGGACTATTGCCTGACCGAGGAGTTCACCGCGGTCTATCGGCTGCATCCGCTGCTCCCGAACGACATCCAGATTATCTCGGCCGCCGACGGCCGCCGCGGTCGCGTCCTGAAATTCGAAGCGGACGATGGGAACGACCCCGACCTCATCGTCGGCCCGCATGCGATGGAGAACGCATTGCGGGACGGGACCACGCTCGCCGACATCGTTTACACCTTCGGCGTCCACAATCCCGGCGCCGTCACCCTGCGCAACTTTCCCAACTGGATGCGCCGACTGCGGCGCCGCACCGGCCGCAAAATGGAAGAACTGATCGACCTCGCGACCATCGACATCCTGCGCGACCGCGAGCGCGGCGTGCCGCGTTACAACCGGTTCCGCGAGCTGTTCCACATGCCGCGCGTGCGTTCGTTCGAGCAGATGACCGACGACCCCGAGCTCGCGCGAACCTTGCGCGAGGTCTACGGCCATCCCGACAAGGTGGACCTGATGGTGGGCATGTACGCGGAGAAGCCGCCGGAGGGGTTTGGATTCAGCGACACCGCCTTCCGCGTCTTCATCCTCATGGCGTCGCGGCGCCTCAAGAGCGACCGCTTGTTCACCAACGACTACACGCCGGCCGTCTATACCCGGCCGGGCATCGACTGGATCGAGAACAACAACATGACCACCGTGCTGTTGCGCCACTTCCCCGAGCTGACGCCGGTGCTGCAGCAGGCGAAAAACGCCTTCGCGCCGTGGAGAGACGCCAGGCCGCTGACATGAGCCTGCCGACGCCGTCCCGAAGCCGGGTTTCACCCTCGACGCGTTCGATGGCTTCGGCGCCGCGCGCGATTTCCGGCACGGCCGGCGGAATCAATATGCCGATCGATGCATCGGCGGGCTTTGACGGCAGAACGAGTTCCCGAATCCGCGCTCTGAACGTTTCGTTAACCAGTTTCGTTAATCATGAGCGGCGGTCGGTTCTTCGGGGATGCCGCCATGCACAAGCTTGCGGTCGCTTTCTTCTATACCTGCGCCGCCATCTCGATCACCTTCACGACGCTGGTCTTCATCGGCATCGCGTTGGCGTAGGACGCCTCTCGCCGGTCCCGCCGCGCGACCGCCTTCGACTGGCGCGGCGGACGGCAGACCGTCCGGTCGAGATCGCTATCGCGGCCTGGCGCCACCCGCGCCATCGACGGGGCGCGCCCCGGCATCGCGCGCGAGCGGCCGCCCCAGCCAATACAATCAAGACATGCATGGGTTCGTGCGATGAAAGGCGCGTTGCGGCGTGGCAGGCGCACCTCCGGCGACGCCATACTCTACTTAAAGTTGCAATATTTCGCCCTGCGGATATAATGACTGGGTCGGCCGCATGTACCGAGCCGGCCTGCGTCCAACCTGGAGCGTGCCATGGCATCCGGCGATGAGCGAATGCGCTTTCTGGTCAAAGGAAAAGGGCCAGCCGCGAGCGGGCATTTTGCCCTTGGGGCGGGCGCCAGGAACATCGCGTTTACATCGCAGCCGCTGTTTCGAAGTATCGGCACGGCTGGCGGGCTTGCCGCTGCTGCGGGCGCGCCGCAATGGTTCCTGGTGACGGCCGAAGCCGGCGTCGGCTCCGAAAATGCTTGGGATGCCTGCCACGCACTGGTGGCGCAAGGGCAGGGCGTCGCCGCCGGCGGGGTGGAGTTCGTCGAGCCTGACCTCTTGCAGCGCTGGATGGTCGAACCGCGGCCGCCCGGCGCGGCTCCTTTCGCCCTGAGGGAGGGCGAACCGCACAAGCAGAACCCGGATTTCCCGACGATTCCGGCGAACGATCTCTGGTTCCGCGATGCCCAGCACGGGCAGTTCGATGCCGCGCTCGCTGCTGTTCCCGATCCCGGCGCGGGCAAGCGCACACGCATCGCCCATCTCGACACCGGCTTCGACCCGGACCATCGCACCCGGCCGGCATATCTTAACCTCGCTGAGCAACGCAACTTCGTCGATGCCGACGCGCCCAACGACGCGCGCGACCGTTCTTCCGGCCTGCTCAACACGTTGAGCCACGGCACCGGTACGCTGAGCGTCCTCGCCGGTGCGCCCGTGGAGGCGGGCAAGGGCTTCGGTTGCGCCCCCTATGCCGACGTGATCCCGATCCGCGTCGCCGATCGAGTCGTGCTGTTTCGCAACAGCGCCATCGCCCAGGCTTTCGATTACGTGCACGAGCTGTGCCGCAATTCAGCGACGCGCGTCCACGTCGTCACCATGAGCATGGGCGGGCTGCCATCGCAAGCCTGGGCGGAGGCGGTCAACGCACTTTACGACGCCGGCGTCTTCGTCGTCACCGCCGCCGGCAACAATTACGCCAACCTGCCCTCTCACCTCATCGTGTATCCCGCCCGTTTCAACCGCGTGGTCGCGGCCTGCGGCGTGATGGCGGATGGAAGGCCGTATGCCGATCTGAAGCCGACTCAGATGGCGGGGGACTACGGTCCGGAGCTGAAGATGGCGACGGCGATCGCGACCTATACGCCGAACGTGCCATGGGCGCGCTTCGGCGAACCGAGTGTCGTCGATTTCGACGGCACCGGTACCTCGGCCGCGACGCCGCAGGTGGCAGCGGCGGCGGCGTTGTGGATCCAGAAGCACCGCACCGCTTACGACGCCTATCCGGAGGGATGGATGCGGGTCGAGGCAGTGCGCAAGGCGTTGTTCGATGGCGCCGCCGCCGACCCCGCGCGCAAGGCTTATTTCGGCGTCGGCCAGCTCAAGGCCAAGAATACCTTGGACGCGCAGCCTGCCGCCGCGACCGCGCTGAACCGCCAAGCGGAGGACCACGCGAGCTACGCCGCCTTCAAGCTGCTGTTCGGGATGGGCATCGCAGCCGCGCCGGTGCGCGCGGCCATGCTGGAGCTCGAGTTGCGGCAGATCGCGCAGGCAACCGGGCTCGAAACGCGCCTGCTCGACGGCGATGACCCGCGGGTCAAAGCCCGCCTCGTCGATGAACTGCTCGCGATGCCGGCGATTTCCCAAGCATTGCGCAACGCTCTGCGCGCCCCCGCCGCCGCGCCCGCACCGAAGCCGGCCGCGCCTGCGGCGCCAATCGACGATCTGCACTTGCAGCTCGCGCTTGATCCTCCGGTCCCGGCGCCATCCGTGCGCCGGCTGCGCGTGTTCGCCTTCGATCCGAGCTTGCAGACCGATCCGCTGATGTTCGGAATGAATGAAGCGACCGTCACCGTTCTCTGGGAAGCCGATCTCGCGCCCGGACCGGTCGGCGAATATCTCGAAGTCGTCGACGTCGATCCGGCCAGCCGCAGCTGCTACGCACCGGTCAATCTCAATCATTCCCATCTTCTGACCGAGGATGGCCTCGCTCCGTCGGAATCGAACCCGCAATTCCACCAGCAGATGGTCTACGCGGTCGCCATGCGAACCATTGCCCGGTTCGAACGGGCGCTCGGCCGCAAGGCGCTATGGGCCGCGCGTCCCGTGCGCGATGACAAGGGCGAAGTCGTCAAGAACGCCGATGCATATGTTCAGCGCCTGCGCATCTATCCGCATGCGCTGCGCGAGGAGAATGCCTATTACAGCAGCCAAAAAATGGCGCTGCTGTTCGGCTATTTCCGCACGCGCGGGACGGATACCGGCATGACCTTGCCGGGATCCCAGGTGTTCTGCGCGGTCTCCCATGACATCGTGGCGCACGAGACCACCCATGCGCTGCTCGATGGATTGCATCCCCGGTTTCAGGAGGGGACCAATCCGGATGTGCTCGCCTTTCACGAAGCATTCGCCGATATCGTGGCGATGTTCCAGCATTTCACGATGCCGGAGGCGCTTCTGAGCCAGATCAAGCACACGCGAGGCGATCTGTCGCAGGAAAGCCTGCTTGGACAACTCGCGGTTCAGTTCGGGTTTGCGAGCGGTATGCACGGCGCATTGCGCAGCGCAATCGGGGAGGAAGCCCACCGCGACGACTACGACAAGCGCAGGAAGGAAGGCGAGCCGCACGCGCTCGGCGCGGTGCTCGTCTCCGCGGTGTTCGCGGCGTTCGTCACCATCTACCGGGCGCGCAGCGCCGATCTCGTCCGTCTCGCGACCAACGGCACCGGCGTGCTGCCGGCGGGCGAGATATCGCACGACCTCGCCGGGCGGCTGGCGGCGGAGGCAGCCAAGGTTGCCGACCAAGTGCTCAACATGTGCATCCGCGCGCTCGACTATTGCCCACCGGTCGATGTGAACTTCGGCGACTATCTGCGCGCCATCATCACCGCCGATCGCGATCTCCTGCCGCTCGACGATCGCGGTTACCGCGTAGCCTTCATCTCGGCATTTCGCGACCGCGGGATTTTCCCGGATGATGTGGCACATCTGGCCGAGGACAGCCTGGTCTGGGAGAAGCCGCCGCTCCGTCCTGACGACTTCCATTCGCTCAAGGAGATGGTCGAACAACTCGATCTCCGCTGGAGCTTGAACAGCGCAAGACGCAGTGCATACGACATGTCCCAAAAGAACGGCTATGAAGTGTGGAAATGGTTGACGGCTCCGCCCCAGGCCGGGCTGCGCAAAGCCATGGGATTGGAAGATGCGAATAAGAGCGTGGTGATCGCTGGCGGCGGCGTGCCCGACATGTCGGGCGAGATGAGGCCTGTCGAGGTCCACTCCGTCCGCCCCTCGCGTCGGACGGCGCCGGACGGGAGCAGCCACGCCATGCTGGTCATGGAGATCACCCAGACCTTCCGTGCCGCCCCCGACCAGGCGCGCTATCGCGGCGGCTGCACGCTCCTGGTCGATCTCAATACCAACGAGGTGCGATACATCATCCGCAAGCGTCTGCGCGGGCAGGGTGGCGTGCTGGCGCAAAGGAACGCTCGGCTGGCGGCGGCCGAGTGTGCCGCCGAGCTTGGCCTGCGCTACGCCGCGCCGGGCGACCCGCATGCAGGGCAAGAGCCGTTCGCCCTTCTCCATCGCTGCGCGCCGAGGAGCTGAAGCCATGCCGAAGAAACCAGGTCGCACCCGCCGCACCGCCGCCCAGAAGAAATCAACGGCTTCGACGCGAGGTCGCAAGCATCCCGTCCCGATGTCGGGCGCTGCGACGGAAACGCCGGGCGCGCCGGCCACCGCGCACCCGCGCGCAACCATCCGCGTCTATCGTCATGGCCTCGGCGACTGCATCCTGGTGCGGCTCAAGCGGGAAAACGGCGACGACTTCAAGATCCTCATCGACTGTGGCGTTGCGGTGGCCACGCAAGATGCGCCCGCCACGATGAAGATGGTCATGGAAAATATCGTGCAGGCCACCGGCGGCAAGGTCGACGTTCTCGCCGTGACGCACGAGCATTGGGATCACGTCTCCGGCTTCAGCCAGGCCGAGGATGTGTTCGAGCGCCTCGAGGTCGGTGAAGTCTGGGTCGCCTGGACCGAGGACGAGGCGGACGACCTGGCGAAGACGTTGCGCGATCACCACGCCAAGGCCGTGGCGGCGGTCGGCGCCAGTGCCCAGGCCCTGGCGATGGCGGGTCGGGCCGATCGCGCACACGACATTCTCAACGTGCTGGGACTCCTGGGCGCGGCGGGTGAGAAAACCAAGGCCGCCTTCGACATCGCGAAAGCCAAGGCCCAACCCGGACAGAAACCGCGGTATTGGAGGCCGAAGGACGCGCCGTTCCAGGTGCCCAACAGCGATATCCGCATCTACGCGCTCGGGCCGCCGTACGATGCGAAGCTCATTCGCAAGATCCTGCCGTCCAAGAGCCGCCCCGAAACCTATGAATTCGCGCTCGACGGCGGCGGATTCTTTCCACTCGGTGTCACGTCTGCGCTCGATTCCAACAACAACAACGACGACGTGCCGTTCGCCGACGCGTGGATGATCCCGATGGAGCGGGCACGCGGCCTGCCGTTTTTCCAGAACCACTACTGGAGCACACTGGGCGAGGGCGCCGATTGGCGGCGGATCGATACGGACTGGCTCGGCGTCGCCGATGACCTTGCGCTGGCGTTGCAGAGCGCGACCAACAATACCAGTCTCGTGCTCGCGGTCGAGCTTGGCGGCGGCGACGTGCTGCTGTTCGCCGGCGATGCGCAAGTCGGCAACTGGCTGTCCTGGCAGGATCGAAAATGGCCGGAGGACAATCCCACCGCGACCGGCCCGGCTCTTCTCGCGCGCACCATCTTCTACAAGGTCGGGCACCACGGCAGCCACAACGCTACGCTGCGTGCGCAGGGGCTCGAACAGATGACAAATCTGCGCACCGCGGTGATTCCGGTGGATCGCGAGGTCGCCTTGAAGATGCGTTGGGGCGCGATGCCGCTCAACTCGCTGGTCGCCGCGCTTGAGGAGAAGACCAAGGGGCGGGCGCTGCAGACCGACAAGACCAAGACGCCGCAGAAGCCGTTGGACGGCATCACCGTGAACGACCTGTATTACGACATTGCTGTCTAAGCCGAGGCGCCGACGGCGCGAGCGAAGCTATCTGCACTCGACCATGTTCCTTCGCCTGGGTTCCCGTGCCGCGGGGCAGGGAGCACAGCGATCCCGCGGTACGGGCGCATAAGCCCGAAGCCGCATGATCCAAGCGTCGGCGGCGGCGGCAACCGGAACGCCTTGACTTGCGCACCAATATGCGCAACCCGGGCAGGCCCGGGTTGCGTGGGGAGGGGAACGCACCGAGCCAGCCGCCACCTTATGACACAAAGGGGCAGCATGACGCCGGAGCATCAATGCTCCAGCAGGAGCGAGCCGAAGCCGTCGATCTTGTCGTCGATGCCGTTCTGGCGCAGCGACCACCAGTAGATGCAGGTGTTGATCGCGAGCACCGGCTTGTCGAGCCAGAACTCGGCGATCCCGGCGAGCCGTGCCATCGCCAGATTAGTACCGACCTGGATGACGGCGTCGACATCGGGTCCGTTGACCTCGAGGATGGCGTCGCGCAGCTCGCGTTCGGAGACGTGCGCGATCAGGACCGGGCTCGCACATTTGAGCCCCTTCAGGCGCACGACCTCCAAACCGCAATCGCTGAAGAAGCGACGCACCTGCTCGTCTCCCACCGGCATATAGGGCGTGATCACACCAAGGCGCTTGGCCCCGTAGCGCTGCAATGCCGCCTGCGAGGCATCAGAGCCCATCGAGACCTTGACGCCCGCCCGCGCCTCGACCCGCTGGTGCAGCTTCTTGCTGCCCTCGAGCCCGTCCCAGAACGTCTCCGAGGACATGCCCATGATCAGGTAGTCCGGCTCGCACGTCATCACGTCGTCGACCGCCTGCAACATCTCCTTGCGGATGTTGTCCATGAGCTGATTGAACTCGGCGTCGTCGCGGATTGGATCGTTGGGGATATGGATGCGGCCGAAGTGATTGGTGACGCCGCGCGGCCGCATGGCCTCGAACTCCGGCTGCACCGAGGTGTTGGTCGAGGGCGCGATGACGCCGAATTTCTTGCGGAAGCCGAGCGTGTCCGTCATGAGCGGGAGCTTGCCGCAGGTCGCACGCGGAAGGCAATGGCTTCAGCTTGACTGCGCCACGCTCCGGGTCGAAATCACCAGCTCGCGGACATTCCTGAATAACGGCCGCCTAGGCGCATTCCGCGGCCTGCAAGTTCAGCCCCGGGGCCAAGCGTCAGGTTCAAAAGGCTCGAGCATGCCCGAGCCTTACTTGTTCTCAATCATCGATCGCGATCGCGCAAGTAGAAGTCCATGCCGCCCATGCCACCGCCGGGCCACTGCTTCTTCGGCATCTCGGCGACCACCGCCTCGGTGGTGATGAGCAGGCCGGGTCAGGGATGAAGACCGGTCAACAACAACATCGAAACAAAGACGAATGCGACCGCCGTTAGAGAAAAGTAGGCGACTTTGGTTGCAACATCAGCAAGGCTCTGCCGCCATGACCGATCTCCCTACAATCGTTGCGTGATTAATCTTCTGAGCTATGTAAATAGATATATGGGATTTCACGGCGCAATTTACGAATGGCTGCAACAAGATTCTTTCGAGCGACTGTCGCGCCCACACGAGCGTTACCCGCAGGGCCTCACGCACAGCTGGGATAGATCGTCGGCTCGATCCCTTTGGTCCTCTGGATCGTCGAGAACTCGACCGTAACCGTTCCGATGGCTCATCGCGTCTGTATAGAATTGATCATTCGCAATCTTCCGCAATTGGAGCTTTTGATCGCTTCGTTCAAACTTGCTTCGCGACCGGACCAAGCCTTCATCGAATCGGATCGGCGCGTCATTTTGTCGACTCGCCATTGTTCTTTAACCTCCGACATCCCACGTCACTGCCGGGCGCAGGCGCACCGAAGACTTTGACCCTGGCTCGGGCTTGCATGGAGATGCTCGCTAGATACCGTGGCTGATATTGGGATCGCCCTGCCACGGCACCTATGGTGACGGATGGCAATCCATCCCCGCATGAGCGAGCTGTTGCACTTTAGGCGAACGCCGATCAGTGGCACGGCGGAGTGGGCGGCTTCGCTATGTTTCGCTATGATGGTGGGAGGCTCGCCTCGCGGTCTCGCGCCTGCGCGGCTTCAAGGTCCTTTGGATCAATGGCAAGCATTTCCCATGAGCCTGGCCGCGCTCCAGGCAGAAAGATTACCGTCGAGGTTCGCCGATAGGCCCGAAATGACAATCCTTCGAGGAGTTCTTCATCAGTTACGACCCGATAGTCTCCCGCGGGCACGATGCGATCGGCGCCCTGCAGCGAGACCGGGCGCCTGAATGTCACGGTCGTCGTGGTCGTGCGAATTGTCGTTGCCGTACCGCGTCAGCGGCACTTCCCTATTCGCCAAGAGCAGCATCAGCGTCCAGATTAATCGGCGGGCTGCACTGGCTGAGCAGGCGCCTTGCACCCACATATAGCCGTAACCCCACATTCCACAAGCGCCGGCCATCGATTGGCTATGGGAGTTCTCATGTTTGATTGGCTATGGGAGTTCTCATGTTTCGCTCCAAGCAATACCGCGCGAACGTGGCCGAGTAGATCGCGTGAAGCGAGAACCCACAGGTCGCTCGCTGCTGGCACAAGAACGATCAGCGCGGTCAAAGTCGGTCATAGAGGCGGCTGCGGAAAAACTTCCAAAGACCAAGAACGAGATCCAACGGTTGATCATCGCAGAACTTCGCACCTTCGCGGAATGCGAGAAGACATGGGGAATCGTTGTCGTCCCAATCGTCGATGATACCGGTACCGCGACGTGGACGGTATCACGCTTCCATCGCGGCCAATCGAGTGCATATGCTTGCGATCGTGCGTTGCAGCGCATTGTCCCGCACTACCAACGGCTCTACGATTTGGCCCCAACGCACTAGTGAGTTCGACGAGTTCGAATTCTGGCCGCTCGTTCACCGTCGCTGACATGATCATTAAGATTCGTGTATTCAGCATGGGCGCAACGCCCGCAGTCGCGATTTTTGCAGCAGCATTTGGCTATGTCCGGAACTGCTCTCGCACCTTCGTACTTCGACGACCCTGCGAAATTACGAGCTGAAATGCCGTGCCGTCCGCTTGGGGTCTCGTTGTTCGAGATTGAAAACTGCGTGCTGGACGAGCGGAAGAATGGCCAGACGCCGCATGAGGACGGTCACAAGTGTCCGATTGAACGAGCGAAACTGATCGGCGAACCGGAGATTTGAAATTGTTGGGGGAGCTAAATGCCAATCATGGGGATACATGACCTGAGCAATTTTGCTCAGACGTGGCCTATCCGCCCACCTAATCTGCTCAAGATAGCCGTCATTGCCACCCCTCGGTCGGGGATGCAGCACCGCATCCGGATGCGGCGGCCGCGCGGCCATGGCGATGGAGGTCTCCGATGGCTCCGTATTCGCTTGTCTTTCCTATCGATTTTGACGCTCCAGCACTCGTCTTGGTTAGCAGGGATTCGTGTAATTATCGTCTGCGTCGCGCCGGAACCGATGTTGTCGTGCGACGGCCGCCGTATTAGCGGCTCATAATCGCTGACACAAAAGGGATACTGTCATGTCCATCGAACTCATCCTCGTCATCATCCTCATCATCTTCCTGCTCGGTGGGTTCAGTGGCCGCTTCGGGGGCTATGGATACGGGTATGGCCACGGTGGCGTCGGCCTCATCGGGATCATCGTGATCATCCTGATCGTGCTGCTTCTCATGGGACGGATTTAACGGATTTAGAGGACAGCCCAGACGGTTTCTGCTTGGAAGCGCCGCGGCCCGGACAACGGATCGCAACTTCCTCAGACGGAAAGCTAGACCTTGGCATTTGGTGAAGAGGGTGTCCCATGCTTTCGGCGCACATTTCGTGTTTCTTGAGGCTCATCAGTGCCCAGCTTGAGGAAACATCTCACGGGGTCACCAATTCCCATCACTTCCACAACGTGCAATGTGGAATTGAAAATATCTTGTCTCTTCTGGAGCGCAACGCTGATGTCGTCGAAAAAGCTAATCAACTCTCCCGCCGAGCGTCCAGCTACATCACACGCCACGACCTGATCTCATCGCGGGTCAGTGATAGCGAAATCAGTGACGATGCCGATCGCCTGCGCGCCGCCCATGAGGCGCTTGCCGGCTTCAGCTTCGCGATACAGCAAAGTCAGCCGAGCGCGAGGGTTCGCACGCTCGGACTGGCTTGAATCACTTAGGCAAGCATCCCCCTTCACAAGAGAGCCGGTCCCGCAAATCTGCACAGGACGATAAGTGGAGTTTCTGCCTGACGGCAGGCACGCTGTAGCCTGCGAATCAGGAGCGACCATGACGAGACGAGCGCGCCGGCACCACACGCCGGCCTTCAAGGCGAAGGTGGCTCTTGCCGCCATCAAGGGCGATCGAACATTGGCTCAACTTGCGGAGCAGTTCGACGTCCACCCCAATCAGATCACATCGTGGAAGGCGCAGCTCGAGGGCGGGGCTGCCGATGTGTTCGGTCCCGGCGGCGGCAATGGAGCCGCGCCACCAGCTGTGGATGTGAAGTTGCTGCACGCCAAGATCGGCGAGTTGACGCTGGAGAACGATTTTTTAGAGGGCGCGCTCACCAAGGCGGGATTGCTGAGCGCAAAGCGATGATCGACCGTGAGCACGATCTGCCAATCACCCGGCAGGCAGAAGTCCTGCGCATCAGCCGTGGCAGCGTCTACTACCTGCCGCGGCCGGTGCCGGACGCCGACCTTGCGATCATGCGGCGTCTCGACCGGCTGCATCTGGAGTTCCCCTTCGCCGGTTCGCGGATGTTGCGAGGCCTGCTGGCTGCCGAGGGGTGCAAGATCGGCCGTCGGCATGTCAAGACGCTGATGCGGCGAATGGGGATAGAAACGCTCTATCGGCGTCCACGCACGACCAAGCCTGAGCCGGGCCACAAGATCTACCCGTACCTGCTGCGCGGGATGGAGATCACGCGGCCGAACCAGGTGTGGGCGATGGACATCACCTACATCCCGATGGCGCGCGGCTTCGTGTATCTGGCCGTGGTGCTTGACTGGTTCAGCCGCCGCGTGCTGGCGTGGCGGCTGTCGATCACAATGGAAGCGGCGTTCTGCGTCGAGACGCTGAAGGATGCTCTGGCGCATCACGGCAAGCCGGACATCTTCAACACGGACCAGGGCTCGCAGTTCACGGGCGCGGCCTTCACCAGTGCACTCGCCAGCAACGGCATTACGATCAGCATGGACGGCAAGGGCGCCTGGCGGGACAACGTGTTCGTCGAACGGCTGTGGCGCAGCGTCAAATACGAGGAGGTGTACCTGCGAGCCTACGACAGCGTCAGCGAGGCCCGCGCTTCGATCGGCCGCTACCTGGACTTCTACAACGGCCGCCGACCGCATTCGAGCCTTCACGGCACGACACCCGATCAAGCCTACTTCACCCAGCTGCCCGTCCGCTTGGCAGCCTAACCCCGGCAGAGGCTCCACTTATCGAGGCGGAAAATCTGTTCAGACAACCGGGGCCACCTCACAAGAGTGGGCCGCTATAGGGCACGAAGGTCCATTGGCGCGGCGGGCGTGACCCTTCAAAAGGAAAGGCAGAGACTTACAACATGGCGAACCGTCATCCCCCCTTTCATGCAGAATACTGGGTGTATCTGCTCGCGAGTGTCGTAATAATAATCTTCGGCATTCTTCTTTATGCCGTTAAAGATCCGATCTAGTGATGATCGCCTTTATTGGCCGGGGTGTGTGACTGAACGAAATCAACGCGCAGCCGAGGAGGGACTGGGGGGCGCTTGTTCCGCCCAGACGCGAAAGCCCGACAAGGTGCCGGGACCGAAGATGTGGGTCAGAGGCACGTCGGCGGCATCGCGTCCGTGCGCAATGAGAACGCGTCCGATCCGAGGGGCGTTGTTGCGCGGATCGAAGGTGTGCCAGCGGTCGCCGAGATAGACTTCGATCCATGCCGCAAAATCCATGGGCGCGTAGGGAGGAGGAAGGCCGATATCGGTAATGTAGCCGGTGCAATAACGCGCCGGGATGTTCAGACAGCGGCAGAAAGCCACCGCCAGGTGCGCGTAGTCGCGGCAAACGCCGTGACGCTCTGCGTATGCCTCCGACGCGGTTCTGGTGGCGCGAGAGTGCTCGTAGCCGAAGGTCATGTGGGTATGTACGAAGTCGCAGATGGCTTGCACCCGGGGCCAGCCGAGCGGCGTATGTCCGAACAGGCGCCAAGCCTCGTCGGAAAGTCGATCGGTCTCACAGTAGCGACTGCCGAGCAGGAACAGCAGGGTCTCCGCGGGCAACTGCTGGACTTGGTGCTGCAGAGCGTTCAGGTCGGGCGGATCCGACACGCCGGGGTCACGAACAACGGCGTCCGTGCCGAGGCTGAAACGGCCGGCGGGCGCAACGAGGCGGCTGCACCAGTTTCCAAAGCTGTCGCGATAGCCTTCTATCGGAACCGAAGGCCTCGTCATCAGGTGATCCGGACGCTCGAGATCGGAGAAGCGCGAGAAGTGCACATTCAGCGTCACGATCATCGGCGTTGTCTGTGGGAACTCGAAGCTGAGCTCACAGCCGACACGGATACGCATGATGTCCCCATTTCGTCGGATCGTCGGCGCTTCGATGCGACCGGCGAAGCAACCGCTGGCCGAACTCCGATTCATTGATCACCATCGAGGCTTTTTCGTTCATTCGATGGTCAATTCTATACAGACCCTGCCCAGTCATCGACCTATGCTGCTTGGCGCGGGCAGGGGGCCTTACTGCCCTTCCAGCGTTGCGAGCGCGGCACTTCGGCCGCATGGCTGCGACCGGGATCTTTAAGAGGGAGAGCTCGCGAATACGGGGGCACGGAGGGTACCTTGGTCGACAACGAGCCGTTCATCGATGTTGGAAACGGACGCGTGCTCGCCCAGGCAATCGTCGACACGGTCCGCGAGCCCCTTCTCGTGCTCGACAAACACCTCCGCGTGGTAGCCGCCAGCCGCTCTTTCTATCAGACCTTCAAGGTCAGCCGCGACGACACCCAAGGCAAACTGCTTTATGCGTTGGGAGACGGTCAATGGGACATTCCGGCGCTCCGCTTGCTCCTGGAAAAAATCGTGCCGGAGCAGGGCGTGATGGAGGCATACGAGGTCGAGCACGAATTTCCCGGTATCGGACGGCGAACGATGGTCCTCAACGCTCGCCAGGTGTTTTACGAGGGAAATTCCCACACCAATCTTCTGCTCGCCATCGAGGATGCCACCGAACGGCGCGCGGCGGAGCGCGAAATGAAGGAGCTGCTACAGCAAAAGGACATGCTGCTCGAAGAAATGCAGCACCGGGTTGCAAACAGCCTCACCATCATCGCGAGCATTCTCTTGCTGAAAGCGCGGACGGTGCAGTCGGAAGAGACGCGCCTCCATCTGCGGGATGCTCACAAGCGGGTCATGTCGATCGCGGCCGTGCAAGAGCACCTCCATGCTATGCAGGCAGGCGGTCCCATCGAGATGAAGCCCTATCTCTCAAAGCTCTGCGAAGCCCTGGCGGGTTCGATGATTGGCGACAATTCTGCAGTCTCGCTCAAAGTATGCGTCGACGGCGGAACAGCCACGTCCAGCCAGGCCGTGAGCCTCGGCCTGATCGTCACGGAGCTCGTTATCAATGCCTTGAAGCACGCATTCCGTGCCGAAAAGAAAGATAGTCAGGTGATCGTCTCGTATGTCGTCGCTGGGAGCGATTGGAGACTTACGATCTCTGACAACGGGGAAGGCAAGCCCAACGGCGGCCTCGGTCAGACAAAGCCTGGACTCGGCACGAGCATCGTGGAGGCGCTCGCGAAGCAGCTTGATGCGCGCGTGGATGTAGTGAGCAGCGCAAAAGGCATGGCCGTCTCGATCAGTCGCGTCGCGTTGGCATCGCCGTGCTCTGATGGGCGCGCCTTGCGTGTGGCTGCGGGCTAGTGGTCAATTTTATACAGATTCCACTCGCGAACGGGCGCATCATTTTATTGATCGGCCCCAGTTGGGGCGGATCACGGCTTTGCAATAAGCTCGATACGGACGGGGCAGACAGAGCGCTCCCTGGCAATGACAGGGAGCGGGCTCGTTTGTGCCGTCGTCGCTCGGCCATGACGACGTAGAGCCTGTCTTGAAGAACGGGAAGGGCCCATTTTGACCCCTGTCATACCTGACGCCCGCGCCTTGACGCCGATCCTGGCGCGCTATCGCGCTCCGAGCCCTGTGCGCAGCATCGTCGAACTCGTCATCACGGCCGGGCCGCTGATCCTGCTCTGGATTCTGATGTGGGCAACCCTTGATCTCGGCTACTGGCTCTGCCTGTTGCTCGCCGTGCCGGCGGCGGGCTTTCTCGTGCGGCTTTTCATGATCCAGCACGATTGCGGTCATGGTGCCTTCTTCCATCGCCGCTCCACCAACGACTGGGTCGGACGGGTGATCGGGGTGTTGACGCTCACGCCGTACGACTTTTGGCGACGCACCCACGCAGTTCACCACTCGACATCAGGCAATCTCGATCGTCGCGGGATCGGCGACATCGACACGCTGACCGTGCACGAATACCTTGCGCGGTCTCGATGGGGTCGGCTGGGTTACCGCGTCTACCGGCACCCCGTCATCATGTTCGGCGTGGGCCCCGCCTACTTGTTCATCCTGCAGCATCGCCTGCCGGTCGGCCTCATGCGCAGTGGCTGGCAGCCCTGGCTCAGCACCATGGCGACCAACGCCGCTATCGCGGCGCTCGTCGCCACGATGATATGGCTGGTCGGCGTCGGTCCTTTCCTGCTCGTGCATTTGCCGATCATGCTGCTCGCGGCCTCGGCCGGGGTCTGGCTGTTCTATGTCCAGCACCAATTTGAGAATACGGTATGGGCTCACGAGGGAGCCTGGAATCTGCAAGAGGTGGCGCTTCACGGCAGCTCTCATTATGCCCTGCCAAGCCTCTTGCGCTGGTTCACCGCCAATATCGGTGTTCACCACATCCACCATTTGTGCAGCCGAATCCCCTGTTACCGGCTGCCGCTCGTGCTGCGCGACCACCCGGAACTCGACGGCATCGGTCGACTTACCCTGGTCCAGAGCATCCGGTGTGTGCGGCTGGTGCTGTGGGACGAAGGCCGGCAGCGTCTCGTCTCTTTCCACGAGGTGCGTCAGCCCCGTACTTCAATTTGAAGACGATCCGGCGAGTTGCCGCTGCGCAGCGCCGCGCTTTGCAATGTTTGGACAGGCATAAGCGAAGGGCAGGCCTGCCGTCCGCCACGGAGCCAAGCTCCCTCCATCGGACTTGGTTCATCGATCGGTCTCATCCCGAACTATCTCGGGTGAAAGGGAAATCACGTGGCTGGCCACGAATTGCCACCCGAAAAAGCTTCGTCGACATGTCCCGAGTGCGGAACGGAAATGGCCATTACTCGTATCACGCCAATTCTGTTCGGTGGCAAGTTCGAGGATCTCACGCTTGCATGCAAGACGTGCGGATTTGCGAAAAAAATCAGGATGGAACGAAGTTGATATTCACTTGAGACCGGGGGAATTCCTCCGGCGCGCTGCCGCAGCAACGACGTGAGGACGAACAGCGGACACCCGTCCGCCACCTGCCAGTCACTCTCCGCCGTTCAAGGTGTATCGACCGTCCTTGAGGCGCTTGAGGCGGCCTTGCTCGTAGAGCCTCTCGAAATCGCGCAGGATCTCGCGGCCGTCGCGGGTGCCGAGCGCCGCCATCAGGTCGAGATAAGTGGCGGGGCCCGCCGCCAGCGCTGCCTCAAGCGTTTGGCGCGGGCGCTGCGGCAGCTGCGGCGCATGCGGCACCGTGAACTCGACGCTATCGCCCTTGCCGAACGGCTTGGTGCAGTCGAAGCCGCCCTTGGCTCCCGTGCGGCTGCCTTGCAGGGAAGGATCGAGCGGGACGCAGCGGAAGCCCGACGCGACCACGAAGTCGCGGTCGGCCTGGAAGCGCGTCGCCAGCGCCCAGTCGATCTGCTCGTCGGAGAACACGTCGATGTCGTCGTCGACCACGAACACGTGCTTGACGTCGCCCGAGGAGCAGAACACCGCGGCGATGGCGTTGCGCGCCTCGCCTGGATTGCGCTGACGCAGCGAGACGCGGACGTTGTACATGCCGCCTGACGATGCCGTGCAGCAGACCGCGACCGGCTCTCGCACGGCCTGCTGCAGCACGTTCCAGATCGCGGCCTCGGTCTTGGCGGCGCCGAGCTGCGCGGTGTCGGTGAAGCCAAGCCGCGCGCCGCCGATGGTTACGGTCTGAAACAGCGCGTCGCGCCGCTTGGTAATGGCGGTGAGATGAAAGACCGGGTTGCTTTTGAGCAGCCCGTAATAGCCGATATATTCGCCGTAGGGCCCTTCGGGTTCGACCAGGCCACGCTCGTCGATATAGCCTTCGAGCACGAGCTCGGCATCGGCCGGAACCGTGACGTCCACCGTGACGCACTTCACCACGGGCACGGAGGCGCCGCGCACCGCGCCCACGACCTCGAGCTCGTCGATCGGCGGGGTCGAGGCCACGGCAGCCAGAAAATCGGTGGGATGGCTGCCCACGGCAAAGGCGATCGGCATGCGCTCGCCCTTGGCGACCGCCGCATGATAGAGCGCGCGCAGGTCGCTCGGCGCATTGAGGTCGATGCCGGCGGCGCGCGAACCGCGCAGCATCAGCCGGCGACAGCCGATATTGGTGAAGCCCGATTTCGGGTCGCGCGCGTAGTCGATGCTGGCGGAGATATAGGGCGCGCCGTCGAGACCGTGCTGCAGATGCACCGGCAGCGCGGTCAGGTCGGCATCGTCTCCGGTCAGCACGACCTCGTGCACCGGCGCCCGCGAGGAGGGCACCTCGATTGGGGCCAGCGGGCGCTGCAGGCGCTCACGCAGGGCCGCGGGAAAGCCCGCCTCGTCGGTATCGAGCGCTGCGGCAAGACGGCGCCGCGTGCCCATCACATTGCCGACGAGTTCGGTCTTCTCGGGTCCGACCGCGCGGAACCAGACCGCGTTGGGATTGCAATCGAGCACAGCCGCCACGTCGATGAGATCGATCGGCTCGTCGTGGATGACGCATTCGCCCTGCTGCACGAGCTTTTCGACGAAGTGGCGCAAGCGAAATTTTTCCGTGTCGCCCTGGGTCATGGATACTGTCCAATGGATCGCGCGCGGCGGGAGTATCGACGATCTTACCGGCCCGATGTGAACGGGTCCAGAACGGCGCGCTCCTCCTCATAGCCCACGTGCTTCCGGCCTTGCATCTCTTCATTACGCAAGACAAGGCGCGGAGTTTGCTATATCGCGGGCCGGAGAATGGAACGATCGACCTCTCGGTGGCGTTGAATCGCGCTCAGCGCATAGCCGCAAATTCGCAGCGGCCGGTAAGGACGGCCTAGAACCATGAAGCTTTTTGCGTGCCAGAACTGCGGACATCCGCTGTATTTCGAGAATACCACCTGCGAGAGCTGCGGGCTGCGGTTGGGGTATTTGCCGGCACGGGAGATCGTCACCGCGGTGGAAGAAGCCGGGGGCTCGTTGCGCGCGCTCGCCGAGCCGGGGAGCCGCTATCGGTTTTGTGCCAATGCGGAGCACAATGTCTGCAATTGGCTGGTGCGCTGCGATGACGCCGAGACGTTTTGTGCGGCCTGCCGATACAACCGCATCATCCCCGACCTCATGAATCCCGAGAACCTGGAACATTGGCGCAAGATCGAATTCGCCAAGCACCGGCTGTTCTACAGCTTGCTGCGCCTTGGTCTGCCGCTGGCCACCCGGAAGGAGGACCCCAACGGCCTGGCGTTTGATTTCCTGTCGAACCCGGCCGATGCATGCGCCGGGCATGCGCCGATCATGACCGGGCACGCCAGCGGCCTCATCACCCTCAATGTGGCGGAGGCGGACGACCCCGAACGCGAACGCCAGCGCAAATCCATGGGCGAGCCTTATCGCACGCTGCTCGGCCACTTCCGGCACGAGATCGCACACTATTACTGGGATCGCCTGGTGGCGGATTCGCCGGCCGTCGACGAGTTCCGGCGGCGGTTCGGCGACGAGCGCGAAGACTATGGCGCTTCACTGCAGCGATATTATGCCAACGGTCCAGCGCCGGACTGGCCGGAGCGCTTCGTCACCGCCTATGCCAGCTCGCACCCATGGGAGGATTTCGCCGAGACCTGGGCGCACTATTTTCACATGGTCGATACGCTCGAGACCGCCTTCGCGTTCGGCTTGCGGTTGCGGCCGAAGGTGGCCAAGGGCGCCGACCTTTCCGCCGCGATCGACTTCGACCCCTATATCGCCGAGATGGACCGGATCATCGATGCTTGGCTGCCGCTGACCTTCGCGGTCAATTCGATCAACCGCAGCATGGGCCAGCAGGATCTCTATCCGTTCGTGCTGCCTCCGGCGGTGATCTGGAAGCTCACCTTCATCCACGATCAGATCCATGCCGTGGGCGCGCTCCGGCTGCCCGGTTCCGGCGATAATGCGTTACGCGCCATCGTCGCCGGGCTGAGGCGATCGGTGGGGTCGCCGCAATCCACGAGCTGATTGGATTTTTGTAACGGATCGTCCCGGAGGTCTGGCTGCAGCCGACTTGATCGGGATCGGGGGCAGCGCACGGGGGCATCACAGCGATGGGCGGGGCCGCCCGGCCCAGAAATTGCATCGAAAATTGCCTAATATATCGCCACCCGAGCGCAACAGAGGAGCGTATGTCGATCCTCGTCGGTCTCCACCATGTCACACGCTACCATTATGATCGGCCGGTCGGGCTTGGACCGCAGGTCATCCGGCTGCGGCCAGCGCCGCATTGCCGTACGCGGGTCGTCAGCTACGCGCTCAAGGTTGCGCCGGCGCAGCATTTCGTGAACTGGCAGCAGGACCCGAACGGAAACTGGCTCGCGCGCTACGTCTTTCCGGAGAAGACCCGCGAATTCACCATTGCAGTCGATCTCATCGCCGACATGGCGGTGGTCAACCCGTTCGATTTCTTCGTCGAGCCCTTCGCGGAGGTCTTCCCGTTCGCTTATCCGGCGGAGTTCGCCGAGGAGCTCGCGCCTTATCTCTACGCCGACCCGGCCGGCCCCGGCCTGTCCGCGTTCCTCGCCTCGATCCCGCGCAACCGGCAAAACACCGTCGATTTCCTGGTCGAGCTCAACCAGCGTCTGCAGCGCGAGATCCGCTATCTGATCCGCATGGAAACCGGCGTGCAGACGCCGGAGCAAACGCTGGTGGCGCGCTCGGGCTCGTGTCGCGACAGTGCGTGGCTGCTGGTGCAAATCCTCCGGCGCCTCGGCCTCGCGGCGCGTTTCGTGTCGGGCTATCTCATTCAATTGCGGCCGGACGTGCGCCCGCTCGATGGGCCCGGCGGCACGGTGCAGGATTTCACCGACCTGCACGCCTGGACCGAGGTCTACGTGCCGGGCGCGGGGTGGATCGGGCTCGACGCCACCTCCGGTTTGTTGTGCGGCGAAGGTCATCTTCCGCTCGCCGCCACGCCGCATTTCCGCGCCGCGGCGCCGATCAGCGGCGCCGTCGAAGCTGCCGAAGTCACCTTCTCGTTCGACATGGCGGTCACTCGCATCGCCGAAAAGCCGCGCGTGACCTATCCCTTCTCCGACGATGCATGGGCGGAGCTCGACGCGCTGGGGGAAAAGGTCGATCACGATCTCGCGGAGCGCGACGTGCGCCTCACCATGGGCGGCGAGCCGACCTTCGTTTCAATCGACGACTATCAGGCGGCGGAATGGAACACCGCCGCCCTCGGCCCGACCAAGCGTATCCGTGCCGACGATCTGATCCGTCGGTTGCGCGATCGCTATGCGCCGGGGGGACTTCTGCACTACGGTCAGGGCAAATGGTATCCGGGCGAGGCGCTGCCGCGCTGGGCCTTCGCGCTCCATTGGCGGCGAGACGGCAAGCCGGTTTGGCGCAACGCCGCGCTCGTTGCGACCGAGACCGGGGCCTATCGGCCGCTCGCCGACGACGCTGAGCGCTTCGCCCAGTCCGTCGCCGCGCGCCTCGGCCTCGATGCCGACTATGTCCAGCCCGCCTTCGAGGATCCCGCCGAACGCATGCTCAAGCAGGGCGCACTGCCCGAGAATGTCGATCCGGGCGATCCCAAGATCGATGATCCGGTCGAGCGCGACCGCATCATGCGTGCGTTCGAACGGCACCTCGGCGTGCCGGCCGGTTACGTGCTGCCGGTGCAGCGTTGGACCGCACAGGCGGCGCCCGGCTGGGTCAGCGAGGTGTGGCAGACGCGGCGGCGGCGCCTGTTTCTCACGCCGGGGGACTCTCCGATCGGCTTCCGCCTGCCGCTCAGCTCCTTGCCGGATCTCAAGGCGGTCGACTATCCCCACCTCGTGCCCGCCGATCCCATGGAGATACGCGGCGAATTACCCGATCCCGAACTGATCGCGCAGGCCATCGCCCATCGCAGCGAAAGCGTTGCCGCCCGCGCCAAGGTGGTGGAATTTCGCCGCGCTCAAGGAGCGCCCGCGCGCGTGATCGCTTCGCCGTCCGGGTCGAGCGTTCCTGTCCGCACGGCGCTCACGGTAGAGCCGCGCGACGGGCGACTTTGCGTGTTCATGCCGCCGGTGGAACGACTGGAAGACTATCTCGAGCTTCTCGCCACTGTCGAAGCGACCGCCGCCGAGCTCAACATGCAGGTCCATGTCGAGGGCTACGAGCCGCCCGCGGACCCGCGCTTGAATGTCATCAGGGTGACGCCCGATCCCGGCGTGATCGAGGTCAATGTCCATCCCGCCGCGAATTGGCGCGAGGCGGTCGAGCTCACGCGCACGCTCTACGAGGAAACGCGTCTCTCCCGCCTCGGTACCGACAAGTTCATGATCGACGGACGCCACACCGGAACCGGCGGTGGCAATCACATCGTGCTCGGAGGGCCGACCGCGGCTGACAGCCCATTCCTGCGCCGCCCCGATCTGCTCAAGAGCCTAATCCTCTACTGGCAGCGCCATCCCTCGCTGTCCTATCTGTTCTCCGGTCTGTTCATCGGTCCGACCAGCCAAGCCCCGCGCGTCGACGAGGCGCGCCAGGACCAGCTCTACGAGCTCGAGATCGCGCTCGCGATGGTGCCGGCGCCGGGCGAAGGCGAGCCCCCACGGCCGTGGCTGGTCGACCGACTGTTCCGCAACCTCCTGGTAGACGTCACCGGCAACACCCACCGCACCGAGCTGTGCATCGACAAGCTGTTCTCGCCCGACGGTCCGACCGGGCGGCTGGGCCTGGTCGAGTTCCGCTCGTTCGAGATGCCGCCGCACGCACGCATGAGTCTGGCGCAACAATTGCTCTTGCGCGCCCTGATCGCCTGGTTCTGGCGCAAGCCGCAGCGTGGCCCGCTGGTGCGGTGGGGCACCGCCTTGCACGACCGGTTCATGCTGGCACACGTCGTCTGGGAGGACTTTCTCGGTGTCTTGGACGATCTCTGCGGCGCAGGCTATCCTTTCGATCCGCAGTGGTTTCACGCGCAACGCGAGTTTCGTTTTCCGTTTTATGGCGCCGTCACCCATGGCGGCGTCACCCTCGAATTGCGGCACGCGCTGGAGCCCTGGCATGTCCTCGGCGAGGATGCGACCGCGGGGGTCACTGCGCGCTTCGTTGATTCCTCGGTCGAGCGGCTGCAAGTCAAGGTCGAGGGCTTCGACCCCGGCCGCCACGCTGTCGCCTGCAACGGGCGCCTTGTTCCGCTGACTTCGACCGGCCGGTCCGGCGAATACATCGCCGGGGTCCGGTTCAAGGCGTGGAAGTTGCCGTCGGCGCTGCACCCGACGATCGAGGCTCACGCTCCGCTCACCTTCGACATTGTCGATCGCTGGAGCCGCCGCTCGCTCGGCGGCTGCGTCTATCACGTTGCCCATCCCGGGGGACGCAGCTACGAGAGCTTTCCGGTCAACTCCTATGAAGCGGAAGCGCGCCGCCTGGCGCGTTTCCAGGATCACGGCCATAGCCCCGGATCCTTCGATTTGCCTGGGGAAGAACGCTCGCTCGAGTACCCGATGACCCTCGACCTCAGACGTCCGACTCGTGTCTGATAGCGGCATGGCGGGTCAACGCGACAGCGCTTCCGTGCAGGACGGGGTCGAGACGCTGTTGTCGGGCTACCGACCGCTGCCGGGCATTTTCGACGAAATGGCCGACCGCGAGGGCCGCGTGCGGGCGCATTGGCAGCCGCTGCTGGCCATGCTCGCGGGCCTGGGGCCGGACGAGATCGGCCGGCGCTTCGCCGCCGCCGATCGCCATGTGCGCGATTCCGGCGTGTTCTATCGCGTCTACGAAGAGCCGGCCGGGGCCGAGCGGCCTTGGCCGCTGAGCCACGTGCCCCTCCTGATAGACGCGTCGGAATGGCAGGCGCTCAAGGCCGGACTCGTGCAGCGCGCCGAGCTGCTGGAAGCGGTGCTGGCCGATGCCTACGGGCCGGCAAGGCTCGTACGCGAGGGCCGGCTGCCGGCCGCCGTCATTGCCGGCAATCCGGAATTCTTGCGGCCATTGGTGGGCGTAGCGCCGCGCGGCGGCGCGCATCTGCGGTTCTACGCCGTCGATCTGGGGCGGTCGCGCGCGGGCCGTTGGTGGGTGCTCGGCGACCGCACCCAGGCGCCCTCGGGCGCCGGCTACGCGCTCGAGAACCGCCTGGCGCTTTCGCGCGCGATGCCCGATATCTATCGCGAACTCAAGGTTGAACGCTTGGCGCCGTTCTTCCAGGCTTTTCAGGCCGAGCTTTCCGCGCTCAATCGGCGCGACGATTCCCGGGTCTGCGTGCTTACCCCCGGTCCCATGAACGAGACCTATTTCGAGCACGCCTATCTCGCGCGCTACCTCGGCTTCCTGCTGGTCGAAGGCGAGGATCTGACCGTGCGCGACGACGGCGTCTTCATCCGTACGGTTTCCGGGCTCAAGCGCGCCGAAGTGCTGGTGCGGCGGCTCGATGCCGATTTCACCGATCCGCTCGAGCTCAATGCACGCTCGCGCCTGGGCGTGCCGGGCCTGGTGCAGGCGGTACGCGACGGCACGGTGGCGATCGCCAATGCGCTTGGGTCCGGGGTGGTCGAGGCGCGAGCGATGTTGAGCTTTCTTCCGGCGCTGGCGCCGGTCGTGCTCGGCGCCGATCTCGCGCTGCCCAATGTCGCGACGTGGTGGCTCGGCCAGTCGCGCGCGCGCGCCGACATCATTGGCCGGCTCGACGAGATGGTGATTGCCTCTGCCTTTCTCGGCGAGCTGCCGGGCTACGGCGAACGGCGGGAGGTGCTCGGCGCAGCGCTCGAGCCCGGGGAGCGGGCGCGGATCCTGGAGCGGATCGCTCACCGCGGCATCGATTTCGTGGCGAAGGAGGCCGTGAGCCTTTCCACCACGCCGGTCTGGCGCAATGGCAGGCTCGAGCCGCGCCCCTTCACGTTGCGGCTGTTCCTGGCGCGGGCCAGCGACGGCTGGCGAGTCATGCCCGGGGGCTTCGTGCGCGTCGCCAACGACGTCGACGCGCGCGCGGTGAGCCTGCAGCGGGGCGGCAGCACGGGCGATGCCTGGGTGTTGTCGGATAAGCCGGTTGTCGAAACGACACTGCTGCCCGCGCCGGACCGGATCACCATCTTGCGCGCGACCGGCGCGCTGCCGAGCCGCGCCGCCGCCAACCTGTTCTGGGTCGCTCGCTACGTGGAGCGGGCGGAGGCCACGCTGCGGCTGATCCGGGCGCTGGTCGCCCGCGTGAGCGACAGCGACGATGCCACCACGCGGGTGCTCGCGCGCATCTCCGCGCTGCTGGGCGCATGGGAAGCGGTGCCGACCGACCTGCCGAACGTCAGGCCGGTGCTGGTCGCCTCGGCCGCCTTGCAGCGCCACGACCTCGACGGCGCTCTGCCCTATCTCGTCGGCGCGGCGCAGTCGGCGGCATCGGTGATCCGTGACCGCTTTTCTCCCGACGCGTGGCGGGCACTGACCGATCTGTCCGAGATGATCAACGCGCCGGTTGACCAGCCGCCGACCGAAAGCGGGATCTTTGAGCGGACTAACGGCGCGCTGCGGATCATTGCGTCGTTTTCGGGCTTGGCGCAGGAAAACATGAGCCAGCTCGCCGGCTGGCGCTTCCTTGAGCTCGGCCGTCGCATCGAGCGTTGCATTGCGACCTGCCGCTTCGTTCGCCAATTCGCGTTTGCCGGGCAGGACGGGGCGCTCGACGTCCTGCTGGAGCTTGCCGATAGCCAGATCACTTACCGGCTGCGTTACGTGATGGTGGCGGCGCCGGTCCCCGTCGTCGATCTCGTGGTGCTCGATCCAAACAATCCGCGCTCGGTCGCCTTTCAACTGGCGCGCGTCGAGGCCCATCTCGCCGCGCTGCCGCGGCGTAGCGACGATGGGCGCTTGTCGCCGCCGCAGCAGATCGCAACTGCGCTGGCCACGCAAATTCGCACGGCGGATGCCGCCGCGCTCGACGCGGCCACATTCCTGGCCGCGGAGCAAACCTTGATGAAGCTCGCCGACGTCATTGCATCGACCTATTTCACCACCCATGAGCGGGCGGAGGTGCGCTGGGAGGCGCTGGGATGATCTACGACATCCGGCAGGTGACGACCTACGACTACGCCTCGTCGGTCACTCATGCCCGTCACGTGTTGCAGCTCACGCCGATCGATCGGCCGGGACAGCGCGTCCACGCCAGCGTCCTGGAGATAGAGCCCGCGCCGATCGAGCGGCGCGAAGGGTACGACTTTTTCGGCAACCGAATGACGTGGATCGAATTCGATCAGCCGCACGACCGGTTAAGTGTACGGATCGCGGCGCGGGTCGCGGTCAAGCGCGATGCCGTGCCGCCAGCGGACACGACCCCCGCCTGGGAGGCGATCCGCGACGCGGCGTTTGCCTCGACAGATCTGTCGCCGAACTCGTCGGTGCACTACGTGTTCCCGAGCCGGCAGGTCTCGCTCGATCCGGAAATCCGCGCCTATGCCGCCGACAGCTTTTTGCCGGAACGGCCGGTGCTCGACGGAGCCGTCGACTTGATGCGGCGGATCAAGGCCGACTTCGTCTACGAGATCGGCGCGACCACGGCGTCGACGACGCCGCCGATGTCGTTCGCGCTGCGCCGCGGCGTCTGCCAGGACTTCGCCCATATCATGATCTCCGGGATGCGGGGCCTCGGCCTGCCCGCCGCCTATGTCAGCGGCTATCTGCGAACCGCGCATTCGAAAGAGGACAAGCTCGCAGGGGCCGACGCGATGCATGCCTGGGTGCTGGTGGAATGCGGAAAGGAGGTCGGCTGGTGCGGGCTCGATCCGACCAACGGCATTTTCGCCGGCGACGACCACGTGGTGCTCGCCATCGGCCGCGACTACGCTGACGTCGCGCCTATCGGCGGCGTTATTTACGGCTCGGGCCGCCAGCGCCTCGATGTCTCCGTGAGCGTGACGCCGGTGGGGTAGTGCGGGTGCGACAAGCCTTCGCAGCCGGCTCCGGTAGCGATCCGCAACGGCAGCAACCCAACGCCAGGACATCCAATCGAATCCTCATGCGCCTGGGTTCAGAGGCCGAGGTAGGCCTGCCGGATTTCCGGCATGGCCCGCACTTGCGCCGCCGGCCCTTCGGTAAACGGGCGTCCCTCAGCAATCACATAGGCATAGTCGCTGAGCGCCAGCGCAAGGTGGACATTCTGTTCCACCAGCAGGACCGTTACGCCGTCCGCCTTGAGTGTTTTCAGGGTTTCGGCCAGCTGCTGGACGACCACCGGCGCAAGCCCGAGTGACAATTCGTCGATGATGAGGACCTCTGGAACCGACATGAGGCCGCGGCCGATCGCCAGCATTTGCTGCTCGCCGCCGGAGAACGTGCCGGCCTTTTGCCGCCGGCGCTCCTTGAGTCGCGGGAAGAGCGTGTAGACCTGATCGATCTGCTGGCTGAAACGCTTGCGGGCGCGGGCGGAATAGGCGCCCATCTCCAAGTTCTCCGTCACGCTCATGTCGCTGAAGAGCTGCCGCCCTTCGGGCACCAGCACGAGTCCGCGTGCGGCCTTGGCGTGAGGGAGAAGTCCGGTCACGTCTTCTCCCCTGAACACCACGCGTCCGCGCCGCAGCGGTATGCTGCCGGTGATGGCGCGCAAGGTCGTTGTCTTGCCGGCGCCATTGGCGCCGACCAACGTCGTTATGGTGCCGCGTCCGACTTTCAGCGAGACGCCCCACAGCACCTGGACGTCGTCGTAGCCCGCCTCCAGACGCTCGGCTGCTAGCAGTGCCGTCTCGGTCATTGGGTCGTACTTGCGCCGTTCATGAACGTTGCGTCCCCGAGATATGCAGCGATGACCGCCGGGTCGTTTGCGACCAGCCACGGCGGTCCTTCCGCGAGCTTGCTGCCGACGTTCAGGACCACGATGCGGTCTGACAGGCTCATGATCGCCCGCATGACGTGCTCAATGATCAGTATGGAGACGCCACGATCGCGAATGCCGCGCACGATGTCGATCATCCGTTCGGTCTCCGTCGGATTAAGCCCGGCAAGCACTTCGTCGAGCAGCAGCAGGTAGGGGCGCGCGCTGAGCGCGCGTGCAAGCTCCAGCCGTTTCTTGCCCGCCGTGGTGAGCTGGCCGGCGGGCATCTCGAGTTGGTCGGCGAGCCCGACCGCGTTCGCGACCTCGCGCGCGACCTCGCGCGCCCGCGCCAAGGGAAGATTCTCACGCCCGAAGCACGCGCCCACTATGCAATTCTCGAGCACGGTCAGACCGGCGAGCGGCTGGACGAGCTGATGCGCCCTTGCCAGCCCGCAGCGGGCCACGCGGTAGGGGGGCTCGCCGGTAATGTCGGTCCCTCGGAAGACGATGCGGCCTTGGTCCGGCGAATAAACGCCGTTGATGAGATTGAAAACGGTCGACTTGCCGGCGCCGTTCGGTCCGATCAGGCCGAGAATTTCGCCTTCCCGGATCGCAAAGCTCAAGCTCTGCACGGCTTGCAGCCCGCCGAAACGCTTCGACAGCTCCGTCACCTCGAGCAGCGCGGTCATTCCAGCCATCTCTTGCTGCGCGGCCAATGACGGTGAATGAAACCCATGAGGCCGCCGGGCACGAAAAGCACAATGACCAGCAGCAGAACGCCGGCGATGACGAGCTGAAAGTGGGAAAAGGCTTCGGCGGTGAGCAAGAAGCCGCGCACCTCTTCGTAGATGAATGCGCCGAGCGCGGGGCCAATGACCGTACCATGGCCGCCGAGCATGACCATCACGATCGCCTCAATGGAGAGGCCGAGATTGAAAGCACCGCCAGGCTCGATAATGCCGCTCTTGAAGTAATACAGACCGCCCGCGATGGCCGGCAGGAAAGCGGACGTGCTGTAGACGAGAGACTTGTAGAGCGGAGTCGGGACACCAAGCGTGGCCGCGGCGTCCTCGTTTTGCCCGATGGCCAGCAGGCCAAGGCCGAACTTGGAGTTCTTGATGGCGTAGCTCAGAAGCAGCGAAAGCCCCATGACCGCGACCAGAAGAAGATATGTCGTCCACAACGCCTGCATCGGACCGCCCAGCGGCGCATAAGCATCGAGCGACAGGTAGATTCCGGTGGCGCCGCCCCAGGGTTCGAGATTGGTTACCACCTGCTTGACCGCCTCGCTCACGCCGATCGTCGCAAGCGCAAAGAATGCGCCGCGCAGACGCAGGATGCCGAGACCGAACAGGAGCGCGAGTGCGCTGACAAAAATCCCCCCGGCGATCGCTGCCGGCACCAGGGGCCAATGCCATTCGGTCACCAGATACACACAAGCGTATCCGCCGAGACCGAAGAAGACGATGTTGCCGAAGTTGACGTAGCCGGCATAGCCGATCATCAGGTTCAGATTACTGGCGAGGATGATGTATACCGCGGCGAGCAGGAGGCTTTCGCGCATTTGCACATCGTCGCGGATGTAAGGGACAAAGGCGAACAGCAAGGCCGCGATTGCGATCAGCCAGGGGAAAGGGCGGCGCCACACCGGTCATGCCTTCGACAAAACGAAGATGCCGCGGGGAAACGCAATCAGGCAGACGACGAACAGTCCGAACTCGATGATCGGCGTCCAGCTCACCGGCATGAACGGCGTTGCCAGTCCTTCGACCAATCCGAGCGCAATACCCCCCAATAACGCGCCCGCCGGGTTGCCGAGTCCGCCCAGGATGGTGACGACGAAGCTCTTGAGCTGATAGGCCTCACCCGACAGCACCGTGAACGGGAACATGGTGGCGATAAGGGTTCCGGACACGCCGGCGAGCGCAACGCCGAGGCCGAATGCCATGGCGAGGATCTGCGTGGTCGGGATGCCCGAGAGCTCGGCCGCCTCGCGATTCCCAGCGACCGCGCGGATCGCCTTGCCGACGCGGGTGCGGTGGAGGAGAAGATAGAGCAAGCCGGCGATCGCGACGGCCAGCACTGCCGCCATGATGTGCGTACCGGTGAAGGTGTAGCCGTGCCAGGTCACGCCTGGCAGGAAAACCGGAACGTTGTACGGGCTCGTGCTCCAGAGCGCGGTGCCCAGGCCGATCAGCACCATATTGACTGCGAAGGTGGCGAGCAGGCTCATCAGTTCGGGCCGGCCGATGATGCGATGCACCGCGACCCAGTACAGTCCCACACCGAGGACGAACCCTGACGCGATCACGATCGGCACCGCGCCATAGGCCGGCAGACCGAGCGCCGTCGCCACGAAATAGAGCGCGAACATGCCGAGCACGATGATGGCGCCGTGGGCCAGGTTGATGACGTGCATCACGCCCCAGATCAGCGTGAGGCCCATCGCCGCGAGCCCATAGACCGCGCCGACCAGCACGCCGTCGATGACTGAGGCCAGAATAACGATCATGTTGCGAGGGGGGCGAGGGCAGCGGACACAGCTCCGCTGTCCTCGTTGTCCGGAAATCTTGTCAGTAGATGGCGTCGGCGGTCTTGGCCGTCGTTGGCCAGATTACTTCCTTGACGAGCTTGCCGGCCTTCCTCTGCCACTGGGCGAGCACCATCTCGTGGCCGATCTGGAGGCCATGCTCCTTCGGATCGGTCGAGAACTTGGTACGACCGAACATGGTGGTGACGTTCATCTTGTTGAGCGCCGCGGCCACCTGGGCAGGATCGACGGAAGCCGCCTGCTCGATTGCGTGCTGCAAAATCAATCCGGCCGTGTATCCGCCGGCCGCGTGGTAGCCGGGCTCGATCTTGAACTTGTCGGTAAACTTCTGCGTGAAGTCCTGCGCGCTCGGACCGAAATCCGGCTTGTAGGTCACCTGCGGCTCCCACTGCGAGGGCACCGAAATGCCTACTGCCGCATCTCCGAGCGTGGCGAAGTTTGGACTGTCGGGGGCAACCAGGAGCGTGACCCACTTGAGTCCGGCCTTCTGGTCGTGCAGCTGGCGGGCGAGCGTGGCCCCGTCGGCATAGTGGCCGCCGCCGAGCAGCGCATCCGCCTTCGAGGCGATGACCTTGTTGATGATGGGTCCGAAGTCGGTCGTGCCCGAGCTGTAGGATTCATCGAGGGCCAGCGTCATCCCATCCTTCTTTGCGAGATCCCGGACCGACTGCGCGACCGCCTTGGAGAAGGGATCGTCCTCGTACACGAAAGCGATTTGCGCCTTCGAATTCTTTTCCTTGAGCGCCTGCAGCGCGCCGGCGAGATATTGCCCGGCGGGGGAGTAGAGCTGGAACAGGTTCTTGTTGCCGAGCTTGTAGGTTTTCTCCTCGGCGGCGCCCGTCGTAATCATGACCTTGCCGTACTGCTCGGACACAATCGCGGCGCTGGCCACCAGACCGGAAGAGTAGGGACTGAACAGGAACTGCGCCTTATCCTGCGCGATGAGGCGCGTGTAGAGTTGTTGGACTCGCGTGTTCTGCGATTCGTCGTCGTAGGTCACGAAGTTGACCTTGTATTGCTTGCCGCCCGCTTTGATGCCGCCGGCGGCGTTCACTTGGTCGCGCCACAGTTCGAAGCCGCGCATCTGCGCGATCGAATCGTTGTTCAATTTACCGGTCTGCGAGACGGTGAAGCCGACCGTGAGGGTATCGTCGGCGGCAAGCGTCGGCGTTGCGCCAACCAGCAGAGTCGCTACAGCGAGGCCGAAGGCCATCGATTTCATTTTTTCCTCCCGAATTGCCCGGTCGAATAGTTCTTGCAGGAGCGCGATCGCTATATGAAGTCGCCGCTTGAATACGTGCGAGCATATTCGAGCTAGGCGCGAGCGCCGCCTGGTAATATCATATTCAGCTTTCAAGTCCGGGCTGGCTAGTCCCCCTTTAGTCTATCCCGGATTAATCCGTCCCGAACGGTCCTGTGTACGTCGACATGCCGGGCCGCCTGCGGCGTCACCGCAGGGGCCCTCCAACAGCGGACGGATTCAAGTCTCCCCGACCGTCCCGGCCGTCACGCAGTCACGCGCTGCGGAGCGTGACGCAGCAGCCACAATTCGGCTACCGTAAAGGCGGCGATCGCGATACCGACGACAACACCTGCCCGCGTGGCGGACGATACCGTGTCGTGGAAGCCCAGGACCCACGGCGAGATCGCCACCCACAGGCCGAGTGCCAGGCTGACCCATTCCTGCCATTCGGCGTAGGCGAAGATCGCCGCAAGCGATACGAGACCCACCGCGGCCCCGCACATCCACGCGTTGCGACTGGCCGCTGCCGCGGTCGTAAATTCAAGGAACCACGGGCTCAAGAACAGACCTGCGGCGAGCGCGAGCTTGATCACGTCAAGGATCGCTTCCGATTTCCATTTCTGCTCCGGCACGATCAGCTCCTTTCGTCGGCTGCAGAGGGGGACGGGTCATGGACCCGTCCCCCGTGAGCGCCCCTGTCAGGTTATGCGTGCCGGGAGACGGCGGCACGACCGCGGGGGCCCATCGGCCTCACGCATGACCGAGCGGCAGCGCAATGAACCGGGTGCCGTCAGCGGTCTTTACCCGCATCAAGACGTCGCGCTTGCCGTGAGCTTGCGCCTCGGTCAGGGCCCCGCGCACATCCGAGACATTCGCGACCGCCTTGCCGCCGACATCGAGGATGACGTCACCGGTCTGGAAGCCGTGTTCGGCAGCAGGCCCGTCGGGGTCCACCGCCGTGACCGCGACACCCTTTCCGCCGGAACCCGCCACCTCGCTGGCCGGGGCAAGCGTCAGGCCGAGATGCGGAACGCCGTTCGATGGCGCCGTCGCTCCAGCGTCGGCCTTCGCTTGTCGCTCATCCGGCATTTGTCGAAGCGTCAGCGTCAAGGTTTTCGCCTCACCCTTGTGCAGGATGTCGAGCTTGACCGAGCTGCCCGGCGCCATCATGCCGACCTTGCGGGCGAGATCGCGCGAGTCCTTCACCGCCGTGCCGTTGACCGCGGTGATGACGTCGCCTGCTTCGATCCCGGCCTTGGCCGCGGGACTGCCGGCTTGGGGCTCAGCGACGATCGCGCCTTCGGCTTGCTTCATGCCGAGGCTATCGGCAATGGCGGCGGTCACCGGCTGGACCTGGACGCCCATCCAGGCGCGGGTGACGTGACCTTTGTCCTTGAGCTGGGCTATGACCGTCTTGGCCGTATCCGCCGGGACGTCGAAGCCGATGCCGACCGAGCCGCCGGAGGGCGAGAAGATCGCCGTGTTCACGCCGATCACGTTGCCGTCCATGTCGAAGGCTGGCCCGCCGGAATTGCCCTTGTTGATGGGTGCGTCGATCTGAATGTAGTCGTCATAGGGCCCGGCGCCGATGTCGCGTCCGCTGGCCGAAACGATACCGGCCGTCACGGTGCCTCCGAGGCCGAACGGATTGCCCACGGCGACGACCCAGTCACCGATCCGCGGAGCATGATCGGCGAATGTGACGTAGGCAAAATCCTTCTTTCCATCGACCTTGATCAGGGCAAGGTCGGTCTTTGGATCGGTGCCGATGACCTTTGCCGTGTAGGTCGTGCCGTCGTCGGCCGTGACCTGGACCGACTTCGCATGATCGACCACGTGATCATTGGTCACCGCGTAGCCGTCGGGCGAAATGAAGAAGCCCGAGCCTTCGCCGGTGATCATCTCGTGGCGCCGGGGCATGCCGTTGGGCATGTTCTTGAATCCGAACTGCTGGAAGAACTTGTCGAGTTGCGATCCGGGCCGGAACGGAAGCATGTCGTTGCCGCCCTTCTCGTCCGCATCCGCCGTCTTCGCGGCATTGTCGATCTTGACGCGGACGGAAATCACGGCCGGCTTCACTTTCGCGACCAGATCCGCAAAGCCCGCGGGATGTTGCGCCGTTTCAGCGGCCTGGGCGGATGAAGCCAATGGCGAAAGGCTGAGCGGGCGGTAGCCACCGGGACCGGCCAGGAGGACAGCGGCACCCAGGCCGGCGACCGAGGCAAGAAGTGTAAGGCGGCGCGCCGTCAGGACCTTGCGCTGCCTGGGAGGGGAGGCGTGTGTAGTCATGAGAGAGTCTCCATCAAATGAATCGTACCGGAGGGGGCACGGTCGCAAAAGACTTAATGGAGCAACCTTACGGTCTCCTGTCAGCAGCATTAAATTTTGTGAAACCTTGGCGCTGGAGACGGAAATACCGGGGGAATCTTACGCTTGCATGCAATCAATTTTGATTGATTGCCGTCCACCGCCCTGCGTTTTGGCGTTGCCTTCCGTCGCTTCAACAGGGCGCTACGCCGACATCCGCCGGACGCTGGGCAGCTGGCGACAACGTCATCCGATGCAGATCACAACGCGCGGCCGCGCGAGCTCACCAGCACGTTGCGCAAATTCTCGCTGCGTGAATTGTGGGCCAGCAACACGTCCTTGATGTCGCGATGGAGTTCGGCGGCGGTGCGCGCTTCACGCGGCTTGAGCTGGGCGCTGAGATACGCGCCCTCCTGCCGCCCGAGCGCCACCAGGCCGCTGCCGAAGGGTCTTTGCTGGCGCTGATATTGCACCAAATCGGTGACGACATCGTCGCCGGTAACGGCGTCGGCGAGGCTCGCCGCATCCAGTGCCGCCTTGGTCACGCCGGCACCGACATGGGGCCGCGCCACGAAGGCGGCATCACCCAAGAGCGCCACGCGTCCGAACGTCGTCTGCGGCGATTCCAGATCGAAGATCGGCTGAAAGAACGGCTGCGGGGTGCGGGCGAATATTTCGGCGACCTGGGGTGCAACGAGGGCGCGGGCGGTGGCTTTGATCCCGTCGATGAGGTCGCGCCGGATCAGCGGCGGAGGAATCGCGCTGCCATGGCATCGGCCGCTCGCGTCGGTGCAAAGATCGACCAGCGTCGTGACTGGGTCCGTGGGCCGGTACCAGACGATGTTGTAGGCGCGCCGGCCGGGCTGGGTCTCGTTGTTGCGGCCGGGCACCGGATAGGCCAAAAGCAGCTCGCCCTCCGGCAGGCAGAACGTATAGCGTTCGAAAATCTCTGCGCGAATGTCGGGCGGAACTTCGCTCTCGTCCAGCATCGCGCGCCAAGCGACGTAGCCGGCATAGTTCGGCGTCACGTCCGGCAGGAACTGCTCGCGCACGGTGGAGCGCACGCCGTCGGCGCCGATGAGGAGGTCTGCGCTCACACGCGCGCCCTCGGCGAAGACCGCGGTGACGCCGGCGGCGTCCTGCTCGACGCCCCGCAGCGACATGCCGAGGCGATAGTTTTCCGACGGCAGCGGATCCCGCAGCGAGCGATAGAGCCGGCCCCAGGAACTCATGGTGCGCGCCGTCTTCGTTTCAAGATAGGTCTGGCCGTCCTTGTCGAGGCAGACGACGCTGTCGACCTTGACCCCCATGGACTCGTCGAAGTCGATGCCGACGCGTCGCAGGATGTCGATGAGCTGCGGATGGGTGCTGACGCCGGCGCCGCGGCCGGTAAGGTCCTCGGCGTTGCGCTCGAAGACGACGACGTCCCAGCCGGTGCTGCGCAGGAGATGCGCTGCCAGCAACCCGCCGAGCGAGCCGCCGATCACCAGGGCGCGTCGCGTGGCCATGCGGTTCCTTCTATGTGTTTTGGCACGCAGGCATCACTCTCTACCGCGTCACGGCCGGGCTTGCCGTGGCCATCTACGTCTTTCTTGTTGCCGAGGCTTGAAGACGTGGATGCCCGCAACAAGTCAGAACAAGTCCGGGCATGACGGCTCAGGGCATGGCCCAGGACATGCTGTCGTGGCCGGGCTTGTAGTTGCGATTGCTTTGCGCCGGATTGCGGTTGATGAGCGGACGGCCATAGAGCGGATGGGTCTGGCTGCGGACCTCGTGCTCCACCGTGAACAGCACCTCCCGGGTATCGAGGTCGATGACGTTCTTGAAGCGATATTCGTGCTCGTTGACCTCCATGGTCAGAAGGCCGAGTTCGTCGAGGCGGCGATGGGGCCCGGAGAAATCGGCGATATAGATCTGGGCGTGATGGCGGTCATAGGGCTTTTCCGGCTCATCCGTCTCGCGGAAGTACCAGTATTGCTTCTCGCCCACCTGCACCCGCGCCTTGCGGCCGTCGCCGTTCTCGACCGTCGTGGCGAGCGCCCCCATGACCTCGCGATAAAAGCGGACAATGCGATCGGCCGTGCCAGCACGCACATCGAATTCGATATAGGGCATTCCCAGCACGATGCGGCCGAAGCGGCTCTCGTCGGGCGCATGGACATTGATGCGGTTGCCCCAGGGACAGACGGTCTCCACGCAATCGTTGCGTTCGCGGAAGTCGAATTTCGTTCCTTCCAGCGGCTTGCGCGCCTGCGTCAGGCGGTCGAGCAGGGCGGCGCGGTCCGGCACGACCAGTCCGGTGACGCCGCGCAGCACGTCCGGCTGCCCGGTGGGCAGATGGAACTGGCTCATGCCGACATTGACCCACATCAGGCGGGCGCCGGTGTTGAGGAAGGGGTCGCGGGTGAGGCCGAGACCGGTCACGTAATAATGCGTCGCCAGGTGCTGGTCGCCGATGCAGACATTGATATGCCCGAGGTTGACGATGTTGCCGAGATCCTGGCTGGAGCGATCGTATTGTTTGTCGGCCATGACGTTTTTCCTTCCGGAGCTGATGGGAACTTAAGCCAGCTGCTTGCGGCTCTCAACGGTCTCGCGAAGGGCCGTAGCCACGGTTCACTCATCCGTCGTTGCCAGGCCCGGCGCGGCCTGACAATCCATCTTTTTTCGCAAGAAGATGCATACGCGGGGGCCAAGCCGCGCATGACGCAGGATGTCTACTGCTGCGGCACGCCGGCGGCCCTGATCACTTTGCCCCAGAGCGCCCGCTGCTGCTCGACGAATTTTCTCGTCTGCGCGACGTCGCCGCCGCCCACCGGCACTTGCAGATCGCGCAAGCGCGCCAACACGTCGCGTTCCTGCAGGCCGCGTTGATCGCTTGGTTGAGCTTGATGATGACGGCCGCCGGCGTCTTCGGCGGGGCACTGATCGCGTTCCAGGTTTCCGAGACGATGTCGGGGAAGCCCGCTTCCGCCATGGTCGGAACATTCGGCAGAACCTCCATGCGCTTGTCGGTGCAGACCGCGAGCACGCGCAGCTTGCCGCTCTGTTCCAGCTGGTGGACTGCGGAGAACTGGATGAAGCTCAGGTCGAGATGGCCGGCGACCACGTCTGTCAGCACGCCGGACGTGTTGCCCTTGTAGGGGAGTCTATTGGAACAAATCATCGTGTGATTTCAGGTGGTTAGAAATTGACTGTCCAGCCAATGTCCATTCCAGCTTTGGCTGCATAGGACTGCACCGGACTGCGGCAGTATACTTGATGTGCGGACGGCGATTCGCCCGCCTCAGAGAAGGAGCTATTGAAGAAATGTCATTTCGTCGTTGTGCAAATTGCGGAGCCATTGTCGGCGTCGGCGTCTCCGCCGTTGCCATGCTTCATCATTCTAGCCTCTGCGGGCAATTCGACCGGGGCCGCGTGTATTGCGCCACGGTCGCCGCAGAACTGCCTCACGGGTCGCACCACCAACACCCGGTGTTCCCATCGGGGCCGTATACCGTGTCGGTTGGCTCGACCTCTAGCTCAGGCACGGTCACCTTTTCAGGCACGATCACTCGGTAAGGACGCGAGTGATCTAGCGTTTGCGCGGTTGCGTGCGGGTACGGAGTTGACGCGATGTCGGCGGCGGGCCTCATCCTCAAACGCGCATCGGCCTCGCGCCCGTCCGGCGAGTGGCGCGAGGACGACTATGACGTGCTCGCCGACGGCGTCATCGTCAGCCGCATCTTCCTGTCGCCCGGCGCACCGCAGGATCGTCAATGGATGTGGGCGAGCGGCCACAACGGCGACATCCGCCGTGCGGCGCACGGATACGAGCCGACGCGCGAGGCAGCGATGGCGGCGTCCGCAAAAAAGCTGGCGGAGGGAGTAAGGCAGACGGATGAAGATCGCGCGAGTTGCCGCCGCATCGGCGACTAGCTTTTTCGCGTCACTGGCGCACGCCTACGCGGCGCGCGCCAGCTTCTCATTGCGCGGAGACTTAGCGGCCAAAAAACGACGTGAAAATCCCGAACGCTGCGCTCATAATTGCATCGCCCATGTGGGCGCCGGGGTCGTAATCCTCTCCTTTGTCAGCTGCTGCGCCACCAGAAACGGTGTCGAGCTCATCGCTCGTCAGTTCGCGCTTGCTGGTTTCAGCGGCATTGATTTCACTGGTCATTGTCGGCTCCATTCGTTGTATGTGGGTCAAGACGGTTTAGGGAGAGGCTTAGGTGGGTCTGGAACGAGGAGCGGGATCAAGATGGCGATAATCGCGATTACAACGAGGCCGCCGGACACTCCATCCAACTCGTCGTCCCGCAGTTCGCGCAGTTCGTCAGTTGCCGTGGCCATAATTGCCTCGCTCCATTTGGTCAGCGAACGGATCGCTGGTGCGGGGCACACTGGCTCAACGCTCTCGCGTCCACTGTGAACCGGTTCACGGCGGCCGCCGAAACCAGACATTTTGTGATTGCCATCACATCGGTGATCGTCGCGGTCGAGGCGGCGCTAGATCGCGCGAGAAGGCCGCCGCCTAAGCTCAACCGATGGGCCTTGGTGTGTGGCAGACCAAACGCGTTGGATATTAGCTACACCGTGCTCTCGCGGCTCTGTCGTGTTGCGGAGCCGCTTCCTTTTTCAGCTCACGCGCTCGGCTTCGGCCGCCTCGATGGCGGCGCGCACCGTGTCGGGCTTCGGCAGATCGCCTTTCGGCATGACCAGCCGCATCGCCGCCAGCATGAAGTTGACCAGCGGGGTGCGCAGCGGACCGGCCGGGGGCAATTCCGGCCCCTCGAAATGGTCGAGCCAAAGCTCGCACAGCCAGTGGTAAAGCATCGCGCGTTGCACGTTCTGGCGTCTGTCAACAAGGCTTCTGTGCAGTCGCAAACAGTGCTAAGCAGCGCCAAAAAGAGGCCAAATGCTCTTATAGGGAACATGCACGAGCTTCGTTCCGGTCAGCGCTATGAACAGCTCCCCGGTGAGATGCGATGCGGTGCCGATCCCCTGCGATCCATAGTTGAGCTTGCCCGGATTTGCTTTGGCAAATTGGACGAGCTCCTGCACCGTCTTGGCGGGAAAATCCGGCCGCACCACGAGCACATTGGGGATTCGCGACATCAACGCGACCGGCTCGAAGCCGGCCGGGTCGAAAGCGTGCTTCTTGTAGATCCAGCCGTTGATGGCGAGCGGCGTTGGTGACGACGCCAGCAGCGTGTAGCCGTCCCCCTCCGACTGGAACACCACCTCCGCGCCGATGTTGCCGCCCGCGCCCGGACGGTTCTCGACCACGATCGGCTGACCGAGCCGCGTGCGCAGCTCTTCGGCGACGATGCGCGTCGCCGTGTCGACCCCGCCGCCGGGTGCAACATTGACTATGATCTTGACCGGCCTGTTGGGATAGTCGGCATTCGGGCCAGCCCGAATTCTCTTGAGCTCCGTCGTTTTGGAGAAGGATTTTCTTGCGAACTTCGATCGAGCCGCCAGGTCAAGTCCGGCAGTGAGTCCCCTCGAGCATGCAACGGTTGAATGGAAGCCGGCGGGAAGCGCTCTCGCTCACATGCGCCTGTGCGCGGCTCGGTGCCGCTTCTGGGGTGGAGCATGGAAGGCCCGCGTCATGAACGGGACCAGCTCTTTGATCACCGCTTCGGTGTCGGAGGGATCGCAGCGCCCGTTGGAAAACGCGGAAATGCGGTGTGGTCCGGCCGCGGTGTAATAAATGGTGCCGAGCAGGAAGTGAAAGCGCCAGCACACGTCGGTTCGCGACAGGTGCGGCAGGCATTCGCACAGCTCGTCGATGAAGGCGGTGCTCGACTGGTCGAAGTTCTCCGCCACCAGCTTTTCCAGCAGCGCGGAATTCTCGCCGGAAAGCACGGCGCGCAGGCGGATGAACGTCGCGCCGTCCTCGACCTCGACCTGCCGCAGGGCCGGGCGGATGAACGCCTCGATGATGGCGGCGACCCTGGCCCGGCCGCGCAGTCGCGAGGCGGCCTCGAGCCCGCGCAGCCGCTCCGCGATCATCGGCTCGCAGTGGCGGCGGTAGACCTCCGACAGCAGGCCTTCCTTGTTGTCGAAATGATAGCCGATGCTGGCGATGTTCGCCTGCGCGGCGGCGGCGAGCTCGCGCACCGACACGCCATTGAAGCCACGCTCTGCGAACAGCCGCTCGGCCGTCCGCAGGATGCGCTCGCGCGTCCCGTCCTCGTCCTCGCGGGCCGCGGCTCGCATGCCGGCTGGCGCGGCTGTGCGCTTCGAATCCGCCTTGTCCATGGGCTTCTAGCCGCATGCCGCGCCGGAAATGTCAATCCGGCGGGTCGCCGGACCGGGGCGAGGCAGCTCGAGTTAAACGCTTGTTTACACCGCTGCGGGTTTGGAGGTAACGTCCGCGTCCGGCACCCCGCAACGGGAGGATCGTCATGAGCGCTGCGAGCAGGAAGACCTTGGTGGTCCGCAACGGCACCCTGATCGACGGCTCGGGCAAGCCGGCCGCGCGCAACGACGCCATCGTCATCGAAGGCAACCGGATCAAAAGCGTAGGCGCACTGCCGCCGGACCTGGTGCTCGAGGACCGCCGGACCGTCGAGGTGATCGACGCCGGCGGACAGTGGATCATGCCGGGGCTGATCGACGCGCACTGCCACGTCTCCTACGGCTACCCGATGATCAAGGGCGAGGGCAAAGGCAAGGGCACGACCCGGCCGGAATTCTCCACCCTCAAGTCGGCGCGCAGCGTGCAGAAGGTGCTGCGCTCCGGCGTCACCAGCATCTCGGTGCCCGGCGGCACATGGTTCACCGACGTCGGCATCCGCGACGCCATCAAGCTCGGCCTGATGGAAGGGCCGCGCATGTTCGTCGCGGGCCGCATGGTCGTCACCTACGGCTGCATCGAGGACGACGAGCCGTCGTGGGAAGGAACCCCCGATCATTCCATCGGCAAGCTCTGCAACACTGCCGACGAGATGGTCACCGAGGTGCGGCGGCAAGGAAAGCATGGCGTCAACTTCATCAAAATGGCGGACAGCCGCTCGGGCGAATCGCAGATGCTGGCGAGGGAGGAGATCGCCGCCGTGGTGGGTGAGGCGCACCGGCGCAACCTGCGCGTCGGCATCCACTCCCGCGGCGCTGGCTCCACGCGCGCCGCCGCCGAGGCCGGCGTCGACTGGATCATCCATGCCGACCTCGCCACCGATCGCGATCTCGAAGCGGTGGCCAAGGGCGGCATGCCGATCATTCCAACCGCGACATTCCTCGCGGTCGTGGTCGAGCTCGGCCAGAAGGTCGGCGCCGAGCAGGTGCAGCTCGATATCACCCGCATGAAGCGGCACTTCGACCTCCTTTGCGAGCTGATGCACAAGGCGCGCAAGCTCGGCATCAAGCTCCTGGTCGGCACCGACACCGGCAATAATTCGTTCACGCGCTATGGTGAACTGCACGCCAAGGAGCTCGAAATCTTCGTCAAGTACGGCGGCTACACACCGATGGACGCGATCGTCGCGGCCACCCGCGACAACGCCTACGCGGTCGGGCTCGAAGGGCAGGTCGGCGAACTCGCGCCGGGCAGGCTCGCGGACCTGATCGTGATCAACAAGGATCCCATCGCGGACATCACCGTGCTGCAGGGCGGCAAGCATCTCTCGTGGGTGATCAAGGACGGCAAGATCATCGATCTCGATCCGCGCGACGAGATGCTCACTTTCCAGCAGGCCGCAGAATAAGAATAAAAAAGAGCTTTCCGGCAATCGATGTTTGGAGTGGTTGCCGGGCCTGGCGCCGCAAGTCGGGTGTGCCGACTTGCGGCGCCATATCTTGGTGCCAGCGCCCGGACCTGAGCAGCCGACCAATGATTGCGCTTTTGCGGATCGAGATCGACGAGGTGACGCCGGCGGTGATCCGCCGCGTGGAAGTGCCGGTCACCATGCGTCTCGACGATCTGCATTTCGTGCTGCAGATCGCCATCGGCTGGCAGAATTGCCATCCCTTCGAGTTCCGCGTGGGCTCCACGGCGTGGGGCTTGCTCGATCGCGACGATCCGGAATTCGAGCCCGCTCTCGGCCGAGAAGGCGACGCTGGCCGATGTGTTGGCGCTCGCAAATACCTTCCGCTACGACTACGTCTACGGCGAGGACTGGGGACACACGGTCGCATTGGAGTGGGTGGCCGCAGCGGATCCGGCCGTCACCTATCCGCGCCTCGTCGGTGCGCAAGGGCGCTGTCCTCCGGCGGATATCGGCGGACCGACGGGCTACGAGACGTTTCTGCAGGCGCTCGCCGATCCCGAGCATCTTCACCACGAAGGCATGATCGAGTGGGACGATCCCGACTTCGATCCCGACACCGTCGACGAAGCGGCGATCCGCAGCAATCTCGCCAACCTTGGAAAGTATCTGGGACGCCGCAAAGCCGGGCAGCATTGATTTCGGTGTAGCGGCGTAGGGTGGGCAAAGCCGCGAGACGATACTCCGGTCTTGCCAAGCCATCGGAGCAGCGCCGTGCCCGCGCGGGGAAATATGCATCCGCGAACGAAAACGCGTGGGCACGGCGCGACACCGGGTTTATGCCGCAGCGCTGTCTTTCGCGCCTTTGCCCACCCTACCGCTTTAAGCCGTGATCTGGTCGAGCTCCGCCAGGTCCTCCGCCGACGGCGTCCACTCCGCCGCCCGGACATTCTGCTCGATCTGCTCCGGCGTGGTCGCCCCCGCGATGACGCTCGCCACCACGGGATCGCGCAGCAGCCAGCCGAAGGCGAGTTCCAGCATGGTGCGGCCGCGGCGGGCGGCAAATGCCTCGAGTTCGCCGACGATGCGCCAATTGCGCTCGCTGATGAACTCCTGCGCGTGGCGCGGATTCTTCGACAGCCGGGAGCCGGGCGGCAGCGGCGCGCCGCGCCGGTACTTGCCGCTGAGCAGGCCGCTGGCGAGCGGAAAATAGGGCAAGATGCCCAGTCCGCGCGTCCTCGCGGCCGGAATGAGCTCGCGCTCGATATCGCGCGCGAGCAGGCTGTACTCGTCCTGGCAGGAGACGAATGCCGCAAGCCCTAGCCACCGTGCGGTATCCTGCGCCGCAATCACCTGCTGCGCCGAAAGGTTGGAGCAGCCGATGAAGCGCACCTTGCCCTGTTGCACCAGGTCGTCGAGCGCGTGCAGCGTCTCTTCGATCGGTGTCTGCGGGTCCGGCCGATGCAACTGGTAAAGGTCGATCCAATCCGTGCGCAGCCGCTTCAGGCTCGCCTCGACCGCATGCATGATGTAGCGCCGCGAAGCGCCTTTGAGCTTGCCCGCGTCGTCCATCGGCAGGCCGAACTTGGTCGCGAGCACGATCTCCTTGCGTTGGTCGCCGAGAATGCGTCCGAGC
Source organism: uncultured Alphaproteobacteria bacterium (assembly GCA_963821505.1). Lineage (GTDB taxonomy): Bacteria > Pseudomonadota > Alphaproteobacteria > Rhizobiales > Xanthobacteraceae > VAZQ01. Next base: position 111,189 of record CAWGEH010000004.1, read on the forward strand.
CACTCCTCCGAGCCACCCCGGCTGCCGTAGCTGTCGGCAGTGTCGATCAGGTTGACGCCGAGCGCGATCGCCTTGTGCACCACGCGCTCCGATGCCGCAAAATCGATGCGGCCGCCAAAATTGTTGCCGCCGAGCCCGACGGCCGACACCTCGAGCTCCGATGTCCCGAGCCTGCGCTTTCTCATCAATGCAAGCCGCTTTTCATGCGTGGCGATAACTCACTCCACCCTCGTCCTGAGGAGGCTGCGTAGCAGCCGTCTCGAAGGACGGGGTGGCCTCATGCTTCGAGACGCGTTGCTTCGAAACGCTCCTCAGCATGAGGAGGTCCGAGCCGGCATCCGGCTCACTGCGGGCGCGCAAGGCCGAGGATCTTACGCGCTTCGTCGGGTGTGGCGATCTCGCGTCCGAGCCCACGCGCGATGGCCACCATGCGTTCCACCAGCACGGCATTGTTCTTGGCGAATTCGCCCGGTGCGATGAAAGGATTGTCCTCGTAGCCGACGCGCACGTGGCCGCCGAGCGCGACCGCGAGCGCGAGGATCGGCCACTGTTTCTGCGGATTCATCACGCTCACGTTCCAGATGCAGTTTGGCGGCAGATTGTCCACCATGAACTGCAGAGCGCGCTCGGTCGGCGGCGTCCAGGTGCCGCCGGGCCAGCCGATGAACAGGGTGGTATAGGTCCTATCCCTCAGATAACCCTGCTTGCGCACGAACTCGAGATGCCAGAACGCGCCGGTGGTGAAGCATTCGCATTCGAGCTTCACCTTGTGCTCGTCGGCGGCCTTGGCATAGGCCATGAGCTCCTCGACCGGATGGATCGCCATCATGCGCTTGGGCGGCAGCGAGGGCTCGGGCTGAAAATATTCGTCGTGCGCGTTGAAGCACACCGCCATCATGTCGGGCCCGAGCTCCATCAGCCTGATCTTCTCCTCGATCCGCGCCGAGGCGACGCCGAACTGCATGATCGGATCGACCTTGCCCATGATCGCGTCCTGCAGGCGCTTCCAGTCGTCGTGGTGGATGCGAGACACCTGCCGGCCGTCCGCTTGGATCGTCTCCTCGAGCGTGCGGCGGCCATGGATATGCGCGATTGCGGCGCCGGCATTGACGGCATCGATATATTGCCGCGCGACTCCCGGGATGTCCTCCTGCGTCGGGCAGAGGTGGTTGTGCGGATAGGACGTGCGCGAATCGCAGGCGACCGTGATGATCAGCTTTTCCATGAGCGCTCCTGAACGGCTCCTCGGGTCTAGTCACTCTAGCCGCGACGAGGCGGCTCGGCGACGGGTTCGATCTGTCCTGATCGTCCCGCTCGCACGATGGCGTCGAACGCCGACATGCCGTGGAGCACCTCCTCGATCGTGACCGGGTATGGTCTCCCTTCGCGGATCGAGCGCGCGAACTCGGCGAGTTCCGCGCTGAGCATGTCGAAGCCGGAATGCTCGCTGATCTCGTCGGGCGGGGCGGTCACCGGGCCGGTCGGCGCCTGCTCCGATGTCGGCACGAAGCGAAAGCGCTGCAGGGTGGGCTTGGAAATCTCCGCGAGGCCCTTGCTGCCGTAAAGCGTGAAGCTGAAATTCGTCGCGGTGGCGACCGAGCAGAAGATCAAGCCGGTCGCGCCGTTTTCGAAGCGGAGCATGACCGTGGTGGTGTCGTCGGAAGGGCCGGGGATGTGGCGCGCGGTGACGCAGCGCACGTCGCGCACCGGGCCCGCGAACTCGATCATGTGATCGAGCGAATGCACCCCGACCGCCGTCAGCGCTCCTCCAGGCGCTTCGTCGGGTGCGGCGCGCCAATTGTCCGGCGGAATGAACTGCCCCGTACTGGTGGTGTGCTGCGCCACCATGGAGATCACGGTGCCGAGCCGTCCGTCGCTCAGGCGACGGCGCAACTCCACCACCGCCGGGTGGAAGCGCCGGCAATAGCCGACCGCGAGCACCACGCCGGCCTTGCGTGCAGCCGCGACCGCGGCATCCGCGCTGGCGCGGTCGAGCGTGACCGGCTTTTCCACGTGGATGTGCTTGCCGGCGGCCGCTGCCGCCATGATCTGGCGTTCGTGCAGGCTGTGCGGCGTTGCCAGCACGACCGCGTCCACCTTCGGATCTGCGAGAATTTGCTCGTAGCTGTCGACCAGCGGCACGCCCTGGTCGCGGCAGAAGACTTCCGCCGTTGCGCGCGTGCGGGTGTGGGCGAGGACGAAGCGGATGTCGCTGCTCTTGCCCTGCACCGACGTCACCAGCGAACGTCCCCAGCGTCCCAGCCCGACGATCGCAGCGCGAATCATGGATGACCTCGGTGGAATGGCGGGGAGGGGCGGGGCTGAGGGAGCGCGTGCGAGGATGAACGGCGGCAATTTGCTCGATCCGCCGCTCCGCGCTTTGCGCGGCGACAGGCTTCGCGGACGAGAGCCATAAGGGTAACATCTTGGGCTCTCGTTCTCAACGCGCTGCGGGACCAAATCATGCATACGAACGCCGCCATCATCGGTGTGGGGCAATCCGCCTACACCCGCCGTCCGCAGGCGGGACAGTCGACGCACACCTTCATCCGCGACGCGGTCCTGGCAGCGCTGAAAGATGCCGACATCGACGCTCGCGACGTCGACGGCATGGCCGCGGCCTCGTTCTCGCTCGCACCCGACGCCGCCGTCGATCTGGCCTGGAAGCTCGGCTTGTCGTTGCGCTGGCTCATTCAGGATACCAATGGCGGCTCCTCCGCCATGAACATGCTGGGGCACGCGCTGCGCGCGGTCGAGAGCGGCGCCGCCTCGGTGATCCTGGTGGTGGGCGGCGATGCCACCGGGCTCGGCGGCTACGCCAAGGTCGCGGCGAATTTCAACATCGTGACGCAACTGCACCTGGCGCCGCTCGGTCACGGCGGGCCGAACGGCGTCTATGCCTTGGTGACCAGCCGGCAGATGAAGCAGTATGGCTTGCAAAAGTCCGACTACGGCCATCTCGTCATCGCGCAGCGCGCCTGGGCGGCGAACAACCCCTTTGCCGTCTACCGCGAGCCGATGACCATGGAGGAGTACCTCGCCGCGCCATTGGTCGCCGACCCGTTGTCGCGCTACGACTGCGTGCCGGTGGTCGCGGGCGCCCAGGCCGTCGTCATCGCTCATCCCGACCGCTGCCCGCAAGGCCGTGCGGCCGTGCGCGTGCGCGCGCACCGCGCGAGCTTCAATTACGACAACCAGGAGGGCGACGGCCTGCAGACCGGCATTTGCACCTTTGCCGGCGAGCTGTGGCAGGCCGCCGGGGTGCGGCCTGAGGCTATCGACCTCGCCTCCATCTACGACGATTATCCCACCATGGTGCTGGCGCAACTCAACGATCTCGGCATGATCCCGGGCCATGACCTCGCGCGCTTCGTGCGCCGCGAGATCGGCGAGCGGCGGTTTCCCGTCAACACCTGGGGCGGGATGCTCTCGGCCGGCCAGCCCGGCGGCCCGGCCGGCGGCCTCAACGGGATTTCCGAAGCGGTGCTGCAACTGCAGCACCGCGCCGGCGCGCGGCAGGTCAAGGATGCGCGGCTCGCGGTCGCGACCGGATACGGCATGACCATGTATCGCTACGGGGGCACCGCTGCCGCGGCCGTGCTGGAGCGGATGGAATGACTTCAGAACGGCGGCGCTCCGATCTCGTGTCCCGGACAAGCGAGCGCGAAGCGCAAGCGAAGATCCGGGACCCAGGTGTCCTCGGCGCATCTCGAAGTCATATTGCGCTTCGCAACTCTCGCGCTGGGTCCCGGGTCTCGTTCTGCTCCGCTCCACTCGCCCGGGACACGATAATCATTGCGGGCATTGCATGACTCCAGGCGTTGGCATCTGGCGCTGCGCGCAGTGCCGGGCAGGTTTCTTTCCGCAGCGGCTCCTGTGCGCGCGCTGCCATGGCGACCGCTTCGAGCCGGATCGGGCCTACGAGGCGGTGGTGGAGGAGGTTTCGATCATCCGCCACATGCTGGGGCAAACCGATTGGCAGCCGCGCCGCATTGCCAGCGTGCGCACCTCCGACGGTCAGCGCATTACGATCGGGCTCACCGACGAGTCCGAGCCCGGCACGGTGGTGTCGCTGTTCGAGCAGGACACGGCACCGTTCGGCGCCGCGAAGAAGTGACCCGAGATCGGGGCACGGGATCGACCCGGCGAATGCAAGGCCGTGGCCGCGGGCCGTCTCTGCCGGCGGTTTCTACCCGGCCTTTTTCCACGCCGCGTCCGCCTCCAGCGCGCGCCGCGCGGCGTTTGCCATCGCAACGTCGATCATGCGGCCTTCGACGGTGGTCGAGGCGCTGCCTTGCGCCACCGCGGCGTCGAATGCTTCCAGCACGCGCGCGTAGTAATCGAGCTCGGCCGCGCTCGGGCGATAGAGCCGGTTGCAAGGCTCGATCTGCGAGGGGTGAATGAGCTTGCGCCCGCGGTAGCCGAGCCGGCGCGACAGCGCGGTATCGCGCTCGAAGCCTTCCAGGTCCCGCACATCGGCGAACACGCCGTCGAGCGGGGTGTCGAAACCCGCGGCGCGCGCCGCGAGCAGCATGTGCGAGCGCGCGTGCAGCATTTCCGGGCCGTCGATCGACCAGGCGCAGCCGAGATCGGTGTTGAGGTCGCCGTCCCGCGCCCCACCGAAGGTGAGCGACACGACGCGTTCGGCCGCGGTCGCCATGTCGTAGGCGTTGAGCACGCCGCGCGCGCTCTCGATTGAAATGACGACATTGATTGCCCCCGCCCGCACACCGCGCGCACTTTCGAGCGCGCTCATCATGGCATCCCAGCGCAGCACCTCCTCACGCGTCTCGACCTTGGGCAGGAAAATTCCTGCCAGCCCTGGCACGCCGATTACGGCATCGAGGTCGGCTTCGGCGAGGCCGGTGTCGAGCCCGTTCAGGCGCGTCCACACCCGGGCACCCGGGATCTTCGGCGCGTATTCCTGCACGCCGGCGCGGGCCTGCGCCTTCTCCCCGGGTGGGACCGAATCCTCGAGGTCGAAGATGAAGGCGTCCGATGGCAGGCCGATCGCCTTCTCCAGGAACTTTTCGCGATTGGCCGGAACGTAGAGGAAGCTGCGCGCCAGCGGCATGGTCATGACCTCTCTTTTCGGCTGTCGTCCCCGCGAAAGCGGGGACCCATCGTGCCACGCACGCCGGCCTCTGGCATATGGGTCCCCGCGTGCGCGGAGACGGCGCCGACTACTCCGCCGCCTGGACCGATCCCTTTGCTGTCGCCACCCGCGTCACGCCGGCCGCCGCGAGGTCGCGGATCGCCGCCGGCGAATAGCCGAGCTCGGCGAGCACCTCCGCGGAGTGCTCGCCCAGCATGGGCGAATGCCGGTCGATCGCGGGGCCGTCATGATCGAGCAGGACGGGATTGCGCGTGGTGCGCATCCGGCCGAGGCGGGGATGTTCGACCTCCTCGACGACGCCGCGGGCGACGATCTGGGGATCGTCGAACACCTCCTTGAAATTGTTCACGCGCGCGCACGGCACGCCGGCGTCGCGCAGCGCCTGCTCCAGTTCCGCGCAATCGCGCGCGCGCACGGCGGGCTCGACCACCGGCAGCAGCGCGTCCTCGTTGGCCTTGCGCTTGGCATAGGAGGAGAAACGTGGATCGCCCAGATGCGCTTCGAGGCCGAGCAGGTGCATGAGCCTTCCGAACAGCGCGTCGTTGGGCGTTCCGATGGCGAGATAGCGGCCGTCCCTGGTTTCGAACAGCTGATAAGGGGCGTTGAGACGGTGCCGGTTGCCGAGGGGCTGCGGCACCTTGCCGGTCTCGAGATATTCCGCCGCTTCCCAGGCCGCCGCGGCGATCGACGCTTCCACCAGCGAAACGTCGGCGATGCGTCCTTCGCCGTTGCGCGCGGCACCGACAAGCCCGGCGAGCGTTGCATAGGTCGCAAACAGCGCCCCGAACACGTCGGCGGTCTGCACGCCCGGCCGCATCGGCATCTTGCCGGGCTCGCCGGTCACCGACAGCGCGCCCGAGAACGCCTCGATGATCAGGTTGACGCCGGCGCGCCGTCGGTCGGGTCCGGTCTGGCCGAAGCCCGACACCGAGGTGTAGACGATGCGCGGCTGGACGGCCTTCACATCGCCGGCGCCGAGCCCGAGCTTGTCGAGCGCGCCCGGCCGGTAGGCCTCCAGGAACACGTCCGATTTGGCCGCGAGCTTGCGCAGGATCTCGATCGCCTGCGGCCGCTTGAGATCGAGCACCAGGCTGCGCTTGTTGCGGTTGAGCGCGACGAAACTCACGCTCTCGCCGTTGCGGATCGGCGGCGTGGCGCGGCCCATGTCGCCCTGCGGCGGCTCGACCTTGACCACGTCGGCGCCCATGTCGGCGAGGAGCGTGCCGGCGAGCGGGCCGGCGATGAAATTCGCCAGCTCGATCACCCTTATTCCCGCCAGCGGTCTCGCCATGCTTCTTCCTTAGGCTCGGTCCCGTCGCGACAGCGTCGGCAGGATGGGGCTCATTGGACCTTCAATCCCGCCTTGTCGATGATCTCCTTGTACATCGGGACCTCGCGCGCGATGCGTGCGCGGAACGCGTCCGGCCCTTCGGCCACCACGGGAAGGCCGGCCTTGACGAATCTTTCTCGCACGTCGGGGCGCGCGAGGATGGCGGCAAGCTCCTTCGCCAGCCGGCCGACGACCGCTTGCGGCGTCCCGGCCGGGGCGTAGATGCCCTGGAACGTGTCGGACTCGGCATTCTTGATTCCAAGTTCGTCGAGCGAAGGAACATTGGGCAGATCGGGCCAACGTTGCTTGGAGGTCACCGCGATCGGGCGCAGCTTGCCGGACTCGATCAGGCCCATGAGCGATCCGATATTGGCGGTATACATGTCGACTTGGCCCGCGAGCGCGGCCGTGGTGGCGGGGCCCGCGCCGGCGAACGGAATGTGCTGCATGTTGATGCCGGTGCGCAGCTTGAGCAGTTCGCCGGCGAGATACGGCGTCGTTCCCGCGCCGGGGCTCGTCCAGTTGAGCTTGCCGGGATTGGCCTTCGCCTTGGCGATCAGCTCGGGCAGGCTCTTGATCTCGGATTGCGCCGGTACCACGAAGGCATTGGGCGACGCGCCGATCACCATGATCGGAACGAAATCCTTGAACGGATCGTAGGTGACGTTGGCGTAAAGGCTCGGGTTGACGACGAAGGCGCTCGAGCACACCAGCAGGGTGTATCCGTCGGGAGCCGCGCGTGCGACCGCCGCGGTCCCGATGCTGCCGCCGGCGCCGCCGCGGTTCTCCACGATCACCGGCTTGCCCAGGGCCTCGCCGAGCTGGGTGTTGATCAGCCGCGCCGCGATGTCGGTGCCGCCGCCGGCGGGAAAGCAGGCGACCATGGTGATCTGCCGCTCCGGATATTCCGCGCGCGCGTCGGTGATGGTTGCGCCCGCCGCCGCGATCAACATCATTGCCGGCAGCGCTCGCCGCAGGATGCGCATGGTTGGCAAGACGCTCGACGCGCTATTCGGCATTGGGCTTTCCTCCGAGCTGAGTTTATTGTCGAATGATTATGGCAGCCATTTCGGCCGCCGTCATGCCGCCCCCTCTGCAATCCGAGCAAACATGACCGACAGTTTCGACATCATCATCGTCGGCGGCGGCGCCGCCGGGTGCGTGCTGGCCAACCGGCTCTCGGCACGCTCGGGCACCAAGGTGCTGCTGCTCGAGGCCGGGCCGGACACGCCGCCGGGGAAAGAGCCGGCCGACGTGCTCGATACCTATGCGACGTCCTATTACAACGACGCCTATTTCTGGCCCGGCCTCAAGGTGCATTGGCGCCGCAAGGAAAATTCTCCCCTGGTCGGTTTTTCGCAGGGGCGCATCATGGGCGGCGGCTCTTCGGTCATGGGCATGGTGGCGTATCGCGGCACGCCCGAGGACTACGCCGAATGGGAGGCGCACGGCGCGGCCGGCTGGGGCTGGAACGACGTGCTGCCCTATTATCGCAAGCTCGAGCACGACATGGATTTCGGCGGCGAGCTGCACGGCCGCGACGGCCCGGTGCCGATTCGCCGCACTAGGCTGGAAGACTGGGCGCCGCTCTCGAAGGCGGTGCACGTCTTCGCGCAGGAACGCCAGATTCCGTTCATCGCCGACATGAACACGGATTTCCGCGACGGTTACGGCGCGGTGCCCATGAGCAACTGGCCGGACAAGCGCGCCTCGGCCGCGATCTGCTACCTCGACACGTCAGTGCGCCGCCGCAGCAACCTGACCATCGTCAACGGCGCCACCGCGACCGGCTTCGTGTTCGAGGGCCGCCGCGTCACCGGCGTCACCGCGCGAATCGGCGGCGAGGTCAAGCGGTTCAGCGGTCGCGAGATCATCCTCTCCCTCGGCGGCGTGCATTCGCCCGCCTTCCTGCTGCGTTCCGGCATCGGGCCCGCCGGTCACCTGCGCGCGCTCGGTCTCGAAGTGTGTGCGGACCTGCCTGGCGTCGGCGAAAACCTTTCCAACCACGCCATCGTATTCATCGGCCTGCTGCAGCATCGCAATGCGCGCCAAGCGAACTGGTTGCGGCCGCATCCCATGACCGCGTTTCGCTATTCCTCCGGGCTTGCGGGGGCGCCGCCGACCGACATGTACATCAACGTGCAGTGCAAGACCTCGTGGAGCCCGCTCGGGTTCCAGGTCGCCAATCTGGCGCCGACCTTGCTCAAGCCGATGGCGCGCGGCCGCGTCTCGCTGGTCGATGCCGATGCCGCGACGCCACCCTGCGTCGAATTCAACTTCACCGGTCACGAGCTCGACCTCCAGCGCTTCATGCAAGGCTTCCGCCGCGCGGTCGAGATTCTGGCGCATCCGCAGGTGCGGGCGATGAGCGGCGTGACATTTCCGGTGAAGTTCACCGACCGGCTGCGCCGGCTCAACCGCATCACGCCCGCCAACAGGATTCAGAGCGCGCTCATCGCCGCGCTGATCGATCTCGCGCCGCCGCTCGCCGGCCCGATCTTCTCGACCTTGGCCGACCGCCGCGTTGATCTTGCAACCCTCGCCGCGGACGACGCCGCCCTCGCCGAGCACGTCCGCGACAACGTCGCCGGCACCTTCCATCCCGTCGGCACCTGCCGCATGGGCGCCGCCAGCGACCGTAGCGCAGTGGTCGATGCCGTGGGACGCGTTCGCGGCATCGCCGGCCTGCGGGTGATCGACGCCTCGATCATGCCCACCGTGCCGCGCGGCAATACCAATATCCCGACCATCATGGCGGCTGAGAAAATCTCCGCCGCGATGGTGGACGAGGCGCGCGCGGCGGCGTGAGGCGATGCCGGCGGCGCGGGCCGCTCGCCGCGCGGCGAATCGTCAGGGCCGCAGATACGCATATCCCGCCGAACGCAGTTCGGCGTTCACAAGAAAGCGCGCGGCGCCCAGCGCGTAGGCCGCGCGGGCCTCAGCCGACCTCGACGTCCTTCCAGAACCCGAAGCGGTGGGCGACCTGCTTCATCGCCGGGCGCGGCGCCTCATAGGACCAGGCGGCGCGCTCGTGACGCGCGCCGTCGATCACCACGTCGTAGAACTGGACGCCATGCGGGCAGCGCCGATCTCGACTCCGTCTTCTCGGTCTTCTCCAGCCATTCCGTGCGCACGCCGGCGCTGGGAAAGTATTGGTAGCCGTCGCACTCGACGATGTCGTCGCTCTCGGCAACCACGCGGCCTTCAAGAATTGCCTTCATCGCTCGCATCCTCCATGCACGAGAGGTCAGGCTTTTAACCTGCTCCAAGGGTGTGTGCGGTCGCATGATGCTCCCCGAAAAGCCTGCAACGGTTCGGGGATCATGCGCTAGAACCAGTATACTCGATCTCGCCGGTGAAACGGCGATGACTTTCTCCCGCGGCAGAATCCGGCGGCAGAATGAAGACCGAGCGACATGAGCGATAGCCCTGCCATTGATATCCACGCCCACATGCTGCCGCAGGACACGATTCGGCGGCTTGGCAAGGAGGCCCCGCGCGTGGCGCCGAAGCTCATCGCGCAAAGCGATGGCTCAACCGTCATGGAGATCGCGGGCAAGGTGGTGCAGCGCCCGATGCCGCCGGAATGCTGGGACCTCGATCTGCGGCTTGCTGATATGGACAGGCATGGCATCGACATGCAGGCGATCTGCGCCACCGTGCATACCTTCTTCTATGACCAGGAGGCTGCGCTCGGCCTCGCCTGCGCCGTCCTGCAGAACGACGAGATTGCCGCGGTGACGAAGCGTCATCCCGACCGCTTCATGGCGCTCGCGACCTTGCCGCTGCAGGACCCGCCCACGGCGGCGGACGAGCTGACCCGTGCGATGCGGGCGCTCGGCTTGCGCGGCGCCCAGATCGGCTCGCACGTCAACGGCCGCAATCTCGACGATCCCGCGCTCGAGCCGGTGTGGGCGGCGGCGAATGCGTTGCGCGCATTCATTCTCGTCCACCCGCACGGCGAGATTCTTCCGGGCGACCGGCTGAAATCTTATTACATGCGCAACTTCGTCGGCCTGCCGTTCGAGACGACCCTGGCCGGCGCGGCGCTCGTTTTCGGCGGCGTGATCGAGCGCTACCCCGATATCGGCTTCTGTCTGTGCCACGGCGGTGGCTTCGTGCCGTATCAAGCCGGACGTTTCGTGCATGCCTTCGACGTGCGCGCCGAGCCGAAGGTGCGCTTGCGGGGATCGCCGCGGGATTCCTTGGCCCGCCTGCACTACGATACGATCGTGCATTCCTCGCATGCGCTCGAATTCCTGCTCGCAAGCGTGGGTCCCGACCGTGTTCTGCTCGGCAGCGACTATCCTTTCGACATGGGCGAACTCGATTGCGTGGCGCGCGTCGAGGCGCTCCCGGTTTCCAGAGCGTGCCGTGATGCCGTCCTCGGCCGACGCGCCAACGAACTGCTGAGCAATGCCTCGTTTCGCAAATCCTAATTCGTCATGCCGGGCTTGTCCTTGTCCCGGGCATCCATGTCTTTTTTCGTTAGGACAACGAAGGCGTGGATGGCCGGCACAAGGCCGGCCATGACGTGGAGAGCATATCGGTCATTCGGTAAGCTGGCATGAAGCCTGACAATGAAGCCTGACCTTCAATCCGTCGGTGTGGTGCGGCTGCGGCGAACGCTTACGGCGGTCGCCGCCGCTCACCCCTTCTATCGGGCGCGTTTTCGCGAGCTCCGCCTCGAGCCGCAGGACGTTCGCTCGCTCGACGATCTTGCGGCGCTGCCGCTGACGCGCAAGGACGATTACATCGCCGACCCCGAGGCGTTCCGCCTGCGGCCGGACGATCTGCCGCCCGATTGCTCCCCGGAAGAACGCGTCTTGTGGGACGTCGCCTACACGACCGGGACGACCAGCGGGCGGCCGTCGCCATTCTACAATACTGCGCACGACGCCTACGCGATCTGGGACCAGGCGCGCCGCTGCAATGAGGCGGAAGGACTGACATCGGCCGATCGAGTGGCGAACCTCTATCCGCTGGCGGGCTTTCCGACCGGCGCATTCCTGAGCGTCATCCGCTCGGCCATGATCGCGGGCGTGCCGGTCGTGCATGGCCTGACCGGCTCGGCCAATTCCGAGTTCAAGGTCCGCAATTCGCTGGTCGAGGCGCTGGCGACGGTCGCGCGCTTTCGCCCGACCGTGCTCTGGGGCGTGCCGAGCTTCATCCGCCGATTTCTCGGGGAGGCCTGCCGGCACGGCGCGGATTTGTCCGACGTGCGGCTCATTCTGACCTCGGGCGAGCCGGTGGGCGAGACGCTGCGGACGGTGCTGCGCGCGGAGCTTGCCCGTCTGGGCGCAGCTTCGGTCGCAATCCGCGCCCGCTATGCCTTCACCGAGATGCAGGGCGGCCTGGTGCAATGTGCGGAAGACGCGGCGCCGCAGAACCTCGTTCCCGATCTTTATTATCTGGAAATGGTCGAGCCGGAGACCGGCCGCCGGCTCGGCGACGGCGAGAGTGGCGCGCTCGCCATCACTCATCTGCACCGGCGCGGCACCGTGCTGTTGCGCTATCTCGTGGGCGATATCGTCACGCTGTCGCGGGCGCCGTGCCCGATCTGCGGCCGCGCGGGCGAGCGCGTGATTGCGCCGCCGCGGCGCACCGGTAGCCTCGTCAAATGCCGGGGAATGCTGGTCAACACCGACGTCATTCTTGATACGCTCTCGGGCATGTCGGAGCTCGCCGAATTCCAGGTCGTGTTCGCCGACGCCAGCGCGCCCGGAGCCATGGAGCGGCTGGTGGTCCGCATCGAGCGCGACCCCGATGCATCGCTGCGCGACGAGGTGGTGCGGCGCGTGCGCGCGGCCGTGTCGCTGCGCCCCGAGGTCGAGTTCGTGGCGCGTGGGGCGCTTTACGACCCCGAGCGCTCGATCAAGGCGAAGCGCGTCATAGACTTACGAACCAGCAGGGAATGATGAGGAGAGCATGGACGCGAGCGCGGCCGGGAGGACGTTTCCAGCTTATGAATTCCACGTCGAGCGCGGCAAGATCCGCGAATTCGCCGAGGCCGTCGGCGATCCAAACCCGATCTATCGCGATCCCGGCTACGCCGCGGCGAGGGGTTTTCCCGGCATTCTCGCGCCGCCGACGTTGTTGCGCACGTTTCTCTACGAGCCGAAGGCGGCATCGGAGGCGCTGCAGGTGAAGGACTGGAGCTATATCGTCCACGGCGAGCAGGAGTTTGAATATTTAGCGCCCATCCTCGCCGGCGACGTGCTGACGGCGCAGGACCGGATTGTGAGCATCACCGAAAAGGAGAGCCGCCGCGCCGGCAAGTTGCAGATCGCAGTCATCGAGACCATTTTTCACAATCAGCGTGGCGAGAAGGTGCAAGTCGCGCGGCGCACCCTGGTCGAGACCGGCAAGAGGATCAGCGCATGACGCGGACCTCCTTCCCATCCGTCAATCCCGGCGATGCGCCGGCCGCGCTCGTCTGCGGGCCGCTTACGCGGACGGATTTCGTGCGCTACGCCGGCGCATCCCATGACTTCAATCCCAACCACCACGACGAGGTCTACGCGCGCGCGAACGGCAACAAGGCGGTGTTCGGCATGGGGATGCTGGCGGGCGCCTATTGCGCGCGGCTGCTGACGGACTGGCTCGGCGACGGCGCGCTGCAACGGCTGCGCATCCGCTTCGCGTCGCGGTTCTGGCCCGGCGACGTGCTCACCTGCACCGCAAAGATCACCGCAAAACGCGAGCACGGCGGGCAGGGCCTGGTCGAGTGTGAGTTCTCCGCCGTCAACCAGGACGGCGAGGTCGTCATCCGCGGCGACGCCACCGCGGCCTTGCCGCGCTGACGGGGGTGGCGCGCTATTGCGAACAAACGTGCTTCAGGAGCGAGGCGCGTGGAGTTGGGAATTCTCTTCACACCGCACGCAAGAGTCGATAAGCCCGCTGCTTGCGGCAATCATCTATGCCGCCGTCGCCGCCACGCCCGCCTTTGCGAGTCGGATCGTTTCCCACACCCGCGCCGGGGTCGCCGGCATGTCGATGTGGTCGACGCCGAGCGGCTTGAGCGCGTCGATGAGCGCATTGATCACGGTCGGCGGCGCGCCGATGGTGCCGGATTCGCCGATGCCCTTGACCCCGAGCGGATTGGTCTTGCACGGCACTTCTTCCAATTCCGCTTCGATGTTCGGCATGGTGTCGGCGCGCGGCATGCCGTAGTCCATGAAGCTGCCGGACAGAAGCTGTCCGGATTGGCGGTCGTAGACCTGGTGTTCGATGAGGGCCTGGCCGATGCCCTGCACCACGCCGCCCTGAATCTGTCCGCGCACGATCATGGGGTTGAGCACGCGTCCGAGGTCGTCGACCACAAAATAGCGGTCGAGCGTCACCTCGCCGGTGTCGGGATCGACCTCGAGTTCGCAGACATGGCAACCGTTGGGATGGCTGGGCGGGCTTGCGCTGTAGCTGCCGGTCGCCTCGAGCCCGACGCCGAATTTCTCCGTGAGCGGCCCCATCGGCGCATAGGCCGCCATGGCGACGTCGGTGATGCCGATCGCCTTGTCGGTGCCGACGACACGGTACTGACCGTCCTTGAACTCGAGATCGGCGGCGTCGGCTTCCATCAGGGCCGCGGCCATCGGCTTGCCCTTCTCGATGATCGCCTCGGAGGCCTTGAGGAGGGCATTGCCGCCGACGGTCGCGCTGCGGGCGGCGTAGGTCCCGCGGCCGATCGCAACCTGCGCGGTGTCGCCTTGCACGTAGCGGATGGACTCGAACGGCACGCCGAGGCGGTCGTGAACCAGCTGCGCGAACACGGTGGCATGGCCCTGGCCGTGCGAATGCGTCCCGGCCATGACGTTGAGCGTCCCGTCGGGATTGAAGCGCAGGTCCATACGCTCGTTGAAGATGCCGCCGAACTCGATGTAATAGCTCACCGCGCGGCCGCGCAGCTTGCCGTTCTTCTGTGAAGCCTTCTTGCGTTCCGCGAAGCCCTTCCAGTCGCTGCGCTCGATGCACTTGTCCAACAAGCGGGTGAACTCGCCGCTGTCGTAGGTCCACAAGGTCGGCGTGGCGTAGGGAAGCTTGCTCGGCGGGATCAGGTTGCGGCGCCTGATTTCGGTGGGATCGATGCCGATCGCGCGCGCGGCCTGCTCGATCAGGCGTTCCATGAAATAGGCCGCTTCGGGGCGTCCGGCGCCGCGATAGGGGCCGGACTGCGAGGTGTTGGTGAACAGTCCCTGCGACATGATGTGCAAGGTCTGGATGTCGTAGGCCTCCGGGATGAAACGCAGCGAGAACGCGCCGGCTGCCAGCGCCGCGCCGACGAAATAGGCGCCGAGCTGGAACAGACAGCGCGCGCGCAACGCGAGAATCTTGCCGTGGTCGTCGAGCGCAAGCTCGCCGTAATAGACCATCTCGCGGCCGGCGTGGTCGGTGAGCATGCTTTCCGACCGGGTGGCGACCCACTTTACTGGACGTCGGATGCGGCGTGCCGCCCACAGCACGAGCGCGTCGTCCGGGAAGACGTTCTTCAACCCGAAGCCGCCGCCGACATCGGGCGAGACCACCCGGATCCGATTCTCCGCCACGTGAAGGACGTGCGACATCTCCATGCGCGCGCCGTGCGGGTTCTGGCTGGTGGCATACAGGGTGTACTGGTCGTCGGCCGCGTCGTAGTCGCCGATCGCGACGCGGGGCTCCATCGTCACGGGCGACAGGCGGTTGTTCTCGACCCGCAGCTTCACGACATGCTTGGCATCGGCGAAGGCGGCGTCGGTCGCATCCTTGCTGCCGAACATCAGCCGGAAGCCGACATTGCCCTGCGGGCAGTCGTCCCAGACCTTGGGGGCGCCGTCTTTGGCGGCGTCCTCGAGATTCACCACGGCCGGCAGCGGCTCATAGTCGACCTCGACGAGCTCGGCGGCGTCGCGCGCCTGCGCCAGGGTCTCGGCGACCACGAAGGCGATGCGGTCGCCGACGAATCGCACCTTGTCGGCGTTGAGTACGGGCTGGAAGGTGCGATGGCCCTTGGGCGCGCCGAAATCTTCCGGCATCAGATGCGCGGTGAAGCTGCCGAGCTTCTCCGCCAGCGCGTCGGCGCCGGTAAGCACGCAGAGCACGCCCGGCGCGGCCTTGGCCTTGGCGACGTCGATGCGCGCGATGCGGGCGCGGGCGTGCGGCGAGAGCACCGTCACCCCATAGCATTGCCCGGGCAGGCTGATGTCGTCGACGTAGCGCCCTTGTCCCAGCAGGAAGCGCTGGTCCTCCACTCGCCGCACCGCTTGTCCGATGCCGAACTTGGCCATGTCCGCCCGCCTTCTTGCTCACCTGTGATTGTTCGATCGGATGTTAGTGGAGGGCCGGCCCGCGCGCCAGCGTGGGCGGGGTCGCGGCTGCCATCGGGGGGCGCGACCGCACCCGGCCGCGCTATCGGTTCAGCCAGCGCCGCATGAACCCGAGCAGTCCTTGCGGCATGAAAATGACCATGGCGATGAAGATGACCCCGACCGGAATGAGGTAGTACTCGGTGAAGAAGCGCGAGAACGCCTCGCGCAGAAGCAGGAAGAAGGCGGCGCCGACGATCGGGCCCACCAAGGTGCCCATCCCGCCCATCACGTTGAAAATCACCGTCTCGCCGGACACGAGGAAGTACACGAAGTCGGGCGCCGCGAAGCGGTTTTGAACGGCATAGAGCACGCCGGCCAGCCCAGCGAACAGTCCCGACAGCATCACGGCGACGATCTTGTAGCGCTCGACGGGGTAGCCGATGGCCCGCGTGCGCGCTTCATTCTCGCGGATCGATTGCAACACCATGCCGAAAGGCGACTGCATGATGCGCCGCAGGACGAGATAGGACGCCGTCACCACGGCGAGCACGAACCAGTGCAGCGTCTCGGTGGTGAAGGGAACCGAGAACAGCCCGGGTACGGACAGCGCCGGCCGGCTGAACGTCAGCCCGTTCTCGCCCCCCGTCACCTCGGTCCAGGTGAAGATGATGACGTAGAAGATTTGCGAGAAGATCAGGGTCGTGATCGCGAAATAGATGTCGCGCATGCGGGTGGAGAAGTAGGCCACGAACAAGGCGGCGCCGGCGGCGCCGACGAGCCCGTAGACGATCGCCACCCAAAGGTTGGGCGGCGTGACCATCAGCAGAGCGGCGGCGGCGCCGTACATCCCGAGGCCAAAGAAGGCCGAGTGGCCGAACGACACCATGCCGGTGTAGCCGATCAGGATGTCGGACGACATCGCCAGCAATCCCCAGATGAGGATCTCCGTCAGGAAACGGCGCCAGAACTCCGGCAACACGAGCGGCGCGACGATCAGCAGCGCCAGGATCACGCAGAATCCCGTCCAGTAGACGAGGGTGGGGCGCTTGTTCATTTCGGGGTCGGAACGAAGAGACCGGTAGGCCGGAACAGCAGGGTCAGGATCAGGACGACGAACGAGACGATCACCGCCTTGGCCGGGCTCACCCAGATCGAGGCGTAGGCTTCCAGCAGGCTGATGAAGATGGAAGCGGCGATGGAGCCCCAGAGGTTTCCCATGCCGCCGACGACGACGACGATGAAAGCCTTGAGGATCCAATCGAGCCCCATGGTGTGGTTGACGCCGACGAGTGGACCGAACAGCACGCCGCTGGCTGCGGCCATGCCGGCACCGATGGCGAATACCGCGGTGTGCACCCACGGCACCGGGATGCCCATGGCCTGCGCCATGGTGCGGTCCTGCGTGGTGGCGCGGATCCAGATTCCGAAGGTGCCGTATTTGAGGAAGAGCCAAAATCCCCCGATGATGGCGGCCGAGAGTGCCGCGATCAGCAGCCGGTACCAGGGGTATTCGAGATAGAAGAGCTCGAAGTGGCCGGTAAAGGGCTCCTGGATCTTGCGCGCGACCGGGCCGAATTGCCAGAGCGCGTAATTCTGCAGCACGAGCGAGACGCCGAAGGTGGCCAGGATGGTGGTCAAGGGATCGCGGCCGAGCAGCGGACGCAGGGTCGTTATCTGGATGGCGGCGCCGAGAAGCGCGATGATGAGCGTGGAGACCACGAGCGCGATCCAGAAGCTGCCGCTCGCCGCCAGGACGACAACACCGACATAGGCACCCAGCATGAACAGCTCGCCGTGGGCGAAGTTCACCACGTCCATGATGCCGAAAATCAGCGTCAGCCCGGAAGCCACCAGCGCCAGGATCATGCCGGTGACGATTCCATTCACCGTCTGGATCAGCAGCTGGTCGTAGGGAATGGCCTGGAGGAATTCGAGCACGGCGTCCATGCTACACTCCCAGATACTGCTGGATGACGGCGTCATTGGTTCTGAGCTCGGACGCCGCGCAGTGGTGTCGCACCGCTCCCTTCTCCATGATGTAAACTCGCCGGCTGGCCTCGAGCGTAAGCGGCACGTTCTGTTCCACCAGCAGGATCGCCACGCCCTCTTCGTGCAGCGCTTCGATGATCTGCCGGATCTGCGAAACCATGCGCGGCATCAGTCCTTCCGTCGGCTCGTCCAATAGGATGATCTTGGGCTCGAGCATCATCGCCCGGGCGATGGCGAGCATCTGCTGCTCGCCTCCCGACAGCGTGCCGCCGGCCTGGTTACGCCGTTCCGCCAGCACCGGGAAATAGGCGAAGACCTTGTCGAGCAGCTCGTGCTTTCTCGCTTCGCTCACGCCGTGGCGATCGAGGCCGGTGCGAAGATTCTCCATCACCGTCAAAAGGCGAAAAATCCGCCGATCCTCGGGGACATAGCCGATCCCGAGCCGCGCCAATCTGTGCGCCGGCAAGCCGGCGATGGGCACGCCGGCGAGCCGCACGCTGCCCCGGCTGGGGTGGACGAGGCCCATGATGGTCTTGAGCGTCGTGCTCTTGCCGACGCCGTTGCGCCCGAGCAGGCCCACGACCTCTCCTCGGTCGACGTGCAGCGTGACTCCGTGCAAGATGTGGCTCTTGCCGTAATAGGTGTGCAGGTCCTCGACCGCGACGAGGGGCTCGGTGGGCGTGTCGTCCGCGCTCATGTCTTGAGGTAGACCTCCAACACCCTCGGGTTCTGCTGGATCTGCGCCGGCGTTCCCTCCGCCAGCACTTCGCCGTAGTGCAGGACCGTGATCCGCTGGGCCAGCGCCATGACCACCTGCATGTCGTGCTCGACGATGAGGATGGTCAGGTTCCTGGCGATGCGGCGAACCAGTGCCATGGTTTCGTGGGTCTCGGCCGCGCTCATTCCCGCCGTCGGCTCGTCAAGGCACAGCAGTTGAGGTTCGGTGGCGAGCGCGATGCCGATCTCGAGATTGCGCTGCTCGCCGTGCGAGAGGTTGGCGGCCAGGTCGTCCGCCTTGCCGAGAAGGCCGACCAACTCCAGCGCGGATGCGGCCCGTTCCATGATGTCGGGAAAGTCGCCGTGGTGCCTCACCATGTTCCAGCCGTGTCGGCGCGACTGGGCGGCGATGCGGACGTTTTCCAGCGTGGTGGCGTTGGGGAGAATGTTGGTGATCTGGTAGGAGCGGGCGATGCCTTTCTGCGAGATACGGTTGGAGGGAAGCCCGGCGATGTTCTCGCCGCTGAGCAGAATGCGCCCCGAGGTGGGACGCAGCACACCGGTGAGGCAGTTGAAGAAGGTGCTCTTGCCCGCGCCGTTCGGCCCGATGATCGCGCGGATCTCGCCGCGCGGGATTTCGAAATTGACCTCGTTGAGAGCGGTCAGGCCGCCAAAGCGGACGCTCAGCCTCTCCGTGCGCAGGAGCGCAGCGGCTGCGGCCTCCCGGCCGGCGCCGGCCGGGAAGCGCAGATCGATGGACGCATCAGCTGTCATGCCAAGGCCACGAAGTCTCGACTTCGTGTCCCGGATGCGCTGCGGCGTGAAGCGCCTTGGCGCGGAACGCTGCACCGCCGATCCGGGACCGCCATAATCTGAAACGATCCCGGGTCCGCCGCGCGCCGCTCTTTTGCTTCGTGCTGCGCTGCGCCCGGGACACGAGTCAGGAGCTTGGTATCACCTTAGCTGGAGGCGAACTTGCAGGCCGGCGGAAACAACGTCTTTTCCTTGGGGACCACATCGAGGATGTGGTGCTTGCCGCCCTTGATGTCGAAGATGAATTCACGCAGGAACGCTTGGTGGTCTTCCTTGCGGAGCACCTTGTCGCCCTGCGGGAAATCGTCCCCTTCCTTCATCTCGAGCCCCTCCAGGGCCTCGATCAGCTTCATCGTGTCCTCGCGGCCGCGGAACTTCGACTTCTCCATGCCGATCTTGAGCGCATTCATGGCCTCATAGTTCGACTGCACGTAGCGGTCGGGCAGGGGCCCCGACTGGTCGACGGCCTTGAGCCGTTTGACGGCTTCCTCGAAGAACTTCTTGTGCGCCGGGGTGTCGAGCGGCGGATCGAGAACGGGGACGTAGCGGTTGATGCCGACGAAGCCCTCGATCTTGTTGCCGAGCGCGGGAAGGTTGGTCGACTCTGCGATAGCGCCGTCGCCGGCCCATTTGTACTTCTTGGTGAGGCCGAGGTCGAAGGCCTGGTTGCCGATGGTCACTCCGTCCTTGCCGAAGAAGATGCCGAACAGGCCGTCGAAGTTGCCGGTGATCTTGGACAGGAACGGCGTCATGTCGGCGGTGCCGAGCGGGATGCCCGTGGTACCAACGACCTCGCCGCCCGCTTTCTTGATCTCCTGCGCGTAGGCATCGCGGGTCGACTGGCCCCAGGAATAGTCGGCAAAGGCGATGTGCCACTTCTTACCCATCTTGCCGACCAGGTAGGGCGCGAACGCCACCGCCTGGGCCGGCGCGTAGTCGAACGGCCGGAAGCTGTAGCGGTTGCATTTGCTGGTGGTAAGCGTGGTGTCGAGGCACACGCTGATCATGTTGACGATCTTGGCCTCCTCCCACACCGGCATGCAGGCCAGGCAGATGTTGGAAAGAAAGCCGCCGACCTGGACGTCGACCTTGTCCTCGACCACCAGCTTTTCGGCCTTGCGGCGGGCGACGTCGGGCTTGGATTCATCGTCCGCCACGACCAGCTCGATCGGCCGGCCATTGATCCCGCCCGACTTGTTGATGCGGTCGACGGCCATTCGCAGCCCCACCAGGGCGGTGATGCCGCCGGCCGCGCCGGCGCCCGAGAGCGGCTGCAGCGAGCCGATCTTGTAGGGCTTGGCTTGGCCGAAGGCGGCCTGCCACGGCGCCGGCGCCAGCATGGTCGCGCCCAGCGCGCCCGCGCCATAGCCGATCACGCGGCGGCGCGTGACCTTGCCGCCGTGCCGGAGTTCGTTGCTGCTATCCCATGCTTTCTCTTGGTCAGCCATTGCGAGTTCCCTCTCCAAATTTGAGACCGACCCGTTGCCGGGTTCTTGCTTGTCCATGTTCCTTAGCAAACGCGATCCCGCGCCCATATTCAACCGGTTTTCCCTGCGCTTGTGATGATAAGATGGTCGCACGTCGACGTTCGACGTATGCGCGAGGGAGCGTCATGAGGGTTGCCACGATCGCCTGCGAGCGCGTCCCGCAGACCGGCTGCGCCGCGCGGCTCGCCGCTCGCGCCGGCCATTTCAAAGGCCCGACTGCCGGGGTCGCGCCGGGTTACGTGCAGGGCAATCTCGCCATTCTGCCCGGCAGCCTGGCCGGCGATTTCCTGCGCTTCTGCCAGCTCAACCCGAAACCGTGTCCGCTGCTGGCGGCTTCGGCACCGGGCGATGTCCGGCTGCCGACCCTCGCCGACGATCTCGATATCCGCACCGACCTGCCGCGCTACCGCGTCTTCCGCCATGGCGAGCTCATCGACGAGCCGGCCGACATCCGCGCCTATTGGCGCGATGACCTCGTGGCTTTCGTCCTGGGCTGCTCGTTTTCGTTCGAGGAGGCGCTCATCGAGGACGGCATCGAGCTGCGCCACATCACTTGCAACGCCACCGTGCCGATGTATCGCACCTCGATTGCGACCGCGCCGGCGGGGCCGTTCCACGGACCCATGGTCGTCTCCATGCGGCCGATGAAGCCGGCCGATGCGATCCGCGCCATCCAGATCACCACGCGCTTTCCGGCGGTGCACGGCGCGCCGGTGCATATCGGCAAGCCCGAGCTGATCGGCATCGCCGACCTGATGAAGCCGGACTATGGCGATGCGGTGCCGGTGAACGACGACGAGATCCCGGTATTCTGGGCCTGCGGCGTCACGCCGCAATCGGTGGTGGCGACGGTGAAGCCCGATTTCTGCATCACCCACTATCCCGGCAGCATGCTGGTGACGGATCGCCGCAACACCGAGTTCGCGATCATGTGAGGCGCGCGCGTCGGGCTCCGGCATGCGGTCCTACCGGGGCCGAGGCACAACTCTCGTATCCCGGGCGAGCGTAGCGAGACCGGGGATCCAGGGGCGACCGTGGCGACGCACATCCACAGCACATCAAGGGATGTGCCGCATGGCTCTGGGTCCCGGCTCGCGCTCAATATCGCGTGTCCCTGATGCAGCGTGGCGCTCGCTTGGCCGGGACACCTGCATCGCGCAGCCTAGCCCAACTCACCCCTTCGGCTCTGCATCGAGCCGGACCACCCAGCCTTCGAGTCCCGGTTTCGCCGCCGGATAGCGCGCGAGCACGAGCGGATCGTGGCCGGGTATGACCTGGTCAGGCGAAGAGGCGAGCCGCTTGAGCCTCGTATAGCCCTCGACCACCTCGGCCACATTGTAGGTGATGGGAAAAATGCGGCCGGTCTCCAGATGCGCGTAGAGGTGCGCGGCGTCCGCTGCGAGCACGACATGGCCGCGTCGGGTCTTCACGCGCACGCTCTGCAAGCCCTTGGAGTGGCCGCCGATATGGTGGACGGTGACGCCGGGCACGATCTCGTCCTCGCCGTCGTGGAAGGCGACGCGGCCGGTGAACACCTTGCGCACCATCGCCACCACATCGTCGGCTTCGAACGGCGCCCGCAGCGCGATGTGGCACATGCAGCGCCCGGTGGCATAGGCCATCTCGCAGTCCTGCAGGTGATAGCGCGCACCCGGAAACAGGTCATAATTGCCGATGTGGTCGTAGTGCATGTGGCTGACGATGACGGTCGCGACCCCGGCGGGATCGATGCCGATCGCGTGCAACCCCTCGCCCACCGGCTTGACCATCTCGCGCTGGCGCTTCTTGCCCATGGCCGCGTCGAAGCCGGTGTCGAGGATGATCGGGCCCCTTGGTCCGACGATGGCCCAGACGTAGAAGTCGAGCGGCTGCAGCACGTCGTGAGGATCGCCGCCGATGAAGTTCTCCGACGCGTTGCGATCGTGATGCCCGTAGCGGATCGCATAGATCTCGTGGACGTCCGCGCTCATGACATTCTCCATCACTCGATCATTTGCTGCGCGTGTCCCGGATGCGGTGCAGCACGAAGCGCAGCGGAGTGGCGCACCGCTGGTCCGGGACCGCCACGGAATAGAACGATCCCGGGTCTGCGGCGCATCACTCCGCGCGACTGCGCTTCGTGCTGCGCCACGTCCGGGATACGGCGCACGCGATGCGCGTGACCGACACCGGTATCACTTTCCGAGCGGGACGCTCTCGCGCGGCGTGCGCACTTCGACCCCGGCGCGGCGTTCGACCGGCTGCACCACGGTGGTGAGATCCTTGTCGGGTCCGTTCTCGTCGCAGGCGATCTGCAGCATGCGGGTGACGGTCTCCGCCACTTCCATGGGCACGCCGAGCGCCTTGCCCTCCGCCAAGCACAGCTTGAGGTCCTTGTTCATCAATCCGACGGTGAAGCCGAGATTGAACAGGCGAGGCAGCACGACGCGTCCGAACTTGTCCTCGGTGGCGGTGTTGCGGCCGGTGCCGGAATTGATCACGTCAAGCATGATGCGGGGATCGAGCCCGGCCTTGACCCCCATTACCATCGCTTCCGACGTCGCGGTCATGGCGGCCGCGGAGAGAAAATTGTTGCAGAGCTTCATGGTCTGTCCGGCGCCCGGCCGCTCGCTGATGAAGAAGATCTTGCCGATCACCGCAAGCGCCGGCTCGATCGCGGTGATCTCCGCGCGCGGGCCGGAGGCCATCACCGCCAGCGTGCCCTTGGCCGCTCCGGTGACGCCGCCGCTCACGGGGCTGTCGATTTGCACGATGTTCCTGGCCTTGAGCGCGGCGAAAATGCGCTGGGCCATGACCGCGCCGGTGGTCGAGAGGTCGACGAAGCGGCGCACACGCTTGCCGCCGATCACGCCGGCGCTGCCGGTCGCGACCGCGAGCACGACATCGGGGGTGGGCAGGCTCGCCATCACGGTCTCGACCTGGTCGGCCATGTCGCGCGGCGAGCCGGCGGCTTGCGCGCCGAGCGCGGTGAGACGGTCGATCGCCTCCCGCCGGGTGTCGAACACGATGACGCGATGGCCCGCCTCGACCAGCCGGCGCGCCATGTGGAAGCCCATCTGGCCAAGCCCGATGAAGCCGATATCCATGTCCGTTTCTCCCTCAATGCGTCGCATTCATCGGTGATAATCTAACACGCCCAAGATGGGATGCGCTTTGGGATGCGCTTCAAGACCGGCGGTCTTTGGGACCGCCGCGCTTGAGGTGCCGCTCCCATGGGCGCATCATGCGGCGCAGTGCCGGGTGCGGGGTGCTTGCGACGAGGGAAGGGCACTGACAGCGGAATTGGCCATGTCGGATCGATTGGACGCGGCAGAGATGCCGAGGCTCGATGCGTTCGACGAGGAGCTTGGACAGGATCCCGCGGCGGTTCAGCGCGGCAGACGACGCAGAATCATGCGGCGGCTTTGGACCTTCGCCGCGGTGGCGGTGGGTGCAGGCGCCCTGGCCGCGCTGGCCCTGGCTTGGTCGACGGTCGATGGACGGCTGCGCCTGGAACCGCAATCAATGGGGGCATCGCCGCAAAACGCTGGCCGTGAGGCGGCGGATGAAGAGATCGACCGCCTTCTTCGCCAAGTGGACACTCTCAAGAGTGAGATCGGCGAGCTCACGCAAGCACGACAGCAGGCGGCCGATACTATCGCAGCTCTGACGGCAGCCCAGGAGGAAGCGCGAAGCCGTGTGCCGCCGCCGGCGTACTGGTACTCGAACCCGGCGGCGTTGAGCTTAGGCGTCGCAAGCCGACCGGAAACGGGCGCAGCGGCGCCGCCATCGCGCCGGCCGGCAACGGCGCGGCGCGAATCGCGCGACGTTCGCAAACGCGGCAGCCCGGCTCCCTTGCCGTTGCAGCCTGCGCAATGACTGTCGGGTGTGATATGAGCTGATTGCCATTTTTACGCCCTCGCCGCATGGTTTTCAGCAGGCGATCGGAGAGGCCGATGGCCGGAGAGAGCTTGGTCAAGCTGCTGCAAGTTGCCGGTGCGGCGCTCGGGATTCCAGCCGCGGCCGCCGGCACCTTTGCGGCCTACCAGAACTATTTCTCGACCGATGTGATCTGCCAGAAGCTCAGGAACAACATCATCGCCACCATGGAAAGAAGCGTCGCGCCCGAGACCAAGCGCAGCTTGCTTAGGAAGGACGTCACCGAGTTCGACAAGCTGTGCGGCGAAGGCGATCCGGACGCGCGCGCCATTTTCCAGGCGGCGGTCAAGGATACCGATCATGCGGCGGGCGCTACCGTCGACGCCGGGCATGCCGTGGCGGCGGCGGCCGTCGCGCATGCGGAGACCGCGTCCAAAGGATCGCCGGCCGCGCCGGTCGGCATTTTTGGTGCCCCTGGCTCGCGCGAACAATATGGCTGGGTCGCGCTCAGCCGCCGGAAGTCGGGGTCGTGGGTGCCCCATTTCAGCGGTTACGAGATTTCCGATACTTCGTTGCCGCCCCCCGGTACGCTCTTGGCCGCGAAAATGATGCTGCCGGTCTGGTCGGAGCCGCAAGCGGGGACGAACGATCAGACCAAACTGCAGAGCCGGCTGCCGACAGGGGCCTGCGTACGCGTTCTCTCCACCCGCGGCGGCATCGGCCGGTTATGGGCCGAGGTCGCCCCGGCATCCTGCTCGTGAGCGAGTACTAGAGCGGGATGACTCTTCCTCGAATCGTCATTCCGCTCCAGCCTGTTGTTGGAGCATGATCTTTTCCGAAAACCGGTACCCACCCCGGATCAAGTCCGGGGCAGGCTTTTTCGGGATCATGCTCTAAAGCAGCTTGAGCTGCCGATCCTGCGGCTTGCGGCGCCCGGGCTCCATGAGCTGGTGCTTCACCAGCTCGTTCTCGATGTCGCGGAGAAACGGCGACGGCTCGAGCATCTGCAGACGGCCGCGCCAATGGCGTTGCCGGGCGCGGCTGAGGATCAGCCGGTCCTTGGCGCGGGTCATGCCGACGTAAAAGAGGCGGCGCTCTTCGGCCATCGCCCCTTCGTCGGGTTCATTCCAATGGAGCGGCAGCAGCCCATCCTCCAGCCCGGCGATGAACACCACCTCGAACTCGAGCCCCTTGGCGGCATGCAGGGTCAGGAGCGACACGCGGTCGGCGCGCGGATCGCGGAACTCGGCGTCGGTCGTGAGCGCCGCGGCATCCGCAAGGCGCGCCCGATCGTTGCCGCACCGCTCGGCGAGCGCAGCGAGCCGCGGGAATGCCATGGCGATGCCCGCGCCGTCCACGCTGTCGCCGCGCTCCGCAAGCCGTTCGGCCGCGGCGCGCAGCGCGTCCGGCAGCGTCGTTGCATCGCTGCCGGCGCCGAGTTCCTGCAACAGCGCCCGCACTGCGGGCTCATCGGTGAGCGGTGCGTGGGAGCTTTTCTGCCAAGGGATGCCGGAACGATCGAGGGCTTCGCACAGCGCCGCCGATTGGGCCTCGGTGCGATACAGCACGGCGAAGTCGGCGAACGAGACGTGGGTCGCGAGTGCGGCATTCGCGCGGCCGCTGTCGAGCGAGAAAAAGCTGTGGCCGCCGATGATCTGCTCGATGGTTTCGACCACGAACTCAGCTTCGGCGCGTTCGGTCGGCGCCGCATGGATGACGATGCGCTCGAGCATATCGCGCACCATTTCGGCGACAGGCTCGCTCCGGCGCGCGGCAATGACCTGCGCGGCGGCGGTCACGATCGTGCCGCTCGAACGATAGTTGCGGCCGAGGCGCGCGACCCGGACCGCGGGATGATCCTGCCTGAAACGATCGAAGCACGACGCGTCGGCGCCACGAAAGCCGTAGATCGCCTGATTGGGATCGCCGATGACGCAAACGTTGCCGTCGGCGGGCGCCAGCAACGTCAGCAGGCGATATTGCTGCTCGTCGACGTCCTGGAATTCGTCGACCGAGATGAAGCGGAAGCGGCTGCGATAGCGTGCCGCGACACCGGGATCCGCGACCATGGCGCGGACCGAGAGCGAAACGAGATCATCGAAGTCGATCCAGTTGCGTAACGCGAGCGCGCGGCCATAGGCCGCCGTCGCCTCCGCGGCGTCGATGCCCGCCCAGCTCTGGGTGCGTTTCTCCTTCGAGATGGCGCGCAGCCAGCGCTCGGCCTTGTGCGCGGTGAGATCGAGCGTCTGCGCCAGCAGCGCGATGCGCTCGGCTTCGCCGGCGATCCGAAAGCCGCGGTCGAGGCCGGCGGCGCTTGCGTGCTCGCGCAGGATCGTGAGGCCGAGCGAATGGAAGGTGTGAACCGGCACCTCCGTGCCGGCGGGAAGCAGACGCGCTAGACGCTCGCGCATTTCGGCGGCGGCGCGGCGGGTGAAGGTGATGGCGAGGCAGTTCTCCGCGGCCGCGCCACGCTCGGCGACGAGATGGGCGATGCGATAGGTGAGGACGCGGGTCTTGCCCGCGCCGGGGCCCGCGAGGATCAACAGCGGTCCGTCGACGGCCTCGGCGGCCGCGCGCTGGTCCTCGTCGAGCGCGGCGAGGATGCCGGAGGCCGGCTCGCTTCCTTGGCCGTGGACAAGTCGCAGCCGTGGCCGCGCCGGCGCGGTCTCGCCATCATCCACTGCCGCCCGCGACGCTGCATTCGGCTTTTCCGGTTCGGCTGCCTTTCGTCTCGCGATCGGCGCATCGAACAGCAGGCTGCCCGCGGTCAGCCGCTTGATCTCGTTTTCCTCGAACAGGCGGATGACGCCATATTCGCCGTCATAGCCGGCGTCGCAAATCACCCGTCCGGCGCGCAGGCGCGTGATCGCCTCCGCAAGCAGCGGCGAGCCCGCGCGCGCGATGTCCTCGATCGGCACCGATTGCAGGATGGAAAGCTCGCAGCCCAGCTTGGCGATGGCCTGATCGTAGCTGCGCTCGACCGCGCGCGATGCCGGGCCGCTGGCGGTGAGCTCGGCGAGGATCTCGGGCAGCGGCACCAGGTTCGAGACCGTGCCGGCGCTCAGCGGCGGCACGGTCTCCGCCTCGCTGCGGTCGGCGAGCGCCTCGATGCGGTGCTCGACGCCGATCGTGAGCGGCTGGCCGCAGACCGGACAGCGTCCGGCATGCGCAAGCGTCTCCTTGGGAGAGAGCCGCACCTCGCATTTGCGATGGCCGTCGAGGTGATACTTGCCCTCGTCGGGAAAGAATTCGACCGTGCCGGCATAGCCGTGGCCGGTTTCGAGCGCATGCTTGATGGCGAAATAATCGAGCTCGCAGTCGAAGGTGGTGGCTTCCCGGCCGAGCTTGCCGGGGGAATGCGCATCGGAATTGGAGGTGAGGCGGTAGCGGTCGAGAAAGGATACCCGCCAGTTCATCGGCGGATCGGATGAAAGCCCGGTCTCCACGGCGAAGATGCGATCGGCGAGGTCGCCGTAACAGTCCACAATCGAGTCGAAGCCGGACTGCGATCCGAGCGCGGCGAACCACGGCGTCCAGATATGCGCCGGCACGAGATAGGCCTGCGGCCCGGACTCGAGCGCGATCTCCAGCAGATCGCGGGAATCGAGCCCGAGGATCGGACGGCCGTCGGAGGCGATGTTGCCGATACGCGCGAGCCGCGCCGACATGCGATCGACGGTTTCGAAATCGGGCGCATAGATCAGGTGATGGATTTTGCGGGTCCGGTCGCCCTTCTTGTAGATGGTGGAGATTTCGACCTCGAGCATGAAGCGCACCGGGGCGCGGCTTGCCGCCGGAAGCGTGCGCATGACGGCCGCTTCGATGTCGTCGCGCAGCCGATAGAGGCCGGGCTCGGCGGGTACGAGCTTGTGCTTGAGCTCCGCGCACCAGGCCGGATGGGTGAAATCGCCGGTGGCGACCACACCGATGCCCTTGCGGCAGGCCCAGGCGGCAAGATGCTCGAGATCAAGATCACGGCTGGTCGCCCGCGAATATTTCGAGTGGACGTGCAGGTCCGCGTGGAAGCGCATCCGAGCCACGCCTTGTTGGTCCGAGCCGCGCCCGCCCCGCCGGCGAATCGAGGACATCGGCGCGCCCATATAGGGAGCGATTCGTCGCGAAGAAAAAGAACGCCTGTGGACAAATCGTGCTGGATCGGCCGCCAGGGGGAAACGCACGTCCGGCGATGGCACCCCAAGTCGCCCGGCCAAGTCGCCCGGGCATTCGAGATCGCGGCGCGGAGCGGAATCGCCCTTTTTGTGATGGCCAACACACCGGCCGCGACGGCCGGTTCCTACCCTCGACGATGTGAGGGGCATTGCGCCCTGCAAACCGAGGGAGAAGTCGATGCGGTCGGTATCCAAGGCGTCGGTGCTCAAGTCAGTGATCATCGGCGGCGCGATCGGCGCCGTTGTCATGGCCATGCAGGTGCATCTGTGGCAGGCGCGGGCAAATAGCCGGCAGGCGGCACCCGCGAGCAGCATGTCGTCGTTCATCGAAGACCTGCATTCCAGCGGCTATATCAAGACTCTGCCGGTCCAGGTCATTGAGGACCTGAACTAGCGCACAAGCGCGGAAGGTTGCAGGCGTTACGCACAAGATCCTGCAACGACCAGATCCTGCAACGACCAGACTGGGGCGAAGTTGCCGCACAAGATCAGGCGATTTCGCTGGCTTTGCCGGAATCGCGGGGGTTGGCGGCGGCGGGGAACGCGCCGCCCGCGTGCGTGCGCGGTCGGCGACTGCACCGTTGCTGTGCGCGGCTGCCTAATATTCCGCCAGGCGGGCGGCGCCGGCTCCTCGGGCGCGCACCGTCGTTCCGGCCACATCCTTGATCCGCGGCATGAATTTCCGGCGGTGCGCGGCTTGGCACGGCGCTTGAAATTTGTCCGTCGCGCCCATGCAGTCCTCGCTCAAGATCGTCATCGTCGACCAGAATCCGATCCGGGCGGCGATCCTGGAGGACGGGCTGCGCGAGGCCGGCCACGTCCATGTCGCGCGCATCGGCGAGACCTCGCACCTGCTCGCCCGCATCTACGCCGTCGATCCCGACGTCATCCTGATCGATCTCGAGAGCCCGAGCCGGGATGTGCTCGAGCAGATGTTTCAGGTCAGCCGGGCGGTGCGGCGGCCGGTCGCCATGTTCGTCGACCAGAGCGACACCGCCTCGATCGAGGCCGCCGTGGATGCCGGTGTCTCCGCCTATATCGTGGGAGGCCTGCACAAGGAGCGCATCAAGAACATCCTCGATCTCTGCATCTCGCGGTTCAACGCTTTCGCCCGCCTGCGCGACGAACTCGAGCGCACGCGGACCGCGCTCGAAGAGCGCAAGGTGATCGACCGCGCCAAGGGCATCCTGATGAAAGCGAAGAACCTCACCGAAGAGACGGCCTATGCCCTGCTGCGCAGGACGGCGATGAACGAGAACAAGAAGATCGCCGAGGTCGCCCAGTCGGTGGTCACCGCCGCGGAGCTGTTGAAATGAGCGACGATCGCCTGCGTATCGGCTTCATACCGCTCGCCGACGCGGCGGCGTCGATCATCGCGGTCGACAAGGGATTCACCGCGGACGAAGGCCTCGATGTCGAGCTCGTGCGCGAGGTGTCGTGGTCGAACGTGCGCGATAAGCTCAATATCGGCCTGTTCGACGCCGCGCACCTGCTCGCCCCGGTCGCGATCGCGTCGAGCCTCGGGCTCGGACACGTCAAGGTGCCGATCATCGCGCCCATCGGTCTTGGCATGAACGGCAATGCCATCACCGTGTCGCCGGCGCTTTATGCCGCGATCGCCGCGGCGGCCGATGGCAACATCGTCGATCCCCTGGTGTCGGCGCGCTCGCTCGCGCGCGTGGTGGCGCGGCGCAAGGCGCGCGCCGAGGAGCCGCTCACCTTCGGGATGACGTTCCCGTTCTCGACGCACAATTATCAGCTGCGCTTCTGGATGGCGGCCGGCGGCATCGATCCCGACGAGGACGTGCGGCTTGTCGTGCTGCCGCCGCCCTACATGGTGGACAGCCTCGCCAACGGCCAGGTCGACGGCTTCTGCGTCGGTGCGCCATGGGGCTCGGTCGCGGTCGATCTCGGCGTCGGTTTCATCCTGCACTTCGTGTCCGAGATCCTGATGCGCGCGGCCGAGAAGGTTCTGGCGGTGCGCGGTCGCTGGGCACACGAGCATCCCGATACGCTGGCCCGGCTCGTTCTCGCCCACCGCCGCGCCGCGGATTTCATCGAGGACGAAGGCCGTCGTGACGAGGTGGCGATGATCCTCGCCGCGCCCAACCGCATCGGGGTCGCTCCCGAGGTGATCCGGCGCACCCTCGATGGACGGATGAAGGTCACCCCCGACGGCGCCGTCCGACTGAGCGAGCGCTATATCCTGATCGGCCGCAAAAATGCCGGCCGTCTCGAACCGCGGCAGGCCGCCTGGCTCTATGCCCAGATGGTGCGTTGGGGCCAGGCACCGCTCTCGGCCGAGCTGCTTGCGACCGCGAGGGCGGTCTTCCGCCCCGATCTTTACGACGCGGCGATCGGGGAAACGAAGCCCGATCTCACCGGCGAGCCGGCCGATGGCATCGGCGCGTTCGCGGGGCCGGCCTTCGATCCAGATCACATCGCGGCGCATCTTGCCGCCTGGAAGATTGGACGCCGATAAATTTGGCAGCAACGATGGCCGCGACTGTGCATTGCAAAAAGATTGCTCAGCGCTGGTGTTGAAGCGAGCAGGTCAGGCCTGATCGAGCACCGGCCTTGTTGCCATTCAGATCATGTAACTAGCTGATATTAAGAACTTTTTATTTCAAGCCCGGAGTTGGCACGAAGCTTGAATTGCGCATGCCACATGCGGTCCGTCACCGTCGACGGCACGCGGGTCAGAGTTATCGACCGGACAGGCAACGCCGCCGCCCTGAACGACGCTTTCGAGCGCCTTTGGGGGCGGCTTTTCTTTTGGTCGACGGCGGCACGCGGCGAGCGGGCATCGTTCAGAAAGGAACGTCTCTCATGAGCGAGCGGAATACGACCTGGATTTCGGATTGGGATCCGGAGAATGAGAAGTACTGGGAGTCCAAGGGCAAGTTCATCGCCCGACGCAATCTCATCTGGTCGATTGTTGCCGAGCATCTGGGTTTTTCGATCTGGCTGATCTGGAGCATCGTCGCCACCAAGCTGCCGGCGGCCGGCTTCCACTACACCACCGACGAGCTGTTTCAGCTTGTCGCGCTGCCCGGACTGATCGGCTCGTTGATGCGGTTTCCCTACACGTTCGCGGTCACGGCGTTCGGCGGCCGCAACTGGACGATTTTCAGTGCGGCAGTGTTGTTCATTCCCACCACCGCGCTCGCCTATTTCGTGACCCAGCCCGACACGCCGTTCTGGCTGATGCTGCTGGTTGCCTCGACGGCCGGTCTCGGCGGCGGCAACTTCGCTTCGAGCATGGCCAACATTTCCTTCTTCTTCCCGGACCGCATGAAGGGCTGGGCGCTCGGCCTGAATGCTGCTGGAGGAAATATCGGTGTCAGCGGCGTGCAGTTGCTAACGCCGATTCTGATGGGGGTTGGGCTCATCAACCTTTACCAGGCGACGCCGGGACCGGACGGGATCTATCTCGCCAACGCCGGGCTGATGTGGATCCTGCCGCTCGTCATTGCGGTGATCGGCACGGTGTTGTTCATGAACAACCTCACCTCGGCGCGCTCCTCTTTCAGGGAAGCGCTCGCGATCGTCGGGCGCAAGCACACCTGGATCATGTCTTACATCTACATCGGGACGTTCGGCTCATTCATCGGCTATTCGGCTGCGTTCCCCCTGTTGATCAAGACTCAGTTCCCTGCGGTCACCGTCGGCATCGCGTTCCTCGGCCCGCTGGTGGGCTCCCTGTCGCGTCCGCTCGGTGGCTTGCTCGCCGACAAGGTCGGGGGCGCCATCGTGACGTTCTGGAATTTCATCGCCATGGCCGCCGCGACGATCGGCGTCATGTATTTCGTGGAGGTTAAGGACTTCACCGGGTTCCTGGCGATGTTCCTCATGCTCTTCATTGCCACCGGTATCGGCAACGGCTCGACCTATCGGATGATCCCGTCGATCTTCCGTGAGGATAAGCTTCGGGAAGCGAAGGGTTCGGGCGAGGCGGATCGGGCACGCGCCGTGAATGCGGCCAGAATTGAAAGCGCCGCTGCGCTGGGATTTATCGGTGCGGTGGGTGCCTGCGGTGGCTACCTGATTCCGCGCGGATTCGGCGCGTCGATTGCCGCGACCGGGGGGCCCTATCTCGCGTTGGAAATCTATCTGGCTTTCTACGTGACCTGTCTGGCGCTCACCTGGTGGTACTATCTGCGCAAGAGCTTTCTTTCTGCGGGCACGGCAAATCTCGCCGAAGCACGGGTCTGAGGAGCATGAATGTGCCGCCCCTTCCGGCGGCACATTCATTCTTGCGGTGACGTCACATGACCCCGGAACAAGTCGAGCTCGTTCAACGGTCGTTCGCGAAGGTCGCGCCGATCGCCGGCACCGCGGCCGATCTGTTCTACGACCGCCTGTTTGCGATCGCGCCCGAGGTGCGCTCGCTGTTTCCGAGCGATCTCGCCGAGCAGAAGAAGAAGCTGATGCAGATGATCGCGGTGGCGGTGAGCAACCTGCATCAGGTCGAGAAGATCGTCCCGGCGGTCGCGGATCTCGGACGCCGCCATGCCGGCTATGGCGTGACCGCGCAGCACTACGAGCCGGTCGGCGCCGCGCTGCTCTGGACCCTGGAGCAGGGGCTCGGCGTTGACTTCACGCCGCCGGTCAGGGACGCCTGGACCGCGACCTACCTGACGGTCGCCGGCGTGATGCAGAACGCCGCGGCGACAGCGCCGGCTCCGGCCACGTGACGAGACGGTGCGACTGCGATTTGGATCAGCCGGCGCAGCCGCCTGTCACTCTTCCTTGTATCCGTATTCGGGCACGTTGCCGGAATTGCCGTAATACTTGTACGGCAGGAACTTGCCCGACATCGTGATCTTGACGCGATCGCCCTTCGGGTTTGGCAGCCGCTCGATCTGCATGTCGAAATCGATCGCCGACATGATGCCGTCGCCGAACTCCTCCTCGATCAGCGCCTTCCAGGCCGGTCCGTTCACCATCACCAGTTCGTAGAAACGGTAGATCAGCGGATCGGTCGGGGGCATCGCCACCCCGGCGCCGCGCATCGGCACCTCGTTGAGCAGCGCCGCTTCGGCCTTCGACAGGCCGAACAGCTCGGCGGCATTGGCGGCCTGCGGCTTGGTCAGCTTCATCTGCCCCAGCAGCGCGCCCACCAGCAGCACCGGGGAAGTGCCGCCGATCTTTTCGTGGATGTGTTTCCAGCTCCATCCCTTCTCGCGCTTGATGTCGAGGATCTTCTCCGTGAGATCGGCACGCGTCATGGCTGTCTCCTTGCTGGGTGGCGACGTACGAGGTCTGCTTGGGCATTGCAGGAACATCTGCTGCGGTTCTGACTGCGGCGCGGCAGCGAGTTCGGCGGCATCCTCCGTGAACTGCTTGCGTATCCGTTCGACTGCATTCAAGACCCCGCGGGCAAGGATCAGGCGCGGTTTTGGATCAGGCCCGGCCATGACGGCGTGACCGGTGCGTCGGTCGCGACCACAGGCTCCGGCGCGCCCGGCCGCACCACCGGCACGCGGCGGCGATCGTAACTCTTGCCCTTCATCTCGTCGGCGAAATTCCTGCTGCGGCTCACCAGGAAATCGATGATGTGGTTGCGCACCGCGTAGTACAGCGGATGGCGATGAACGTCGCTGCGCTGGCGTTGCTTGGGCAGCGGATTTTCCACGATCTCGGCCAGCACCGCGTCCGGGCCGTTGGTCATCAGCACCACGCGGTCGGCGAGATAGATCGCCTCGTCGACGTCGTGGGTGATCATGAACGCGGTCTGGCCGGTCTCCAGGCAGATGCGCCGCACCTCGTCCTGCAGCGTGCCGCGGGTGAGCGCGTCGAGCGCGGAGAACGGCTCGTCCATCAGCATGATCTTGGGCTCGATCGACAGCGCGCGCGCGATGCCGACGCGCTGCTTCATGCCGCCGGAGAGCTCCGCCGGCCGCTTTTGCTCGGCGCCGGTGAGGCCGACGAGGTCGATGAACTTCTGCGCCTGGCGCTGGAGATTGTCCTTGCTCATGAAGCGCCATTTCGACGCCACGGCGTAGACGACGTTGCCCCTGACCGTGAGCCACGGCAGCAGCGCGTGGCTCTGGAAGATCACCGCGCGGTCGAGACTCGGCCCCTCGATCGCCTGATTGTCGACGATCACCGCGCCCTCCGACGGCAGATCGAGCCCGGCGAGGATATTGAGCACCGTGGTCTTGCCGCAGCCGGAATGGCCGATGACGCAGACGAACTCGCCGCGCGCCATCGACAGCCAGAGGTCCTCGAACACGGTGGTGCCGCCGCCGCCCGGGGCCGGAAAGCGCTTGCTGACGCCCTCGATCGAGATGAACTTGTCGGTCATGCGCCGGAGCGTCCACATTCACGGCTGTCATGCCCCGCGCAAGCGGGGCATCCAGTAATCACAGCAAGAGCGCCGGGTACTGGATCGTCCGCTTGCGCGGACGATGACGGCAGAGTGAAAGACGAGCCTTTCATGCCCTTCACTCCGGAAACGTCACCAGCCGCGTGGCGCGGGCGAGAATCTGGTCGAGGACCATGCCGACGAGGCCGATCACCAGAATGGCGGTGATCACGTTGGTGATCGAGAGGTTGTTCCATTCGTTCCACACGAAGTAGCCGATCCCGGTGCCGCCCACCAGCATCTCGGCCGCGACGATCACGAGCCATGCGATGCCGATGGAAATCCGCATGCCGGTCAGGATCGCCGGCGCGGCGGCCGGCAGGATGATGGTGAACGCGCGGCGGAAGGTGCCGACTTCCAGCGTGCGCGCGACGTTGAGCCATTCCTTGCGCACCGCGGCGACGCCGAAGGCGGTATTGATCAGCATCGGCCACAGCGAGCAG
This sequence comes from uncultured Alphaproteobacteria bacterium, assembly GCA_963821505.1. Classification (GTDB taxonomy): domain Bacteria; phylum Pseudomonadota; class Alphaproteobacteria; order Rhizobiales; family Xanthobacteraceae; genus VAZQ01. The sequence continues at coordinate 146,762 of CAWGEH010000004.1, forward strand.
ATGAAGATCACAAAGATCGCGGACAGGCTCGAAATCCTTGATGGTGTAGAGCGCCAGCGGCATCCAGGCGAGCGGCGAGATCGGCTTGAGCACCTGGATGAACGGATCGAGCGCCCGGCTCATCAGCGCCGACATGCCGACGAGGAAGCCGATCGGGATCGCCACCACCACCGCCAGCAGATAGCCCGCCGTCACCCGCGCGATCGAATAGGCGAGCTGGATGCCGAGCCCCTTGTCGTTCGAGCCGTGGTCGTAGAACGGGTTCTTCAAATGCTCCCAGAGCTTGGCTGCAACGTCGAGCGGCCCGGGCATCGCCGACTTGCCCTGCGTCGCGGTGGCGCCCATGAGCTTGGCGTATTCCGGGTCCATCTGCGCGACCGGTCCCGCGCCGCGCGTGCCGACGTGCCAGGCCAGCAGGAATGTAGCCAGCAGCAGCAGCGAAACCAGTGCGGCGCGCAAGGTCAGTGCCATTTTCCGTCTCCCGGCGAAACGGTTTCTCTGGTTTCGTCATGCCCGCGCTCGTCGCGGGCATCCACTTATGGCCGCAAGCAAGACGTGGATGGCCGGGACAAGCCGGCCAGGACGGTGCGGCATTTCAAACGCGCTTGATGGCGAAGCTGTTGACGTAGTCGTCGGGCTTCGCCGGATCGAAGGTCTTGCCCATCACCACGAAGCTCTTCGTGGTGGTGGAGGGCGGCGTCAGCCCGACCTCCTTCATCAGCCTGCCGGTATCCGTCGCCAAAAAAACCTGCTTGGCGACGCCGGCATAGTCGACGTCGCCCTTGATCTGCCCCCAGCGCTTCATCTGCGTCATGATCCAGACCGCGAAGGATTCCCACGGGAACGGATCGAAGTCGATGCGGTCGGGCACCCGCCGCACGTTGCCAAGACCGTCGGCGAAGGTGCCGGTGAGCACCTGCTCGACCACCGTCACCGGCTGGTTGAGGTAGTTCGCCGGCGCGATCGCCTCGGCGATCTGCTTGCGGTTCTCCGGCTTGGCGGCAAACGCGGTCGCGTCGATGATCGCCTTGAGCAGGGCGGCATAGGTATTGGGCGAGCCGGTGACGAATTCCTTCGATGCGGCGAAGGCGCAGCAGGGATGCCGGTCCCAGATCTCCTTCGACAGCATGTGGATGAAGCCGACGCCGTCGTAGACCGCGCGCTGGTTGACCGGGTCGGGCGCCAGAAAGCCGTCGATGTTGTCGGCGCGCAGGTTGGCCACCATCTCCGGCGGCGGCACCGCGCGGATCTGGATGTCCTGATCGGGGTCGAGGCCGTGCTCGGCGACGTAGTAGCGCAGCAGGTAGTTGTGCATGGAGTAGTCGAACGGCACCGCGAATTTGAAACCCTTCCACGCTTTCGGGTCGCGCTTGTCCTTGTGTTTGGTGGCGAGCGTGATGGCCTGGCCGTTGATGTTCTCGACCGCCGGCATGGTATAGGGGATCGGGTTCGAGCCGGCGCCGAGCGTGATCGCGAGCGGCATCGGCGAGAGCATGTGTGCGGCGTCGTATTCCTTGTTGAGCGTCTTGTCGCGGATGACCGCCCAGCCCGCGGTCTTGATCACCTCCACGTTCAACCCGTGCCTGGTGTAGAAGCCCATGGGATGCGCCATGATGATCGGCGTGGCGCAGGTGATCGGGATGAATCCGACCTTGAGGTCCTTCTTCTCGATCGCGCCGCCTTGCGCGAACACCTCGGTCGCCGTGCGCAGCGGGAAGAACTGCGAGAGCGCGGCGAGCGCGGTCGCCGCGCCCACCGATTTGAGGAACGCGCGGCGCGCGGCATCCCTGGGAAAGATGGCGCGTATCACGGCCGAGGCGACGACGCCCTCGTAGCGCTTGTCCTCGCTCTCCCGTTGGCGCTCGACCGCCACGCATTGCAGCTGCCGCCGTGCCTCGTCGTCGTGCTCGGCATGATCGTGCTCGGCTTGGCTGCGATGCCGTCCGCAGGCGCATCCTGCCCGGGTGAGCCGGTGCCGGGGATCGAAGGGGTTGTCGAACGTTGACATGGCGGCACGCTCCATCGTTGTGCCGGCGCTGCGCGCCCGGCATCCGCCGACGAATTAGCAATGGACGTGCCAATCGGCGGGGCTAGGGGCGTATCGCAGGGGAAATGGAATTCGGCGGAAGCGACATACGCCGCTCTGCTCCCTCTCCCACTCGCCCCGGGCCCTGCCCGGGTTCGGGGGGAGGGAAGGTCACCGAGTGCGGGGCGCGGTGGCGCGCCCGTTTGTTGGGCAATCGCTGAAGTTTCGAGCACGAACGTGCGAAGCGCCTGGGCTGATGTCGGCGGCCTTGGTCCAACAAAAGCGGCCCATCCGTCCGCCTGACGCCAATAGGGGATGCTTAGCGATTAGGCGCGCATTGGCGAATTGTATGCAATGGCTTGGCGCCACTTCGTCCGCCCGCGAGCACGCCCGCTCGTAGATTTTTCATCAATGTCAGTCGGTTATCAGAGATTACGCGCGCTGTTCCGTTCCTGGCATGACCTTTGCGGAACCTCGGTCGGGCACGTTCTGATTGGAGGTTGGCATGAAGCGTCGCGAATTCCTCAAGTCGATGACCGCGCTCGCGGCCGGCAGCGCGCTGCCGGTGGCCCCGGCCATCTGGTCGTCCGCCAAGGCGCAGTCGCGCCAGGAGACGTTGCTCATCGTCTCCGAGAGCGGTCCCAACAACATCGACATCCACGGCGTCGGCACCAACGTCCCCGGCTACGAGGTGTCCTGGAATTGCTACGACCGCCTCATCAGCCACGAGATGAAGACGCTCGCGAACGGCGAGCAATATTACGATCGCGACAAGTTCACGATGGAGCTCGCCGACGACATGAAGCTCGGCGACATGTCGGTCACCTTCAAGCTCAAGAAAAACGCGGTGTTCCAGGACGGCACCCCGGTCACTGCCAAGGACGTCAAGTGGTCGCTCGACCGCGCCGTCACCGTCGGCGGATTTCCGACCTTCCAGATGGGCGCCGGCTCGCTGACCAAGCCGGAGCAGTTCGTCGTGGTCGACGACAGCACCATCCGCGTCGATTTCCTGCGCAAGGATCGCCTCAGCGTGCCCGATCTCGCGGTCATCGTGCCCGCGATCTACAATTCCGGGCTGGTCAAGAAGCACGCCAGCGAAAAAGATCCCTGGGGCCTCGAATATACCAAGCAGAACACCGCCGGCAGCGGCGCCTACCGGGTCGTGAGCTGGAACGCGGGCACCGAGGTCATCCTCGAGCGCAACGACAAGTGGACCGGCGGGCCGCTGCCGAAGGTCAAGCGCATCGTCTGGCGCATGGTGCCGTCCGCCGGCAACCGGCGCGCGCTGCTCGAGCGCGGCGACGCCGACATTTCCTACGATCTGCCGAACAAGGATTTCGTCGAGCTCAAGAACGTCGGCAAGCTCACCATCGTGTCGACGCCGTATTCCAACGGCATCCAGTATATCGGCATGAACGTGAAGAACCCGCCGTTCGACAATCTCAAGGTGCGCCAGGCGGTCGCCTACGCGCTGCCCTACCAGAAGATCATGGACGCGGTGCTGTTCGGCCTCGCCAAGCCGATGTACGGCGCCGCTGCCGACGCACCGACCGAGGTGGCGTGGCCGCAGCCGCACAAGTTCAACACCGACATCGCCAAGGCCAAGGCGCTGATGGCGGAAGCCGGCTATCCCAACGGCTTCGAGACCACGCTCTCGTTCGATCTCGGCTTCGCCGGCGTCAACGAGCCGCTCTGCGTGCTCACGCAGGAGAGCCTCGCGCAGATCGGCATCAAGTGCACCATCAACAAGATCCCGGGCGCGACCTGGCGCACCGAGCTCAACAAGAAGGTGTTGCCGCTCTACACCAACGTGTTCTCGGGCTGGCTCGATTACCCCGAGTACTTCTTCATCTGGTGCTATCACGGCAAGAACTCGATCTTCAACACCATGAGCTACCAGTCGAAGGACATGGACGCGCTGATCGACGGCGCGGTGACCGCAGCGGCCGAAGGCGACAAGGCGAGCTACGACAAGGACGTCAAAGGCTTCGTCGATCTCGCTTATGCCGACATCCCGCGCATCCCGCTCTACCAGCCTTTCGTCAACGTCGCGATGCAGAAGAACGTGTCGGGCTATCAGTACTGGTTCCACCGCCGGCTCGACTACCGCGCGCTGGTGAAGGGCTGAGCCCGATGCCGTCGTCCCCGCGAAAGCGGGGACCCATCGTGCCTTACACAGCGGCCTCTGGAATATGGGTCCCCGCTTCCGCGGGGACGACAGCGATGGGTGGGAGACGTCAACCATGCTGATGATGATCCTCAGGCGGCTGATGATGGCGGTGCCGAGTTTGATCGGGGTGGTGATCGTCACCTTCCTGCTCACGCGCGCGCTGCCGGGAGACCCCGCGGCTTATTTCGCGGGGCCGGCCGCCACCAAGGAGGCGATCGAGCAGATTCGCGTCAAGCTCGGGCTCGACAAGCCGCTCTACATCCAGTTCATCCGCTACGTCGGCGACCTCGCGCGCGGCGACCTCGGCAACTCGCTCACGACAGGACAGCCGGTGGGGCAGGAGATCAAGGCCCGGCTGCCGGCCTCGGCCGAGCTCACCTTGCTCGGGCTGGTCGTGTCGATGGTGATCGCCGTGCCGCTCGGAATCCTGGCGGCGACGCGGCCGAACTCGCTCATAGACCATGCCTGCCGCGTGATCTCGACCGCGGGCGTGTCGCTGCCGGTATTCTTCACCGGGCTGATCCTGATCTACGTGTTCTATTATCTGCTCGGCTGGGCGCCGGCGCCGCTCGGGCGGCTCGACGTGTTCTTCAGCCCGCCGCCGCAGGTGACCGGCTTCTACCTGATCGACAGCCTGATCGCGGGCGACGGCGAGGTGTTCGTCGCCGCCCTCAAGCAGCTGATCCTGCCGGCGCTGACGCTCGGCATCTTCTCGCTCGCGCCGATCGCGCGCATGACGCGCGCCTCCATGCTCGCCGTGCTCGCCTCCGACTTCGTGCGCACCGCGCGCGCCAGCGGGCTCACGCCGTACACGGTCATCGTCACCTATGCCTTCCGCAACGCCATGATCACGGTCATCACCACGCTCGGCATGGTGTTCTCCTTCCTGCTCGGCGCCAACGTGCTGGTCGAGAAGGTGTTCGCCTGGCCCGGCATCGGCTCGTTCGCGGTCGAGGCGCTGATCGCGTCCGATTTCGCGCCGCTGCAAGGCTTCGTGCTCACCATGGCGGTGATGTACGTGACGCTCAACCTGCTGATCGATATCCTCTACGGGGTGATCGATCCGCGCGTGAGGGTCGAGGCATGACCAATATCGCGCTGCCGGACGAACTTCCCGCCCGCGACACGCGCCATAACACCGGTCTGGGCGCCGCTCTCCGGCACGCCCGCTATATCCTCGGCGAGAACGCCGTCACCGGCTTTGCCTTCGCGCTGTTTCTGGTGATCGTGCTGGCGGCGCTGATCGGGCCCTACATCGTGCCCCACGACCCGCTCGCGAGCGACACCGCGGCCGCGCTCAAGGGCCCGTCGGCCGCGCACTGGTTCGGCACCGACCAGCTCGGCCGCGACGTGTTCAGCCGTGTCGTGGTGGCGACCCGGCTCGATGTCTTCATCGCCGTCGCCTCGGTCGCGCTTGTCTTCCTCATGGGCGGGCTCGCCGGCGTCGCCGCCGGCTTCTTCGGCGGCTGGACCGACCGCATCGTCGGCCGCGTCGCCGACACCATCATGGCGTTCCCGCTGTTCGTCCTTGCCATGGGCATCGTCGCCGCGCTCGGCAACACCGTGCAGAACATCGTGCTGGCGACCGCGATCGTGAACTTTCCGCTCTACGCCCGCGTCGCGCGCGCCGAAGCCAATGTCCGCCGCGAGGCCGGCTTCGTGCAGGCGGCCAGGCTCTCCGGCAACGGCGAGACGCGCATCCTGCTCGGACAGATCCTGCCCAACATCATGCCGATCATGGTGGTGCAGATGTCGCTCACCATGGGCTACGCCATCCTCAACGCCGCCGGGCTGTCGTTCATCGGGCTGGGCGTGCGCCCGCCGACCGCGGAATGGGGGATCATGGTGGCGGAAGGCTCCGCTTTCATGGTCTCGGGCGAATGGTGGATCGCGTTCTTTCCCGGCGCCGCGCTGATGATCGCGGTGTTCTGCTTCAACCTGCTCGGCGACGGCCTGCGCGACATCGTCGATCCGCAGCGCCGCACGTGAGCGGGGCGATGGGCGAGACCATCATGGCGAGGTCCAACGGCTCGCTCTTTCGCCCTCATGCTGAGGAGCCGCGCATGCGCGGCGTCTCGAAGCATGAGGGGCACAGGCTCCCCCATCCTTCGAGACGGCGGCTTCGCCGCCTCCTCAGGATGAGGACGGAGCTCGGATCGACACCACAGTCAAGAAATTCCGCGTGAGGTCCTAACCCCATGACCGAACCGCTTCCCCTCCTCGACGTCGCCGACCTCACCGTCGAGTTCTCCACCCGCCGCGGAATCGTGCGCGCGGTGCAGCACGTCGATGTGCGCATCGCCAAGGGCGAGACCGTCGGCATCGTCGGCGAGTCCGGTTCCGGCAAGTCGGTCACCTCCTACGCCGTCATGCGCATCCTCGATCGCGCCGGCCGCATCGCCGAGGGCGCGGTGCATTTCACCGGTCTCGACGTGCGCGCCGCCAGCGAAGACCAGATGCGCGGCCTGCGCGGGCGCGAAATGTCGATGATCTTCCAGAACCCGCGCGCGGCGCTCAACCCGATCCGCAAGGTCGGCCACCAGATCGAGGATGTGCTGGAGCAGCATTCGCAGGTGGATTCCTCCGCGCTTACGGACAAGGCCATCGAAATGCTCGACCAGGTGCGCATCGCGCGCCCGCGCGAGCGCTACCACGCCTATCCGTTCGAGCTCTCCGGCGGCATGTGCCAGCGCGTCGTGATCGCGCTCGCGCTCGCCTGCCGCCCGCAGCTGCTCATCGCCGACGAGCCGACCACCGGCCTCGACGTGACCACGCAGAAGACGGTGATGGATTTGATCGTCGAGCTCACCAGGGAGCGCGGCATGTCGACCATCCTCATCACCCACGATCTCGGCCTCGCCGCCACCTATTGCGACCGCGTGGTGGTGATGGAGAAGGGCCGCGTGGTGGAGACCGCGGCCTCGCGTGCGATCTTCACCGCGCCGTCGCATCCCTACACCCGCAAGCTGATGCGCGCGACCCCGCGTCCCGGCGTGTCGCTGCGCGACCTCCTGCCGGACGACGCGGCCGCGCCGCACCAATCTCTCGACCGGCATGCCCGGCCTTGTGCCGGGCATTCACGTCTTTCGCGCGGCAATGAAGACGTGGATGGCCGGGACAAGCCCGGTCATGACGGAAAGAGCGGCACACCGCTGCTGGTGGTGGAGAAGCTGGTCAAGGAATACCCGCGCAAGGGCATCGCCGGCAAAATATTCCAGCGCAAGCCCGCGCCCGAGCCCGAGGCCTTCCGCGCGGTGGACGGCATCAGCTTCGCGGTCAACCGCGGCGAGAGCGTCGGGCTGGTCGGCGAATCCGGCTGCGGCAAGTCGACCACCTCGACCATGGTGATGCGTCTCATCGACAAGACGGACGGCGTCATCATGTTCGACGGCGAGGATATCGGCGCCATCCCGGCCAAGGCGTTCGCCCGGCTGCCGATGCGCAAGCGCATCCAGATGGTGTTCCAGGACCCGACCGACAGCCTTAATCCGCGCTTCACCGCCGCGCGCGCCATCGCCGATCCGATCCTGCGGCTGGGTGACGTGAAGGGGCGCGGCGCCGTGCGCGCGCGCTGCGAGGTGCTCGCCCGCCAAGTCGGTCTGCCGATAGACCTTCTCGACCGTTTCCCGCACCAGCTCTCCGGCGGGCAGAAGGCGCGCGTCGGCATCGCGCGCGCGATCGCGCTTCGTCCCGATCTCGTCATTCTCGACGAGCCGACCGCGGCGCTCGACGTCTCGGTGCAGGCGGTCGTGCTCAATCTGCTGCAGGAGCTCAAGGATTCCCTGGGGATGGCGTATCTTTTCGTCTCCCACGACCTCAACGTGGTGCGGCTTTTGTGCGATCGTGTCATCGTCATGAAGGCGGGAAAGATCGTCGAGCAGGGACCGACCGAACAGGTTCTCTTCGCGCCGCAGGCGCAGTATACGCGCGACCTGCTGGCGGCGATTCCGCACCCGACCTTCGCGTAGCGGGTGGATGGCCTGGGGCAACGAAATGACTCCCTCTGACCGTCACCCTGAGGTGCGAGCCCAGCGCAGGCAGGTTTACGCAGCCTGCGCAAGCTTGGCCGCGTGGGCGAGCCTCGAAGGGCGACGGCCCGGGTGTGGCCGCAAGCGGCAACGACGGGGGCCGTTCATCGTTCGAGGCTCGCTACGCTCGCACCTCAGGATGACGGTCATGGATTGGTGCCGTTGACATGTTGACATAAGGAGACATCGGAACAGCAATGACAAAGCGAGCCAAATCGCTGAGCAAGGGAAAATCCAAGACGTCGCGTGCGCGCGCGACGAAAACGGTGCGAGCCAAGATCAAGCGCAAGGCGCCGGTGCGCGACCCGCTCGGCGATTTTGTCGACGCGGCGGCGCATGTGCTTGACCTGCCGGTCGAGCCGGCGTGGAAGGGCGCGGTCAAGACCAACCTCGCGGTGACCTTGCGCTTCGCCGACGCCTTCGCGGATTTCCCGCTGCCGGACGATGCCGAGCCAGCGCCGGTCTTCGTGGCGTAGTGTAGGTTCTGACGGATTCAGAATGACGGCGATTTAAGCCACAGGCGCGGCGCGCGTAGTTGCGCCCTCTCCCCTCGCGGGAGAGGGCTCATCGGTGCGTCCACGAATGCGGAGGGGTGAGGGGGACCTTGATGCGCCCCCTCACCGCTCCTTCTGCGTTGATCCGTTCGAGCAGCCCTCTCCCGCGAGGGGAGAGGGCGCAGCAACGGGCACCGCATCTGTGGCTTGCATCGATCGAAATCGGCTCTAGGCGCCGCGCATGGACACCGCCTGGTCCCACGCAAGCGAGATCGCGGCGGCCGTCGCCGACGGCACGACCAGCGCGGCCGCGGTGGTCGGCGCCGCGCTCTCCTGCATCGCCAAGTACGGCCCCGTGCTCAACGCCTTCACCGCCGTGGTCACGGAGCGCGCGCTCGAGAGGGCCGACGCGATCGACGCCGCGCGCAAACAAGGCCGGCCGCTCGGCGCGCTCGCCGGCGTGCCGTTCGCGGTCAAGAACCTGTTCGACATCGCGGGGCTCCCCACGCTCGCGGGCTCCAAGATCAACCGCGACCGCGCGCCGGCCGCGCGCGACGCCACGCTGATCGCGCGCCTCGAGGCGCAGGGCGCGGTGCTCCTCGGCGCGCTCAACATGGGCGAATACGCCTACGACTTCACCGGCGAGAACGTGCACTACGGGCCTTCGCGCAATCCCCACGACGTCAGCCGCATGACCGGCGGCTCCTCCGGCGGCTCCGGCGGCGCGGTCGGCGGCGGCCTCGTGCCGCTCGCGCTCGGCTCCGACACCAACGGGTCGATAAGGGTGCCGTCGTCGCTGTGCGGCATCTTTGGGCTCAAGCCGACCTATGGCCGGCTCTCGCGCGCGCACACGTTTCCGTTCGTGGCGAGCCTCGATCATGTCGGGCCGCTCGCGCGCAGCGCGCGCGATCTCGCGCTCGCCTATGACGCCATGCAGGGCCACGACCGCGACGATCCGGTCTGCGCCGACCGCCTGGCGCAGCCGGTGACGCCGTTGCTGAGCCAAGGCTTCGGCGATCTGCGCATCGCCGTCGCCGGCGGCTATTTCCGCACCGGCATGTTCCCGCAGGCGCAGGCCGCGCTCGCCCTCGTCGCCGCCGCGCTCGGCGCCAAGAACGAGATCGATCTCCCCGAGGCGCAGCGCGCGCGGGCCGCGGCCTATGTCATCACCGCGAGCGAAGGCGCCGCGCTGCATGTCGAGCGCCTGCGCACACGCGCGCGCGACTTCGATCCCGCCGTGCGCGACCGGCTGATCGCGGGCGCGATGATCCCCGCCGCCCATGTCGTCAAGGCGCAGAAATTCCGCCGCTGGTATCGCGAGCGGGTGCTGGCGCTGTTTGCGAACGTCGACGCTATCCTGGCGCCGGCGACGCCCTGCACCGCGCCGGCGATCGGCCAGCAGACATTCGTGCTCGATGGCGTCGAGCTCAACGTGCGCGCCAATCTCGGCGTCTACACCCAGCCGATCTCGTTCATCGGCCTGCCGGTGGTGGTGGTTCCGATTGCATTGAAACCACTGCCAATCGGGGTACAGGTCATCGCGGCGCCGTGGCGCGAGGAGGTCGCGCTGCGCATCGCCCACGCGCTCGAACAGGCGGGGGTCGTGGGCGCGACCGAGCCCGCGCTCAAGACGAGCAAGAAAGCGAGCGCGCGCAAATGAACAACGTATGCAGGGGCAGAGCCACGGGCGATGCCACATCGTACCCTCCCCCGCTTTGCGGGGGAGGGACAGGGCGGGGGCGTGCATCAGGGCGGGGGCGTGCATCAGGGTGGAGGCGTGCATCAGGGTTGGGACCTGCTTCAAGACTTGCGCGGGCGCGGACCCCTAAATCCAGATTCGAGCAAGCATGCCCCCTCCCCACCTCTCCCCCGCAAGCGGGGGAGGGAGTAGACCGAGTTTGTCGCTTCTGCCGATGCTCGCACGAGGAAATGATGGACATCGACCTGCCGGAGATCGTCGCCGAAGTGAGGGCTGCATTCGAGCGCTACGAGCGGGCGCTCGTCTCGAACGACGTCGACGCGCTCGACGCGCTCTTCCGCGATGATGCGCGCACGATCCGCTATGGCGCGACCGAGAACCTCTACGGCTACGGCGAGATCAAGAGCTTCCGCGCCACCCGCTCGCCGGTCGGTCTGGCGCGCACCTTGTCGAAAACGGTCATCACCACCTATGGGCGCGACTACGCGGTCGCGTCGACGCTGTTCCGGCGCGACACCGCGCCCGGCAAGGTCGGGCGTCAGACCCAGACCTGGGTGCGCTGCCCGGAGGGCTGGCGGGTGGTTGTGGGCCACGTCAGCGCGATCGACGCCCCGGCGGAGTCGCCGCCATGACGCTCGCCGATCAGGCCAGGCCCGCGATCGTGACTGCGGTCGAGACCACGGCGGCGCCGCTCGTCGGAGGAAGCCGCCGGACCCTGGCGGACGAACTGCGTCTTGCGCTCGCCGACGACATCGTGCGCGGCCTCATCGCCCCCGGCGCCGGCCTCGACGAGACCGAGCTGGCGCGCCGCTTCGGCGTGTCGCGCACGCCGGTGCGCGAGGCCATCCGCCAGCTCGCCGCCAGCGGCCTGGTCGAGGTGCGCGCCCATCGCGGCGCTGTCGTGGCGCGGCCGAGCGAGGAGCGCCTCATCGGCATGTTCGAGGCGATGGCGGAGCTCGAGGCGCTGTGCGCGGGGCTCGCCGCCGAGCGCATGAACGCCGCCGAGCGCGGCCTGCTCGAAACCGTGCACGAGCAATTGCGCGCGCTCATCCACGGCGGCGATCCGCAGCGCTATCACGAGGTCAACGAGGCCCTCCACGCCGCGATCTATGCCGGCGCGCACAACGCCTATCTCGCCGAGATGACGCACGCGACGCGCTACCGGGTGCAGCCGTTCCGCCGCGCCCAGTTCCGCAATCTCGGGCGGCTCGCGAACTCGCACGTGGAGCATGGCCGCGTCGTGCTCGCGATCCTGCGCGGCGATCGCGAGGTCGCCGCCGGCGCCATGCGCCTCCACATCATGAAGGTGCGCGAGGAATACGAGGCCTATGCGGAGACGGTTTAGTCTCGTATTTCTGCCGACGGTGATCGTCGCGGTGCTAGATCTCGCCGCGCTGACGCGCGCAGGCCCCACACAGCGGACGATCGTGCGAAGCTTCCGACGACGAAGATGCAGTTGGTCCGGCTGTACCCAGCGCGGTGGTCGGTAACGATTGACTTCTCTTGCCCTCACGCTGAGGAGCCGCGCCCGATTTCGGGCGCGGCGTCTCGAAGCGTGCGAGGCACCGCACCTCCCGTACTCAATGCTGCCGATTCCGGGCAAACCGGACATCGGTGGCGCCCTCATCCTTCGAGACGGCGGCGCGCCTCCTCAGGATGAGGGCGGGTCTCGACGCATCGGCCAAATTTCCGCGCAGAGAGAGCAGTGACTGGATCAGACATTCGCGTCTCCGCGCGCTACAGGCCGGGCTGGCGGGCGGGACTGATGGGAGCGTTGCCGCGGGACGCGGCGTGTCCTTTTGCGATTTCGTCGATAGCGAACCGCGTTCCCGCCAGGATCGCGTATCCCAGCGACAGCAGAACGGCCACTGTCGCCAGTCCATCAAGCCAAAATCCGAGTCGCTTGTGCTTTACGAAGTGAAAAGGGGTCAGCACCCACATATTGACATACGACAAGCAATAAGCCGCGAGCGCGGCATAGGCGATGATGGCCAATATTTGCAGCATCGTGCTCCCGCTCGCGTCGGCAAGATACTGCAGCACGCCGCAGATGAAGGCGTTGCGCAGAAACGCGAAGAACCACCCGTAGAACGACTGGATGGCCGAGGCGACGACGCGCTCGTGCGGAAACGGATGGAAGACGCCCGCAAGATAGGTCTCGACTCGGTCGAGCAGGGGCTTGGCGGCGCTGGGATCGGTCACGGTGGAAACTCCCCTGTTGATGCGGCGCCGCCCGCCGCGCGGGCGCTTCCGCAAGCCGGAGCGAAGTTGTAGCCTGCGCGGGAGCTACCGGGGAAACGCGCCGTCCTGCGAGCCGGCATCGAGGCTCTAGGGTGGGCAAAGGCGCGGGCTCTGCTTTCCGCTCTTTCCCCGATGATGACTGCCGCCGTGCCCACGCGTCGAGAATGAATGTAGGCGGGCCGCAAACGCCTGGGGCATCGCCCTGCAGCCTCGAGGGAGGATCGCCATGACGCTTCCCCGCCGCGCATTTCTGCGGATGGCCGCGGGTGCCGCCGCGCTCGCGGCCGCCGCGCGCCGCGCCGGCGCGCAAGGTTATCCCGCGCGGCCGGTGCGCCTGGTGCTCGGCTATCCGGCCGGCGGTTCGACCGATCTCGTGGCGCGGATTATGGGCGCTTGGCTGGCGGAACGCCTCGGCCAGTCCTTCGTCATCGAGAACAAGCCCGGCGCCGGCACCAACCTGGCGGCCCAGACGGTGGTCAATGCGCCGCCCGATGGCTACACGCTCCTGTTCGTGACCACCACCAATGCCATCAACGCGACCTTCTACGGGACGCTGCCCTTCAACTTCCTGCACGACATCGCGCCTGTGGCCGGCCTGGTCGATCTGCCCTTCGTTCTGGAGGTGGGCCCGTCGGTGCCGGCGAGCACTGTCGCCGAGTTCATCGCCTATGCGAAGGCCAATCCCGGCAAGATCAACCTGGCCTCGTTCGGCACCGGCACGATCAGCCATCTGGCGGGCGAGCTGTTCAAGATCATGACCGGGGTCGAGATGGTGCACGTGCCCTATCCCGGCGGTGCGCCGATGGTGACCGACCTCATCGGCGGCCGCGTGCAGGCCGGGATCGACGCCTTGCCCAACTCGCTGCCGCACATCCAGTCGGGCGCGCTGCGCGCGCTGGCCGTCACCGGCCCGGCGCGATCCAACGCCATCCCCGACGTGCCGACCATCGGCGAAACCGTGCCGGGCTACGAGGTGAGCGGCTGGACCGGGATCGGCGTTCCCGCCGGCACGCCGGCGGAGATCGTCGCCACGCTCAACCGCGAGATCAATGCGGGGCTGACCGATCCGCGCATCGCGGCGCGCCTCGCCGACGTGGGCGGGCGGCCGATCGTCCTGAGCCCCGACCAGTTCGGCAAGGTCTGGCTGCGCGACACCGGCAAGTGGGCCAAGGTGGTGAAGTCCGCCACCGCGAAGCGAGAGTAGTCTAGGGCCCGCCATGGCAAATGAGCGACTCCTGTCGCCTCTCCGGTCGTCATGGCCGTGCTTGTCACGGCCATCCACGTCTCTCTGCACGACCCGCAAAGACGTGGATGGCCGGGACGCGGCATTGGGCCGGCCCGGGCCTGCCCGGGTTTCGCCTTTGAGTGCGGAAGTCGGGCAAGCCCGACTTGCCGTGTGGGGAAGGGTTGGGGGGGTGGGAGTCGTGAGATTGACGCACCGCCAAGCGCATCCACCCACGACCCCGGTCCTCCACCAGCCGCAATGGGGGAGCAGACCCGGTTTGCCGCCCGCGATGACGGCCGGATTTTCGCTTGCAGAAATGTCACAGCGGCCAAATTTCAACGCCGCACGGTTGCGGAAATGGCGGCCGCCGTACTAGGCTTGGAACAGTCACGATCCGCCAGACTCGTGATGAAACGTCGCTGCACAAAAGTCCCCGGTGACCTGCCACGGCCCGGGGCTTCTCTTTGCCCGCCCCGGCATAGACCGATCGCCGGGGGCATCGCTGTCCATAAGGAGCCCGTCCATGGCGACTGATGCGGAAATCGACGCAGCCGTTAAGGCGATGCGCGCCATTCGCACGACCGGCGGGAAAATCCACGACGATGTCCTGCGCGCCTTTGCCCGCGCGGCGCTCAAGGCCGCGGAGCGCGTCGAGATCGAAACCTATCAAAAGCGCGCCGAGCTTCGGCAACAGCAGAGCGACGCCAACCCCCCGGCCGACCGGCCCAATGGAGGCCTCGCCCTGGGGTTATGACGGCGAACCGTTCGGCGCGCGTGCATACGCAATGCACGGCATCCACTTGCGCCCGGCCGGTGACCGTAGGGTGGGCAAAATCGCCTGACGTATCGTAGCGTCGTCGGCACGGCGGCGCGCGATTTTGCCCACGCGCAACGGCAGCATCATCATCGTAGCGTCTCTGCGGAGATTGCGATCGAACCGCGCAATCCCGCTCTCGCCGGGGTGGCGCGCCGACTTCCGCGGCGCCGATTTTCGCCGTTGCCGGGGCGATCCGGATATGACCTGCTTGCGTCTCCTCGTCCCCCGGCGCAACGGAAGGAAACCCCAGCGTGCGACATCTCCGCCTCGCCTTCTACGCGCTGAGCGCGCTCCTGCTCCTCGCCACGCCGGCGCTGGCGCCGGCAGCGGCGCAGACGGCCGGCGGCTATACGGCGCCCGCCGAATTCATGGAGCTGTTCTTCGACTTCACCGGCAGCGGCGAGCCCGGCTATCCCGCCGGGGAGCCCACCCTGGGCCAGATGCTCACGCAGTCCGTCGTCGCCAGGGAGCAGGCCGGCGGCGCCGCTCCCGGTCCGCTGGTGCTGGTCGTCGGCTCCGACATCTATGTCTACGAGTCGGCCCACGGCGCCCGGCTCGGCCAGCAGCGGTTTCGCGCCGATCGCGCCAGCGGTTTCTACGAGCTGACCGCGATCAGCCATATCGGGCCGGCGCTCGCCTATCTCGCCCAGATCAAGGCCAACGGCGATGCGCGCTGGCAGGCGCGCCTCGCGTCGTTGCACACGCATGTCGCGCAGGTGCGCGCGCTCAATGCGCGCGCCACGGACAACTGGCTCGACCGGCTGGACCAGCCCGCCTGGAGCACGCGCAAGGCGCAGATTCGCAACCTGGTGGATTATGCCTGCGCCCGCACCTTGAACTATATCGACTCGCTCGGCGACGGCGAGCGCTTCACCGTCGCCGGCGTGAATGACGATTTCTTCAACGGCACGTCCGCGCAGTATCCGGTCCCGTTCGTGAACGTGATGATCGGCACGTTCATGCTCGACGCGCTGCGCGGTGCGTCGGACGTGTACGACGCGCTCGCGAGCCTCAAGCTGGACTGGCGGCATGCGATGGTGCTGGTGAGCAGCCGCGCTGGCAGCAACGTCTCGGCGGGACTGACCGAAGGCACCAACTGGCTGGTGCTGTTCCTCAAGGCGGTGTCCGGCTTCACCCTGCCCGACGATCGCATCAAGATCGTCCCGTATGCGCAGGTTCGGCCCTCGCTCGGCGGGGCGCAGCTCCTCCCGGCGGACCTCGACTATTACGTGCAGCGCGTATGGGGCCCTCTGTTCTACCGCAAGGTCATTTCCGATGAGGTGTTCGCAAGCATCCCGACCATCTACCTGCCGGACCGCCCGCCGCTCCCGGGCGACTACTTCGTGACGCAGGCCGGCGCGATCGACCAGTTCATGATCCGCATGAAGCATTCGCTGCGCGATGCGCGCGAGATGCTGTCCAACACCGTCGCGTTCTGGATGGTGCCGGAATTGGCGCACAAGAACTGGGATGCGGGCGCGGTGGACATTCCCGGCCTCACCACCGGCTTCCCCGCTGGTGTCGCCGGCTATCCCGCGGCGACCCTGAAGTAGGGGCGCAGGGGCGTAGGGCACAGGAGCGTACGGCGGGCAAAATCGTCTGACCCGTCGTGGCGTCATCGGCACGGTCGTGCGCGATTTTGCCCGCGTGCAACGGCAGGAGCGTCGCCTCTGGTGAGATTACGCGGTGTTCTTCCGGCGTGCCTGGGCGAAGGCGCGCGATCATCGTGCGCGACGGCAGCGCCCGACATCCGCCCTTACGCGCGCGCCGCCGCAGCTTCCGCCGGGAAGCCTTTCAGGCCGCGGCCGCCCACGGCAACGGCGGTCCCGCCGTGGTCACTGCGAGCGTGGCGAGAACACCCGCAACCAGCCGCCCTTGGCGGATGCCTTGGCGCGGTCGGAGGGCGGGATTTGAACGAGCTCGGCCAGCTGCTTCTTCGACAGCGGCGTCCAGATCTGCTTGGTTTTCGCCGCCTCCTTGGCGGTCGCGCTCAGGCCGACGACGCTGTCCGGCGACAGCATGTCCTTGGTGAAGAATTCGTCGCGCAGGCGCCGGGCCACCCCCTCCGGGATGCCGGCGAACTCGCCGTAGGCCTTGGGCGCGGCCGGGTCCGAATACATCCAGTCGATGGTCTCGCGATAGCCCTGCATGAAGCGGTTGATGACGTCCTTGCGTTGCTGCACCGTATCCGCGGTCGCGATCATCACGCTGCCGGTCTTGTCGCGGATCTTCGGGATGTCGTTCGCTTTCGCCAGAACGCGAATTCGGTCCTGCTCGAGCGCGTCGACGCCGAACGGGGGCGTCGCCCAGCCGACGTCGATCTTGCCCGCCATCACCTCATCGAACGTCGCCGTCGCGCCCGTGATCAGCACCGGCCTTGCCTTGACGCGGTAGCGCTGCATGAAGTCGAACACGTCGTACTGGCTGGACGCATCCGCCTTGGAATATGCGATGGTCCTGCCGTTGAGGTCCTTGACCGTCTTGATCGGCGAGCTCGCCGCCACATACCAGTAATTGGCCGAGCCGGTCATGGTTGCGCCGATGATGCGAACCGGGGCGCCCTTGGTGGCATAGGCGCGCAGCACGTCGACGATGCCGACGCCCAATCCCACGTCGACGCCGCCGGAAATCACCGCGGGTTCGATCGCCTCCTCGGCTTCGGGGTAGCTCACATCGAGCGTGAGGCCGTGCTTCTTGAAGATGCCGGCGCGCTGGCCGAGCTCCGCCGCCGCCGTGTCCCAGGCCCCGCGCTGGGCGACGGCGATTTTCAAGGAGTCCTCCGCCGACGCCATTGCCGTCATGGCCGACACCGCTGCAGCGGCCGCGACGATATAGCTCAAGTTCCGCATCTGCCGCATTGGTCGCTCCGTGATCCCGGCGAGCCCGTCTTCGGACTCGCGCCGAATGGTTTGCAATAAGCCGCCGCAGCATGACGCTAATCATGGCGACGCGATAAGGAACACGCTGTCGCTTCGGCGCGGCGCTCGACGCCGCGCACCGCGGCTCGGCTCGGCCGAAATAGCATGGCCCGGCGCGGCGCGCCATGGGTGAGCGATAGGGCGCAATGGGGGCGCGCGATGGTTGCGGCGGATGGTTTGCCCTCCCGTTCGGCGTCCCCCCGCGCTTCTCTCGATCTTCCGCGGGGAGCGCGGCAATTCGACCCGCTGGAGCATGGTCCCGAAGAGTTGCAAACTTTTTGGATAGATCATGCGACCGAACAAACGCTTACGAGGGAAATCGCGATTCGATCCGAAGCGATTTCGCCCTGGTGTCGAATCGTCGCAGCCGGCGGGCGGGCGCCTCTCGCTCAATTCGGCCAGCGCAGATACGGGACGTGAGGCGCGGACGGATCGATCGCGGCGTATCGACCGCCGCGAACGCCGGTGATCGAAGCAGCGCGCGCACGCTCCGCCGCATGGTCCGCTGGCGGATGCCTTTCGACGATGACGCAGGTCGCGCAAGGGGCTATGGTGCCGCGATAGAATCGCTCAGGACCTCGTCGAAGCGATGAACGCCGGATCCTCGGTTCCGCCGCAGGCGGGGTTGTCGGCATCCTGTGACATAAGGATCGGCAACGACCTATCCGAGATCACTCGGGTGGCGGACATGGTCGACGAGTTCGCGGCGCGCCACCAGTTCGCGCACGAGGTCAGCTTCGCTCTCAACGTCGCGCTTGACGAAATCCTCAATAATATCATTTCCTACGGCTACCAGGACGCGGCACATCACGAGATCGCGGTGCGCCTCGCGTTGCGTTGCGGGAACGTCGAAGTGACCGTGGAGGACGACGGCAAGCCGTTCGATCCGGGCGCGGTACCGGCGCCCGACGCCAGCAGCAGCCAGCGCGAACCCGGCGGCGTGGGGTTGCATTTTGTGCGCAATCTGATGGATGAGCTGACATATACCCGCCGCGACGGCATCAATCAGCTGCGGTTGACGAAGCGACTGGAGTCATGACGACGGAGACTGGCGGAATGATAACGGGGAGGCCGGCATGAAACTGGTGGAAGCGGTCGCCGACGACGTCACGATCGTCGAGGCCTATGGCCGCCTCGACAGCACGACGTCGAAGGCGTTCGGCGATCGATTGATCTCGCTCCTGCAGGCCGGTCGTGGCTCGCTCGTGGTCGATCTGAAGAACATCGCCTATATCAGCAGCGCCGGGTTTCGCGCCCTGCTGATCGCCAATCGCGCCGCGGCGGGACGCGACGGCAAGCTCGCGCTCTGCGGCGTGACCGGCGAAGTGCGGCGGCTGTTCGACATCGGCGGCTTCACCAGCGAGTTTCTGATCTTTCCCACGCAAGCCGACGGCATCGGCAAGCTGCGGCCGTGACCGGCATGCCCGACGCTCCCGGGCGGAAGAGGCTCACGCGAATCGCCGCAAGCGTGTTGGATCTTGGCGCGTGGCTCGAGGCGTGGCGCAGCACGCGTCCGTCGGCGCAGCCGAAGAAGCCCGGCGAGTTGACCTACGGCCTCGACGACGTTCCGCCGCCGCTCCTCACCGCGTTCATCGGCTTCCAGCACGTCAGCCTGGTGCGGATCCAGCTCATTTTTCCCGCGCTGGTGATCCAGCTGGCCGAACTGCCGACCGAGGATTCGGTCAACATGCTCGGCCTTTCGCTGCTGGCACTCGGCATCGCCGCCATCCTGCAATCACTGCCGCGGGGACCGGTCGGCAGCCGGTTCCTCTGTCCGTCGTGCCATGACGGAATCTTCCTCGAGCCCTCGATTGCCGCGCTGAAATTCGGCGGCCTCCCCCTTGTCTTCGGCATGACCATGTTTGCCGGCGTCATCCAGTCCGTGTTGTCGCCGATCCTGCACCGCATCCGGCCGCTGCTGCCGCCCGAGATCGGCGGCCTCGTCATTTTCCTGGTCGGCACGAGCATCGCGGCGATCGGCTGCCGTTACGTGATCGGCATCGGCGTGAAGGAGCCGGTCGGCCGCGACTATTGGCTGGTCGGCGCCGTGACGCTCATGACCACCGTCGGCTTGAACGTCTGGGGCAGGGGCCAGGCCAAGCTGTTCTGCACGATGATCGGGATCACTGCCGGTTATGGCCTGGCGATCCTCACCGGGGTGTTGCCGAAGGAAGCGATGGGCGTGCTCAGCGAATTGCGCCTGTTCGCGATACCGCATTTCGCGCATGGCGGCTTCGCGTTCTCGCCGGACATGATCATGCCGTTCACGGTCGCGGCGCTCGCCGTCACGCTCAAGGGCATCGGCGACATCACGGCGCTGCAACGGATCAACGACGCCGGATGGGTACGCGCCGAGATGGGCTCGATCAGCCGCGGCACGCTCGCCAACGGGCTGGCCAACATGTTTGCCGGACTGGTCGGCACGTTGGGGCTCACGCCGTCGACCGCCAATATCGGCCTGCAGGCGGCGACCGGGATGAGCAGCCGGGTGATCGGATTTGCGGTCGGCGCCATCCTCCTCGCGCTCGCGTTCCTTCCCTCGGTGACCGGCTCGCTCATCCTGATGCCGCGTCCGGTCATGGGGGCGGCGCTGCTGTTCTCGGCCTGCTTCGTGCTGATCAGCGGGCTGCAGACGATCACCTCGCGCATGCTGGATGCGCGGCGCACCATCGTGATCGGTCTCGGCATCGCGAGCGGCGTCGCGGCCGAGCTCATCCCGAGCTTCGCCTCGAACATTCCGCACGCGATCCAGCCGATCGTGAGCTCGTCCATCGTTCTCGGCACGACGACCGCATTGCTGCTCAACGGGCTGTTTCGCATCGGCCAGCGGCAGCGGGTGACGCTCACGCTCGATCCGGCGGCGCCGGATGCGGTCGCCGAGGTGAACGAATTCTTCGGGGCGGCCGGGCGGGGTTGGGGCGCGCGCCCCGACGTGCTGGTGCGCGTCGCGTTCGGCATCAACCAGGCGCTCGAGGCCGTTCGCGAGCATTGCGAGCCGCAGGGGCCGATCACGATCGAGGCGCGCTTCGACGAGTTCAACCTCGATGTGCGGATCAGCTATCGCGGCGCGGCGCTCGAATTTCCAGATGAGCGGCCCTCCGGGCGCGAGATCATCGAGACCGAAGAGGGCTACCGGCGCCTGGCCGGGTTCATGCTGCGGCAGAATGCCGACCGCATTCGCACGTCGGTCAAGGACGGCGCGACGGTGCTCGAGTTCCATTTCGTTCATTGAGCCGGCGCCGCCGCCGCGCACCGCGGGCTTTATCCGCGATTCCGAGCGTTGGGATGGGCCGATCTCGGCGTCGCCGGCGAGCCCCGCCTCTCCCCGAACCGGCCGCGCCGGGAAATCGGCTACGATACGCAGATAGTTGTTGACTACAAATCGAGGCTATGCTATGAGTCGCGCATCCTCGCTCATGAGGGGCGTCTCCGGAGACGATCCTGAAGGCGGAGCGGGGATGTGGCGTCCCGTGGGCCGAGGCTCGTAACCGCGCCACGCGGAGGTCCGGGGCGCGTTCGCCGGCGGCACGCTTGGCGGTAGGCGTCTTGGCGGTAAGGCGTCCGCGCGGCGGATCCGGCGGCAAATGCCGGAGACGGAAAGCGCGGCCCCGGGCCGAAAATCGCCACGGCGGAGCGCCGCGAGGCGTCGTCCCGTTGCACGGGACGAGCCCGCGCCTCGCAAGCGTGGCGTCGCGCCTTACCAGCGCGACAACTGAAATACCGCGTCTCCCGGCGCTCCGCCCACCCCCTCGTTCGGGGTCGGAAGCGACGAAGGTGCGAAAGAGGAAACCAAAACCCGGGCGCGGAAAAATGCGCCGCGGGAACGAAGAAGCTGTTTGATATCGTGAGATGAGATGAGGCGCGTGGTCATCGCCGACGCGCGCGCGGACCTTGGACCGCCTCATCCTGAGGGCGTCGCGTAGCGACGCGTCTCGAAGGATGGGCGGCCACCGATCTCGGGTTTACCCGAGATCGGCAATATCGAGGGCGTAAGTCGGCTATAGCCGACTTACGGTGCCTTCATGCTTCGAACGCTCGCTGCGCTCGCTCCTCGGCATGAGGAACGAAGAGCGGACTTCGACCGGCCATGCCGCCTCACGCCCGCAGCTTCGCCTGTTGCATGAACGCGCGCCAACCGCCGAAGTCGGAAATGTCGCGCGCGCCGCGCGTCGCCTCGGCCTCCACCAGGAAGCCCTTCACGCCGCGGCCATCGGCGATCGTCAGCGTGCCGATCGAGAGCGGCGGCGGCACCGCGTCGACGAAGCGGCCGAATTCATCCGCCGGCATGGCCCAGATCTCGACCTCGATGGCGGCGCCGGCCTCGGCGCCGACCCGGATGAGGCCCGGCCGAGGCGGTGCGGCGCCCGGCAACGCGAACAGCCGATAGCTCTTGGCCGTCGTGGTCGCTTGCAGGAAGCGCGCGCCGAACGATTTGAGCTCGCCGTTGAGCGCCATGCCGGAGAGATGCGCGCCGACGACGGCGACGGCGATTTCGCCGGCGGCGGCAAGGTTGGAAGTCGGCGCGAGCGGCGGCTGCGGCGCGCCGATTGCGCCCAGCGGCAAGCCGGTATCGGCATGGAACACGCGGCCGATCGAGGCGAGCGCGGCGTCGTCGCCGGCGAGGGCGAGGAGCGTGATGCCGAATGGCGTGCCGCCGCCGTGCATCGACGCCGGCACGGCCAGCGCGCAGAGGTCGAGCAGATTGACGAAGTTGGTGTAGGTGCCGAGCCGGCTGTTGAGCCCGATCGGGTCGGCCAGCACCTGCGCAACGGTGTAGACCGTCGGCACCGTCGGCAACGCCAGCGCATCGATCGACCGGAAAATGTGGTCGCGCACGCGGCGCAGCTCCTCAAGCTGGTAAAACGCCGCGAAGGCATCGACGGCGCTCGGGTGCGAGCCGCCGAGGATGATCTGCCGGGTCACGGGATGCATGGATTGCGGCGCGGACGCGATCAGCGAGCGGGCGGTGATGTAGCGCTCGGCGACCCACGGCCCCTCGTAGAGGAGGCGCGCGGCTTCATAGAACGGCTCGATGTCGATTTCTCTGATCGTGGCGCCGAGGCGCCCGAGGCGCGCGAGCGCGGCGTCGTAGGCCGCGGCCGAGGCCTTGTCGCCGAAGAACAGGCGCTGGCCCGGCAGCGGCACGCCGAGCCGCAGGCCTTGCGGCATCGCTCCGGGCGCGCCGAGCGGGCGCGGGCGCGAGTAAGCGTCGGCGGGATCGGGGCCGGCCATGGCGTCGAGCGCGCGGAAGGCGTCGTCGACCGTGAGCGCGAGCACCGACACGCAATCGAGGGTGCGGCAGGCCGGCACCACGCCGGCGGTCGAGACCAGCCCGAGGCTCGGCTTGAGGCCGACGATATTGCCCAACCCCGCCGGCACGCGGCCGGAGCCGGCGGTGTCCGTGCCGAGCGCCAGCGGAACGAGCCCGGCGGCGACCGCGATCGCCGAACCCGAACTCGACCCGCCCGGGATCAGCTTGGGATCGAACAGGTTGCGGGGAACGCCGTAGGGCGTGCGCACGCCGACGAGGCCGGTGGCGAACTGGTCGAGGTTGGTCTTGCCGATGACGATGGCGCCCGCGCTCTTGAGGCGGGCCACGCAGGTCGCGTCCTTGCCCGGCTCGTACGCGAAGGCCGGACAGGCGGCGGTGGTCGGCAATCCCTTGACGTCGATGTTGTCCTTCACCGCGACGGGCACGCCATAGAGCGGGAGTGCCCGGCTTTGCTGGCCGGCGAGTGCCTCGGCGTGCGCGGCGCCGAGTGCCTTGGCCTCCGCGACTGCGTCGGCTTCCTCGCGCAGCGAGATGAAGATCGCGGGATCGCCGTGGGCGCGGATGCGCGCGTAGGAGCGCGCGACCGTCGCGTCGGGCGTCGTCGCGCCCGAGCGATGCGCCTCAACGATCGCGGCTACCGTGTCGCCCACCGTCACCGTCCCTGCCTCTCCAGCAGGTCAGCAAGCAGCATGCCAGCCGATCCGGCGCAATGCCGGCCGTTGGGCCCGGGCGAATCGCCAGCAGCTGCGCCGACCCCTGGTCGTCATTCCGGGGCCCGAGCGCCGTGATTGTGGATTGCGGGCTCGCACCATCGGCGCGCCCCGGAATTGTCGAAGTATACATTTGGCGTCGGTTCGGCAGGTCTGGTTGCGGACAGCCTGCCAACAAATGATTGCATACAATGAACCGATCTTGCTCATTTTTTGAGCAAGGGGCCCTGGGTCAATCCCTCCGCCCGCGCCGCGCCGAGCGAATCCTCGCGCGATTGTGCGGACATAGCGCTCGCCGCCAGTCATGGCACGGAGATTGCGAGTTGCTCGCCAGCCGTTTCGCATCAGCGACAGGAGCGAGCCATGACATTGCCCGCAATTTCCCGCCGACATCTGCTGCAAGGCACCGCAGCCGCGGCGGCGCTCACTGCGACGCTGCCGGGGCGCGTGGCGTTCGCCAAGGATACCGTGGTCGGCTTCGTCTATGTCGGATCGCGCGACGACTACGGCTACAACCAGGCGCACGCCGCCGGCGCCGCCGCGCTCAAGAAGATGGCCGGCATCAAGGTGGTCGAGGAGGAAAAGGTTCCGGAGACCGACGCGGTCGAGAAGACCATGGAGTCGATGATCAATCTCGACGGCGCCACGCTCCTGTTTCCCACTTCGTTCGGCTATTTCAGCCCGCACGTCCTCAAGCTTGCGGGCAAGTACCCCAAGGTGCGGTTCGAGCACGCCGGCGGGCTGTGGACCGAGAAGGACCCCAAGAACGTCGGCAGCTATTTCGGCTATATCGACGAGGCGCAGTACGTCGCCGGCATCGTCGCGGGCCACTCCACCAAGACCGGCAAGCTCGGCTTTGTGGCCGCCAAGCCCATTCCGCAGCTCTTGCGCAACGTCAACGCCTTCATGCTCGGCGCACGGCTCGCCAATCCCAATGCCACGCTGCAGGTCATCTTCACCGGCGACTGGTCGATGCCGGTGAAGGAGGCGGAAGCCACCAACAGCCTGGTCGACGCCGGCGCCGACGTCATCACCTGCCATGTCGACGGGCCGAAGACCGTGATGGAGAACGCGGCGCGCCGTGGCGCCATGGTCTCCAGCTATCACGTCAACGCCGCGCCGCTCGCGAAGGACGCCCATCTCACCGGCGCCGAGTGGAACTGGGAGGTGCTCTATCCGCGCTTCGCGCAGATGTACGTCAAGGGCGAGACCATCCCGAACTTCTATCGCGGCGGCCTCAAGGAAGGCCTGGTCAAGGTCGCGCCCTACGGGCCGAAGGTGTCGGAAGCCGCGCGCAAACATGCCGACGACGTGAAGGCCAAGCTCACCGCCGGCAATTACGTCATCTTCAAAGGCCCGCTCAAGGACAACAAGGGCAACACCGTGATCGCCGCCGGCGTCGACCGCGGCCAGACCGACGGCGAGCTGGAGAAGATGAACTACCTGGTGGAAGGCGTGGTCGGAGCGACTTCGTGACGGCCGCGATGCGCTTTCGGTGCGTGGAATGAAAAGGCCGCTACAAGCTCGGTGGGCTCTCCTCCCCACGCAACCCGCGCCTGCCGGGGTTGCGCATCATCGTGCGCAAGTCGGGCAAGCCCGACTTGCGGTGGGGAGGGGTTGGGGGTGGGGGTAGCAGTTGGCGGACGCCGCTCGCGCCACAACTCCCCTCCCCAGCCCTCCCCCACAAGCGGGGAGGGAGCAAACCGCCGTCGTCGCTCGAGGTGATTTCCCATCGCGCGACATCGTCGCGGAAAGCAAGCGCGAGCCGTTCCGCGCCGCGTTCACCGCGCGGTTGGGCGGCGCGGCGGAATACATCGTCATCCCCGCGCTCGCGCTGGCGGCCGCGCTGGCGGCGTTCGGGATCTTCGTCGTGCTGTTCGGAAAGGATCCGATCGACCTTTATTTCTACATGTACCAGGGCGCGTTCGGCACCTGGTTCTCCTGGCAGAACACGCTCACCCGCGCGGCGCCGCTCATCCTCACGGCGCTTTGCACGGCGCTGCCGGCGCAGCTCGGCCTCGTCATCATCGGCGGCGAAGGTGCGCTGCTGATGGGAGCGCTCGCGGCGACCTCGACCGCGCTTCTCATGCCGGGCGCGCCGCCGCTCGTCGTGCAGATCGCGATGGCGCTCGCCGGCATGGCGGTCGGCGGCGCCTGGATCGCGCTCTCCGGCGGCCTGCAGCACTACCGCGGCGTCAATGAAACCATCTCCAGCCTGCTGCTGGTCTATATCGCGCTCGCGATCCTCAACCAGCTGGTCGAAGGGCCGATGCGCGATCCGGCGAGCCTCAACAAGCCGTCGACCCACGAGATCGGCGCCGCCAACATGATCGGCACCATCCCCGGCACCGATGTGCATTGGGGCCTCGCGTTCGGTCTCATCGCGGCCGTGCTGTCCTACCTGCTGATCTTCCACACCACGTTCGGCTTTGCGGCGCGCATCGCCGGCGGAAATGTCCGCGCCGCCAAGGTCGTCGGTCTCGGCGTCGGCCGGCTCATCCTGATCGTCTGCTTCCTCGCGGGCGCCGCCGCCGGGCTCGCCGGCATGGTCGAGGTCGCCGCCGTGCAGGGCCGCACCAATGCCAATCTCGCCGCCGGCTACGGCTTCACCGGCATCCTCGTGGCATTTCTTGCCCGGCACAATCCGCTCGCCATCATCCCGGTCGCCGTGCTCCTGGGCGGCATCAATGCCAGCGGCGGGCTGCTGCAGCGCCGGCTGGGGTTGCCCGACGCGTCGGTGCTGGTGCTGCAAGGCATGATCTTCATCTCGGTGCTGGCGAGCGAAACGCTCTACGGGCGCTTCCGCATCTTCCGACCGGGGACGCGCCCATGACCGACACCGCGCTCGGATGGTGGGTGGTGCCGATCGCCGTGCTCGGCGGGGCGCTGCGCGTGAGCACGCCGTTTCTCTTCGTCAGTCTTGGCGAGTGCATCACCGAGCGCAGCGGCCGCATCAATCTCGGCCTCGAAGGCAATCTGGTGATGGGCGCGATGTGCGCCTACGGCACCTCGTATCTGACCGGCTCGCCCTGGCTCGGGGTGCTGGCGGCGGGCGCCGCCGGCGCGCTGCTGGGGCTGCTGCATGCGGCGATCTGCGGCTTGCCTCGCGTCAACGACATCGCCGTCGGCATCGCGCTGATGCTGTTCGGCACCGGGCTCGCATTCTATCTCGGCAAGCCGCTGATCGAACCGTCGGCGCCGATCCTGCCGGCGATCGATTTCGGCGCCTGGAGCGACATCCCGCAGGTGCGCGCCGCGCTCAGGATCAACGTGCTGTTTCTCGTGGGCGTGGCGCTGGCGCCGCTGCTCGTTTGGGTGCTCACCACCACGCGCTGGGGACTGATCGTGCGCACCGCCGGCGAGAGCGCCGACGCCGCGCGCGCCATGGGCTACTCCGTTAACTTGATCCGAATGCGCGCGACCATGATCGGCGGCTTCCTCGCCGGCATCGGCGGCTCGTTCCTCTCGCTCTACTATCCCGGCAGCTGGAACGAAGGACTGTCCAGCGGGCAGGGCATCACCGCGGTGGCGCTCGTGATCTTCGCGCGCTGGAACCCGATGCTGTGCTTGTGGGCGTCGCTGCTGTTCGGCGGTGCGGCCGCGCTCGGGCCGGCGCTGCAATCGGTGGGAATCACCCAGGGCTATTATCTCTTCAACGCCGCCCCTTATATCCTGACGCTGCTCATTATGATCGTCACCTGCTCGCCGAAGCGGACGCTCGTGGGCGCCCCGGCGGAGCTGAGCATCACCAAATAGACCCGAGGCATGCATGCCCGAGCGCTACGTCAAATCCGATCCCTATCCCTGGCCCTATAACGGCGACCTGCGGCCCGGAGAACACCGCGCTGATCGTCATCGACATGCAGACCGACTTCTGCGGCATCGGCGGCTATGTCGACAAGATGGGCTACGATCTCTCGCTCACCCGCGCGCCGATCGAGCCGATCAGACGGCTGCTGGCGGCGGCGCGGGAGAAGGGCTTCCACGTCTTCCACACCCGCGAAGGCCACCGCCCCGACCTGGCCGATCTGCCCGACAACAAGCGCTGGCGCTCGCGCCGCATCGGCGCCGGCATCGGCGATCCCGGCCCGTGCGGACGCATCCTGGTGCGCGGCGAGGCCGGTTGGGACATCATCCCCGATCTCGCGCCGGCCGCGGGCGAGCCGATCATCGACAAGCCGGGCAAGGGCTCGTTCTGCGCCACCGACCTCGAGCTGATGCTGCGCCTGCGCGGCATCGAGAACATCGTGCTCACCGGCATCACCACCGACGTCTGCGTGCACACCACCATGCGCGAGGCCAATGACCGCGGCTTCGAATGCCTGTTGCTCGAGGACTGCTGCGGCGCGACCGACAGGAGCAATCACGAACACGCTATCAAGATGATAAAGATGCAGGGCGGCGTGTTCGGCGCAGTGTCGGACTCGGCCGCCCTGATCGAAGCGATCGCATGACGATCGAGATCACCAAGGAGATTTCCCACAGCCCGCCGCCGCCGGTGCCCGATCGTGCGCTCGGCGTCGAGGTCATCTCGATGACCAAGCGCTTCGGCGCGTTCACCGCCCTCGATCAGGTCTCGCTCAAGGTGCCGGCCGGAAGCTTCCATGCCCTGCTGGGTGAAAACGGCGCCGGCAAGAGCACGCTCGTCAAATGCATCATGGGCTACTACCGGCCGGACATGGGCGACGTCCTGGTCGACGACCGCGAACAGGCGATCGAGAACCCGCGCGCGGCGCACGCGCTCGGTCTGGGCATGGTCTACCAGCACTTCACCTCGGTCCCGGCCATGACGGTGACGGAGAATTTCGTGCTGGCCCGCTCCGAGCTGCCGGCGGTGATCGACTGGCGGCGCGAGACGAGGGAGCTGGAAGCCTTTCTCGACCGCATGCCGTTTCGCGTGCCGCTCGCCGCCAAGGTGTCGGCGATCTCCGCCGGCGAGCGGCAGAAATGCGAAATCCTCAAGCAGCTCTATCTCGAGCGCCGGTTCCTCATCCTCGACGAGCCGACCTCGGTGCTCACGCCCGGCGAGGCTGACGAAGTGCTGGGCATGCTGCGCGACATGGCGCGGCGCGCCGAGCTCACCATCCTGATGATCACCCACAAGTTCCGCGAGGTCATGGCGTTCGCGGACGAGGTCACCATCCTGCGGCGCGGCCGCCTCGCCGGCTGCGGGCGCGTCGCCGAGCTGACGCCGGATGCCATGGCGGGCATGATGATCGGCGCGCAGGAGCTGACCATGGCTCCCGCGCGCAGCGCGACATTCGGCGCGCCGCGGCTCGAGATCGATGGGCTGAGCGCGTTGGACGATGCCGCCCAGCCGGCGCTGCACGAGGTCTCGCTCACCATCAAGGCCGGCGAGATCGTCGGGATCGCCGGGGTCTCCGGCAACGGCCAGCGCCAGCTGGTCGAGGTGCTCGCTGGCCAGCGCGAGGCGTCGGGCGGCGAGGTCCGCATCGCCGGCGAGCGCTATCGCGCCACGCGCGAGGAGATGCGCCGTCACAAGCTCTCCTGTCTGCCCGAAGAGCCGCTCAAGAACGCCTGCGTCGCGCGCATGAGCGTCGCCGACAATCTCGCGTTCCGCGATTTCGATCGCGCCCCGCTCGCCGCCGGCGGCTGGTGGCTCGCGCGCCGCGAGTTTCGCGAGCAGGCGCAGCGCAAGATCGCGAGCTACCGGATCAAGACCCGCTCGCCGGATACGCCGATCGGCGAATTGTCCGGCGGCAACGTCCAGCGCACCGTGCTGGCGCGCGAGCTCGGCGGCGAGGTCGACGTGATGATCGCGGCCAATCCCTGCTTCGGGCTCGATTTCGCGGCGGTCGCGCAGGTCCACGCCGAGATCGTCGCGGTGCGCAATGCCGGCGCGGCGGTGCTGCTGGTGAGCGAGGATCTCGACGAGCTCCTGGAGCTCGCCGACCGCATCGTCGTCATCTTCAACGGCCGCTTCGTCTACGAAGCGCCGGCGAGCGAAGTCGATCCGCTCGACATCGGCCGCCACATGGCGGGCCACGACGCCGTGGCGGCGTGACGCCGGTACTCACACCGTCGCCAGCCGCGACGCGATCGGTGCCGGCATCCAGTCGGCCGTAACGCCGAGATCGGCCAGGATCACCTGTGCGGCGTTGTAGGCGGGAAACCCGGTGATGTTGCCGCCGGGATGGCTGCTCGAGCCGCAGAGATAAAGGCCGGGCAGATGGGTGCGGTAAGTCCCCGCGCCCGCGAATGGGCGGTGATAGCCGAACTGGTCGTTTGCGAAGGCGCCGACCAGCAGATCACCCTGTCGCATATTGGGCAGCTCGCGCTCGACGTCGAGCGGCGTGCGCGTGAACGAATCGATCACGGCGTCGGCGAGGTTGGGCGCATGCTGCCGCCAGAGCTGGAGCATCGCCTGACCGTGCTCATCGCGCAGATGGTCCCAGTTTCCCGCATTGCCGTGCACGCGATAGGGCAGCTTCTCCCACATGAACGCGGTGTGTCGCCCGGGCGGCGCCTGGCTCGGGTCGAACAGTGTCGGGCAGGCGCCCCACATCACCGTCGGCGGGACGGTGCCGGCCTCGTGATGGCGCACGATCTCGCCGAATTGGTCGACGTGGTCGAGCCCCATGATCACCATGAACGCCTGCGCCAGCTCGGGATGGTCGGCGCTCGCGCGGTAGCGCGGCGGCTCGCTGAGATCGAGATGAAGAGCAAACAGCGGCGCCAGCAGGTTGTATTGGAAGCCTTGCGCCTGGCCGCGGATCTCGCGCGGCAGGAACGCATCGTCGATGAGATCGAGAAAGGTCTGATGCGGATTGAGCGAAGACGCGACGAAATGCCGGGCGCGGATCATCTCGCCTTCGCTGGTTTCGATCCCGACCGCGCAGCCGCCTTCGATCAATATGCGCTTGGGCTCGGTCATCAGCCGGATCTCGCCGCTGCTCTCTCGCACGGCGGCTTCGAGTGCGCGCGCCAAGGCCGCCGAGCCGCCGCGCGACATCTGCGCCTTGGCGGGGCTCGCGAGCAGGGCGGCGATGTGATGGCCGAAGCCCGGTAGCCGCAGATCGACCTCGCGCAGGCCGTTGAAGAAAAGCAGGCCCGCCTTGATGGTGGGATGCTCGAATTCCTGCTCGACGAATTGCAGCGGCGAGAGTGCGCTCACCTCGAGGAGCCGCCTGCCGGCGGCGGTGCGAGCGAGCAGCGCCCGCCTTTCGGACGGGGGCAGCGGCGGCGAGCGGCCTTCCGGCGTGAGAATGTTCTGTACGATGGGCACGAACTCGTCGTGCCAGCGGCGCAGCGTCTGCGCGTCGCGCCGGTTGAAGGCCGCGAACGATTCGATGGTCCGCGCGATATCGGTCCACCATGCGAGCGCGCGCCCGTCGCGCGTGAGCAGGGCGACGTTGAGCTCGGGCTCGATCAGGCGGGCACCGTGCCGTTCGAGCTCGAGATCGCGGTACCACGGCATGGCGGTGATGGCGCGCTGGAAGAAGGCGTGGGTGTTGTGCAGGAAGCCGGGATGGCGGGGGTCTTCGAGCGTGCTCAACCCGCCGCCCGCGACCGCCCGGCGCTCGATCGCCAGCACCTTCAAGCCGGCCTTGCCGAGATAGGCCTGCAGGATGAGCCCGTTGTGGCCGGCGCCCAGGATGATGCCGTCGTGGGTGGTGGTCATCACACCACCGTCTGGTGCCGCTCGATGCACACGCGCAGGACCTCGTCGGGATCGCGCTTCCACCACTTCTCGGCGGAGAGAATTTCGACCTCGCAATGGCCGCGGTAGCCGGCCGCCTCCACCATGGCGCGGATCGCGCGCAGGTCGATCACGCCGTCACCCATCATGCCGCGGTCGAGCAGGAGATCGGTTGTCGGCACCAGCCAGTCGTTGACGTGATAGGCGAGGATCCTTCGGCCCGCGCGCGCGATCTGGCTGTTCAGGTCGGGGTCCCACCAGACGTGATAGGTGTCGACGGCGACGCCGACGCCTTCGCCGAGCTCATCGCAGAGGTCGTTGGCCTGCGCGAGCGTATTCACGCAGGCGCGGTCGGCGGCATACATCGGATGCAGCGGCTCGATTGCCAGCGGCATGCGCGCCTGCTGCGCATAGGGAAGAAGTGTGGCCAGCGCATCGCCCACCTGGCACCGCGCGTCGGCGATGTCGCGCGAATCCTTCGGCAGCCCGCCGACGACGAGAACGAGGCACTGTGCGCCGATCGCGGCGGCTTCATCGATCGCGCGGCGATTGTCGTCGAGCGCGGCGCGGCGCCCGGCTGCGTCGGCGGCGGGGAACATGCCGCCGCGGCACAGGCCGGTGACGGTGAGGTCGTGCGCCCGAATGAGCTTGGCCGCGCGCTCGGCGCCGCAGGCCTGCACGATGTCGCGCCAGGGCGAGATCGCGGAAATGCCGGCGCGTGCACAGCCGTCCACGAGCTCGACGAGCGACCAGGGCTTCACCGTCATCGAATTGATCGAGATGAGCGAGCGGTCGTGCGAGAGGTCGCGCATCACGCCTCCACGCCGCGCGCCGCCATGACGGCGCGCACGCGCGCAGCGGCGCGATCGGGATCGGCGAGGAGGCCGGCGGCATCGGCGAGGCGGAATAGCTCGGCAAGATGCAAGGTCGAGCGCGCGCTCTCCTGGCCGCCCACCAGCGTGAAATGGTCCTGCAGGCCGTTGAGATAGGCCATGAACACCACGCCGGTCTTGTAGAAGCGGGTCGGCGCCTTGAAGATATGACGCGAGAGCGGCACCGTCGGCGCCAGGATGTCGTGGAACGTCCTGGCGTCGCCGCGGGTCAAGGCGCCGAGCGCGGCCGCGGCCGCCGGTGCTATGGCGTCGAAAATGCCGAGCAGCGCATCGGAATATCCCCGCGCGTCGCCCGCGATCAGCTCCGCGTAGTTGAAGTCGTCGCCGGTATACATGCGCACGCCCCGCGGCAGGCGGCGGCGCATGGCGATCTCCTTGTCCTTGTCGAGGAGCGAGATTTTCACCCCGTCGACCTTGGCGGCATTGGCGGCGATCACGTCAATGGCGACGTCCATGGCCTTGCCGTGATCCTTGTGCCCCCAATAGCCGTCGAGCGCGGGATCGAACATCTCGCCGAGCCAGTGGATGACCACCGGCTCTTTCGCCTGGGCGAGGATGCGGCCGTAGACCTTGGCGTAATCCTCGCCGCAGCGCGCGGCCTTCACCAGCGCGCGGCTTGCCATCAGCACGATGCGCCCGCCGAGCTTTTCGATCGCGGCACATTGTTCCTCGTAGGCGCGGATGACGTCTTCGATGGTTACGCGCGCGCCCGGTTCGAGGTGATCGGTGCCGGCGCCGCAGCCGATCAGCGCGCCGGGGAAATCGCGTGCCGCGTCGAGGCTCCTGCGGATCAATTCGAGTGATGTCGGCCAGTCGACGCCCATGCCGCGTTGCGCCGTATCCATGGCCTCGGCCACGCCGAGCCCGAGCGACCACAGATGACGGCGGAATGCGATGGTGCGCTCCCAGTCGATCACGGTATCGAGCCAGGGGTCGCCGTCGGCCATCGGGTCGGCCACGACGTGCGCCGCCGCGTAGGCAATGCGGTTGAACGGCGGCTTGGCCGCGGGAAAATTTCGCGGCGGCCTAGTGGTGTAGGGCGCAAGCTTGCCGCCGGCGACGGGAAGATTGAGCGTGGGCACTTGATCCTCGCTAGTTACTGCGTTCCGCGTCCCGGACGAGCGAGCGTACGCGAGCGAAGATCCGGGACCCAGGCGCCACGCGACGAGCCTCGCCGAGGTTGGTATCGGGTTTCGCTCTGGGTCCCGGGTCTCGCTTCGCTCGCCCGGGACACGAGATTGCATCGAATCGCATCTTTCACATCTTCAGCGGCGGGATGTCGATCCAGCGCCGCTCTTTCCAGCTCTTGAGCCCGGCCTCGGCGAGCTGCACGCCTTTGGCGCCCTCGACCAGCGTCCATTTGAACGGCGCGTCCTCGTAGAGGTGGCGGATGAACATTTCCCATTCGGCCTTGAAGCCGTTGTCATAGCTTATGCTGTCCGGCACCTCGCTCCAGGTCTCGAAGAACTTGATCGGTTGCGGGACGTCCGGGTTCCACACCGGCCGCGGGGTATTCACGCGCGCCTGGCTCCAGCATTTCTGCAGGCCGGCCACCGCCGAGCCGTGCGTGCCGTCGACGTGAAAGGTGACGAGATCGTCGCGCCGCACGCGCGTGCACCAGGAGCTGTTGATGTGGGCGACGATGCCGTCCGCGAGCTGGAAGGTGGCATAGGCGGCGTCGTCCACGTCGGCCTTGTACGGCTTGCCGTTCTCGTCCCAACGTTTGGGGATATGGGTCGCGCCGAGGCAGGAAACGCTCTTCACCTCGCCGAAGAGATTGTCGAGCACGTAACGCCAGTGACAAAGCATGTCGAGGATGATGCCGCCGCCGTCCTTCTTGCGGTAGTTCCACGATGGCCGCTGCGCCGGCTGCCAGTCGCCCTCGAACACCCAATAGCCGAACTCGCCGCGCACGGCGAAAATGCGTCCGAAGAAGCCGGCGTCGATCAGCATCTTGAGCTTGAGCAGGCCGGGAAGAAACAGCTTGTCCTGCACCACGCCGTGCTTGATGCCGGCCTTCCTGGCGGCGCGCGCGACGTCGATGGCATCCTTGAGAGTTCTCGGCGATCGGCTTCTCGCAATAAATGTCCTTGCCGGCCGCGATCGCCTGGCGCAGCAGCTTGGCGCGCAGCTTGGTGGTGGCGGCATCGAAGAACAGGGTATCCTCGGGATTGTCGAGCGCGGCATCGAGGTCGGTCGTCCAGCGCGTGATCCCGTTCGCCTTGGCCAATTGCTCGAGCCTGCCGTCATTGCGACCGACCAAAATCGGGTCGGGCATCACGCGGTCGCCGTTCCCCAGCGCGACGCCGCCCTGGGCGCGGATCGCGACGATCGAGCGGATCAAGTGCTGGTTCATGCCCATGCGGCCGGTGACGCCGTTCATGATGATGCCGAGACGTTGCTGCGCCATTCCAACTTCCTTTCGCGTGGCCTCGTCAGTTTCATTCCATTCCCAACAGCCTGTAGATGCGCCTGGTGTACTCGCCGAATTTCTCGTTGGTCTTCATCTCGAGCGTGCGCGGATGCGGCAGCTCGACGCGGAAATTGTCGGCCATGCGCGCCGGCCCCGGCGTGAGCACGACCACCCGGGTGCCGAGAAATACCGCCTCGGTTATGCCGTGGGTGACGAAGACGATGGTCTTCCTGGCCTCCTCCCAGATGCGCAGGAGCTCGATGTTCATCTTCTCCCGGGTGAGCGCATCGAGCGCGCCGAACGGCTCGTCCATCAGGATGAGCTTGGGGTCGTGAATGAGCGCGCGTGCGATCGCGGCGCGCTGTTGCATGCCGCCGGAGAGCTCATAGGGGTATTTGTCTTCGTTGCCCCGGAGCCCGACGAGGGCGAGGAGATCGCGGGCGCGGGCGCGGCTCTCGGCCGCGGGAAGGCCGAGGATTTCCGCCGGCAACAACACGTTGTCGATTACCCGCCGCCATTTCAGCAGCAGCGGCTGCTGGAACACCATGCCGATATCGCGCGAGGGATCGAACGGCTGCGCCGTCGAGCCGATTGTCACCTCGCCGGAATCGAAGGGGTGAAGGCCCGCGAGAATCTTGAGCAGCGTGGTCTTGCCGCAGCCCGAAGGCCCGACCAGCGATACCAGCTCGCCCGCTTCGACGTCGAAGGTCGCCTCGGAGATGGCGAGAAAATCCGCCCCGCGCGTGCGGTAGAGCTTCCGCACGCCGGCGAGGTGGATGAAGGGTTCGCCCATCGGTCCTGCTCGAGCGCGCTGTTATGAAAGCCGTGCGTCGCGCACGACCAGCATACGCTCGAGCGCCAGCACCATCCCGTAGAGCACCACGCCGATCAGCGTGATCAGGATGACCGCCATGAACATCGCAGCGGTGTCGAGCGTGACCTGCACCTGCAGCATGAGATAGCCGAGCCCGCGATCGGAGCCGAGGAATTCGCCGACGATGGCGCCGGCGACCGCCAGGATCGCGGCGACTTTCATGCCGGAAAAGATATAGGGCAGCGCACCGGGAAGCTGGATCTTGGTGAACACCTGCCAGCGCGAGCCTTTGAGCGTGCGCACCAGATCGAGCAAGTCCGGCTCGGCTTCGCGCAGGCCCCGCGCCGTGGTGAGCACGATCGGAAAAAAGCAGATCGCGAACGCCATCACCGCGTTGGGCCCGACGCCGTATTTGAACCACACGATGATCAGCGGACCCAGCGCCACCTTGGGGATCATGTTCAGGCTGACGAGGAGCGGCATGGCGGCCATTTCCAGCCAACGGAACCAGGAGAAGAGAAGCGCCGCGCCGATGCCGAACACCACGGCCAGGATATATCCGCCGAAAATTTCGGTGGTCGTCACCGCGATGTTTTCGGGCCAGCGATAGTTCGGGACCAGGAGGGCGCGGACGGTCTCATAGGGCGATGGCATGACGAATTTCGGCACGTCGCCCAGCTTGACGAACAGATACCAGGCCAGCACGAGGCCGAGATGGCTCAACACGGCTAGCCCATAGCGCTGCAGCGCTTGCGGATTGGCTCCCAACGCCTGCTCCCTCAGGTTGGACGACGGCAAAGGCATCGTAGGGCAAGCATCGCGGCGGAGCCAGTTGACAACGCCGACGCGCACCGGACGTGCCGCACGGTCGTCATGTGCTCACGACAGCCACCGTTGCAGATTGGCGTGCACGAACGCATCGTCGTTGAGCTGCGGATAAGCGGCGCAGACGCGGTCGATCTCCTCCTTCTGCCCGGGTCCCAGCGTCTCGTTCGGATCGAGGCACCAGATGCCTGCGAGCAGGCCCTGCCGGCGCAGGATCTCATGGCAGCCGGCGATGACGCCGTGGAAGTCGTTGGCGACGTCGAAGATCGCCGCGTTGCAGTCGGTGACCTGCGGGTCGAGCGCCAGCAGATCGCTGGGCACGCTTCCGGCGGCGACCGAGGCGTGAATTCGGTCGAGCAGCTCCACCGCCCGTTTGACCCACACGCTCCAATGGCCAAGCAGCCCGCCCTTGATGCGCACGGTGGTCTGATGGCCGTTCGCCGCCACCGTGAACGGCGTGACGAGATCGGGGACGATGTGATCGTCGTTGCCGGTATAGAGCGTGACGCGCTCGGCGGCGCCTGCCTCGACCACGCCGCGCACGACGTCGAGCGTCCGGTAACGATTGAACGGCGCGATCTTGACAGCGACGACGTTCTCGATCGCGGCAAAGCGGCGCCAGAACGAGACCGGCAGCACGAGCCCGCCGACGGCGGGCTGCAGGTAGAATCCGACGAGCGGAATCTCGCGTGCGACAGCCTGCGCATGCGCGATCAGGTCGTCCTCGCCCGCACCCGCGAGCGCGGCGAGCGAGAGCAGCCCGGCATGATAGCCCAGGCCGCGCGCGATTTGCGCCTCGTCCACCGCCTGCGTCGTGCGGCCGCAGAGCCCGGCGATCATGATTACAGGTTCGCGCGCCCATTCGGCCGCGCTGCGCTTGGCGAGCTCCAGCACCGGCTCAAAAAGCCCGGCCTCGCGGATGGCGAACTGGGTAGTGTGCACGCCGACCGCGAGCCCGCGCGCGCCGGCGTCGAGATAATAGCGGGTGAGCGCGCGCTGGCGGCGGTCGTCGAGCTTGCGGTCGGCATCGAGCGCAAGCGGGTGCGCCGGAATCACCGCGCCCCCGCGCAACGCGGCGAGCACCCGCGGATCCCAATCCTGCCAGCGCAACGGCATACAGCGACCCCAAGTAACCAAGTGGTTACATTGTGCTTAAAGCAGCCTGGACGTCAACGCGAACGCTCTCGAATCCGGCACGCATGTCACCCCCGCGAAAGCGGGGACCATATTCCAGAGACCACGGTTTGGAGCATCAATGGGTTCCCGCTTTCGCGGGAACGATAGTAGAGTAAGTGCCGTCACGCCCGGATTGCACGCAGAATGACATCGACGTTGTGCCGCTTGCGTCTGCGGCATGCGGCCGCGCTGCCCAGGTCGCGGCCGAAGATCGCCGACAGCGTCCGATTGTTGGAGAGATAGAAATAGCCGACCGCGGCGATGGTGATGTAGAGGTCGACGGGATCGAGGCCCGGCCGAAACACGCCTTGTGACACGCCGCGGCGCAGGATGTCGCCGATCAGTTCGACGAAGGGGCTGTGGAGTTCCCGCACCTTCTTCGATTTTCGCAAATGCCGCGCGCCATGCAGATTCTCGTTGTTGATGAGGCTGATCAATTCCGGATGGCGGCGGGAATAGTCGAAGGTGAACTCGACCAAGCGGCGGATGGAGGCTTCCGGGGCGAGATGTCCGAGGTCGAGCGTCTTTTCGGTCCCGCGCAGATCCTCGTAGACGCGTTCGAGCGCGGCGAGATAGAGTCCGTCCTTGTTGCCGAAATAATGATAGATCATCCGCTTGTTGGCACGCGCGCGCCGCGCGATCTCGTCAACGCGGCCGCCCGACAGACCCTTGGCGGCGAATTCGTGCTGCGCAGCGGTGAGGATTGCCTCACGCGTGCGGTTGGGATCGCGCCGGCGCACACGCGGCTTCGTATTTGCCATGGAGGGTCGCCAGCTGCTTGGTCCAAGCCCCAATCGACGG
Organism: uncultured Alphaproteobacteria bacterium; assembly: GCA_963821505.1. Lineage (GTDB taxonomy): Bacteria > Pseudomonadota > Alphaproteobacteria > Rhizobiales > Xanthobacteraceae > VAZQ01. Next base: position 184,944 of record CAWGEH010000004.1, read on the forward strand.
CGAGCGCCAATTGACAGGGTAGGGGGGCGCTCCTATCGTCCTGGTAACTATGCAGTTACCACGAACATTCGCTGCGCGTCGACAACGATGCGCCGACAGCTAGCCCACCGTTGGAGCTCGACATGAGGATCATCACGAAAGTCGCTTTCGCGACGCTCGTCGCGTTCGGCGCATCTCCGGCCGCGGCGCAGAAGATCACCTTCACGCTCAACTGGGTCGCCGGCGGCGACCACGCTCCGTATTTCTATGCGCAGAAGATGGGCTGGTACAAGCAGGCCGGGCTCGACGTCGATTTCGAGACCGGCCGCGGCTCCGCCGCTTCGGCGCAGAAGGTGGGCGCCGGCCAATCGCAGCTCGGCCTGTCCGACATGGCGGGCGTGCTGCTGTTCCGCGGCAAGGGCGTCGACGCCGTCGGGGTAATGAACGTCTATGCCAACTCGCCGCAGGGACTCTATTGGCTCAAGAGCTCCGGTATCCAGAGCGTGAAGGACCTCGCCGGCAAGAAGATCGGCAATCCCGCGGGCGACGGCGCGCGCACCATGTGGCCGGCACTGGCCAAGACGGTCGGCATCGATCCGAACTCGGTGACCTGGGTCAACATCGACGCCAATGCCAAGCTCGGCGCACTCAAGGCCAGGACCGTCGACGCCACCACCTCGTTCTTCAATCTGCACCATGTGTTCGCGCGCGAACTGGGGAGCGACATGGGGTTCCTGGCATGGAAGGACGCCGGGGTGAACCCCTACGGGAATTCCATCATCGCCAACGGCACGTGGCTCAAGGCCAATCGCGACAAGGCCGACAAGTTCGTCAAGATCACGCAGAAGGCGTTCGCGGAATGCGTCAAGACGCCGGAGCCCTGCATCAAGGCGCTGGTCGAGGCGAACGGCGCGTTGCTCTACCAGAACGAGCTCGACAATTGGCACCTCGTCACCATCCTGATGAACGACGAGACGTCGCGCACAGTGGCGCTCGGCTGGCATGACGACAAGCGAATGGCCGACGACTACAAGCTGGTGGACGAATATCTCAAGATGGAAAAGCCCTACGACGTCAAGACCGCCTATACCAACGACTTCCTCGACAAGAATGTGAAGATGCCCCCGATCCATCCGCCGAAGCTTTACTGAGGCCAGGGATCGGACGGTAGGGTGGGCAAAGGCGCACGCTGATCATCAGATAGGCTCTTTGCGAGCTCGATCACGTGCGCGGTGCCCACGCCGAAATCGACAAGGCGGACGCAGCAGACGCGTGGGCACGGCGCTCCGCTTGACTGTTGGGGACGATGAGTTCTTGGCTCGCGCCTTTGCCCACCGTACGGACCGATCATCCGAACTCTGGCCCGATCACGGCGAACGTGCGCGCCGCGTCGTCGAAGCGCACCGATGACCCATAGACCATGCGCGTGAACGGCCGCGCCACGGTGAACCCGCTCGCGGCGAGAAAGCCGCGCAGTTGCGTCTTGCCGTCCGCGGCATCGATGAAGAGCGGACCTTCGATGTCCCCGATGGCGCGTGCAAGGAGTGCGCACGCGACCCCTTCGTCTTCTGCGACCAGCGGCCCCATCTGCGCCGCCAGCGTGCCGTCACGTCCAAGCATGAGTCCCACGATACGGCCCGCGCGTTCGGCAATGAGCTCGGCCGCAGGCAGCCGCCCGCGCAAACCGGCGAGCACGGCGCTGCGGTCGGCGCCGAAGGCTGCGGCATCGTAGGCGCACAGCGCTGGCCAATCCGTGTCGACGATGGCTCGTATGGTGACGTCAGCGGCCCCGGCGAAGGTGCCGGCCGCGCGACGGCGTTCCCGACGGATCAGCCGTTGGAAGCCCCAGCAGTCTTCGAAGCCGAGCCGGCGATAGACCGCGCGGCCATCGGGAGTAGCGTCAAGGACGGGAATACGGCCGGCCTTCGCGAGGTCGTCCATCGCCTGACGCATCAGCCGCGTCGCCAGACCGCGGCGGCGGTATTCACCCGCAACCAGCACCATGCTGATCCACGCGAAACGGTCGCCATAGGGAAGCGTCGCGGTGGTGGCAACGATGCGGCCGTGCTCGGTGTGGGCGGCATAGACCCGACCGAATTTGATGAACATGCGCCAATCGGCGGCAAGCTGGTTCCAACGGGCCTCACGCACGAGCGCACCGACGTCGTCCAATTCCGACGACGAGAGCGACGATTTGACCGCGAGCCGCAGCTCAGAAATTGCCATCGCGCGTATCGTAATGGGTGTCCTTGCCGAGCGTAGGCATGCCGCGGCCGACCCAATCCGCGGTCCAGTCGACGAGCGTCATCAGCGGCACGCGTGGATAACCGAACAGCCGCATCGCTTCGGCGGTGTTGACCAGCCAGCCCTGCGCCGCCTCGACGCCGGTCAAGACCGGCGCTTTTCCCAACCGCTGCCCGAATGCCTCCGCCAGCCAGCGCACGCTCACGGTCTCCGGGCCGCTGACATTGAGCGGGCTCGACGGCACCGTGCAATGCCCGAAGGCGCGCAGCACCATCTCGTTGGCATCGCCTTGCCAGATCACGTTGACGTGGCCGGCGGCGAGATCGATTGGCTCTCCCGCGAACACGCGCGATGCGACGTCATGGAGAACGCCGTAGCGCATGTCGATCGCATAGTTGAGCCGGATGATCCGCCCCGGCGTTCCGCGCGTGCGCGAGAAATATTGAAACATCGCTTCGCGCGCGACGCAGGAATTGGCGTAGGCGCCCGGCGGCGGCCTTGCCGGCATCGCCTCGGTCGCGCCGCCGTGATGCACGTCGACATAGGGATACACGCAGCCGGTCGAATAGGCGACAATGCGCGATTTGGCGAAGGCCTCCGCGACCAGAGCCGGCACGTGCGCATTCATCGCCCAGGTCAGGTCCTCGCCGCCCGAGGAGCCGAACTTGCGGCCGGCCATGAACACCACGTTGGGAAGTTTCGGCAGCGCCTCGATCTGCCGGCGATCGAGGAGGTCGGCCGCGATGCATTCGATGCCGCCGGCGGCGAGCGTCTCGCGCAGTCCCTTCTCGCTGAAGCGGGCAACGCCCACGACACGCTTGCCGGGGGCCGCGCGCTTGGCCAGCCGTGCCAGCGTAGGCCCGATCTTTCCGCCGACCCCGAGAATGATGAGATCGCCGGGAAGCTTTTCGAACGCGGCCGTCAGGATAGCGGAGGGCGTGGTCATCACCTCTTCGAGGTGCGCGACGTCGCGGAAGCGATCCGGCAGCGCGGCGGGCGGCTGGGTCATCCGGCACCTTATCCTCTAGCGGCGGCGTGCTAGCAGCAGCGGCAAGTAACCAGCTGGATACTATTGGGGGATCGGACGTGCCAGCAAGCTCGCGGGAGCGGTGGTCCTCTTTTGGTCAAATGCCAGCCGCGTCCGCTTAGATGCAAACCCGTGCTACCCGTCAAGCGCTCGGCGATGGCATCGTGGGAAGGGCGCAGCCAGGATTCCACGCGATAGCGCGCGGGCGCAGTCCTACCTGGGATTGTGAGAGGTTCGCGCCGGCCGCGCTGGTAAAAGACGTCAAGCCACGTAGAATTGTCGTCACGACCAAGAACAAATGGCGGAGGCAGCGCGCGATGAACGTTTTCATGTTTCATCTCATGCCCTATGCCTATCTGGATATGGGCTACACCGACAAGTATCGCGCCGCCTGGGTGGTGCTGCCGAACACCTATTTCGATCCCAAGAAAGGCCACGAACTCTACAACCGCTATCTCGACGAGCTCGAGCTTGCCGCCGAGCTCGGCTTCGACGGCGTCTCGGTCAACGAGCACCATCAGAACGCCTATGGGTTGATGCCGTCGCCGGTGGTGATGGCGGCCGCGCTCTCGCGTCGGACCAAGAACGCCAAGATCGCGATCCTCGGCAACGCGTTCTGCCTGCGCGAGCACCCGCTCACGCTCGCCGAGGAGCACGCCATGCTCGACTGCATCACCGGCGGGCGGCTGATCACCGGCATGGTGCGCGGCATCGGCGCCGAATACTACTCGATGGGTTCCAATCCGGCGTTCTCCCACGCGCGCTTCCAGGAGGCGCACGATCTCGTCGTGCAAAGCTGGACCCGCCCCGGTCCGTTCGCGTTCGAGGGCGCGTATTATCATTTCGAATACGTGAACGTGTGGCCGCGTCCCTACCAGCAGCCGCACCCGCCGATCTGGGCGCCCTCGACCGGCTCCACCGAGACCATCGAATGGGCGGCGCATCCGGCGCGCAAATACGTCTACCTGCAGGCCTACAGCCCGATCCAGTCGGTGGTGCGCTATCTCAACTATTATCGCGAGGCGTCCCAGCGCCTGCATGGTTACGCGGCAAGCTCCGACCAGATCGGCTGGTCCGCTCCGGTCTACGTCTCCGATACCGATGCCAAGGCGCGCGAGGAGGCCGGCCGCCATATCGAGACGCTGTTCAACAAGCTTTTGCGCCTGCCGTTCCAGATGCTCTTTCCGCCCGGCTATCTCAGCGCCAAGTCGCTGAAGAACATGCTGAGCCACAAGCGCTCCGTCGCCGGACAGGAGCACACCGTCGATACCCTGATCGAGCAGGGCATCATCCTGTGCGGCAGCCCGGATACCGTGCGCAAGCAGCTCACCGACAGTCACCGGTTGCTCGGCTTCCAGAATTTCCTGGCCCTGCTGCAATTCGCCACCCTGCCGCGCGACCTCACGGAGAAGAATATCCGGCTGTTCGCGCGCGAGGTGCTGCCGGCCCTGCAGGCGCTCACCGACAAGGAATATGCCGGTTTGCAGACCCAGGCCGCCGAATAGCGGCGCGCGACCGGAACAGGCCGAGGAGAGGAATGCGGTGCTCGAGCAACTGCGATTCAACGACGAGGTCGTGATCGTCACCGGCGCTGCCGGCGGCATCGGGCGCGCGACCGCCGAAGCGCTGGCCGAGCTCGGCGCGACCACGGTCCTGGTCGGGCGCACCCAAGCCAAGCTCGACGACGTGAAGTCGGCGCTCGAGAAGAAGGGCGCCAAGTGCGCGGCTTTCGCCGCCGACGTGTCGAAGGAGGAGGACGTCGGACGCTTGCGGGATTTCGTCGAGCAAAAGTGGGGGCGGGCGAAGGCGGTCGTCAACAATGCCGGCAACAATTTCATTTCGCCCATCGTCGAGCTCTCGACCGAGAAATGGCACGAGCTGATCGCGGTCGATCTCGACAGCATCTTCTATATGTGCCGTGCGTTCATTCCGCTGCTGCTGGCGACGAAGAATCCGTCGATCCTCAACGTGGCGTCATCCTTCGCGCACATCGGCAATCCGCACATGCCGGTCTACTGCGCGGCCAAGGGCGGCGTCGTGTCGCTGACGCGCCAGCTCGCGGTCGACTACGGGGAGAAGGGCTTGCGGGTCAACTCGCTGTGTCCCGGGCCCACGCTGTCGCCGCGGGTGAGGGGATACTTCGACAGCGGCAAGACCGATCCGGGACCGACGCTGCAGAAGGTCATGCTGCGGCGCTTCGCCGAGTGCGACGAGATCGGCAACGTCGCGGCTTTCCTCGTCTCCGACGCCGCCTCCTACGTGCACGGCGCTTCGATCGTGGTCGACGGCGGCCAGACCATCAACTGAGGCGATTGATCAAGAATGTTGTCCGCTTGGGATGAACGGCGGTGCCAGGGACTCGGTGCACTCCCTCTCCCCGCTGGGGAGAGGTCGGGGTGAGGGGAATCGGATGTATCGATAGACTTGGACCCCTCACCCCATTCCTCTCCCTATGGGAGAGGGAGCAGACCGAGCCAGCATCACGATATGAGTGTGCAGCTGCATCACCGAGGGGCTTTCAGTGACCGATGTTCTCAAGGGCGTGCGGGTGGTCGAGCTCAGCACCGTCATCACCGCGCCGCTCACGGGGCTGATGCTCGCCGACCTCGGCGCCGAGGTGATCAAGGTCGAGCATCCGCAGGGCGGCGATCCCTTCCGCAACTTCCGCGGTGGGCAATACAGTCCGAATTTCGTCGCCTACAACCGCGGCAAGCGCAGCATTCAGCTCGACCTGCGCAGCGAGGCAGGCCGGTCCGTTCTGCTCAAGCTGGTCGCTCGCGCCGACATCCTGCTCGAGAATTATCGGCCCGGCATCATGGACCGGCTGGGCCTGGGTGACGATGTCCTCAAGGGCGTCAACGCCAGGCTGATCCATTGCTCGATCACCGGGTTCGGCGCATCGGGCCCTTACAGCGCGCGGCCGGCCTACGACAATGTCGCGGTCGCGCTGAGCGGGATATTGAGCCTGCAGCTCGATCCGGCACATCCGCAATCGAGCGGGCCGACGATCGCGGACAACGCCACCGGCATGTTCGCCTGCTACGGCATCCTGGGCGCCTTGTACGAGCGCGAGCGGAGCGGCCGCGGCCGCCGCATCGACGTCAACATGCTGGAGGCCGGCATCGCCTTTATTCCCGACCCGTTCGCGAACTATACGCGCGCGGGAATTGCGAGCGACCGGCTAACGCGCGTGGCCGCCTCGCAATCCTTCGCATTTCGCTGCGGCGACGGCAAGCTGCTCGCCGTCCACCTGTCGTCGCAGCCGAAGTTCTTCGAGGCGATGGCAGCGGCGCTGGAACGCCCCGATCTCGTTAAGGATGAACGATTTGCCACGCGCGACCTGCGGATCAGGAACTACGGCGAGCTCAGCCGTGTGTTGGCAGAGATCGTGGAAACAAAGCCGCGCGGCCATTGGATGAACGTGCTCGAACGAAACGACGTGCCGTTCGCGCCGGTGCAGAGCCTCCAAGACGTGCTCGACGATCCGCAGGTGCGCCATCTCAACACATTCTACCGGCAAATCCATCCGACCGAAGGCGAGATCACGGCCATTCACCGTCCAGTGCTGATCGACCGCGGTCGTGACGAGCGTGCGTTGCCCGCGCCCACGCTCGGAGAGCACACCGACGCCGTGCTCGCGGAGCTCGGCTACGATGAGGGTGAAATCGTCAAGCTGCGCGCGGCATCCGTGATCTAGCGTCGAGGCATGGCGAGGATCGATACGGATCAAGGGGAAATCATGAAACGAAGCACTGACCGAATCCTTACCACCCATGTCGGAAGCCTGATCCGTCCCCCGGCGCTGCAGGACATCATGCGCGCCAAGCAGGCAGGGGGGCCCTACGACCAGACGGCCTACGAGGCTTGTCTCAAGAATGCGGTCGCCGACGTGGTCCACCGCCAGGCGGAGGTCGGGCTCGACGTGATCAGCGACGGCGAATTCGGCAAGGCGATCAGCTGGAACCAGTACGTGGTCGAGCGCCTGAGCGGCTTCGAGCTGCGCGCCATCCCGCCGGGGCTGCGGCCCGGGGTTCCGGGTGCCGACCGCACGCGCTTCAAGGAATTCTATGCCGAGCTCGACGTGCGCGAGCCGATGGCCAACGCCAAGATGGTCGCCTGCGTCGGGCCGGTCAAATATGTCGGGCAGGAGATCGTCCGGCGCGATATCGCCAATTTCAAAGCCGCGCTGGCGAGCGTAGCGAGCGGCCAGCGCGGCAACTCTATAGTGCGCGCGCATAGCGCGTCGGAAGACGCGCGTGAACGCGCTGATGACACTCGCCCTGAACCGGGCTCGTCGGCGCACGCCGCGCTCGCGGGCCTGACAGTGGAAGAAGCCTTCATGCCGGTGGTGGCGCCGTCGAGCGTGCTGCCGGACCGCAAGGATGAATATTACAAGGGCGAGGAGGACTGGCTCGACGCGGTCACCGCGGCGATGCGCACGGAATACAAGATGATCGTCGATGCCGGCTTCGTCCTTCAGATCGACGATGCGCGCGCCGCGACCGCGTTCGACCGCATGGTTCCTCCCGGCACTTTCGACGACTACCGCCGTTGGCTCGCAAAATTCGTCGAAACGCTCAACCGCGCGCTCGAGGGCATTCCCGAGGACCGCGTGCGCTACCACGTCTGCTGGGGAAGCTGGCCCGGGCCGCATGTGAGCGACGTGCCGCTCAGGGACATCGTCGATCTCATCCTCAAGGTGCGGGCCGGCGCCTATGTGATCGAGTTCCGCCAATCCGCGCCATGAACACGAGTGGCAGGTGTGGAAGAACGTCAAGCTGCCGGAGGGCAAGGTGCTGATTCCCGGCGTCATCAGCCATGCCACCAACGTGGTCGAGCACCCGGAACTGGTTGCCGAGCGCATCCTGCGCTTCGCCAATCTGCTCGGGCGCGAGAACGTGATGGCCGGCACCGATTGCGGCTTCGCTCAAGGCACGTTCTATCGCCGCGTGCATCCCACGATCATGTGGGCGAAGTTCGAGGCGCTGGTGGAGGGCGCGCGGCTGGCGAGCAAGCAGTTGTGGCATTGAACCGAGTTTTTCCGTCATTCCGCGCGAGCGGCCGCAGACTGCGAGGCCCGGAATCCATCAACCACGGACTCGGACTATGAATTCCAGGCTCGCCGCTTCGCGGCGCCCCGGAATGAGTCCGAGGGTTAGCCGAGATAGAGAGGGACAACATCCATGCGCCACATCGACGCCTTCTGCCATTTCTTCCCGCCGGCCCTGTTCGAGAAAATGTCGCAGACTGCGGGGGGTACGAAGGACATCGGCAAGCGCATGCAGGGCGTGCGCACCATCTACGACCTAGATGCCCGCCTCAAGATGATGGACGAGTTCGACGACTATGCGCAGATTCTTTCGCTCGGGCTGCCGCCGCTCGAAGCGCTGGCCGGCCCGAATGACGCGCCGGAATTCGCCCGCGTCGCCAACGACGGCCTCGCCGAGCTGTGCGCTAGATATCCCGACCGGTTCGCCGGCTATGTGGGCGCGCTGCCCATGAGCGTGCCCGATGCCGCCGCCAAGGAAGCCGAGCGCATTCTTGTCCATGGCAATGCCAACGGCCTCCAGCTTCATACCAACGTCAATGGTGCTTGCCTCGACGAGCCGCGCTTCTTCCCGATCTTCGAGGTCGCGGCCAAGTCGGGCAAGCCGGTGCTGCTGCATCCGGCGCGCACGCCCAACGTCCCGGACTTCCCGGCCGAGACCAAATCGAAATACGAGATCTGGGCGATCCTGGGCTGGCCGTACGAGACCAGCTGCACCATGGCCCGCCTGATCTTCTCGGGCGTGACCACGCGGCTGCCGAAGCTGAAAATCCTCATCCATCACCTCGGCGCGATGATCCCGTTCTTCGACGCGCGCCTCGAGACCGGCTGGGCGACGCTGGGCAGCCGCACCTCGGACGAGGACTACAGCGGCGTGCTCAAGATGCTGGGTAAGCCGCTGATGGATTGCTTCAAGGATTTCTACGCCGATACGGCGCTGTGTGGCGGCCGCATCGGGACGGTGTGCGGACTCGAATTCTACGGTGCCGATCACGTGCTCTACGCCTCCGACGCGCCGTTCGGTGCCGAGGGCGGAGCGAGCTATATCCGCGAGACCATGAAGGTGATCGCGTCGCTCGGCATCGCCAAGGCGGACAAGGAGAAGATTTGCTACCGAAACGCGCAGACGCTGTTCAAGTTGTGATGATGGCGCGCGGCTTTACCGTTGTTCGCGGGATCGGCTAAGGTCGCATTCCGAATAACGATAAAAGGGAGAACGCCGATGTTCCCGACCCTGCGATGCTTGGTGTGTGTCGCGCTGGCGAGCATGTTTGCGGCGAGCCTCGCGAGCGCCGCGCAGGCGGCCGACAAGGTCGCGGTCGGAACCGGCGGATCGGCCAGCGATGCGCCTTTCTACATCGCTTACGACAAAGGCTTCTTCAAGGACGAGGGCCTCGACGTCGACCTGATCGTGCTCGAACTCCGGCGCGAAGGTGATCGCGCCGCTCGGCACCGGCGAGCTCGACGTCGGCAGCGGCGCGCTTTCGGTCGGCTTCTGGAACGCGCTCCTGCGCGGCGTCAAGTTCCGCATCGTTGCCGATCGCGGCCACGCGGAGCCAGGCTATCTCTATCAGACCGTGTTCATGCGCAAGGATCTGATCGACGGCGGCCAATTCAAGGATCTCAAGGATCTCAAGGGCAAGACGATGGGCTTCGCGGCGCAAGGCGTGACCTCGCTGTCATTGCTCAACGAGGCGGCGAAGTTCGCCGGGATCAAGTTCGAGGACGTCACTCCGGTCTATCTTTCGTTCCCGCAGCAGATCGCGGCGCTGCAGAACAAGGCGCTCGACGGCACGTTTTTGATCGAGCCGCAGGCGACGGTCGCCGTCAATGCCGGATACGGCGTTCGGTTCATGGACACCAACAAGTTCTATCCGTATCAGCAGATTTCGGTGATCTTTTTCAGCGACAAGTTCGCGAAGGAACGCAAGGACGTCGCCGAAAAATTCATGCGCGCCTGGCTGCGTGGCGTGCGCGCCTACAACGATTCGATCAAGGGCGGAAAGATCGCGGGCGCCGGCGCCGACGAGGTGGTCGCCGTGATGGCCAAGAGCTTCAACATGAATCCCGATCTCGTGCGCGAGATGTATTCGCATGCCGTGCACGTCGACGGCACAGTGAACGCTGACGGCATCCAGAAGGACCTCGACTTCTTTCGCAAACAGGGCTGGGTGACCGGGCAGATCAAGGCGAGCGACGTGATCGACATGTCGTTTGCGCAGAAGGCGAGCGCCGCGCTCGGGCCCTATCAGCAGAAGTCGCAGTGACTCGTGTTGGATTCCCGCTCTCACGCCAATGAAAAGTAAAATGTGCGACGAACTCGGTGCGCGCCCCTGCCCACAAGGGGGAGGAGCAGACCGAGCGAGGCGCGAGGCAGCGCACCGAACTCTCGGCCGGGGGATTCGTGTTGTGAGGAAGCCATTGACATGATCTCCATCGCAGGCATCGAACTCGAGCTGGTCGAGCACGGACAAGGCGCGCCGCTGTTGTATCTGCACGGCGGTGCCGGCATCGCATCGGATGTCGGGTTCATCGACCTGCTCGCGAAGGAGCGGCGTGTCATTGCTCCGTCGCATCCCGGCTTTGGACGATCGTCGCTGCCGGACTGGCTCGACAGCATGGACGACATCGCCCACATCTATCTCGAATTGCTGGATCGCCTCGGCCTGACCAGAACCGATCTCGTCGGCTTCTCGATCGGCGGATGGATTGCCGCCGAGATTGCGACCAAGGTGCCGGAGCGGGTCGATGGCCTGGTGCTGATCGGTCCGGTCGGGGTCAAGACCGGCAGTCCCGACAAGCTCGACATTCCGGACGTCTTCGCGATGCCGCGGGAGAAGCTCGACCGGCTGCGCTTCCACGATCCCGCGAAGAACCCGACCGACCTGGCGTCGATGCCCGACGACGAGCTTCACATCGTTGCCCGCAACAGCGAGACGCTGGCGCTGCTGACCTGGGAGCCGTACATGCATAATCCCAAGCTCAAGCATCGGCTTCACCGCGTCGACGTGCCGGCGTTGTTCTTGCGCGGTGCAAGCGACGGCATCGTCTCGGCCGAATATCTCGAGCGCTACGCGGCGCTCATCCCGAAGGCGCGGATCGAGACCATCGCCGAGGCGGGACACCTGCCGCAGGTCGAGCAGCCGACGGCGACGGCCGCGAAGGTCCTGCAATTCTTGAACAGCCGGCAGGCCGCCGAGACATCCGGAGCAAGGTCATGAAAGCGTGGCACTTCAGCGAGAACGCCTATCCCTATCTCCCGCCCGCTGACGAATACGAATCGATCCGGGTCTCGCTGCCCAACCGCCTCTACGATCCGAAGAAGGGCGCGGAGCTCTACGACCGCTACATCGACGAATGGCTCATCGCCGAGGACGAGGGCGTGGAGATCATGCTCAACGAGCACCACCAGACCGCGACCTGCGTCGATCCGGCGGCGCCGCTGGTGCTCGCCGCTTTGGCGCGGCTGACCAAGAAGGCGCGGCTGCTGATCCTGGGCAACCCGGTCGCCAACCGCCGCCAGCCCGTGCGCATCGCCGAAGAGATGGCGATGGTGGATGTGCTCTCGAAGGGCCGGCTGGAATGCGGCTTCGTGCGCGGCGTGCCCTACGAGGTGCTGCCCGCGAACAGCAACCCCGTGCGCATGAACGAGCGTCAATGGGAGGCCATGGATCTCATCGTCAAGGCCTGGACCACTCACGACGGGCCGGTGAGCCACGAGGGCCGGTTCTTCCACCACCGCAACATCAATATCTGGCCGCGCCCCTATCAGCAGCCGCATCCGCCGATCTGGGTGTCGACCACCACGCCGGGCGGCGCCGGCCGGGTCGGCGCGCGCGGCTATGTGCAGGCGACGTTCCTGACCGGATTCGGCGGCACGCCCGCGATCTACGAGTCCTATCGCAAGGGCTGGCGCGAGGCCGGCCGCGGCAACGACGTACCGGTCAACCGGCTGGCCTATGCGGCGCTGGTCTATGCCGGCGAGAGTGAAGCAGAGGCGCGCGCGGGCGCCGAGAAGCTGCTCTGGTACATGACCGCCAACAAGGTGCCGCTGCACTTCTGCTATCCGCCGGGCTATGTGCCGACGCCGGTAGCAGCGCAAATCCTGCGCGGCGCGGCCATCGACCAGCACGCGGCGAACAGGGCCAATGCGACGGTGGACAAGGCGATCGAGGCCGGCATCATGTTCGCCGGCACGCCCGATCAGGTCTTTCGGCAGATCAAGAAGATGTACGAGCATGTCGGCGGCTTCGGGCATCTCCTGATCATGGGCCAGGCCGGATTTCTGGAACACGACGAGACGGTGCGCGGCATCAGGACCTTTGCGCGCGAGGTTTATCCGCGGCTCAAGGAGGCGTTTCCCGACACTGCGATCTCCGGCATGCGCCAGGAATCCGCGGGCGCGCGCGTGGTGGCTTAGTCCGGCGCTGTCGCATCATGTCGCTGACACACGAGACCGGTCTGATCACCGCGCCGGTGCCGGTCTATTTCGAGACCTTCGCGCCGGCGCCTTTGAGCGGACGTCCGACCGTGGTGATGGTCCACGGCGGCGCCCATTCCGGCGCCTGCTATCAGCGTACCGCCGACGATCGTCGCGGCTGGGCCTATCTCTTCGCGGAGCGCGGCTACCGCACGGTGGTGCCGGACTGGCCGGGCACCGGCCGCAGCGGCTACATTCCCGCCGACCGGCTCGATGGCGCGACCGTGATCGAGGGACTCGGCGCGCTCATCCGCAACCTGGGTGCTCCGGTCGTGCTGCTCACCCACTCCATGTCGGGCTGCTACGGCTGGCGGCTGCTGGAGTTGCACGGCGACATCATCGACGCGGTCGTCGGCGTCGCGCCGGGGCCGCCGGGCAATATCCAGAAGCCCGCGCCGGTGCATGCGGAAACCGCAAGCGAGATCGAGACCGAAGCATCCGGGCAGCGTGTGCGCATCGACAAGACCGCGCCGGTCGTTGCCAGCCGCGATTTCGTGGAGCGAAAGCTGGTCGGAGAGAGTCGATATTTTCCGCGCGACCGGCTCGCCGGCTATGCCGCGAGCCTGCGCCCGATCCCGCCCAACATTCTGCTCGAGCGACAGAACGTCCATGGCCGTCAGGTCCGGGTGAGCGATCCGGGAAAGCTCGCCGGCAAGCGCATCCTCGTGATCACCGGCACCGCCGATCTCGACCATGCGCGCGAGGTCGACGGTGCCATCGTCACCTGGCTCAACGCCCACGGCGCCAAGGCTGACTTCTGCTTCCTCGGCGACCGCGGTATTGTCGGCAACGGCCACATGCTGATGTTGGAACAAAACAGCGACGAGATCGCAGGCATCATCCTCGATTGGCTCGACGTCCATCGGACGTCACCGCGAGGATGAGCGGCGCCGACCGGCGATCGCGACCGGCGGCGGCCACCGGCGAGACCAGCGGAGACCGCAATCATGGCGACGATCGTTTTGGGCATGGGGGCCTCGCACGGCCCGTTGTTGGCGACTCCTCCGGATCAATGGGACCAGCGCGTCGAAGCCGACCGCCGCAATCCGGCGCTGGTCTATCGCGACGGCACGTTCAAGTTCGAGGAGCTGGCGAAGCTGCGTGCGGCGGAAAATCTCGCGGAACAGATCAAGCTTCCGGTCAAGCAGAAGCGGTACGACGCTTGCCAGCGCGCCATGGCGGAAATGGCGCGGGTGTTCAAGCAGGTTAAACCCGACGTCGCCGTCCTCGTCGGCAACGACCAGATGGAGGTGTTCGAGGAGGCCAATATTCCGGCCTTCATGGTGTGCTTCGGCGAGAGCGTCGACAATATTCCATTCTCGGAGGAGCAGAAGAAGCGGCTGCCGCCCGGCATCGAGATCGCGGAGCCGAACCATCACGGCAAGTCCGCGCAGACCTATCCCGGTCATCCCGAGCTCGGCCGTCACCTGATCGAAAAGCTGGTGGAGAACGATTTCGACGTGGCGGCATCGGCGCGGCTGCCGCAATCGCCGTCATCCAACATATCGGGACTTCCGCATGCCTATGGTTTCATCTACCGCCGCATCATGCAGGAGAATTTCGTCCCCGCGGTTCCGTTTTTCATCAACACGTTCTATCCCCCCAACCAGCCGAGCGTGCGGCGCTGCTTCTCGCTCGGCAAGGCCTTGGCCGATGCGATCGCCTCCTGGGACGCCGGCTTGCGCGTCGCCGTCATCGGCTCGGGCGGGATGTCGCATTTCGTGGTTGACGAGGCGCTCGACCGCGCCTTCCTCGACGCCATGCAGCGACAGGACGCCCACGCCCTGATCTCGATTCCCGCCTACAACTTCCGCTCCGGCACCTCCGAGCTGAAGAACTGGATCCCGGTCGCCGGCGCCATGAACGAGGTCGGACTCAAGATGACTGTCGTCGACTATCAACCGCTCTATCGTTCCGCAGCCGGCACCGGCAGCGGAATGGCGTTCGCGTATTGGCGATAGGGTATTGTCCGAGGGTGGGTAACGGCAGCAGCGCAGGCAAGCTTGCGCGGTCTGCGCAGGCCTGACTGCGGCGCGCCGTTAGCCACGCGGATCTCCACGCGTCGCGCCGGGACTTCGCCGGCGATCAAATCGCACCGATCGAACTGCTCGCGGCGGTCGGATCGCATGTTATATCTTCATCGATGCTTTACATCGAACTGGCGATCGTCGTCGCGTTGATCCTGATCAACGGCCTCCTTGCGCTCGCGGAACTCGCCATCGTCTCCTCCCGGCGCAATCGGTTGCAGGCCCTGGTCAATCGCGGGGTCACTGGCTCGCGCCGCGCCCTCACTCTCGCAAGTGATCCAGGTCGCTTTCTGTCGACCGTCCAGGTCGGGATTACCTTGGTCGGGGTCCTGTCCGGGGCCTTTTCCGGGGCCACGCTCGGGCTGCGTCTTGCCGGATGGTTTGTCCAGTTGGGGCTGCCGATCGGTATTGCTCAAACTCTCGGCGTTGGCTTGGTCGTCGCCGTCATCACTTATTTTTCCTTGATCGTCGGCGAGCTGGTGCCGAAGCAGATTGCGCTGCGCAATCCGGAAAAGATCGCCGTCCGGGTGGCGCCGGCCATGACCGTCATAGCGAAAATCGCATCGCCCGTTGTCTGGCTCTTGGACAAATCCGGGCGCGCGGTTCTCAGCGCGCTCGGATATGAAGCAGAGCCGGCACATCGGGTTACCGATGAAGAGATCCGAACCTTGATCGCGGAAGCGGAAACCGCCGGTGTGATCGAGCCGGGCGAGCGCGCGATGATCGCCGGCGTCATGCGTCTCGGTGACCGCCCGGTTCGTGCGGTCATGACCCCCCGCCGCGAAGTGGACATGATCGATATTTCAGCCGATCCAGAGGACATCCGCAGGACCATCCTGGAGAGCATCCATTCGAGACTACCCGTTCATGCCGGCACGCCGGAAGACATGCTCGGCGTCGTCCAGGCAAAGGACTTGCTCGACGCGTATCTCCGCGGCGAAAGCCCGGACATACGGGCGCACGTGCGACCGGCTCCGACCGTTCCCGATACCGCCGATGCGCTCGACGTGCTGGATGCCATAAAGGGATCGGCCGTTCATATGGCACTCGTCCACGACGAGTACGGTCAGTTTGAAGGAGTGGTCACGAACGCCGACATCCTGGAGGCGATCGTCGGCGATTTTCGAACCGATGAAGGGCCGGTCGAGCCCGATGCCGTGCGGCGCGACGATGGATCGTGGCTGATCGCGGGCAGCATGCCGGTCGACGAGATGGCCGAGCGGCTGTCCATCGCCCTGCCGCCGGAGCGCAGCTACCATACGGCCGCGGGATTCGTGCTCGGTCAGTTCGGTCATCTGCCGCGCGTCGGCGAAAGCTTCGACAGCCAAGGCTGGCGTTTCGAGGTCGTCGATCTCGACGGCCGCCGCATCGACAAGATTCTAGCGAAGCGCCTTGCCGCCGGGCGACGGCGGGCAGCGGTTTGAGGAAATTCTCCTCTCCTCGACGGCTGCGGGGCCGAGAGAATCCTCGGTGCCGTTCAGCCCTGTTGCTTCCTTGCCACGGTTAAAATTAGTTTATTGCGAGTCATTATCAATTGCATCTAGTCCCTATAATTTGGCGGTATTGAATAGGCCGTTGGAGCCCAGGGGGAAGCGGTGGGCGCTCGAACGACAGGCCGCCTCGGCGTGCCGTGGCTCCGTTCCCGCCGGGCACGACCGCCGGCGCGGCGTTCGACGTTCACACCGTCCGCGTCGGGCTCGACTACAAGCTCACCCCGCCGGGAGCGCGTGTGCCGGCGAGCATGTTCGACAATTCATCGCAAACCCAGTTCGACAACTGGGAAATCCACGGGCAAACCACGTACGTCCAGCAAGGCTATCCAGCATTCCGGTCGCCCTATCTCGGGGAGAACAGTTTCACCCCATGGCCGCAAACACGAGAGACCTGGACCATCAGCGCCTTTCTCGGCCTGCGGCTCTGGGACGGCGGGGAGCTCTACTTCAATCCGGAGCTGCTGCAGGGGTTCGGCCTGCACGACACCACCGGCGCCGCCGGCTTTCCCAACGGTGAAGCCCAGAAATCGAATTTTCCGTATCCGCACTACAGCACATCGCGCCTGTTCGTGCGGCAGACGATCGGGCTCGGAGGCGAGCAGGAAAGCGTCGAAAGCAGCTACGGGCAAATGGCCGGCAAGAGACAAGAGAGACGTGTCGAGGCTCACCGTTCAGGTCGGGAAGTTCGCCGTTCACGATGTCTTCGACAACAACGCCTACGCCATGGACTCGCGCGCGGATTTCCTGAACTGGTCGATATGGGCGGCCGGCGCGTTCGACTATCCCGCCGACAAGGTCGGGCTGGACTATGGCGCGGTCGTCGAGCTCAACCAAAAAACTGGGCATTGCGGGTCGGCTATTTCCTCACGCCCAGCGAGCCGAACGCGAACAATTTCGACATGAACCTGTTCACGCGCGGCGCCTATGTCACCGAGCTCGAGACCCGCTATTCGCTGTTCTCCCGGCCGGGAAAATTTCGCGTGGCCGTCTGGGCCAACACCGCTCTTGGCGGCAGCTACAGCGAGGCCGTCGATCTGACCTTGCTCAATCCGGGCCTGAACCCGACCGACGCGCTCGTTCAGACCCGTCAAACCAGAACCAAGTACGGCTACTATCCGAACGTCGAGCAGTCCGTGACCGACGACGTCGGCATATTCGGGCGCTGGAGCTGGAACGAGGGCAAGAACGAGATCCAGGCATTCACCGATATCGACGCCAGCCTCTCATTCGGCACCTCGATCAAGGGCAAGGGCTGGGGACGCCCCGACGACAAGATTGGTCTCGCCGGTGCGATCAACAGCCTTTCGACCGATCACCGCAACTATCTCGCTGTTGGCGGTCTCGGAATCCTGATCGGCGACGGTCGGCTCAATTACAATCCCGAGAAGATCATCGAGAGCTTCTACGCCATGAGCGTGAGCAAGGGCGTCGTCCTGACCTTCGACTATCAATTCATGATGAATCCGGCAGTCAACGCCGACCGCGGGCCGATCTCGTTCTTCTCGGGACGCGTGCACGGCGAGTTCTGAGCGGCCGGAGCGGTCCTGCGACTGAACAAATGTTAATGTTTAGAGTGGAATCGCGCTTGCTGGCTGAACTTTGGTGCCGGTCGCAGCCGTTGGGCCGCCGGTCGGATATCAAGGCAGGCGAGAAGCGTAAAATAATCATATATTTCCAGTTGCGTTACGGAAAACTTCGTTCCGTCGATGTGACGCCCTGGTTTGACGCTGGCGGTGCCGTTGTCGGGGTCGAGTACGAAAAATTGTGCTACGAGCGATGCTGCTGATATAAACAAACACAAAGCCGGCTTATAAGACGGAAACGCCGACGCCCAGAGGGTGGAGTCGAAGTGTCCAACGATCCCCATCGCCCCCAGCTTCGGGTGCGTGCGTTGCCCGCTCGCGTGCAGGCACTGGTGGTCCTATGTGTCGTGCTTGGCGGCGGCGCCCTCGTCTGGGCCGTCAAGTCGCACTCCGGCGGCAAAGCAGCGGATGCGGACACGGCGGTATCGAGTCAATCCAAGCGGCCACGCGGGATATTTTATCCAACCGCCGCACAATGGGCGACGCTGACGGTCGAACCGGTGCAGCAGCGGGTGTTTCGGTCCGAGCACGTGACCGAGGGCAAGATCGCGGTCGACGAGGATCGCTCGACGCCGATTTTTTCCCCCTATGCCGGACGGGTGACCAAGCTCTTCGTCAAGCCCGGCGATACCGTGACTCTCGGCCAGCCGCTGTTCACGGTCGAAGCCACCGACATGGTGCAGGCGCAGAACGACTTCATCACCGCTTCGACCGCGCTCAACAAGGCGCGCTCGTCGCTCAACCTGGCGCAGATCAACGACAAGCGGCAGCGCCTTCTGTACGAAGGCAAGGCGGTCCCGCTCAAGGAGGTGCAGCAAGCCCAGGGTACGCTCGATGCCGCCGAGAACGACGTGCGCTCCGCCGAGGTCGCGCTCGAGGCCGCACGCAACCGGCTGCGCATTCTGGGCAAGACCGACCAGGAGATCACTGAATTCCAGGAGAAGGGCACCATCAATCCGGCCACGCCGATCTACGCCCCGATCGCCGGCACGATCGTGCAGCGCAAGGTCGGACCGGGACAATATGTCGGCACTGGCGCGAGCGATCCGGTCTTTGTCATCGGCGATTTGTCCACGGTCTGGCTCGTCGCCTATGTCCGCGAGACCGAGGCCCCGATCGTCCATATCGGGCAGGCGGTGTTTTTCACGGTTCTCGCCTATCCCGATCGATCCTTCCCGGCCAACATCTCGTACGTGGCCGCCGCCCTCGATCCGACCAGCCGGCGGCTGCTCGTGCGCGCGACCGTCAACAACTCGGCCGGATTGCTCAAGCCGGAAATGTTCGCGAGCGTGAAGATCTTCACCGGCGAGGGCGACACCGCGGTCGCGGTTCCGCGCGATGCCGTCATCTACGAGGGCGAGACCGCGCGCGTCTGGGTGGCCCGCGACGACACCTCGATCGAGCTGCGGCGCATCAAGGTCGGGTTGACCAACGGCAACATGGTCGAGGTGCTGCACGGTCTTGCGCCCACCGATCGCGTGGTCACCAAGGGTAGCCTGTTCATCGATCGGGTGGCGGCGGGTGCCTAGTGCCCCGAACCCGAAGTTCGCGCACACCGTGCGGCAAATGCGATCGCGAACTTCGGGTTCAAAAGGGGGCACTAGAGTTGCTAGTGGTCCTTGGATTCCGAAGTTCGTATCTGAACGTGCCGCGAGTGCTGACGAACTTCGGAATCGGACCACTAGAGCGCATTCCGTTTGGCTTGAATCGTGATGCGCTCGCGATTCTTTGATCTTGCGCATGTTCTATTCGGAAAAACGGGTTCCTACTTTTCCAGAACATGTGCATGACCGTCGGTCGCCGACCGAGCGCTATAGCATGAACGCCACCACTGCCCCGAGACTCGAGCGCCGCCTTGCGACGCCGGGCCGGGCCGGGGTCACGAGGCTCGAATTCCGGGGGACTGCATCCGGACAGCGCAACGATGAACGCTCTCATTGAATTCTCGCTCAGGCACCGGGTCCTCATGGTGGTGCTGTTCATCATGATTCTGAGCGGCGGACTTATCGCATTCCGGCAACTCAATATCGAAGCCTATCCCGACCCCACGCCGCCCATGGTCGACGTGGTGACGCAAAGCCCCGGCCTCTCGGCCGAAGAGATCGAGCGCTACATTACGATTCCGATCGAGACTCAAACGGCCGGACTGCCGAATTTGACCTCGATTCGAACGATCTCGCTCTATGGCCTTTCCGACGTGAAGCTGCAGTTCACGTTCGATTTTACCTATGAACAAGCGCTGCAGCAGGTCTTGAACCGTCTCTCGCAACTGCCGCCGCTCTTGAACAACGCACAGCCGCAAATTTCTCCGGTCAGTCCGATCGGCGAAATCTACCGCTATCAGCTGGTCGGCCCGCCCGGCTACAGCGTGCTCGACCTCAAGACCTTGCAGGATTGGGTGCTGCAACGGCGGTTCCGCGCGGTGCCGGGCGTCGTCGACGTCACCGGCTGGGGCGGCAAGACCAAGACGTTCGAGCTGCAGATCGATTTCAACAAGCTGATCGCCTATGGCCTGACGCTTCCGCAAGTTCTCCAGACGCTGACGAACAGCAACATCAATGTCGGCGGCAACGTCGTCAATCTCGGCTCCCAGTCGGCCGTGGTGCGCGGTGTCGGCCTCATTCGCTCGATCGAGCAGCTCAACAATACGATGCTGACGCAGAGTAACGGCAACCCGGTGCTGGTGCGGGATGTTGCGACCGTCATCGTGGGGCATCAGCCGCGGCTCGGCATCGCCGGCAAGGATGCGGAAGACGATATCGTCCAGGGCATCGTGCTGATGCGCCGCGGCGAGAAGAGTTCGCCCACGATCAAGCGCGTCGAGGAGGAAGTCGCCAGGATCAACGAGTTCGAATATCCTGCCGGCCGGCGTGCGCATCGAACGCATCTACGATCGCAAGGACCTGATCGACATCACCACCAGGACCGTGCTGCACAATATGGCGTTCGGAATCGCCCTCATATTCCTGCTGCAATGGATATTCCTTGGCAATCTCCGCAGCGCCGTGATCGTGGGAGCGACCATTCCCTTCGCGCTGTTCTTCGCCGTCGGAATCATGGTGCTGCGGGGTGAATCCGCCAACCTCTTGAGCGTCGGCGCCATCGACTTCGGGCTGATCGTCGATTCGACGGTCATCATGGTGGAAAGCATCTTTCAACGCCTGGCGCGCGACATGGCATCCGCCGTGCAATCCCCGGCCGCGGCCGGCCGCGATGCGCAGGGATTGCAGGGAAAGATGCGGGCCATCTTCGAGGCCGCCGGCAGCGTCAACCGCTCGATCCTGTTCGCGGCCGCCATCATCATCGCGGCGTTCATACCGCTCTTCACCCTGAGCGGCGTCGAAGGCCACATTTTCGGCCCCATGGCCAAGACCTATGCCTACGCGCTCGCGGGCGGGCTGCTTGCGACATTCACCGTCACGCCCGCCCTGAGCGCCGTGATCCTGCCCGAGCATGTGCACGAGACCGAAACCTTCATAGTCCGGTGGGCTCACCGCATCTACGAGCCGGTCTTGCAGCTGGCGATCGCAAACAAAGTCCTGGTCATCGCCATCGCGATCGGCTTGCTCGCGCTTGCGGGAGTGACGGTGCGCTCGCTCGGCCTTGAATTCCTTCCGAAACTCGAGGAGGGCAATCTGTGGATTCGTGCGACGCTGCCTTCCACCATTTCTCTCGACGTGGGCAACGAATACGTCAACCGAATGCGTGCGGTGATCCGCAGCTTTCCCGAGGTCGAATCGGTCGTCTCCCAGCACGGCCGCCCCGACGATGGCACCGACGCGGCGGGCGCATTCAACGCCGAGTTTTTCGCACCCCTGAAACCCGTGAGCGAATGGCCCGCGGGTTTGGACAAGGACAAGCTGACGGCCGAAATGCTGGACAAGCTGCAGGCGTCCTTCCCCGGGGTCGAGTTCAATTTCTCCCAGTACCTGCAGGACAACGTCGCCGAGGCGGTATCCGGCGTCAAAGGCGAGAATTCGATCAAGCTGTTCGGCAACGACCTTCAGGCGCTGACCGATACCGCCAACAAGATCAAGAACGTGCTCGCGACCGTACCGGGCATCACCGATCTGGCCGTCTTCACGTCGCTGGGACAGCCGACCATCCAGATCGACATCGATCGCGCGCGGGCGGCGCGCTTGGGCCTCACGCCCGGCGACATCAATGCCACGATCCAGGCCGCCATCGGAGGACAAGCCGCCGGGGACGTCTACGAGCCGGGCAGCGATCGGCATTTCCCGATCGTCGTTCGGCTGGCACCCGAATTTCGGCAAAACATCGAAGCGATCAACAATCTCCGGATCGGCACGCAGGGCCCCAACGGCACGACCCAAATTCCTCTCAATCAAGTCGCGAACGTACGTCTCGTCACCGGCGCGTCATACATTTATCGCGAGGGACAACAGCGGTACCTGCCGATCAAATTCAGCGTGCGTGACCGTGATCTCGGAAGCGCCATCCAGGAGGCGCAAAAAAAGGTTGCCGAGCAAGTGACGTTGCCGCCGGGCTCGCGGCTGGAGTGGGTCGGCGAATTCGGCAATCTGCGCGACGCCATCGCGCGACTTCAGGTCGTGGTCCCGATTACCCTCGGCCTGATTGCCCTGCTGCTCTGGGTCAATTTCGGCTCGGTTCCCGACACGCTGCTGGCGATGAGCGTCATACCGATGGCGATCCTGGGCGGTGTGTTCGCGCTGTTCGTGACCGGAGTTCCGTTCAGCGTCTCGGCGGCGATCGGATTCATCGCCTTGTTCGGAATATCGGTCATGGACGGCATCATCATTCTTTCGCAGTTCAACCAGCTGGTCGACGCAGGGATGGATCGCATCAGCGCGGTTCTGCGTACCGGGGAGTTGCAGCTGCGTCCGGTGCTGATGACCTGCGTGATTGCCGGGGTCGGCCTGTTGCCGGCGGCGCTGTCGTCGGGCATCGGATCGCAGGTGCAAAAGCCGCTCGCCATCGTGGTCGTCGGCGGAATGACGCTGGCACCCTTCGTCATCCTCGTCACGCTTCCGGTGCTCATCCTGCTGTTCTCGCGCCGCCGTCCGCGCACCGCGACGGATAGCGCACTGCCGGCACCGGCGCGGTGATCAGCTCGGCCGGTTGTGTCCTCGCCGGCCCTGGGCGAACTCGACCGTATAGCCGTCCGGGTCGTAGGTTTGCATGGATCGTTCCCACGGCAGGTCTTGCGGCGGGCGATGGAAGTGCACGCCGCGCGCCGTGAGCTCGCGATAAAGGGCGTCGAGATCGTCCGTGCTCAGCTCCACCTGGATTGCCGCGCGCTGTTGCGGCGTCATGCCGCTCGCGCCGGCGGCCTCGGGAAGCCGGGTGGACAGAAGACCGATGGTGCCGCCCCGCGGGCCCCCCACCCGGATCATGGCGAAGGTCGGAGCGCGGTCCGCCTCGACCACCAGTCCCAGCTTGTTGCCGTAAAACTCCACCGACCGGCTCACGTCCTCGACGGCCAACGTCAAACCCTCGAGCCTCACTCCAGCGATCATCTTGGCCTCCTGGCTTGCAACGCTCCCCGACGGTATCGAAGCCCAATGAGATTTACTGCCCCGACGGTGTGCGCAGGCCGCCCCAGGCGTCGCGGACCTGATGGTAATGGGTCTCAGGCGCGTAGTCCGGCGTCTTGAGGCCGAGCGTCTTGACATCGAGCCGGCCGGCGGCGGCAAGGAGGGTATAGGCCGCGATCACGCGGTCGCGCTGGGCGCCGATGAGCCTTGCGCGCGCGGCCACGAGGTCCTGCTGGGCATTGAGCACGTCGAGCGTCGTGCGCTGGCCGCCCTGCGCCTCCTTCTGCACGCCGGAGAGCGCCACGTTGGCGGCGCGCACCTCGGACTCGGCCGCCGCGAGCGCGATCTTCGCCCCTTCGTGGCTGACCCAGGCGCCGATCACCGCGGTCTGGGTCTGGTTGCGAATGAGCTCGAGCACGATGCGGGCCTGCATCGCGATCTCCTTGGCCTGCCGGATCTGCGAGGCCGCCAGCCCGCCGTCGTAGATCGGGACGTTGGCCTGGCCAATGATCGAGGCGATATCGTTGCCCTTAGCGCTGAGCGTCGGGTCATTCTCCCACTGGCGCTGGACGCTTCCTTGCACTGAAAGATTGGGCCACAGGCTGCTTTCCGCGATCTTGGTGCCGAACTGAGCGATGTCGGTGTCGTACATCGCCGCCAGGATGGCGGGATGCTCCTTGCGGCTGATCGCCAGCGCTTCCTCGCGACTGCGCGGCAGCAGCCGGTCGATGGGTTCCGCCGCCGCCAGCCGGCCCGGCGCCGCGCCCGTCACCTGCGCATAGACCGCCTGGCTGATGGCGAAGTTGACCTCCGCGGCATTGAGGTCGGCTTGCCCGCGGCTCAGCCGCGCTTCCGCCTGCGCCACGTCGGTCGGGGTGACGTCGCCGGCGTCGAGCCGCTTCTTGGTGGTGCCGAGCGTCTCGCGCAGGAACGTCACGTTGACGCGCTGGGCCTCGACCAGGCTCTGGCTGGCCAGCACATTGGTATAGGCGATCACCGCGTCGAGCAGCACGCCCTGCCCGGTATTGCGCAAGGCCTCGCGCCCGGACTGCACCTGGGCCTCCGACTGGCGCACGGTGTTGGCGGTCTTGAAGCCGTTGAACACCGACTGCGTGACGGTCAGCCCGATCGTCCAGGTGCGCAGCGTGGCGGTCTGGAGGGTGTTGTCGGGAAACAGCACCCGCACCTGCTGCAGCCCCCCGGTCAGGATGGCCATGATCTGCGGACGGTATCCGGCGAGCGCCTGCGGCACGCCCTCGTCGGTGCCGCGCTGGCGCGCACGCTCAGCGTTGAGCTGCGGATTGTCCCGATAGGTCCGTACCAGGGCCTCCGGAAGGGTTTCCGCCAACGTCGGTGCGGCCGACAGAACGGTCAGCGCGGCGGCGAAGACGGCGGCCCAACGGCGGCAGCGGGGAATAGGACGGCTTGCGGCCAGTGGCGCGTTGGCGCACGGCAGGCCGTTCGCACTCAATACGCTGACCGCTACGCGCATCGACACGACCCGAACGTCGGCAAGTCGGCTTGAACCGCCCCGGCGGGACAATTGCAGGTTCCACCGCCGGCCGCCAGTCGATTCCATGACCGCTCCCACGGGGCAATTAATCCCTTGAAATTGCCCCTGAAAACAGTGCGCTTCTCGCACGTGCCGGCGGACTGGTCCGATTGACATCCCCCGCGCAGACGGGTTTCTCTGCCCTGAGAAGGAGACCAAAAGCGGGCATGGCCAATCTCATCTATCGCCGGCAGTTTACGGTCGAATGGGGCCATTGCGACCCGGCAGGCATCGTGTTCAACAGCCGCTTCTTCGAGTTTTTCGATTGGAGCGCCTGGCTCATGTTCGAAGCAGCGCTGGGCGTGCGCCCGAGCGAGCTGGCAACGGCTTTTGGCATCGTGGGCATTCCGCTGGTGGACGCCAAGGCCAGCTTTTTCAAGCCCGCCAAGTTCAATGACGTGGCGGACATCGCCTCCGAGGTCAGCGAGTTCAGGCGGTCGAGTTTCGACGTAAAGCATCGCATCGCGATCGGCGGCCAGCTCGCAGTCGAAGGCAGCGAAACCCGGGTATGGGCCGCGCGCGACCCGGTCGATCCGGTCAAGCTGAAGGGCATCCCGATTCCCGCCGAGGTCATCGCGCGGTTTCGGGCCGCCGCATAGCGCGCTTCCGGGTTGGGCGAATCGTGATGCGCTGTAAATTCTCTGATTTTGCGCATGTCCCGCTCGGAAAACCGGTTCCCGCCCCGGATCAGGTCCGGAACGGGCGTTTTTCGGAACATGCGCTGGAGGCTCTTGATCGTGCAGCAAATTCCCGATCGCGGGTCTGGCCGCCCGCCTGCCAATGGGCGCATCTCCAGGCGTCGAGGACATCCGATCGATGACTGACGGACTGACGCTCGCGTTCGATCTCCGGTTCGAGGACCTTTACGGCCGCGAGGGCCTGGTGCGCCTCGACCGTTGCTTTGTCGATTTCCTCGAGCGCCGCAATCCGGACCTGCACGTCGCGCTGATGGCCGCGCGCGCGGCGCCGGAACAGATGGCGGGCAAGCCTGAATCCGATCTCATCGTGGCGCTCGCGCCCGAGCTCGAAGATTTCATCGCCGAGCTTTTCGGCATTGCCTGTGAGCTCGGCGCGCTGCGGTCGCGCCTGGGCACGCTGGCGCCGCTCTACGCGGTGAAGCGCCTGTTCGTGCAGCGCCGTGCAGCCAAGAAATATGGCCCCGATCAAGCCGCCACCTTCGACGGGCACGCTTTGCGCGCGGAGCTCGAGCCGCTGCTCGGCGGCGAGCTCACGGAGTTGCGCTTCGCCGAGCGCGTCGACGCCTGGATGAAGGCCGAGGCGGCGCACGCCGCGCTGGCGAGTGAAGCGAGCGGCCAACGCGGCAACTCTAAAGTGCGTGCGCAAAGCGCGTCGGAAGACGCGCGTGAACGCGCTGATGACGCTCGCCCTGAACCGGGCTCGTCGGCGCACGCCGCGCTGGCGAGCGAAGCGAGCGGCCAGCGCGGCAACTCTAAAGTGCGTGCGCATAGCGCGTCGGAAAACGCGCGTGAACGCGCTGATGACGCTCGCCCTGAACCGGGCTCGTCGGCGCACGCCGCGCTGGCGAGCGAAGCGAGCGGCCAGCGCGGCAACTCTAAAGTGCGTGCGCATAGCGCGTCGGAAAACGCGCGTGAACGCGCTGATGACACTCGCCCTGAACCGGGCTCGTCGGCGCACGCCGCGGCGCTCGACCTCGCCGCCCGCTATGCCGCCTGGGCGACGCACGCGCCCGCGGGCCGGCGCCGGCACAAGGGCGGCGTCCTGTTCAAGGTGCCGCACAAGGTCGACCCGCGCCATCTGATTCCGGTCGAGACCGAAATCGTGGACGGCGTCACCATGCTCAAGCTGCCGTCGGCGCATCGCCGGGCACGCGACGGCTTCGCGCTGACCGACCCCGGCACCGATCTTCCCGGCGCGCTCGACCACGCCAACTACTGCATCTGGTGCCACAACCAGGGCAAGGATTCCTGCTCGAAGGGACTCAGGGAGAAGACCGGCGAATTCAAGCAGAGTCCGTTCGGGGTCGTGCTCGCGGGCTGCCCGCTCGACGAAAAGATCTCCGAGATGAATCTGGTCGCGGCCGGCGGTCACACCATCGGCGCGCTCGCCATCGTCGTGGTCGACAATCCGATGTGCGCGGCCACCGGGCACCGCATCTGCAACGACTGCATGAAGGCCTGCATCTACCAGAAGCAGGAGCCGGTCGATATTCCCCAGGTCGAGACGCGCGTGCTCAAGGAAGTCCTCGCGCTGCCCTGGGGCTTCGAAATCTACGCGCTGCTGACGCGCTGGAATCCGCTCAATCTGCGCCGGCCGCTGCCGCGGCCGGCGACCGGGCGGAAGGTTCTGGTGGTGGGGCTCGGGCCGGCCGGCTTCACGCTCGCGCACCATCTCATCAACGACGGCCACACCATCGTGGCGGTGGACGGCCTCAAGATCGAGCCGCTCGCCGCCGAGATTTCGGGGGTCGATGCCGGCGGCGGGCGTGTCCCGTTCCGCCCGATCCGCGATGCTGCCGACCTGCGCGAGCCGCTCGACAGCCGGGTCATGGCCGGTTTCGGCGGAGTCGCCGAATACGGCATCACCGTGCGCTGGGACAAGAATTTCCTCAAGCTCGTCCGCCTCATCTTGGAACGGCGAAGCGAATTCGCGATGTTCGGCGGCGTGCGATTCGGAGGCACGCTCACCATCGACAGTGCCTTTGCGCTCGGCTTCGATCACATCGCGCTCTGCGCCGGGGCCGGCCGGCCGACCATCGTGCCGATGAAGAACGGCCTCGCCGCGGGCGTGCGCCAGGCCTCCGACTTCCTGATGGCGCTCCAGCTCACCGGCGCCGCCAAGACCGACAGCCTCGCCAACCTGCAGGTGCGCCTGCCGGTGGTCATCATCGGCGGCGGACTCACCGCCATCGACACCGCCACCGAGGCGCTCGCCTATTATCCGCTGCAGGTGGAGAAGTTCCTGAGCCGCTACGAGGCCCTCGTCCAGGAGCGCGGGGAGGCGGCCGTGCGTGCCGGCTGGAGCGCGCAGGAAGCGGACACCGCATCCGAATTCCTGGAGCACGCGCGCGCGATCCGTGCCGAGCGCGCGGCGGCGGCGCGCGAGGGCCGCCAACCGCAATTGGGCGAGCTCATTCGCCAGTGGGGCGGCGCAACCATCGTCTATCGGCGGCGGATGATCGATTCGCCGAGCTATACGCTCAACCACGAGGAGGTGGCGAAGGCGCTGGAGGAAGGCATCGGCTTTGCCGAACGGGTGACGCCGGAAGAGGTCGTGCTCGACGAGTTCGGCCGCGCCCGCGCGCTGCGGGTCTCATCCAATGCCGAAGCCGACACCGATCCCGGCGCGCCGCCGCTCGATGTCGTGCTCCCTGCGCGCACCATCCTGGTCGCGGCCGGCACGCAGCCCAACACAGTGCTCGGCCGGGAGGAGCCGCAGCACCTGCGCATCGACGGCAAATATTTCCAGGCCTTCGACGAGAACGGCGCCAGGGTCACGCCCGAGCGCGTCACCAAGCCGTCCGCCGCGCATGTGCTGATGAACGTGCGCCCCGACGGCCGCGCCATCAGCTTCTTCGGCGATCTGCACCCGTCCTTTGCCGGCAACGTGGTGAAGGCGATGGCGAGCGCAAAGCAAGGCTATCCCGTGGTGAGCCGGATGCTGGCGCGGCCAATGCCGGCCGGCGTTTCGCCGGCGGCGCTGATCGCGCGTCTCGACGACGAGCTGCGGCCGACCGTGCACGCCGTCAACCGGCTCACGCCCACCATCGTCGAGGTCGTGGTGCGCGCGCCGATGGCCGCGCGGGCGTTCGAACCCGGGCAATTCTACCGGTTGCAGAACTACGAGACGCTGGCGCGCCGCGCCGACGGCACCGCCCTCGCGATGGAAGGGCTGGCATTGACCGGCGCCGCCGTCGATCGCGAGCAGGGGCTGCTCTCGACCATCGTGCTGGAAATGGGCGGATCGTCCGACCTGTGCGCGGAGCTGGCGCCGGGAGAGCCGGTCGTTCTGATGGGGCCAACCGGACACGCGACCGAAACGCCAGCCGGCGAAACCGCGCTGCTGATCGGCGGCGGGCTCGGCAACGCGGTTCTGTTCTCGATCGGACAGGCGTTGCGAGGCAACGGCAGCCGGGTGATCTATTTCGCCGGCTACAAGCGCGCGATCGACCGTTACAAGGTCGAAGAGATCGAACGCGCGGCCGACGTGATCGTGTGGTGCTGCGACGAGGCGCCGGGCTTTCGCGCCGAGCGTGCGCAGGACAAAGCCTTCGTCGGCAACATCGTCGCGGCGCTCGACGCTTACGGTTCGGGCGCGCTCGGCGCCGCGCCGATTGCGCTCGGCGAGGTCGATCGCGTCATTGCGATCGGGTCCGACGGCATGATGGCGGCGGTCAAGCACGCGCGGACGGGCATCCTCGCGCCGCATCTCAAGCCCGGCCACAAGGCGATCGCCTCCATCAACTCGCCGATGCAATGCATGATGAAGGAGATCTGCGCGCAGTGCCTGCAGGTCCATCGCGATCCCGCAAGCGGCGTCGAAAGCGTGGTGTTTTCCTGCTTCAACCAGGACCAGGAGCTCGATCGCGTCGACTTCGACAATCTGCGCGCGCGGCTCGCTCAGAACGGCGTGCAGGAGAAGCTCACGCGGCAATGGATCGACCGCTCGCTGCGGCAGCTAGGACTGCGGCAGATGGCGGCGGAGTGACGCCGGCGGCCAGGCCGCCGGCAGCCCGTGGCCGGCATCGAGCGAATCGCACCGCGCAGCGGGTCCTCCCGCGCGGCGAGGGTGTTCCCGCAGCAGCAAGCCCGGACTTCGCTGAAAACCCCAGAGCGGGCAGCGATCAGTCGGGCCAGCTTGAATTCGAATGGCGCAGGATCTCTCCCCGAATGAAAGCATCGGGGTCGCGGCCGATGGTCCTGTCACCTGAACGCACATCGTGCGGCCGTGCGGTGCCGCGCAGCTCGAACCCCGAATAGCTCTGGGCATAAGCACTCTCCGCGACGGTGAGGGCCGCAAGAGCCAGGCCAGTCGCGAGCACTCTGGTAGCGAGCATCTTCATGACATATCGCCATGTTGCGAGACTCGGCAGCGCCACCATCGCGCATGCAGACATGTCCGCTTATGAGCTAGGTCGCATAGCCGGATTCCAGTCGTCGGCGCCAACTCGCGCCGCCATCCGATGCCAATGCGAGGTCAGCGCCTGTCGAACTGCGCCCGGCAGCGCGGGGTGAGCTGAGACATTTTTGACGCCAGGCACGACGCGATGCGCGCTCTGTTGGGGATAGCGGAACTGCACAGCATGATCGCATCGCCCATGCAGGCGGCGCGTTGCTCCGGGGTTCCCCGGAGGTCGGCCAAGGCCGCGGTCGGTAGCAAGCCGAGCAACAAGCCGACCGCTCCGAACATACCACTGCGAATCCTGATCATGACAATCTCCCTCGGGCGCATACGCGCCGCCGCTGACTACGACGACCGACGCTATGGCGCGCCGCTTGGGGGAAAAGCTGTGATGGCCATCACAAAAATTCGCTTTTGTGCTCGTTCCCGCGTCCCGGATCGGCATCGGTAGAGCCGGCTCGTCGGAACGTTCCGACAAGTTCCGTTCTCGACCGAAACGCGAGCCCCACGGCAAAGGATGGATGGCGGAAGATGGCCGCATTGCGCCGCTTCTCCTCAACGGAGAGCGGCCCTTGCGACAAGGCGGAGCTGCGGCAAGGTCGACCTGCGCCTCGGCAGGAATTCGGCAGGAATTGGTGAGGCCGCCTCGGTTGACATCAAGCTCCATCCGATTCAGTCAACGATGGATCGTCGTGATGGCCGGACTTGGCGGGGCACTTGGCGGGGACTTTGACGGGGGACTTTGGCGGGGCGAGGATGGTGCGATGCCAAAGCGCTTAAGGGACGCGGCATGGATCGTACTCTTCGTCGCCTTGTGCGCGGCTTGGGGTTACGAGGTGATGAATGCCGCCAAGCGATCAGGCGCACCACGGAACTACCAGGACATTTGGATTTGCCCCATTTTGGGTCGCTGCGGCCCTGCCGGAACGCCAGGGCTTGGCAGATGGTAGGAAATGCGCGTGAGCGCTGAGCATCGCGTTTCCCGGCCTTCGCACCGTCAAGACGATCCGCACTGCTTTGCACTGACTGTCGCCGGATTGCGCCGACGCTTCCTCCGGGCCGCGTGCCGTGACACGGCCGGCGAGCGGAGGGCCTTGCGGCGGCGGCCGCCGCACCCGATTTGAACGGGGTGCCGAATGTTGATATTGGAACGGCAAATGACGCCTCCTTTGGCAGGCATTGTCGAGCTGACGCTTAACGGTCGCCCGCGCGTGGATGCGGTGCCTGCCAATCTGTTGCTGCTGGACTATTTGCGGGAGGTCGTCGGACTTACTGGAACAAAAACCGGCTGCGATGGCGGCGAATGCGGTGCCTGCACCGTCCTGGTCGACGATCGGCCGCGATTGTCGTGCCTGACGCTGGCGGCGAGCGTGGACGGGCAGCGCGTGGATACCGTCGAATCGCTCGGGCAGGATGGCCGGCTTTCGGCGGTGCAGCGCGGGTTCCACGAAAAGCTCGGCGCCCAATGCGGCTATTGCACGCCCGGATTCGTCATGGCGTCGGCGGGCCTGTTGCGCCGCAATCCGCGTCCGAGCGACGACGACATTCGCTCGGCGCTCGGCAGCAACATCTGCCGCTGTACCGGCTACGTCAAAATCATCGAGGCGGTGAAATACGCCGCCGAACTCCATGCCGCCGGAGTGGCGCCGTGAACGAGGTCGTGCCGGCGCATAACATCGGCGCCTATGTGCCGATGGTGGACGGGCCCGAGAAGGTGTCGGGCCGGGCGAAATACACCGCCGATCTCATCCACCCCGGCATGCTGGCGGGACGCATCTATCGCAGCCCCTTTTCCCACGCCGAGATTCTCGAGGTCGACATCTCAGAGGCTTTGCGGCTCCCCGGCGTGAAGGCCGTCGTCACCGGCGCGGACTGCGACAAGACCTTCGGGGTGCTGCCGATCGCCCGCAGCGAGCACCCCCTGGCGCGCGACAAGGTGCGCTATCGCGGCGAACCCGTGGCCGCGGTCGCCGCCGTCGACGACGCCACCGCCAAGCGCGCGGTCGGCCTGATCAGGCTCAAGGTGCGCGAACTGCCCGCCCACTACACCTCGAAGGAGGCGATGGGGGAGGGCGCCAGCAACATTCACGCGCACAAGCTGAACAATATCGAGCGCGACGTGCTGTTCGAGCTCGGCAGTGTCGAGCAGGGCTTCCAGGCGGCCGATCTCGTGCGCGAGGGCAATTACGATTGTGCCGAGGTCTGCCAGAACCAGATGGAGATGCATGCCGCGGTTGCGGAATACGACGCCGTGCGCGAGCGCATGACCGTCCATGCCAGCACCCAGGTCCCCTATTACGTCCACCTCATGCTCGCGCAGATCCTTGGCATGGACATGTCGCGCATTCGCGTGATCAAGCCGCATGTCGGCGGCGGTTTCGGCTGCCGCACGGAAGCCCTCAACGTCGAGCTGATCACCGCATTGCTCGCGCGCAAGGCCGGCGGCAGCGTGCGCACGGTGATCAACCGCGAGGAGACCTTCATCACCCATCGCGGCCGGCCGCAGACCGATATCCGGCTCAAGCTCGGCATGCGCAGGGACGGCAAGATCACCGCCGTCGAATGCGAGTGTTATCAGCGCGGGGGCGCCCATTCCGGCTACGGCGTGGTGACCATCCTCTATGCCGGCTCGATGCTGTACGCCATCTACGACCTGCACAACGTCAAATATATCGGCAAGCGCGTGCTCACCAATACGCCGCCCTGCGGCGCCTTCCGCGGCCACGGCACCGTCGACATCCGCTTCGCGTTCGAAAGCCTCGTCGACGAGATGGCGCGCGAGCTCGGGCTCGATCCGCTGGCGGTGCGGCGCGCGAACTATCTCGAGGCCCCCACCTTCACCGACAACGATCTGATGGTGAACAGCTACGGCCTGCCGGAATGCGTGGACTGGGTCGAGCAGGCGAGCGGGTGGAAGGCGCGCAGGGGCAAGCTGCCGAGGGGCAAGGGCCTCGGCTTTGCCTGCTCGCACTACATCAGCGGCGCCTCCAAGCCGGTGAACTGGACGGGCGAGCCGCATGCGACCGTGAAGATCAAGCTCGATTTCGACGGCTCCATCGTCGTGCTCTCGGGCGCCGCCGATATCGGCCAGGGATCATCGACCATCCTGGTGCAGACCGTCGGCGAAGTGCTCGGGCTCGATTTGTCGCGCATCCGCGTCGTCACCGGCGACAGCGAGGTGGTGCCGAAGGACAACGGCTCGTATTCCTCGCGCGTGACCTTCATGGTCGGCAACGCCGCCATCGATGCCGCGCAGAATCTCAAGCGCGTGCTGGTCGCCGCCGCTGCGCGCAAGCTCGACGCCAAGCCCGAGGAGATCGAGTGCCTGGGCGAGCTCTATCGCGCGGGAGCGCAGGACAAGGGGCTGACGTTCGACCAGGTCGTGACCGAGGCGCTCAAGGACACCGGCACCATCACGGTCACGGGCAATTACTCGACGATTCCGCAATCGCACGGCGGCAGGAAATATCGCGGCGCCGCGATCGGCGGCACCATGGGCTACAGCTACTCGGCGCAGGTGGTGGAAGTCAGCGTCGACGAGGAGACCGGCGTCGTGACCGTCGACAAGGTGTGGGTCGCGCACGACTGCGGCAAGGCGCTCAACCGCCTTACGGTCGAAGGCCAGGTGCAGGGCTCGGTGTGGATGGGCATGGGCCAGGCCATGAGCGAGGAGACCGCCTATCACGAGGGCCTGCTCATCACCGGCAACATGCTCGACTACCGCGTGCCCACCATCCAGGATTCCCCGCCGATCGAGGTCGGCATCGTCGAGAGCAATGATCCGCATGGGCCGTTCGGCGCCAAGGAGGCGGGCGAGGGCTCGCTCGCGGCGTTCCTGCCGGCGCTGACCAATGCCATCGCCGACGCCACCGGCGTGCGGTTCAACGACCTGCCGGTCACGCCCGACCGCGTGTTCGCGGCGCTGGAAAAACGGCGACGCGCGAGCAACGCTCGTGCGCCCGGGAACGGCGCAGTTTCCGGACCAGCGGATAGCGCTCTGCCGCAGAAAACGCGCCCGGATAACCTGTCGCGAGGCGCGTGATGGATGCGCTGCCGGAGTTCGAGCTCGTCCGCCCGACGACGTTGGACGGCGTCGTCAAGGCACGCCGCGAACATCCCGGCAGCCGCCTGCTCGGCGGCGGCACCGATCTCGTGGTCAACATCCGCCGCGGCATCGTCGCACCCGACGTCCTCATCGACGTCAACCACGTCGAGGAGTTGCGCGCGATCACGGCCGATGCGCAAGCGATCGAGATCGGCGCCGCGGTCACGCTCGCAGAGCTTGCCGCCCACCCGGAGGTGGTGCGGCATTATCCCGTGGTGGCGCAGGCGGCCGCCTGCATCGCCGGCCCGACTCATCGCAACATGGGAACGGTCGGCGGCAATCTCTGCCTCGACACCCGCTGCCTGTTCTATAATCAGAGCGAATGGTGGCGTTCCGCCAACAACCATTGCCTCAAGACCTCGGGCGACGTCTGTCACGTTGCGCCGAAAAGCCGGGGGATCTGTTTCGCCACCTTTAGCGGCGATCTCGCCCCCGCCTTTTTGACGTTGAACGCCGAGGTCGATCTTGCCGGGCCCGAGGGAAGACGCAGCGTTCCACTCGAGCATCTCTATATCGGCTATTCGCGGCAGGATCAGCCGATCACCGAGACGCTCGGCGACGGCAAATTCTATCTCTCGCTGCGGCCGGGCGAATTCGTCGCGGCGGTGCGGGCAAAGAACACGGCCGGGTTGCGCTCGGCGTACGACAAGATCCGCATCCGCCGCTCGATCGAGTATCCCGTGACCGGGGTTGCGGCGGCGCTGCGCCGGGAGGGCGATGTGCTGGCCGATCTGCGGGTCGCTTTCACCGGCACCAATTCGCGGCCGGTATTGCTCGCAGGCACGGCACCGTTGTGCGGTGGCGCGCTCGACGCGCGCGTGCTCCAGGGCCTGGACGAACTCGTCCGCGACCAGATCATGTCGATGAAGACGACGTTCACGCCCGGTCACTATCGCCGGCGCGTGGCCGGCGTGCTGGCGCGGCGGCTGGTGATGACGTTGTTCGAGGGCTGACGCAGCGCCTGCGGCGCACGCGGTGCGCTTTCTCTGCGCACTGGCGCGAGGATAGGGTGGCCGAGCGGTGCGACCATCTGGCCCAGTTCGTCGGCGCGACCACGGGGCTGCCAATGGGTAAGGCGGGATCACGCCAGATCGCTTCTGCTGCCGGACAAAGGATGACCTGAAGAGCGCCAGCTTGCCCGCGGGCGGCCCGACATCGCTCAGTACGGCGTCTTTCGGTTCGTGGAAACAGACCCCAAAACCGGGATGTTCCGCCTCCCACTCTGCCCGAACCGTGTGAATTGACGCGGCCCTCGCCGTTTCGCGATTTCTTCCAAGTATGAGCTGCTTCACCATCAAACGGCGTTGCAGGTGGCATCCTGCGCTCGTCCGCGCAGCGCCGAAGCGCTGGCAAGGACAGCATCGGGGTGCGACCATGAAAACGATAGCGATGCAATATGCGGTGACTATTGGGCTGACCGCCGTGCTCGCCCTGACGACGGCGATCCCCTCGTCCGCGCAAATGCGAGCGGGAAGAGACGACGGCTATACCGCTCAGTACTGCGTATCGCCGCAGGAGGATGGTGCCGACGCGCAAAAGGTCTATTGCGAGGGCTGGCGGGCTATTCGCAAGAATTGGTGACGGCATCAAGGGAGCCGGCGGCAGAACTTGATGGGTCGCGGTCCGCGGTAAATCCGCCGAACATAGGCTTTTCCTATCGCTTGAGGCGTCGGCGGGGTCAAACGGAGCGCGACGCAGACCGCCGTTGACCCGGGTCAGGGATGCTCTTCGTGCCAGGCACGAATGCTCTTGTGTGTTGTCGATAAGTGACAGACGAAATGCCCCTGGGGACCGTATGGTCACGCGCGAAGAGCGGCGACCCTTGCAACGGCGCGTCCAATGACCCCAAGGCCGGTGCCGCCATACGCCGCTGCGCCGACGGTTGCCGCGGCATCGAGCGCCAATCGAGGACGACCCCATGGACCGCCCGCCGCTTCCACCCTTCACCGCCGAGACCGCCGCACAAAAGGCGCGCATGGCCGAGGATGCCTGGAATACCCGCGATCCCGCTCGTGTCGCGCTCGCCTACACGATCGACAGCCGCTGGCGCAACCGCGCGGAATTTTTCCAAGGACGCGCCGCGATCGAATCGTTCCTGACTCGAAAATGGAACAGAGAGCTCGACTACCGCCTGATCAAGGAAGTCTGGGCCTTTCGCGACAACCGCATCGCCGTGCGTTTCGCTTATGAATGGCATGATGACGGCGGCTTTTGGTTCCGCAGCTACGGCAACGAGAACTGGGAATTCGACCAGCACGGCCTGATGCGGCTTCGCATCGCCAGCATCAATGATGCTCCGATCAAAGAAAACGAGCGCAAGTATCATTGGCCGTTCGGCCGCCGCCCCGACGATCATGCGTCCTTGAGCGAGCTCGGTCTGTGAGCGGGACGGCGACGCGGCACCGGCCGCGTGTAGACGCCGGTCAAGGCTTCACGCCGAAGCGCTTTGCCAGATCCGCAGGGAGCAAATTGGCGGGACTGCGCTCGAACGTCATTCCAGCCCGCTGCAGCGCCCGCGCGATCAGCGCCCCGCATCCCTGTTGACCGCGCTCGGGAACCCGGAACCGGTCACCCAGCAGTATCGCGACCCCGAGAATGACAGAACTCAAGGTGCCGTATTTCTGCCTGATGCAGGAATACGCGAAGCGTACCGCTTCGCGCCGTTGCGCCTCGGACAGATCGAGATAGACGTAGTGATAGTCGTGCCAACGATAATTCTCGATCTTGCGAGCGACGACGCCGGTGTGAATGACCTCGATCAGATATCCCCGTGGGTTAATCATCAGGGCGGCGTGGCTCCAATACGCGAAGACACGGTCCTCTTTCCGCCGGTAGCGCGCCCGCTGCACGGTGCGAATGAGCGTGCCGAGCGGACCGCGCCCGCGAATCAGAATAACGTCGCCGGGTCGGGGATTGGCGATATCCTCGCCGGGCGGGCAGCGCACGTAGCCACGCACCGCTTGCGGGTACGGCGACCCCGGCTCGGCGTGGTCCGAGATCGAAAGGTCTGGTGCCGCCGGTTGCGTCATGCAGCACGCTTCAGGTGATGACCGGACCGATGTTGGGCGGCTCGCCGATGGGTTTCGGCGCCGGACACGGTGCGTACTTGCAAGGCGGCTCGTGCTTCGGCGGCGGGCAACACTTCTCGATCTCCTGCTTCAGAGCTTGAAGTCGGTCACGTTCGAGCGCCGCGCCGGCGTGAGCCGCCGCATACATGGCCTCCAGCTTGTCCATATCCTCCTGCATGCCGGTTTGCAGGCGGGTCTGGATCACGGACTGGTTGAGCAGCTCGCAGGTGTTCTTGGCGATATGCTCGAGGATGCAGATGATGGTGTCGTTCTGCTTGGCGTTCTGCGACAGCGCGAGGTCCGCATATTGGCCGAGCGTGACCAGGTTGCCGAAGCCGGTCGTCAGCGTGGCATTGACCTGATTGACGGCGGCAGTGACATCGAGAAGACGGCCGTTGATCGTTTGCAGTTGATTGAAGAAATCATCGGCGCTGGGCATGGCGGCATCCTCCGCGGTTGATCGAAACTGCTCCGGTCTGGCCCGCAACCGGACTACGACATGGTGCCTCCGTTTCCCTCAACGGCATGCTGGGCCACTTGATCGGGCGAAAGCGCGCCCCTGTACAGGGCGACGCACTGAATGTTGCCGACCCAGGGGAAGCGCGGGTCCGGAAGGTGGGGGGCGCCAGCCCCGATGAACAGCCTGCTCTGATCGCTGGGCACATAGTCGCTCGCGACCGAGGTGCTTTGCGTGCCGTTGACAAAGAGTCTGACAAAGGTGCCGTCGTAGGTCAGAACGATGTGATTGGTCGTGTCCAACAGCACGTCGGGACCGTTTACGAATGTCGGGCCTGGGCCGGTGCCAATGAGTGCCTTCCAGATGTTGTCGCCGCCCGCATAAAGCCAAAAGCCCCGCAGGCCTGTGACCTGGTCGAGGGCGGTCATGATGGTTCTGTTCGCTGCGGTACTATCCCCGCTCCACCCCACGCGAACCCAGGCTTCGAGCGTGAACCCGTCGACCTTGGCCGGGTTCAATGCCGGATCGTACGGTACGCTGACGTATCCGCCGTTGACCTCGATACACGTCGTTCGAGCATTTGGGTCGTCGAAGGGAGCCGCGGTGTCGCCGGCGACAATGCCTGGCTGTCCCAGCACGAGCGTCCCGGGCGCGCCCGCCGAGCCGATCGCCGGATCGTCGGGCAAGGCTTGGGCCAGATATGTTCCGTTGCGGTTGCCCTTGAGGTCAACGGCGGTGGGAGCCCCCGGCGGCTCGCCCAGCGGCCAGTAAGCGACGAGTGTCGGCTCATCGAGAATGCTGGGAGTGTATTTCGTGAATGGAGGATTTTCCGGTATCGGCTCGAGACCGAAGACGCGGTCGCATCCGACAAAACACAGCAGGAATACGAGTGCCAGCAAGGCTGGAGGTGTGGCAACGAGCAGCGACGCGCTCA
Source organism: uncultured Alphaproteobacteria bacterium (assembly GCA_963821505.1). Taxonomy (GTDB): domain Bacteria; phylum Pseudomonadota; class Alphaproteobacteria; order Rhizobiales; family Xanthobacteraceae; genus VAZQ01. The sequence continues at coordinate 223,556 of CAWGEH010000004.1, forward strand.
TTCCAGGCCCCCTTTCGAGCTCGGTCGGATGGTCGGCTCCGGTGCGGCTGGTCGCGTCATGGCAGTCTGGCCGGACTATCGCGGTGGTTTCGTCCCGCGATCGATCTTGGGCGGCTCGCCGATGGGCTTCGGCGCCGGGCACGGTGCATATTTGCAAGGCGGCTCGGGCTTGGGCGGCGGGCAACACTTCTCGATCTGCTGCTTCAACGCCCGCAGCCGTTCGCGTTCGAGCGCCGCATCGGCGTGGGTGGTCGCGTACACGGCTTCCAATTTGTCCACGTCCTCCTCCATTTCGGTCTGCAGTCTCGTTTGGACGACAGACTGATTGAGCAGCTCGCAGGTATTCTTGGAAATATGCTCGAGGATGCAGATGATGGTGTCATTCTGCTTGGCATTCTGGGACAGGGCGAGATCGGTATACTGAGCGAGCGTGACCAATTCGCCGAAGCCGGTCGTCAGCGTGGCGTTGACCTGATTGACCGCTGCCGTGAGGTCGAGGAGACGGGCATTGATCGTCTGCAGTTGAGTGTAGAAGTCGTCGGCATTGGGCATGGCGCCGTCCTCCGGTTGGATCGAGACCTGCTCTCCTCTCGTAGGCCCGCCGGCGGGCTACGACGTGTGGCCCCCGTTTCCCCACACGGTATGCTTGGCCACTTCATCGACATCGAGCGCCCCCTTGTATAGCGCGACGCACTGAATGTTACCGACCCAGGGAAAGCGGGGCTCCGGTATGTGGGGGGCGCCGGCGCCGATGAACAGCCGGCTCTGATCGCTCGGCACGTAGTCGCTCGCCATCGTGACGACTTGCGATCCATCGATGAAGAGTCGGAGCATATTGCCGTCGTAGGTCAGGACAACGTGGGTAGTCGCATCCAACTGCACGGGAGTACCGGTGGCGATGGTCGGGCCTGGACCGTTGCCCAGGAAGACCTCCCACATGTTGTCCTTGTTCGCAAAAAGCCAGTAGCCGCGCAGACCACCGATCTGGTCGAGCGCGGTCATGATGGTTCGGTGCGCCTGCGGATCGCTCGCGCTCCACCCGACGTGAACCCAGGCTTCGACCGTAAATCCGTCCGTCTTCCCTGGGTTCAATACCGGATCGTAGGGAACGCTGACGTACCCGCCGTTGACCTGAATGCAAGTCGTTCGAGGATCATTTGAGGCGAAAGGAGGAACCCTGTCGCCTTCGAGCAGGCCTGGCTGTCCCAACAGCAGCGTCCCCGGCGCGGCGGCGGAGGGGCTTGCCGGATCGGCGATGAAGACCTGGCTCAGATACGTTCCGCTGCGATGAACCCCGCCGCTGCCCTTGCGATCGGTAGCCGTGATTTCTCCTTCCGGCTCGCCCAGCGGCCAGTAGGCGATGAGCGTCGCCTCGGCGAGAATGAGGTCGCTGTATGTCGTGAGCCCAGGCGCCGATCCGGGGATGAACTGGCATCCAACGAAACCAAACAGGAATACAATTGCCAACGCGGCCAGAGGAACTGCAACGAGCAGCGACGCGCTCATCCTCGCCCCCCTTCCAGTCGGGTTGGGACTTTCTGTCGCGCTGCCACGGCCCGGCGATGCCGGCGTGTTGCGTAAGGAAGTGCTGCGTCGGGAAAATGTACTCCTGTCGGTCGTCGTGTCAAATTCGGAGTCAGCGGAACCAGACCAACGCGATCCCGGCCAATGCACCGACCACGAGCAGAACCGACATCGCCTGCAGGATGGCGGTATCGCGGTGCGTAGCGCGGTCCCGCAACGGCTCCATCAGAAAGCGCCCGCTACCATAAGCGATAATTGTGAGGCAGAAGATGGCGCCGGCGGGAAGGTCGCGATGCCGCATGAAGCTGATCACGCCGAGTATGACAGCCGCCCAGGCCGCCTCGAGAATTTGCGTCGGGATCCGCCGCCGCCATATGCCCCGGTGATCCGGCAGATTGACGCCGAACCAGGCGCTTGTCGGCCGGCCGGAGCAGCAGCCGTTCAGCAGGCAGCCGACACGGGTGAGCATCATGCCGACCAGGATGGTCACGCTGGCCGCGTCCCAATACGCGGCGAACGGCAGCTGCATCGCCGCGAGCAGCGGGATCGACAGCGGCACCGCGGCGGCCAGGCCGCCGTACATCGCCATTCCGCCTTCGGAGCGTCGCCATGCCCGCGGCAGGTCGAACCGGTAAGCGTCCCAATGCGCCAGGACGAAAAGCGCACGAGAGCCAACGAGCGCCGGCACGGTGAGAATGATGGTCGCGATCGCAAACCTGTCCGGGTCCATGCCCGATGTGCGCGCAACATGCGCGCCGGCCAGAACCCCGGCAAGCATGCCGACATACAGCATGGCCGGGTAGCTGTAGACGTTGAAACCGTGCCAGCTGAAAAGGATCCTGCGCATTCATCGCTCAGCGTATCGACAGCAGAACCAGCCCCGCTCCCGCAACGATGGCCACGTCCGCCAGATTGAACACGGGCCACCAGCCGACCGCGATAAAATCGACGATCGCACCTTTCCGCAAGCGATCGAGCAGGTTTCCGGTCGCGCCGCCCACGGCGGCGCCGAGTCCGACCGGTCCGAGGGTGCCGTGGTGAAAGGCGTCGCCGTAGAGCGCCAGCGCAACGAGCACGACGGCCGCACCCCATATTACCAGCAGCGCCGGCGGGGCGAAGAGGCCCAGCGCGCCTCCTCAATTCAATCCCCGCCTGATGCAAAGGAATCGGCGATCAACTCCGGATGCGCAGGGGCTGGTATGCAAGACGACCGCTTTGCTGGCCTGATCCATGGCCAACACGCCGGCAGCGGCAAGCATGGGTTCGAGCCACGTCACGGTCCGCAACTCCACCGACGATCAACCTGAAGCGATTTCACCGCGGCGAAGGCTTCAGGCCGGCTGCAATCCGCTCGCAACATAGCATATCCGGCCGTACCCGTGGGGCAACGGGAGCCGACATAATGGCTTCGCTGCACGCGCGATGAAACGCGGCGTGCTCAGCCCGGCGTTTTGCTCGCCAGCAAAGGGCAGATGGGCGGCCGGCGCGCCAGCTTGGTTTGCATGATCCGCGGCGAATGCCGTTCGAGGTAATGCGCGATGGTTTCGATCCGGATCTTCACCGAGCCCGCCGGCTTGGTGGAGTCGAGATCCTGGAACGAGAAAAACAGCGTCCCCGAGCCCTCGACGATCTGCTGCACCGGCGTGAACGTCGGCTGGTCCATGCCGCACTCGTAGCTCGTCAGGCGGATGACGCAGGTCACCCACGGAATGCGCGCCGCCACCTTGGCGCCCCAAAGGATCTCGTTGGTGTTGCTGCTGTAAGACGAGGGCCAAACGTCGCGCGATGTCGAACGGCGAAGCGATGATGCCCGCCCGGATGTCGTCGCCGAACAGCCACTCCATGAAGGCCGGCGTCGATCGGCAAATATTGTCGCCCACAGGATCGGATAGCCGTAGGCCTGAAGGTCCGCCTCGATCTCGTGGCCGATGCCCGGATCCATGTGATACGGCCGCGCCAGGATCAGGATGCAGGGCCGGGTCTCGTTCGGCGCACCACTCGAGGATCTCGCGGCTTTGCGCGCGCAGCCGAGCCGTTGAAGCTCTCGAGCGCGCGCGTAGCCGGCCGTCGACGGCCTCGCGCGGTCTCGGCATAGGTCAGGTCGGCAATCGTCGCCGCGAGCGCCTCGATAGAGCTGCTTCGGCACGAGCGGCGGCTCCGCCAAGGCAGACCAACGGCGCGACATAGTCGATGCCCTGCCTCGGCGAATACGTCCTTCTCCTTCACGAAACCGGCCTTGATGTTCTCCGGACGCGGCCATGACGCGCGGGCATGACAGCGTATCCACCACGTGGCCGCTGAGGAACGACGGCAGCGAGTAGATCATCGGCGAGAACAGGATGTCGATCTTGCGCTTCTGGCCGAACAGCAGCTCGCCGTAGTGACCGGACATGCACTTGACTGGATAGCAGCAGTCCACGGTGCCGCGGCCCTTGCCGAACTGGCGGCCCTGCTCCTCGGACGTATCGCGACGAGAACACGATTGCGCGGTCCACGCCGAGCGCGTTGAAGAATCCAATCCAGAACTGGTGCGTGGACCAGATATTGAGGACCCGCGGGATCCCGATGCGCAGCTCAGCACGCGGCGGCTTTGAGCGCGGCGGAAGGCTTGCCTGCGAACCAATTCGGCAACGTTAGGATACGCACGCTTGCCCTCCTCCAGATCGCGCTTTCACCACCCGCATCTCGTTGACGTCTTCGACCAGCCCCTTGGGGCAGGAGTTGCCGCTGATCACGCGTTCCCAGCCGGCTGCGAGCGGGACCTTGCTCCACGGGCGGCCGACCGGCGTCGGGCAGTTGCACGTCGATGAAGGTGCGCTTGCAGTTGCAACGGGCACCAGCGGCAGATCGTGTCTCGCTCGGTCGTGCTCGTGTAGGTCGAGCGCCTCGACGACGTCGAAGCCGCGGAACCGGCTCGGCGCGCCGCCTGCGCCATGTTTCCGTCGCGCAAAGCGCCGCGCCGATGGCGCCGGCCTCGCCGGAATAGGGATGAACCACGATCTCGGCGTCGGGCACCTTGCCGCGTGATGAAATCGACCTGCGCCTTCACCACCGCCAGATTGCGATGCGTGCCGCCCTGCAGGACGAACTTCCGACCGACGGCGCGCAGATTCTGCAGCTGGCCGGCATAGACCCACACGTTGACCGGCAGCACCGCCGCCAGCGCCGCCATGATCTCGTCCGCCGACCAGCCCTTGCGCTGCTGGTTGACGATGTCGGACTGCAGGAAGACGCCGCAGCCCATGGCCAGCGCCGGCATGGCCTTGGCCTCGAAACGCGCGCTCGGCATAGCTCTCGAGCGGCACGTCGTAGCGCTCGGCGACGCCCTGCAGGAAGGCGCCGTTGCCCGACGAGCACTGCGAGTTCAGGCGGAAGTCGGCCACCGTGCCCTGGCGCAGGATCATGATCTTGACGTCGATGCCGCCGACGTCGCAGATCACGTCGGCGTCGGGAAAGAAGTGGAGCGCCGCCGTGCGCGTGCGCCACGGTCTCGACCACGGCGAGGTCGGCGCCGAGGATGTCCTTCAGCAGATCCTTGCCGTAGCCGGTCAGCGCGAGCGCGCCGATGCGATCGTAGCCGGCGTCGCGGATCTGCCGGAACAGCGCCTTGCGCGTCCTCGATCGGATTGCCCTTGCGACGGCGCATAGCAGGTGAACAGCAGCTCGATCGCGCCGGCGACAGCACCACGGCCTTCGCGGTGGTGCTGCCGAAGTCGCAGCCGACCAGCACGGTCTCGTCCCCGCCGCGCAGGGCGACGCCGTCACGGACTGGGTCGGCTGCGACACGCCAGATTGCGCTTGGGGTCGCCATATTGCTCGAGGAAATGCGCGAGTTCCTCCGCGCTTGCGATCAGGCCCTGCTCGCCTTCCTTCGCCTTCTGCTCGTGCTGGCCGCGCGTCGATCCACCAGTGCAGCCTTTCGGTGCCTTGATAGATCGCCGGCGCCGGCACATCGGCCTTGCCGATCTCGACGCAGCCAAGGCAGGCGTAGTAGAGCGCCTCGTCGGGAACCTGGATAAGTCGATCCGGGTCGGCGATCCGCGGGCAGCGGCACCTTGCGTTCGGCCCAGAGCTTGCCCAGGTGATGGCGCCACGCCTCCTGCAGACCCCTGAAGAACAGGTTCGGTCCGCCGAGCAGGAGCACTTCCGGCGTCGGCGTGTTGCCCTTGGTCAGCGTGGCAAGGTTCTGGTAGACCACCGCCTCGAACAGGCTCGCGATGATCTCCTCGACGGGCACGCCGGCCTTCACCAGGGTATTGGCGTCTGTCTCCGCGAAGATTCCGCACTTGGAGCTGATCTTGTGCAGAGCGTGGCCTGCGTGACGCATCCGGGCGAGCTCTTCCGGTGCGATCTGCAGCTTGCGCGCCGTCTTCTCGATGAAGGTGCCGGTGCCGCCGCTGCAGGCCGACTGCATGTAGACCTGCTTGCTCGTTGCCGTTGCCGGCGGCGGTGAAGAAGATGGTCTTCATGTCCTCGCCGCCGATCTCGGAGACGAAGCTCACGTCGGGATGAAGCTTCTCCACCGCCGCCGCGACCGCGACCACCTCCTGGACGAGCTTGCCGCCCGACCAGCGGCGCGATGAAGCCCGCGCCGGAGCCGGTGAAGAAGACGCGATCGCGTCCGGGCCGAAAGCCGCACTCCGCCTCCATGCGGCCGAGGAACTCGAGCACCATCTCGGCCTGTCGGGTATTGTGGCGCTGGTAGTCCTGCCAGAGCACGTCGCCGTCCTCGACCAGAACGGCCTTCACCGTCGTCGAACCGACGTCGATCCCGAGCGATCTTCACGCTGCGCGCTCCCGAGCGAGTTGAGACACGGAGATTGGCCGCCGACGCCGACCCAGCCGTGTTGCGGCACACGGTACGTGGCCTTCCGCAAGTGCGGCATCGCGTCGAGACGTGCACGCGCCGCCGCGAGCGTCAGCCCGGATGATTGCAGGGCCGCGTCGAACTCCGACTGCGCCCGCTTCCTGGCCTCGGTCAAGACCATCTGGCAGCGGGAGAGCGCGTGAACTTCCGCGTCGCCTTTGATCTCGAGCGGCGCGTAGAGCAGGTCGGGATGTTTGCCGAGCACGCCCGCCATGGCGCCGATGCTCATGGTGTTGGGCATGCAGCCATACGGCGAAAGCTCGCAGATCATGTGCGCCTTCTTGTTCAGATGAGCCCATAGCGCCTTGCCGATCAGCATGTCGCCCTTCGCCGCCGTTGCAGGCGGTGATGGAAGTACGGCGACGCGAGGCGGCGCAGCTCGGCCTGCGGAGGCAATTCGTGCGGGATGTGGCCTAGGGCCGCGCGCAGCCGACGATGGGTCCACGCGTACAATCGTTGCAGTCCTTGCACGACCAGAAGCCGGGCGCGGGCGCCGCGGTCGATGCCGATGTAGTCCTCGATATTCTGCGCGCGAACGCGGAGCAGATAGTCGAACCAGACCGCGATCGCGGCGGGATAGACCTCCGCGCCCTCGGATTCCAGCCAGCGATGGATGTTGTAGTTCGGATCACCCTCGACCGTCTGGAGATAGAATTCGCCGGTGATCTTGACCACCGGCTTGGGCTGGAGCCGGTCGACCTCGATAGCCTCGAAGCGGCGAAATACGTCGCGCAACGCGGCGGTGAAATAGCCGGTCGATAGATGCCAGGCCAGAGCGCCCCATTTCTTGCCGCGCCTGCGGCCGGCGGCGAAAAACCTCGCAAAGGTATTCGACGCTCTCGCGCACGGCGGCGTCCGTCCGGCCCTTCTCCAACTCGTAGGGCCGCGTCTGGTATTCGAGACCCTGCAACACGTCGGTGCACAGGATCGCCCATACGATCCCGATGGTGAGCGGCATGTTGAGCTCGAGCCCGCCGCCGGTCACGGCGCCCTGATCCAGCTCGCTTTGGGCAAGCAGGAACATGCGAAAGGAGTCGAGCCCGAGATTGCGCAGCGCCAACTCGTAGCTCTGGTGATACTGGCCGAAGCGGCAGGCGCCGCAGGCCCCTGCGGTCACGTGGACATAACGCTCCGCGACCGCCTCGCTGCCGAAGCGCTGCGCCTGCGCGTGCAAATAGTTGGCGAGATTGCCGGTGGTGAAGCTGGTTGGGCAACACTGCCCAATATCGGCAAGCTCGCGGCCGCGCATGAGATCGTCTTTGGTGGCGGGCGGAAGCGGGCGGGCGCGGTAGCCCAGGTTCTCGAAAACGGCTTGAATCACGCTTTCGGCGCGCCAATGCAGGCCGCCGTAAAGTATCTCGACCTTGGATCGATCCGCTCTCAGGAACGGCCGTGGAGAATAGGCCCGGTAGGATGCGTGAGCCGCCATCGAAGCCTTCCGGTGATCGGTCGTTTGTCGATCCTGGTAAATGCCGGAACTGAACGCGAGGAATAAGCCGCGCGAACGTGGGCCTGCAATAGGAACTCCGCCGACCTTTCGCGCGGCTGCAGGGCGAGCATCCACCCGTGATCAAAATTTCACAAGAGCGGGAATTGGAACCCGCACCTGGTACCAGCGCCCCCGTTTGGGTGGGCGGGCCCGGCTGCGGCTGCGGGTGCGGCGACGCCCTCGACGCGCCTCTTCAGCGTACGCGAGGAACTGCTCCGCGGCGCGCGGTAGCAGGCCCCGGACAGAGGGGCGCAAACTCGGGGCGCTCCTGCTCTCCGCTCGAGGGAGCCGCTCACGCCAGAACTCCGGCTTGCCGTGCTCTCCTAAAGAAAGGATGTTCTCATACGGTATCCTCGGCTCATGGCATGACCGGGTGCCGGGGCGGGCAGCATCCGTCTGGACCTACGGGGAGCGCGGCGTGGATGAGATCAGTGGGGTCGCTTGCGACATGCAGATCGATTGGGACGCGCCGATCACCATGGACGACGGCATCGTGCTACGCGCGGATGTGTTCCGGCCGCCCGGCGCGGGGACGCATCCGGTCATCCTCAGCTATGGCCCCTATGCCAAGGGGCTGGCGTTCCAGGAAGGCTACAAGGGCAACTGGGCGCGCCTGATCAAGGCGGCGCCCGAGGTGCTCGCGGGCTCGAGCAACAGATATCAGAACTGGGAGCTGGTCGATCCGGAGAAATGGGTGCCGGACGGCTATGCCTGCGTGCGCGTCAACTCGCGCGGAGCCGGGCGTTCGCCGGGCCGTCTCGACGTGTGGTCGCCGCGCGAGGCGCTGGATCTTTACCGGTGCGTCGAGTGGGCGGGCACGCAGCCCTGGAGCAACGGCAAGGTCGGCATCAACGGCATCTCCTATTATGCCATGAACCAATGGCAGGTCGGCGCGCTCAAGCCGCCGCATCTCGCCGCCCTGTGCATCTGGGAAGGCTCGTCCGACTATTATCGCGAGCTCGCCCGTCACGGCGGGATTCTCTGCGATTTCCTCTCGAGTTGGTATCCGCGCCAGGTGGCGAGCGTGCAGCACGGCGTGGGCGAGCGCGGCGGCACGAGCGCGGTCACGGGCGAGCTGGTGGCCGGGCCGCCGACACTGGGCGACGAGGCGCTCGCGAAAAACCGCGCCGATATTCCCGGCGAGGCGAAGCAACGGCGCTTGCTCGACGAGTACTATCGCCGCGCGCACGGCGGTGTTCGAAGAGATCGAGGTGCCGCTGCTGTCGGCGGCGAACTGGGGCGGCATGGGTCTGCACCCCCGCGGCAATTTCGAAGGCTGGCGGCGCGCCGGCTCGCGGCAGAAATGGCTGGAGGTGCACGGCGACACCCACTTCACGCATTTCTACAGCCGCTACGGCGAGAGCTTGCAGAAGCGGTTCTTCGGCCACTTTCTCAAGGGCGAGGACACTGGCTGGCAGCACGAGCCGCGCGTAGCGCTCAACATCCGCCATCCCGGCGAGAAATTCGCGTTGCGCGCGGAGCGTGAATGGCCGCTCGCGCGAACGCAGTGGACGAAATATTTCCTGCAGCCGGACGGCCTCAGGCTCGCCACCGACATGCCCTCGCGCGAGACGGTGCTGAGCTACGAGACGACGGGAGATGGCGTCACCTTCCGCACGCCGCCGCTCACCGAAAGCCTCGAGATCACCGGCCCGGTGGCGGCGAAGCTGTGGCTGTCCTCGCAGACCACCGACGCCGATCTCTTCCTGGTGCTGCGCGCGTTCGACCCCGCCGGCAACGAGGTAGTGTTCATCGGCTCCAACGATCCGCGCGTGCCGGTCGGGCTCGGGTGGCTGCGCGCGTCGCAGCGCAAGCTCGACCGCGAGCGGACGCTGCCCTATCGGCCCTGGCACACCCATGACGAGGAATGGCCGCTAACCCCGGGGGAACCGGTCGAGCTCGATATCGAGATCTGGCCGACCTCCATCGTGGTGCCGGTTGGTTACCGCATTGCGCTCACCGTGCGCGGCAGGGATTACGAATACGACGGCAGCGACGCCGGGCTCGCCAACGCGCCCTATCCCATGAAGGGCGTCGGTCCGTTCACCCACAGCGATCCGGATGACCGCCCGGCCGCCATTTTCGCGTGCCGGAACACGCTCCATTTCGCCGCCGACGCGATGCCTTATCTCTTGTTGCCGGTGATACCGGGATCGTAAGCTTCTCCCAAATTCAAAGGGAAGAGCGTTCGATGCGGCGTGTGGTCACTTTTGCGGCGGCTGTTCTCGGTCTGCTCGCCTGGATGCTGCCGAGCCTGGCGCAGCAATATCCGAGCCGCGTCGTCAGCATCATCGTGCCGTATCCCGCGGGGGGCCCGACCGATCAGCTTGCGCGCATGCTGGCGCCGGCCCTCTCGGAAAAGCTCGGGCAGAGTTTCATCGTCGAGAACGTGAGCGGCGGCGGCACCACCATCGCCACCGCGCGCGTCGCCCGTGCCGCGCCCGACGGCCACACGCTGCTCCTGCACAATCTGCAGATTTCGGCGAACGTCGCGCTCTACAACAACCTGCCGTTCGACACCGAGAAGGACCTCGCGCCCATCATTTTCATCAACAACAATCCGCTGGTGCTGGTCGGCCGTAAGACGCTGCAGCCGAACAACCTCAAGGAGCTGATCGCCTACATGAAGACCACTGTGGCGAAGATGGCGCATCCCGGCGCCGGCTCGACCGGCCATCTCGCCACGTCGTTGTTTGCGCAGGAGGCGGGCGTCACCGTCGATCACATACCGTATCGCGGCGCGGCGCCGGCGCTGCAGGACATCGCTGGCGGCCACGTCGACTTGTTCTTTGCCACGCCGCAGTCGGTGGTGCAGCAGGTCGCGTCCGGGCAGATGAAGGCCTACGGCATCACCGCGAAGGAGACGTCGCCGCAGTTTCCCACCGCCGTAAGCTTCGTGCAGGAACTTGGCCCCAAACTTGAAATTCTCTACTGGCACGCGCTGTTCGCCCCGGCGCGAACGCCCGATGCCGTGATCGGGAAGCTGAATTCCGCGTTGCAGGAGATCATGGCCGATCCGGCTATGCTGAGATCGTGGGCGGACACCGGGGTCGCGCCCTACCATCGCGATCAGCGCTCGCCCGCGGCCGCGCGCACGCTCCTCAGGAGCGAGATCGCCCGCTGGGGACAGGTCGTGCGCGACAACAACATCCAGGCGCCGATGCAATAGTGCCGCTGCGGCCTTCGGGCGGCCGTGCGTTGACAGCCTCGTTCTGCGCGCAGAGCGCCAGTCGACAACGTCGGCGGTGTCGTTTCGGCGGCTGGTGAAATGCCGGCTTCAGGCCGGCGATCCCCCATCAATAGAGGCAGTTTGTCTTCACCAGGACGGAAAAGGGATCGAGCTCGAAGTCGCGCTCAAGACTGTGCCCGAACAAGCCGAGCCATCGCTCTTGTGCCGCGTAGGCGAGCTTCTCGCGCTCCTGCGGACACCGGTACTTGAGCCCGCCTACATTCTGCAGATGATGAACCATTTCGTGAACGAGAACGGACAGCTCGGCGGGTGTACCACCGGTCCAATCGTCGGCCAGGTATATGGTCTGTGCGGCATCGGAATAGACCGCTACGACGTCGCGTTCCGAGGGTGCCACCGACTGGCCATCCGGCGCGCTGTCGAGTTCCGGAGTGGGTGTGAAACCGTGGTACCGAAACGCGGCAATCTTCTCCGGCGGAGCGAGCTCGACGCGCGGATGACGTTCGGTGCTCGGCAGATCGAACTGGAACGCGAGCCAGGTTTCGATCGCGGCAAGCAACGGCTGCCCCAAAGAAACGGTGGGCTGCTTCTCGGCACTCCTTGGCGGAGCCTCCTTGCCCGGTATTTCGGTGCTGTGCTGTTCGGTTCCCTCGGCCTTCGCCAACCCCTGGGCGTCAACGAGTGCGATTGCGATCGTTGCCAACGCACCACACCACAAGAAGATCCTGAGCATTTCGAAGCATCCACGATTGCACGTTGAACGGATTGCATCACCGCACGCAATCGTATCGGCAACTTGCCGCCTCCTCGATGAAACAGCTCACATTTGCGGGACGCGTGTCTCTGACTCACGTGTCGTGTTCCGGAGCGCTATGTCACTCGACCATCGCCGGTTCGCGCCGTCATCCGACTCGCATGTGAATTCGTTCACATCCAGTCAGCGCGATCGCGTGCTATCGACCTTCTTCAGGAGGAGAAGCATGCGCAGTCACAGCAATGTCTCGCTCGTGCCGGCCGAACGAGCCGCGACATGGCCGCGTCCCACGCAGGCAGGTGGCGCCGCTGCGCGCCGCGCCGCAGACGCGGCCGATGCGGAGGTGGTGCGGGGTCCCCAACATACTCGCGGAGACGCGAATATCTGGTGCGGCCTGCTCGATCTCTATCTCGAAGGTTGGGCGCAGGCGAACCCGCACAGGATCCTTGCCGCAACCGCGCATGACTACCGTTTCGATGATCCGCTCGTTGGGGCGTTCTCGCGGCGGACGCTGCCGGTCTATTTTGCGCATCTGCAGGCCAAGTTCGGCTCCGCCGGGGCAATCACGGCACAGGATCTCGCCTTTTTCATTCATGGGCCGCTGGACGGATTGCACCGCCGCGGCCGGCAGGAGTTCTTCCGCGAAGCACCCCGGATCGGGCTCACCGGAATCACGGTCATCACGATCGGCGAGCGCGGCATCATCAGCGAAAGGGTGGCCTACGACCTCAATCTGGCATCGGACGTATTGCGCAACCCTGCGCGTGAGATGTGCCGGGTCGGTTCGGCTTGATGTTGGCATTCGCGAACGCGCATCGGCCGGCACCCAACATTCATTTGCAACTGCGGCCGCGCCGCCGTGCCGGGGACACGAGGCCGGCGGTCAATCCCGCAGCTTGAAGCGCTGGATTTTTCCGGTCGCCGTTCGCGGCAAGTCGGGGCGGATGTCGATCCAGCGCGGATATTTCCACGGGCCCGCGCGTTCCTTCACGTGCATCCGCAGCCCCTCCATGAGCTGTTCGTCGGCGGCATAGCCGTTCTTGAGCACGATGAACGCCTTGGGCTTGATCAGCCCGTCGCCGTCCTGCTTGCCGATGACGGCGGCCTCGAGCACGGCTTCGTGGGAGACCAGCGCCGCCTCGACCTCGAACGGCGACACCCACATGCCATTGACCTTGAACATGTCGTCGGTGCGCCCGCAGTAGTAATAGTAGCCGTCCGCGTCGCGGAGATATTTGTCGCCGGTATAGGTCCATTCGCCGGCGAAGGTGCGCCGACTCTTCGCCCGCTGGTTCCAGTAGCCTTCGCCGGCGGAGGGCCCGCGCACCATGAGCTCGCCGATCTCTCCGGCCGGAAGCTCGTGCCCGCTCTCGTCCACGATCTTCACGTCGTAGCCCGGCACGGGCTTGCCGGTCGAGCCGTAACGGACGTCGTCGGGCCTGTTGCTCAGGAAGGTTTGCAGCATTTCGGTCGAGCCGATCCCGTCGAGAACGTCGACGCCCACGACCGCGCGCCAGCGTTCGCCGAGATGGGCCGGCAGCGCCTCGCCGGCCGAAATGCACAGTCGCAGGCGGTCGGAGCCGGCGCCGGGGCCGATGTCGGGCTGCGCCAGCAGCGCCGCGTAAAGCGACGGCACCGCGTAAAAAATGGTGGGCCGATGGCGGCGAATGGTCGCGAGCACCGCCTGCGGCGTCGGCCGATCCGGCAGCAAGACCGCGCTCGCGCCGACGGACAGCGGAAACGACACGGCATTGCCGAGGCCGTAGGAGAAGGAGAGCTTTGCCGCGGAGAACGCGACGTCATCCGCGCGAATGCCGATCACGCCCTGGCCCATGAGCCTCGCCGAGGCCATCAGGCTGGTATGGACGTGCTTGACCGCCTTGGGATCGCCGGTCGAGCCCGACGTGTACATCCAGAAGGCGATCTCGTCCGACATCGTCGGCGCGGTGAACGGCGTCGGCTCGGATTCCCTCAGCTCATCCTCGAGAAAAAACGTGTCGCGCAACTCCGCCCGGTCCTTGGCGTTCGCCCCGGCTACGATGACCGCGCGCAAATGCGGGAGCCGGGGGCGGAGCGAGAGCACCGCCGCGGCGAGCGGAGCAGCGACAACGGCTGCCGCCGCGCGGCTGTCGGCAAACAGATAGGCGTATTGCTCGACGGTGAGCAGCGTATTGATGGGTATGGGAATAATGCCGGCACGGATCGCGCCCCAGAACGCAACCGGGTGATCGACGGTGTCGTGCAACACGAGGATGACGCGATTTTCTTCACGTATACCCAGGGCCTTCAACGCCGCCGCGAAACAGCAAGAGCGGGCTTGCAATTGCGCGTAGGTCAGCGAGCGTTCGGAATCCGTGAACGCGACCTTGTCGCCGAGGCCACGCGCGACGTTGGCGTCGACGAAATCGGTGACGGCGTTGTAGGGCCGGCGTTGCAGAACGTCTTCAAGCATTGGCGCCATGAAGCGACGATGGATCCAATCCGAGCATTGATCGGAGCTACCGGCTGGTCCTCCCGTCCCCTCGGCAAGATCGAGGGGGGTGTTGGTTTGAGCAGGACTATAGCGCGGGCCGGCGGCCAGTCCCGGAACAATATCGGGAGACGACGCTCATTCGGCCGTAATTCCCGCCTGCTGGATGACCTTTCGCCATTTCGCCATGTCGCTGGCGATGAGTTCGCCCAGAACCGCGGGCGACCCGCCGGCGGTGATCAAGCCCTGCCTGGCCAATGTTGCCTTGACCGCAGGGGAGCGAAGAAACTCGTTGATGGTCGTATTGTAGCGCGCGACCATATCCGCCGGCGTTCCGGCCGGCGCCAGCAGCCCGAACCAGATGTCGACCTCGAAGTCCGGCACGCCCTGCTCGGCAAAGGTCGGCACGTCGGGCGCGGCGGCGACCCGTTCGGCACTGGCGACGCCGAGAATGCGGATCTGCTTGTCCGCGGCCAGCGGCAGTGCGACGTGGGTGGGGACGAACATGGCGCTGACATGGTTGCCCACGAGGTCGGACATGACGCCGGACGTACCCTTGTAGGGAATGTGCACGAGATCGGTGTGGGTCGCGTGCTTGAACAGCTCCATCGCGAGGTGGTGGGGGGTGGCAAAGCCCGGCGAGCCGTAATTGATCTCGCCCGGGTGCGCCTTGACGTATCGGATGAAAGCCGGAACGGAATCGGCCGGCACCGAGGGATGGACGGCGAGCACGATCGAGCCGGTGGCAAGCTTGACGACGGGCGCGAAGCTTTTCACCGGGTCGTATGGAACGTTCTTGAACAGGCTGACATTCGTCACGAAGGTCTTGGCGATCATCAACAGCGTCTGGCCGTCGGGCGCCGCGCGCGCCGCCAGCTGCGTCCCGATATTGCCGCTGGCCCCCGGCTTGTTGTCGACGACGACGGGCTGCCCCCAGTGCTTGGCGAGCTCGGCGCCGAGTGCGCGCGCCAGAATGTCGATGCCGGTGCCGGGAGTGTAGGGCACGATGATGGTGATCGGGCGTCCCGGCATCTGGGCGTTGGCAGTGGACGGGGAGAACGCGCCCAAGGACACCGCGAAGAGTGCGATCGCCGGCCGCACCAGCCAATTCATGAGGTCGTCGTGCATGCCGTCGGTCTCACAGATGCATCGGGTGGCGGAACCGCCTGCTCGGAAAGACGGTTCGCGCCGGTGCCGGAACGTTTTTGCCCGCACGATCGCAGCGCGTGGGCATTGCGCCCGCGGACACCGGTACGGATGATAGAGTCGAGTTCGCGCAATGCCCACCCGCGGATCGGTCGCCCGCTGGGATTCGTACCCATAGAACTCGACGATGGCCAGCGAGATCCACACTCCAGTCCTGATCGTGGGCGGCGGGCCGGTCGGCCTCGGGCTGGCAATCGATCTCGGCTGGCGCGGCATCGATTGCCTCCTGGTCGAGCAAGGCGACGGCACCATCACGCATCCCCGCGCCAACGCCGAAAACGCCCGCACCATGGAGTTCTTCCGGCGCTGGGGCATCGCCGACGCAGTGCGCGCTGCGGGCACGCCCGAGGACTATCCCCACACCGTGCTCTATCTTACCGCGCTCACCGGTTTCGAGATCGCGCGCATCGAGCGGCCCGGCCACGGCGGCCGCGCGCCGAGCGCGGTCAGCCCGGAGCGGCCGCAACGCTGCAATCAGCTTTGGCTCGATCCGATCCTGCGCGAGCGAGCCGCCGGTTTTCCCAGCGTGCGGGTCAAGCTCAACTGCCGGTTGGAATCCTTCGAGCAGGACGACGCAAGCGTGGTCGCGACCGTGCTCGATCTCGAAGCCGGCGAGCGCAGTCGGATTTCCGCCGACTATCTCGTGGCCTGCTGCGGCGGGCACAGCTCAATCCCGAAGACCTTGGGCATCGGGATGCAGGGGACGCCGACGCTTGAATACAATCTCAACATCTTCTTTCGCTCGCCGGCGCTGTGGTCGCATCACGACAAGGGCAAGGCGGCGCTGCATTTCTTCGCCGACGCACAGGGAATCTGGCGCACACTCGTTCAGCTCGACGGCCGCGAGCTGTGGCGCCTCGGACTGCGCGGCAAATATTATTTCGACAACGCCGAAACCGTCGATGCATCGGCCCTGATCGCAGGCGTGGTAGGCAAGCCGGTGCCGCACGAGGTGGTGTCGGTGCTGCGCTGGATCGCGCGCGATCTGGTGGCGGACCACTACCGGGCGGGGCGCGTTTTCCTTGCCGGCGACGCCGCCCATCAGAACACTCCGTCCGGCGGCTTCGGCCTCAATACCGGCATGGGAGATGCCGCCGATCTCGGCTGGAAGCTCGCAGCCGTGTTCCAAGGTTGGGGCGGCCGCGGCTTGCTCAATTCCTACGAGACCGAACGCCGGCCGGTTGCCGAGCGGATCGTGAAGCAAGCCGCGGGAAATTTCATGCGCGACCGGCGGCGGCCGTCGCACCCGAAAATCGCAGAGGACAGCCCGGAGGGTGAACGGGCGCGCCGGGAAATGGGCGAGGCCATCGTCAGCTCGCAGACCTCGGTCTATCTCACCGACGGCACGGCGCTCGGCTACGTCTACGATCCATCGCCGATCTGCTGGAGCGACGGCGCGCTGTCCCAGCCGCCTTCCATCTCGCAATATCGGCCGACCACCCGGCCCGGCGCGCGGGCGCCGCACGCTTGGCTGCCGGACGGGCGCTCGACGCTTGACCTATTCGGCCGCGGTTTCGTGCTGATGCGGCTCGGCGCCGATGCACCGGATTCGGCCGCGCTCGAAGCCGCCCTGGCCCGCCGCGGCGTCCCGGCCGCGGTCGCCGCGATCGCAGATCGGGGCATCTGCGAGCTCTACGAGCGCCGCTTCGTGCTGGTACGCCCGGATGGCCACGTGGCCTGGCGCGGCGACACCATGCCCGATGACCCGCTCGCCGTCGTCGATTGCGTACGCGGCGCCTCATCCGCCTGATCGCCTCGGTAGGCAAGGGCGGAAATCGGCCTGGCCTTCGCCCAGCCGACAACGGCGGTTGTTTCAATCCGTAAACAACCACGCCCCGTGCCCGAGCTCCGCGGGAAAGACCGCGGCCAGACCACGCTCGCTCCGCCGTGTTGCCACACCCGCGCGCTGCAGGAGATCGCTGAGCACCGTGAGCGACGCTACCTTGATGCCATAGGCGCCCACGAAAGGCAGCGAAGGAACCGGAATTTCCGGCAGCTGCTGCGCGAATGCGGCTGCGGTCACGAGGTCAACTTGCCCGCGGTCGAGTTCGATCCTTTGGCCGAACGGTGATGGAGTTGCGGCGCGGCCGGTGAAGCGCGCGAAGCGTCTGGCCGCTTCGTCCGGATCTGCGACCGCGATCACGATGCGGGTGAGCGCTAGCGCGCCGTTCGGATGCGACAGCCAGCGCGGCTGCCAGACCACGGATTCGCTGTGGTGCGTGAGGATCTGAATACGGCCCTCCGGCATTTCTCCCGGCTCGAGGCGCGCCAGCGTGAAGGCCGCCGTTCCAGGCAGTGCGCCGGTATCGACCGGACGCTGCATCTGCACCAGAGGCTGCACGCGAAAGCCTTGATCTGCGAGTCGCCGATGCGCCTTGGCTGCATCGGCCACCGCGAAGGCCGCAAGGTGGACGCCGCCGTGGCGCGCCACCGCCGTCTCCAGCTCACGGCCGAGCGTTGTATCGGCGGTCTTGAACAGCGCTTCGATGTAACCGTGCGACAGCATCGCCGTCACGTTGCCGGTGCCGGTGAGGCGCTGCGTGCCGTCCGGACCGGAGTTCACTTGAATGGAAACCGGTGTCGGGGCGAACCCCGCACGCGTGAGCGCACGGCTTGCGGCGTGCGCATCGCGCACGAAGTGGCCGACGTGGTCGAGGAAAATCTCCTCGCCCCGGGGAAGCTGGCGGTCCGCCGGCGATTGCTGTGGTCGCGTCACCGGCTTTCCCCCGGGGTTCGTCGGCCGATCGAGTATTTGCACGATGGCACGCCCGCGCAAGCGGATATCGGCGTTGAGAGCGAAACGAGAGCGCGACGCCGTCGGCGAATCCAGCGCGCTGCTGCGACAGTTGCGATCAGCTTCGCCCACCGAACGGACTGGCCCTCGCCGGCGCACCTGCCATAAGCTCGCGGCGAGGCTTTGTTTCCGAACCGCGAGGACGAGAATGAATTGGCGTGACCTGCTGGCCCTTGGATTGGCGTCGTTTGCGGCGGACACGCTGACGCCGCGTTCCGCCGCGGCGCAAGGCAAATATCCGGAGCGGCCGATCAAGCTGATGGTGGCGTTCTCGGCCGGCGGGGTGAACGACGTCGTCGCGCGCCAATGGGCCGAGCGGGTCAAGGCGCTGCTGGGCACCGTCTACGTCGAGAACCAGGGCGGCGGCAGCGGCACGATCGCGACCGGCGAGGTCGCGCGTGCGCAGGCCGACGGCTATACCATCTTGCTCGGCAGCACCAGCACCATGGTGCTCAACCCGATGACCATGGCCAAGGTGCCGTACGATCCCGCCCGCGACTTCGTGCCCATCGCCATCGTCGCCGTCTCGACCACCTCCATCGTGGTGCATGAGTCGGTGCCGGTGCGAACGTTGCAGGAGCTCATCGCCTATGCCAAGGGCAATCCCGGCAAGCTCTCCTACGGCTCCGCCGGCGCGGGCACCATGAGCAATCTGTCGGGCGAGCTGTTCAAGCAACTCACTGGCCTCAACGACCTCGTGCACATCCCGTACAAGGGCGCCGGACCTGGGATCACCGATCTCGTCAGCGGCCACATTCCGATGATGACCCCGAACGTGACCGCGCAGGTGCTCCAGTTGAACCGCGCCGGCAAGATCCGCATCCTGGCGGTGAACGCGGCGCAACGCCTCACTGCGGCACCGGACATCCCGACCGCCATCGAGCAAGGGGTCCCGGGCATGATCGGGCTTCTTTTCCTAGGCCTGTTCGCGCCGGCCGCCACCCCCAGGCCCATCATCGACCGCATCGCCGCGGCCTCGCGTGCGGCGATGGCTGACGCCGAATTTCAAAAAGTGCTGATCGCCCAGGGCCTGGAAGCGATTCCCGATTCCGACTTCGAAAAAGCCAAGCGCTTCATGGCCGAGGAGATTGCGCGCTGGGGCCCGGTGGTCAAAGCCTCCGGCTTCAAGGTGGAGTGAAAACCACCTCGTCTGCGTGAGATCCATGCGATGTTGCCCGATGAATGGCGCGCGCGCGGGGGCGCGCATGCCCTTAAGTTCGAGCGGCCGGTGATCGAAAAGCGCGCAAGCGTCAGCGGCCGCCCTTGATTCCAGGATATTTGCTTTTCTTGAGCAGGCGCGCGAGATGCGCAGCGTTGGACGCCAACATCGGCGTCCAGTCGGCCACCGCCTTCGGAGTCTTCCAAAAATCCTTGTATTCCCTCTCCCCCATCGCCTCTCCGACCCAATAGGTCACGCCGCCGGCCGGAATGGTGAAGCCGACCTCGCTTAGCGCCTGAAACAGCTCGGCCGCGGTGTGGTGGGCACCGTCTTCGTTGCCGACGACGACCGCGAGCGCGACTTTGCCATAGGACGGCATGCGCCCCCTCGCGTCGGTCTCGCCGAGGAATGCATCCATGCGCTCCAGCACGCGCTTGGCGACGCTCGACGGTTGGCCGAGCCAGATCGGCGTTCCGATCACGAGAATATCGGCTGCGATGACGCTCTTGCGTAGCGCGGGCCAGGCGTCGCCTTCCCCTTCGTCCGATTTGACCCCAGGTTTGATGTCGTAATCGACCGCGCGGATGATCTCGCCTTTTGCTCCATGCTTTGCCAGCGCGTCGAGCAGTTGCTTCAGCAGGACTTCGGTCGACGATTTCTCACGCCCGGCGGTACTCTTCAGGCTGCAATTGAACGCCAGGACTTTCAGCGCGGGTGCCGGCATGGAGCGCTAGCCGGCTTCGCCCGCCAGGGCTGGCCGCAGGCGCTGCGGCGGCCGTATTCCGACGCGGCCGGCGTCTTCACCTGGCGCCAGATCCTCGGTTTTGCGCCGGCCGAGGGTCCAGTTGAAGGACATGCGGACTTCGGCGTTCGGGACCGTCCAACAGGCGCCGTCGGCATCCATGAACACGACCCAGAGCAATGCCGATTCAGGCCCGTAGTCGATCAGGAAATGCGCCCAGCCCCCACCTTTCGAGGTTTCCATGGGAAGCGGCGGATTGAGTTGGGTAATCATCAGGTCCTCCAAATTCTCGCGCATGAAAACTTGGAATGGGCCCCTCGGGTTCCAAGCGACACCTTCGATTTGCGCCGTGGCGATCGACCCAAAATTGAACGGGAGACCCCGCCGCGCCGGCCTCAATGCATGCAGCCTGCCACCCGCGCCTCGGCAAGACGGTGGAGGGCAACTCGGTCGACCTTGTTGGTCGATGCGAGCGGCAATTCCTCGGCGAACCAGACGAAGCGCGGATGCGCATAGGCGGGCGCATTGGCAAGCGCAAAGCGCTTGATCTCGTCTTCGCTCGGTGCGCGCCCCGGCTTCGGCACCACGAACGCGACCGGCTTCTGGCCCTTGATCTCGTCGTCGATCGGCACGACGGCGGCCTGGGCGATATCGGGATGGCGCTCGAGCATGCGCTCGACGTCGGAGGGATAGATGTTCTCGCCGCCCGATACGAACATGTCGTCGGTGCGCCCGACGAAATAATGGAAGCCGTCGCCGTCGCGGCGGAACACGTCGCCGGTGACGTAGAAGCCGTCCGGGGTGAACGGCGGCTTCACGTCCGGCCGGTTGTGATAGCCGCTCATGACCGCCGGGCATCTCATTTCGAGCACGCCCTGATCGGGTTCGCCGCCGTCCACCAATCGCAGCTCGACCTTCGGATGCGGGTAGCCGACCGACATTTCCGGTTGCGGCAGACCTTGCGGGTGCGGGCCGAAGACGACGGGGCCGGCTTCGGTGGTGCCGTAGGCGTTGGTGACGGACGCCCGCGGCAGGGCGCGCCGGATCCCTTCCATCAGGCTGTGACTGACCGGCGCCGAGCCCATGCGGATGAATTCCACGCTCGAGAGATCGGTGCGTGCGAGCAGATCGTGCTCGCGCAGTATCATGGCGATCATCGGCGGCACCGCTGTGAGCCAGGTGCAGCGGTAGCGTTCGATCGCTTCGATATAGGCGCGGGCGCTGAATTGGGGCAGCAGCACGATGGTGGCGTGGGCGGCACAGGCGAGTTTGCTGAGCGCCAGTGCATTCATATGATAGAGCGGCGCGGCGATGAGATAGCGGTGGCGGTCGAGGCCGTCGACCAGCCGCGTCTCCACCACCCAGATGTGGCTCTGGTGCGAGAGCACGACGCCCTTCGGCGTGCCGGTCGAGCCCGAGGTGTACAGGAACATCGCGGGCTGGCGCGCACGCGGCACAATCGCCTCGAACGGCCCAGGATCGAGGAAACGATCGAAGCCGTCGGAGCCGTCGTCGCCGAAATGAATCGACGGCAAGCCTGACGGAACATCCGGGCAACGCGGTAGGTCGCAGAACACGAGTTTGGCGCCGGCATCGCCGAGAATGAAATGAATGGTCTGGCGCGGGAACTTGAAATTCACCGGCACTGCAACGAGGCCGGCGCGCATACTACCGTAATAGGCCGCGAGGAATTCGGCACGGTTGGCGGAAAGGATGGCAACACGATCGCCGCGTGCCAAGCCGCGCTTGACCAGCGCGCGGGCGACGCCGCTGGCCATGGCGTCGAGCCGGGCATAGCTGACCTCGCGCGGGACCTGCTCGCCGCCCAGATCGATGATTGCGGTCTTGCTCAGGTCGCGGTCGCGGCGGATGAGATCGCCAAGGTTGGTGAAGTGGGGCATGGATTTATACTGGTCATCGCTTGCACAGGTGTGCTCCCTTCTCCCCGTTTGGGGAGGGGCGGGGGTGAGGGAGCTACCGGCGTATCGCTCGAGCTTAACCCCTCGCCCGACCCTCTTCCGGGGAGAGGAAGCTCACGGAGTTCGCAGAAGCCTCGGTGGCATGACGAGCACCGGGCGCCTTTCTTATCCCTTCGGCGGCGCGGTGAAATAGGTGCCGCGGCCGCTGGCGAGCAGCTTTCCCTGCGCATCGAACACGCGCGCCTCCGAGGTCGAGAACTGGCTGCCCATGCGCACGATCTTGCCGCGGATGGTGAGGTCCCCGGGCATGGCGACGGCGTGATAATCGATGCGCAGATCGATGGTCGGCACGCCCCGCCCGGTCTTCGTCACCATGGCCCAGTCGGCGCCCAGATCGACCAGCGTCGCCAACACGCCGCCGTGGGTATAGCGTCGATCGGGGTTGACCACCCATTCCTCCCGCCACGTCGCGGTCAGTTCAATGCCGTCGTCGTGCAGCGCGATGACCTTCAGACCGAGCCATTGATGGTAGGGCGCCCGGGTGACGAGCTGTTGCACCCGCTCGAGCGTGATTTCCTCCGCCATTAACAACTCCCACTTCGGGTTGCCGCCCGGCTATGCGAGCGATGACAGCGATGCGCCGCGCAATGGCAAAGGGTCATGGCGCGACCACGACCTTGCCGATGACCTCGCGATCCTGGATCAGCCGCAGCCCCTCGCGGGCCTGCTCGAGCAGCAGCACCTTGTCGATCACCGGCCGCATTTTGCCTTCGGCAATGAGCTTCATCAGCGCCTGCAGATCGTCGTCATAGAAGCTGTTCGAGCCGACGATCTTGAGCTCGAAGGTCCAGATGTAGCGCAGATCCTCCTTCGGGTCGTAGCCGGCGGTGGCGCCGCAGACCAGCAGCCTGCCGCCGCGCTTGAGGCAGCGCAGCGACCCCTGCCAGGTGTCGCCGCCGGTGAAGTTGATCACGACGTCGACGCCGCCGTCGTAGCTGCGCCGCTGCGGCTTGCCGTATTTCTCCACCGCCCATTTCGAGAAATCGACGTCCTTGACGTTGATCACCGCGTCGGCGCCGAGCTCGCTGAGCTTTGCCATCTTCTCCGGGCTCGAGGTGCAGGCGATCACCTCGGCGCCGAGATGCTTGGCGAGAATGACACAGCCCGTGCCCACGCCGCCCGACGCGCCGAGAATGAGCACGCGGTCGCCCTTCTTGACGGTGTTGTGGGTGATCAGCATCCGATGCGCAGTGCCGTAGGCGACCGGCAGCGCCGCCGCCGCCTCGAAGCCGACGCCGGCGGGCATGGCGACCAGCTGGTCGGCGGCAACGAGGCAGTATTCCGCCATGCCGCCGTCGAGCATCTCCCCCATCAGCCCTTTCTTCTTGTTGAGCGGGTTGACCAGCACGCGATCGCCGGCCGCCCAGCCGGTCACGCCGGCGCCCACCTCGGCGATCTCGCCCGCCATGTCGAGCCCGACCACCACCGGCAATGGCACCTTGATGCCGGGCATGCCGCGTACCGTGAACACGTCGTGATAGTTGAACGCAGACGCCCGCACCCGGATCACCACGTGCCCCTCGACCGCCGCGGGCACGGGATAGTCGGTTACGACCTCGAGCTGCTCGAGCCCGCCGTGCTTGCGCAGGAGGAGAGCCTTCATGGTCTTGTTGCCGTTCACCGTTTCCGTCCTTGCCGCCTGGATTGTGGTCCGACCCCGGTCTAAGTAGCTTAGGCCAGGATCGGCAACAACCTCCGCCACCAGTCTGTTGCCGCCGCCCCCGGAGCGCCTCGATGCAGGAGAACTTCCGCCAGTTCCTCGATCGGTTGCGTCAGAACGGCGAGCTCGTCGACCTGCACCAGCCCGTGGACATCCGCCACATCGCGACCTTGGTCGATCAGGCCGACACCGCGCTCTATTTCCACAAGGTGATCGGCTACGAGATGCCGGTGGTCTCCGGCCTCATCCGCACGCGCGAGCGCGCCATGACGGCGCTCGGATGCGAGACCTACCGCGAGATCGAGGACAAGCTCAAACAGGCGATCGAGCAGCCGATTCCGCCGAAACACGTAAAGACCTCGCCCGCGCGCGACGTGGTCCTCACGGGCGACGACGTCGATCTCTATCGGCTGCCGATTCCGATGTCCTCGATTTTCGACGGCGGGCCGATGATCACCGCGGGCGTGGTGATCGCGCGCGACCCCGAGCTCGGCATCAATAGCGGCATCTATCGCTTCATCGTGAAGGAAAAAAGCCTCACCGGCATCGACATCGTTACGCCGAACAACATGCGGTTGTTCGCCCAGCGCGCCTACGAGCAGGGCCGGCCCTTGCCGATCTCGATCAGCATCGGCACCCATCCGATCGAGATCATGGGCTCGGGCTATCGGGCGCCGCTCGGCGTCGACGAGATGGCCATCGCGGGCGGAATGCGCGGCTCCCCGGTCGAACTGGCGCCCTGCGAGACCATCGACCTGCCCTACATCGCCGATGCCGAGATCGTGCTGGAGGCCGAGATACTGCCGACGGGCTGGACTTGGCCGGAAGGGCGGTTCGGCGAGTTCACGCGGCTGATGGGCGGCCTGCACTGGAACCCGCTCGTGCGCATCAGGGCGATTTCGATGCGCAAGGATGCGATCTACTACAATCTGCATATGCCGTGGGAGAACACCTGGCTCGCCGCGCCCACGCGTTATGCCGCGATCCGCCAGGCGCTCAGGACCGCCGGCGTGCAGGTGAAGGACATCAACGTCACGCTCGGCGGCTGCGCCTTCTGGCACGCGGTAATTTCGATCAAGAAGCAGCCGGGCGAGGGCAAGAACGCGCTGTTGGCGGCGCTCTCGGTCATGGACCTCAAGCACGTGGTCGTGGTCGACGACGACATCGACGTCAACGACCCGACCGAGGTCGAGTGGGCGATCGCCACGCGCGTGCAGGGCGACAAGGACGTGATGGTCGTGAGCAATGCGCGCGCCAAGCCGCTCGATCCCAGCCTGCCGCAGGGCTACGGCGTGGTGCCGACGGGCGCCAAGGTCGGCATCGATGCCACCATTCCGGAAGGCATTCCGCGCGAATATTACGAACGCATCACTTACGCCTACGCCGATCGCGCCAAAATCGAAGACTATGTCGAAGGCAAGCCGGACGAGGCGGGCCGCGCCGGCGACGAGATCGAGGTGGCCGACCTGGCGCAAAAAATCCTGGAGGCGATCGACAAGACGCCGCTCTATTATACCGACATTGCGGAACGCTTCTCGGCGTACGACTTCCGCACCGTCGCGCGCGCTCTCGGCCATCTGCACGCGACCGAGAAGCTGTGGCAGGACGCACGCGGGCGGATGTGCGTACGCGGCTCGGAATTCGCTGCCAGGCCGCCGCGGCGCTAGTGGAGCGACTTTAACGTTTGCTTCCCACGTTTGACAGCGGCGAGGATACGGTTTGGGCGCGCGGTCCAGACGAAGGGTTTGGGATCGGTGTTGGTCTCGGCGATGAAGCGCTTGATAGCGGCTTCGAGTTCGGCGACGGATCGGAATACGCCGCGGCTGAGGCGCTGGTTTGTGAGCTTGGCGAAGAAGCTCTCGACGGCATTGAGCCAGGATGCAGAGGTCGGAGTGAAGTGGAAGGTCCAACGGGGATGCTGCGCCAGCCATTTGCGGACCTTCGGGTGCTTGTGAGTGGCATAGTTGTCGACGACCGCGTGGATCGCCTTTCGTT
Source organism: uncultured Alphaproteobacteria bacterium (assembly GCA_963821505.1). GTDB lineage: Bacteria > Pseudomonadota > Alphaproteobacteria > Rhizobiales > Xanthobacteraceae > VAZQ01. The sequence continues at coordinate 249,385 of CAWGEH010000004.1, forward strand.
TGGGGACTTGCGCGTCGATGTCGTTGAGGAAGCCGATGAATTCCTGATGGCGATGGCGCTTCATGTTGCGGCCGATGATGGTTCCATCGAGAACGTTAAGGGCGGCGAACAGCGTGGTCGTGCCGTTGCGCTTGTAGTCATGTGTCATCGTCCCGGCGCGGCCCGGCTTCATCGGCAGGCCCGGCTGGGTGCGATCGAGAGCCTGGATCTGGCTCTTCTCGTCGACCGAGAGGACGACCGCGTGCTCAGGAGGATCGACATAGAGGCCGACCACGTCGCGGAGCTTTTCGGCGAACTTCGGGTCGTTCGACAGCTTGAAAGTTCGGATGCGATGGGGCGTGAGTTGATGGGCTTCGAGAATGCGCTGCACCGAGCGCAAACTGATCCCCACCTCCCGGGCCAGCATCCGTCCCGTCCAGTGAGTGGTCTCGCCGGCTGGCGGACCAGTCACCAGGTCAATGACCTTCTGAACAGTGGCGGCGGGCAGCGGCGGCTTGCCCGGCTTGCGCGTCTTGTCACGCAGCAAGCCATCGACGCCCTCCAGCATGAACCGCTCTTGCCATCGCCATACCACCGGTTTGGCCTTGCCCGACCGACGCATGATCTCGCTGGTGCCGCAGCCGTCGGCGGTGGCGAGGATGATCTGGGCGCGCCAGACATGCTTCTGCGGCGAGCTGCGATCCGCGACGATCGCCTCAAGGCGACGGCGATCTGCGCGGGTGACGTTGACGACAATTCCTGCTCTCATAACAAGAGCATGAACCGCTTCGGGCGATTTGGGAATCGCCCGAATGAATCAGACCACTAGCTGGACGACCATCTGCCTATGAATTGGGCTGCTGCCTATTTTGGCGGCAGGCGAATTCATTATGGCCTCCTGATCGCGCCAGAAGGCTGCGGATCACCCTGATCGGGCAACGGCTTATACGCGAACCGCGGCTTGGCACGGCGCTTGCGATTCCGTCGCTGCGGACGGCCCTGAGCCGTCTGTTGCGCGTCAACAGAAGGACATCGCGATGCACACATCGATTGGCGCGGTCGCAAAGCGACCGTTCGGCCGCCGCCTGCTTGCCGCCACGGCGGGATTGGCGTTCGGCCTTGTGGCGGCAATTCCGGCCAAGGCCCAAGACACCATCAAGGTCGGCATTCTGCATTCGCTCTCCGGCACCATGGCCATCAGCGAGACCACGCTGAAAGACGTCATGCTCATGTTGATCGACGAGCAGAACAAGAAGGGCGGAGTGCTGGGCAAGAAGCTCGAAGCCGTCGTGGTCGACCCGGCCTCGAACTGGCCGCTGTTCGCGGAGAAGGCGCGCGAGCTCATCACCAAGGACAAGGTATCCGTGGTGTTCGGCTGCTGGACCTCGGTGTCGCGCAAGTCGGTCCTGCCGGTGTTCAAGGAGCTCAACAGCATCCTGTTTTATCCCGTGCAATATGAAGGCGAGGAGAGCGAGCGCAACGTGTTCTACACCGGCGCCGCCCCGAACCAGCAGGCGATCCCGGCCGTCGATTATCTGATGTCGAAGGACGGCGGTGGGGCCAAGCGCTGGGTGCTCGCGGGCACCGATTACGTCTATCCGCGCACCACCAACAAGATCCTCGAGGCCTATCTCAAGCAGAAGGGCGTCGCGGATGCCGATATCATGATCAACTACACGCCGTTCGGCCACTCCGACTGGCAGACTATCGTTTCGGACATCAAGAAGTTCGGTTCGGCGGGCAAGAAGACCGCGGTCGTCTCCACCATCAACGGCGACGCCAACGTGCCTTTCTATAAGGAGCTCGGCAACCAGGGCGTCAAGGCGACCGACATCCCGGTCGTCGCCTTCTCCGTGGGCGAGGAAGAGCTTGCCGGCATCGATACCAAGCCGCTGCTCGGCCATCTCGCCGCCTGGAATTATTTCGAGTCCATCAAGTCGCCGATCAACGACAAGTTCATCAAGGATTGGCATGCCTTCATCAAGAACCCCAAGCGCGTCACCAATGATCCGATGGAAGCCCACTTCATCGGCTTCGCCATGTGGGTGAAGGCGGTCGAGAAGGTGAAGTCGACCGATCCCGACAAAGTCATTGCCGCGCTGCCCGGCATCGAGGCTCCCAACCTCACGGGCGGCACGTCCAAGATGCTGCCCAACCACCACATCACCAAGCCGGTCTTCATCGGCGAAGTGCGCGGCGACGGCCAGTTCGACGTGGTGTGGAAAACCCCAGGTCTGGTGCCGGGCGACGCCTGGTCCGACTATCTGCCGGGTTCGAAGGACCTCGAAGCGGACTGGGTCACCCTCAAGTGCGGCAACTACAATAAGGTGACGAAGAAGTGCGGTGGCGCGTCCTAGCGTTGACTTCGCAATCGCGTAGCGTCGTGTGTGCGTAGCAAGACTGGAGGCGGCCCAACTCATGGGCCGCCTCGCTCCGAACTGCCGGGATTACCGAATGCGTGCCTTCAGCGATCGCCTCATCGCGTTCGTGTTCGCGCTTGGCGTGCTTGCCGCGCTGATGGCGCAGGCGCGCGCGGCCCCCTACCAGGATGCGCTTCTCCATTTCACCGCCGACAGCTTTGACGAAACCATCGACGGTATCAACGGGGTCGTCGCAAGCGGCAATCCGCTCGCCGCGGCGGTCATTACCGCCCTGCAGGAGGGGCGGCTTCTTTTCAGCGCGGAGAGCAAGCGCGTTTTCATGCGCGAGAGCTCCGACCGCCTGATCGATGCCGCCACCGGCGATCCTGTCGCCGGCAGTGCCCCCGCCGACCTCGCGCCGGTGCGCCTGAACAACCGCCTGCGAGGGATCGTCGAGGCGGCGCTCGGCGGCTTGACCTTGATGGCGCCGGATCCGGGAAAGCGTCTGGAGGCGGCCCAGGCGGTGCTCAGATCAAAGGATGCCAACACGCTTCCGGCGCTCGACCAGGCGCTCGCCAGAGAACCCGACGCCAGGGTGAAGCAGGCGTTGATCGAGGCGCACGCCGCGGTCGTGCTCTACCTCGACGATGCATCGGACGCCGACAAGATTGCCGCCATCGCCGTGATCCGCCAGCGCGGCGATCAGGACGCGCTCGCGCTGCTCGGAGGATTGCCGACGAACGCCTCTCCCGTGGTGAAGAAGGCCGCCGCCGACGCCATCGCGTCGATCCAGAGCAGTCTTGCGGTTTGGACCGCGCTGCAAAACACCTGGTACGGGCTCTCGCTCGGATCGGTTCTGCTGCTGGCCGCCATCGAACTCGCCATCACCTTCGGCGTGATGGGCGTGATCAACATGGCCCATGGCGAAATGGTCATGCTCGGGGCCTATACGACATTCGTGGTGCAGGAGGTGATCCGGGCGCACAACCCCGCGCTGTTCGACTATTCGCTCGCCATCGCCATCCCGCTCGCGTTCCTGTTCGCCGGGTTCGTCGGCATCCTGATCGAGCGCAGCATCATTCGCTTTCTCTATGGCCGGCCGCTGGAAACGCTGCTTGCCACCTGGGGCCTGTCGCTGATCCTGCAGCAGGCGGTGCGCACCATCTTCGGTCCAACCAACAAGGACGTCGGCAACCCGTCCTGGATGAGCGGGTCGTTCGATTTCGGGCAAATCACCATCACCTATAATCGGCTATGGATCATCGTTTTCACCCTGCTGATCTTCGTCGGCTTGCTCGCGCTACTACGGTTCACGCGTTTCGGCCTTGAAATGCGCGCGGTCACGCAGAATCGCGCCATGGCGGCCTCGATGGGTATCCGCACCAGCCGCATCGACGCGCTCACCTTCGGGCTCGGCTCGGGCATCGCCGGGCTCGCCGGTGTCGCGCTGTCGCAGATCGACAACGTCAGCCCCAATCTCGGCCAGGGCTACATCATCGACTCCTTCATGGTGGTGGTGTTCGGCGGGGTCGGCAATCTGTGGGGCACGCTGGTCGGCGCATTCACGCTCGGCATCGCCAACAAGTTTCTGGAACCCTATGCTGGGGCGGTGCTCGGCAAGATCGCAATCCTGGTTCTGATCATCCTGTTCATCCAGAAGCGGCCGCGCGGGCTGTTCGCCCTGAAGGGACGAGCGGTGGAGGCGTGATGACCGGCCTCATCTCCCGTTCGCTCGACCGCGGCGCGACCGCCTTCCTCCTCACGCTGGCGGTCATCGGGATCCTGGTGCCGGTGCTCAATCTCATGGTGCCGCCGGCGTCACCGTTCTACCTGTCGTCGTATTTCGTGGCGCTGTTCGGCAAGTACCTTTGCTTCGCGCTGCTGGCGCTATCGATCGATCTGATCTGGGGCTATTGCGGCATTCTCTCCCTCGGCCACGGCGCCTTCTTCGCCCTCGGCGGCTACGCCATGGGGATGTACCTGATGCGGCAGATCGGCACGCGCGGAGTCTACGCGAATCCGGTGCTGCCGGACTTCATGGTGTTCCTGAACTGGCCGGAACTGCCGGTCTATTGGTACGGCTTTCAGCATTTCGGCTACGCCGCCTTCATGGTACTGCTCGTTCCAGGCCTGCTCGCCTTCGTGTTCGGCTGGTTCGCGTTTCGCAGCCGCGTGACCGGGGTCTATCTCTCCATCATCACGCAGGCTATGACCTTTGCGCTGATGCTCGGCTTCTTCCGCAACAATTTCGGTTTCGGCGGCAACAACGGTCTCACCGACTTCAAGGACATTCTCGGGTTCAACGTGCAGGCGCCGTGGACGCGCGCGGCGCTGTTCATGATTTCGACGCTCGCGCTGATGCTCGGCTTCGTCATCTGCCGGATCATCGTGAGCTCGAAGTTCGGCAAGGTGCTGGTGGCCATCCGCGACGCCGAGGCGCGCACCCGCTTTCTCGGCTATCGGGTCGAGGCCTACAAGCTGTTCGTGTTCACCCTGTCGGCCTGCCTGGCGGGGGTCGCCGGCGCGCTCTATGTGCCGCAGGTCGGCATCATCAATCCCAGCGAATTCTCGCCGGGAAATTCCATCGAGGCGGTGATCTGGGTTGCAGTCGGCGGACGCGGCACCTTGACCGGGGCTGTGCTCGGCGCCGTGCTGGTGAACTACGGCAAGACCTATTTCACCAGCGGTTTTCTCGCGCCCTATTGGCTGTTCCTGCTCGGCGGGCTGTTCATTGCTGTGACGCTGCTGCTGCCGCGCGGCATCGTCGGCACGATCCACCATTGGTGGGGACGCTGGCAGGAGCGGCGCGCGGCCGCCGGCATGGCGGCTGGTGCCGCGGCGCAAGCGGTGCCCGACGCGGCGCCGCGGCCGGCGGAGTGATCGATGGACCCCCGCACCACCACCGCGCTGCTTTATCTCGACGGCGTGACCGTTTCGTTCGACGGCTTCCGCGCGCTCAACAACCTCTCTTTCACCATCGAACCCGGCGAGATGCGCGCCATCATCGGTCCCAACGGCGCCGGCAAGACCACGATGATGGACGTCGTCACCGGCAAGACCAGGCCCGATACCGGCGACGTCTACTTCGACGGCAGCTACGATCTCTCGCGTCTCGACGAGACCGAGATCGCGCTGCTTGGCATCGGCCGCAAGTTCCAGAAGCCGACCGTGTTCGACATGCACAGCGTCGAGGACAATATTGGCCTCGCGCTCAAGGGTGACCGGCGCGCGCGCAAGACTCTGTTCTGGCACGAGACCAGCGAAGAGGCCGAGCGCATCAACCGCATCCTCGATACCATCCGGTTGTCACCCGTGCGCCATCGTGTCGCCGGCTCGCTCGCGCATGGCCAGAAGCAATGGCTCGAGATCGGCATGCTGCTGGCGCAGGAGCCCAAGCTTCTCCTGGTCGACGAACCGGTTGCCGGCATGACCGACGCCGAGACCCGGCAGACGGCCGAACTCCTCAAGGAGATCAATCGCGACCGCACGGTGGTCGTCGTCGAGCACGACATGACCTTCGTGCGCGAGCTCGGAGTCAAGGTCACCTGCCTGCATGAAGGCTCCGTGCTTGCGGAAGGCACGATCGACCAAGTCTCGGAGAACGAGCGCGTGGTCGAGGTTTACCTGGGGCGGTGACACAATGCTGCAGGTGAGCGCGATCGATCTGCATTACGGCGCGGCGCAGGCCTTGCGCGGGGTGTCGCTATCGGCCGAGCCGGGCAAGGTCACCTGCGTGCTGGGGCGCAACGGCGTCGGCAAGACGAGCCTGCTCGATGCGCTGGCGGGACAACATCCCATCAGCAAGGGCGCGATCACCTTCGACGGCGCGGACATCACGCGGCTCAGACCCAGCGAGCGCGCGCGGCGCGGCATCGCCTATGTGCCGCAGGGGCGCGAGATCTTTCCCCTGCTTACTGTCGAGGAGAATCTCAAGACCGGCTTCGCGCCGCTCAGGCGCGAGGAGCGCTCGATCCCGGACGACGTGTTCTCCCTGTTCCCCGTGCTCAACGGCATGTTGGGCCGGCGTGGCGGCGATCTGTCCGGCGGCCAGCAGCAACAGCTCGCGATCGGCAGGGCGCTGGTCATGCGGCCGCGGCTGCTGCTGTTGGACGAACCGACCGAGGGCATTCAGCCCTCGATCATCAAGGATATCGGCCGCGCCATCGCCTATTTGCGCAATCTTGGCCAGATCGCGGTCGTGCTGGTCGAGCAATATCTCGACTTCGCCCGCGAGCTTGGGGACCATTTCGCCGTGATGGACCGCGGCGCCATCGTCTATTCCTGCACCCGTGAGACCATGGACGAGGCGGCGCTCAAACGCGCCATGGCCATTTGATCGCATGGGCCGTATGGGGTCATGGTCGGCTCCGGGCCGGCGCGCATGGAGCTGCACCGCGGGCAGGGGCCGAGCGGGAGCATGATCCGGAAAGTTGCAGACTTTTCGGATAAGATCATGCGACCGAAAAACGCGTAGAGTAAAGGGTGCGCAGAGTGAAGTCGCGGCTCAGTCTGAAGCGTTTCGCTCCGGGCGGGACCCGCCGGCTCCAGCAGGGACAAAGGTGAAGCGTGGGAAACGCGGCCGTCGAGACAGCCCGTACATTCGCGGCCAACCGCGCCGTCGGACGCATCGCGCTCGCGGTCGGAATCAGCGCCGATGCGACCCGCCGTTCGCGCGTCCGCGAGGAAGGCGCGTTGCGCGTGCGCTGTCCGGGGCCGCCGTCCACGGAGCTCGAGGCCGTGGTCGTCAATACCGCGGGCGGAGTGGCCGGCGGTGACCGCCTGACGCTCGACGTGACCGTCGAGCCCGGTGCGCGGCTCGTGGTCACCACGGCGGCGGCGGAAAAGGTCTACCGCGCGCTTGCGCCGGCCGCGACCATCGACGTGACGCTCGCGGTCGGTGCCGGCGGCTCGCTGGCCTGGATCCCGCAGGAGACGATCCTGTTCGACCGGGCGCGGCTGCGGCGTAACATAGACGTCGACATCGCCGCGGATGCCCGCCTGTTGCTGGCGGAGGCGATCGTGTTCGGCCGCTCCGGCATGGGGGAGGCGGTGGACGACAGCTCCCTGTCCGACCGCTGGCGCCTGCGCCGGTGCGGTCGGCTCATTCACGTCGAAGCCATGCGGCTCGAGGGCGCCGCGGCGACAAAGCTTGCGCAGGCCGCGGTCGCCAATGGCTGCATCGCGATCGCCACCGTGCTGGTCGTGCCCGCGGACGAGGGGACGGCGGCGGGTGTGCGTGCGCTCGGCGATCGGTTTCGCGGCGAGGTCGGCGTCTCCGCCTGGGACGGGTTTGCCGTCGTGCGGCTGTGCGCCAGCGACGGCGCCGCGCTTCGACACGACCTTATCGCGGTGCTGACGGTCGTGCGCGGCGCGCCGCTACCGCGGCTGTGGCTCAACTGAGACGAGGGCAGGCCTGAAGAGAAGCGTCGAAGAGAACCATGAATCTGACCCCGCGCGAGAAGGACAAGCTGCTCATCTCCATGGCTGCGATGGTGGCGCGTCGGCGCCGCGAGCGCGGCGTTAAGCTCAATCATCCCGAGGCGGTGGCGCTGATCACGGACTTCATCGTCGAGGGCGCGCGCGACGGCAAGACCGTCGCCGAGCTGATGGAGGCGGGCGCGCACGTTCTCACGCGGAGCGAGGTCCTGGACGGCATCCCCGAAATGATCCACGACATCCAGGTCGAGGCGACGTTTCCGGACGGAACGAAACTCGTGACGGTGCACGAGCCGATAAGATGAAGGCTCCTACGCGCCACACGAACAGCCAACCCTGGTCATTCCGTGGCGGCGCCAAGCGCCGTCCGCAATGACGGTGAAGGAAGGTCCCCAATGATCCCCGGCGAAATGTTCATCAGGGAGGGCGAGATCGAGCTCAATGCCGGCCGCAAGACGGTGACGCTGGCAGTCACCAATACCGGCGACCGGCCGATCCAGGTCGGCTCGCATTATCACTTCTTCGAAACCAATCCGGCGCTGAAGTTCGATCGCAAACGGGCGCGCGGCATGCGTCTCGATATTGCGGCGGGCACGGCCGTGCGCTTCGAGCCGGGCCAGACCCGCGAGGTCGCGCTGGTCGCGCTAGCCGGCAAGCGCACGATCTACGGATTCCGGCAGGACGTGATGGGGAAGCTCTGAGGCGCCGACGGGCGAGATCACCGATGACCGGCACCTACACCAAGACCGCAATCGCGCTGCAAGGTGGCGGCGCGCTCGGCGCCTATGCCTTCGGAGCGCTCAAATATATCTATGAGTCCGAGCCCGGTTTCCGGCTGTCCTGCGTCTCCGGCGTGTCGATCGGCGCGTTCACGGCGGCCATCGTCGCCAGCCATCCGGATGATCCGCTGGCGAAGCTCAATGCATTCTGGGAAGAGCTCACGGTTTTTCATTCCTCGTTCTGGCCTGCCGATACGGAAAAATATCTCGCCTATTTCGGCAACAGAGCCTTCTACCGGCCGCGCCTCGACCTGTTCGGGCTGCCGTTCTGGACCAATTTTTACGAACTTAGCCCGATCAGGGAAACCTTGGAACGCTACGTCGATCTGAAACGAATTGCGCAAGCCGACGTGAAGCTGGTGGTGACGGCAACCGACATCGAGAGCGGTGAAATCGCGGAATTCTCGAACGACAAGCCCGACGATCCGATTACGCTCGAGCACCTCATTGCCAGCGGCAGTCTGCCGCCGAGCTATCCGGCCAAGAAAATCGGCACGCACTGGTTTTGGGACGGCGGCCTGTTCGACAATACGCCGCTGTCCTCGCTTCTCGGGCGCATCGACGCGGGCGATGCGGCGACCACGCGCATCATCGTGATCAATCTCTTTCCCAGCAACGGCAAGGTCCCGAAGACCATGCTCGACGTGTGGGATCGAATGACCGAGCTGCAATTCGCCAACAAGACCGCCAAGGACGTGGCTCTTGCGCAAAAGATCAACAAACTCATCGCCGTGATCGAGCAATTGCAGGGCGTTGCGGCAAACCATGAGAATTCGGTGCTGCGCCACCCCGACCTCGCCGAGCTCGCAAAATACAAGGTGTTCGACAACATCATCCCGATCACCAACAACGAATCCGAACCGGTGTCGAGCTCGGCCGATTTCTCCAAGGCCAGCATCAAGCGCCGCGTGGATGCAGGCTATCGCGACGCCGCCGTCGCGCTTGCAAATCCGCCGCAAACCGCCGCCGATCTCAAGCAAGCAATCTCGAAGTCAGTCTGAGGCCGCCGATGGGTTTCAAGATCGCGCCTACCGTCCGTGCCGACAGTTCTGCGCCGGCAATCGGAGCTGGCGTAGCGACGCGACGGGTGCCGGTTGTGGGCCGCTCGGATGCTCAACGACGCTCGCCGCCCGGCTTGATCCGGCGGCGGTGCCAATCCGGCGCGATCGCGAGACCACGAAATAGCAGCGGGCAAGCCGAAGCTTGCCCGCCGAGCTCAAGGCTCCGCTCTCAGGACGAGAAGGCCTCATGAACTCGGTCGGCGCTGATCGTGCGCACAATCAACGGAGACCGAGCATCTCGAAGCGGCTTCCCATCACCAAGGTGAAACGCTACGAGCTGATGAGATCGTACTCCAGTCACGGCGGGAATCAATCGGCGCGCGTTCGCAGGGGCTGTGGAAAGCGGGAATTACTATGGCGACCAAAATATCACGTTCCGTCTACGCCGAGATGTTCGGCCCCACCACGGGCGACCGGGTGCGGCTCGCCGACACCGACATCATCATTGAGGTGGAGAAGGATTTCTGCAGCTATGGCGAAGAGGTGAAATTCGGCGGCGGCAAGGTGATCCGCGACGGCATGGGCCAGAGCCAGACCGCCAACAAGCAGGGCGCGGTCGATACCGTCATCACCAATGCGCTGATCCTCGACCACTGGGGCATCGTCAAGGCCGATGTCGGGCTCAAGGGCGACCGCATCGCGGGCATCGGCAAGGCCGGCAATCCCGACATCCAGCCCGATGTCACAATCGTCATCGGCCCCGGTACCGAGGCAATCGCGGGCGAAGGCAAAATCCTCACCGCCGGCGGCTTCGACACCCATATCCACTTCATCTGCCCGCAGCAGGTGGAGGAGGCGCTGATGTCGGGCGTCACCTCCATGCTCGGCGGCGGCACCGGGCCGGCGCACGGCACCTTCGCCACCACCTGTACGCCGGGGCCATGGCACATCGGCCGCATGATCCAGGCCGCCGACGGACTGCCGGTCAATCTCGGCTTCGCCGGCAAGGGCAATGCGTCGCGCCCGGCGGCGCTGGAGGAAATGGTCAAGGGCGGCGCCTGTTCGCTCAAGCTGCACGAGGACTGGGGCACGACACCGGCGGCGATCGATTGCTGCCTCGCGGTCGCCGACGACCACGACGTGCAGGTGATGATCCACACCGACACGCTGAACGAATTCGGCTTCGTCGAGGATACCATCAAGGCGTTCAAGGGCCGCACCATCCACGCGTTCCACACCGAGGGCGCGGGCGGCGGGCATGCTCCCGACATCATCAAGATCGCCGGCCTCGAGAACGTACTACCCTCGTCCACCAATCCGACGCGGCCGTTCACCAGGAACACCATCGACGAGCATCTCGATATGCTGATGGTGTGTCATCATCTCGATCCGACCATCGCGGAGGACCTCGCGTTCGCCGAGAGCCGCATCCGGAAGGAGACCATCGCCGCCGAGGACATCCTGCACGACATCGGCGCGCTCTCGATGATGTCGTCGGACAGCCAGGCCATGGGACGCATCGGCGAGGTCATCATCCGGACCTGGCAGACCGCCGACAAGATGAAGAAGCAGCGCGGTCGGCTCACGCAGGAGAGGGGCGACAACGACAACGTGCGCGCCAAACGCTACGTCGCCAAATACACCATCAATCCCGCGATTGCGCACGGGGTCGCCAAGCACATCGGTTCGGTGGAGGAGGGCAAGCTCGCCGATCTCGTGCTGTGGTCGCCTGCTTTCTTCGGCGTGAAGCCCGACTGCATCATCAAGGGTGGCACGATCATTGCGGCGCCGATGGGCGATCCCAACGCCTCGATTCCGACCCCGCAGCCCGTGCACTACCGGCCGATGTTCGGTGCCTTCGGCAAGGCGCTCATGGCGTCCTCGGTGGTGTTCGTGTCCCAGGCCGCGTTCAGGGGCGGCCTGCGCAGCAAGCTCGGGGTCGAAAAACAGTTCCTCGCGGTCGAAAATACCCGCGGCGGCATCTCCAAGAAGAGCATGGTGCACAACAGCGCGACGCCCAGGATCGAGGTGGATCCGGAGACGTACGAGGTGACCGCCGACGGCGAATTGCTGACCTGCGCGCCCGCCGACGTGCTGCCGATGGCGCAGCGGTATTTCTTGTTCTGAAGGAAAGTTCGATGCGGCGTGCGTCCGCGATCAAGACCGCCGGCAGCTGGGACGCCGCAAGCGCGATCGACCATGTCGCGCTTGATGCCGACGAGCGCCATCGTCGCAGGATTGCGCTGACCGGCGAGCACGGCACGCAATTCCTGCTCGATCTGCCGCACGCGGCCGCGCTGCGCGACGGCGACGGCCTCGTGCTCGAGGACGGTGCCATCGTGCGCGTCGCCGGCAAGCCCGAGCCGCTGGTTGAGATCGCCGCGGCATCTGTGCACGAGCTCGCCCGGCTCGCATGGCACATCGGCAATCGCCATACCGATCTGCAGGTGAGAGGCGACACGTTGCGCATCCGCCGCGATCACGTGCTCGAGGACATGCTGCGCGGGCTCGGAGCGCGATTGACCCCGATCGAGGCGCCGTTCGACCCGGAGCCGGGGGCGTATGGGCACCATCACGACCACAGCCATGATCATGGCTCGTAAGCGATTTGTCCGCGACGGCTCGCTCTCTCGCCGTCACCCTGAGGTGCGACCCCGGCCTCTTGAGCCGGGGGAGCCTCGAAGGGCGACGGCCCGGTTGTCGCCGCATGGAGAGCAAGCGGCGGAGACGGGGGCCGTTCATCCTTCGAGGCGCGCCAAGAGGCGCGCTCCTCAGGATCACGGTGCAGCAACCGCGCTCGCTGCTCCCGCCCTCTACCGGCTGATGGCTTGGCTGTCGCCGGCCTATCCGATCGGCGCTTTCTCCTATTCCAGCGGCATCGAATGGGCGGTCGAGGCCGGCGACATTGCCGACGCGACAACGCTTGAACGCTGGCTGGCGGTGATCATCGCCGACGGCAGCGGATTTTGCGACGCGGTGTTTCTAGCGCATGCCTACCGCGCGGCCGCGGATTGCGACGAGGCAGCGCTGCGCGCGGTCGCCGAGCTGGCCGCCGCTTTCGCGCCGTCGAAGGAGCGGCAACTGGAGACGACGGCCCAGGGCCGCGCCTTCCTCGACACCACGCGTGCAGCCTGGCCCACGCCGGCGCTCGACCAACTGCTCGCGGTCTGGGATGGCGCAGTCGCGCTGCCGGTCGCGGTCGGTGTCGCGAGCGCCGGACATGACGTTGCGCTCGTGTCTGCGCTGCACGCTTACCTCCACGCCCTGACGGCGAACCTCATTTCGGCCGGCGTACGGCTCGTCCCGCTGGGCCAAACCGACGGACAGCGCGTGCTCGCCGCGCTGGAGCCGGTGGTGGCGGCGACGGCCGCGCGCGCGTTGACGGCCACGCTCGACGATGCCGGCGGCGCCGCCTTCCGCGCCGATCTCGCCAGCATGCGCCACGAGACGCAATACACGCGGTTGTTTAGATCATGATCGGGCGTTCGGCGGAGGTAGCGCGGGCAAAGGCGCGGAAAGCAGGTTCCGGCGCATGCAGCGCGCTATGCGCCCACGCGGCGGCACTCGCCCCCCGCAATGATCCTCGATCTCGGCCGATGCCCGCGTGGGCAACGGCGAAGCTGCCGCTATCCACTCTGCCAACGACGCCTCGGACGGGGTGCGAATAATGACCAATCCGCACGGTCCGCTTCGGGTTGGCGTCGGTGGCCCGGTCGGCTCGGGCAAGACCGCGCTGATGGACGCATTGTGCAAGGCGCTGCGCGGGCGCTACGAGATCGCCGCGATCACCAACGACATCTACACGAAGTGGGACGCCGAATATCTCGTGCGCTCCGGTGCGCTTGCACCCGAGCGCATCGCCGGCGTGGAGACCGGCGGCTGCCCGCACACGGCGATCCGCGAGGATGCCTCGATCAATCTCGCCGCGGTCGCGGAGATGCAGAAGAAATTTCCCGCGCTTGATCTGGTTCTGATCGAGTTCGGGCGGCGATAATCTGGCCGCTACCTTCTCGCCGGAGCTCGCCGACTTGACGCTCTACGTCATCGACGTCGCCGCCGGCGACAAGATTCCCTCGAAGGGCGGCCCGGGTATCACCCGCTCCGACCTCCTGGTAATCAACAAGATCGATCTGGCGCCCCATGTCGGCGCCTCGCTCGATGTCATGGCGCGCGACGCCAAGCGCATGCGCGGCCCGCGGCCGTTCGTCTTCAGCAACCTGCGCGCCGGCAAGGGCGTCGCGGAGATTGTCCGTTTCATCGAGGACAAAGGCGGCCTGCGAGCGGGTTAGATCATAGCAACTTCGTATCGACACGCTGTCGCGGCTCGCCCGGTATGATTTCCGCTTGCATGGGAGCCGCGGCTCGCCGCCGTCAGCCGCCGATCGAGTCCTTCAGGACCTTGCGAATTTCCGGCCGCACCGCGCGCATCTTGTCGAATACGAGCTCAACCTCCCCGGCGCCGACGAAGTCCGGTTTCTCCTTGGTCACGCGCTCGTAGTCGGCGATGAAGTCCTGGTCGCGCGCGAGCGCCTGATAGCCCCTGCGCAAGTCGGCAACCGCCTCGTCCGGTGCGCCCTTCGGCAGAAAGAATCCGCGCTGGAGCTTGGTGGCGATGTCGTTCATGAGGAGCAGGGCCTCGAACTTCTCTCCCGACGGCATCGTGCCGAAAGCTTGCCGGTAGACGTCGGTGTAGACCGGAATGCCCTGCTTGATCAGCGCCGGGTTGCCGCCGGGCTTGCCGTCCGCTCCGATCACCGCGTAATGCCACAGCGGGAGTCCGATGCTGGTAGCGATGATGTTGGGCACCACCTGCGTCTGGTAGGCCGGCAGCGAGCTCGAGGTCATGTTGATCTCGTTCTGCTGGAAGGCCTTGTTGATGTCGCCGGCCGAGGGGAAGCCGGTGACGGCCTGATAGGGCAGGTTCATGACCTCGAGTGCGAGCCTGATCCTGGTGTCGTGCGAGGCGCCGCGGCTGTAGCCGCCGAAATAGATCTTCGTCGCCTTGGCGATATCGGCCGGTTTCTGGAGGCCGGGCGGGGTGTCCTTGCGGGCGTAGGCGACGGTCCAGCCGGTCGCGCCGCCGATAGGTACGTAATCCTCGGACATGTTGATCTTGAACGCCGGATCGTCGATCAGCGGGGCGGTCGGACTGATGGTGAAAAAGCCGGCGGTGAGTCCGTCGGCTCGCGATTTGATGTTCAGCCCGAGCAGATTCATGGCATGCAACCCGCCCGCGCCCGGCGTGTTCTGGACGATGACGGTGGGTCCGCCCGGGATGTGTTTCGGCAAATGGCGCGCCAGGATTCGCGCCTCTGTGTCGATATTGCCGCCCACGCCGTAATTGACCATCAGCGTGAGCGTCTTGCCTTTGTAGAATTGAGCGGGGGCAGACGTGGCGAACAAGGCCGTGGCGAGCACGACCAATGCCGCAGCGAGGAGGGTGCGTTCCGGCATGACAAATGCCTCGGTCCATACATCGCGTCGGGGTGGCTCGATTTAGATTAGCACTCTCTCCTCTCGTCGTCCGCGCGCATCCAATCCCGGTATCCGAGAGCCCTGCAACTCCGCATGTCGAATACGGCCGATGTTACGGACCCATCGCCACCGGTCTCGAACACGGGCCTCGCTTTGCGTGGAGACGGGAATCCGGAGAATTTCGTAAGCACTATTCACGTACCCGGCATTCACGTGCCCGGCACCTCGACCTCGATGTTCAAATAGCCGTCGACCTCGGCGCGCTGCCCCGGATAGACCACGATGGTCGACGTCTTCTCCTCGATCACGGCCGGGCCCTCGATCCGCGTGCGGGGCGGGAGGACGCTGCGTTGCCACACCCGCACATCGCAGGCCTCGGCGCCATCGAAATAGGCTTGCCGGATCACCTCCGGCGATGCTTTCGCCTTTGATTTCACCGCCGGCGCATCGAAGGTCTTCATGGCGGGTTTCGGGATCAGCCCGACCGCGGTCACCTGGAAATTGACGATCTCGACCGCCTCGGCCTGCGCCATGTGGCCGTAGCGGCGCTGATGGGCGTGATGAAACCGCCGGATCAGGTCGGTCAAGTCCTGCGGCCCGCGCAGGCTCGGCACCGGCACGGCGACTTCGTAGGACTGGCCGCGATAACGCATGCCGGCGCGACGGTGCGTCTGCAGCCGTTCGCGTGGGAACTGCTCACGCAGCAGGTCTTGCAGCGCCTGCCCTTCCATCGCGGCAAAGAGCGCCTCGAGCTCGGCCGGCATCGCTCCGTCGAGCGGTGTGATGCGGGTGAGGCTGCGCTCCTGGCGCACGTCGGTGACCAGCATACCATAGGCGCTGAAGGTGCCGGGATCGCGCGGAATGAGGATGCGGCCGATGCCGAGCTCGGCCGCGATCATCCCGGCAATGGTCGGCCCCATGCCGCCGAACGGCACGAGGGTGAATTCGCGCGGATCATAGCCGCGCTCGACGGTAATTGTGCGCATCGCCGCCATCACATTGGTCGCGAGCACGCGCAGAATGCCCCAGGCGGCCTCGACGGAAGATATCCCGAGCGGCTCGGCCACCCGGGCCGCTACCGCCGCGTGCGCTTTCTCGCTGGCAATCGGCATCGCGCCTTCGAGCAGCGTTCTGGGATTGAGGTGACCCAGAAGCACGAGGGCATCGGTCAGCGTCGGCTCGCTGCCGCCGCGGCCGTAGCACGCCGGACCGGGATTTGCGCCGGCGCTCTGCGGCCCCACCTTGAGGACGCCGCCCGGCTGCACTGCGGCGACGCTGCCGCCGCCGGCGCCGATGGTCTCGATGTCGACGGTGTGCGTGCGCAGCGGATGGCGCGCGACCGTCACCTCGGACTTGAACAGGGGCGGCCCCGGAAGCACCGCCATGTCGGAACTCGTTCCCCCGGTATCGAAGGTGATGAGATTCTCGATGCCTTTCACGTCGCCGAGATGGCGGCTGCCGATCACGCCGGCGACCGGTCCCGACATGACGGTCTGGATCGGCGTGCGCGCCAACATGCTTGCGCTCGCCGCTCCGCCATCGGACTTCATCATCAAGGCGCGGGACCGTGGGAACCGCCGCAGCGACAACTGCTCGAGCGTTTGCAGATAGCGCGACACGGGCGGGCCGATATAGGCGTTGGCCACCGTCGACGCCGTGCGCTCGTACTCGCGCCATTCCGGGTTCACCTCGTGCGACAGCGACACGTAGACATCGGGAGCGATGGCGCGAATGATCTCGGCCGCCGCCATCTCATGATCGGGGTTGGCGTAAGCGAACAGGAAGCACACAGCGATCGCTTCGACCCCGTCGGCCATCAGCTTGCGCACGGCACCGGCGACATCATCCGCCGCCAGCGGCTCGATCACCTCGCCCCGGCAGTCGAGCCGCTCGCCGATTTCGAAGATCCTGTCGCGCGTGAGCAGCATTTTCGGGGCGCGGGCGAAGATGTTGAAGACATCCTCGCCGCGCCACTGCCGCCCGATCTCGTAGACGTCGCGAAACCCGCGGGTCGTCAGGAGTCCCACCCGCGCGCCCTTGCCTTCGAGCATGGTATTGAGCGCGGCGGTCGAGCCGTGCAGGATCAGCGAGACCGAATTCGCGCCGAAGTCGCGAGCCAGGTCCTCGGTGATATTCTCCATGACGGCGGCGGGCCGCGCCGGGTCGGAAAGATATTTCCGAACGGCGGCGAGTTCACCACGGTCTTCGTCGAAAGCGGTGACGTCGGTGAAGGTCCCGCCGACATCGATGCCCAGGCGCAATTTCATCGGCAGGACTTTTCCCGGCGCAGCTGCGCGGTTGCCTCGGCGTCGACGTCGAGATCGGACTTGAGCACGACGCCGTAATCCTCCCGCGCGGACGCCGCGGAGACATAGCCGCGTGCCACATCGTCCCGCACGCGGCCGACGTCACGCTCGAAGGGATCGCCCCAGCCGCCGCCGCCGGCGAATTCCACGGACAGGAGGTCGCCTCGTTTGAGGCGCAAGCCCGCGACCTTGGACGTCAGCTCACGCTCGGCGGCGCCGCCCGGATTCAACACCGCCTTCGAGGGACGCGCAGGCTTGGCGCCGAACACGCCGGGGGAGGAAAATTTGAAACGGTCCATGCGCAGGTTTATGCTCGCTTCCTGCGCGAGAATTCGCCACTGCCGGCGCACGCCGAGGCCGCCGCGAAAGGTCCCGGGCCCGCCCGAGTTCGCCCGCGAGCTCGTAACGCTCGACGCGGACGGGAAACTCGCTTTCGATCGCCTCGACCGGCGTGTTCATCACATTGACGACGAGCTCGTCCATGGCGCTCACGCCATCGCCGTCAGGGCGTGCGCCGGTACCGCCGTTCAAGATTTCATATTGCGAATACCAGCGGCCCGACGTGGGATGGCGGCCCGAGCTCGACAACGACCCGCCCGCCGCGCTGCCCGGTGCAGGCGCGCGGCCGGGCAGCGCCTGCGCCAGCACCCGCATGATGACTGACGTCGTGACCTGGCTCGGCCGCACGTACATGTTGACCGGCGCGGGAAAACGCGGATTGAGCAGCGAGCCTTCCGGCGGATAGGAGACCCGGACCGGTCGGGACAGACCGTCGTTCACCGGCAGGTTCGGGATGAAGATCATCTTCACCAGGCACTCGATGAAGTTGCGGGAGACGCAGGGCCGCAGGTTGATGGGTCCGCGCGCCTGCGCGTCGCTGTCGAGGATGAAATGCAGCGTGTCGCCTGCGACCTCCAGCGATGCCGAAATGCGGTGCGGCTTTGCCAGGTCGACGCCGTCGTCGTCGAGATAGTCGGTCTGTGGGCCGTAACGCCCGTCCGGCACCTTGGCAATTTCCTTTCGCAGCTCGGTCTCGCAGATATCCATCCAGCGTTGCCAGCAGGCGAGCACGCGATCGACGCCGTACTTGCCGAACAGCTCGGCGAATTTACTCAGGCCATAGGTGTTGGTGTTGACCTGCGCCTTGATGTCTCCCCAGGTCACCTCCGGCGTGCGGGTGTTGGCGCAGATGAGCGCTTCCACGTCGCCGTTAACCTCGCCGCGGTGCAGGATCTTGAGCGGCGGGATCAGCAATCCCTCCTGAAAAAGGTCGGTGGCATCGCCGCTGTTGGTTCCGGGAACCTTGCCGCCGAGATCGGGCTTGTGCGCGATGTTGCCGATGTAGCCGACGATACGCCGGCCCACGAACATCGGCGAGATGACGGTGATGTCGGTCGCGTGGTTCTGGCAGGCCTGGTAGGGATGGTTGACGATGAAGGCGTCGCCCGGCTCGGTGGCATCGCGGAAGCGCCGGCGGATCTCGCTCACCTGCGCGGCCAGCGGCCCGATATGAAGCGGCTGCGGAATGCCCTGCGCCACCATCCGGCCCGCGCCGTCGAAGACCGCGAACGTGAAATCCTGGCTTTCCTTGATGATGGTGGAATAGCCCGTGCGCAGCATGTTGAGCGTGAGCTCACGCGCGATCTGCAGCGTGCACTGATAGATGACTTCGAGATCGATGGCGTTCACGGCTGTGCTCTCGTCATGCATCCGCCGCTGACTGGATCGCCCGCCGGAGCTTGTCATCGGGCCGGCCTTCGGCCGGACCCGTTGGCGGGCGATGACAGCGGAAAGTGTCTCGCCGTTCGCTTATTCATTTCACCGGATACGTCTTCTCCAGCTGCGCGAAATAGCCCTCGTGCTTGAGTTGCTCGATGATGCTGAGATCGAGATAGTCGTTCACGTTCGGGCTGCCGATGTCGGTTCCGATCGCCTGGAGCTGTGCGAGCACGTTCTTCGCGCCGTCGAGCGACGGCGCGGCGTCGCGCGGCATCAGGCGCTTGAAGTCGGCATAGGTTGCTTCGATGACCGTCGCGTCGTTGGTCTTGAATTTCTGTGCGATCACTTCCTTTGCCTTCTTCTCGTCGGCGAGCGCGAGATAGGCGCCCGCGACGTAGGCCTTCACGAAATGCGTCAGCGTGTCGCGGTTCTGCTTGAGATAGCCGCTGGTGACGACGACGGCATCGAAAATCCACGGCGTCTTGGCGGCTGCGAGATCGACGATCGGGTTGAAGCCGCGCTCCTTTGCCCGCGTGATCCCCGGCTCGATCAGCGGAGCGACATCGATGCGGCCAGCGATGAGCGCAGCGAAACGCTGCGAGCTCCCGCCGATCTGCGAAACGGTAACGTCCTGCCGGGTGAGGCCGAGCTTCTTGAGCAGGATGCTGATGGCGATGTCGGTCTCGGAGCCGAAGGTGCTGATGCCGAAGGTCTTGCCCTTGAGATCCCCCATGCCGACCCCCGCCTTGGTGAACATGGTGATCGGAATGGTGTTGCAGGTGGAGCTCACGAGGCGGAGATCGGCCCCCTGCTTGTTGGCGAGAACCGCGGGTGCCAGGCCCACATGCATGCCTTGGATTTCGCCCGAGAGCAGCACCTGCAGGCCGCGCGTGCCGCCTTCCATATTGATGACTTCGACCTTGAGCCCCTCCTTCTCGTAGAAGCCGCCGGCCTCCCCCATCCAGACCGGTAAGATCGTGACAACCGGAGCCGAGATGCCGATCTTGAATGGCGTAGCATCGGCGGCTTTGGCCGGCGTGGTTGCCGTGCCGAGGGCGAAAGCAGCCGCCATGATGCCAAACTTGCCTAACCGCATTGTTTCCTCCTCGAGATGGGTGCTCGTTTTGATCGAGCTCTCCGTCCATATGGGTTAGAAATTCGAGTCGATCCGGTCAACGGTGCGCTGGTTGCGGTCGGCGGCCTCCTCGATGAGGCTCCAGATGCGGTCTTCGATGGCGTGGAAACGGGCCTCGCGCTTGACCGCGAGCCGGCGCGGTCGCTCGATGGCCACCGGGATGATCTCCTTGACCTTTCCGGGGCGGCCGGAGAACACGACAACGCGGTCGGACAGATAGATCGCCTCGTCGATCTGATGAGTGACGAACAGCACTGTTTTCTTCGCCTTCGCCCAGATCTGCAGCAACTCCTCCTGCATGGCTTCGCGGGTTTGCGCGTCGAGCGACGCGAACGGCTCGTCCATCAGCAAGATCTTCGGATCCATCACCAGCGCGCGTGCAAGGTTCACGCGCTGTTGCATGCCGCCCGACAGCTCGTAGGGATAGTGGTGCTCGAAGCCGGAAAGGCCGACCATCGCGACGAAATGCGACGCGCGTTCCTTGGCCTCGCCCCGGCCGACATTGAGGCATTCCAGCCCGTAGAGGACGTTGTTGAGCACGGTCCGCCACGGCAGCAGCGAGGCGTCCTGGAACACCACGGCGCGGTCCGGCCCCGGCTTCGTTACCTCCCGGCCGTCGACCAGGATGCGGCCGGCGGTCGCGGGGACCAGGCCGTCGACCACCGAGAGGAACGTGGTCTTGCCGCAGCCGGACGGCCCCACGATCGAGACGAATTCGCCGGCCATGATCTCCAGGTCCACGCCGTCGAGCGCCGTGAGGCGCGTATTGGTGCGGGGCTGGAAATAGTCCAGCCGAATGTTGCGTGCTTCGAGCTTGGGGCTCATGCGGCTGCCGTTGATCATGCCGGTGGACGCCAGACCTCGACCCGGCGCTCGATGCGTTGCACGATCTCGACCAATATCACTCCCGCCGCGACGATGGTGAGCACGCCGACGAACACCTTGTCGGTCTGAAAGCGCGAGCCCGCCTGGTTGATCATGGCGCCGATGCCCGCGGCCGAGCCGTAGATTTCGCCCACAACCACGCCGATCATTCCGCGTCCGATCGCAAGGCGAAGCCCGGCGAGCAGGAAGGGCAGCGAGCTCGGCAGGATGATGGTCCGGAACAGCCGCCAGTCGCTGGCGCCGAAGCTTGATGCCACCTTGATCAGGCGCGGATCGGTGGTCCGCACCGCGGCGTGGGCATTGATGGCGATGGGAAGCACGGCAAGCAAAAAGATGATCAAGACCCGGGTGCCGAGACCGGTGCCGACCCAGATCACGATCAGCGGCAGGAATGCCACCTGCGGCGTGGCATTGAGCGCCGAAAGGAGCGGCTCGACCGCGTAGGAAAAGCGGCGATACCAGCCGGCCGCGAGGCCGAGCGGCATGCCGACCGCGATCGCCGCGGCAAGCCCGAGCACATAGCCGAGCCCGCTCCAGGCGAGGTCGCGCCAGATCTCGCCGGTCACGAAGTACATGCGAAAGGCGCTCTCCGCGACGAGGGTGGGGGAGGAGATGAAGATGGGCTTGAGCCGCCAGCGCTCGGCTGAGTCGCCGATGAGGGGGTGCAGCAACTGCGCCCACCAGCCCCGCTCCAGGCCTTCCCAGGCAATCAGGAACAGGATCACCATGAGCGTGCCGAGAACAGCGCGCTCATGCGCGAGGTAGACGCGCACGATGGCCGGCATCTTGGTCCCGCCGCCGGTCGCCACCATGGGATCGATCGAACTCACGCCGCTGCGTCCCTCGTCGGTGCTGTCGGGCCGTTCATGATCGGTTCAGCGCAGGTCCGGCCGCCATTTTTCGAACCGCCGCTCGCAGGCGTCGAGCAGCGTCACGATGACGAGGCCCGTGGCCATGAAGATGAGAACGCCGAAGAAGACGACGTCAGTCTGCAACGTATTGCCGGCCTCCGCGATCATATGGCCGAGGCCCGCGGTCGAAGCGTAGAGCTCGCCGACGACGACTCCCAGCAGCGCGCGGCCGGCCCCGTATTTCAGGCCGATGAAGATGAAAGGCACGGTGCCAGGGAGGATGATGCTGGAAAATATCTTTATCCGCGAGGCGGAGAAGCTGCGTGCCACGCGGATGAAGCGTGCTTCGCTGGTCTTTACGCCGGATTGGGTGTTGATGAGGATAGGAATCACGGCACCGAGGAAAACCACCGCGACCTTCGACCAGATGCCGATGCCGAACCAGATCACGATGAGCGGCAACAGCGTCACGCGCGGTACCGCGTTGAGCGTATCCACGAACGGGCTCAACATGTCCTGCAGACGTTTCGACAAGCCGACCGCGAGCCCGAGCGGAATCGCAATCGCGACCGCCGCGCCATAGCCCAGGATGAATTCGGTTCCACTGACCTTGAGGTCGTTCCAGAAGTCGGGGTCATGGCTGAACTCCCAGCCCGCCTGCGCAACCCGCGTCGGCGAGGAGATGAACAGCGGATCGACCAGGCCACTCTCTCCGAACGCCTCCCAGACCAGCAGCACGGCGAACAGCGTGCCGGCTCCGATCGCCAAGCGCTCGTGCGCGAGGTAGAGCCGTGACAGCAGTGAGCGCCGGCACTCGCCAGCATGTTCAGGATTTGCGTGTTCAAGATTTGCGGGGATGGCCATCGGGAACCCGGTGCAGGGATCGCATTATAGGGCAGGGTCGATGGCGCGGCGCAATGCGTCTCGTGCGGCTGGATAGCCACACCGTGCGAAAGGCTTGATGTGAAAGGCTTGATGCGAAAGCACTTGGCGTTCGTGCCGGGCGGCGTGTAGCGTCGTTGCCCTTCATCCGCCGAGGCACCTGCATGAGCGAGCGCTTTGATTTGACTGGACGCACCGTCATCGTCACCGGCGGCGGCAAAGGGATCGGCAAGGTCTATTCGGAAGAATTCGCCAAGGCGCGCGCCCGCGTGGTCGCCGCTGATATCGACGGTGCGGCGGCGAAATCCGTGGCCGAAGCCTTGATCGCGCAGGGCTTGCAGGCCATGGCTGTTACCACCGACATTGCCAGCGAAGAGTCCACCAAGGCCATGGCAGCGGCCGCGCTCGACCGTTTCGGCGCAATCGACGTGCTCGTCAACAACGCCTCGCTGATGAGCGTGCTCGCGCGCCGCTCCTGGCTGGAAATTCCGGTCGAGGAATGGGACCGGGTGATGGCGGTTAATCTGCGCGGCATGTTCCTGTCCTGCCGCGCGGTGTTTCCTGCGATGAAGGCGCAAGGCCGCGGCAAGATCGTCAACATTTCGTCGTCGCGCGTGTGGGAGGGGACGCCCAACCGGCTGCATTACACCACCTCGAAAGCGGGCGTCGTCGGCTTCACGCGCGCCTTGGCGCGCGAAATCGGGGAGTTCGGCATCACCGTGAACGCCGTTACGCCCGGCATGACGCAGAGCGAGACGCAGGTCCAGTCGTCGTCGGGAAATTATCTCGCCGCGCGTGTCGCCGGCCGCGCGATCGAACGCGTGCAGGTGCCCGCCGACCTCGTCGGAGCGGTCATGTTCCTGTCGTCTGCCGCGAGCGATTTCATGACCGGGCAGACGATCAACGTCGACGGCGGCAAGGCCATGCATTAAGGCAAGGCGCCGCGCATACCCCTGCTCTATGGTTTGTCCACCAAGCTATAGCGCCCCTCCGACGGGTCGCGCTTGATGCGGCCCTGCCGGTGCAGTTCCTCGAGCGCGAGAACGATTTCGCGCCCGTCGTCGCTGCCCAGCGCGGCCATCAGGCTTTCGAAGTATTTCGGCCCCGCCCGCAGTGCGGCCTCGACCGATTCAAATCTCTCGCCTTCGAAGCGCGGCGGCTGCGGAATCTCCGACTCGAGCGCACGCCGGCCGCCGACGGGCAGGGTGAGGTCGTAGCCCGCCTTGGCGCCGGTGGTCGCTTCGCCGAGCGAGGGGTCGAGCGGCAGCGTGCGGAACCCGCTCTCGACCACGAGATCGCGATGCGGCTGGAAGCGCGTGGCCAATGCCCACTCCATCTGCTCGTCGGAAAAGATGTCGATGTCGGGATCGACCACGAACACGTTCTTGACATTCGCCTGCGAGCCGAACGCGGCCATGATGGCGTTGCGCGCCTCGCCCGGCACGCGCTGGCGCATCGCAATGCGCACGTTGTAGACCCCGCCGGTCGCGGCGGGCGCATAGACCGCGACCGGTTCGCGGATCGCGGTCTCGAGCGCGCGCCAGATCAGGACCTCGGTGCGCAAGGTGGTCAGCTGCGCGGTATCGGTACGGCTCATGGTGGCGCCGCCGATGGTCAGGGTCTGGAACAGCGCGTCGTGCCGGCGCGTGATGGCGGTGACGTGGAAGACCGGATTGGTCTTGACGCCGCCATAGTAGCCGAGGAATTCGCCGTAGGGGCCTTCCGCTTCGATATATCCTTCGGCGCCAAGATAGCCTTCGAGCACCCACTCGGCGTCGGCGGGGATCCGGATGTCGCTGGTGATGCTCTTGACCACCGGCATCGGCGCGGCGCGCAGCGACGCAAGCAATCCGAGTTCGTCGACCGGCAGGCGCATGGTGGCGCCGAAATAGTCGATGGGGTGGCCACCGACCACGACGCTGAGCGGCAGGCGCTCTCCGCGCGCGAGTGCCGCGAGATAGATCGTGCGCAGGTCGCTCGGGGCGACCAGATCGATGCCGGTGGTGGCGCGGCCGCGCAGCATCAGCCGGCGCAGCCCGACATTGGTCCAGCCGGTCGCGGGATCGCGCGCGAAGTCCATGGCGGCGGAAATGAAGGGGCCGCCGTCCTTGCCGTGCTGGAGGTGGACCGGAAGGGCGGTCAGATCCACGTCCGCGCCGGTCAGGACCACCTGCTGCACGGGCGCCTCGTCGCGGCCGACCTCGATGAATTCGGGCTTGAGACGCAGCCGTCGGAGAATCTCGGGAAGCAGCTTTTGCGGGGAGGCGCCAAAAGCCTGCGCGAACCGGGTTCGGCTTGCCAGCGCGTTGCCGACGAGGGCGTGGCCGCCGGCAGATTCGAACAGGACGGCTTTCGGGTTGGCCTCGAGCGCGCGCGCGATCTCGCTGAGCCTGGTCGATCCCGGCCGTCGTTCGAGCTCTTGCGCCCCCAGCCCATCGACGAAGGTCCGCAGCCGATAGCGCTCGAAATCGACCGCGATGGCGGCGCCGGCCGTCACCTGTTCCAACCCCATGGCGGATGTCCCATGGGCGCTAAGATAAGCCGTCTCGTGTCCCGGATGCGGTGCAGCGCGGAGCGGTGCACCGCTGATCCGGGACCGCCACGAAGGTGGTGTGCGTAACGATCCCGGTTCTGCAGCGTACCATTCGCTTCGCTCATGCTGCGCAGCGCCCGGGATACGCCTCTTAACTTAGCGCTCATGGCGGATGTCTCCGGCTCAGGCCGTCTTCACTAGGCCGACCTTGGCCAGCAACGGCTCGTCCGTCACTCGGAACACGATTGCGTCCTCGTCGGCCGCGAGCGAATGCGCGTGCCAGCATGGCACCGTGATCACATCGCCGACCGAGAGGCTTTCATTCGCTCCGCCTTCGATCTTGACGCGCGCTTTCCCGCCGATGACCGCGTAGAGATGATTGACCGTGGTCCTTGCGACCTCGCGATGCGTTCCCGCAGGGAGCCGCAGCAGGTGCAGGCCGATGGTGGGCAGCACGCCTTTGGCGATCTCCACGACCTTGGCGTCGTTTCCCGGCCCCAATGCTTCGCGTGCCGGGATGCGGAGGGGCGATGGACCGCTGCTGGTGACGGTCTCGAATCCCGCCGGATTCGGCTCGAAGAACATGGCTTCCGAGTGCTGCACGAACGGCACGTCGAGGAAATCGATCCAGTAGCTGGTCTGGTCGCTCTCATTGGCATGGCCATGCCAGCACCAGGACGGTGTCAGCACCACATCGCCCGGTGCCATGTCGATACGGGCGCCGTCGACCACGGTATAGGTGCCGGGCTTCGCCGCAACGACGAGCCGCAAGGCCGCCGCGGTGTGGCGGTGCGAGCGCGCCTTCTCCCCCGCCTTCACCATCTGGTAGGCGGCGACGATGTTGCGGCTGGTAGCGTAGATGTTGCCCTCGACCGGGTTGACCATGATCAGGTTGCGCCGCTCGGCCTGCTCGACCGGGACGAACTCGCCGGCCTGGTCGAGCGCCGCCTTGGCCGCCGCGAAGCGCCAGACCGCCGGCCTGAATTTCGGCTTCGGCACGGGCCACATCGCGGGCTCCGGCCGCGCCCAGCCCGGAGAAAAGCTCAGCCGGCCCAGTTCCCCGTAATAGGGAGCGCGGATGTCCTGGTTCATGGCGGTCCTCCTCGATGGCTGTGAGCGGCGGTATGGGTCGCCGACGTATCGTCCGCCGTGCGCTCGCCTTGCCGCAGATTACCGCAGTCGCACCCGCCGCGCACGAGCTCGATAAGCGCGCGCGCGTCCGCCGGCGGCGCATCGGCGCGCCATGCCACATGGCCGTCGGGACGGACCAGGACGAGCCGGCTCTGATAAAGCTCGCTGACTTCGGGCACATCGAGCGCGATCACGTCGAGCGGGACGCCGGCGTCCGCGGCCACGCGACGCAGGCTCTCGCCGCTCGCCGCCCCGGGCCCCAGACGAAGCAGGGTGAAGCCGCGACCGAACAGGTCGAGCGTCGAGCGCCCGTCGGGCAGCCAGGCATGGGGGGCGCGCGCGCCGGGACGGGCGGTCTGGACATAGGTCGAGGTCGTGAGCGGCGGCGCCGGCGTGCCGTCTGCGCAGATGACGGGCGAGCTGTCGTAGCGATAGCCGAGATGGAAGCCGATGGTGAACCATTCGTGCCGCATGGTCTCGCTGAACCAACGGCCGTAGTCCTTGCGGGCGGCGTCGCCGGCAGGACCGGCCTGGAAGATTTCCGGCGGCGGCCGGCGCTGGCGCGTGGACAGCATACGGCCGAGATTCGAGGTCGCTTCCGTGACGTTGCGAATGGCAACCGGGCGGCGCTCCACCTCGTAGGAGCGCAGCAAGTCGCCACCGGCCCAGCCGCGCACTGCGGCTGCAAGCTTCCAGCCGAGATCGACGGCGTCCTGGATGCCGGTGTTCATTCCGAAGCCTCCGGTCGGCGACATCAGGTGGGCGGAATCGCCGGCAATGAAGACGCGCTTCGTTCCATAGCTGTCGGCGACGAGCTCGCGCCGCACCCAGCGCATCACGGAGAGGATCTCATAGTCGAAGTCGCGGCCCACGGCGCGCCGCAGCGCCTCGCGAATGTCGGTCTCGCCGTGCGTCACCTTGTCGGCGGAGCCGACGATCGACATGCGAAAGCGGTCGCCGCCGTTGATCGCCACGATGGTGAGCCAGGTGCCCTCGGGTCCGATGAAGATGAAGCGGTAGGCTTTGCCCTTGTCATGCAGCGAGGGAAAGTCGGCGCAGCGGAACATCACGTTGGTGGTGTAGGTCAGCGCCGCATTGCCGCTCATTGTGATGCCGGCGCGTTCGCGCACCAAGCTCGCGCCGCCGTCGGTGCCGACGAGATAGTCGGCGGCGATCTCGCAGGTCTCGCCGGTTGCGGTGTCGCGCAGCCGCGCTATCACGCCGTCCGCCGTTTCCGCAAACGAAATCAGCTCTGTGCGGTACGAGAGCCGCACATGCGCAAAGGTGCGCACAAAGCGCTGCAGGATCGGGTCGAACATGTCCTGCGGCACGCGCTCGCGCTTCTGCGGGCTTTGCGGCGGGCACCTCTCCTGCGCCCGTCCCGGGAACGGCTCGCGGCCGAGCTCGTAGCCGTTGAGGCCGGTGACATAGACGCAGTCCTGCGGATAGTCGCCGGGATAGGGCGCATCGCGCACCCAATCGGCGATGCCCCAGCGCCGGCAGAATTCCATGGTGCGGGGGCCGACGATGTCCATCTTCGGCTGCTCGATCAAGCCGTCGGTCTGCTCGATCAGGGTGCAGGGAATGCCGCGCGAGCCGAGCTCGCCCGCGAGCGCGAGCCCCACCGGACCGGCGCCGACGATCAGGATCGGCGTGTGCCCGCTCACGCGAATGCCTCCGCGCAACCGCGGCCGGGGCGTTCAGCGCTTCGTGACGTATTTGAGCTCGAGCGCATCAAACTCGTCCTTGTGCACCAGCCGCTGTCGCTCGGAGAAATCCGCCACCATTGTCGTCGCATCGCCCATATGTCCCTTGCGCCGGAGCTCGCCCAAGGCCGCCTGCATCCCCTTGACCGCGGCTTGCAATGCGACATTGGCGTAGATCACCCCGGCGTAACCCAATTCCTTGAGCTGCTCGTTCGGCAATTCCGGGGTGCGCCCGCCGAGCACGATGTTGATGAGCTGCGGCCATGGCAAGGAGCGGGGGATATCGGCGATCTGCTCCATCGAGGTCGGCGCTTCGACGAAGGTGACGTCCGCTCCGGCTTCGCGATATGCGGCGGCGCGCTCGATCGCAGCGTCGTAGCCTTCCGGCGCGATGGCATCGGTGCGGGCGACGATCAGGAGATCGCCGTCGCGGCGCGCGTCCACCGCGGCCTTTACCTTCTCCACCATCTCGGCGGTCGGGATCACGTGCTTTCCGGAAAAATGGCCGCAGCGCTTGGGAAACACCTGGTCCTCGATCTGGAGCGCATCGGCACCTGCGCGCTCAAGCATTCGGACGGTGCGTACCATGTTCACGGCGTTGCCGAAGCCGGTATCCGCATCCACCACCAGCGGCCCCGGAAATGCGTCGCGGATCGCCGCCACGTGCTCTGCCAGCTCGGTTACCGTCACCAGCCCAATGTCGGGGATGCCGAAAAACGTATTGGCGATACCGGCCCCGGTGACATAGGCCGCGGGAAAGCCTTGATCGGCGACGACGCGCGCCGCGAGCGCATTGCTTACCCCGGGCAGCAGCAAAGCCGCACCGGGGCTCAGCATGGTGCGAAAATCGCGGCGAGGCACGCGGCTCGTCATGGATGTGTCCTTTCCGGCCCCGTTCGTTTTCGACCCAAGTTGTTTCGACCCAAGTTCTTTCGATCCAAGTTCCTTCGATCCAAGTTCCTTCGATCCAGCTCGGTCTCGACGCCAGTCCTTTTCAGCAAAAAGGAGATGGCTCATTATAACCGGGCGGGGGACAATCCCATCACTTGCGCTGCAAGGCTACCGCAAGTCGGCTATAGCCGACTTGCGCACTTAAGGAGCCGATCTCGGGCAAACCCGAGATCGGATGCGCGGGAGCCGTGGCATGCCCAAAGTTCCGATTTCGTTCGCTTGCGGCCTCTATGACCGCATGCTGGCGCTTCATACCGGCGAGGTGAAGCCGGAGGGAATCGATCTCAATTTTATCGCCATCGACGACCCGCGGCAGATTTTCGATCGCATGGCGAAGAATCTCGATTTCGACGCCTGCGAAATGTCGAGCTCCGAGGTCATCAGCCGGCTCGCCGCCGGCCGCAACGAAATGGTTGCGCTGCCAGTCTTTCCCTCGCGCGTCTTCCGTCATGGCTTCATCACGGTCAACCGCAAGGCGGTCAAGTCGCCGAAGGACCTCGAGGGCAAGCGCATCGGCGTCCCGCTCTACACCCAGACCGCGGCGCTCTTCATCCGCGGCTTGCTGCAGGACGAGTACGGCGTCGATCTGTCGGGCGTGCATTGGGTGCAGGGGGCGACCAACGCTCCAGAGGCGCATGGCAATCCCTCGGCGCCGCCGCTGCTCAGGCACGTGTCGATCGAACAGAATGTATCCGGTCGCTCCCTGAGCGAACTGCTTGCAACCGGCGACATCCAGGCCATCCTCGGCAGCGGCTTGCCGGCGACGCTGCGCACCAATCCCGACGTGCAACGGCTGTTTCCGGACTTCCACTCGCTCGAGCTGGACTATTACCGGCGCACGCGCATCTTCCCGATCATGCATCTCGTGGCGATCCGGCGCGACGTCTACGAAAAATATCCGTTCATCGCCACCAGCCTTTACAAGGCGATGAGCAAGGCCAAGGATTCTCGCGCTTGCCAAGATGCGGGAGGTCGGCGCGCTCCGCTACATGCTGCCCGGCATGGTGGCCGAGCTCGACGAAATCGACGCGATATTCGGCGGCGATCCCTGGCCGTACGGCGTGGAGGCCAACCGGCCGACGCTGGAGGCGCTCGTTCGCTATATGGCCGAGCAGTCGCTGATCACGGCGCCCATTCCCGTCGAAGAGCTGTTTGTGCCAATCTACGGGCAATGAAAGCGGCCCGCTGAAGGCTTTTGGACGTTCACGCCCGTGTTCGCGAACTACGGCGGAATGCGCGGCCGCCTCGCCGCGCGGTACGCATCACGGATTTCGCTAACCCTGCATTCGGGCCACGAGGGCCCCGCAAGTTTCGAGCCGATATGACGCGATGGCGCACTTACATGGACCGGCTGATCGTGCTCGTCATCATCGTGGCGGCATGGCAGGTGGGTAGCTTCATCCTTGGCCCGTATTGGCTAAGCTCGCCCGGGGCTGTGGCCGCACGCTTCACGGCGCAGATCCTTAATGGCGAGTTGATCCGTCATGGCGGCTACACCATCGAGGAGTCGCTGATCGGCACGGCCGTCGGTGGCCTGCCGGCGGTGCTGCTGCCGTTCCTGCTGCGGCGTCATCCCGCGCTGGTCGCCGTCCTCGATCCCTTCATGGTCGGCGGCTACGGCGCCCCCAAGCTCGCCTTCGCACCGCTGTTCATTCTCTGGTTCGGCATCGGCATCGAATTGAAGATCGCGCTGGTGGCGAGCGTGGTTTTCTTCATCGTCTATTTCAACACGCTGTCGGGGGTGCGCGCGCTTGATCCGAGGCTGGTGCAGATGGCGCAGGTCGCCGGGGCGGGCGAGCGCCACATTGCGCGCCACGTCGTCTTTCCCGCGGCGGTTCCGTACATCCTCGCCGGCTTCCGCATCGCCGTGCCTTACGCCATCGGCGGCGCGATCATTGCCGAGCTGATCTCGTCGAACCGCGGGCTGGGCTATCTGGTGCAGACCGGCGCCATGAACTTCGATACCACCTCGGTGTTTGCGGCGATCCTCGCCGCCACCCTCATCACCCTCGCCGCCAGCTGGCTCCTTGATGGCGCCGAGCGCGCGCTCCTGCGCTGGCGGCCGCCGGCGCAAGCCATGCTCGCCACCGGGAACTGAGCATGAGCGACAGGCCGCTGCTTGAAATCAAGGACCTCGGCAAGCGCTTTCCCGCGCGCCACGGACGCGAGCCGTCACCGTGGGTGATCGAGGGCCTGTCGTTCTCGGTCCGTCCGGGCGAGTTTCTCACCATCGTAGGGCCGTCGGGCGCGGGCAAATCGACCCTGCTCAACATGATCGCCCAGATCGACACGGTGAGCGCCGGCGAGATCGTGTTCGATGGCGAGGCGATGACATCGACGGACGCGCGGGCTTTGCATCCCGGCTGCGGCCGACGGATCGGCTATGTGACGCAGGACGACAATCTGCTGCCCTGGCGCACGACTTTGGACAACGTGCTGTTTCCGATCGAGGTGCAGGGCCGCCTGAACGCGCAGACGCGGGCGCATGCCGAAATGCTCGTCCGCGCCGTCGGGCTTGCCGGCTTCGAGCGTTACTACCCGCACGAACTCTCGGG
Source organism: uncultured Alphaproteobacteria bacterium (assembly GCA_963821505.1). Classification (GTDB taxonomy): domain Bacteria; phylum Pseudomonadota; class Alphaproteobacteria; order Rhizobiales; family Xanthobacteraceae; genus VAZQ01. Next base: position 281,069 of record CAWGEH010000004.1, read on the forward strand.
CGGCATGCGCAAGCGCACGGCGCTCATTCGCACCCTTGCCTATGATCCACCCGTCATCCTGATGGATGAGCCGTTCGCCGCCGTCGATGCGCAAACGCGCACGCAGCTGCAGGCCGACCTGCTCAGGCTGTGGAACCTGGGACGCAAGACCATCATCTTCGTCACCCACGATATTACCGAGGCCATCGCGCTCGGCGACCGCGCTCTGGTGCTCAGCCGGCAGCCCACGCGAATTGCCGCCGAGCATGCGATCCCGATTCCGCGGCCGCGCAACGTCGAGGATATTTTCGCGCTCGAGGGCTTCGCTGCGGTCTACGAACGCATCCGGGCCGCCATCCAATGACGAGCGCCGACGTGAGCGCCCTCAGGATAGCCAATGCGCCGGTCGCGTCGCGCAAATGGGCGGTGTTGGGCGGCCGCCTCCTGCTCGCGGTGCTCCTGGTGCTGGGTTGGGAGCTGGGCGCACGCACGCTCGGCTCGGTATTCTTTGCCTCGCCGCTCGACGTCGTCATGCGGATCGCGCGGCTCGCCCAGAACGGAACGCTCGCCGTGGATATCGCGTCGACGCTGCGGGTATCGGCGCTGGGTTTTGCCATCGCCTGTGTCGCCGGCGTCCTGCTGCCGTTCCTGCTGCGCCGCTCGCCGCGCCTGAGCGAGGCGGTCGAGCCCTACATCATGGCCTCGATGGGCGTTCCCAAATACGCGCTCGCGCCCTGGCTTATTCTCTGGTTCGGGATCGGCGACCTGCCGAAGCTCGTGGTGGTGACGCTGGTGGTGTTCTACATCATCTTCATCACGACCTCTGCGGGGATCCGCGCAGTCGATCAGCGGCTCATCAATATGGCGCGCGTCGTGGGCGCCAGCGAGATGGTGATTGCGCGCGAACTGATCTGGAAGTCGCTCTTGCCCTTCTTCTTCACAGGCTTGAAAGTGGCCTTGCCGCGCGCCGTCAGCGCGACCATTGTCGGGGAGTTCCTGGTCGCGACCGAGGGGGTTGGCCACTACATCGAGCATTCCCGCCAAGTATCCGATACGATTGGCGTTTTCGCCGGCATCGTGATTGCGGTGGTGCTGGTTCTGGCGATCAATGCCGTGGTGACTCTGATTGAGCGTCGCGCCCTCGGCTGGCGGCCGGTTGAACGCGACATGGAGCTGTGAATGAAGCTTGCGAGCTATATTGCGAACGGGAAAGAGGGCTTCGGCGTGGTGACCGGCGATGGCGTGGTCACTCTGAGTGAGCGGCTCGGCGGCCGCTATGCGAGCCTGCGCGAGGCGCTGGCGGCGGACGGGCTCGCGGAAATTCGAAAAGCCGCCGCCCGCGCCAAGCCCGACCACAAGCTCGCCGACGTAAAATTGCTGCCGGCGATCCCGAATCCGGAAAAGATTCTCTGCGCCGGCATCAACTACCGTTCGCATGCCGCCGAGACCGGGCGCGAGCTGCCCAAGCAGCCGAGCATGTTCATCCGCCTGGCCAACACGCTCACCGGCCATGACGGCGAAATGGTCCGCCCGGCGGTATCGCAAAATTTCGACTTCGAGGGCGAGCTTGCCGTCGTCATCGGTCGCGGCGGCCGTCACATTCCGGTCGAGCGCGCGCTCGATCATGTCGCCGGCTATACCTGTTTCGTCGACGGCAGCGTGCGCGACTACCAGAAATTCTCCGTGACGTCGGGTAAGAATTTCCCGGGCACCGGCCCGCTCGGGCCTTGGATCGTAACGACGGACGAGATTGCCGACCCCACTCGCCTCGTGCTCACGACACGCCTCAACGGCGAGGAGGTGCAAAAATCCGGCACCGATCTCCTGATCTATTCCGTGCCGCAGATCATCGCCTTCTGCTCGGACTTCACGCCGCTGACGCCGGGCGACGTGATCGCAACCGGCACGCCGGAAGGCGTCGGGCATCGCCGCAATCCGCCCTTGTGGATGAAGCCGGGTGACGTGCTCGAGGTCGAGATTTCCGGCATCGGAACGCTGCGGAACCGCGTCGTGGATGAAAAATGAGGCGACCTCTCATGGCCTCATGCTGAGAAGCGTTGCGAAGCAACGCGTCTCGAAGCATGGGCCGCCCCTCCTTCGAGACACGCTGCGCGTGCTCCTCAGGATGAGGGCGGAGGAGCCATCGATCACGTCATTTCACATATTCATCTGTATAGAGACCATCGTATGATTTGAGCTTCTCCTCCGGCTTCAAAAGTCCGGCGCCAATATTGTAGAGCTCGGCATTCTCCAGGTCCGCCTTGGTCACGATCGGCGGGCGCGGGGTGCCCTTGCGGATTTCCGCAAAGCCGGCGGCGAGCAGTTTTTCGTCCAGCGCCGCGAAGCGCTTCTTGAGAACCGGAAGCGCCTCAGAAGGGTGGTCAAGCATCACGGCGATCGCCTCCACCAGGGCCTTACCAAGCTTGGCGCAGGCGGACTTGCGTCGCTCGCACGTCTCGGGCTTGGCAACGAAGACGTTATGGCCGAAGGGGTACATATCGGGCGGATCGCCGTCCGAGCCGCTGGCGATCACGACCGCGCTGCCCTCGAGCACGGGCAGCAACGGCCACGGCATCGACATTGCGAAACCGTCGACTTGTCCGGTCTGGAATGCCGCAATTGCGCTGCTCGGCGCCATCGGCGCAATGCGGATTTCGTCGGGATTGTAGCCCGCCCGCCGCGCCAGCAGCAGAACATAGGCATGGATGACGGAGTTGATCGAGTTGACGGCGATGGTGCGCCCGCGCATGAGCTGCACGCGCTGTGCCAGCGGCGCCTTGGGAGCGAAACCCGCTGCGGCTGCAATCTCCTTGCGCAGGACGATCTGGATCGTGGGCCGGTTGAGCGTGCTCACGATGCCGAGCAAGCGCTGGCCGCGCGCGGCGGCGCGGGTGAGCGTCGCGCCCGATATCTCGGCAAAATCCGCGCTGCCGGAAATCACCGCGTTGGCGGAGCCGATGCCGGCGATCACCACGCTCTTGACGTTCAGCCCCTGTTTGGCGAACAGGCCCAGATCTTCCGCGAGATAACCCGGAGCAAACGTCAGCGCGACGTTGGGCACCGCCAGCACGACATTTTCCGCACTTCCCTGCTGCGCGCGAGCCGGCTGCGATATTGCGGCGAGGACGATGGCGACGGCGGCCAAGCGGCCGATCCCATATGCGAGCATGGCACAGTTCCTACGACCAATGAGCACGCGCGGGATCATGATCGCTGCGACGAATTTCTGCAATCGGACTTGAGCGCGCATGCCCCGCTCACATAGAGTCCACCAGGTGGCAGTTGCAGGTCGATCGACCGAGGTTTCTCCCGTCGTTCCCACGGCAAAGGGGACCCCGTCGGTCTCGGGAACAGAGGTCCTCGCCCTCGCGGGGACGACGAGAGGCAATCGGATTTGGCAATGCGGGAGAATAGTGCATGCGTCTTGGGCTGAAAGTTGCTGTGTCGGCCGGCCTCGCGCTGCAGGCGGCCGCGTTCGGCGCCGACTTAGCGCGATCCGCCACCAAGGTTTCCTTCGGCCAAGTTTCGCCCACGGCGACGGTCTGGCCCGGCGTCGTCGCCACCAAGAAGGGCTTCTTCGCCGCCAACGGCGTCGAGATGGACACGGTCTCGATCGGGGTCTCGCCCGGGATGCAGGCGGTAGCGTCGGGCTCGCTCAATATCATGCACAACACCTGCAATGCCGTGATCAGCTTCATCGAAATGGGTGGCGGCGGCGTGCATTTGTCGCTGGTCTCGATGGGCATTCATCCCGGGGTGGTCGTGGCGAAGAAGGGCCTCAAGAGCGCGAGTGAGCTCAAGGGCAAGGTGGTCGGCACCTCGTCGATCAAATCCGGCTCGACCATTCTCCTGCGTCGACTGTTGAAGGCGCGTGGACTTGAGCCGTCGGATTACGATCTGGTGGCGGGCCAGGGCAGCGCGCAGATTTTCAGCGGGCTGCAGGCGGGAGCCCTCGACGCGGTCTGGCTGGTGCCGCCGCAATCGTTAACCGCCGCAACGGCGGGCTATCCGGTGATCGGCGCCTTCAAGGAGGTGGCGCCGAAATTCCCGTTCGTCTGCTTCGCAACCAATGATAACTGGCTGAAGAACAACACGGGCGTGGCGAAGGGTTTTGCCAGGGCGTGGCTTGCCGCCGTCGCGTGGCTCTACGATCCCGCCAATCGAGCCGAGGCCGAAAGGCTTCTGGCGGAGGCGCTCAAGCTTCCGCCCGAGATCGCCGCGGCGAGCTACGACGAACTGATCGTGAAGAACAAGGACACCTACCCCCGCGACGGAAGGGTAGACCCCGACGTGCTGCGGGCGATGATCGATATCATGGTGGAAGGCGAGGAGTTGCCGGCGAAGCCGCAGGGCGACATCGGCAGATATCTCGATGAAACCATGCTTGCGCGTGGAAAATAGTCGGCGCGAAGCCAGTCGCATCTATCAGGGAGCAAGGGTTGTGCTCACCAAACGGACGTTTCTCTGCATGCTCGTCGCCGTTGCCGGTGCGGCGAGCGGCATGGCATCGGCGCAGACCTATCCCAACAAGCCCATCAGGATCGTCGTCGGTTTTGCGCCGGGGGGGCCAGCGGATGTGATGGCGCGTCTGATTGGTCAGCGGATGGCGTTGGTCCTCGGGCAAAGCGTCGTGGTCGACAATCGGCCGGGCGCCGGCGGCACGATCGGGGCGCGCGCCGTCGCCGAATTGGATCCGGACGGCTACACCCTACTCCTCGGCAATACCAGCACGCTGGTCATCAGCCCGCTGATCTACAAGAACGTGAACTACGATCCGGTCAAAGGCTTCGCCCCAATCGCCCTGCTGGGAACGACCTCCAATCTCCTGATCGTCAATCCCGCGCTGCCGGTGAAATCGGTGCAGGAACTCATTGCGCTCGCCCGGGCGCGCCCGGGAAAGCTCAATTACTCGTCGGCCGGGATCGGGACGCCGCCGCATCTGATCGGCGAAATGTTCAAGCAGCGGCTCGCCCTCGATGTCGTGCATGTCCCTTACAAAGGCGGCGGTCCTTCGGTGCAGGCCGTGGTCGCCGGCGAGACGCAGTTCTCGTTCGAAAATCCCGCCTCGTCGCTGCCGCTGGTCCAAGCCGGCAACGTCAGGGCGCTGGCCTCGACCGGCGACACCCGCGGCGCGCAAACGCCTGATTTGCCGACGATGGTTGAAGCCGGCGTCCCTGACTTCACATCCGTCTCCTTCACGGCGGTGGTGGCGCCCGCCGGCACGCCCGCCCCGATCGTCAACAAGCTCAACGCCGCCATCAACGACAGCCTGAAATCGCCCGAGAACGCGCGCACGCTGGTGAAACTGAACGTCGACGCGAAAATCACCTCGCCGGAGGAGTTCGCGGCCTTTCTCGCCAAGGAGCGCGACAAGTGGACGGCGGTGGTGAAGACGGCGGGCGTGCAGGCCGAGTGACGCGCGCGTGCTTTACCGGTGCTGCAGGTCAGCTTGGCGCGGAATGCGGACGTCGGGACGATTGCGGGCTCGTGTCCGCGCCAACCGGACTACGACCCTGACTTCTTGGGCTTGTCGTCGAAGCGGGCCGGCGTTTCCGGCGTCAGCCCGCTGCGCTGGCAGGCCAGCGTCTCGCTGCCGGTCAGCTCCCAGTCGCCGGTAGCGGCGCGGCGGGCGAAGGTCTCCCAACGGTCGGTCCAATCGCCCAGGCCGTAGCCGTGCCAGGGCGACTGGACGTTGAGCGGGTAGAGGTCGAGCTCCTCCCACAGCGCGCGCGCGTGCTCCATGTATTCGCGCGTGGGTAAGGCCAGCGGCGCCATAGGATATTTGCGGGTTGCGTCGACCAGCATACCGGAGTCGGAGGTCTTGGGTCCGTATTGCGCGCCTTGCACGCCGCCGCGATCGGGCACGAGATGCACATCCTCGATCGGATTGGTGCGATAGGCAAGCGACCACAGCACCGCATCCATGCTCGCAGGATCGATGTCCTCGCTCACCGCGATGACGATCTTGCCGCAATTCGACTGCAAGGTGGAGGCGCCGTGGAGCGCGCGCCAGACTTCGCTGCGCGGCGTTGCGTCCGCGAGCTGCACGAAGATGACGGGGCGCAGATTGGTCAGCCGCTCGTGCATCACCACGCGACGAACGCCCTTGATTCCGAGGCGCTCGCGAAGATGCCCGAGAAACAGCGGCTCGTAGGCGACCTTTTTGATGACGCTGGATTCGCTCGGCGTGACTTGGCTGATGATGGAGGTGAATACCGGCGCGCGCTTGTGGGTGATGGCAGTCACGCGCATCGGCATGTTGTAGGCCTCGAGCGCGACATAGCCGTTGCTCTCGCCGAACGGCGCTTCGGGCTCGAGCTTCTCGGGATCGATCAGCCCCTCGATCACGATTTCCGCCGACGCCGGCACGTCGAGCTCGACGGTCACCGCCTTCGCCATTTCGATCGGGGCGCCGGCGAGCGCGCCCGCGACTCCAAGCTCGTCCATGTCGACGGCGAGCTTCTGCGGACCCGTGAACATGACCACGGGCGCACAGCCGATCACGATCGCGATCGGCATCGGCTGTCGCCGTTCGCGATACTTGAGCCAATGTAGATAGCCGCCGGCGCCGCTCGCTTCTCTCGCGACCATACGCACCACGAGCCGGTCCGATGCTTTCAGGGCAGCCCGATAGGTGCCCATGTTCTGGATGCCGCTGTCGGGATCGCGGGTGACGCAAAGCGTGGCCGTGAGATAGGGCGCAGAGTTCGAATCCGGGCGTCGACACCGGCACCGGCAGCCGGGCAAGCCCGCCCGGCGCCTTGAGGTGGTCGCCCGTAAGCACGACCTCCTGGCAGCGCGGCGCACTGACGGCAATCGGCGCAAGGGGACCGGCAATGGCCCGCATCCAGGCTGCCCCGATGGCCTCGACCGGCTGTCCCATCCCGATGGCATAGATCTCAGGCGAGGCCGCGAGCGCGCCGACCACGACCGGAATATCGTAACGCCGGCCCTTCGAGTCCGTCACATTGGTGAACAGGAACGCGCGCCGCTTGTCTTCCGGCACGCCACCGAGGAATTGCCAGCGCACCAGCGGATGCAGCTCGGTATCCTTGTTGATGGCGCGATCGATGCGAACGAGCAGACCATTCGCCTCAAGATCGGCCAAATGCTCCTGGAAATCGAGCCGCGGGCGGTTCTGCAGCCGGCCGCGAGGAGAGATGGTCGGCTGATCGAGCATCAGGTATCGGGCTCCGCGTTCGCCGGACTTGTTCCGGGCGGAGCCTATCACGATCCCCCCGGTCTGCCATCGGCTACTCGATCTGCCGCCCAGGATGCATTACCCTCCATCAATCTTGCGCTCTCCCGGCATCTCTCAATCCTGATGAGCAACGGACCCATGGTCACCCAAACGACACAAACGATCGACGTTCACGCCCACATCCTCACGGAAGAGACCATGCGGCTGTTGCAGAGCGAAGCGCCAGCAGTCGCGCCGAAGCTGTCCGAAGTCGACGATCAGTTCGGGACCCTCGACGTGGCCGGCAATGTCTACCGCCAGTTCCCGCGCGGCGGCTGGGATCTCGAGCGGCGCTTGCAGGATATGGCGGCGTCCAAGGTCGACGTTCAGGTGCTCTCGGTCTGCCCGCAGACCTTCGTCTATGCCCAACCGCCGGCTCTGGCGGCGGCGTTCGCCCGCATTCAGAATGAGCAGCTTGCCAAACTCGTCAGGGCCCGTCCCGACCGCTTCCTCGCCATCGGGACCCTGCCGATGCAGGCGCCCCAGCTTGCCGCCGACGAGTTGCGCCATGCCATGCGTGTGCTCGGTCTGCGCGGCGCGCAGATCGGCTCGAACGTGGCGGGGAAGAACCTCGACGATCCGGAGCTTGAGCCGGTTTGGGCCACGGCGGCGGAGCTCGGTGCGTTCATTCTGCTCCACCCCATCAACGTGGCAGGTGTCGACCGGCTGTCTTCGTATTATCTCAACAACCTAATCGGCAATCCGCTGGATACGACCATCGCTGCCGCATGCCTGGTGTTCGGCGGCGTGCTTGAGCGCCATCCGTCGCTGAAGATCTGTCTGGCGCATGGCGGTGGGTTCGTTCCGTACCAAGCCGGGCGTTTTTTGCACGGCTGGCACGTGCGCGCGGAGCCCAAGCGCAGGCTTGCCAAGCCGCCGACGGACTCGCTCGGGCGGTTCTATTTCGACACCATCGTGCACGCGAAGGCGGTGCTCGAATTCCTCGTCGGCAATGTGGGCGCCGGGCGCGTGCTGCTCGGCAGCGACTATCCTTTCGACATGGGGATGCCGGACGGCGTGCTACAGGTTCGCGCCCTCTCGATTCCGGCTGCCGAGCAGGCCACCATTCTCGGCGCGGGGGCGCGGGCGCTGCTCGGTGCGGCGGACGATAAGACCTCCGCCCGGGCGTTTGCCTGACGACTGGGGACAGTTCGGCAGGCGGTCGGAGAAGTGGAGGAGACAACATGGCTCAAGACACTGCTGTTGCGCGCACCCCCGGTGCCAAGCGCGCCCGCGACGGCGAATACCTGTTCGACCTCACCCAGGTGAACCACATCCTCGGCGGTCCTGATTATTCGACCGCAAACGGCGCTTGCGTCGAGGGCGACCGCATGATTGTCGGGCTGATGCGCATGCCGGCGGGTACCGGCGCGGAGCCGCATTCGCACCCGAACGAGCAGTGGATCTACATTCTGCAGGGTACGTTCCGGGCGAGAGTTGGCGACAAGGAGATCGACGCGAAACCCGGTTCGGTGCTCTACATTCCCTCGAATGTGGTCCATTCCGGCAAGGCCACGCCCGACTCGGATGTCGTGTTCTTCACCTGCAAGGATGCCTCCCACAGCCTGCACGGCATCAAGGCGGCCTGACAGCCGCTGCCGGGTCAGGGGCGACAACATCGCGCGGCCGATTGCCTGTTTCGGCCCGCGAGCCTGGGCTAGAATTGGTCGGAAGTCGCCCATCGGTCGAGGACGGCGAGCAAAGGGAAATGACAGGGAGGATGCGATGAAACGGGTCGGTCTGGGTCTGGCGCTGCTGTGTCTCGCCCTTGGCGCCGTCACGGCCTCGGCGCAAGACAAATACCCGTCGAAACCCGTGAAGATCGTCGTTCCCTATGCCCCTGGCGGCGCCACCGACATCACCGCACGCCTGTTCGGTGAGCAGATGCGCCAGAGCCTCGGCCAGCAGTTCGTGGTCGAGAGCAAGCCGGGCGCGTTCGGCATTCTCGCCATCGAAGAGATGGCCCGCTCCAAGCCGGATGGTTACACCCTGATGGTGGGCAACGTTTCGACGAATGCCATCACTCCGGTCCTGTTCCGGAAGAAGTTCTCCATCAATTTCGAGAAGGACGTGGTGTCGGTTTCGCGCCTGGCGATCTATCCGTCGTTCCTGGTTACGACCACGCACGATTTCGAACCTAAGTCCGTGGCGGAATTGGTCGCATATGCGAAGAAGAATCCCGGCAAGGTCCGCTACACCAGCGCTGGGGTCGGCAGCTTCCCGCATTTCGATATGGAAGTGTTGTCCCGCCGGGCCGGCGTCGAAATGCTCCACATCCCGAACAAGACAGGGGCCGCCGGGATGATCAACGACCTCGTCGTCGGCGACGCACAAACCGCGTTTATCAACGCCGCGAGCTCCGCGTCGATGATCAAGGCGGGCAAGCTGCGGCCGATCGCGGTGCTCGCGGAAACACGGCTGGCGGAATATCCCGATGTTCCGACGCTGGCCGAGGCCGGCTATCCCGGCGTCGGCACTTTGCATTGGCAGAGCATGTTGGCGCCCGCAAATACGCCGAAAGAGGTCCTGGCGACGCTATACAAGGCGATCGTCGAGGCCGCGGGCGCTCCGCAGTTGCAGGAAGGCTTCAAGAAGCAGCTCGTGAGCGTCAAGCCGAGTGCGTCACTGGACGAGGCGCAGTCGTGGCTCAACGGCGAGCTCGCCGCATGGCGAAAGACCACTGCCGAGGTGAAGATCGACTTGGCCGACTAGAGCGCCTCATGAGTTTGCGCGGCCGTGGCATCGGACGCCGCCGCATGAACGCTGACAAACAGCGCAAGGGCGGCAGTCGTGGCAGCGATCGGGAGCGCGCGATTGCATGTCAGGGGAGGACCGAATGAAGCGTCCGGACATTCTCTTATTGTCGGCCGTTTTCTTGGCTGTCGGCGGTATGCAGGTCGCGGCGCAGGAGAAATATCCCTCGAAACCGGTCAAGGTCGTCGTGCCGTTCGGGCCCGGCAGCGCCACCGACATCGTGATGCGCATCGTCGGCGAGCATATGCGGGCGATTCTCGGCCAGCCGGTGGTGATCGAGAACAAGCCGGGCGCCTTTGGCATCCTCGCCATCGAGGACATGGCGCGCTCGAAGCCCGACGGCTACACGCTGCAAGTCGGCAATCCCGGAACCAACGTGCTCACGCCCATCATCTACAAGAAGAAGTTCAAGGTCGACTATGACAAGGATGTCCTGATGGTAACGCGGCTGGGCGAGGTCCCGCTCGTGCTGGCCGCCACCACCAAAGGCTTCCCGCCCAAGACCTATGCCGAGTTCATCGCCTACGCGAAAGCCAATCCGGGCAAGGTCCGCTATGCCAGCGTCGGCGTCGGCAGCAACAATCACTACGACACGGAGGCTTTCGCCAAATGGGCGGGCATCCAGCTCACCCATTTGCCGAACAAGGCGGGCGGGGCTGCCATTACCAATGACCTCGTCACCGGCGATGCCCATGTCGCGCTCGTCAATGCCGCAAGCTCGGGCGGCGTGATCAAAGGCGGACAGGTGCGGGCGCTCGCCGTCATGTCCGACGCTAGGGTATCGGAGTATCCGGACGTGCCGACGCTCAAGGAACTCGGCTATTCCACCGGCAAAGGATTATGGTCGGCCCTGTATGCGCCGGCCGCCACCCCGCGCGACACGCTCGAAACGCTGCATAAGGCCGTCCTGCAGGCGCTCAACTCCGAGCCGGTACAGACCGCCTTCAGGCAGCAAATGATCAAGTCCGTACCGAATGCGTCGATCGAAGAGGCCCAGGAGTGGAACCGGGCGGAATCGGCGTACTGGAGGAAACTCACCGACGAGGTGAAGGTCGAGCTGCCGGACTGAGCGGCGGCCACGGGCGCGCAGCGGGAGAAAGCAGCAATGAAGATGGAGCCGGCTCCCGCCGTGCCGGTCTACGGCATCGCCGTCGACAAGGACATCGACATCCCGGTGCGGGATGGCGCCCGGCTCAAAGCCGATGTCTTCCGGCCGGATGGCGCCGGCGCCTTTCCCGCCATCCTGAATTTGGGCCCTTATCAGAAGGACAAGCTCTGGGTTCCGCCGGCCACGCTGGAGGAGAAGCCGAACCCGCTGATGAACTGGGAGACCGTCAACCCGTACTGGTGGGTGCCGCAGGGCTACGCCGCCGTGCGGATCGATGGCCGCGGCAGCGGGAAATCGCCGGGGCAGTGCGAACCGTGGTCGCTCGCGGAGTCGATCGATTTTTGCGACGCGATCGAATGGGCGGCGGCGCAGCCCTGGTGCAACGGCAGCGTCGGGCTCTCCGGCATTTCCTATTTCGCGATCAACCAGTGGTTCGTCGCCAATCATCAGCCGCCGTCATTGAAGGCGATCATTCCTTGGGAAGGCTTCGCCGATCTCTACCGCGACGCACTGTTTCATGGCGGGCTGCTCAGTCTGTTCATGCCCAATTGGTACGTGGCACACCTCATGCACCACGTCGTCGGCCGGGCCTCGCGCCATCATCCGAATGCCTGGCAGACCAATACGCTGCACTTCTGGCTCAGCAACAATCTCGACAGCGGCGCCTTCCGCGGCGCCCAGGCGCAGTGGGACAAGATCACGGTGCCGATGCTCAGCGTCGGCAATTGGTCCGGCATGGGGCTGCATCTGCGCGGCAATACCGAAGCGTTCATGCGCACCGCCACGCCGCACAAGAAGCTTCGGATCCATGCCGGCACGCACGTGCACCCGTTCTATACTGAGGAGGGACGACGCGATCAGCTGCGCTTCTTCGACTATTGGCTCAAGGGCATCGACAACGGCGTCATGGACGAGCCGCCGGTGAAGCTTGCCATCCGCAAGGGGCGCGACCAGATCGAATGGCGCCATGAGCGCGAGTGGCCGCTCAAGCGCACGCAATGGACCAAGCTTTACTTCGATTTGTCGACGCCCGCGCCCGGCACCGGCGCGAATGCCGGCGGGCTCGTTGCCGCAAATCCAGCGACCTGCAGCGCGCGCACCTATCCAGCCAGCAGCCTGGGGTCGATGGGCTCGACCTCGGCAGCATCGTCGCAGGTGATGGGTGGCGGCATCCCGCCCAGCATGGGAGTGGCGCTCGAGACGCCGCCGCTCGCGCACGACGTCGAAGTCACCGGGCCGCTCGCCGCAGTGTTTTGGGTCGCGAGCTCGAGCGAGGACATGGATCTCTTTCTCACCATCCGCAACATCGACGCTGATGGCAACGAGGTGTTGGAGACCGGCCAGCAAGGCACGCCGGTGCCGGTGGCGAAAGGCTGGCTGCGGGTGTCGCATCGCGAGCTCGATCCGGAACTGTCGCTGCCGTATCGGCCGTATCACCGCCACGTCAGACGGCTTTATCTGACGCCGGGCGAGATCGTGGAGGTCGAGGTCGAGATCTGGCCGACTTCAATGGTGTTCAGACAAGGCCATCGCATCCGCCTCGACGTCCAGCCTCGCGACGGGGTCGGTAGCGCCGGCTACATGCATTACCACGCCGACTACAATACCGGGACGAATACGATCTATTCCGGCGGTGACAAGCCCTCGTATCTGCTGCTGCCGATCATCCCCTCCGCGTAGGTGCGCAGGGCGGGCAAAACCGCTTGCTGAGGAGCGACGATTCGCGCTGATGCAGCGCGCGATTTTGCGGACGTGCCAGAACGCGTGGTCATTGCGTCGGCGCGAAGGGTGCGGATGATAGAGCCGGAAACGCGCAGTGCCCGCCCTGCGGGTATTACGCGGACACGAGAATCGGGATTGGAGCGGCAGTGGGGCTCGGCGAGCAACAGAATAAATTGTCCAGCCCGTTCTGGCAGCTGCTTGCGCGCAAGGACGTGCTGTCGGGACTGCTGTTCGTCGGCGTGGCGGCGCTGGGGCTATGGCTCTCGCGCAACTATCCCATCGGCACCGCGTTGCGCATGGGCACGGGCTACGTGCCGCGGCTGCTGTGCTGGACTCTGCTCGCGCTCGGCGCAATCGTGCTGGTCCAGGGACTGCGTGAAGGGCAAAGCGCGCGGTCACTCGCGCCCGGCGCCGTTTCGGCATGGCGTCCGGTCGTTTTCGTCACCGCGAGCCTCGTGATTTTCGGGCTCAGCATCGAGCGGCTCGGGCTCGTCGTCTCCATCCTGCTGCTGATCGGCCTGGGCGCGGTTGCGGCGCGCGGCTTGAAACCCCTCGAAACAATGGCGGCCGCGCTGGTTTTGATCGTCCTTTCCTGGGGCATCTTCATCCTCGGGCTGGGCCTCACCATTCCGGTCTGGCCGGAGTGGTAGATGGAGCTTTTCAACAATCTAGCCGTGGGCTTCGAGGTGGCGCTGACCCCGGCGAACCTGTTCTTCGCGCTTGCCGGCGCGCTGATTGGGACCTTGATCGGCGTCCTTCCCGGCATCGGCCCGATCGCAACCATCGCCATGCTGTTGCCGCTGACGTTCCATCTGGAGCCCACGTCCGGACTGATCATGCTGGCCGGCATTTTCTACGGCGCGCAATACGGCGGCTCGACCACCGCCATCCTGGTGAATCTGCCGGGTGAAACCTCGTCGGTGGTGACCTGCATCGACGGCCATCAGATGGCGCGGCAGGGGCGCGCCGGTGCCGCGCTGGCGGTGGCCGCGCTCGCGTCGTTCTTCGCGGGCTGCGTATCGACCATGCTGATCGCCACGTTTGCGCCGCCGCTTGCCAAGGTCGGCCAATCGTTCGGAGCGCCGGAATATTTCTCGCTCATGGTGCTCGGCCTCTTTGCCGCGGTCGTGCTGGCACATGGCTCGGTGGTCAAGGCGGTCGCCATGATCATCCTGGGCTTGCTGATCGGTCTCATCGGCACCGACGGCAACACGGGCGGGACGCGCTTCACGTTCGGCATCACGGAGCTGACTGACGGCATCGACGTGGCCACGCTCGCCATCGGCGTATTCGGCATCGGCGAGATCATCACCAATCTGGCGCAGCCGCAGGAAAACCGAGCGCTCGTCTCGCAGAAGATCACCCGGCTGTGGCCGACGCGCGAGGATTTTCATCGCGCCTGGCCGGCGGTGCTGCGCGGCACCGCGCTGGGATCGGTCCTTGGTGTGCTTCCGGGCGGCGGCGCGACGTTGAGCTCTTTCGCCGCTTACGCGCTGGAGAAGCGCTCCTCGAAGCATCCCGCGCAGTTCGGCCGCGGCGCGGTCGAGGGCGTGGCCGGGCCCGAATCCGCCAACAATGCCGGCGCGCAGACCTCGTTCATTCCCATGCTGACGTTGGGGATTCCAGGTAACGCGGTGATGGCGCTGATGATCGGCGCGCTCACCATCCATGGCATCCAGCCTGGTCCGCAGATCATGACCGAACGTCCCAGCATGTTCTGGGGAATGATCGCCAGCATGTGGATCGGCAACCTGATGCTGGTGATCATCAACCTGCCGCTCATCGGCATGTGGGTTCAGCTGTTGAAGGTGCCGTATCGTTTCCTCTACCTCGCGATCCTGTTGTTCTGCGGGATCGGCGTCTACACCGTGAGCAACAGCTCCGCCGCCGTGCTGCTGGCGGCGCTGTTCGGCGTCGCCGGCTATGTCTTCACGCGCCTCGAATGCGAGCCGGCGCCGATGATCCTCGGCTTCGTGCTGGGCCCGCTGATGGAGGAGAATCTCCGGCGCGCCATGAGGATTTCCAGCGGTGACCCGATGATCTTCCTCGAGCGGCCGATCAGCCTCGGCCTGTTGATTGCCGCGCTGGCGCTCTGCGTACTGGTCGCGCTGCCAGCGATCCGCAGCAAGCGCGAGGAGGCGTTTCAGGAGAATTGATACCTGCGCAGACTTGGTCGGCCTTAAGGAGTCTCCGCCCGGCCCCAGCTCGCGAAGACAGCGCGCCCTCGAAGCTTGGTCTCCCGAATGCGACCAATGGGGGCGCGGTCTGCCGGAAGGCATCCTTCCGGATTTCGTCGAGCGTCATCCGGCATATGCTCATTGCTTACCCCCGGGGAAGGCGCGATCAATTGCCTTCGGGCGACGTCGGCCTCTTGGAGCACGGCGCCGACGCCGGGAACGACCTCGACTGCAATTCCGGCAGCACGGCAGGCCGCGATCTTTTCGCTGGCGCGGGTGCCGCTCACGGAGTCTCCACCGATGAGCCACGCCACACGCTTGCCGGCCCTGGCGAGGCTGATCACGGAGGCGATGATTTCGTCCTGACGGCAGGAGGGTCCATCGGCCGGCGTGCCGACCAGCATTTTCTTTGCCTCGCGGCGGGCGAACTCGGCGATGTCAGGCGTGACGAGATCGTCGACCAGGATGATGTCGGCCGACTGCAACGTCCGCAGCGCGCGCAGCGTCAGCAGCTCCGGATCGCCCGCGCCCGCGCCGACCAGCGTGACCGTGCCGGCGTCGGCAGCGACGGCCCCGCCTCTGGTCTTCGCCATAAGGGTATCGAAGTCGGAGGGAGCCGGCTCGCGATCCGGATGGGTGAGCGCTAAGCGCGCGAACGCCTGCCAGAAGCCCCGCCGGGCGGGGAGCGAGAGGCCCGACGATTGCACCCGCTCGCGCCACCCCCGGGCGGCGGCCGCCCAGCGGGCCAAGCCGCGCGGCATCATGGCCTCGAGCCTGGCCCGGATTGCCTGGGCGAAGACCGGAGCCGCCCCATCGGTGGAAATGCCGATGACCAGCGGGGAGCGGTTGACGATGGCGCCGAAGGCAAAATCGCAATAGTCGGGCCTGTCGATCACGTTGACCGGAACGCCGGCCGCGCGTGCGGCCTCGGCGAAGCGCCGCGCGTCCTGCTCCGCGTCGAAGCCGCCGACCGCAACGGCGGTGCTCCGCAAATCCTCGTTCTGCCACGCCCGCTCTTGTAGCGCGATCGCACCGCGCGGGGCGTCCGCCGCGACCGCGCGCAACTCCTCGCATGGTCGCTCGGCAAAGAGGGCGACCTCGGCGCCGGCCGCCGACAGCAGCTCCGCCTTCCAGGCCACCGGGGGGCCGTTGCCGGCGACCACCACGCGCTTGCCCGCGAGCGCCAGGAAGATCGGCAGCCGTGCAAGCGCTCCGAGCCGCGGCTGGCCTCGCTGCAAGGCGTGGCGTTCAGACCGCAGATCGGACATCAATAGACGTCCTGCTGATAGCGTCCCGACTTCTTCAGGCTGGCGATGAACGCGATGGCCTCGTCGGTCGAGCGCGCGCCGTGCTTGGCGACGATCTCGATCCATGCG
The DNA here is from genome assembly GCA_963821505.1 of uncultured Alphaproteobacteria bacterium. Classification (GTDB taxonomy): domain Bacteria; phylum Pseudomonadota; class Alphaproteobacteria; order Rhizobiales; family Xanthobacteraceae; genus VAZQ01. Next base: position 297,425 of record CAWGEH010000004.1, read on the forward strand.
CCCTCCACGTCCTTGGCCATGCGTTTGGCGTCGCCGCAGACATAGACGTGCGCGCCGTCCGCGAGCCAGGCCCAGAGATCGCGGCCGACCTCGCGCATGCGGTCCTGGACGTAGAACTTCTCGTTGCCGTCGCGTGACCAGGCGAGCGAGAGCCTGCTCAAGGCGCCGGCCGCCTTCATGCCGGTGAGCTCATCCGCATAAAAGAAATCGTAGTTGCTGCGCTGGTGGCCGAAGAACAACCAGTTGCGGCCGGGTGCCTTGCTGGCCATGCGGTCGTGCAGGAAGGCGCGGAAGGGCGCGATGCCGGTGCCCGGGCCGATCATGATGATCGGCAGGGATGGATCGGCGGGAAGACCGAAATGCTGCGCCTTCTGGACATAGACGTTGACCCTGTCACCGGGACGCACGCGCTCCCCGAGAAAGGTGGAGGCGACGCCGAGCCGCGTGCGGCCGTCGACGGAAAAGCGCACCGCATCGACGCACAACGCCATGCGCGTGCGATCGATTCTGGGCGAGGAGGCGATCGAATAGAGTCGCGGCTGCAGCGGATCGAGCGCCTCGACGAACGCTTCCGGATCGGGACGCACTCCGGGAAACTTCTGCACGGCGGCGAGCACGTCGAGCGCGGCAGCATCGCCGTCCGGATCCTCGCCGGCGGCGAGCGCCTTCGCCTTCTGTCGCCGCTCGCCGCCGGTAATGTAGGAGAAGAGCTGAAACAGCATGTCGGGGGCGGTGCCGAGCGAGACGCCGTCGATCAATACGTCGCGCAGCGAGCGGCCCCCGATCGGAAAATCGGCCGGAGCGTCGAGCGCCGCGATCACCGCGTCGGCGAGCGCGGGATGGTTGGTCGGGAACACCCCGAAGGCATCGCCCACCGCATATTCGACGGCGGTCGACGCCAGATCGAACTCAATGTGCCAGGTCTCCTTTGCGGAGCCCGGCTTGTTGAGGCGGGTGCGGGACAGGAAGATCGCTTCGGCTGGACACTCGCGCGAGCATCCCGGCGCGGCGGCCGGCGCAACCGTAGCAGCGGCAGGCGTCGGGATCTTGGTCGCGATCTGGGCGGCCGCTGGAGGCTTGCCAAGGTCCTGATGCAGCGCCTTGAGCATGCGGGCGGTTTCCTTGCCGCCTGGCACGCAGAGATTCAGCCGCTTTTCCTTTTCCGAGAAGATGGCGTCCGAATAGTCCTGACAGCTGTATCCGCATTGTCCGCAATCCTGTTGTCCCATTGCCGCCATCATCCGCCGGCGCAGCGGACGGCCCTCGGCAAGCTTCATGCGATCATCGAGGGCCATGGCGGGGTCGTGCCATGGTGCGTCGTCGTCCTCGCCGGCCGGTGCGGGCGAGGCGGCGAGATCGAGGGCGCCCGGTAGCAGCGCCGCCGCCTGCTCCAGCGAGAGCGGAGTGACCCCATGCTCGAGCGAGAGCAGGCCGGCGAACAGACCGTTGAGCCAGATGCGCTGTTCCGCGGTAAACGGGGCGCTCTCCGGGATGAGCGACGGCAGCGATGCGCGCGGAGGCAAGGTCATTCGCCCGCCCCGCTTTCAAAGAGGGATCGCAGCGCCTCGATCTCGTGCCGCCGGGCGAAAGCGAGAAAGCTCTCCTGCGGCGAGGCGCGGTGCGCGAGGTAGGCCTTGAGCATGCGCTCGACGGTCCTCGGCGCGTCCTCGGCTTTCACGTCCCGGTAGATTTCGGGCGCAATCGCCGCGTCCGGGCCGAAGCCGCCGCCGACGTGAATGTGGTAACCCTCGACCGTGTCGCCATCGTCGGAGGTCTGCACCTTGCAGGCGAGCAATCCGATATCGCCGATGTAATGCTGCGCGCAGGAGTGATGACATCCGGTGAGATGGATGTTCACGGGGGCGTCGAGCGTGACGCGGCCTTCGCACCAGCGTGCGATCTCCTCGGCATGCCGCTTTGTATCGGAGGCCGCGAACTTGCAGCCCACATTGCCGGTACAAGCAACCAGCCCCGCTCGAATTGCGTTCGTGTTGGTGGAGAGCCCGAGTCCCTCGATCTTCGCTTGCGCCGTCGCGACCCGTTCCGACGGCACGCCGGAGATGATCAGGTTCTGCCACACGGTAAGTCGGATATCGCCATCGCCGAGCTCGTGGGCGACCTCCGCCAGGCCTCGCATCTGGTCCGCCGTCATCTTGCCGACCGGAAGCACGACGCCGATCCAGTGGCGCGCATGCTGCTTCTGCGGATGCACGCCGATATGGGCGGCGCGGTCGAAGGGCGGGCGCCGCTCAAAGGCGTCGCCGGGAACGCGGTCGAGCTTGCGGCCGAGTTTCTCCTCGACCAGCGCAAGCACCTTCTCCAACCCCAGACGATCGATGACGTATTTGAGCCGCGCCTTCGTGCGGTCGGTTCGATCGCCATGGTCGATGAACACGCGCACGATGGCGTCGGCCACCTTGACCGCGTCGTCCGGCTGCGCAACGACGCCGGTATCGCGCGCGAAGTCCTGGTGCCCAGTGATGCCGCCGAGCACGAGGCGAAACCAGACGCCGGGCGCGACCGCAAAGCCGTCCTTCACCTCGACCGCCTGGAAGCCGATATCGTTGGTGTCTTCCAGCACAGGAATGATGCCGGCGCCGTCGAAGCCGACATTGAATTTGCGCGGCAGGCCGTAAAGCGCGCGCTCGTTGAGAATATGGAAATGCCATTCGCGGGCATACGGACGCGTGTCGATGAGTTCCTGCGGGTCGATGCCCGCGGTCGGCGAGCCCGTGACATTGCGAATGTTGTCGGCGCCCGAACCGCGCGAGGCGAGCCCGAGGTCCTGGACCGCCTCGATCATGGCGACGGCGTTCCTGGCGGCGATTTCCCGCACTTGCAGATTGGCCCGGGTGGTGACGTGGGCATAGCCGCCGCCATAGTGCTCGGCCAGATCGGCGACCCCTGCAAATTGCCAATGAGCGAGGATGCCGTTCGGCATCCGCAGCCGGCACATATAGGAGTTCTGGTTCGGCGCTACGTAGAACAGGCCGAAAAAGCGCCAGCGGAAATTGTCCGGTGGTTTGGGATATTCGTCGTTCGCGGCCTGTGCTTTCAGGCGCTGGTAGCCGTCGAAGGGGTGCAGCTCGCGCTTGAACTTTTCCTGCTCGGAGAGCTTGCCGCCGGCCTGGAGGACGCGATCCTGTGCGCGCAGATGATCGGCATCGGGGCCGCTCGGCTCGGCTGCTTTGGCGCCGGGCACGCCGCCCGTCCCGCGCGCGGCCTTGGCGATCTGCAGGCCCGCGATGAATCCTTCCAAGTAACGCTTTTGCTCGGGGTTGAAATCGCCGGACATCGCTTCCTTGGTGGGCTTCGCCCTTGAGAACCGCGCACGCCAAAACGCCGGGCGAACGGCCACCGTTGGCCCGGTATGCTGCAAAGCAGCAAAGACCGTGCCAAGCCGATGATCGTTGTTTTGTCTCGGGAATTTTGGTTCCCGCCGCCGCGTCGCGCCGTCGCCATGGGCAGGCGGGGGGGAAGTGCGTTGAAAATCTATGCAAGCCGCCTTCGCCGGCGCTTTAGTCCGCGCCCACCCTAAGTCGTTTTGATGTTGAAACGCGATGTCGCGGAGGACTTGGCTGATCGCCCGCTCCGCAACGTCTACAAGCTTGTCGTCCGGCGATTCCAGCCCTGATCAGGGCTGGCCGGCCGACGCCGCGCGGCCGACGCGGTCGGCCCCGTATCGCCGCTTGGAAAATCTCGCAGCGCCCTCGGCTGGCAGGAAGAGCTTTTGCAGCACCTGCCGCTGGATCGGCTTCTTGACGATGGGCACATAGCCGAACCGGCCGTCGATGCTTTCCACCCCGTAGCCGGTGACAAACACAAAGGGAATTTTCCGCGCCGCCAGCACGTCGGCGACCGGGTAGACGAATTCGCCGCCGAGATTGATGTCGATGATGCCGGCGTCGATCTCCTCGTGCACCGCCGCGACCATGGCCTCGGCCAGCCGGCTGAAGGGACCGATCGCCCAGGTGCCGAGCTCGCTCAGGATGCGCTTCCTCATGGCGACGAGGATTTCTGCATTGCACCAAAGCGGTCCGATTTCAGTGGCGGGCGCCCGCAACAGGAATATATTTGAATGACCTTCCACCCTGCGAGGTGGGCGCTCCGCTGGCAGAGCTCAGCGAGCAAATTAAGGCATGCCGTCGCCGGGCCGTCTAGAAGTGTCCCGTTCCTTCGGAATCGGGACACGTTCTAGAATTGTTTAGTGGCGCATGTTCTTGGCGGCGAACCGGTACCCACTTCGCCGGAACATGCGCTAAGCGCGAGAGAAGGCGAACGCAGCGGCGCATGGCGCAGGTTTGTCTGCGCGGTTATGAAGGAGGCACCCCATGAAACGATCTCTGACTGCATTGGTGCTGGCGGGCAGCTTGGCGACAGCCACGATAGCCATGCCGACACAGGCGGACGCTCGCGTGCGGGGCAGGGGCTGGGGTTGGGGGCTCGGAGGTTTTGCGCTCGGCGCGCTCGTCGGTGCTGCACTGGCGCGTCCTTACTATGCGCGTCCTTACTACTACTACCCCCGCTATTACGGTTATGCCTACCCGGCCTACTCCTACGGTTATGCCTACCCGGCCTACTCCTACGGCTATGCCTACCCGGCCTACGGCGGATACTACCCCGGCCCATATGACGGATACGGGTCTTGGCGCGGCCCGGCCGGGTATCAATGATCCAGAGGCGCGGAGGCAGACTGCCAACGCATCAGGCTGCTCGCTACTCCCCTGGCGGGCGCCCTGAACGAGCGCGTGGGCGGCGCAGAGTAGGTCGCGTCAACGGCCTCACCCTGCTCGGCAAGTTCGACGGCGAGTTTGCCGCCTGCTCGCGTCTGGTTGAGACAACACGGAGAAAAACGGCTATAGAGTAAGCTTGGCGCAACCAGTGAGAAGGAGGCCGCTATGGGTAAGATTGTATGTTCCCTCGCATTCGCGACGGCGCTGCTTGCGCTTGCCTCCTCTGAGGCCTCGGCATTCTTCTTCTCATCGTTCGTATGTCAGGCTGTCGGCGCGCGCTCGGTTGCTTACGGCCGCGCCTTCTTTGTCGGCGATGCCAAGCTGATCGCTCTGAGCCGATGCGCACGTCGCAGCGGAATTTGCACCATCAGCTATTGCGTTCCGGGATAGGTCACGACCGGCCGGCGGTCGCGGCGCGGCCGACGCGGCCGCCACCGTAGCGTTTCGGGAGGGTCGCGGAGTCGCCGCTGCCGGCGCGGACGAAGATCCGCTGCAGGACCTGCCGCTGGATCGGCTTCTTGACGATGGGCACATAGCCGAACCGGCCGTCGATGCTTTCCACCCCGTAGCCGGTGACAAACACAAAGGGAATTTTCCGCGCCGCCAGCACGTCGGCGACCGGGTAGACGAATTCGCCGCCGAGATTGATGTCGATGATGCCGGCGTCGATGTCGTCATGCACGGCCGCGACCATGGCCTCGGCGAGCCGGCTGAATGGGCCTATCACCGAAAAGCCGAGTTCAGTCAGGATGTCCTTCATCATCATGGCCACCAGGATCTCGTCTTCGACGAGCAGGATCCGGTTGCCGGTCTCGAGCCGCAGTGGCAGAGCGGGCTTGTCCTCGCCCGCCGCGCGATGGCCGCTGGCTTGGCGCGCCAGTGGCTCGATATTGTCGCCGCGGGGCACGCGCAGGCTGCAATGCAGGCCTTCGGGACGCCAGTGGAACGCTGCATCGCCCTCGAGCTGACGCTCGATGCTCGCGCTGATCACTCTTATGCCGAAGCCCGGCGACACCGGCGGCTGGGTCGGCGGTCCACCGCTCTCGGTCCAGCGTAGGACCAGGCTTTCCGGCTGCAAGTCCCACGCCACCTCCACGCGCCCCGATATCACCGACAGCGCGCCGTATTTGGCGGCGTTGGTGGAAAGCTCGTGCAGCGCCAGCGCGAGCGTCTGGGCGGTGCGGGGCTCGAGCGACACGTCGGGGCCGACAGCCGCGATCTTTTCGGCGTCATTCGAGCGATAGGGAGCGAGTTCCTCGTCGACCAGTCGCGCCAAGTCGGCGCCCTGCCAGCGGCTCTGGGCAAGCAGCGTGTGCGCGCGCGACAGCGCTCCGATGCGGCCATCGACCGCGGCGATGTAGGCCTTGATGGTGTCCGACCGGGTCAGCCGCACGATCGATTGCACGAGCGCCAAGGCATTCCTGGCTCGGTGGTCGACCTCGCGTGCCAACAGTGCTTGGCGCTCTTCAGCCTCCTTGCGATCGGTGATGTCGACGGTCACGCCGCTGATGCGCACGATATTGTCGGTCGCATCGACGCTCGCCACGGCGGTTCCAATGCACCAGCGCAATTGCCCGTTCGGGCGACACACCCGAAACTCGGTTTGGAAGCTCGGCGTGTTATGCGCCGCCGGAGGTTTGATCGCGTTCTGCAGATGCTTCCAGTCCTCGGGGTGGATCAGCGCCTTGATGTTGTCGATGGTGACGTCGAAGCTTGCGGAGTCGACGCCGAAAATCCGGTATTGCCCGTCGTCCCAAATGAAGTGGCCGTTCACCGGATCCCATTCCCACGATCCCATCTGGCCGGCAGCCAGCGCCAGGCTGCGGCGTTCTTCGCTCTGCATGAGCCGCGCGGTCGAGGCCTCCAATTCCGCGGTACGTTCCGCGACGCGACGTTCGAGCTCCCGGTTGAGCTGCTCGAGCTCTCTGGTCTTGCGGTAGAGCTCGGCGAAGATTCTGACCTTGGCGCGGAGCACCTCCGGAATGACCGGAACGGGCACATAGTCGACCGCCCCCATTTCGTAGGCCCGCAGGCGGTCAACGTCGGTCAAGTGGATGGCGGAAATGAAGATGATCGCGGTGCGTTGGAAGCGCGGGTGCTCGCGGATCATCGCCGCCAGTTGGAAGCCGTCGAGCTCCGGCATGCACACGTCGACCAGGATGACGGCGATATCATGCTTGAGGAGCTGCTCGAGCGCCTCCCGCGCCGACGCGGCCTTGATGAGACTCTCGCCCAGGTCGGCGAGGATGGTCTCGTAGCTCAGCAACTTGGCTGGCTGATCGTCGACCAGCAGGATGTTGACCTTGTCGTCCGAAGCCATTTGTTGTCCCCGCCGCTAGCGATGGAGCCACATGCGCAGCGCCGATAGCAGTTGCTCGGTGTTGACGGGCTTGGCCAGATAGTCGGACGCCCCCGCCTCCAGGCATTTCTCGCGGTCGCCTTTCATCGCCTTTGCTGTGAGCGCGATGATCGGCAGCCGCCGGAAGCCCGGCTTCTCCCGGATCACTCGAATGGTCTGATAGCCGTCCATTTCCGGCATCATGATGTCCATCAGGACGATCGCCAGATCGGGCGTCGAACTCGGCGAGTGCGATGGCCTCGCTGCCGGTCGTGGCGGTGAGCACGTGCATGCCGCGCCGCTCCAGCACGCTCGACAGCGCGAAGATGTTGCGGGCGTCATCGTCGACCAGCAGCACGGTGCGGCCGACCAGATCCTCGTCGGAACTGTTGAGCCGCTGCAGCATTCGCTGCTTGTCGGCCGGCAGGTCGGTGACGATGCGGTGCAGGAACAGCGCGGTTTCGTCCAGCAGACGCTCGGGCGATTCGACGCCCTTGACCACGATGCTGCGCGCCATGGTGTGTAGCTGCGCGTCTTCCTCGACCGACAATTCCCGTCCCGTGAACACCACGACCGGCACGTCGGACAAGCTCGCGTCGGCGCGCAGCTCCTCCAGCACTTCGAAGCCCGACATGTCCGGCAGCCGCAGGTCGAGCACGACACAGTCGCAGGGATCCTGCCGGAGGAGATTCAAGGCTTCGCCGCCGGTGCCGGCGGTGACAATCTCGATGTCGTCGTGGCCAAGCAGCTCCGTAATGCTCATCTGCTCGGCCCGATCGTCCTCCACGACCAGCAGGCGCTTGCGACGCGGCTTTGCGTATTCCTTGATGCGGGCCAAGGCCGCCTCGACGCCCTCGGTGGAGGTCGGCTTGGTGACGAAGGAGAACGCGCCCCGCGCCAGCCCGTGCTGGCGATCTTCGTCCAAAGTGATGATCTGCACCGGAATATGCCGGGTCAGCGGGTTCTGTTTGAGCTGGCTGAGCACGGTCCAGCCGAGCATGTCGGGCAGGAACACGTCGAGCGAGACAGCGGTCGGCTGGTACTGCTTGGCGAGATCGAGCGCATCGGCGCCCCGCATCGCGACCAGCACCTTGAAACCCTTCTCGCGCGCCAGATCCACCATGATCCGGGCATAATGGGGATCGTCCTCGACGATCAGGAGGATGAACTCGCCGGGCTGGATCTCCAGCCGATCGTCGGGGATCTGCTCGATCGGGCGTTCAGGGACCGGGTGGACACCTGCCGCGTGCATCCCCGGTGCGGATGCGGCGGACGACGGCCTCGGCGCCACGGTCGGACCGACATATTTCAGCGGCAGGTAGAGCGTGAAGGTGCTGCCCACGTTCGGCGAGCTGCGCAGGTGGATTTCGCCGCCGAGCAGGTTCGACAGCTCGCGGCTGATCGCAAGTCCCAGCCCCGTGCCTCCGTATTTACGACTGGTGCTGGCATCGGCCTGCATGAAGGCCTCGAAAATCACCTTCTGCTTGTCCTGCGGAATGCCGATGCCGGTGTCGGAAACTTCGAACGCCACGACCGCAGGCGTCTGTTTGAGCACCGGATGCTCCGCGCTCCAGCCACCCTGCACCGCTGAAATGCTCAAGCGCACTCCGCCTTGCGCGGTGAATTTGAACGCGTTCGAGAGCAAGTTCTTGAGCACCTGCTGCAACCGTTTCGAAGTCGGTGCTGATGCTGCGTCCGAGATGGGGGTCGAGATTGACTTCGAACGACAGTTGCCGGGTCTCCGCCTCGTGACGGAACGGACGTGCGACCATGTCGATGAGGTTAGCGAATGCAATCTCCTCGGCGTCCACCGTCACGGTTCCGGACTCGATCTTGGACAGATCGAGAATGTCGCTGATCAGGTTCAAGAGGTCGGTGCCGGCGCCGTGGATCGTACGGGCAAACTCGACCTGTCTGGGCGAGAGATTGCCATCCGGGTTGTCCGAGAGCTGCTGGCCCAGGATGAGGATGCTGTTGAGCGGGGTACGCAGCTCATGCGACATGTTGGCGAGGAACTCCGACTTGTATTTCGACGTCAGCGCGAGCTCGGTTGCCTTCTCCTCGAGCGCGCGGCGGGCCTGCTCGATCTCCTGGTTCTTGCGCTCGACTTCGACGTTGCGCTCGGCAAGCTGTTGGGCCTTCTGCTCGAGCTGTTCGTTGGTCTGTTGCAGCTCCCGCTGCTGCGCCTGCAACTCGCCGGCGAGCTGCTGCGACTGCTTGAGCAGTCCCTCGGTCTGCATCGTTGCCTCGATACTGTTGACAACGATGCCGATATTGGTCGTGAGCTGCTCGAGGAACATCATCTGCAATGCGGTGAATTCGTTGAGCGAGGCGAGCTCGATCACCGCCTTGACCTGATTTTCGAACAGCACTGGCAGCACGACGACGCTGCGCGGAGCCGCCTTGAACAGGGCCGATCCGATGGGCGCGGCGTGCGCCGGCATGTCGCTGACCAGCATTCGTCGCTTGTCCGCGGCGCACTGACCGACCAATCCTTCGCCGATCGGCAGACGCTTCGGGTGCCCATTGACCCCGTCGTCGGCATAGGTCGAGAGCAGTTGCAGGCTCGGCATCTCGTCGCTCGTCATCTGATAGATGACGCCGAGTTGCGCGTTGACCAGGGGCGTGAGCTCGGACAGCAGCAGCCGGCCGACGGTAGCCAGATCGCGCTGGCCCTGCAGCATGTTGGTGAACTTGGCGAGATTGGTCTTCAGCCAATCCTGCTCGGTGTTGCGGTCGGTAGTGAGCCGCAGGTTGTCGATCATCGTGTTGATGTTGTCCTTGAGCTCGGCCACCTCGCCGCGCGCGTCGACCTGAATCGATCGGGTCAGATCGCCCTTGGTCACGGCGGTCGCGACCTCGGCGATCGCGCGCACCTGGGTGGTCAAGTTCGCAGCCAACAGGTTGACGTTGCCGGTCAGGTCCTTCCAGGTACCAGCCGCGCCTGGCACGTTGGCTTGGCCGCCAAGGCGACCTTCCACGCCCACCTCGCGCGCGACGCTGGTGACCTGATCGGCGAAGATCGCGAGCGTGTCGGTCATGTTGTTGATGGTCTCGGCGAGCGCCGCCACCTCGCCCTTCGATTTCACCGTCAGATTCTGCTTCAGGTCGCCGTTGGCGACGGCGGTCACCACTTTCACGATGCCGCGCACCTGTTCGGTAAGGTTGGCCGCCATCACGTTCACGGTATCGGTCAAGTCCTTCCAGGTGCCGGCGACGCCGGGCACGACCGCCTGACCGCCGAGCTTGCCCTCGGTGCCGACTTCGCGCGCCACGCGAGTCACCTCCGAGGCAAAGGCGTTGAGCTGGTCCACCATGGTATTGATGGTGTTCTTGAGCTCGAGGATCTCGCCCTTCACGTCCACCGTGATCTTGCGGGACAAGTCGCCGCGCGCCACCGCCGTGGTCACCTCGGCGATGTTGCGGACCTGCGTGGTGAGGTTGGCGGCGAGCAGATTGACGTTGTCGGTGAGGTCCTTCCAGGTGCCGGCAACGCCCGGCACCACGGCCTGACCGCCGAGGCGTCCGTCGGTGCCGACCTCACGCGCCACGCGGGTAACCTCGGCGGCGAACGAGCGCAGCTGCTCGACCATGGTGTTCAGCGTGTCCTTCAACAGCAGGATCTCGCCGCGCACGTCCACGGTGATCTTCTTGGAGAGGTCGCCCCCCGCGATCGCGGTCGCGACCTCGGCGATATTGCGGACCTGCGCCGTGAGGTTCGAGGCCATGAAGTTGACGTTGTCGGTGAGGTCCTTCCACGTGCCGGCCACCCCCGGCACCTGGGCCTGGCCGCCGAGCTTGCCTTCGGTGCCGACCTCGCGCGCCACGCGCGTGACTTCCGACGCGAACGAGTTGAGTTGGTCCACCATGGTATTGATGGTGTTCTTGAGCTCCAGGATCTCGCCCTTCACGTCCACCGTGATCTTGCGCGAGAGGTCGCCGCGCGCGACCGCGGTCGTCACCTCGGCGATGTTGCGGACCTGGGCGGTAAGGTTGCCCGCCATCGAGTTCACGCTGTCGGTGAGGTCCTTCCAGGTGCCGGCGACGCCCGGCACGTTGGCTTGGCCGCCGAGACGCCCTTCCGTGCCGACCTCGCGGGCGACGCGGGTCACCTCGCCGGCGAAGCGGTTGAGCTGGTCCACCATGGTATTGAGCGTTTCCTTCAGCTGAAGGATTTCGCCGCGCACGTCGACCGTGATCTTGCGCGAGAGATCGCCGCCGGCGATGGCGGTCGCTACCTCGGCGATATTGCGGACCTGGGCGGTCAGGTTGCCCGCCATCGAGTTCACGCTGTCGGTCAAATCCTTCCAGGTGCCAGCGACGCCCGGCACTTCCGCCTGGCCGCCGAGCTTGCCTTCGGTGCCGACTTCACGCGCGACACGGGTCACCTCGGCCGCGAAGGCGTTGAGCTGATCGACCATCGTGTTGAGCGTCTCTTTGAGCTGCAGGATTTCGCCGCTCACGTTGACAGTGATCTTCTTCGACAGGTCGCCCTGCGCCACCGCAGTCGCGACCTCGGCGATGTTGCGGACCTGGCCGGTCAAGTTCGACGCCATCGAGTTGACGCTGTCGGTCAAGTCCTTCCAGGTGCCGGCCACGCCGCGCACCATGGCCTGGCCGCCGAGCTTGCCTTCGGTGCCGACCTCGCGCGCGACGCGCGTCACCTCGCCGGCGAAGGCGTTGAGCTGGTCGACCATCGTATTGATGGTGTCCTTGAGCTCGAGGATTTCGCCGCGCACGTCGACCGTGATCTTCTTGGAGAGGTCGCCGCTCGCGATCGCGGTCGATACCTCGGCGATGTTGCGGACCTGCGCGGTCAGGTTCGAGGCCATCGAGTTGACGCTGTCGGTCAAGTCCTTCCAGGTGCCGGCGACGCCGAGCACGTTGGCCTGCCCGCCGAGGCGCCCTTCGGTGCCGACCTCGCGCGCGACGCGCGTCACTTCGCCGGCAAAGGCGTTGAGCTGATCGACCATCGTATTGATGGTCTCCTTGAGCTGGAGGATTTCGCCGCTGACGTTCACCGTGATCTTCTTGGAGAGGTCGCCGCCGGCAATGGCGGTGGCGACGTCGGCGATGTTGCGGACCTGCGCGGTGAGGTTCGACGCCATGAAGTTGACGCTGTCGGTCAGGTCCTTCCAGGTGCCGGCGACGCCCGGCACCTGGGCCTGGCCGCCGAGCTTGCCTTCGGTGCCGACCTCGCGCGCGACGCGCGTCACCTCCGACGCGAACGAATTCAACTGGTCCACCATCGTGTTGATGGTGTCCTTGAGCTCAAGAATTTCGCCGCGCACGTCGACCGTGATCTTGCGCGAAAGGTCGCCGCGTGCCACCGCCGTCGTCACCTGGGCGATGTTGCGCACCTGGTCGGTGAGGTTGCCGCACATGGCATTCACCGAGTTGGTCAAGTCCTTCCAGGTGCCGGCGACGCCCGGAACGATCGCTTGGCCGCCGAGCTTGCCGTCGGTGCCGACCTCGCGCGCGACGCGCGTGACTTCCGATGCGAACGACCGCAACTGGTCGACCATCGTGTTGATGGCTTCCTTGAGCTGCAAAATCTCGCCGCGCACGTCGACCGTGATCTTCTTCGAGAGGTCTCCCATGGCAACCGCGATGGTCACTTCCGCGATGTTGCGCACTTGCGCCGTGAGGTTCGACGCCATTGAGTTGACATTCTCGGTCAAGTCCTTCCAGACGCCGGTCACCTCGCGCACCTGCGCCTGGCCGCCGAGCTTGCCTTCGGTGCCGACTTCACGGGCGACACGCGTCACTTCTGAGGTGAAGACGCTGAGCTGCTTGATCATGGTGTTGACGATGGTCGCCGAGCGCAGGAATTCGCCCTCGAGCGGCCGCCCGTCGACCTCGAGCCGCACGGTTTGCAGCAAATCGCCCTGCGCGACGGCGGAGATGGCGCGCGTGACTTCCGTGGTCGGCCAAAGCAAGTCGTCGATCAGGGTGTTGACCGAGCTTTCCATTTCGCCCCAAGCGCCATTCGACAAGCCGAATTTGACGCGCTGGCGCGTCTTGCCCTCGCGGCCCACCACGTGGCCGACGCGCTCGAGCTGCTGCGCCATGCGCTCGTTGGCGGCCACGATCTCGTTGAATGTGTCGGCGATCTTGCCCAGAAGGCCGACCTGGTTGCTGGGCATGCGAACGGAGAAGTCGCCCACGCGCATGGCCTGGAGCGCATTCAAGAGATCGTGCAGTTCGGCGGACGATCCGCCGTCGGGACGGCTATCACGCAGATCGGCGCCCACCGCGCCTGGAGGTGCGCCATTGGCCTTGAGCTCGCCAACCGGCTCACGGTCCCGCTGCATGATGTCCTCCTCCGGGGCGGATGAACTGGCACGATGTCACGAGCGCGGAGCCCGTGTCATGGCCATCCCATGACGGCTCTGCGGTCGTCGACTCGTAAGCCAAAAAAGTCGCGAATGGAAAGTCGGGATTTGAACTTGCCGGCACGCAGGGGCCGCGGCGACGCGATCGACACCGCGCACGCGCGGCCGATCTCCAGGTCGTGCGCGGAGAAACTTCCGGCGACCGGATGGGTCCGGCCATGAACATACCCCTTGGTGCATCCAGGTCGGACCACCACCTGACGCCTAACTCCACAGCGATGCGATGGTTCCGCCCGCGACGATAATTTTTACCGGGGAAAAGATATATATAATTCAATATGATAGGAAGGAAAGCCGCGGCGCGGCCGCGGGCGCGCAGCGGCCCCAATCAGCATCGGTCCGATGGCGAGGCGCGCCGGAGCGGACCCATCCGCCACGCCGGGAATCTTCGTGCCGGATCGATCGGCCCAACCGGATCCGTCCGCCATGCGAGCACATGGACCGGCATCCCAGGACCAGGTTTTCGGGACTTGGCGAGCGTTATGATACGCTGGCGGCCATAAGCGGGCCTATCCGCACGATGCCAACGAGGGGAGGATTGGATGCCATTTCGGCCGGCAGGGACGGCGTGCGTCATCGCTCTTGCGGGCGTGCTCGCAATCGGAGGGGCGCAGGCGCAACAGGCGCCGCTCACGCCGGAACTCGGCAAAATCATCGACGGCGCGAAGCAGGAGGGCAAGCTCCTGCTGCGGTCTACCACGAGCGTCAACGGCGCCGCGGATGGAGCGAAGGTGGCGCAAGAGGGCATGAAGAAAATGTTCGGCCTCGACCTGTCGGTCGAATGGGTGCCGGGCCCGGCCTTCGCGCCGCTCGCAGCCGCGCTCTACCAGGAGAAGCAGGCGGGACAAGCCGCGTCCGGCGATGTCTATGTCGGAACGCCGATCCAGATTACGCCCTATCTCGAGCGCGGTCTGTTCCAGGCCGTCGATTGGGTCAAGCTGATGCCGGGGCGCATTGCGCCCGAACTGGTCGAGGGCGACGGCAAGGCGCTCCGCTTCATGACCTTCCTGCCGGGCATCAATTACAACGTGAAAGTCGCAACCTGGGTGCCGCAGATCAAAGTCCTGGATGATCTGCTCAAGCCCGAATACAAGGGCAAATTCGTCACCACGCCGTTCCTCGCCGGCTTCGATGTGCTGCTCGCCGATCCGAAATGGGGCGCGAAGAAGACCGAGGAGTTCGTGCGCAAGCTGTCGGGACAGATTGCGGGTCTCCTCGGCTGCGAAGGCGAGGATCGCATTGCCTCCGGTGAAACGCCGGCGCTCGCAATCGACTGCAGCGGGGGCTCCCAGAACCGGCTGCGTTACCGCGGCAAGGGCATTCTCGACACCCATATCGTGAGCGACCTGGCGCAGCGGCGCTATGCTTATTTGACCGTTCCGAGCCACGCCGCCCATCCGAACGCCGCGATTCTCTACACCCTCTACATCTCCTCGCCCGAGGGTCAGGAGAAGGTGGTGTGGGATCTCTACGGCCAGGACCTCGACCTCTATCCCGGGTCGCGATCGGCGAAGAAGGTGCGGGAGCTTCAGGGCAAGGGCGTCAACTTCACGGACGTCAACATCGATTGGTGGAAAACAAACCAGGGTGTCGAGAAGGACCATCTCGAGCTGACCAAGATTATTCGTCGTTAATTTCCCGTCGGTGTCATCGCCCGCGCAGGCGGGCGATCCAGGATCCCGAGCGGAGCGTCGAGGCACGGGTGGTGCGTCACATCACAGTTTGGCGGTTGCCGGAGGCCTCGACCGCGCCGGGCGTGACAAGCCGCGGTGAAGCGGCGTGACCACGGCCCAACATGCGCCGCCGCGGCGCCGCTTGGACCTGGCGCGAGCGGCCATGATCGCGCTCGTCGTTCTGGCGAGCGCGATGGTGCTCGTTCTGCTTCTGACGGTGCTGTGGCTGAGTTTCACCGAGGGGACGCCGGGCGACCCAAAGCTCGGCTATTCGTTGCGGCATTATGCCGAGGTCTTTTTCGACCCCTTCACCTACGACGTTCTGTGGAACACGTTTCTGTTCCAAATCGTCACTCTGATCGTCGCTTTCGCGCTCGCGTTGCCGATCGCCTGGCTGGTGGAGCGAACCGATTTTCCCGGCAAGGCGGCGGTTTTCATCTTGATGACCGTCGCGCTTCTGATTCCCGGCTTCGCGGTTGCGCTCGGCTGGGTGTTTCTGCTGCATCCGCGCATCGGCGCGGTCAATCAGGCCTTGATGGGCCTCTTCGGTCTCGCCGAGGCGCCGTTCAACATCGCTTCCATTTTCGGCATGGGGGTCGTCGAAGGGCTGAGTCTCACCCCGCTCGCCTTCATCATGACCGCGGTGGTGCTGCGTGCCATGGACCCCGCGCTGGAGGAGGCCGCGGCGGTGAGCGGCGCCAAGCCGCGACAGGCGGTCCTCGAGGTCACGCTGCGCGTGCTGTGGCCGGGGCTGCTGGCAGCCGCGATCTACGTCTCTGCGGTCTGCTTCGCGGCCTTCGACGTGCCCGCAATCCTTGGCCTGACCAACCGTATCTACACCTTCTCCACTTATGTCTTCCGCCAGCTCACGCCGACCGAGGGATTGCCCGAATACGGCGGGGTCGCGACGCTGAGCGTGATAATGGTCGCGCTCGCATTGGGGCTCAGCTGGTGCTACCGCGTGGTGCAGCGCCAGGCGCCGCGCTACGCCGTCGTCACCGGCAAGGCCTACCGGCCGCGCATCATCCCGCTTGGCCGGGGCAAGTGGCCGGCCGTCGGCTTCGTGGCGGCGTTCTTCGTCGTGAGCCAGCTGCTTCCGGTCCTCATGCTCTGCTGGGTTTCGGGTCTGCCGTTCCTGCAGCTGCCGTCGGCCGCGGCCTTCGCCGACCTTTCGCTCAACAATTTCCGCACCATCCCGGTCGAGCTGCTCATTCGCAGCATCAAGAACACCGCCATCCTCATGGTCGTCGTCCCAACCGTCACGGTCGCGCTCAGCGTCGCGGTGTCTTGGGTGGTGCTGCGGTCGAAAGCTCCTGGCCGAACGCTGTTCGATTTCTTCGCTTTCCTGCCGGTGACGGTGCCGCCGATCGTATTCAGCGTCGCGGCACTGCTGTTGACGCTGTTCGTGCTCGGGCGCATCGTTCCAATCTACGGCACCATCTGGATTCTGATCCTCGTCTATGTCATTGCGCGGCTGAGCTACGGCACGCGCATGACCAACAGCGCCATGATCCAAATCCATCACGAGCTCGACGAAGCGGCGCAAGTCAGCGGTGCCGGCACCGCGGGCGTGTTGCGCTCGGTGCTGATCCCGTTGCTGGCACCCTCGATGCTCTATGCCTGGATCTGGATTGCGCTTCTGACCTACCGCGAGCTGACGCTCCCGGTGGTGCTCTCGTCCGGCAGCAACCTGCCGTTTTCCATCCTGGTCTGGAGCTATGTGCAGTCGTCGTCCTATGGCCGGGCCTCGGCGGCGGCGCTGATCATGTTGGCGTTCATGATCCCATTTCTCGCGCTGTACTGGCTGGTGGCGCGCCGGGTCGGCGCGGTCGCGCCGCGCTAGCTTGGACCGAACGCCGATGATCCGCGTCCGTAACCTCAGCATGACCTATCGCACGGCGCACGCGGTCGAGGTCGCGGTCAGAGGCATCTCCCTCGACGTCGAGGAGGGCCAATTCTACACGCTGTTGGGACCGTCGGGCTGCGGCAAGACCACGACGCTGCGCTGCGTGGCCGGCCTCGAGCGGCCGGACGCCGGTGAGATCATGGTCGGCGGCGAGACCGTCTATTCCTCGCAGCGCAATGTGTGGGTCGAGCCGCACGATCGCCATATCGGCATGGTCTTCCAATCCTACGCCATCTGGCCGCATATGAGCGTGTTGGACAATGTGGCCTTCCCATTGCGGCATAAACATCCCAAGCCGCCGCGCCGCACGATCCGCGACCGTGCCATGCAGGCGCTGGCGCTCGTGCATTTGGACGGGCTGGAGAACCGGCCGGCGCCGTATCTCTCGGGCGGACAGCAGCAGCGGCTCGCGCTCGCTCGCGCGCTGGTGGCCGAGCCGCGCGTGCTGTTGCTCGACGAGCCGCTCTCGAATCTCGACGCCAAGCTGCGCGAAGAGATGCGCCTCGAGCTCAGGGACGTCGTCGAGCGCCTGCGGGTGACCACGCTGTTCGTCACCCATGAGCAGATCGAGGCGCTTACCATGTCGGACGTGATCGGCGTGATGAAGGACGGTGGCATCGTGCAGGAGGGCACCCCGACGGAGATCTATGACAAGCCGGCCGAGCTGTTCGTCGCCGACTTCATCGGCAAGACCAATATCCTCCTCGGCAAGGTGACGGCGATTGTGGATGCCGTACCGCGCCAACAGGCCGACGTCGCTACCGCGATCGGTACGCTCGTTTGCTTCGTCGATTCGGATACCCGTGTGGGCGACGAGGTGACGCTCACGGTGAGACCGGAATGCATCGTGCTCGCCGGCAGCACGCATGGCGGCGCAAACCTGGTCGGCGGACAGGTCGAGACCGTCGTCTACCTCGGCAATATGCTGGAATGCGTGGTCGCCGTAGCGTCCGAGCGCATCCGCGTGCAGCTGCACCCCTCCATCGTTCTCGCTCGCGGTACGAGCGTCTCGCTCCACCTTCCCCTCGAGCATTGTCTCGCCATGCGGCGCTGAGGCTGGTAGTGCTCATGTCGTCCGCCTTTACTCCCGCGCTTGCGGGCCGGTTCCGCTCCAGCAGAAGCCGGATTTATCCGACTTCGGCCACCTAGAATGCCGAACCCCGCAAGCCCGTGTCGGGATGGGGAAAGGCAGCCCACCGAAGTCGTGCCGCGCGTCGCACAAAGTCACATCATCATCGCATGAAGCAACACACTCGATCAAAAGCCAACGGCTCCGGTCTTCGTCTCGCAGCCGATATCGGAGGGACTTTCACCGATATCGCGGTCTTCGACGAGCGGAGCGGCAAGCTGACCTTCGGCAAGGTGCTTTCCACGCCGCAGCGGCTGGTCGACGGCATCAATGCCGGAGTGGAGAAGGCAGGAAGCGACTACCAATCGGCCGGCCTGTTTCTCCACGGCTCCACCATCGCGATCAATACCATCCTGGAGCGCACCGGCGCCAAGACCGCGCTCCTTGTTACCGAGGGCTTCCGCGACATCTACGAGATCGGCCGCATCAACCGGCCGGATGCCTATAACCTCTTCTTTCAGAAGCACCAGCCGCTGGTCGAGCGGGCGCTGCGCTTCGAGGTCAGGGAGCGCGTGCTGTCGGACGGCGAGATCGAGAGACCGCTCGATGAAAAGGAAATCGAGGCGCACGGCCGCATGCTGGCCGAGCTCGGCGTAGAAGCGACTGCGATCCTGTTTCTCAATTGCTATGCCAGGAACGATCATGAAGCGCGCGCCAAAGCGGTGCTGGAAAAGAATCACCCGAACATGTTCGTCTCCGCCTCGCATGAACTGTCGCAGGAATATCGCGAGTTCGAGCGCTGCTCCACGGTGGTGGCCAACGCCTATGTCGGGCCGATCGTGCGCGGATATATCGCCGAGATCGAGGATCACATCCGCGGTGACGGCTTTGGCGGCTCGTTCCTGATCGTGCAGTCGACCGGCGGGCTCTACGAAGCGGGCCAAGCCAAGACCCGGTGCGTGCAGATGCTGGAATCGGGACCGGCTGCCGGCGTCATCGGCACCCAGGCGCTTTGCCATGCGCTCGGCCTCGAGAACGCGATCGCCTTCGATATGGGCGGGACGACCGCGAAAGCCGGCGTCATCCACGATGGCGAAGCGCTCACCACCGGCGCTGCCCTGATCGGCGGCTACGACAAGGCGCTGCCCGTGCAGATCGCGATGATGGACATTTTCGAGGTCGGCACGGGGGGTGGATCAATCGCGCGGGTGGAGGAGGGCGCCCTACGGGTCGGCCCGCAAAGCGCGGGCGCGGCGCCGGGCCCGGCCTGTTACGGCCTCGGCGGCAACTCGCCGACGGTGACGGATGCCAACCTTGTCCTCGGCCGCCTGGGCGCCGACCGGTTCCTCGGCGGCGAGATGCGGCTCGATCTCGCCGCCGCCGAGCGCGCGCTCGTCAAGGGCGTGGCGAAGCCGCTCGGCATGGATACGACGGCGGCGGCAGACGGAATCCTGCGCATCGCCGCGACCGCCATGTCATATGCGGTGAAGGGCGTCACCACCGAGCGCGGCCTCGATGCCGGCGACTTTTCGCTGGTGGCCTACGGCGGGGCCGGGCCGCTGCACGCGGTCGAGGTGGCGCGCGAACTCGGCATCAAGGCGGTGATCGTTCCCATCGCACCGGGAGTGTTTTCGGCGTTCGGCATGCTGTTTTCGGATTTGCGCTACGATTTCGTGCGCACCTGGTTCACGCGGCTCGAGGACGCGTCATTCGAGCGGATCGAGGCCGTCTACCGGGAGCTTGAGAACGAGGGCCGCGCCGCCATCGCAGCCAGCTCGGTTGCCCCGCGGAAGATCGCGCTCAAGCGTGCGGCCGACATGCGTTATGTGGGCCAGGAGCACGCGGTGACCGTGGACCTGCCGCTCAAGGCGTTCGAGCAGCAGGACCGCCGCTCGATCAAGCGCCTTTTCGATGCCATGCACGAGCAACGATATGGCACGTCGGCGCCGGACGAGCGGGCCGAGATCGTGAGCCTGCGCAGCACCGTCACAGGTCTCATGCGCAAGCCGCCGCAGGAGAAAATCAGGCGCGGCCAGCGCGCGCCCGACAAGGCGGCCTTCACCGGCAAGCGGTCGGTCTATCTCGACGGCAAGTACCGCCCGACGCCGACCTACGCCCGCGCTGCGCTCGCCGCCGGCAACCGGATCGATGGGCCGGCGCTGATCGAGGAACATGCCTCGACCACGGTGCTGCTGCCGGGCGACAGGCTCGAAGTCGATGCTTATGGACATCTGATGATCAACGTCGCAGGAAATCGCTGAAACCCATGGCCAAGACGACGAAACGGACCGGCTCGAAGCGGCATAACGCCGATCCCGTGGTCACGGAGATCGTGCGCAACGGCGTCATTGCGGTGACCGAGGAAATGAAAACCAACCTCATGCGCACCGCCTACAACATCATCATCTACGAGGCGCTCGACTTCACCACCGGCTTGTTCACGCCGCAGGGCGAGACGATCTCCATCGGCATCGGCCTGCCGATGTTCATCCGCGGCATGGCGGAGACGGTGAAGGCGAAGATCAAGCATTTCGGCGCGCAGGGCATTCGTCCCGGCGACATCTATGTCACCAACGACTTTTATCTTACCGGCAGCCATCTCAATCACGTCACGCTGACCCTGCCGATCTTCCACCAGCGCAGGCTGGTGGCGTTCTCCTGCTGCATGGCGCACTGGCTCGACATCGGCGGCATTCTCGGCGGCATGAGCACCGATATCTTCTCGGAGGGACTCCAGATCCCGATTCTGAAATATCAGGACCGCGGCGTGATCAATCAGACCGTGGTCGACATCATCCGGCAGAACGTGCGCCTGCCGAGCCGGGCAATGGGCGATCTGCGCGCTCAGGTCACCGCGGTGAAGACCGGCGAGCGGCGTTTCCTGCAGCTCATCGAACGCTACGGCCGCGATGACGTGCTCGGTTCAATTGTCGCGATCATGGACCACGCCGAGGCAATGGCGCGCGCGCGCACGCGCACCATCCCAGACGGCGTCTACGAGGCGGAATCCTATATGGACGACGACGGTATCGATATCGGCAAGCCGGTGCCGATCCGCGTACGCGTCGTGGTCAAGGGCGACGAGATGACCGTCGACCTGAGCGAGGTATCGAAGCAGGTGCGCGGCTTCTACAATTCCGGCATCACGACCGGCCATGCCTGCGCGCAGGTGGCCTACAAGTGCCTGACCTCGCCGACGGATTATCCCATCAACGACGGTTCGTTTCGCAGCCTCAAGACCATCGTGCCGCCGGGCCGCGTGATCAGCGCGGTGCGGCCGGCGCCCATGCGCTGGTGGATGACCTATCCGATGACCATCGTCGACACGATCTTCAAGGCGTTGGCGCCGGCGATTCCCGGCCGGGTGATCGCCGGCCACCACGCCGACCTGCTGGCGTCGTCTTTCCACGGCATCAACGAGAGGACGGCCGAGTTCTTCATCGGCAGCTTCGGTCCGCTGGGCGGCGGCTGGGGCGCCAAGATGAGCGAGGACGGCGTGTCCGGCACCGTCTGCATCAACGACGGCGATACCCACAACAGCCCGAACGAGCAGGCCGAGTTCAAGTTTCCGATCGTAGTGGAGCGGTATGCGCTCGTGCCCGATTCCGGCGGCGCCGGCCGCCGCCGCGGCGGGCTCGGGGTCGAGCGGGTGGTGCGCGCGCGTACCAATATGATGGTCAACAATCAGAGCGACCGTGCCCATTGCCGGCCTTGGGGCCTTGACGGCGGTCTCGACGGCTCCGGCAATGCGGTGGAGCTGCGCATCGGCGGACAATGGAAGAGCGATTTTCCCAATGCCAAGGTATTGGTGGCGCAGCTCAAGCCCGGCGACGCCTTCAAGATCCGTTCGGGCGGCGGCGGCGGTTACGGCAGTCCGCTGCAACGGCCGATCGAGCAGGTGCGGGAGGACGTGCGGCAGGGCTATGTCACGGTCAAGTCCGCAGCCGAACTCTACGGCGTCGTGCTCGATCCCGAAACCTTCGAAGTGGATATGGCTGCGACCGAGAAGCTGCGCACCGCCCGCTCGGCGATCGCCGCCGATGGCGCCAAGTCGGCTTAATCGGCGAAGTCGGCTTAATCGACTGTCGGAACGATAGCCGAGGTCCGCTCGATCTCCGCCGCCAGTGCTGCGAATTCACCGGTCGCGAACACGTCGCGGCAGCGCGCGAGAATGTGCTCGGCCTTTTCCGCCCCGAGCGCCGGCGCGGTGAAGCGCAGAAACTTCTCCTCGACGCGGGCGCGATCGAAGGGGCGTGCGGGGTCGCCGGGGACGTGCGTGACCAATCGCTCATGTAGCGCCGAGCCCGCAGCGACGCGCACCCGCGCCGGCCAAGCGCGGGGATAGTCGGCGAGCAAGCGCTCGTCGGCCTCCACTTTGATCTTGTCCATGACGTCGCGCACGGCGGGCGGCAATTCCGGCGGCACCTGCTGGACCTCGAACGCCGAGTTCGGCGCCAACGCCGCCACCGCCATGCCATATTGCACGCTGGTGAGATGCGAAGCGCGATCGCCCGGAACGACGCCGTGGTCGATCATTTTCAGGTGCGGCGGCAGCACGGACACGCTGATTTCGTCAATGGCCGCCGGTACGACGCCGCGTTCGATGATCTCCTTGAGCGCCTGGGTCGCCGCCATCGTCTGCCGCGCCGCGCACCAGGGCTTGAAGGAAACCTCCGTCAAGGCGACTCGTTCGCCGAGTCCATCGGTGAGCGCGGCGGTGTCCGGCGTCAGGCCATAAACGCCGGAGAGGAAATTGCCTTCGACGAGCTTGCGGTCGGACGTGAACCCTTGCTGCGCCGCGAGTGCGGCGGCAAGCCCGTTGCGGGCGGCGTGGCCCACGGCGAACCAGCGCGACGTCGTTGCGGCATTGTGATGCCCAACCCCGGGCGCCGTCAGAGTGAGCGCCAGCGCCAGCGCGTTCGCAGTGGCATCGTCGTCGAGCTTCAGGAGCCGGGCGGCGACGGCGGCGACGGCGAAGGGAGCGGCAAAGTAGGTCGGCCAGATCCCGCGATAGAGAATCGCCGGCCCGTCGACGGCACGACCGAGCCGGGTCATGGCCTCGGTGCCTGCAAGGACGGCGGCCATCACATCGTCCGCCGTGGCCCCCGCCTTTGCACGCGTCAGGGTGAGTGCGGCGGGGATGACGATGGCGCTCGGGGTCGTCATGGATTGAAGATGGATGTCGTCGATCTCGCTCAGCCGCGCGAGCGCGCAACGGGTCGCGAGGTCGAGCGCCAACGCGTCTTCCGCTTGCCCGTTCTTTCGCATCGCGGCGCCGAATCGTACGAGCGCCAAACCTTCGGCGGTCCGCGTGCTGGCAATCCAGGCACCGACGGTGTCGATGAGATGAAGCTCGACCATCTCGCGCACGGCATCGGAGGGAGGTTCGCGGCCTATGATCGCGCCAGCGAACCGTTCGAGCACGCTCATCGTGCCGCCTCCGGAGACGACCAGAGCACGTCGTTGCCGTCCTCGTGCACCACGACCATCGCCGACGCGATGGCGTGGTCGCGTTCGTCCGACAGACCGGCCCGTAGGCTGTAGACTCCGCCGGCTTCGAATCTCTCCTCGCGTCCGCCGGCAATCAGCGGCTGCTCTTCGAGGGCCAAGCCGATCGCGTTTCCCGCAATGTTTGCCGTGATGGGGTGGAGACGCAGGGGACGGACGGCTTCCGCAATGCCGCGCGCAACCTCGCCGCATTGCGCGCCGGCTCGCATCCGCCCGACCGCGGATCGCAGGACATCGTGCGCTCGTTGCGCGCACGGATAGGGCGACGTCGTGAGGACGGCAAAGCCCTCCGCCCAATAGCCGAACCGGCGAACCGCGACATAAACCTGCAGCGGGTCGACCGGCCGTTCGACCGAGGTCTCGAACGGCCGCAGCGTGCGTCCGCCGTCGCGGCTGAACAGGGTGCGAACGTCCTGCGCGCCGTCGCGGCTGGCGGCGTGCTCGCCGGCGAGGATCACCGCGGTCGCGCCGGCACCGGCCTCTTGCGCCGCGCGCATTGCCGCCGTCGCGCTCGCGAGCATTGCGCAGGCCTCGCGCAGCGCCGCGAGCTCGCGTGCGCTCTTGCGGCGCATCAGCGTTCGCAGATCAGCGGTCCTGTCCCCGATCTCGCCGCCCGTGGCCGCGGCGATCTCTTGGTGCAGCGCGTAGGGCATGAACGCGCCGCCGACCAACACAGGTGCGACGCGTTGCTCGTGCATCCATTGCGCGACCGTCCTGCCGACATTGCGCAGCGGGCGCAGGTCCTCGATGAACGTGAGCGGCCTTGCTGCTGGCAGCATGTTGACGCCGCCACCGACGAGGAGCTGCGGCGCGCCTGCGCGCGGGATCAGCGCCAGCGCCGCTTCGAGCTTGGGCGTGAAATTCGTGAGATAGGCGAGCTCCGCGTGGTTCACCCGGTCACCGTAGACGATGGCGCCGCCTGCGGCGGGGTTGTCGCGCCAGAGAGCGGCCGCGCGCGCGGAGAACTCCTCCGGCGGCATGCGCGCGGCATCCCAGTCGGAGGGCCCCACCAGCAGCGTCGGATTCATCGCCAGCACGCGTGCTCCTCCGATCAGAGCTCGATCTCGGCCAGCGCGGAGCGCCGCTGCGTCAGCGCCTCGGCGCCGCGCGCGGTCAACAGCACCGGCTCCCCGCACAGCAGGTAGCCCGTCTCCGGCAGATGCTGGTTCGGGTGGATCATGAACAGCATGTCCTCCGCCAGTACCGTGTCGTTGTCCACGCTGACGTCGCCCGGCCGGATCGAGCCGAAGCCCAGGCCATGACCGCGCCGGCGGATGTGCGGGGGACGGCAGTATTCGCCATAGCCCTCCGCCTCCAGCTCCGCATCGATGGCGCGGCAGACCGACGCCATGGGCGCGCCGGGCCGCGCCGCACCGATGCCCGCGTTCATGGCCCGCACCAGCAGGTCGTATTTGCGCTTGAGCTCGGCGCTCGCAGGGCCGAGCGTGGCGGTACGGCAGATCTGGGCGAGCTGCCCGCGATAGCTCGGCGTGATTTCGGCCACCAGGATGTCACCTCTCTGCATCACGCGCCCGTTCGAGGGCGCGACGGCAGGGTTGCGCGGCCCGGCGCAGAGCAGCAGGAAATTGTCCTCGGCGCCGAGCGTCCGGGTGTACCACTTGAGCTCGACCGCAAGCTCATCCTCGCTCATGCCGGGGCGCGCGATCTCGATGAGGCGCTCATAGCCCATTTCGGCGATGCGGGTGGCCTCGCGCGCATGGGCGATCTCCTCAAGGGTCTTCGCGGCCGCGGCATCGAACACGATATCGTCGGCGGAGCTGGCCTGCGGCAGTGTCTGCGCCAGGCGGCCGGCGATCTCCCAACGGGTGAAGGCGAGCCCGGCGATGCCGATCCGAGCAGTGTCCTTGCCCGGCGCCCTCGCGAGCCCGTCGATCATGTCCTCGGCGGCGGTGATGCGCAGGCTGGGGCAGCATTCGGCGGCGCGTTCGGCGTCCCAGGCCGGCGTCACGATCAGGCTCGCATCGCCGTCGCGCGGCAGAACCACGGCGGCAGCCCCGAGCGACTTGAAGCCGCTCAGCACGAATACCGGATTGGGGGTCTCGATGAAATGCGCGCCGTCATGCACCGCGACGATGAGGTCGAGCTCGTGTTCGATCATGCCGGCGCGGATGGCGGCGAGGCGTTGGCCGAACGTCATGCTCAAATCCCATCCGGGCCGCCGGCGTCGCCGAGGTCGGTATCGGCGAACAGCTTATCGAGCGGCAGCATCCGGCTGATCATGCCCTGCTCGAAGGTGTAGCGCTGCACGGTCTCCAGGTTCTTGCGGTTGGCCGCCGTCAAGCCATAGGCCCAGGGGTCGGGGCCGAGCACGTCCTCCTGCTCTTCGAGCGCGGTGCGCACCCAGGCGATCGGCACCATGCGGGGATTGGCGATCCGCCGATAGGCGATGTTTTTCGCTTGCTCGAACGCCTTCACCAGGTTGGTCGGCACCCAGGGATATTTGTCGACGATCTCCTGGCTGATGGTGGTGACGTGCATGATCGGAAATATCCCGGTCTTGCGGAAATAGGCGAGCTCGATGTCCTTGTAGTTGGGAAACAGCCGCACGATCCGCTTGTCGCCGGCAAGGAACAGGCGCGGCAGCTCCGGTGACAGCATGGCGGGAATCTCGCCCTCCGCCAGCATGACGTCGAGCTTCTTGCCGGGCGCGATCATCTCGATGCGCAGGTCCGGCGGCGGCGTGAACGCGACGTCCTCGCTGCGCTCGACCACCCAGGTCACTTGCCGGTGGGGAAGACCGTACTCTTCCTCCAGAATGCCGCGCATCCAGATGTTGGAAGCGGGCTGGAAATTCGTCCCGCCCACCTTCTTGCCGATCAGGTCTTGCGGCGCGCGGACGCCGGCCGCGGCGTTGACGAACAGAAAGCCGTGCCGGAAGCGGCGATGCAGGAACACTGGTATGGCGGTCAGCGGGGCGCCCTGGTCGCGCTCCATGAAATAGGCGCCGACATTTGCCTCGCAGACGTCGAACTCGGCCTTGCGCGCCATGCGCCAGTGGCGCTCGCGCGGACCCATGCCGGTGAGCATGACGAGATCGAGGCCGTCGGCCTCGACCGCGCCTTCCTTGAGCGCGCGCACGATCTCGTAGTCGCCGCAGGCGACGGTCAATCTCAGTTTTTCCGCCATCGAATTCCCCTCAGTCGGCGTGCCAGCGGCCGAAATGCACCTCCGCCCGCCGCACGATCTCATTGAGTACGATGGCCATGGCAGCGAGCACCGAGATGAGGCCAAAGAGCCTGGTCGGATCGAAGTTCTGCGTGAACAGCGCGGTGAAGTAGCCTATGCCGGCGGTCGAGACGTAAAGTTCCGCCAGCAATACGCCGAGCAGCACGCCGGTCATCCCGAGCCGCATGCCGGAAAAGAAGCTCGGGATCATGTGCGGGAAGATCACGTAACGAAAAACGTGCCACCGGCTCGCACCCATGGAGCGTGCGCTCACGAGCAGGATCGGCTTGATGTTCTGCACCCCCGCGACGATGGTCACGATGATGGGGAAAAAGCCGTGGCTCACGCCGAAGGCGATCTTGGACGCAGGGCCGATGCCGAAATAGAGGATGAAGAGCGGCAGAATGGTGACCTGCGGCGTGCCGTAAAGGAGCAGGATGATCGGCATGAAGCTCCTGCGGGCGAACGGCTGCAGGCCGACCGCAAGCCCGAGCACCAATCCGATCACGACCGAGAGGACGAAGGCGACAAAGAGCTCCCAGAACGTGATGCGCAGGGCCGCCGGGACGCCGCGGGTATCGAATACCGATGAAAGCGACATGAACACGCGCGACGGCGGGCTCAGGAACATCGGGTCCACGAGCCAGCGCGCGGCGATCTCCCAGAGGCAGAACAGGAGCGCGATGATTCCGATGCGCGCGACCCACGGTCGCCGGATCGTCCGCCGGAATATCGTCGCGGCGGTCATCGCAGGCGCTTCCCCCGCGCCTCGAGCGTGGACACCAGCGCGTTGAGGACCGCGGCGATCGCGACGACGAAGGCGATATACGCGAACATCCGCGCCATCTCCATGCCTTCGGCCAGATGCACGATGCGGTGGCCGAGCCCGGCGAGCGACGCGATGGTTTCGCTGCCGATGATGGAAAGAAGCGCGACGGTAAATCCCATCCGCAGCCCGGTCAGCATGATCGGCAGCGCGGCCGGCAGCAGCACGTAGCGGAACAGCTGATAGTCCGACGCGCCCATGGAGCGCGCCGCCCGCACCAGCACTTTGTCGACGTAGCCAAAGCCGGCAATGGTGCTGAGTGCGATGGGAAAGAAGCTGATGGTGGCGCCAAGCGCGATCTTGGAGGCGGGGCCGAGCCCGAAGAACAGGACATAGAGCGGAAGGAACAGGATGATCGGGATCGAATAAACGGCGGCGAACAGCGGCTCGAAAACCTGGATGCGATACTGCGAGCGGCTGATGAGATAGCCGGCGAGGACCCCGGACGTCGCCGCGATGGCGAACGCCGCCGCGAGTTCGGTCAGGGTGACGCGCAGATCGCCGATGAATTCGCCGGTCTTGAGGATGTCCCAGAAATCGCGCAGCACCGCGGCCGGGTTCGGGAGCAGCAGCGGGCTCACGCGCCAGCGGGTCGTGGCGAGGTACCACAGCGCGATGAGTACGATCAGAAACGTGACCTGAACGGCCCGGCTGGCGAGACGGCCCTCGTTCCTGGACGGCCTCACGATGCGGGATCCCCGCCGGCGCCCGCGCCGGTCTCGGCGATGGTCTTGCGGATCTCGTCGTGCAGCAGCCCGTAGAGCTCGTTGCGGATGGCGGTGAATTTGGCGGAGGTGACGAAATCAGGGTTGCGCGGATGCGACTCGTCGACCTTGATGATCTCTTTGATCGTGCCGGGCCGTGCGGAAAACACCGCCACGCGATCGGCGAGAAACGTGGCTTCGCCCAGGCTGTGGGTCACGAACACGATAGTCTTGTCGCTGCGTGACAGCAGCACCGAGAGGTCCTCGCCCAGGATCATGCGGGTCTGCTCGTCGAGCGCGCCGAACGGCTCGTCCATGAGCAGGATGCCGGTTTCCAGGCTGAGCGCGCGGGCGAGCGCCGCGCGCTGGCGCATGCCGCCGGAGAGCTGGCCTGGATAGTGTTGCGCGAAGTCTTTCAGGCCGACGGCCTCGAGCGAGCGAGACGCGCGCGCCTCGCGTTCCCCTCGCGGCACGCCGCTGGAACACCATGCCGAGATTGACGTTCTCGAACACCGTGTTCCAGGGAAACAGCGCATTCTCCTGGAATACGAAAGCGATGTCGTGCGGTATCGGCCCGGCCACCTTCCTGCCGAAGACATCCACCGTGCCGGTCGTGGGCGCCATCAGCCCGCCGATGACGTTGAGCAGCGTCGACTTGCCGCAGCCGCTCGGCCCGATCAGGCAGAGCAACTCGCCGCGTGCGATATCGAGCGAAGTGTCGCGCAGCGCCAGTACGTGGCGGGCGTCGCCCTCTTCGCCGAATTGGTGCGAGACGCTCTTGATCCGGATCGCCACGGTGCCGGACGTCATGCGATCTTCCGTCAGTTCGTCGGCAGGAACGCTTCGGTGTAGAGCGTGCTCATGTCGGGTTCCTGGGGGAGCGTCTTCATCTCCACGAAGGACTTGCGGAGCACCGCCAGCGCCTTGGGGTCGAATCGCCCGGTGTCAGAGAACATCGGCATCAGTTCGTCGTAGATGGCGCTCGTGGTCGGGACGTCGGTGCCCATGACGTCCTTGGCGATCTCGACCGTCTCTCCCTTGTTCCTGCGCATGAAGGCGATGGTCTCGAGCCAACCCTTCAAGAACCCGCGCAGCGCCTCCGGCCTGCCCGCGATGGCCTTGTTGGTGGCAAAGATCACGTGGATATGGAAATCCTTGACCAGTTCGCCGAAGCGCAGCAGCACCTTGCCCTCGCCGCGCTGAGCGAAGTTGAGCGCTTGCGCGAGGTTGACGATTGCCGCATCGATCGATTTGGTCTTGAGCGCCGCGATCCTGCTGGCGTCATCGCCGATCGGAACCTGCGACATGCCGTCGTAACCCCAGCCTTTCTGCCGCGATACCTCGCTGATGATCCAACTCGTCACCGAGCCCACTGTCGACACGCCGACCTTGCGCCCCTTGAGATCATCGGCGGTTGCCACTGCGCCGTCGTTGCGCACGACCAGCGCAAACAGCAACGGCGGTCCCGCCATGGCGGCAATGCCCTTCACCGGCGAGCCCTTGACGATGAAGGCGAGTCCAGGGCCGGAGCCGAGCCCGATATCGATGCCGTCGGCCGCCATGGCCTGCTGCAGCCGGGCATCGCCGCCGAAACTGCTGATCTCGATCTCGACGCCGTGTTTCTTGAAGATGCCGGCGCGGGCACCGACGTCGGCGGGCACGAAGGAGAACGCCTCGCGCCCCGCTTTGCCGACGCGCAACGTGTCGGCCGCGGCAGAGGCGATGGCGCCGGCCAGCACGACTGCCGAAGCGACGAGGAGTGCACCGAGCTGGTGCCACGCGCTCCTCCACCGGCGTACGGGGAACGGTCGAGATTGTGTCACCTGACCGATCGCACATTCGGTCTGCTCCCTCTCCCGTAGGGAGTGGGGTAGGGTGAGGGGCTCAGCTGTATGGGCAGATCCGAGCCCCCTCACCCCCTCCCTCTCCGCGCTGGGGAGAGGGAGCGCGCCGAGATCGTGGCGCGTACGGGGATGCAAAACGGGCCGGCGCCGGCCAGGCCCGGTAATCGCGGCGATCATCTCTTGGCCCCTCGCTGCGCGTTTCCTCGTTGCGATCTTATCGCATCTTGCGCGCGTTGGGTCGCGGCCTGATTGATGCTGAGATCATCGCGCAGCACCACGCCATAATCCTCGCGCGCCGATGCGCTGGAAATGAACTCTTCCTCCACGTCCGCGCGCACCGCTGCCGGGTCGCGTTCGAGTGGATCGCCCCAGCCGCCGCCGCCGCCGGTGCGCACGATCACTTCGGCATTCACCGGCACCGGGTGGTGCGCCCCGCCGACGACGCGGAATTCGCTCTCGCCTGGTTCGCGCAGGAGATACATGCCGTATTCGCCCGGCTTGCCGCCCCACAGGCCCCAGGGCGGGCACTGGCCCCGCCGCACCAGCTCGAAATTCCATTTGCCTTCGACCAGGTTGCGTACCCGCATATCGATGCCCAGCCCGCCGCGATATTTGCCGGCGCCGCCGGAATCGGTGCGCAGGCTGCGGCCTTCCACCAGCACCGGGCATTTGAGCTCGATCCCTTCGATCGAGCCGTTGCGAACGTCACCCTGGCATACCGAAACCGTGCCGGACTCACCGTCTTCGAACGGCCGGCCCCCCCAGCCGCCGCCTTCGATGCTTTGCACCACGAAGCGCCGGCCGGTCACGGGGTGTGTGCCGAAGAACACCACCGCGCCGCCGAGAAGGCCATGATGGCCCGCCGGCACCCGCTCCGGCATGGCCGGGGCGAGCGCGGCGACGATGGTATCGACCACCATCGGCACGATCATGCTCCAGGTCGACATCGGCGCGGGAAAGCGCGCCATCATGATATTGCCCTCGGGAATGATCACTTCGAGCGCGCGGAACGAGCCCTCGTTGACCGGCTCGAGCGGGGCGGTGAGCGCCTTGTAGGCGACGCGCGCGCCCGCGAGCGTACGTGAATTGATCGCCGCGCGGCGCTCCTGCGAGCAGCCGGAGAGATCGATGGTCATCGACCCTTTGGCGATGGTGACCTTGGCGTGGATGGGTACCGGCTCGCCGCGGGTGACGCCGTCCTCGTCGAGCGCGGCTTTGGCTTCATAGATGCCGTCGGTGAGCCCCGACACCACGTTGCGGCATTTGGCTTCGGTCTCGTCGAAGATCTTCGCGATGGCGCCGAGAATGGTGTCGCGGCCATATTTGCCGAACAGCTCATCCATGCGCCGCGCCGCCAGCCGGCAGGCCGCCATTTGCGATTTCATGTCGCCGAGCGAGGATTCCGGAAAACGGATGTTGTCCTTGAGCACGCGGTAGAGCGTGTCGTTGAGCTTGCCCGCTTCGTAGATCTTGAGCTGATCGAGCTGGAGCCCCTCCACCCATGGATCGGGAACCGTCGGGCCGGCGCCGAAGCCGGTGCTCATGCCGCCGACGTCGATCCAGTGCGCCCGCACCATGGCGAACATCAAGAGCTCGCCCTCGCGAAAATAGGGCATGTAGATGACGACGTTGTTGAGATGCTGGCCGGCGACCGCCTGATGATTGGTGATGATCACGTCGCCGGGCGCGAAGCCGTCCCGGCCGTAACGTTTCATGCCGTCGGTAATGATCACGCCGAGATCGGCGACGAAATGCGATACGCCGCCGACATTCTGGCAGATCAATTCACCCTCGGTGTTGACCAGTGCGGTGCAGAAATCGCGAACCTCGTAGATCATCATGTTGTAGGAGGTGCGCTGCAGATCGGCCGCCATCTCGTTGGCAACCGCGGGCAGCGCGTTGCGGATGACCTCGAGGGTGACGGGGTCGAGCTTGGCGGTCATTGCGCAGTCCCCGTCGAGAGGAGGTGCCACCTCGCTGCCTGCCGTGGCCTGCTCCCTCCCCCCTTGTGGGGGAGGGGTGGGGAGGGGGGTCGTAGTTGTTGCGCGAAACGCGTCCGCCAACTTCGACCCCCACCCCTAACCCCTCCCCACAAGGGGGAGGGGAACCGAGAGTGCTCGGCATTCCTCACCATCATCACGCCGCCCCCACCGTGATGATCAGCTCGCCCGAGGGCGCAACGGTCAGGGTATCCTGCTCGAACAGAACCGTCGTGGTGCCGTACTCCTGGATGAGCGCGGGGCCGGCGATCTTGGCTCCGGCGCCGAGCGTTTCGCGCTCATAGACCGGGCAGGGCAACGCCTTGCGCGCGTTGCTGAAATAGACCTCGCGCTGCCGAAAGGGTTTCGCCCGCTCGCCCTCGACGAGGCGCGGAAAGCTCGGCTTCGGGCGCTTGCCGATCATGGCGAGCCGGATATTGACCATCTCGACCGGCTCGTCGGGCGAGTGGTGGGCGTAGCGGTGCTCATAGAGCGCGTCGAACGCAACCCTGATGCCGGCGCGGTCTGCGCGCTCGATCTGCGCCAGGCTCACCGGCACCTGCAGCGTGAATTCCTGACCGACATAGCGCAGATCGAGGTGGATCTGACGCTCCGCGTCCGCTGCATGGCGCAGGCTCGCGGTCGCTTCCGCGACCATCTCGTGATGGATCTTCGCCAGCGTTGCGAAGTCGACAGTGGCGAGATCGGAATAGAACGTGCGGATGAAGTCATGCCGCTCGTCGGCCAGCAGCATGCCCAGCGCGGAGAAATGCGAGGGAAACAGAGGTACCACGACCTTGGGGATGAACAGCTCGCGCGCGATCGCCACCACATGCAGCGGGCCTGCCCCGCCCGATGCCACGAGCGCGAAATCGCGCGGATCATAGCCCTTGGCTACCGACACCTCACGCACGGCGAGCGACATCTTGGCGATGGCGATTTCGACGATGGCCTGCGCGGCGGCGATGGTGTCCATCTTCAAGGGATCGGCGATTTTTTGCCTGATGCCGCGCCGAGCAGCGTCGGCGTCGAGCTGCATCTGTCCGCCGAGAAAATTGGCGGGATCGAGCCGTCCGAGCACCACATTGGCGTCGGTGATGGTCGGCGCGCTGCCGCCGCCGCGATAGCAGATCGGGCCGGGATCGGCGCCGGCGCTCTGCGGCCCGACCTTGAGCGCGCCCACGTCGTCGAGCCAGGCGATCGAGCCGCCGCCGGCGCCGACTTCGACCACGTCGATCATCGGCAGCATCACCGGATGCCCGCTGGCATAGCCGCCGACGTAATAGCCGGGCGCCATGGTCGGCTCGCCGTCGCGAATGAGGCTCGCCTTCGCGGTCGTGCCGCCCATGTCGAAGGAGATGACGTTGGCGGAGCCGAGCGCCTGCCCGACCTGCGCCGAGGCGATGATGCCGCCGACCGGTCCCGACTCCATCATGGCGGCCGGCCGTTCGGTCGCAATCTCAGGGGTCATCACGCCGCCGTTCGAGCGCATGATCGAGAGCGCGCCGCGAAAGCCGATGGCGCCGAGGCTGGCATTCAAGCCTTTGACGTAGCCGCCGACCTTCGGCCCGATATAGGCATTCACGACCGTCGTCGACATCCGCTCGAACTCGCGATATTCGCGCAGGATCTCGTGCGAGAGCGAGAGATAGGCATCGGGCATGGCGGCGCGGATCATCTCCCCGGCGATGCGCTCGTGCGCGGGATTGACGTAGGAGTGGAGGAAACAGACCGCGACCGCCTCGACCCCTTCCTCCGCGAGCGCGCGGCAGGCTTGCGCGATCCCGGCGCGATCGAGCGGGGCGTGCACTTCGCCCGAGCTGAGCAGCCGCTCGTCGACCTCGCGCGTGAGATGGCGCGGCACCAGCGGCCGGTGGCGGTGAAAGAGCAGGTTGTAGGCTTCCGGTCGGTTGCCGCGGCCGATGATGTACACGTCGCGCGTGCCACGGGTGACGACGAGGCCCGTCTTTGCGCCATTTCGTTCGATCAGCGTGTTGATCGCGATGGTCGAGCCGTGGATCAGCTCGTCGATGGCGGCAGCGGAAAGGCCGCTCTTGCGGATGCAGTCGATCACACCCTGCCCGAGTTGTGCGGGGATGGTGAGGCTCTTGGCCTCGATGAAGCGGCCGGCCGCGTCGTCGAACCCGACGAGATCGGTGAAGGTGCCGCCGATATCGATGGCAACGACGATCACGCTAGCCAACTCCCAGCCTCGGGCGCGTTGCGCGCTTCAAGGGCATGACATGCAGATTGCGCGGGATTGCCGCATCGCACCGACCATAGGCAGGCGCCAGAAAATCAGCGATACTTCGACAAAAGGCAAGGACCCCAAGAAAACCCCAAGGAGACCGGCGAATGCGGGCATGGCTTGCGGCTGTGATGGTGATGAGTTCTGGCCCCTGTCGCGGCGGCCGCGCAGGGGGCGAGTTATCCGACCAAACCGGTGACGATCATCGTGCCGGCAGCGCCCGGTGGGGTCACCGATGCGCTGGGGCGCACGCTGGCGCAACGCTTCACCGAAGCCTGGGGTCAGCAGGCCATCGTCGAGAACAAGCCGGGCGCCAACAACCAGATCGCGGCGGAATACGTCACCAAGGCCGCGCCCGACGGCTATACGCTGTTCATCGGGCCGGAGGTGACCTTCGTGGTCAATCCGAGCCTCTATGCGAAGCTGCCCTATGATCCAGTCAATGGCTTCACCCCGATCTCCGGCCTCGTCACCATCAACCACGCGCTGATCGTCAACCCAGCGCTGCCGGTGGATAACGTGAAGGAACTCATTGCCCTCGCCAAGCAGAAGCCGGGCGAGATCAACTACGGGACCTTTGGCGTCGGATCGAGCGGTCATCTCAATATGGAGTTGTTCCAGGCGCTGTCCGGCACGAAATTGCAGGCGGTCCACTACAAGGGAGCAACGCCGGCATTGACCGATGTGGTGGCCGGCCACATCCAGATGATGTTCATCAGCGTCGGCAGCGCGGTGCCGCAATGGAAGGCGGGCAAGGTCAAGCTCATCGCCGTCGGTGCCGGCAAGCGCGTGGTGTTGCTGCCCGAGGTGCCGACGGTCGCGGAGAGCGGATTGCCGGGCTATGAAGCGGTCTCGTGGTTCGGTCTGTTCGGACCCCCGGGCGTGCCCGCCGATATCGTGGCCAAGATCAACTCCGAAGTGCGGAAGATTTTCGCCGATCCCGAGATCAAGAAGAGCTTTCTCGAGCGGCAGTATTTCGAATCGATCGCCGGCACGCCGGAGCAGCTCGCGGCTTACATCAAGTCCGACGAGCCAAAATGGCGCAAGGTGATTCACGACGCCAAGGTGAAGGCGGAGTGATACGGAATCGTGCGCGACGGACTCGCGCTCACCGCTCGCGCAAGGTCTCCTGGCGGTAGCGCAGCAGCGGCGACAAGAGATAGCTCAGGATCCTGCGCGATCCGGTCTTGATTTCCACGGTCACTGCCATGCCGGGTGATAGATTGACCATCCGGTCGTCGATCTGCATTTTGGTGCGGTCGAGCGAAATGCGCGCGCTGTAGTTCAGCTCCTGGCCCTTCGGCTCGCTGGTTTCGTTCTGCGTCCCCAGCGCCCGGTCGTTGGAGCGGTCCTGTTGCCGGTCGCGGATGACGGCGTCCTGCGAGACGCTGAGCACCTGGCCGTGCAGGAGGCCGTAGCGGGTGAAATTGAAGGTGTCGATCTTGATCTCGGCTTCTTGCCCGGGGTGGACAAAGCCGATGTCGCGGTTCGACACCATGGCCTCGATTTCCAGCCGGCTGTCGCTCGGTACGACCACCAGCAGGGACTGCGCAGGCGTGACAACGCCGCCGACCGTATGGATCGCGAGCTGCTGCACCACGCCGTCCACGGGAGCGGTCAGCTGCTGAAGCCTGGTCTTCTGCTCGGCCTTGATCAGGTCCTGGGCGAGCCCGTTCGCCTTCTGCTCGGCCTTGGCGAGTTCGTCGGAGAGTGTGCGCCGATATTCGGCCACCGCCTGGCCGCGCGTCTCGCGAATCGCGGCCACGGCCGCCTCCGCTTCGCGCAGATGGCTCTTCTGAACGCTGAGTTCCTCTTGTTGTTCGACCAGCAGCTGGAGGGTCTCGAAATAGGTGAGCTTCGAGCCCAACTCCTTGTCCATGAGCGTCTTGCGGATGTCGACGCGCGGCTGGATGACCGGAATCATCGTCTCGAGCTTGTGGATGGTGGCCGCGGTCGTGGCTTGCTCGGCCTCCTTCTGCGCCTGCTGACGGGCGAGCGCGGCGATCTTGGCGCGGTGCTCGGTCACTTGGTTGAGCAAAAGCTGACGCTGGGTGCTGATCAGTGCCGGGTCTGCATCGGCAGGCGGCGTGAAGTCGGCCACAGGATCGTCCCCGCCGGCGAGCGCCGCGCGCAGCCGCGCGATGTTGAGCTGCTCGGCGAGGAGGTCATTGTGCAGGTGATCGCGTTCCGCCGCGTTTACGGTCGGATCGAGCTCGATCAGCACGTCGCCGGCCTTGACCGCCTGCCCGTCCTGCACCCGGATGGAGCGCACCACCCCGGTCTCGAACGGCTGGATGACCTTGGTGCGGCCGCTCGGCACGATCTTTCCGGTCGCCGACGCAACGATGTCGATCGTGCCCCACCAGGCCCACACCAGCGCCGCGCAGAACAGCAGGATGATGGTGGCCCCGATCGTACGTCCGATCGGCGACGGCGGCGTTTCCACGATCTCGAGCGCGGCCGGCAGGAACGCCAGCTCTTCGCCGCGCCGCGCGTGCGCACGCCGGAACGGGATGACGCGCCGCATCGGCTCGGCGGGCGCGGCGGGTTCAGCCGACTTCATGAATCCCTGCCTGCAACCGATGCAACGATGCATAGCGGCCGCCCGTCCTGATCAGCGCGTCATGGGTGCCGTCCTCGACCAGGCGGCCGCGCTCGAGCGTGACGATGCGATCCAGTCGCCCGCACGGTCGAGAGCCGGTGCGCGATGACCAGAACCGTCCGCCCCTTGGCGATCTCCTTCATGTTCTGCTGGATGATACGCTCGCTCTCATAGTCGAGGGCGCTCGTCGCCTCATCGAAGATCAGGATGCGCGGGTCGGTGATGAGCGCGCGAGCAATGGCGATGCGCTGGCGCTGGCCGCCCGAGAGGGTGGAGCCGCGCTCGCCGACAATCGTGTCGTAGCCTTCGGTCAGCTCGAGGATGAATTCATGCGCTCCCGCGAGCCTAGCCGCCGCGATGACGCGCTCTATCGGCATGGCCGGGTCGGCGAGCGCGATATTGTCGCGCACCGAGCGGTTGAATAGCACGTTCTCCTGCAGGACGACGCCGATCTGGCGGCGCAGCCACGCCGGGTCGGCCATGGCGAGATCCATGCCGTCGATCAGGACGCGCCCGCTTTCCGGGACGTAGAGGCGCTGGACGAGCTTCGCGAACGTGCTCTTGCCCGACCCCGAAGGCCCGACGATGCCGACCATCTGCCCGGCTGGCACATCGAAGGTGACATCGTGCAGGACTTCCTGTCCGTCAATGCGATAGCGGAATGAGACATGATCGAAGTTGATGTTGCCGCGGATCGCAGGCAGCCGCGCGCGCGCCGCGGTATAGGTCGGTTCGGCAGTCGTGTTGAGGATGTCGCCCAGCCGCAAGACCGACAGGCGCGCCTGATGAAAGTCCTGCCACATCTGCGCGAGGCGCAGCACCGGCGCGCTCACCCGTCCAGCCAGGATGTTGAAGGCCACGAGCTCGCCGACCGACAAGTTGCCTTCGATGACCAGCTTGGCACCGAAATAGAGGACGCCGGCGGTGACGATCTTGCTGACGAGCTGCACCACCTGGCTCGCGGTGTTGCCGAGACTCAGGACCCGGAAGCTCGCGGCCACGTAACCCGCGAGCTGTTCTTCCCAGCGGCGCTGCATCTGCGGCTCGACTGCCATGGCCTTGATCGTCTCGATCCCGGTCACGCTCTCGACTAGAAAGGCCTGGTTCTCGGCGCCGCGCTGGAATTTCTCGTCCAGCCGCCGCCGGAACAGCGGCGTCGCCCCCGCCGAGATCGCGATGTAGAACGGCAATGAGCCGAGCACGATCCAGGTCAGCAGCGGCGAGTAGAAGAACATTACCGCCAGGAACACGAAGGTGAAGCACAGGTCGATGACGAGGGTCAGGGCCGAGCTGGTGAGAAAGTTGCGGATGTTCTCCAACTCGCGCACCCGCGCCACCGAATCGCCGACGCGCCGCGCCTGGAAATAGGCCATCGGCAAAGCCAGCAGGTGGTGGAACAGGCGCGCGCCGAGTTCGACGTCGATGCGGTTGGTGGTGTGCGCGAACAGATAGGTCCGCAGGATGCCGAGAATGGTCTCGAAAATCGAGATCGCCACCAGGCCGATGACCAGCACGTCGAGGGTGCTCAACGCCCGGTGCACCAGCACCTTGTCGATGACGACCTGAAAGAACAGCGGCGAGACCAGGGCGAACAGCTGCAGGAAGAACGACGCGACCAGCACCTCGCTCAGGAGATGTCGATATTTGTGGATCGCTCCCAGAAACCAGGTGATGTCGAACCGGCGCGTGATGTCCGACAATCCGGCCCGGCGGGTCATCAGGATCAGCCCGCCGTCCCAGACCGCGGTGAGCTCGGCCCGCGTCATCAAGGTGGGCCGCGACGCCTGCGGCGACTGGACCAGGACCTTGTCGTCGGCCGCCTTGGCGACCACCATGAACCCGCCGTCACGCAGGATCGCGATCGCCGGCAGGGGCGTCTTGGCAAGGCGAGACCAGTCGGTCCGGTAGGCGCGTGCCTTGAGCCCGAGATCCTTGGCGCACCGGAGCATCTCCGGTACGCCGATCTTGGTCATTCCCAGCCGGTGACTGATCTGTCCGCGATCAGCCGGAACACCCTGGAAATGCAGCAACGTCACGAGGGCTTCGAGCCCCGGATCGGCTGGTCTCCGGCTGTCGGGTTCGGTGCTCACGGCGCTCTCCGGGGCAACATCGCGTCATGCATGCGGCTGCGTCAGCAACGGCTGCTGGTTCGACGGCGGGTCGGAAATCGGCGTCCCACCGTTGCCATCGCCCGCCGTGACGAAGCTCGACGCCATGAACTGGCTCAGCAGGGCGAGGCTCGCGGCCTGCGAGCCATCGTTTGCTGACAGGGTCCCGCTGTTCGCCGGGGCGACCGTGGGGGATTGAATGAGGATGTTGTTGCCGGGTCCGCCGTCGAGGATGTCAAGCCCGGCGCCGCCGTTGAGCACATCGTCGCCTGCGCCACCGAGCAGCGTGTCGTTGCCGGCGCTGCCGACCAGGACGTCGTTGCCGTCGCCGCCATCGGCGGTGAGCTGCATGCCGGTCAGCGCGGATGCCGTGATGACGTCGTCGCCGGCGAGGCTATTGATGACGATGCGGTCGGTGGCCTCGAAGCCGGAGATCGTCACCTCCGCGGCCAGACCCGACACCGTGACCACGCCGTTGTTGTTGCTGACCGTGATCGCGTCATTGCCGTTGGTCGCGTTGATGACGATCGTGTCCACCTGACCGTCGCCGCCGCCGCCCGCCGCCGCCAAGTCGATCTTGACCTTGCTGACGTCGGTTCCGGTTAGGTCGTTGACCGTGATGGTGTCTGCGCCGCCGAGGGCGTGGAAGTCGATGGTTTCCGTATCGTTCACGTCCATGGTGATGTTGGCGACGTCGCGGAACAGGCGCGCCCGCGTGCCATTGGCGGAGATGTCGATGCTCTCGGAGGCATTGGCGCCGTTGAAATCGAGGCGGTCCACGCCGGCTTCGCCCTCGACCACGTCGCTGCCGTCGCCCGGGTTCCAGACGAACACGTCGTTGCCGGCGCCGAGCAATGCCACGTCGTTGCCGCGGCCGCCGATCACGGTGTCGTTGCCGTCGGCACCGAACAGAACATCGCCGCCGTCGCCGCCGGTGATGGTGTCGTTGCCGGCACCGCCGTCGATGGTCAGGGTTGCGATCGCGGCCAACCCGTTCCCGGCGGTAATGACGTCATCGCCGCCGCCGGCATGAATCTCGACGGCCTCGATCGTGCCGGCGTCGATGTTGAAGGGCGCGGCGTCGACGCGCACGCGGCCGCCGTTGGCCGTGATGGTGATGGTTTCGGCAGCGTTGCCGCCATTGACGATCAGGGCGTCGATTCCGTCGCCGCCGTCGACGAGGTCGCTGCCGTCGCCCGCGTTCCAGATGATGGTGTCGTTGCCGGCGCCGCCGTTCAAAACGTCGTTGCCTTGGCCGCCGGTGATCGTATCGTTGCCGGCGCCGCCCAGGAGGAACTCGCCGCCCTGGCTGCCGGTCATGGTGTCGTTGCCGGCGCCTCCGTCGACGACCAGTTGGTCGTTGCCTTCCGCGTGGAAGACGGCGACGTTGGCGGAAGCGCCGGTGACCTGGAAGACGTTGTTGACGCTGCTGACATTGATGGTGTCGTTGCCGGCGGTGCCGTCGACCGTCACGCGGTCGAGCTGGCCGTCGCCGGTGCCCGAGCCGATCGTGCCTTCGAGATCGACCACCACACCGCCGAGGTGAAGGTCGGTCCCGCTGACGTCGTTGATCACGATGTTGTCGGCGCCACCGAGGGCCCGTAACTCGATCGCTTCGACAGCATTGAGGTCCATTGTGACGCTGCCGACGTCGCGGAACAGGCGCGCCCGCGTGCCATTGGCGGAGATGTCGATGCTCTCGGAGGCATTGGCGCCGTTGAAATCGAGGCGGTCCACGCCGGCTTCGCCCTCGACCACGTCGCTGCCGTCGCCCGGGTTCCAGACGAACACGTCGTTGCCGGCGCCGAGCAATGCCACGTCGTTGCCGCGGCCGCCGATCACGGTGTCGTTGCCGTCGGCACCGAACAGAACATCGCCGCCGTCGCCGCCGGTGATGGTGTCGTTGCCGGCACCGCCGTCGATGGTCAGGGTTGCGATCGCGGCCAACCCGTTCCCGGCGGTAATGACGTCATCGCCGCCGCCGGCATGAATCTCGACGGCCTCGATCGTGCCGGCGTCGATGTTGAAGGGCGCGGCGTCGACGCGCACGCGGCCGCCGTTGGCCGTGATGGTGATGGTTTCGGCAGCGTTGCCGCCATTGACGATCAGGGCGTCGATTCCGTCGCCGCCGTCGACGAGGTCGCTGCCGTCGCCCGCGTTCCAGATGATGGTGTCGTTGCCGGCGCCGCCGTTCAAAACGTCGTTGCCTTGGCCGCCGGTGATCGTATCGTTGCCGGCGCCGCCCAGGAGGAACTCGCCGCCCTGGCTGCCGGTCATGGTGTCGTTGCCGGCGCCTCCGTCGACGACCAGTTGGTCGTTGCCTTCCGCGTGGAAGACGGCGACGTTGGCGGAAGCGCCGGTGACCTGGAAGACGTTGTTGACGCTGCTGACATTGATGGTGTCGTTGCCGGCGGTGCCGTCGACCGTCACGCGGTCGAGCTGGCCGTCGCCGGTGCCCGAGCCGATCGTGCCTTCGAGATCGACCACCACACCGCCGAGGTGAAGGTCGGTCCCGCTGACGTCGTTGATCACGATGTTGTCGGCGCCGGCGCCGCCAGTGACCGTCAATTGGTCGGTCGCCTCTGAATGGAGGATGGAGACCGGAGCGGACGCACCGGTGATGGCGATAGTGCCATTTGCGCCGACGACATTGATGGTGTCGTTGCCGGCGGTGCCAGCGACCGCCACCCGGTCGGACTGGCCGTCGCCGGTGCCGGAGCCGATCGCGCCCTCGAGATCGACCACCACTCCGCCGAGCTTGAGGTCGGTGCCGCTGACGTCGTTGATCACGATGTTGTCGGCGCCGCCGAGGGCGTTGAAGCGGATGTCCTCGACGCCGTTGACGTCCATGGTGATGTTGGCGACGTCGCGGGAGAAGCGCACCCGGCCGCCGTTGGCGGAGATGTCGATGTTCTCGTTGACGTTGGCGCCGTTGAACAGGAGCGTGTCGGCGCCCGCCTGACCCTCGACCGTGTCGCTGCCGTCGCCCGGGTTCCAGACGAATACGTCGTCGCCTGCGCCCAGCAACGCCGCGTCGTTGCCGCGCCCACCTATCACCGTGTCGTTGCCGTCGCCGCCGAGGAGAGTGTCGGCGCCGTCGCCGCCGGTGATCGTGTCGTTGCCGGTGCCGCCGTCGATGGTCAAGCTCGTGAGCGCGGACAGACCGTTCCCAGCAGTGATGACGTCATCTCCGCCGTTGGCGTTGATGACCAGGTTCTCGGTGGTGCCGATATCGAGGGTGAAGGGAGCGGGGTTGGTTCGGTCGAAGCGCACGCGCCCGTTATTGGCTGCAATGGTGAATGTTTCGGCCCCGTTGCCGCCGTTGACTTCGGCGGTGTCCGCGCCGGCGCCCCCCTCGAAGAGGTCGCTGCCCTCGCCCGGGTTCCAGATCATGCGATCATCGCCGGCATCGCCGAACACCTGGTCGTTGCCCGTGCCGCCGGTCAGCGTGTCGTTGCCGTCGCCGCCGTGCAGAACGTCGTCACCGCCTTTGCCGAGGAGGGTATCGTTGCCGGCGTCGCCGAAGAGCTGATCGGCGCCCGAGCCGCCGGTCAGCACGTCGTTGCCGTCGCCGCCGAACAGCAGGGCGGCTGGCAGCGCGCCGTTGGCTTCATCGAGCGCGATCGTGTCGTTGCCGGCCTGACCAAACGCCTGGATCAGGCTGGTGTTGGCGACCGTCGGTTGGCCGCCCTGAACGGGCACGGCGCCACCGTTGATGAGAATGCTCCCGGCTGCGTCGCGGCTGGTTGTGATGGTATTATCGAGAGCGTCGCCGAGCGTCGTCAGCACGCCCGTGCCGGGGGAAAAGCTGCTGGAAATTGCCATTGTCATAATCCTTTTCGCGATTTGGCTTCAGCGCGGATGCATGTCAGCCGTGAACGGGGTTGAACGGGGGTGCCGCAGCACATGGCCGGACGTTTAGCCGCAATTCGCACGACAGGCTTGCAGCCAAGCTGTCGCCGGCCATGTATTTCCTTGAAGATTTCCTGCAGATTCCCTGACTATGGTATAATGCATTTGAACCGCGGCGCCGCCGCGGCCCACCAAGAAGCCGTGATGCGGTGGACACGAAGCGACGCCTTGCGGACGGGGGAGGCCTTGGACTTGCGCTTCGCCGATTTCGAGATCGATGTCGCTCGGCATGAGTTGCGACGCGCCGGCGCGGTCGTTCACATCGAACCGCAGGTGTTCGATCTGCTCGTCTATCTCGTCCAAAATCGCGAGAGGATCGTGAGCAAGGACGAGCTGATCGAGACGATTTGGCAGGGCCGTGTCATCTCGGAGGCCGCGCTCAGCTCCCGCATCAGCGCGGCGCGGCGCGCTCTCGGCGACAACGGCAACGATCAGACGTTGATTCGCACGCTGCATAAGCGCGGATTTCGCTTCGTCGGCGAACTCGACAAGGACGGTTCCGCGCCGGCCATTGCCAGCGGTCAAACGCCGTTGCCGCAGGCGGCGGCGGCCGCCACTGACGCAGCCAAGCTCGCGCCCAGTGCCGGGCTGCTGCCGCTCCCCGACAAGCCCTCGATTGCCGTGCTGCCGTTCCAAAATATGAGCCACGATCCCGACCAGGAGTATTTTGCCGATGGTCTCACCGAGGACATCATCACCGGGCTGTCCCGGCAGCACTGGTTCTTCGTCATTGCCCGCAACTCGTCCTTCACCTTCAAGGGCCAAGCCGTGGACGTCCGCGAAGTGGCGGCGCAGCTCGGCGTGCGCTACGTCCTGGAAGGCAGCGTGCGCAAGGCGGCAAATCGCGTCCGCGTGACCGGACAGTTGATAGACGCCGCGAACGGCAACCATCTATGGGCCGAGAAATACGATCGCGAACTGGCCGATATCTTTGCCCTTCAGGACGACATCACGAACCGCGTCATCGGCTCTGTGGGACCGCAAATTCTGGTGGCCGAGGCGGCGCGCGTGCGGAGGAAGCCGCCGCAGAGCATCGACGCGTGGGATCTGGTCATGCAGGCTGTGCCGCACATGTGGCGCATGACGACACAGGAGCATGGACGAGCGCAGGAGCTGCTGCAGCAGGCAATCGCGCTTGACGGCAACTATGCCCACGCGCACGCCTTGCTGGGGTGGACCTACGTGACCATGTTCAATTTGGACACGCGCAGGCCGATCGGCGAGTTCACGGACAAGGCGCTCGCCGCCGGCACGCAGGCGGTCACGCTCGATGATGAAGAGCCCTGGGGCCACCTGGTGGTCGGACTGGGTCATGCACGACGACGTCGCCCCCAGCTCGCCTTCCAGCATCTCACGAAATCGGTGGAACTCAGTCCGAGTTTTGCCCTCGGCCATGCCGGACTCGGATATGCGTTGGCATGCGGCGGCCAACCGGAAAGCGGCCTGCAGGCGCTGGAGGAAGCTCAGCGGCTCAGTCCGCGCGATCCGTTTCTGGCGATCTACGCGCCGACGGTCAGGTACATGGCCTTGTTCGCCCTCAAGCGGTACGAAGAGACGATCGCCGTGTGCCGTGCGACTGCGGCATTGCATCCGAACCATGCCGGCGCTTGGCGGCTGATGACCGTGTCTTTGGGATTGCTCGGGAGGATAGACGAAGCGCGCGAGGCGCTTGCGCGTACG
Source organism: uncultured Alphaproteobacteria bacterium (assembly GCA_963821505.1). Taxonomy (GTDB): domain Bacteria; phylum Pseudomonadota; class Alphaproteobacteria; order Rhizobiales; family Xanthobacteraceae; genus VAZQ01. Next base: position 342,136 of record CAWGEH010000004.1, read on the forward strand.
CTCACGATGCAGCCTGACCTATCCAGCGCCCATGTCGAAAACAACACCGTGTACGCGGATCCGGCGGATCGCTCCCGCTTTCTCGAGGGGCTCCGCAAGGCTGGCCTAAAGGACTAGCGCGCATCCCGACGGGGGTCGAATCGCGATGCGCTCTGTATTCTTCGGCTTTGCGCATGTTTCATTCGGAGAGCCGGTTCCTACTTTTCCGGGAGATTGCGGCCTCAAATCCCCAATAACCGCTTCGCATTGCCGCCGGCGATGGCGGCGATGGTGGAAGGGTCGAAACCTTCGACCGAGGCGACATGGCCGATGGGATCGAACTCGGCCATGTCGAATGGATAGTCCGTTCCCATGATGATGCGGTCGGCGCCGAACAGGCGCACGAGCTCGGCGAGCTGGTGGGGCGTGAACACGACGGTGTCGAAATAGATCCTTTTGAGATAGCTGGTCGGCGGCTGCGGCAGGTCGCCGTGCGAATCCGAGCGCGCGCCCCAGGCGTGATCGATGCGGCCGGAATAGGCCGGGAGATAGCCGCCGCCGTGCACCGCCAGAATCTTCAGGTTGGGGTGCCGCTCCAGCACGCCGTCGAAAATCAGGTAATGCAGGGCGATGGTGGTCTCGAGCGGATTGCCGATCACGTTGTTGAAATAGAAGCGCGTGAACCGTTTGGCGTCGGTGAAACCGTTGGGATGGATGACGACGAGCGCGTCGAGCTCTTCGGCCTTCTGCCAGAACGGTGCGTAATCCGGCTCCGAAAGCTCCCGGCCCGCGACGTTGGTCAAGATTTCCACGCCCTTCATGCCGAGCGACTTCATGCAGCGTTCGAGCTCGTTCGCCGCTTCCCCGCCATGAATGAGCGGCACGGTGCCGAGCGCGACGAAGCGGTCGGGCTTGCGCGCGACGTATTCCGCCAGCCCGTCGTTCACCATGCGCGAGGCCTGCACCGAGATGTCGAGCGGCACGGTGTAGAAGCACTGGTTCGGCGGCGGCATCACCAGCTGAAGGTCGATGCCCATGGCGTCGAGATCGGCGAGGCGCTCGTCATAGCCGGTGATGCGCGCGCGGATATCCTCTTCCTGCTTCTGGCTCAGCGCCTTGGTCTCGGGCGTGGCGAAATGCGCAAGCGCGATCGTCGACATGTCGAGATGCGGCTTGACGTAGGCGGCGGCCTGCGGAATGGCGACATGGGAATGGATATCGATGGTGGTGCTCTTCGGCCTGACCTCGCGCCCCGGCTTGCCGTGCTTGCGGGCCGCGGTCGCTTCGTACTTGTTCCATTGCGTCGCCATTTCCGCTTCGTTCCTCACGTGGATTGGGGCAGGGTCCGGTTGATTGCCGCTACCGCGCCTGCTGCGCGCCGCGTCTAAAACACGCCGAGGTGCTGGGAGACAATGGCGTCGTCGAGCTTGATCTCGGCGGCGCTCCGCGAAACACCACGCGGCCGGTATTGATGATGACGACGTCGTCGGCGAGGTCGAGCGTCAGCTTGATATTCTGCTCGACCAGCACGATCGACTGCCCTTCGGCCTTGAGCTGCGCGATGGTGCGTCCGACCTCGGCCACCAGCTGCGGCGCAAGCCCCTCGGACGGCTCGTCCATCAGCAGCACGCGGGGATTGCCCATGAGCGCGCGCCCGATGGCGAGCATCTGCTGCTCGCCGCCGGACAGCGAGCCCGCGAGCTGGGCGATGCCGCTCGGCGAGCCGGGGAAACGTCTGGAACACGCGCTCGAGCGACCAGCCCGGCTGCCGCCGTCCTTCTTCTGCGACTGCGCCGCCACCATCAGATTCTCGCGCACCGTGAGCGTGCGGAACATGCGCCGTCCCTGCGGGACCAGACAGATGCCTTTGCGGGCGATCACGTCGGGCGCGAGACCGGCGACGGGCTCGCCGTAGAGGCTGATCGAGCCCCGCCGCGGCTTGAGGAAACCCATGATCGTCGCCATGCAGGTGGTCTTGCCGGCGCCGTTGCGTCCGAGCAGGCCGAGCAGCCGGCCCGGCTGCAGCGAGAACGAGACGCCGTGCAGCACGTGGCTGTCGCCGTAATAGGTATCGATGCCGGAGATCGCGAGCGCCTCAGTCGCCAAGATACACCTCCCGGGTGCGCGGATCGGCGACCACCTCGGCGCGCGTGCCTTCGACGATGACCTCGCCGTAGTGCAGCACGGTGATGCGCTCGGCAAAGCCCAGCGCCGTGTCCATGTCGTGCTCGATCATCACGATGGTCACGTCGCGCGGGATGGTGCCGAGCAGCGCGCGAACGGTCTGGCGCTCGCCCTGGGAGAGCCCGGCGAGCGGCTCGTCGAGCAGCAGCACCTTCGGTTTCTGCGCCAGCGCCATGGCCAGTTCGAGCCGGCGCCGCTCGCCGTAGGAGGTCTCGACCACGATCCGCTCGGCGCTGTCGCCCAGCCCGACGCGCTCCAGCGATCCTCTGGGCGTTCTTGTAGAGATCGCGGTTGCGCGGTCAGGATCGACCAGGGATTCCAGCGCCGCTTGTCGAGCCCGAGCAGCGACAGCACCACGTTGTGGATGAGCCGCTCGCGCGGGAACAGCGTGAGAATCTGGTAGGTGCGCGCGAGGCCGAGGTGCACGCGCCGCTGCGTGGGCATGCCCCCGCAGCTCCTGCCCGAACAGCCGGATCGAACCGGCATCGGCGGCGAGATCGCCGGTGATCAGGTTGAACAGCGTGGTCTTGCCGGCGCCGTTCGGGCCGATGATCAGGCGCCGCTCGCCCGGCATGACCGAAAGCGACACGTCCCTGGTGGCGGGCAGGCCGCCGAAGCGCTTCTTGAGATGCGCGACTTCGAGCGAGCGCGGGCGCGTCATTCGCGCCGGCTCCGAGGCGGCGCGTGCTCGCGGCCTGCTTTGCGCGCGTCTGGCCGCGGTTTCGCAACCGCCGCCACAGCTGCGTGCAGCCGGGGACGAGGCCATAGGGCATGAACATGATCACGACCACGAAGATCACGCCGAGCAGCGTGTTCCAGCGCTCGACATAGGTCGAGATCACGTTCTTCACCAGCGTGATGATGGCGGCGCCGACGATCGGGCCGGTGAGCGTGCTGGCGCCGCCGAGGATCGCCATCAGCAGGATCTCGGCCGATTGCTGCAGCGAGATCGCGTGCGGGCTGAGGAACAGGTTGTAGTAGACGTAGAGGACGCCGGCGACCGAGGCCCAGAATCCGGCCATGACGAACGTGAGCCACTGGATCAGCCAGACATTGTAGCCGAGCATGCGCATGCGCCGCGGCTGGTCGCGGGTGCCCATCAGGCTCGCGCCGAACGGCGAGCGCGAGAAGCGCCAGATGCAGAACAGCGCGACGACGAAGACGGCAAGGGTGAAATAATAGAAGCTGGGTGCGTCGCGGAGGTCGAAGCCGAACGGCATCGGCCGCGCCGGATACCGGATGCCGTTGTCGCCGCCGGTGAGATCGTTCGCCCGGTAGGCGATGCCCCAGACGATCTGCCCGAGCGCCAGCGTGATCATGATGAAGCCGAGGCCGGGTGCGCGCAGCGACAGCAACCCGAAAAACGCCGCCGCCGCGGTCGAAACCGCGACCGCGAAGATCGCCGCCGTGAGGTGGTCGTAGCCCGCCGTCGACGGCGAGGATGCAGGCATAGCCGGCGATGCCGAGGTAGCCGGCGTGACCGAGCGAGACCATGCCGCCGTAGCCGAGCATCATGTTGATCGAGAGCGCGAACAGCGCATAGATCAGCACCTGGGTCGCCATGTTGACGTAGAACTCGTTGCCGATGATCCACGGCAGCGCCAGCAGCGCCAGCGCGCAGACGGCAAGCGCGACGACCGTGCGCCAGCGTCATATCTGCACCCGCCCGAACAATCCCTGCGGCAGGAACACGAGCACCAGCACCATCGGCAGGAAGAGCACGAAATAGGCGAGGTCGGGCACCAGCGCGATGCCGAAATTATAGATGAAGCCGACGATGAAGCTGCCGACGAAGGCGCCGAGCAGGCTTCCGGCGCCGCCCAGGATCACCACGATCAGCGCGAGCGGCAGCATGTCGGTGTCGAGGCCGGGATAGGCGTTGAGGATCGGCCCGCCCAGCACGCCGCCGATCCCCGCGAGCGTGGCGCCGAGCAGGAAGACGGTGGTGAACAGCCGCGACACCGGGATGCCGACGCCCTGCGCCATCTCCATGTCGTCGACCCCGGCGCGGATCATGGCGCCCAGCCGCGTGCGCTCCATCAGCAGGTAGAGCGCCAGCGCGGCGACCAGCGCGATCGCCAGCACGACCAGCCGGTAGGTCGGAAACGCGAAGCCCGCGACGCGCAGCGGCGGCCGCAGCGATTGCGGCGCCGGCAGCGGCATCGGATCGCCGGTCCAGACCAGCAGGCAGATGTCGGCGATGATGAAGGAGATGCCGAGCGTGACCAGCACCTGGCCCTGCTCGTTGCCGGCGAGCCGGCGCAGGATGAAGCGCTCCATCAGGATGCCGAGCAATCCGACGCCGAGCCCGCCGGCGATCGCCGCCAGCCAGAAATGCAGATTGAGCCGCAGCAGGGTGTAGCCGAAATAGGCGCCGAGCATGAAGAACGCGCCGTGCGCCAGATTCGGTATCCGCATCAGGCCGAAGATCAGCGAGAAGCCCGACGACAACAGGAACAGCAGACCGCCGAAGGCCACGCTGTTCAGCGTCTGGATGATCCAGAACTGCCACTGCATCGGTCAATCGCTCTCGGGAGGGGATCTCAAGGACGGTCATTGTACCGGGACGACCAGCGAATAGCGACCATCGGCCGCCGGACACGCGGCTTCCGGCAGGCCGAGTTCGCGGCGGACGATGTTGGTCCCGAGCACGAGCGCAACCATCTTGTAGAAGGCGTGGCGTCGGCTCATGCCTTCGCGACCCATTCCGCAGTCGGTGCAGATGACGAGGCGCTCGGGCGGGATGAACTTCAAGGCGCGCCGGATGTGGTCGGCCACCTCTTCGGGCCGCTCGACCTGCAGGGTGTGATGGTCGATGACGCCGATCGCGATCTTCTTGTCAACGATGCCTTTGCCGATGACTTCGAGATCGATGCCGCCGGAGCTGCAGGATTCGAAGGTAATCACGTCGGCTTCGCACCGGTTGAAATATTCGATCGCCGGCTTGTAGCTCTGAATCTCGGCGAACATGCGCTGCTGCGAAGGATTGCCCCAGCAGCTGTGGCACCAGACCTCGGTCTTGTCGCGCAATCCTTTCACGGTGTTGTTGTAGACTTCCACCATGAAGTCGGGGTTGATCACCTCGTTGACGAAGCCGCGTGCCGCCAGCAAGTGAATTTGCGGCTCCTCGATCTGGATCACGGGGCAACCGGCATCCGCGAGCTCGTGCAGTTCCGCACGCAGCGCATCGCTGATGGCGAGAATGCGGCTGCGGACGTCCTTGTAGTAATGATCTGCGCACAGCAGGCCGATGATCTCCGCGGTGATCGTGCCGAATTTGACCGGCTTCGCGGTCAGGCGCTGCGCGGTGCGCCACAACGCGGCGTACTGCAGGTCGCCGCGCTCGACCGGGCCGATGATCGGCGGCAGCAGGCGTGATTCGAGATAGTCATGAAGAATGTGTCCCGCCGGAAACCAGACCAGGCTTTTGCCCGGACTCGACGGGACCGGACGGGGATTGTGGCGGTCGAATCCCTGCATGTGGGACGGCGGATAGGTCGTCCAGCTCTGGCCGCCAACGTCGGTGTCGAATCGACAGTCACCGTCGGTCAGGATGTCGAGACCGGCAAGCTGCTGTTCGAGCAGGTAGACGCCGAGCGCGTCGACGTATTGCTCGCGGTATCTGGCATTGACCATGGCCGCGAGGAAGGTCCGCGAACCGAGGTTTTCGGTATACCAGCTCGGCCGCGGCAGCGAGCCGACGATCGCCGTCGGCAGCTTGATGTCGGCAGTCGCGCGAAACATTCTCGTTCCCCCGTCCCCAGCTGGGCGTGACCGTATCGCCCGGTCACGGCCCGACCTACGCCGGCCACGCGTCGCCCTACGCGGCTGGCGCGGGCGATCGGTCTGGCTTATTGCCGAAGCATGATCTTTTCCGAAAACCGGTATCCACTTTTCGGGATCATGCTCTATGGCTCGAGATTTCGTGCCGGCGGGTAGTCGCGCGAATAGACCGGGTTCTTGAGGAACTCGTCCTTGCTTGTAGGTCCAGAACTGGCTGACGTCGGGATAGGTCTTGATCACCGCGTTGACGTATTTGCCGTCCTTCTTCTCGACCTTGCGGATGTAGATGTTGCCGACCACGTTGCCGAGTTCGTCGAACCGCACCGGTCCGCGCAAGGTGTTCGGCACCTTGGCCTCCCTGCAGCGCCTTCATGAAGGCATCCTTGTCCTCGGCCTTGCCGCCGATCGCCTTGAGCGCGTGCTCCAGCACCTCGCCGCAGACGATAGGTCTCGGCGGCATACACGCCGGGATCGACCTTGTAGTCGCGCCGGATCGCCTCGACGAACTTCTTGTTGATCGGGAAATCGAGCTCGGCCGAGTACCAATTGCCGGTAATGGCGCCGAGCGCGTCGTCGCCCATCTGTTGCAGCAGCGACTCGTCGACCGGGGTGAAGCCGCCGAGGATTTGCACCTTGTTGCCGTATTCCCGCAGCTGCTTGATGAACTTGAATCCGTTCGAGCCGGCATGCCCGGTATAGACCGCATCCAGATTGGGCTTGAGCTGCGAGATATAGGTGCCGTAGTCGGGCGCGTTCAACGGCGTGAACAGCTTCTGCACGACCTTGCCGCCGTTGTCCTCGAACACGCGCTGGAAGCCGGCGACGTTCTCGTGGCCGAAGGCGAAATCGTCGGCGATGCACCGCGACGCGCTTGTACTTGAGGTCCTTGGCGGCGTACTCGCCAAGCGGATGGCTCGGCTGCGCCGAGGTGCAGCTCGGCCGTACGAACCACGGGTTGGACTTGCGCTGGGTCATGTCTTCCGCGCCGGCGACGGACAGGATCGGGGTGCGCGAGGAGCGGACGTAGTCGTCGATCGCCAAGGCTTCGAAGGCTGCGAGCGGGCCGATCAGGACCGCGACGTTGAGGCGCTCGACCAGTTCCTGCGTCTTGGTGCGCGCCTGCGCCGGGATTGCCGCCGGTGTCGGCGGTGTGAAGCTCGACCGGCCGGCCCGCCAGCATGTTGTCGCGCTCCTTGAAGAAGACCGTGAGGCCCTGCTCCATCTGGATGCCGCCCGAGGCGAGCGGGCCGGTCTTGATGGTGAGGAACCCGACGCGGACGGGCCCCGCCTGCGCCGGCGCCGCAGGCACTTTGAGCACCTGCGTCGCTACGCCGGCGGCGAGCGCTCCCTTGATGACGGTACGGCGGTCGACAGTCATGGCATTCTCCCTCTCGATGGCTTTATTCTTGATCAGACGGCGTGATTCGATCAGTCGGCGCGGCGGGTGCGCGCGGCGCCGCCGATCGGCCTGCGCCTCACGGTTCGATGTTCTTGCCCCCCGGCCAAGTCTCGCGATTGTAGACGGGGTGCTTGAGGAATTCCTCGGGGTCGTAGGTCCAGAACTGGCTGACATCGGGATAGGTCTTCACCACGGCATTCACGTAGCGGCCGCCTTTCTTCTCGACCCTGCGGATGTAGACGTTGCCGATCACGTTGCCGTATTTGTCGAACCGCACCGGGCCGCGCGCGGTGTCCTCGACCTTGTTTTCGCGCAGCGCCTTGATCAGCGCGTTCTTGTCCTCGATCTTGGCGTCGATCTTCTTGAGCGCGGCCTCCAGCACCGCGCCGTTGGTGTAGGTCGACGAGGCGTACATGCCGGGGTCGACCTTGTAGTCGCGCTGCATGCCGTCCACGAACTTCTTGTTGGTCGGGGTGTCGATCTGCGCGGAATAGAAGCAGGTCGAATAACAGCCTAGTCCGTCATCACCCATCTGCTGCAGCAGCGATTCGTCGATGGCGGTCATGCCGCCGAGGATCGGAAGCTTGCCGCCATACTCCCGATATTGCTTCAAGAACTTGAAACCATTCGAGCCGGCAAAACCGATGAAGAGGCAATCGATATTCGATTTGATCTGAGCAATGTAGCTGCCGTAGTCGGGCGCGTTGAGTGGCGGCCACAGCTTCTGTACCACCTTCCCGCCGGCGTCCTCGAAGGCGCGCTGGAAGCCGGCATTGAGCTCGTGGCCGTAGGCGAGGTCGTCGGCGATCATGGCGGCGCGCTTGTATTTAAGCTCCTTCGCGGCGAAGTCGCCCATGGGATAGCTGCACTGCGCCGAGGACGAGGTCGCGCGCACGAACCAGGGATTGGCCTTGCGCTGGGTCATGTCCTCGGCGGCGGCGACGCAGAGCGTGGGGATCTGCTTGTCGCGGATATAGTCGTCGATCGCCAGTGCTTCTGCCGTCGCGAGCGGGCCGATCAGGCAGGCGATGTTCTCCTTCTCGACGAATTCCTGCATCTTGGTGCGGGCGACCGCGGGCGCGCCGGCGGAGTCGCCGGTGAACAGCTGCACCGGCCGGCCGGCGAGCGTGTTGTTGCGCTCCTTGAGATAGAGCGTGAGGCCCTGCTCCATCTGGATGCCGCCGGAGGCGAGCGGACCGGTCTTCACGGTCAGGAAGCCGATCTTCATCGGGCCGCTCTGGGCGCGCAGGATGGCGGGTGCGGCTACTAGCGCGCTCGCGCCCAGCATGCCTTTCAAGACGGTTCGGCGTCGGATGTTCATGGCTTGGCTTCCTCCCTTCGGCTTCGTGGCCCGCAGGGATGGGTTTCTCCCATCGCTTGTCTGCGTGCGGCCGAGGTCATCTTTGCATATCGCGCCAAACTTGTCGCGTGGCTCGCGCGTCGGCGCCGCCCCCTAGATGATTAATTTCCTGTAAGAATTACGCGTTCTTGGGGGGAATGATCGGCAACAGCAGGTAGGGCTGTTTGTCGCGGCCGAAGTGCAGGCTGGTGACGCCGCCGAACACGTCCGTGGGCCGGTCGCGCGGGTCGTCGTGCAGGAACGGTCCGCAGCCCGTCAGCTCGTTCTTGAAATTCGACAGCTTGCCCCCGCTCGGGCCGCCATAGACGTAGTCCTTGCCGCGAATGCTCAAGCCGATGCGGCAGCCCGCCGGGACCACGATCGAGGTCGGCCAGATCTCGACATCGAGCTCGGCCACCTCGTCCTTCTTGAGCGGCTGCTCCTTGTCGTGGCTGTGGTAGGGCCGATAGGGCGTGGACAGCTTCTTGTCGAGCTTGCGATGCGACGCGCGCAGCCATCCCTGGCCGATCGGGGTGTGCGGATCGATGGCGCCTTGAAACACCACCTCCTTGAGGTCGCCGGTGAACACGCGCAGCACGACGAACAGGTCGGCATCCCTGGTGGACGACGAGACGAACAGCTTGAGCGCCGAGGGGCCGGTGATCTCGGTCTCTTTTTCGAGCGGCTCGGTCAGGAAGGTGACGCCGTCACCCATGGCCTCGAACGTCTTCACGGTCTTCGCGGTGACGCGTTTCGCCGTCAGCGCGCCGGTCGCGGGGTCGAGATAGAGCTTCGTCCACTTCGTGCGCTTGAGCGGCCATTCGTTCTCGGCGCGCTCCACGAACTTTTCGCCGGGATGGCGGACCTGCAGCTGGACTTTCGGCTGCTTGTCCCAGCCGTTCTTCTTGCCGTGCAGAAAATAGTCGAAGAAGCGCAGCTGCAGCTTGCGCCCATAGTCGGTGTAGAAATGCGTCCAGTGCTCGATGCCGTGCACCTCGAGCCATTTATCCTTTGCGGCCGCGCGCACGAAACCCTCGAAATTGCCGCGCGGATGCAGGGGCTGGCCGCCCCAATTGGCGGCCGAGAGCAACGGCGTCTTGACCTTCGACCAGATCGGCGAGCGCGCCCGGTGATAGTCGTCGTCGAGCGGGTGGGCGCGGATATCGTCGCCAAAGGCGCTGCGGTTCTTGGCGAGTTCCGCTTCCGACAGGGTTTCCGGCCCGCACACCAGTTCGCCATGCACGCGTGAGCGCTTGCCGCGCTCGCCCGCGCCGTATTGCACGGTCTTCACCTGCATGTCGTACCAGTTTTCCCAGAACGTGCAGACGATGCCGCCGTGATGAGTCATGTCGCGGTACCAGTCGGCGGCGCCTTCCCAGATGCACATGGCGGCGAGATGCGGCGGTTGCAGGGTCGCCACGTGCCACTGGTTGATGCCGTAATAGGAAATGCCGTTGAGCCCGACCTTGCCGTTGGACCAGGGCTGTACCCCGGCCCATTCGATGCAGTCGTGGAAGTCCTTGGTCTCGCGCGGCGAGAAATGATCGATGAAGCCGGGCGAGCAGCCGGCAGCCGCGGGAATCAACTCGCATGCAGGCATAATCGTGCGGCACCCATTTCTCCGGATCGACCACTTCCCAGCTCTGGTAGAGATTGCTGGAGCCGGCGGTGACGTCGGGATGCCTCTCGGCCATGCGCTGCCACGCGCTCGGATAGCCGTCCTGGAAGGCGAGGCCCTTCGCGTAGGGGCCGTAGCTCAGGATCACGGGATAGCGGCCCTCCTTCACCGGCCGAAACACGTCGGCGCGCAGCACGAGGCCATCGTCCATCTCGATCGGGACATCCCAGTCGATGCGCATGCCGTCGCGCGCTTCGCTGCGATGCCGATGGGTCTTGCCAGCCGGCGCTTTGACGCGCGCATCCTCGACCGAAGTCATTGCCGTCCTCCCGTATAGCTCCCGCCTTGGCTGTCATGCCCCGCCTCGACGGGCGCAAAGCCGCAGTGCGTTTTTCGTGCGGGCAATATAGTATGATAGGAACAAGTCCATCACAATTTCCGCAGGGGGGAGTACGATGAAGCTGTTTTCATTCTGGCGTTCGCTTGCAACGTATCGCGTGCGCACCGCGCTCAACCTCAAGGGCATCGTGCCGGACGAGGTTGTTGACATCGACTTGATCAAAGGCAAGCAGCGCGAGGACGCGTTCCGCAAAGTCAATCCGCAGATGGTATTGCCGGCGCTGATCGACGGCGACGGCCCCGTGCTGTTCCAGTCGCTGGCGATCATGGAATATCTCGATGAGACCCATCCCCAGCCCCCTCTGCTACCGAAGACGCCACGAGCGCGCGCCCGCGTGCGCGGCCTGGCGCAGATCGTCGCCTGCGACTCCCATCCGCTGTTGGTGCCGCGGGTGCGCGAATATCTCGAGCATGAGCTCAAGCTCGACGAGCCGGCGCGGCTGAAATGGATCCAGAACTGGATCGGCGCCGCGCTCAAGGCGCTCGAGGCCAATCTCGCCGGCAGCAAGGAGACCGGCCGCTACTGCCATGGCGACGCCGTCACCATCGCCGACATCTGCCTGGCAAGCCAAGCCGCGGGCGCGAACTTCTACAAATACGACCTCGCGCCGTTTCCGACCGTGCGCCGGATCGTCGACGCTTGCATGCAGGACGACGCTTTTGCCCGAGCGCATCCCCTGCGCCAGCCCGGGGCGCCGCAGGCCGCGTGAGCAGAACGTCATGCCGGCCTTGTGCCGGACATGCATGCGTTTATAACGAACGCGCGCGTCACGATGATGGCCGGACAAGCCGGCCATCATCAAAAATCATTGGCAGAGCGATCCCATGAAACTTGCAACTTTCAAGGCGAACGGCCGTACCAGCTATGGTGCGGTGACCGACGGCGGCATCATCGATCTCGGCCGCAAGCTCTCGAAATATCCGACGCTGCTCGACCTGTTGCGCGCGCAGGCGACCGCGGAAGCGAGCGCGGCGGCAAAGGGGACGGCGGATTACCAGGTCAAAGACGTGGAGATGCTGCCGCCGATACCCACGCCCGACAAGAACATCTGCGTCGGCATCAACTATCCCGACCGAAACGCCGAATACAAAGACGGCCGAGAGGCGCCGAAATACCCCAACCTGTTCTGCCGCTTCCCGACCTCGCTGGTCGGTGCCGACCAGCCGATCGTGCGGCCGAAGGTGTCCGACAAGTTCGACTACGAGGGAGAGATCGTGCTCGTGATCGGCAAGGAAGGCCGTCACGTTCCGCGCGAGAGCGCACTCGCGATGATCGGCGGCTTCACGCTCGGGAACGAAGGCAGCGTGCGCGACTGGCTGCGGCACGGCTCGTTGAACGTCACGCAGGGCAAGAATTTCGACAAGTCCGGCAGCCTCGGCCCCTGGATGGTGACCGCGGACGAGCTCGATCCTGCCAAGCCGCTGCGCGTGATGACGCGCGTGAACGGGGAGTTGCGGCAGGACGACACGACTGATCGCCTGACCTGGGGCTTTTCGTGGCTGATCAACTACATCAGCACCTTCGCCACCCTCAAGCCAGGCGATCTCATCTGGACCGGAACCCCGACCGGCGCCGGCGTCCACCGCAATCCGCCGGTCTGGCTCAAGCCCGGCGACGTGGTCGAGGTCTCCTCCCCGCAGATCGGCGTGCTGCGCAACACGGTGGTGGACGAGAGATGAGGTGAGGCGCGGTAAGCTCCGCCCTCCTCTTCGGGGCGGCGCAGTCGCCGTCTCGAAGGATGAGGCGGCCCCTTGGACCTCATGGTTCGAGACGCGGCCTTCGGCGCTCCTCACCATGAGGGGGCGAGAAAGTCTCATCCCGCCTCATCCTGAGGAGCGAGCGAAGCGAGCGTCTCGAAGGATGGGGCGGCCACATGCGTCGAGACGCGCCGCCCACAGACGATGCAAAAAACAAAACGGCCGGAGAGCGCGGGCGCTCCGGCCGTAAGCTTGTGCCGCGCTGCTGCGGCGTCGCTCAGTGCACCAGTTCGGTGACCTTGCCGTCCTTCGAGCGGCCCTGCGCATAGTACTGGCCGATATTCCTCATCAGGGCGGCGTCGGAGACCGAGTAGATCACCGCGTCGGTCTTGCCGGTATTGATGTGACGCCGCCAGACGAAGTTCGGCACGACGAACAGGTCGTTGTGGCCCCACTCGAAGCGCTTGCCACCGACCTCGGTCGCGCCGGTTCCTTCGATCACCACATAGTACGTACCGGCGGTCTCGCGCTTGAGCTCGGTCTCCTCGCCCGGGCGCAGCAGCTGCGCCGAATAGTTCAAGGTCTTGAACACGGGCTCGCCGGTGACCGGATTGACGAAATCCACCTTGATGCCCTCGTGTGGATCGCCTTTCTCTTTGCGCAGGCTGTGAAGCATTTCCAGCACGTCGGCGCCGCGGTAATGGATGAGCGGCGCCGGACTGCGGCCGACGCCGATCTGGGGATCGACGAAGGTGGGCTTGATGCCGCCGTGACCATAGAGCCGGCGCGAGCGGCCATCGCTGTGGGTCACAGCCTGAACCTTGGCGTTGCCCTGCGCGCCCGGCATGTCGTGATCGACCCAGGCGGCGTCGAGGAATTCCATCAGCGGCCAGTCCAGCGTGTCGATCCAGATCACCGGCTCGCTGTCATTGTTGCCGTGATCGTGCCAGGTGCCGTTCGGCGTCAGGATCAGGTCGCCGCGCGCGGCCGTGCAGCGCTCGCCTTCGACCACGGTGTAGCCGCCCTTGTCCGACAGAATGGTGCGGCTGGCATTGGGCGAATGCAGATGCACCGGCGCGACGTCGCCGGGATTGTAGATCGAGATCGCGCAGCGAATGGTGTTGGTGACCTGCAGACGCCCGTTCAGTCCCGGATTGAGCAACAGAATGCTTTGGCGGTCGGCGAACTCGATTGGCGAGACGTCGGCCTTGCGCGCGATCTCGGAAATCTGGTGGAGGTAGGGGCTGAATTCCTTCCAGCGCCAGAGATGGGGAAGCGTCTTCATCTGATTGGCGGCGACGCGGCCGGAGGCCAGCTGCCCGCTGCCTTCGCCACTGGTGGCGCTGAACCAGGGGCGCTGGGCCGGCGCATTCGCCTGCGTGCGCACCCAGACATTATGTTTGCCCGCTTCGGCGTTGATCGCCTCCATCAGCTCGCGGGCCTTGTTCGAGAGCCCGCCGGGGGCGGGGGCCTTCATTGTCACGGCCATGACGTTTTCTCCTGCAGATCCAGCAAATTCGTCGGCGGCAACTATGCCTATTGGACGCGATTTTATCCAGGGCCGCCGGTTTCAGCCGGCGTATAGCTGTCCCGGCAAGTTTGCAAGCGCCGACCTTGATCCAGGTCAATGCCAGCCGTTCGGCCTCAAGCCGGCTTCAGAAAATCGCGCAGCACTTCGGTGAAGGCCTGCGGCTGGTCCATGTTGGAGATGTGCCCGGCGCCGGGGAGCTCGACGTAACGGGAGCCCGGCAGCGCCGCGCTGAGCTTGCGCATGGCCACCGGGGTGACGCCATCCTTCTCGCCCGCCATGAACAGCACCGGCCGCGTCACCGTTGCCACCGCGGAAGCGTAGTCGTGGTCGGCGAGCGCCGCGGCGCAGCCGATGAAGCCGTTCACCGGCGTGGTGCGGATCATCCGACGGACCTTGTCGATGTGTGGCGGATTGGCCGCGAGCGCCTCCGGCGGAAACCAGCGTGACACGGTAGGCTCGACCAGTGCTTCGATGCCCTGCTTCTGGGCGACGGCGATGCGCTCCTCCCATTGCTGGGTGCTCACCGGCGTCGACTGGCAGGGCGAGTTGCAGACGATGACCCGGTCGAGCCGGTCGGGATGGGCCTCCGCCAGGCCGAGCGCGGTGGCGCCGCCCATGGACAGCCCGGCGAAATGCGCCTTCCGGATCCCGAGCGCGTCCATCAGCGCGATGGCGTCGGCCAGCAACGTCGCGAAGCTGTAGCGCCCGGCAGGCGCATCGGTGCCGCCGTGTCCGCGCTGATCGTACCGCAGCACGCGGTAGGCCTGCTCGAGCGCGCGGGCCTGCTCGTCCCACATCGACAGATTGGTCGCGAGCGAATTGCTCAACACGAGCCAAGGCGCGCCCTCGGGCCCGTCGATCTGATAGTTGATGTTGATTCCGTTGGCCTTGATCTTCATTGCAACGCTATCCCTTTGCCCGTTGCGCGGCCGGTGCGGCGGCTGCCTGCGCACCCAAAAACTCCTCGAGCAGCGCAAGCAGGGGAGCTGCTGCCTGGGCCGGCATCATGTGGACGGCGTCGATCAGTTCGAAGCGCGCGCCGGGGATCGTTTTTGCGAACTGCTCGCTGGCGGCGGGCGGGCGCACCTGATCGAACCGGCCGGCCACGACCATGGTCGGCCGCCGGATATCCTTGGCGAGGTGGGTCACATTGGGCCGCGCGATCGCGCGGTTCATGGAGGCGAAGCACACGGGGTCATGGGCGAGATAGCGCCCGCGATAGGTCGCGTAAGCGGCGCGGTCGCCGATGTCGGCCGGCCACGACTTGTCGAGGGTCACCGGAATGGCCTTGCGCAGGCCCTCGCGCTCGGCGAGCGCCGCGCGTTCCTCGAGCGCCGCCACGCGGCTTGGATCTGCGCCGGTGAAGGGATTGCAGAACACGAAGCTCGCGACCCGGTCGGGATAGCGCATCATGTAGATCAGCGCCTGCATGGTGGCGGCGGCGACGGTGACGAAATGGTAGGGCGGCGGGAGCCCGCTCGCCGGCAGCACGGCTTCGAGGTCGTCGACCAGGATTTCAGTGGTGATCGGCTGGCGCACCTTCTCGGACAGTCCCGCGCCGCGCTGGTCGTAGCGCAGCACGTGGAAGCGTTCGCTCAGGGTGGGGAAGATGCCGTCCCAGCTGTCGAGCGTCCCGCCCATTTCATGCAGCAGCACGACCGACGGTCCCTGTCCGGCGGCCTCGAAATGAATGCTGATGCCGTTGGCGTCCATAAAGGGCACGGGTTGTCCTCCCTGGCTGCGCGGCATAGAGACATGGATGCGCGCAAACTTCAACATGGCGTCCCGCAGGGGGAATAATGGCATCGCCGCGCCGGATCGACGTTCACTTCCACCTCATCCCGCCGTTCTACCGCGAGGCGGTCTATGCCGCCGGGCGGGGGCCGGCGATCGGCAAGTATCCGGACTGGACGCCGCAACTCGCGCTCGAGTTGATGGATGCCTGCGGCGTCGCGGTCGCGCTCACGTCGCTGGCGCAGCCCGGCGTCGGCTTCGGCGACGAGGCGAGCGCGCAGGCCCTGGCGCGGCGTTGCAACGACTACGCGGCCGATCTCGTCGCGCGCTGGCCCCGCCGCTTCGGCGCTTTCGCCACCGTCCCGATGTGGAGTATGCAGGGCGCGCTCGACGAGATCGCCCATGCGCTCGATGTGCTCGAGTTCGACGGCGTCTCGCTGTTTGCCAGCTACGGCGAGAATTTCCTCGGCGATCCAAGGTTTGATCCCGTGCTGGCGATGCTGGACGAGCGCGGCGCGGTCGTGTTCGTCCATCCCGGCCTGCATCCCTCGAGCAAGGGTCTCGCCTTGCCGTGGCCGGGCTTCATGATGGAGTACCTGTTCGACACCACGCGCGCGGTGGTGAACCTCATTTTCTCCGGCGCGATCGAACGCTTCCCACGCGTCCGATTCATTCTCCCCCATGCCGGCGGGCTTGCGCCCTATTTCGCCTGGCGGCTTTCGGTGTCGCCGATGATCGACAACCGGCTGCCGCGGCTCTCGCGCGAACAGGTCTATGCCGGGCTCAGGCATTTCTGGTACGACAACGCGCTGTCGCCGGGGGAGCAGACCTTCGGCTCGCTCGACCACGTGGCCGCGCCGGAGCGGATCGTGTTCGGGACCGACTTCCCGTTCGCCAATCCGCAGGTGATCGCGGAGATGATCAAAACCTACGAATCCGGATTTCTCTCGGGCGCGCGCCGAGCGGACATCGACCGCACCAATGCGCTCGCGCTGTTTCCGAAATATGGGTGAGATGCTCACTCGGCCTCATGCTGAGGAGCATCGCAACGCCGCAGGTCGCTGCAGCGTTGCGATGCGTCTCGAAGCGTGAGGCCGCCCCCACACGCGCACGCACATCCGGTGTTGCCGAACAAATGCGAAGCGCGCGCTCCTGGGGATGAGGGCGGAGGAGACGGGCGACTAAAATTACGGCGTCGGCTTCGCCATCGACTCGACCAGGGGCGCAACGTCGTCGACGCCGTCCACCGACCACACCCGCTCCATCAGTTCCTGCGCCCGCGCGGCGCCCAGCACCGGTCCGACGAGATCGGAGAACTTCGCCTTGAGCCCGCTGTCGTCGAGCGGCACGATGCGCGAACCTAGCGCCTCGTCGGCCTGGCGGGTGAAGCTGCCGCGCGCGGTCGTGACCGTCACCCGCGCCGGGCGCAGCTGCGGATAGAGCCGGTCGATGTCGGGCGGCGCCGTCACCGTGAGTTTGCGCGCGATGGCGGCGAAGGCGGGATCGCGCCGCATCTGTTTGGTGAAATGCTCGAACTTGATGGCGCGGAATCTCAGCGCGAGCCCCATCAGGTAGGCGAAGCTGAGCTGCGCGCTGGCGAAGTCGTCCCAGCCGGTCTCGGCGTGCTCGGCAGCGATGCGGTAGGTGGCGACGTCGATGCGCTGGATCTCGTCGGTTGCGATGGTCTCGTCGTTGAGCAGGCCGATGAGCGCCTCGACCGCGGGCTGGATGTGCCGGCAGCAGGGATAGGGCTTGATGTAGCAGTCGGTGATGCCGAACGGCGCGGCGGGCGGCAGCGTAATGGCGCGGGCCTTGCCAGCGCGGCCGAAGGCGAAGGCCTGCAGAAAGCCGTCGCGCGCCTCGAGCACGTCGGGCGGGCCTTCGACGCCCTGCTCGGCCAAAAGCGCCGCCAGCAGGCCTTCGCGCGAGGCGTGGCCGGCGTGCAGGCGCTTGATGTCGCCGCCGCCGTTGACGAAGGCGAACAGTCCGGCCGCGCTCGAGGCGGCGATGCCGAGCGCGTTCGCGAGCTGCCTGACCGGCAGTCCGCGCAGCTTGCCGGCAGCCATGACCGAACCGAACACGCCGACCGCGGCGGCCGGATGGAAGCCGCGTTGCCGCAGGTCGGGATGGCAGGCGCGACCGATCGCGATCTCGGCCTCGTACCCGGCCACGATCGCTTCCACGAGCGCTTTTCCATCGCTATGGCGCTCGTAGCCGAGCGCGAGCACCGCCGGCACCACCACGCAGCCCGGATGCACCGAACCCTGCCGGAAGCCGTCGTCGAGCTCGATGCCGTGCGCCGCGGTGCCGCCGAGAAAAGCGGCATCGATGATATCCGCGCGCCGCGCGCGGCCCGGCACCGGAACGCGGCCGGCCGGGCGCACCGCCGAGAGCACGGCCTCGGCGCTCCTTGCGACCTCGCCGCCTGCGCCCGCGATCATGACGCCGACGGTATCGAGCAGATGCCGCCGCGCGTAGTGGCGGACCTCGTCGGCGAGCGCGGCGTAGCGCAATTCGCTCACGA
The DNA here is from genome assembly GCA_963821505.1 of uncultured Alphaproteobacteria bacterium. Taxonomy (GTDB): domain Bacteria; phylum Pseudomonadota; class Alphaproteobacteria; order Rhizobiales; family Xanthobacteraceae; genus VAZQ01. Next base: position 360,324 of record CAWGEH010000004.1, read on the forward strand.
ATTCGACGATGGCCTCGGTCGCGCCGGCGGCGGGATGAAGGGTCTGCAGGGCTTCGGCGTGGGACATGCATGTCTCCGGGTCGCTTGGTGAGCGCACCTTACATCATAAGCTTCACCAGCGCATCGACGGCCATGACGCCCTCACCCTCAGGCCGCACGATCAGCGGGTTGATCTCCGCCTCGGCGACACGCGCATCGTCGGCGAGCCGCGAGAGGGCGACGATGGCGCGCGCGAGCGCCGCGAGATCGCCTTTGGCCCGGCCACGGTAGCCGGCGAGCGCAATGAGGCCGCGCACCTCGGCGATCATTTCCTGTGCATCGGCGAGATCGACCGGCGCGAGGCGCAGGCTGCGGTCGCGCGCGATCTCGGCGAGCACGCCGCCGGCCGCCACCATGATCAATGGGCCGACGTCGCGATCGACGCGATAGCCGATCAGGACTTCGCCGAGGCCCGCGACCATGGGCTGCGCCAGCACGCGCGTGACCCGCGCACCGGGCTTGCGTTCCGCCACGCCAGCGCTGATGTTCCGGATCGCGGCGATCAGCGCCGCGCCGTCGGCGACACCGAGCGCGACGCCGCCGACCTCGCTCTTGTGCGCGATCTCGGCGGAAAGCACCTTGACCGCGACCGGATAGGCAAAGGGCAGGGGCGGCGCCTGCGTGATGCCGGCGTCGAGTGCAACCGACGGCGCTCGCGCGATGCTCAGGCGCTCGAGCAGCGCGCTGCCGGCGAGCTCGTCGAGCATGCGGCCGCTTGTTCCGTCATGGCCGTGCTTGTCACGGCCATCCACGTCTTCCTTAGGCTGGCTGCAAGTCGTGGATGGCCGCAACGGCCATGACGATCGCGGTGCGCGCCGCGTGAGCGCCGCTGCAATGGCGTCGGCGCAGGCCTCGGGCGTGCGGAAATTCGGCACGCCGGCGCGGCTCAGCGCCGCCAGCGCCTCCGGCGCCTCCGGCACCAGGAATGCCGCCAGCGGCTTGCGCGCCCCGGCGCTGTCGATGATCGGCCGTACGGTCATTTCCGGCTGTGACCTCGCGGAGGAGCCGACGACCGCCAGCACCAGATCGAATTCCGGCGCCGCGAGCAGAATGTCGAGCACGGCTTTCATCGTCTGGTAGCGTGCGCCTGCGATGGTGAGATCGACGAGCCGCGCGGGCTTGACCTCGATGCCGGCAGCAGCGAGCCGTGCCAATGTCGCCGCGCTGGCCGGCTCGATGGTCACCCCGCGGCTCGCCAGCGGATCGACCACCATGGTGGCGCCGCCCGCGGTGGTCGTCACCACGCCGACGCGCTTGCGCCCGCCACCAGTGGCAACCCGCACCCGCGACAGCAGCGGCAGCCCTTCGAGCAGGGCATCGAGGGTGTCGACCCGCGCGATGCCGCAGGCCCTGAGAAAAACGTCGGCGACGTCGTCCTCGCCCGCGAGCGCGCCAGTGTGAGAGACCGCAAGCTCGCGCGCCGCCGCCGAGCGGCCGAGCTTGTAGGCGATGATCGGTTTGCCGCGCGCTGCCGCTGCCAGCGCAAACCGGCGCAGCGCTTCGGCATGGCGCATGGTCTCGAGAAACAACATGTAGCCGTCGATGCCGGGATCATCGAGCGTGGCCGCGCAGATGTCGCCGAGCGAGAGATCGACCTCGTTGCCGACGGAAACCAGGCCGGCGAAGCCGATCCCGCGCGCCTTGCCGCGCGAGAGCAATGCGCCGATCAGGCTGCCGGAGTGGGAGGCGGCAAAGATGCGACCGACCGGCAACTCGGTCTCGTCGAAGGCGGCATTGGCGGTGAGCATGGTCTTGCTGCGCAGGTCGACCACGCCGAGGCTCGACGGGCCGACGACGCGCATGCCGGTCTCGGCACAGGCCGCGCGCAGGCGTGCTTCGCGCGCGAGCCCCGCGCTGCCGGCTTCGGCGAATCCGTCGGCCAGCACGGTTGCGACCTTGACGCCGAGGCGGGCGCAGTCCTCGACCGCGGCGACCGCGGCCTCGGTCGACGTCACGATATAGGCGTGCTCGGGCGCCTCCGGCAGTGTTGCGAGCGCGGGCCAGGCGCGCTCGCCCAGCACGCTTTTGCGCCTGGAATTGATGGGATAGGCGCGGCCGCCATAGCCCATCTGCCGCAGGAATTTCAGCGGCCGTCCCGCCGTCTTGGTCGGGTCGTCCGACTGCCCGACGATGGCGACCGAGCGCGGCGCGAACAAATATTGACGAAGACTTTCCCCTGACGAGCAAGACATGCGTTAGTCCGGTCCAATTGATCGATGGGCGTGTCCCGCGCGCGGCGCGGCACGAAGCGCGGTAGCGCGCAGTGGTGCGCTGCAGAACCGGGACTGTTCCGGTCTGTGGCGGTCCCGGATCAGCGGTGCACCGCTACGCACGTTCTGCTGCGGAGAATGCATCGACGCCGCCTCCCTTGTTCCGCGCTGCACCGCATCCGGGACACCGGCTACTCCGCCGCCTCGGCCGCTTTCGGCCGACGCTGGTCGAAGCGGCGCTCGAAGATGTGCTCGGCGATGCGGTTCTTCATGATCTCGATCGAGCCGCCCGCGATCATCCAGCCGCGGCAGCGCCGCATGCACCATTCCACCAGGCCGTCCTGGCTGTAGCCCAGCGCGCCCATGATCTGCACCGCTTCGCTCGCCACGTCGAAGCCAGCCTGGTTGCAGGCCGCCTTGGCGACCGCGGTCTCATAAGCCGAGGGCAGTCCGCGATCGGCATTGGCCGCGGCGCGATAGAGCAGGAGCTGCGCGCCTTCGAGCTTGATCGCCATGTCGGCGAATTTCCATTGCAGGCCCTGGAACTCGCACAGCGGCCGGCCGAACTGCTGCCGGGTCAGGGCATGTTCGCGCGCCTTGTCGAAGGCGTAGCGCCCGAACGCGAGCGAGCGGGCGGTGTTGCCCAGCCGCTCGATGTTGAAGCCGGCCATCTGCTTCTTGAAGCCGCCGGGTCCGAGCAGCACGTTCTCCGCCGGGATGCGGCAATTCTCGAAGTGGAGCTCGCACCACTCCTCGCCGCTCATGAAACTCGACGGCTGTCCGATCTTGAAGCCCGGCGTGTCGCGCTCGACGATCACCGAGCCGATGCCGTCGAGCCCCGGCCCGTAGCGCACGTAAACGAGAAAGATCGCGGCGTCGGGGCTGAAGGTGGAGAAGACCTTGCTGCCGTTGACGATGTAATGCGCGCCGTCCGGCTTCGCGCTGGTCTTGAGCTCGGTTGCGGCAGAGCCGGCGTCGGGTTCGGTGATGCCGAGGCTCATCACCATTCGGCCCTGCAGCAGGTCGGGGAGCCAGCGCGCTTTCTGCTGCGGCGTGCCGTATTCGGCGAAGGTGCGGATCGGGCCGAAATTGCCGAACTGGACGACGTCGGCGCTGCGCGGGCAGGAGGCGGCGACCTGCTCGATGGCGATGATGGCGTCCATCAGCGTTCCGCCCAGCCCGCCGTCGGCCTCCGGCAAGGTGATGCCCATCAGCCCCTGCGCGCCCATCAGCTTGGCGACGTCGAATGGAAAGCGCGGATCATGCGCTCGACCGAGCGCATCCGGCGCGAGCTTGGCGAGTGCGAAGCGGCGTACCGATTGGGCGAAAGCCTGCTGCTCCTCGGTGAAGGTGAACTGCATGGCTGCCTCTCTTTCAGGTTCCGGCGTCGTTCAATGCCGCGCGGAAGCGGTCGCGGCAGAGCGAGGCATCAAAATTGCGCTTGAACTCGGGAGGCTCGGTCGGCTTCACCCGCAGGAGGACGAAGGACGCGCCGTTGCCTTCGCGCAGGAGGCGCGCGCCGTCGGCGATGTCGGTCTTGGCCGCTACCGTGCGCGTGCGCGTGATGCCGCAGCCGATGGCGATCTTCTCGAGATCGACGCCGAGGCTGGTATGGCTCTGCTGCCAGCCGGTCTCGCCGTAATGGCCGTTGTCGACGCAGAGGATCGCGAGGTTTTTTGGATTGATCACCGCGATGGTGGCGAGCGCGCCGAGATTCATCAGGAGCTCGCCGTCCCCGGTGACAACCAGGACGCGCTTGTCCGGCCGCGCGAGCGCCAGGCCCAGCCCCATCATACAGGCGGCCCCCATGGCGCCGCCGAGCGAATAGACGTGGGCGCCGTCGCCGGTTACCGCGCCGACGTCGCAGGCGGTGCCGCCCAGCCCGGCGATGAACAGAAAATCCTCGTGGCGGCCGATCAGCGCGGGCACCGCTTCGCCGCGTTCCAGCACGAAGCCGCTTGCCGCGGCCGAGCCTGATGTCACGCTGCGCAGCGGCATCGCTCGTCCCCTCAAAACGGCTTGGCGCCGATGAGCCGCTGCGACAGCAGCACCGCCACGGACTGGCCACTCTTGAACACCATGGTCAGCGCCGCGCCGGTGGTTGCGATGACGTCTTGCGGCTGCTCGATGCGCAGACAGATAACGCCCATGGCCTGCAACGCCGGCTGCGTCGCCTGACCCATGGGAAATTGCCATGGATTTCCCTCGCCGAAGTCGCCCCGCATGCTGACCAGGGTGAGGAACGGGAAGCGCCCGCCCTTGATCAGCGACAGCATGTTGATGCAGTTGCCGACTCCGCTCGACTGCATCAGCAGCACGCCGCGCGCGCCGCCGAGATCGGCGCCGGCGATCAGCGCCACGCCCTCCTCTTCGGTGGTCAGCGCGATCGAATGAGCATCAGGGTCGGCGAGCGAACGGTCGATGAGGATGCTGTGCCCGGCGTCGGGCACATAGGCGAATTGGGTGATGCCGTGGCGGCGCAGCAGATCGTAGAGATCATGCTGCCAGCCGGTGCGTGCCTTCGTACTAGCGGCCGCGTCCATGATCATTCTCCGCCGAGCGTACGCCCCCGCGTGTCCGGGGCGAGTGGAGCGAAGCGCAACGAGACCCGGGACCCAGAGGCCTTGCCGCTTATACCGTACGTGCCGCCTCTGGGTCCCGGATCTTCACTCGCACGCAGTCGGGTTTAGCCGACCTGCGCATTTTAAAGTTAAAGTACCGATCTCGGATAAGCCCCAGATCGACGCGCTCGCTCGTCCGGGACACGAGATCAAATTCACTGTGCCTTCGCGCCCGATGTCTTGACGATCGCCGACCACTTGGTCTCCTCGCGGTCGATGTCGGCGGCGTATTCCTCGGGCGTCGACGCAAGCGGCTCGGCGCCGTCCTGTGCCAGCCGCGACTTGAGGTCGTCGGACATGACCGCGGCGCGCAGCGCAACGCTGAGCTTGTCGACGATCGGGCGCGGCGTACCGGCCGGCGCCACTATCCCGTAGTGCAGCACCGCCTCGTAGCCCGGCAGCACCGCTTCCGCGACCGTCGGCAGTTCCGGGAAAATGGCCGAACGCTTGGCGCCGGTCACCGCGAGCGCGCGCACTTTGCCGTCCTTCACCAGCCCGACCGCGGGCGGCAGCGAGCTGAAATAGATCGCGACATGGCCGCCGACGAGATCGCTCAGCGCCGGCGAACTGCCTTTGTACGGAATATGCGTGAGCTTGATACCGGTCATGGCCGCGAAATATTCGGTGCCGAGGTGGATGCCGCTCCCGGTGCCAGCCGAGGCATAATTGAGCTTGCCGGGCTCGCGCTTGGCGAGCGCGATCAGATCGGGGATGGAGCGCACCGGCAGCGACGGGTTGACGCAAACCACCAGCGCGCTGGTGGCGATGAGGCCGATCGGTGCGAAATCCTTGCGCGGGTCGTAGCCGACATTGGCGTAGAGCGTCGGGTTGATCGCCAGCGTGCCGGTGCCGCCCAGCCCGAGCGTATAGCCGTCGGGTTCGGCCTTGGCGATCTGGCGGGTGGCGATGCTGCCGCCGGCGCCGCCGCGGTTCTCGATGACGATCTGCTGCCCGAGCGTCTTGCTCATCTTCTCGGCGGCGGTCCGCGCCATGACGTCGTTGCCGCCGCCCGCGGCGTAGGGAACGATCAGCGTGATCGGCCGGCTCGGATAATCCTGGGCGGCGGCCGTGACCGGCGCGCCGGACATCGCCGCCAACAGGGCGACGACGGGCAAGGTGAGCTTCATGGACCGCCTCGCGATGATCATTGCGCCTTGAGCCCGATCGACTTGATCAGCGTCGACCATTTGGTTTCCTCGCGATCGATCACGGCGGCGTGCTCCTCCGGCGTGGTCGGCATCGGCTCGGCGCCCTCCTGATGCAGGCGCTTGCGGACTTCTTCGGTGGCGAGCGCGGCTCGCAGTTCCTTGTTCAGCCGCTCGATGATCGGCCGCGGCGTGCCGGCCGGGGCCACGAGCCCGTAGCTCAGGACGGCGTCGAAGCCAGGCAGGCCGGATTCGGCAACGGTCGGCAAATCCGGGAACAGGGCGGAGCGCTTCAACGAGGTTCCCGCGAGCGCGCGGATCAAACCGCTCTCGAGTGCGCCGCGCGAGACCGGGATCGGATTGAAGCCGACCTTGACGTGGCCGCCGGCCAGATCGGTCGTCAGCGCATTCGAACCCTTGTAAGGTATCAGCTGGACTTTGACGCCGGCCTGCTGCGCGAACAGTACCGCCGCGAGATAATTGACCGTGCCGGTGCCAGGCGTGCCAACTTGGAAGGGCTCGCTCGAAGCTTGCATCATCGCGATCAATTCCTTGACATCGCGGACGGGCAAGTTCGGATGCACGAGCAGCAGGGCGGGCGCCGATGCGATCAGGCCGATCGGTGCGAAGTCCTTGCGCGGGTCATAGCCCACATTGTGAAACAGGCTTGGACCGGTTGCCAGTGTGGACGTATAGCCCAACAGGATGGTGTAGCCGTCGGGTGGCGCACCGTGCGCGACCTGGCGGGTCCCCACGCTTCCGCTCCCTCCGGCGGCGCGGTTCTCGACCACCACCTGTTGGCCGAGCGCGGCGCTGAGCTTGTCGGCGACCGCGCGCGCCATGATGTCGTTGCTGCCGCCTGGGGGCAGCGGAACGACCAGCGTGATCGGCCGGTTCGGATAGTCCTGCGCCGTTGCCGGCGCCGGTACGGCGGTGAGCGCAACGAGCACCGCCAGCGCCGCAATGGTCGTGGTGCAATTCGCCATCGCATCGTCCTCTCATTCACCCCGGAAACCGATTGCCGCGGTGAGCACGGTCCCCCGCCGTCACGTCGTCCCGGCCGGGTCTGGCGCCCGCTATCTGCTGCGTGTCTCTACTCTGCCTTGGCGCCCGACGCCTTCACGACCTTGGACCACTGGGTTTCCTCGCGATCGATGTCTGCGGCATAGTCCGCCGGCGTCGACGGCAGCGGCTCGGCGCCGTCGATCGCGAGCCGCGCCCGCACATCGTCGCTCGCGAGCGCGGCGTTGAGCGCCGCGTTGAGCTTCGCAATGATCGCGCGCGGGGTGTCCGGCGGCGCGACCAGGCCATAGCGCAGCACCGCTTCGAAGCCGGGCAACGCGGCCTCCGCGATGGTCGGTACGTCCGGCAGCAGGGTCGATCGCACCGCGCTGGTGACGGCCAGCATGCGCAGCCTCCCGCTGCTGGCATTTTCGTGCGTTGCCGGAACCGGCGCGAACGCCATCGGAATATGACCGCCGAGGAGGTCGGTGATGGCGGGTCCGGTTCCCTTGTACGGAATGTGGGTGATTTTCACGCCCGCGGCGGTGGCGAAATATTCTCCGCAGACGTGGCTGACCGTGCCGATGCCGGCCGAGCCGTAGTTGAGCTTGCCGGGATTGGCCTTGGCATAGGCGATCAGCTCGGGGACCGAATGGACCGGCAACGAGGGATGCACCACCAGCGTATTGGGCGCGGTTGCGATCCGTCCGATCGGCTCGAAATCGGTGCGCGGATCGTAGCCGGCATTGCCGTAAAGCGTCGGCCCGATCGCCAGCGTGCCGGTATATCCCAAGAGGATGGTATAGCCGTCGCCCGCGCTCTTCGCGACCGCGCGGCTGCCGATGGTGCCGCCGGCGCCGCCGCGGTTGTCGACCACGATCGACTGGCCGAGCGCCTCGCTCATCTTGTCGGCCACGATCCGCGCGACGATGGTCGTGCTGCCGCCGGGCGGGAACGGCACCACCAGCGTGATCGGCCGGTTCGGATAGTCCTGCGCGGAGGCGGCCGCGGTGCCGAGCCCCGCGATCAGCGCTGCCGCGCGCAAGAGGTTACAAAGGGCCCCCGGCTTTGGCATGCGGACGTTTCCTTTTCGTTGCCATTTTGATTGTGTTGATTGTGCGTGTTGATCGTGCTGGGTCGTTCACGCTGCCGGTCATTCCGGCTTGATGCCCACGGCCTTCACCAGATCCGACCACATCGTCACCTCGCGGTCGATGATGGCGGCATGCTCGGCGGGCGTGGTCGGCTCCGGCTCGGCGCCCTCGACGGCAAGCCGCTGCCGCACCTCGTCGGTCGCCAGCGCGGCGTTGAGCGCGCCGTTGAGCTTCGCGACGATCGCGGGTGGGGTGCCGGCCGGCGCGGCAAGGCCCCACCGCAGCGGCATTTCGTAGCCCGGCAGTCCGACCTCTGCGAATGTCGGCACCGCCGGGAGCAGAGGCGAACGCTTGGCTCCCGTCACCGCGAGCGCATAGATCGTGCCGGCGAGGACGTGGCTGTGCGCATTCGGGATCGCGCTGATCAGCACGCCGATATGGCCGCCGAGCAAATCGTTCAGCGCCGGCCCGGCGCCCTTGTAGGGGACATGCGACACCTTCATCCCGGTGCGATAGGCCAGGAGCTCGACCGTGAGGTGATTGAGCGTGCCGGTGCCGGGCGATCCGTAGGGGATCGGAGCGGCGCTCTCCTTGCCGATTTTGATCAATTCGGCCATCGAGCGGGCGGGGAAGCTCGGATGCACCGCAATCAGGTTGGGCGTTGCCGCGATCAGGCCGATCGGAGCGAAGTCTTTGCGCGGATCGTAGCCGAGGTTCGCAAACAGGCTCGGAGAAGTCCCGACGGTGGCGCTGGTGACCACCAGGATCGTATAGCCGTCGGGCGCGGCCCCCGCGACCGCGCGCGTTGCGATGGTGCCGCCGGCGCCGCCGCGGTTGTCGATGACGATCTGCTGGCCGAGCGTCTCGCTCATCTTGTCCGCGACGGCGCGCGCCGCGGTGCTGGCGCTGCCGCCCGGCGCAAACGGAACCACGAGCGTGATCGGGCGCGTCGGATAGGTCTCCGCAACCGCAGGTCCCGATAGCGCAAGCACGCTCCACACGGCGAGCAGGGTGGAAATCCTGTGCATCATCGGTATCCTCCAGAGTCGTCGACACTAGTGTCCCGGTCCCGACGTTCGTATCCCTTTGCAGCGCGCACTCATACGAACGCCGGAACCAAAGGGACACTAGCAACTATATGATTCTAGTGTGGCTTTGGATTTGACGTTCCTACGAAGGACTCGCCGCAACGCTGGTAGGAACGTCAAATCCGCCACACAAGCTGGCCTCACGCGGTCGCGTGTCGCGAGCCATCCTCGCACTCTGTCCCATCTTTGCAACCGGGCGGCAGATAGGCTAGGGGTCAATCGACCGGCGTGACGCTTCATCACACGTGTCGCGATTGCCGGCGCGCCGGTGGCGGCAATGGAGTGTCGGTTGCGGATGACGGGCTGTTCATGACGGGCTGCGCATGACTTGGGCGGAGCGCTTTCTCCACACGCTGAAGGAGAACGACGTCAGGCTTGTGTCCTACGTCCCCGACAACGTGCTCACGCCGCTGATCGCCGGCGCCGCGGCCGACAACTATTTCATGTCGGTCGGCGCGACGCGCGAGGACGAGGCGGTCGGCACCTTGGCCGGCGCCTATATGGGCGGGTTGCGTGGCGTGGCGATGATGCAGACCAGCGGCTTCGCGCTTATCGCCAACGCGCTCGCGTCGCTGATCGTGCCGTACCAGATCCCGGCGATCATCGTGGTTTCCGAGCGTGGCACCCTGGGCGAGTTCAACATCGGCCAGGTCACGGTCGCGCGCACCATGCGGCCGGTGCTCGACTCGATCGCGGTCACGCATCATACGCTGAGCGACGAAGCGACCATGCCGTTCATCGTCGACAAGTCGATCAAGCAGGCGTTCACCACGCAAAGCCCTGTCGTGTTCATCCTCTCGCCGCTCCTGACCGGCGGCAATCCGCTGGCAGCGGCCAAATTGACGTGAGGGGGCGCGGACGTGCCTGCTTCCACCATCGATGCTGCGGCCGTGAAGGTGCTCAACCGCGCCGATTTGACGAAATGCCTGGTGGCGAAACTTGCGTGCGACGAAGCCGTGGTCGCCGGCATCGGCAACACCAATTTCGATCTCTATGCCGCCGGCCATCGCCCGCAGAATTTCTACATGCTTGGCAGCATGGGCCTGGCCTGCCCGATCGCGCTCGGCGTCGCGCTCGCCCAGCCCGAGCGCGGCGTGATCGCGCTCGAAGGCGACGGTTCGATCCTGATGGCGCTCGGCTGTCTCGCCACTATCGGCATGGTCAAGCCGCGTAACCTCACCATCCTGATCATGGACAACGGCATCTACCAGATCACCGGCAAGCAGGCGGCCGCGACGGCCGGCAGCGCCGATATCGTCGCCATCGCGCGCGGCGCGGGCATCGCGAACAGCTACTGGGTGCGCGACGCGGCGCATTTCGAGCAATTGATCGCGCGGCGCTTCGACGAGGGCGGGCCGGTTCTGCTGGCGGTGAAGATCGACGATCAGGGCGGCACCGCGCAGACCCCGCGAGATCCTCCGCTCATCCGCCAGCGCTTCATGCGCGGGCTCGGGACCGGGCGGCAAAGCGCACTCGACGTCTAGCGATCGCACCGGAATGCGCATGTGCTCGGAGCGCGGCTAGATCAGGGCCCGAAAGTTGCAGAGTTTTCGGATAAGACCCAACCTGCACGTTTGACCGTTTTCTCCGTCATGGCCGGGCTTGTCCCGGCCATCCACGCCTTGCTTTGCGGCATGTCAAGACGTGGATGGCCGGCATGAAGCCGGCCATGACGAGACGGCATTTCTCCAGGTTGGTATAAGATGCGACCGAACAAAGTCACGCGCAAATCGTGATTCAATGTGATCGATTTTGCCGTGGCTTTTGCCGTGCACGATGTCTCCGGAGGAACTGTTTGAAGCCGGCCATCGATCCTCGCCGCGGCGACATCGAGGATGACGCATCGAGCACCAAGCGTCGCTCGCTGCTGTCGCTCGCCGGCAGCCTGCTCGCGGAGATCAGCCTGCCGAAGCTGGCGACGGCGTTCACGCTGCTCCTCGTCCTGCCGGGTTTGGCACTCGGCGTCGCGCCGATCGTCGCGGCGATCTGGGTCGGCAAGCTTTCGAGCAAGCTTCCAACCGCGCTCGCCGGCTTCTGGCCGGCGGTCCTGCTTCTGATCGTCCTCGTGGTCGGCTGGTTCGGCGGGCCTCAGTTGTTCCGATTGGCGGAGAACAGCTTCTGGTCGCTCAACTCGCTCGTCGTCCAGCCTGGCTACACGATGTGCCGCGAGGCGCTGCGGCAGCTGGCCGAGAGGATGGTGCCGGCGCAGGCGAGCAAGATGCAGCGCTCGCGGCTGCGCGCCGCCGCTGCTTTGGTCTCCGGCGGCGTGATCTGCGGGCTCGCGCTACTGGTGCTGGTGGCGGTGTGGCCGTATTCGGACCTGTTGCAGGGCGCATCGGGCGTGGGGTCACCGAGTCACCTCGCGGCAGTGGCCCTGGCCAACACCCTGGCGCTGGTCGCCGGCTATCTCGCGGCGGCCGCGCTGGTCTGGGCGATCGCCGACGCAACCATGGCGCAGCCCCGTGACCTCGACCAATTCGATGAACGTCCCGAGGCCGCCCGCACCTGGCGCATCGCGCATTTGTCGGATGTGCACGTCGTGGGCGAACGTTACGGCTTCCGCCTCGAAAGCGGCAGGTCGGGGCCGAGCGGCAACGGACGCCTCAGGCTCCTGCTGGCCGAACTGGAGTTGCTCCACGCCGGCGATCCGCTCGATGCCATCGTGGTGAGCGGCGACATGACCGATGCCGGGCGCTCGAGCGAGTGGGCGGAATTCCTGGACGCGGTTGCGCGCCATCCGCGCCTCGCGGAGCGCATGCTGATCATTCCCGGCAACCATGACCTGAACATCGTCGATCGCGCCAACCCGGCGCGTCTCGATTTGCCGACCAGCCCGAACAAGCGGCTGCGCAAGCTGCGCCTGCTGTCGGCGATGGGCCTCCTCCAGGGCGAGCGCGTCCGCGTGGTGGATTGCGCGCGCCGAAACCTGGGCGCAACCCTTGCATCTACGCTGGAGCCGCATCTCAAGGACATGGCAACGTTCGCCGACCGCGGCCGGCCCTGGTTGTCGAAACGTCTGGCCGATTTGTGGACCAGCGTCTTTCCGATGGTGCTGACGCCCGATTCGGACGACGGCCTGGGAATCATTCTGCTCGACTCGAACGCCGACACGCATTTCTCGTTCACGAATGCGCTCGGGATGATCTCGGCCGATCAAGCCCGCGGCCTGGACATTGCATGCGCGCAGTATCCGCGTGCGTGCTGGATCGTCGTGCTTCACCACCACGTGGTCGAGTATCCGCGCCCGGCAAAGGCGTTGTCCGTGCGGATCGGAACGGCCTTGATCAACGGCAATTGGTTCGTCCGGCGGCTGAAGCCGCTCGCCGGCCGCGCGGTGCTCATGCACGGCCATCGGCACATCGACTGGATCGGGGAATGCGGCGGCCTTCCCATTATCTCCGCGCCGTCGCCGGTGATGGAAGCGACCGACGATGTGGCCACGTACTTCTATGTACACACACTCGCCGTAGGACGTGACCGGCGGCTCGGATTGCTGCCCCCGCAGCGCATCACCATCGCGGGCCAACCGCTGCGGCAGTCTTAGCGGCGCGCAGCTCAGGTCGACGCAAGATTGCGCCCCGACAGCAGCGTCGCGACCCAGCGCGTGGACTCGCGCTGTTCGCAGAGCGTGAGGCACGCGATCACGATGGGTACGCCGATGAACGCGCCCGGGATGCCCCACAGGAAGGCCCAGAAGAACACCGCGAACAGGACCAGGAACGGCGAGACCGACAGCGCGGCGCCGGCGATGCGCGGCTCCAGATAGCTTCCGATCAGGAATTGGATGAGGTTGAGGCCGAGGAACACGATGGCGGCCAATTGCCAGGACCCGACCTGCGCGAGGGCGAAAAGCGTCGGAAACACGGTCGCGACCAGCGGGCCGATGAACGGGATGTAGTTCAGGACGAACGCGATCACGCCCCAGGCCGTCGCCAGTTCGAGACCGGCGAGCAGCGTAAAGCCCCAGACCACCAAGCCGGTCAGCACGCTCATCTGGGTGCGAACCAGCATGTATTTCTGGAACTTGGCCGCGATCTGCGTGCTCGCCTGCAGGATGGTCTGCGCCACCTCCTTGTCGCCGAGGCTTGCGATGTTCTTCCTGGCGATGTCGACTTCGAGGAGGCCAAGCGCCGTGAAGACGAAGGTGATGACGAGGAACGAGATAAGGCCGTGCAGCCGTCCGCCGATCTCCTGGACCGCGCGGATGAGCCAGCCGGCGTTGAAATTCTCGACCAGTAGGCTGGTGACCAGGATGCCGTGCTCCTCGAGCCAGTCCGTCCACTGCATGTACAGCGCTTGAAATCGCAGCGCGTTGTCGATCAGCCAGCGCCCGACGGTTCCGAAGGCCCACACGATCAGGTAGCCGAGCACGCTCACGACCAGGAGCGTCACGAGGAGCGCGGCGATGAGCGCGAGCAGCCTCGGCATCTTGGTCTCGAGCGCGCGCTGCAACGGCCAGACGATGGCGATGACGAAGAGCGAGAATGCGACCGGAGCCAGGATCGAGCGCGCGAAGTAGAGCCCGCAGAAAACCAGGACTGCGGTGCACAGCCCCAGCATGGTCGGTACGGCCCGGCTGGTCATGCCCTCGTCCCGTTGTGTTCGCACCTTTGGCGGGTCTTCATGACCGATGCCGACGACATGGCGCAAGAGGCCTGGAAGGAATCAAAGGCCCCGCCGCGCAGCGCGAGCCAGACGAGCAGCGCCAATCCGAGCAGGATCCAGATGAGACCCATCGCGTCAGACGCCTTCGAGCAGCTCGTCGAGGTCGAGCGTGGAGCGTCGGCCCAGATCCGCGTGATGGGCTCTCAGGAATGCGTCGCCTGCGCGCCGCCCCTCGTCGCGCAACATGCTCAGGAACTCCCACTCGGCGTTGAGCTTCGATGAATAGCCCAGCTCTACCATGGCGTCGCTCGAGACGCGGTGGATGCGCATTTCGGCCCACTTGGCGCTCTCGCAATTCTCGGGGCATGCGACCTGGCGCAGCAAGGCGATCATGCGCAACTCTTTCAGCAGCACGGCGTTGAACGAGACCTCGTTGAGCCGGTTGAGAATGTCGCGGGCGGCGCGCGGCAACTCCGGCCGCTCGACCGGATTGATCTGAACGAGGATCGTATCTTTGGAGCTGCATTCCCGCACCAGCGGTGTGATGGTGGGATTGCCGGAATAGCCGCCGTCCCAATAGCTTTCGCCCTCGATCTCGATCGCCTGGAACATCGTCGGGAGGCAGGCCGACGCAAGCAGCACGTCCGGGGTGATCTCGCCGTTTCGGAATACCCGGCCTCGTCCGGTGCGCACATTCGTTGCGGTGACGAACAACTTGATCGGCGCTTGCGCCAGCCGATCGAAATCGACGGTCTCGGCCAGGATGTTGCGCAAGGGATTTGCGCCGCCCGGGCTGAGATCGTAGGGCGAGAACAGGCGGGACATGAGGTCCATGGCGACGAAGACCGGCGAGTGGTCCAGCGTCCAGCGGCCCAGCAATACGTCGAGCGGCGTGCGCCGCAGCGGGCTCAACAAGGCGGCTCGCGATACGCGGCGCCAAAAATCCTCGAGCGCGGCGCGCGCGCCGTCGGCGCCGTTGTCGGCATGGCCGTCGACCAGCACCGCGGCATTCATCGCTCCCGCCGAGGTGCCGGAGATGCCGTCGATGCCTAACCAGGTTTCCTCGAGCAGCCGGTCCAGCACCCCCCACGTGAAGGCGCCGTGGGCGCCGCCGCCTTGCAGCGCGAAGTCCACCAGAACGGACGCGCGGCTCGATGCCACCATGCTCGCCGTGATGTCAGTGCACAGGTACGATGGTCTTGGTAGGCGTCGTGGAGATCACTGTAGCTTCGCAAGGCCGTTCAGCACAGGACGTAATCGCGCTAATCTTCCTGGGGGGCGCCCCTCGAGGCAGGAGGCGATTATGGCGACAAATACGGCGTCAGCAATGGGCAGTCGTGCAGTGCTGCCACTCTGGGTTCGCGTTCTGCTCGGAATTGTTTTCATCATCGCCGGCGTGATTGTCTTGGGCGATGTCGTTCTCGCCACCATCATCAGCACGATACTGATCGGGATTTGCGCCGTCGTCGGCGGAGTCTTCGAAATCATCCACGCGTTCTGGACCAAGGGATGGGGAGGATTCGCGTGGCAGATCTTCCTGGGCCTCCTCTACGTCGTCGGCGGACTGGTCCTGGTCAGCCAGCCGGTCTCCGGCTCTCTCATCCTGACCTATGTCCTTGGCATCGTGTTGTTTGCCTCGGGCTGCGTTCGGCTCTATGTCGGCATTCGTTATTGGGCACAGTCGGGCTGGTTGATTTTCCTGTCGGGCATTTTCGGAATCCTGGCGGGCCTCGCAATTCTCATCGGCTGGCCGATGACCGGGCTGTGGGTGATAGGATTTCTGCTCGGCATCGACCTGATCTTCCATGGCGTCGGTTGGCTGCTCCTTGCATGGCAACCGGCGGCGAGAACGGCTTGAGCGATCACGCGCCGACGAGAACTGATCTTCGCGGCCGATCGTTGCAGGCGCGAGCGCGCCGGCCGCCTACTTTTGCTTGGGCGTCGCGCCGGCGGGAGTGCCCGCCGCGCGCGCGAATCCCGGGATCCTGCGCAGCACGACCTTCAACGGATCGTCGACCCAGGCCTCGGTCATGAAATCGACGTGCTTGACGTCGTCGGTCGCGGCGATGAACGCCACGCTTCCGCGCGCCAGGGTCGCCGGCAGCGTGGTCTGGATGCGCACGCCGCGCTCGGTCAACATGTGCTGCAGCGTCGTGTTCTCCTCGCGCGATGCGTTGCCGAAGGTGCTCACGAAAAAGGCTGGCGGCCTGCTGGCGAGCCAATCCGTGAACTTGTCGAACTGGCCGTAGAGCGCATCGAACAGCACCACGCCGCGCAGACGACTCCCGAGCCGGCCGGACTGCAGCACGAAGGCGGTCGGACTGTAGCCGCCGCTGTAGGCGGCGATCACCACCGGCGCGGCCTGAAACGCCCCGCGCGCGCGGGGGTCGGCGTAGAGCTCGGTCAGCCGCTCGCCCGCCTCGGCGACGAATTGCGCGAAGATGCCGGGTTCCCAGAACCGGCCGGCGCTGGAGTCGAGGGCGTTGACCGCGAATTGCGGTGCCACCAGCACGGCATTGAGCCCGGATTGGGTGATCTGGCGCGGCAGCGCCTGGCGCACGCGGACGTCGCGCTGAAGCGTCGCCTCGTTGCCGTGGAAGAACACCACCATGAGCACCGGCCGGCGCGGATCGAACCCCCTGGGAATGTGAAGCAGGACGCGCTGGTCGCTGTAGGTCTGGTCCTCCCAATAGGTGCCGCCGCGCACGGTGGAGTGGCCACGCCGTTCGCCGTCGACGACGTCGAGGAACGGCCGGTTCTTCTCCGGCACATCGCCGCGATAGGGGAACGGCGAGATCGCGAACGTTACCAGAGCCGTTTTCGACGCCGGCAACGGCGCAAGGTCGCGTCTGGGTGCGGGAGCGGACACGGCGGTATCCTGCAGCAATAGGCCGGCGACGGCGAGCGCGAGGCATGCTGCACTGCGCCCGGGACATGCCCCTACGCCGATGCGCATCAAGGGACGGGAAAGGGAAAGCATTGCCGAGCTCACGCAGGCGCGGGCGCCCGCGCCGGCAAAGGCGCCGCGGTGTGCCGCAGCGGCAAGAGCACCGCAAAGAACGCCGGGATCGCGACCAGATAGGCGCCGCCCGCGATCATCAGCACGGCGCCCAAACCGAACAGAGTCGCGACGATCGGAACGGCGGCGGCGCCGATGACGGAGAAACAGCCGTTGATGCCCCACGCCCACAGGAACATGTGGTCCTTGCCGAGTCGCGCCAGCAAGGTCATGGCGGTCGGCATCGGAAATCCCATCAGGAAGGCGGGCGGAAAGATGAGCGCGAAGCAGAAGATGAGCCGCAGCGCGTAGGGCAGGGTGCCGATCAGGTCGAGCACGCGGTCGAGGAACGCCCCGTAGCCGATGAGCAGCGCACCGATGGCGACGAAGATCATCGGCATCAGGCTGCGCGCGCGAGGAAGAAAGCGTTCCGACGCGAAAGCGCCGAGACCGGAAAACACCAGCATGCCGGTGATCAGGACCGAGGCGGACACCGTCGCATTGCTCAGCGCCAGCATGAAATCGGAGATCAAGCCCACTTCCACCATGATGTAGCCCGCGCCCAGGCAGGCGAAATAGACGATGGTACGGAACTTGCCGGGATTGTGGCTGAAGATGGTGCGCCAGCCGAAAACGAGCGGGATGAGAACCAGCGACAGCGCGGCAACGCAGGCAATGGCGAGCGTCGCCCACAACAGCAGATAACCCCACTCGTCCTGCAGCAGCTCGAGTTGGTCGGTGACGCGCGGCAGGTCGCCGGGTTTGACATAGGCGGCGAAATAGGGCCGCGCGTTGGTGAGCGGCCGCGTGTCGAATACATAACGGTCGGCAATCTCATCCCAGCCGCCATGGACGAGGTGATGCCAGGCCAATTGGCCCATGATGGTTGCCGGCACTGCGGTCGTCTGCTTGTCCGGTTCCCGCTCGCTCGCCGACGCTTCCGTGGGCGGCGCCCCGTCGGATGGCGGACTTTGTTTCAGATCGTCCTGGGGATCGTCTTTGAGCTCGTCCTTGGAATCGCCCTGCGAGTCGGTATCGGAGAAGATTTGACGGGTGTAGTCGTCCAGCACCTTGGCGGTCTGCGACGAATCGTATTTGAAGCCGGGATAATAGATTTCGTCGAACGACATGGCGCGCGTGTGCTCGCGCAGCTTGCCGATGTCCGCGGCGGTAAATCCGCCCCGCTTGTAGAGGACGGTCGCGGTCGAGAGATAGCTCGCGACCACGAAGAAGCGATCGGCGATGTCGCCGTCGTCGGCGTCGCGCGCTGCCGTCGCCATGGTCGCATAGAGCTTGAGCACCGATTTCGGCGGCTCCTCCTTGTTCCAGAGCGTGACGGAAAGAATCCCGCCGTCCTTGAGCGCGCGCATGTAGCTTTCCATCGCTTCGCGCGTATAGGAGAACTTCTCGACGATGGCGAAGCCGCCCGGGCTCGATAGCCCCGCCGAATCGGCAAGAACTCAGGTCGATGACGTCGTAGCGTTCGGAGGTATGTGCGAGATAGAGCCGGCCGTCGTAGTCGATGACGCGCACCTTGGGATTGTGGAGCACGTCGCCGGTGAAATCGCGCAAACCCTTGTCCGTGCGGAAGGCGTCGAGCACCGCGGGGTTTCCCTCCGCCACGGTGACGCTCCTGGAATTGCTGCGCAGTGCGACCGAGGTCGAGATGCCGCCGCCGAACTGGATCACGAAGGTGTCGGGCGCCTGCTTGATGAGATAGGGGTAGACCATGGGCAGGAAGCGGTAATAGACCGTCTCGCTTGCCGGCAGGTCGCGGATGATGCCGCTCGGCCCCTCGCCGTCGATATACATGCCGAGATAGGCGTTGTCGGGCATCTTCGGCAGGCTGAACGCCGCGTTGTCGGAGAGCCCGGGCGCGAAGTGCAGGTACGAGCTTGAATAGACCTCGAGATATCCGAACGGCGAGGGGCGTGCGTAGACGCGCCGGCTGTCGGGAAATTTGCGCGCATAGGCCACGCCCTTGTAGTCGGAGACCGCGAGCGCCGGAATGTCGAGGAGCGGCGGCAATGCGAAGTGAGCGGCGACCGCGCCGACTGCCACCGCTGAGAGCCACAGCATGCCGCGGCGATTGGCGAGCGCCGAGAACCACAAGACGCTGCCCAGAAACCACAGGATGAGCGGTACCAGGATGAGATTCTCGGGCGGCGAGAGATACATCGCCGCCAGGAACGCGAGCCCGCACAGCCCGGCGCCAGTGAGATCGGCGAAATAGACGCGCCCGAAAATCTTCTTGGCCTTGAGGAACACGGTGCCGAGATAGAGCGCGCCGGCGAGGAACGGCAGCATATAGAGCATGAAGTTGCCGGCGAGCCGCCATTTCTGCATCGGGTCGGAAACGAGAAAGATGGCGTTGAAGGGAATCTGTTGCGCCAGGAGGTTGGACACCACCGTCAGCGGGCCGAACAGCAAGAGTGCCGCCGTCGCCACGCCGCGCCAGTGGCGCTCGAACCAGCCCTTGCCGATGCACATGACCGCGCTGGTGAGGCCGAAGCCCAGCATGGCGAGGCTGACCACCAGCGACCCGAAATGGGCCCAGCTCCCCACCGAGAAAATCCGCATGATGCAAATCTGCAGCGCGATCACCGCGCCGGCCTCGAGCCCGACCGCGAGATAGAGCGCGGGCGTCGGCTTGAGATCGAGATCGAAATGCGGCGGCGAGGGGTTGGCCACGGTCATGGACGGCCTGGGATGGAAAGTTCGAGCAATCGGTGGGTCAAGGAAAGTTCTCGCTCAGCGGCGCGGGCGTCATCGCGTCGCGCCGCCCGCCGGGAGCGAGCAACACCACGTCAATATGTCGTCCGTGGGGCCGTTTGCCGGCCGGGGCCATCCCGGGGATGGCGCGCGAGTTTTTGGCCCCGTCCCACCCCGAAACCGCATGAGATTCAAGTCTGCGCCTGTGCACGCGCCGCCGGTTTCGCACGCTGACAAAGCATCGGGCCGTAGACGATACCGAATCCGAGGAAGGCCGCCGCCCAAGCGAACGCCGCCAATTGCAGCAGCGGCTCGCTCCAGCGCGGCTCGAGAGCGGCGCAGATCCGCGCGACGGCGGCCAGCAGCACCGCCGCGTAGATGAATTGCGTTGCAAGCGACGCCGTCAGCTCGTGGCCGGTATGCCCCAAGCTGGCCCGGGTCATGACCGCGAGCGTCATGGTCCCGACCCCGCCCACCATCCAGGCATGAATGCCGGCGCTGGCGGGCGCGATATCCAACGCAGCGAGCGCGACCAGCACGAAGCCGAGCGGCACGAAGGCGTAGCCGAGGTGCAGAACGAGCAGCAGGCGCTCGTGGAGCGTCCGGTCGCCGGCCCAGCGGACCAGTCTCGCCGCCTGCAGCACGCCGCCAGCGGCCAGCGCCACGCCGGTGACGCGCGCCTCGGGGATGCCGACCCAGAGCACAAGCGCGGCGCCGCCGGCCGCGATCGCAATCGTGTCGAAGCGGCCGAACGGCACCGGCAAACGTCCGGGGTTCTCCCGCGCCAGCCAATTGCGCGTGAAGCTCGGGATGAGACGCCCGGCGATGAGCATGAGCAGCGTGACGACCGCGGCAATTCCCAGACGGATCGAGTACTCGGCCGAACCGACGAAGCGGACCTCGAGGTGAAAGCCGATGTTCCCCGCCGCCAGCACGGCGACGATGACAACGACTTTGAGGTTACGCCAATTCCGTCCGACCATGATCTCGCGCGCAGTTGCCGCGGCGACCAGGACGAGAAAGGCGCCATCGACGACCGCTGCCGGAAACCAGCCGATCAGCCCGGATACGGCGATTGCCAGGCGGCCGGCTGCCCACGTCGCGACCAGCACCAACAGCGGCGCGCCCTGGATCGGCAAGCGCCCGGTCCAATTCGGGATTGCGGTCAAGAGAAATCCCGTCATGACGGCCGGAAGATAGCCGTAGAGCATCTCGTGCACGTGCCAGTCACGGGCCGGGAAAGCCGTGAAAAGGGAAATCTTGCCGTACAGCAAAGGTATCCAAAGCAAGACTTCGGTGCCGGCGTAGAGCGCGCCGAAAAGAAAGAACGGCCTGAAGCCATATGCGAGAATAGCGGGGCCGCGATAGGCGCGCAGGCGAGGAACAGGTGCCACGAACGTCACTCCTGGAAGGCGGTCGCGCGCGTCCTGCGGAACCAGGGCAGCGTCACGATGCCGCCGAAAACGACGAGACCGACCCCCAGCAGGATGACCAGGTAGCCCGGCCCCATGCGCGAGCCGTTCCGATTTCGTAGTCGCGGCCGAGCCAAAGAGCGGCGATGCCGATCACGGCCAGGATGATCGCGGCTCCGAAATCCTGCGGGCTCCTGAGGCGCACCATTCCCGTTTCATCCCATTGTTCATCAACCTAGCGCAATCTGCGACCGCGAGTTCTTCGCGTTTGTTGCGGCGCCGGCGGCCGGCACGTTGCGCACTTGCAACTCGATGTCGTGCGCCCGAATCCGGCCCGCATGGGCGGCGGCCCAGGCGCGTACAGGCGCGTGCGGGCGCGTGGCGGCTGCCCATTGTCCTGCGGCGCGTCGGCGCAGATCCACGAAACGAGTGATCCGGAGCGAGCAATGCGTTAGAATAGTCGCTCGCCTTGCGCCGGCCGCAACGGCCGGCGGGTTCCGGGAGAACATCGCCATGGCCAGCAGCTTGAAACCGGTAACGGTGGCCCCCAAAGGCATGGGGCTCAACGATTTCGTCGCCCATCAGGAAGGCTTCTTCGCCGCCGAGGGGCTCGACGTCGACTTCGACTGGAAGACGTTCCGCGGCACGCAGTCGAGTTGGAAGAATCTCTCCTATTTCGACCGACCGCAGGACAAGCCCTATGCCGAGGGCCGGGACGTGATCCAGGGCGCCTGCGCCTGGGGCAGCATCTGCAACGCCAGCGCCGGAATGGGTCGTTTCGTGCCCGAGGCGTACGGCGTTTCGCCGTGGGCTATCTTCGTGCGGCCGGATTCGAAAATTCGCGGGCCGGAAGACCTCAAGGACGTGCCGGTGTCGGTGGGGATGCGCGCCGGCAGCCACTTCAACGTGCCCTATCGGCTCGAGAAGTATCTGCCGCTCGAGCACATCAAGACGGTCAACACCGGGGGCTTCGGCGCACGGCTCAAGGCCCTGATCGAAGGGGAGGTCGAGGCGGCAAGCCTGCTGCCGCCGCAGATCGCCATGGCCGAGCAGCTCGGCCTGCGCAAGATCATCGCCGACACGTTCCACACCTTGTGGTGGGTGCCGGAGAATTCCGAGCCCGAAATTGTGCGGGGCTATCTGCGTGCACTCGATCGCGCCGAGAAGGCGCTGGACACCGATCTTGAGAAATATCTGCCGCTGTGGAAGCTCGCGGTCCCGCCGGAATTCGAGCACTATCGGCCCTGGGACTTCAGCGCGTTCGGACGCGGCGAGCGCTTCGTCTACCAGCCAATTCCGCGCGCGGAGTTCGACGAGGTGATGGATCAGGTCAAGCGCTGGGGTCTCGATCAATATCTCGAGGACCGCAGCTACGCCAATTTGAGCTATTCGGCCACGGCTTGACCCGCGCGCATTGGATCAAGCCGCCTCGCACGAGGCGACGGCAGGTTCGCCGGCGCCGGCGGATTGGGATGCCCGCCGGTCGCCGGCCTCGAAGACCGCCTTGCGTCAGTTCATGGCGCGCGAAGACCGGCGGTGAAACGCACTCGAGATTTCATCGCGCGACGAACGGGTGACCTCAGGTACCGACCGCGTCGCCGACGCATTTTTTCATGTGGCTGGTTTTTGCCGCGCCGGCGAGATTCTTTTGCTTCGAATCCGCCTCGCAGGTCGTTGTCGCGTCCTTCTCGCACTTGGTCATGAAGCTCTTGAGCGCGGCCCCGGCAAGCTTCTTGTCGGCGGCGTCCGACTTGCACGTCGCAAAGGCGGGTGCCGAGATCAGGCAAACGGCCAGCGCCAGTACGAGTTTCTTCATGGCTTTCCTCCGTCATGTGGGCCGTGACAGCAACGAGCGAAGCCGATTCTAGTTCAAATGGACCTTGCCAAAAAGCGGCTTTTCCGCGGTTGGTCGCGCCCGCGGCCTGTGATTAAGTGGTGCGCTGCAATTCGCGGATCATGCATGAAAAACATCAATCCGAACCCCTTCACCTCGCGGCCGGAGATCGAGGGCACGTTCGGCGTGGTCGCCTCGACCCACTGGATCGCCACCGCCGTCGGCATGGCGGTGCTGGAGAAGGGCGGCAATGCCTTCGACGCCGCGGTCGCCACCGCCTTCACGCTCCAGGTCGTGGAGCCGCATCTCAACGGGCCGGGCGGCGATGTGCCGGTGATCCTCAACGATGTGCGCAAAGGCGCGACCGAAGTGATCTGCGGCCAGGGTCCGGCGCCGGCCAACGCCACCATCGCCTATTACCGCAGCCTCGGCCTCGACATGGTGCCGGGCACCGGCCTGCTCGCGGCCTGCGTGCCCGGCATGTTCGACACCTGGATGCTGCTGCTGCGCGATTACGGGACCATGCGGCTCGCCGATGTGCTCGCTCCCGCGATCTTCTATGCGAGCGGGGGCCATCCCCTGGTCGAGCGCGCGCACGCGACCATCGCGACGGTCGAAGGGCTGTTCCGAAAATACTGGCCGACCTCGGCCGCCGTCTATCTGCCGGGCGGCAAGGTGCCGGAGACGGGAACCCTGTTCACCAACCCGACGCTGGCCGAGACCTATCGGCGCGTTCTGCGCGAAGCGCAGAGCGCGGGCGGCGAGCGCGCGAAGGAGATCGAGACGGCGCGCAAGACCTGGTCGCAGGGCTTCGTCGCCGAGGCGATCGACCGCTTCTGCCGCACGCAGGCGGTGATGGACACCAGCGGCGAACCGCACCGCGGCGTGCTCGCCGGCGACGACATGGCGCGCTGGCACGCCCACATCGAGGCGCCGCTCACCTATGACTATGGCCGCTATACGGTCTGCAAGCCCGGCCCCTGGGCGCAGGGCCCGGTGATGCTGCAGCAGCTTGCCTTGCTCAAGGGGTTCGATTTCGCCGGCGCCGATCCCGTGAGCGCGGATTTCGTCCACCTGCTGGTGGAATGCTCCAAGCTCGCCTATGCCGATCGCGAGAAATTCTACGGCGATCCCGACTTCGCCGAGGTGCCGATGGCGACGCTGCTCTCGGATGCCTACAACGACGAACGAAGGAAGCTCGTGAGCGGGGAGGCCTCGCTCGAATTGCGTCCGGGCTCGGTCGCGGACTTCGGCGCGGTGGTGAAGCTGCGGCGCGAGGACGGGGTGCGGCGCGCCGTCGGCGGCATGGGCGCGGGCGAGCCGACGGTCGGCCGGATCGGCGAGATGCGCGGGGACACCGTGCATTTCGACATCGTCGATGCGGCCGGCAACATGATCTCGGCGACGCCGTCCGGCGGCTGGCTGCAGTCCTCGCCGGTCATTCCCGAGCTCGGCTTCTGCCTCGGCACGCGCGCGCAGATGTTCTGGCTGGAAGAGGGGCATCCCGCCGCGCTCGCGCCCGGCAAGCGGCCGCGCACGACGCTCTCGCCCACGCTCGCGCTGCGCGACGGCATACCCTATCTCGCCTGGGGTTCGCCCGGCGGCGACCAGCAGGATCAATGGACGACCCAGCTGTTCATGCGCCACGTCCACGCCGGGATGAACCTGCAGGAGGCGATCGACGCGCCGGCCTGGCACTCCGAGCATTTCCCGATCTCGTTCTGGCCGCGCACCGCGCGGCCCGGCGTGCTGGTGGTCGAGCGCCGGCTGCCGGAGCCGACCGTCAAGGAGCTCGAGCGCCGCGGTCACATCGTCGAGGTCGACGCCGACTGGTGCGAGGGCCGGCTCACCGCCGCGGCGCGTGACGGCCGCCGCCGCCGCGCCGCCGCCAATCCCCGCGGCATGCAGGCTTACGCCGCAGGAAGGTGAGCGGAGCTTGATCGTGCACGCCAGAATGTGCCGGTGGCGCCGTGCGTTCGCCTTGCCGGCGGGGCCGGAGGGATGCCGCCATTTCGAACTCGCTTGGCCGGTAACGACCCGGAATTGTAGATTCGCTGATACGGAACGGCGACTCGCAGTGAAACTCCATGACGGCGCCGCGATTTCGGTGCGCTCCCTCTCCCCGCCGGGGAGAGGGTTGGGGTGAGGGGGCTCGGATTTATCGAGAGGCCATAACCCCTCACCCCATCCCTCTCCCTATGGGAGAGGGGGCCTACCGAGTTCGCTAACAGATCGTCGGCTCGCGACTCACTCTTCAACGATACTGGGCATCCCGACTGCGTGGACTTGCCTGCGCGCCGCGTCCGAAATCATAATCAATCAACATGCGCATCGCAGCCGCAGCGCTGAAACCCGCCATCAGGGCAATGCGATGAAGGCCATGCAGATGAAGGCGGTGCAGATGAGGCAATCCGGATGAAGACGGTTGCGGTTTTCGCGTTGGCGTTATTGGCGGTGGCCGGGGCGGCGCCGGCAGCGGCCGACGCGGTCGCGGATTTCTATCGCGGCAAGACCATCGTGGTGGTGAGCGCCGGCGAGGTCAGCGGGGCGCACGGGGCTTATGCCCAGCTCATCAGCGCGCATATCAAGAAGCACATTCCCGGCAATCCCAACATCGTCATCCAATACATGGTGGGCGCCGGCGGCAATCTGGCGATGAACTACCTCTACAACGTCGCACCGAAGGACGGCACCTATGTCGGGGTGCCGCTGCAGGATCTGATCGTCAACGCCCGCATTGGGGTGGCGGCGGTCAAGTATGATGCCGCCGAAGCGCACTATCTCGGCGGCGCCGACGTGACCCGCACCACGGTCACCGTCATGAAGGCGAGCGGCATCAATTCGCTGGAGGACGCCAGGCACAAAGAGGTGCTGATGGGCGCGAGCGGAAAGTCGGGCCAGAATTACGTCATTCCAACGGTTCTCAACGCCGTGCTGGGCACGAAATTTCACATCGTGTCCGGCTATCCCGGCATCGGCGTCATCAACCTGGCGATGGAACGGGGCGAGGTCCACGGCCACGCCGTTTCATGGCCGGTCATCGCCGGCACCAAGAGGGAGTGGATCGAGAAAGGATTGATCACAAGTCTCGTCACCGTCGCGCTGGAGCGCGAGCCGGAGCTGCCGGAGGTTCCCGCGCTCGGGGAGCTGATGACGTCCGACGAGGATCGCGCGCTGATCCGGCTGCTCACCGCGCCCGCCGCGCTCGGCCGCGCGTGGGTCGCCTTCGGCGATATCCCGAGCGACCGGCTCGCGGCGTTGCGGGACGCCTGGAGTGCAACCATGGCCGATCCCGCGGTGCGGGCCGAGGCGGCGGCGCGGGGGCTCCCGCTCCGGCCGGTGTCGTGGCAGGCGCAGCAGGAGATCGCCCGGCAGATCCTGTCGACGCCGAACGCCGTCGTTGCCCGGCTCAAAGGCATTTTGGGGCTGGACTAGGGCATGATCCCGAAAGCTTCAGACTTTTCCGATAGATCATGCGACTGGACAAACGGTTAGAGCGAATCGCCCTTCGATCTGAAACGATTTCGCTCTCAGCCGGCCGCTTGTCGATGGGCGCGGCCGTGTCATAGTGTCCGCAAGCCAGCGTTCGACGGCGACGAAGCCGCGTCCGAGGCCGGCCGCGAAGAAAATGATCGGGGAAACGTCGGATGAGATTTCCAACGACGCACCTCCTGGCGCTCGTCGTGCTCGCGGCCGCTCCGGCACGAGCGGCTGAACCGATCACGGTGACCGTCGGCATCACCAATGTGATCGCGGATGTCGGCCTGTTCGTTGCGGACAAGCGCGGCTATTTCGCTGCCGAAGGTCTCAAGGTCCGCTTCGTCCCATTCGACGCGGCGGCCCGGATGGTCGCATCGCTCGCCTCCGGCGAGCTCGAAGTCGGCGGCGGAGGAATCTCGGCCGGACTGTTCAACGCCGTCGCGCGCGGCCTCGGCGTCAAGATCGTGGCGGACAAGAGCACCTCGAAGCCCGGGCTCTCGACCGGCGCGCTGATGGTCCGCAAGGATCTCGTCGACGCCGGCCGCTACAAATCGCCCAGAGACCTCAAGGGCTGGAAGGTCGCCGTTCCCGCACCGGGAACCGGAACGAGCACGTCGATCGACCGCCTGCTCGCCACCGTCGGGCTCGGCATCAAGGATGTCGACCTCGTCTATCTCTCGTTCCCGCACATGGTGACGGCGTTCCAGAACGACGGGATCGATGCCGGCTTCCTTGCCGAGCCGTCGCTGACCGCGGTCGAAGCGAGCGGGGCCGCGGTCCGCATCGTGCGCGACGACGAGATGTTCCCCAATCATCAGATTGCGGTGACGCTCTATTCCGGCCACTTCATCAACTCGAATCGCGACGCCGCGATCCGGTTCATGCGCGCCTTCCTGCGCGGAACGCGCGATTACAACGACGTGGTCAAAGACGGCAAGCTTGCCGGTCCCGGCGCCGAGGCGATCATCGCGGTGCTGACCGAATACAGCCTGATCAAGGACCCCGCGATCTATCGCCGGGTCGGCGTGCATGGGTGCGACCCCGACGGAAAGCTCAATCTCGAGAGCCTGGAAACCGATCTCGCTTTCTTCGTGGCGCAGGGGCTGATCCAGGGCAAGGTTGATGTGGCTTCGGCGATCGATACATCGATCGCGGAGGCCGCGGTCAAGGATCTCGGGCCCTACGCGCCCAAGTGACGAATGCGGGGAGCTCGCGGCGCAGCGAGCTCGCGGCTCCGTCGATCGCAACCGTGGGCCCGCCTTCTGATGGGCGTCCACCGGTCGGGAAGAGGTGAGGAGAGGACTGTCATGCTTTCGTGCGAAGACAATGAGCGCCTGACGCGGGTCGGACCGGGAACGCCGATGGGCGAGCTGATGCGGCGCTACTGGATCCCGGCGACGTTTTCGCACCATCTCGCCAAGGCCGATGGGCCGCCGGCGCGGGTCAAGCTCATGGGCGAGCGCCTGGTCGCCTTCCGCGACACCCAGGGCCGCGTCGGGCTGCTGGACGAGCGCTGCCCGCACCGCGCGGCGTCGCTGTTCTTCGGCCGTAACCAGGACTGCGGCCTACGCTGCGTCTATCACGGCTGGAAGTTCGACATCGCGGGCAACTGCGTGGATGTGCCGAGCGAGCCCAAGGGCAGCAAGCTCCAGAGCAACGTGCGCGCCAAGGCGTATCCCTGCCTGGAGCGCGGCGGGGTCGTCTGGGCCTATATGGGGCCGCCCGAGCAAAAGCCGGAGTTTCCCGATCTGGAATGGACCCTGATTCCGCCGTCGCAGCGCTACCTCACACGTCATATCCAGGAATGCAATTGGCTGCAGGGACTCGAGGGCGGGTTCGATACCAGCCACCTTTCGTTCCTGCATGGCACCGCCGGAGATCATGACCACATCGACGTGCCGTCGCGCTACGAGGTGGTGCCGACGGATTTCGGCTTCATCGCCGGGACCGGCCGCGACCAGGAGGGCGGCGCGACCGCGTGGACCGCCAACGTGATGCTGATGCCGTTCCACAAGATCATCGCGTCCGTTCCGGCCGGCGCCCATGTGTGGGTGCCGATGGACGACGAGAACACCATGCTCTACAGCGTCGATTTTCATCCCACCCGGCCGCTCACCGAAGAGGAGCTCGCGCGATCGAAGGATTTTCGCGGCATCCACACCGAGAACATCCCCGGCACCGACCGCGCCGTCGCCAACAAGGACAACGACTACCTGATCGACCGCGCGATGCAGGCGAGCGGCCGCTCCTATACCGGCATCAAGGGTTTCGGCGTCCAGGATTGCGGCATCCAGGAATCCATGGGCCCGATTGCCGACCGCACCATCGAGCATCTCGGCGTGAGCGACACCGCGATCGTCAAGATCCGCCGGCTGCTGCTGCAGACGCTGAGGGACCATGCCGCCGGCAAGCCGTTGCCGGGCCTCGATCCCAGGAGCTACCGGGTGCGCTCCGCCCGCTACACGGCGCCGAACGGGCAGCCTTTCGCCGAGACCATGGAGCGACACGTGCGCATCAATAGTCTGGTGGCGGCGGAATAAGGGGTCGCGTCCGGCAGGCCGCCGGCGGCACCGAGCGCATTCATCCAAACACAACAGGGCGTCTCAACTTGAGCCCGAGCGAGGTCCCATGAACGGCGCCGCCATCATCGCCGAAATTCTCCGGCGCGAGGGCACCGAGTTCCTCTCCTGCTATCCGCGCAATCCGTTGATCGAGGCCTGCGCCGCGCTCGACATCCGGCCCATCCTGTGCCGGCAGGAGCGTGTCGGCGTCGGCATGGCCGACGGCTATACCCGCATCAAGCGCGGCAAGCGCAATGGCGTATTCGCCGCCCAGGCCGGCCCCGGCATCGAGAATGCCTTCCCCGGAATTGCGCAGGCTTTTTCTGAGAACGTCCCGATGCTGATCATCCCGGCCGGGCTGCCGCTGGCGCGCCAATACGTGCGGCCGGTGTTTCGCGCCGCCGACGTCTACCGGCCGGTCACCAAGTGGTCGGCGCTGGCGCATTCCGTGCAGGAGTTACCCGATCTCATGCGTCGCGCCTACCACGCCATGCGCAGCGGCAAGGGCGGGCCGGTGCTGGTCGAAATCCCCAACGAAGTCTGGGAGGCCGAATACAAGGGTGAGCTCGATTACGCGCCCGTGCCGGCTCCAGCGCACGGCGCCCGATCCCGACGCGGTCAAGGAAGCGGTGCGCATGCTGCTGGCGGCGAAAAACCCGCTGCTGTGGGCCGGGCAGGGCGTGCTCTATGCGGAGGCTGGCGACCGGCTGGCGGCGCTCGCCGAGCTCGTGCCCGCGCCGGTGGTGACCACCAATCCGGGCAAGAGCGCCATCCCCGAAAGCCATCCGCTGGCGCTCGGCGCCTCGACGCGCTCGCGGCCAAAAATGTTCACCGATTTCATGGCGAAAGCCGATCTCGTGCTGGCCATCGGCTCGAGCCTCACCAAGACGCCGTTCGGGCCCAGCGTGCCGCCAGGCAAGACCATCATCCACTCCACCAACGACGCCGGCGACATCAACAAGGAGTACCGGGTCGACCACGCCGTCGTCGGCGATGCCGCGCTGGTGCTCGATGCGCTGATCGCGGAGGTCGGCCGCCAGAAGGCGCGGCGGCGGCGGCAACGCGCTCGCCTCGCTCAAGGAGGAGATCGCCGCGGCCAAGAAGGCGTGGCTCGTGGAATGGGCGAAGCATCTCGACTCCGACGAGATGCCGATCAACCAGTACCGCGTGATCCGCGATCTCATGCGCACGGTCGACCGCGACAACGTCATCATCACCCACGATTCCGGCAGCCCGCGCGAGCAGTTGCTGCCGTTCTGGGAGACCACTGCGCCAGGCTCCTATATGGGCTGGGGCAAGTCGACCCAGCTCGGCTACGGGCTCGGCATCACCATGGGCGCCAAACTCGCAGCGCCGGACAAGCTTTGCGTCAACGTCATGGGCGACGCCGCCATCGGCATGACCGGCATGGATATCGAGACGGCGGCGCGCAACCGCATCGCCATCCTCACGGTCGTGTTCAACAACGGCGTGATGGCGGCCGAGCGTGACGTGCTCGAGCTCTCGACCAAGAAGTACGGCGCGCTGACGGTCGGCGGCAACTATGCCAAGGTGGCCGAGGGGCTCAATGTCGCCGCGACGCGGGTCGAAAAGCCCGCCGACATCGTGCCGGCGATCAAGGACGCGGTGCGGGTCACCGAGCAAGGCGCGCCGTTCCTGCTCGAGATCGTCGCCAAGGAAGGCTACGACTTCTCGCGCTACTCGCTCGCGGGGTTATAGGCCGCCATCGAGCCATGCGATGGCGGATAGGCTGGGCAAATGGCGTGCCGTGGTATTGCAGCATCCAAATCGGCGCCGAGCGATTTGCCCACGCCTGACCGTCGCCGCGAGCTCGGGAGCTGGGCCAATGGCAACGCCCAGGCAAAGGCGCGTACCCATTTCGCCTGAGCGCAGGAGCGACGTACTCTTGTTCCGCTCACTCCGTCTTCCACGGAATGGCTTTGCGCTCGATCTCCTGGAACAGCACCGAGGTGATGAGGCCGAGGATTCCGATGGTCACGATGCCCACGAACATGACGTCGACCTGCAGGAGCTCCCACGAATTCCAGATCAGGTAGCCGATGCCGCTCTTGGTGGCGACGAACTCGGACGCGACCAGCACGATGAACGAGACCGCGAGCGCGATGCGCAGGCCGGCGAAGATCATCGGCAGCGCCCCGAAGAACACGATGCGGGTGAACATCACCATCTGGCTCGCGCCGTAGTTCTTCGCCACGTCCCAGTAGATCTTCTCGATATTGGCGGCGCCGACATAGGTGTTGACGACGACGGGGAAGAACACCGCGATCGCCACCAGCGCGACCTTGGAAGCGTCGCCGAAGCCGAATGCGAGCAGCAGGAGCGGCATCAGCGCGATCTTCGGAATCGGGAACAGCGTGGCGATGAGCGGATCGAAGAAGATGCGCACCGGCTTGAACATGGCCATGAGCAACCCGACCGCCACTGCGGGCACAGCACCGATGACGTAACCGAGGACGATGCGGTAGAGCGTGACCGCGACATGCCATTCAAGCTCGCCGCTGGCGGCGAGCTTGACGAAGCGTTGCGCGATGTCGCTCGGCGCCGGAATGAAGCGGCGGTCGCCGATCCCCAGAATCAACAGCACTTGCCAGATGGCGATCAGCGCGATCGGCGAGATCAGATAGAGCAGCCGCTCGCGCGCCTTGCTGGACAATCCATTCATGTCGCCTCCTCCGCACGTGCGCGCGTGACCTCGTCCTCCAGCACCTGCCAGATATCGAGCTTGAGCCGGCCGAATTCCGGCGATGCCGACAACGTCATCAGGTCGCGCGGACGGGGAAACGGCACGTCGATGATCTGCTTGATGCGCCCGGGCTGCGCGGTCATGACCACGGTGCGGTCGCCCAGCAGCAATGCTTCGTCGATCGAATGGGTGATGTAGATCACGGTCTTGCGGGTCTGCTCCCAGATGCGCACCAGCTCGGCCTGCAGGATGACGCGGTTCTGGGCATCGAGCGCGGCGAGCGGCTCGTCCATCAGCAGCACTGCGGGGTCGGTCACGAAGGCGCGCGCGATCGCGCTCCTCTGGCGCATGCCGCCGGAGAGCTGGTGCGGGTAGTGCCGCCGGAACCTGGTGAGGCCCACGAGCTTCAAGGCGGCATCGACCCGGGCCGCCGCCTCCGCCGCTGCTACGCCGCGGGTCATGAGGCCGAAGCCGACATTGGCCTCCACGCTCATCCAGGGAAAGAGCCCGCTTTCCTGGAACACCATCGCGTTCTGGACCGGCCAGCCCGGCGCCTCGATCTTGATCGTGCCGCTGGTCTCCTTCGCAAGCCCGGCGAGGATGCGCAGCAGCGTGGATTTCCCGCAGCCCGAGGGACCGACGATGCAGACGAACTCGCCAGGCACGATGCGCAGGCTGACCTCGTCGAGCGCAACCACGCGGCCGGCGCCGCTCACATACTCCTTGCGCAATCCGACGATGTCGATCGCCGCGCCGCGCCGCTCACCGGCCATTCGAGGCTTCCTTCGCGACAAATCGCATTAGCGGCAGCAGGTGCAGGGTTGGCAAAGGCGCGCCAGCAAGACCGGGGCGCCCGAACTGCGCGCCTTTGTCTACGGCCGCATGGAGTGTCAGCGGCAGCCCGCGAGCGTGCTGGACTTGTTCTCGAGCACGAACGGCCCGAGTTTCGCCAGTGCGTAATCGACGTAGCTCTTGTCGACGATCCGATCGGCCGGGAACTCAGCGTTGCTCATCTTGTTCTTCACGAACCAGGCCTGCATATCGAGCATGCTATCGACATTGATGCTGCCGTTGGGGCTGCGCGCCGGCCATGGGTATTTGTGCAGCAGCTGCGGTCGCGTTTCGGTCCCGGTTTGCATCGCAAGGTCGATCATGGCCTGCCGGATCGAGCCGCCGTGATAGGCTTGGCAATAGTCCCGGATGCCGCGCAGATAGGCGACGTAATAATTGCGCATGAGGTCGCGGTTGGACTTGGCGAAATCGGTGTTGAGCATGCTCACCGCGATGGTGAGCGGATGCGGCTTCACGATGTCGTCGGGGTCCTTGAAGTTCACGGCATGCCCGCCGTCGAGCAGTTGCGCGGTGAACGGCGGAATCGTGATTGCGGCGTCGATCGCCTTGTTGTGGAACGCCACGGCGTATTGCGTGAACGGAATGACCTTGATGTCGACGTGGTTAATGGTCAGTCCATCCGATTCCAGGAGCTTGCCGACTTCATAGGTCGACACCGCGCCCTGGCCGTTGGTGGCAATGGTCTTGCCCTTGAGCTGACGCAACTGCGTGATCTGGCCCTTGAGGTCGGGCCGCAGCATCAGATTGTGCCCGAGCGGGCTTGAGACGCGGTCGAGCACCATGGTGACCGGCAGATTCTTTTCCAGCGCGTTGAAATAGCCGGCGGAAATTCCGCCCTCCACGAGCTGCAGCTGGTTCTGCGCTAGCAGCGCGATGGAGTTCGCGGCGGTGTCGAGATTCTCGTTCACCACTTTGATTCCGTATTCCTTGAAGTAGCCCTTCTCGACCGCCCACAGGATCGAAACCGTGGAAATCGAGCGCACGGTGCCGACCTTGACGGTGACTTCATCGGCGCGCGCGGCTTGGGTGTGGGCAGCGCTCGCGCCGATTGTGACGATGCACGCGAGCAGGATGCGCGAAAGCACGGGCGTCATTTGTTTTCTCCCTGAGGCGCGTGACCGCGCTATTCGGATGGAATGAAATAGCGTCCCTCGGCGTCGCGATCGAGGCTTTTCTGGCGCAGCGCATCGAGCGCGAGCACGATCTCCCGCCCATCGCGGCTGCCCACCGCGGCCATGAGTTCCTCGAAAAATTTGGGGCCGTGGGCCAGCGCCGCCGCGACCGAGGCGAAGCGCCGGCCGCGCAGGCGTGGCGGCTCGGGCACGCGCGTCTCCAAGCGTGCGCCGCTGCCGAATGGCCAGGTCAGGTCGAAGCCCGCCTTGGCGCCGGTGCGGCCGCCCGCGAGCGAAGGGTCGAGCGGCAAGGTTCGCATTGCCCCCACCACCACGAGGTCGCGGTCCGCCTGAAACCTTGTCGCCAGCGCCCAGTCCATCTGCTCGTCGGAGAAGATGTCGATGTCGGGATCGACGATGAACACGTTCTTGACGTTCACCAGGGCGCCGAAGCAGGCGGCGATCGCGTTGCGCGCCTCGCCGGGAACGCGCTGGCGCAGCGCCACGCGCACGTTGAACATGCCCCCGCTCGAGGCCGTGGCATGAACGGCAACGGGTTCGCGTACCGCCGTCTTGAGCGCCCGCCAGATCATGACCTCGGTGCGCAACGCGTTGAGCAGCGCGGTGTCGGTGCGGCCGAGCGACCATCCGCCGATGGTCGAGGTCTGAAACAATGCATCGCGCCGGCGCGTGATCGCGGTCAGGTGAAAGACCGGGTTGCGCTTGAGCGCGCCGTAATAGCCGAGAAACTCGCCATAGGGGCCCTCGGGCTCGACATGGCCGCGCGGATCGAGATAACCCTCCAGCACCCATTCGGCGTCGGCCGGCACGCGAATGTCGTTGCTCACGCATTTCACGACCGGGAGCGGTGCATCGCGCAACGAAGCGACCAGTCCGAGTTCGTCGACCGGCAGCCGCATCACCGCGGCGATGTGGTCGACGGGATGCGCACCGACCACGAAGCTCACGGGGAGCGGCTTGCCGGCGGCCGCGCTTCTCTCGTAGATCGCGCGCAGATCGCTGGGCGAGACCAGGTCGATGCCGGCCTCCCGGCGGCCGCGCAGCATCAGGCGGCGCACTCCCACATTGGTCCAGCCCGACTCAGGGTCGACGACGAAGTCGATGGAAGAGGAGATATAGGGCGCGCCATCGGCGCCGTGACCGAGATGGATCGGGAGCGTGGTGAGATCGGCGTCCTCGCCGGTCAGCACGATCTCCTGCACCGGAGCTTCGACGCGCGCGACCTCGACGATGGCCGGCTGGTTGCGCAGGCGCCGCAGCAGCTCGGGCAGGAGTGCGCTCGGTGCGACCCCGAGAGCGCGCGCGATGCGCGCGCGGCTGCCGGTGACGTTGCCGACAAGCTCCTGATGCTCGGGCCCGACCGCGCGGAACAGCACCGCTTTGGCATTGCCTTCGAGGATCATCGCGACGTCGGCGAGATCCGTCGCTTCGCCTACGATCGCGAGCTCGTCGCCGAGCCCTTCCACGAAGCGGCGCAAGCGGAAACGGTCGAAATCCGCGACCATCGCAGGTGCCGCCGCAGGTGTCTTTTCGACGATGCCCATTGACGTGATGCCTATCGGCCCTCCTCGGCGCGACGGATTATAGCGCAATGCATCGGTACGACCATAAACGACGGCCGCGGCCGATTGGCAATGGCATTTGCCAAGGGGCCACGCCCGGGCTTGACCCGGGCATCCATCGCGAAAAGAGTCCTTGTGAGGAAGTCCCGGCAAAAAGAAGCCTTGGCGAAGAAGTCTTGGCAAAGAAGACGGATTGCGTCGGAACCCGGGCTTGCCCGGGTTCGCAATATCAGGCGCCGCTCGTCGGGTAGGCCGACTTGCGGGGCTAAGCCGGCAATGGCAATGGAGATCGCACGGAATGAATTCCATCGACAGGGTGTCGGGCAGGACCTCGCCCCGGCGCGGCTCCTTCATCGGCCGCCCGCTGCCGCGGTTCGAGGATCTGCGTCTCGTGCGCGGGGCTGGTCGCTACACCGACGACGTGTCGGTGCCGCAGCAGTCGTTTGCGGTGTTCGTGCGCGCCCCGCATGCCCATGCCCGCATCGTCGCGATCGATCCATCCGCCGCGCGCGCGCACGCCGGCGTGCTGGCGGTGCTCACCGGCGCGGATTACGTGGCCGACGGTCACGTCGGTATGGCGCATTTTCCCAATCCCGCCGATGCGCTGGATATCCGTGTTCCGAGCTTCGCGCCCACGGCGGCGCGCAAAATCCTCGACGAGCTGCAATTGCCGCTCGCGCTCGACCGGGTGCGCTATGTCGGCGAGGCGGTGGCGATCGTCGTGGCGGAGACGCTGCTCGCCGCGCGCGACGCCGCCGAGGCGGTCAAGGTCGAATACGACGTGCTGCCCGCCGTGACCGATGCGCTGGAAGCGCTCGCGCCGGGAGCGCCGACGCTCTGGCCGGACGCACCCGACAATCTCGCACTCGACAGCGAGTTTGGCGATCGCACCGCCGTCGAACGCGCGATCGGCGGTGCGCATGTCATCATCGAGCAGAGCATCCGCAACCAGCGCACCGCCAGCGCGTTCATGGAGCCGCGCTCGGCGATCGGCAGCTATGACACGGCCGAGAGCCAATACACGCTGATTTCGGGCTGCCAGGGCGTGCATCGGGTACGGCATCCGCTGGCGGGCTGTCTCAAGGTGCCGCAGGAGCGCGTGCGCGTGATCTGCCCCGATGTCGGCGGCGGCTTCGGATCGCGCACCAATCTCTATCCCGAACAGGTCGCGGTGGTCTGGGCGGCTCGCCGCGTGGGGCGTCCGGTGAAATGGACGGGCGACCGCAGCGAGGCATTCTTGACCGACTACACCGCGCGCGATGTGGTGACCGCCGCGCGACTCGCGTTCGACCGCGACGGCCGCATGCTGGCGCTCGCCTTGGAGCTCACGGCCAATATAGGGGCGCATACCGTCTCGTACGTTCCGCTCAGCAACGGTTATCGCGTGGCGCCCACGGTCTACGACGTGCCGATTGCCTGGGTGCGCCTGCGCGGGGTGATGACCAACACGGTGCCGACCGCGCCATTCCGGGGCGCGGGGCGGCCGGAAGCCACCGCGGTCATGGAGCGCCTCATCGATATCGCGGCGAAACGGTTGAAAATCGATCGCGTGGAGCTGCGTCGCCGCAATTTGATCCCGCGCGAGAAGCTGCCCCATCGCACCGCGACAGGACTGACTTACGACAGCGGGGATTTCGCCGGCAACTTTGCGCGCGCGCTCGCGAGCGCGGATTGGGACGGCTTTCCCGCCCGCCGCAGGCAGGCGAAGAAGCGCGGCCGGCTGCTCGGGATCGGGGTCGCGAACTATGTCGAGACCCCGGTGGGCATGCCGCATGAGCGCGTCGCGCTCAAAGTGTCGGCCGAAGGCAGCGTCGATCTCATCGTCGGAACGCAATCGAGCGGGCAGGGCCACGAGACGAGCTTCCGGCAGGTGATGGCGGATCAGCTCGGGGTTACGCCCGAGGCCGTCAACTTCGTGAGCGGCGACAGCGCGATGCTCGCCTCGGGCGGCGGGACCCATTCCGATCGTTCCATGCGGCTCGCCGGATCGCTGATGGTCGAGACCTCGCGCACGGTGATCGACAAGGCGCGCCGCATCGCCGCCGTCATGCTCGAAGTGGCGGCAGGCGACATTTCGTTCACGGACGGGTTGTTCGTGGCGCCGAACAGCAATCGACGGCTGACCCTGTTCGATATCGCCCGCGCGGCGGAGGATCTGCCCTCGCTGCCGGACGATCTGCGCGGACCGCTCACGGCCGAAGCGACCTTCACCGGGCGCATTCCGGCCTATCCGACCGGTGCCGCGGTGTGCGAGGCCGAGGTCGATCCGGAGACCGGCACGATCGAGATTCGCCGCTACACCTCGATCGACGACGGCGGACAGCCGATCAATCCGCTCATCCTGCACGGCCAGGTACACGGCGGCGTGGCGCAGGGCGTGGGTCAGGCGATGATGGAGGCCGCGGTCTACGAGCCGGGATCGGGCCAGCTTCTCTCCGCGAGCTTTCTCGACTACGGCATGCCGCGCGCCGATCACTTCCCGCACCTCGACGTCGAACTCACGGAAGATCCGACCGAGGGCAATGCGTTGCGCGTCAAAGGCGGCGGCGAGGCCGGCATCACTCCGAGCTCGGCGGTGCTGGCGAACGCGGTGATGGATGCGCTCGCCGACATCGGCGTCGAGCACCTCGACATGCCGGCCACGCCGCAGCGGGTCTGGACCGCGATCCGCGATGCGCGCAACGGAGCCATGCAGGACCCCAAGGGCTGATCGCACGAGCCTTTAGTCCGTCGCCGAAACGGAAGCAGTCGTAAGACTGACGCCCTTTTCGGCGTGCGCCGGCTTGCGTCGGCGCAACCGCCGGATAGGTCAGCCCGACTGGCCCATCAGTTGCCGACCCATTCAGCGCGGCGCATCCTGCCCGTTAGGAACAAGACCAATTCAAAACGTAGGGAGGCATCAGCATGAACAAACATGACGAATCCCGCCGTGCATTCTTGATCGGCACGGCGGTTGGCGCGAGCGCCGTCGCGGGGGCGGGCTTCGTACCCAACGCCCTGGCGCAAACCCGGGAGCATCACACGGCGGCCGACGCGCCCGCCAGCTCGGCGCAAGCGCACGCGCATGCCGGCGGCCATGGCGCGTTCCTCAATGATGACGATGCGGCCACGGTCACGGCTTTCGCCGAGCGGTTGATGCCCGGAGCTCCGGGCAAGCCCGGCGCACGCGATGCCGGAGTGCTCAACTACATCGATCTCGCCCTGGCCGGCGCTTATTCCGATCAGCAGGACTTCTACCGGCGCGGCCTGGCTGCGCTCGACGCGCACTGCCGCAAGACCTACAATGAATCATTCGTCCAACTCGACGCTGCCCGCCAGGACGCCGTGGTCACGGCGCTGGAGAGCGGAAAGGCGCCGGAGTTCACATGGCCCCCGGCACAGGCGTTCTTCAACACGCTGCGCACCCACACCATGGAAGGGATGTTCGCCGACCCCGTCTACGGCGGCAACAAGGAGTTCGCGGGCTGGATCCTGGTGGGCTTTCCCGGCGCGCAACCGTTGTTCTCGCAGGCGGACATGGAGAGCAAGGACGCCTTCGTGGGCGCGCCCATGGTCGGCCTGCAATCGCAGTCGAAGACCCCGATCAAGAGGACATGAGCCATGGCAACCGAAAAGACTGACGTCGTCATCGTCGGTGTCGGCGCGGCCGGCGGCATCCTCGCGGCCGAGCTCGGGAAGGCCGGCATGAAAGTCATCGGGCTCGAGCGCGGCCCGCGTCTGAAAACCGAGGACTTCAACCCGCACGACGAATTGCGCTACTTCCAGCGCCAAGACCTGCGCCCGAATGTCCAGCGCCAGCCGATTACCTGGCGGCCGAACGGCAATGCGCGCGCGACGCCGATCCCGGTGCAGAACTACGGAAACCAGGCCGGCGGCGGCACCGTGCACTACGGCGCGCTGTCGTGGCGCATGCACGAGGACGACTTCCGCGCACGCTCGCACACCGTCGAACGTTACGGCGCTGCCGCGATCCCGGAAGACTCCTCGCTCGCGGACTGGCCGTTGAGCTACGCCGACCTCGAGCCCCACTACGATCGCGCCGAGTACGAGCTCGGCGTTTCGGGC
Organism: uncultured Alphaproteobacteria bacterium; assembly: GCA_963821505.1. GTDB lineage: Bacteria > Pseudomonadota > Alphaproteobacteria > Rhizobiales > Xanthobacteraceae > VAZQ01. Next base: position 399,441 of record CAWGEH010000004.1, read on the forward strand.
AAAGCGGGCAATCTGCAGGGCAAGAAGATCGACGGCGGCAACGTATTCGAAGCGCCCCGACGCCGCGACTACCCGCTGCCGCCATTGCTGGCCGAGCAATCCGAGATCATTTTCGATGCCGCAACCCGCAAGCTCGGCTATCACCCGTTCTCGAGCCCGCGGGCGATCATCTCGCAAGCATACAACGGGCGGCCGGGCTGCACTTATTGTGGCTTTTGCCAGGCCTTCGGATGCCACGTCGGAGCCAAGTCGTCGATCCTCGTCACCAAGCTGCCCGAGGCCGACGCCACCGGCAACTTCAAGCTCATCACCGGCGCCATGGCCTACCGGGTGAACAGCGACAACAGTGGCCGCGTGACCGGCGTGGCGTATTACGGAGCCGACGGCTCGGACAATACGATCGAGGCCGAGCTCGTCATCCTGGCGCCGTTCATCTACGACAACACCCGCCTGCTGCTGCTGTCGAAGACCGAAAAATTCCCAAACGGCCTCGCCAATTCAAGCGGGCACGTGGGCAAGCACCTGACGGGACACATGATGGCGAATGTATTCGTCGGCTTCGACGATCGGCATCTCAACGTCTATATGGGGCCGAGTGCACAAAAGCACACGCTCGACGACTTCAACGCCGATAATTTCGATCACAGCGGCCTCGGTTTCATCCGCGGCGCGCAGATTCTCGATCGGCACCGGCAACCTGGAGGGCGGCCCCATCAGCCTCACCACCGTCGCCACGCCACCCAATGTCCCGCGCTGGGGTGCGGCCTATCGCGACTTCCTGGCGAAATATTTCACGCGCCACGCCGCGATGGTTGCCCAAACCGAAAACCTGCCCTACGCCGACCAGACCATCGATCTCGATCCCAACGTGCGCGACGCCTGGGGCTTGCCGGCGCCCCGGCTGACCTACGATTGGCGGCGGCCGAACGAGCGCGCGCGCGTCGAGTTCATGCAGAAGAAAATGGAGGAGATCGGGCGGGCGATGGGCGCCTCTCTGGTGTGGCGCGCGCCGGTCAGCCCGGCGGGCGCGCCGGGCGCGCACCACGAGGGCGGTACGCGCATGGGCAACGATCCCAAGACGTCGGTAGTCAACCGCTACGGCCAGAGCTGGGACGTTCCCAACCTCTTCGTTGTTGGCAGCTCGACCTTCCCGTCGATGAGCGGATTCAATCCGACGCTGACGATCCAGGCGCTCGCCTACATGAGCGCGGACGCGATCGTCAACCGTTACAAGAAGAGCCCGGGACCGCTGCTGTAGCGAGCAGGACGCGGCATGTGACCCGGATGAAGCCACGGCGACATCCGGGTCCAGCGGGCGGCGGGTGATAGCGGATGGCACCTGGTTTCCATCCGGTCACCCTCACCTCTATTTCGGAGTTCGAGCGGACACGCGTCGCGGCGCCGTGTTGGGCTCCGCCGCCATTTCTCCCGACGAAGATCGATCCCGGTCGAGCCGCGCAGGTGACGAGGCGCGCGGTAGACCTTGGAACATCACTCCGGCTTGATGCCGGCCTTCTGCGCCACGTCGCGCCAACGCGCGATTTCGGATTTGATCATGGCGGCGGTCTTGCCGGAGTCCATGTAGACCGGCGTCAGCCCCTGCTTGCGGAAACTGTCCTGCACGTCGGGCATGGCGCTGATTGCGGCAAGCTCCTGTTCCCACCGGCGCGCAATCGCGACCGGCAGGTTGGCCGGGGCGAGAAAACCGAACCAGAGATCGAAGTCGAGACTCGGATAGCCCAGCTCGGACAGGCTCGGCACATCGGGGGCCATCGGCGATCGCTTCGAGCTCGCCACCGCCAGCATGCGCAGCTTGCCGCTCTGCACCTGCGGCAACGCGGTGTTGACCGGAAGATAGGTGAAGTGCACCTGCCCGGTGAGGAAATCGGTCAAGGCGATGGAAGCCCCGCGGTAGGGCACGTGCAACACGTCGAGTCCCAATTGTTGCTTGAACAGCTCCATCCCGAGATGCTGCAGGGTGCCCATGCCGGGCGACGAGTAATTGAGCTTTCCCGGCTGTGCCTTGGCTGCCGCAATCAGTTCCGCAACGGAATTGACCGGCAGGACGGCGGGATTGACGGTGAGCGCGACGCTTCCGGTCGCCACCACGCCGATCGGGGTAAAGTTTGCAACCGGATCGAAGCGCAGGTTCTTGACTAGGCTCGGATACACCGTGTGCGGCGCGCCGCTCACCAGCAGCGTGTAGCCGTCCGGCGGCGCATTGGCGACCATCTCGGTGCCGAGAGAGCCGCTTGCGCCCGGCTTGTTGTCCACCACCACGGGCTGGCCCCAACGCTCGGCGAGCTTCTGTCCGACAGTGCGCGCGACGATGTCGAACCCGCTGCCCGGCGTGTAGGGAACGATCAGCGTGATGCGGCGGGAGGGATAGGTTTGCGCGGTCGCAAGCGAAGACATAAACAACTGCGCGAACAACGCTGCGAGCGCGCAGCGCGCGAGGAACCATCTCTTCATCTCGCCTTCCCTCCCTGTTCTCGATCCTGGAGCGAAATCGCTTTATGCTGAGTTGCGATTTTTGCCCCCATGTCGTTTGTCCGGCGAAGCGCCAACCGGTTCGCGGCAGAAAGGCGTCAATGCCCGCGCGCTCTGGAGCGGTTGCGGACCTATCCGAGCAAAGCCGACATGGCGTCAGGTTGGTCGTATGATTTGTCCGCAGAGTCCGCAACGTCTCGCTGTCAGCTCCGGCCCCAGGCATGACGACTTGCCGCACCGTCCGTCAACCAGCGACTTTCGGAGCCGCAAGGGCCACGAATCGACCCTACGATCGCCGCCGTGGCTCGGCAGGGCGATCCGCGGCATGGGCATCTTCCGTCGGCACATATCCCGCATCTAAGCATGTTCACTCGCTCGCTCCGTAACGGCTGCGGCCTGGCCGCCGGCTTGGTGCTCATGATCGCGCTTTGCTCGCCCGGCCTTGTTGCGCCGCGATTGCACGACGTCCGCAGCTGGGCCTTCCAGCTGCAGAACGTCGATCCTGACGAGATCAAGGTCAGCCCGTACGACCTCGTGGTGATCGATTACGGGTTCGACCGGCGCAACGCCAGCGCGTTCCCGCGCGAGGTCGTCGACCTCATGCGGACCAAGCCGGACGGCAGCAAGCGTTTGATCCTTGCCTATGTCAGTATCGGAGAGGCCGAGGACTATCGCTATTACTGGCAGGAGGACTGGCGCAAGCATCGTCCCGACTGGCTCGAGCCGGAAAACCCGGATTGGCCGGGCAATTACCTCGTCCAATATTGGCATCCCGAGTGGCAGGCCATCCTGTTCGGCAGCCCCAACGCCTATCTCGACCGCATCCTCGATGCCGGCTTCGACGGGGTCTATCTCGACGGCGTCGACAAGTTCGAGCAGTGGAAACGGCGACGACCCTCCGCCGCCGCCGACATGGTCGATCTCGTCGGCGCCATTGCCTCTTACGCGCGCACCGAGCATGGGGGCTTCCTGATCGTTCCGCAAAACGGCGACGACCTCCTGCGCAATCGCCGTTTCCTGCGGGTGATCGACGGCTTCGGGCGCGAGGACTTGCTCTACGGCGAGGCACAGCCGGACGTGCGCAACACCCACAAGAGCATCGCCGACTCGGTCAGGCAGCTGCGGCCCCTGGTGGCGGCGGGCAAGCCGGTCCTGGTGGTTGAATACACCGCCGATCGGGAACTTGCCGCTGCGATGCTGCGCGAGATCCGGGACCTCGGCTACGTCGGCTATGTCGCGGACCGGGAGCTCAAAACGCTTTCGCCGCCCGCCTTCGGATGCGGACAGCCGGATTGTTCGCGATGAAGGTCAGGTAATCGAGCCGGTAGAGCGTTCTGGCCAAGGCGAGATAAGCCACCAGGGCGGAGATCGCCGAGGCGGCGAGAAAGCCAAGACCCAGATAATTCGCTCCGAGCGGCAGCAGCGCCCAGGTCAAAGCCCCGTTGAGCACGAGGAAAACCGTCTGCAGGGCGAAGAACGCCATTCGGCGATCGAAATAGAGCATGAGCGATGAGCAGGTGACGAACAGAAACTGGAACGCGGCCCCGATCACGCCCATCCGGAGCGTGCCGGCCTGACGAAATTGCATGTCGAGTGCATCGATCAGGGCCGGTGCCGAGACCGCCACGAGCGCGCAGATCACCAGTTGCGGCACCGTGATGCCGGAGAGCGACGCAATGGTCTCGTCGCGCAGGCGCCGGCCATGCGAGCGAATCTGGGCGAGCGTCGCATGTTGCAGAATGCTGGAATAGAACAGCCGGTAGTTGCGGAAGAATTTCACTTCCAGGTGGACGACGAAAGCCGCGTAGGCCGGAACTACGACGAGGTACGACACGAACATGGCGCTGTCGTAGAGCGGTGCGTGCAGCAGGCCGTTTTGAATCTGCGTGCCGAACGGCGACAGCCATACGACCCATTTGTCTACCCACACTCCGATCGCGCCGAACAACCCGCCGAGTGCGATCGGCCAGTAACCGATGGCGGCGCGGCAAAGCTCGAGCGCCGGCGCCGCAATCCTCGTCACCGCGAACGGAAAGGTGGCGATGAGACGGGCGAGCAGTCCGAACAATGTGGCACCGAGCCCGAAATTGAAGCCCCACAGCATGATCGCGAGATCGGGCCGGACGTTGTAACCGATGGTGACGGACGCGACCGCGAGCACCATGCCGATGGCGAAGAACGCCGTCACCGAGATGTAATCGCGCGTGACGCTGCAGAACAGGCAGGCAACCCAGACCAGCGCGATCAGAGCGCAATTCGCTGTCGCGGCCACGCTCGCGGCGGCGTCCAGGTCGAGGGCCATCCCGAACAGCAGCGTTCCCGCCACAACCGTGACGACCGCGGAAAACGAGAAGGCTGCCAGCATGACGGGAGGAACCGCCGCAACCTCGCGGTCGTGCAGCTTGTCGGATATCAGGCGGGCGCTGACGAGCGCGATCGGAGCGGTGATGACGAAGGACAGCGAGAAGCTGTAGATGATCAGTGCGCGGAACGCCGCGATCGTGCTTTTGCCTTCGAGCTCGTTGATGCTGGCGCTGATGAGCCAAATGCACAGCACGGAGAGCAGGCACGGGCCCGCCGCCACGATCGACGCATGCGCGAACGACGCCACGCGATCGGCAATGGAGCTGCTGCGATACAAACGTTCCAGTGCGAAGCCGATGCCGGCCATGGGTCAACTACCTAGCGTTGTCGATCAGACGTCGCCGCGATCTCGGTGGGCTCCCTCTCCCCATTTGGGGTGAGGGGGTTACGGGCCGAACGAGAGACCTTAACCCCTCACCCCGCCCCTCTCCCAATGGGAGAGGGAGCCCATCTGAGCAAGCCGCTTGGGTCGTAATCCATCACGCCACCCGCTGCGACGGCGCCTCCATGTAGCGTTGATAGATCGTGGCATAGGCGCCATCGACGATCTCGAGATGGTAGTGGCGCTTCACACGTTCCTGCATCGCGCGGCCCAGCCGCTGGCGGCGGTCGTGATCGCGCAGGAGCGCGACGATGGCGGCCGCGGTCTGTTCGGGCGAGGCAACATCGGTGAGGATTCCGCCGTCGCCGAGGGCCGGTTGCTCGTCGTGCCGACCGAACAGGATTTCCCGGCACGCCCCCACGTCGGTGGCCACGGTGGGAATAGCGGCGGCGCCCGCCTCGAGCACGCTCAACGGCTGCGACTCGCTCACGCTCGTCAAGACGTTCACGTGGATGTACGGGAAGTAGTGCGTGACCTCGACCTGGCCGGTGAAGCGCACGGCATCGGATAACCCCAGATCCGCCACCAGCGCCTTGCACTCCTCGTAATAGTCCGGCTGCTCGTCGGTCGGCCCCATCACCAGCGCGACGACATCCGGAAGCTCGGTGCGCACCACCCGGATGGCCTGCAGATAGGTCTTGATGTCCTTGATCGGAACCACGCGGCCGACCAGTGCGACCGTCGGGGGATCGTCCGGGCTGGCCTGCGGCAAGCGACTGAGCGCGTGATAATCGACGCCATTCGGGATGATTTTCATCCGCGCCTGCGCCGCCCCGTGGAGCGCCTGCGCCGACTGGTTGGCGCCGTGCAGCGTGATCACTTCCGCGCACGCCTGGTAGCAGGTCCTCGCATAGCTTTCGAACGCGACCGACCAGAAGTCGCGCAGATCGCGGCGCGGGTCGCGGATGGCGAATCCCTTGTCGACCGTGTCGACGATCCAGTCGGCCTGCAGGATCTCGATCCGCCGTTCGTTGGTGTAGATGCCATGCTCGGTGATGAGGGCCGGCCGGCCGGTTTCCACGGTGGCGCGTGCCGCCAGCAATCCGGCATAACCGGTGGAAACGGTGTGGTAGACGCGCGCCGGTGGCAGCGGAAACGAAAGCGTTGCCACGAGCCCGCCGAACAGCGCGCGCCAAGCCCAGAAGAAGTGAAGGAACGACTCGTGCGGCATTTCGCGGTCGTAGAGATCGCAGACCAGATTCCATGCCAGCGTCGAGTCCAGCAGGTCGGCCGTGCGTCGCGCCTTCACCAGGGGCGCAAGCAGCCGGATGATTTTCGCCAGCTCGGGGAGGCCGCCGGCACTGAGAAAGACGTCAACCGCCCTGTCGAACTCCGCCTGATCGAACGAACGCGGCCGGCGCCAGCCGCCGTTGCCATGCAATTCACTCAGATAAAGGTGATGCAGCGCTGCGAGATTGGGCAATGCGCTGTATTTCGCCGGCGGCGCCGGTGGTTCCGGGAGAATTGCGACGACGCAGAACCGCAAGTCGGGTTGCCGGCGGATGAGGCCATGCATCCAGGCGGACACCCCTCCGGACACGTAAGGGTAGGCCCCCTCCACGATCAGGCATACGTCGGCCTCGCTCCCGTTTTCTCCCGCGCTCGCGGGAGTGGGTAAGGTCGGAGTTTCGCTCAACGCCGATCGGGCCACGTGACGTCCCGGATGCGAATACAGTTCAACGCGCATTCCCGCTCCTATAGCGTTTTTCCGGCAGAGCGGTTTGCGATTCCGCGGCAATGGACTCCGCTCTAGAACCGGCGCGGCTCCACATCAAGACACTCGCGAGCGGTTGCCTGCGCGCCTTGGGTGGCGGGATTGCCGGTGGACCACAGGCGGTTCTTCTCGTCGACGTCGAGGCGGCTTGCGACCGCCGCGGCCTGGGCGCGGATAAATCCGTTCCTGTTGCGCATGGCTTTGCGCAACGCGGGCCGAAAATCGGCATGATAGCGCCGACCGATCACGCCGAGCACGCGCTGCTGCTCCTCGACCGAGGCGCCCTGCAGGATCGGCCCGAAGCGAGGCACCTTCGCCGCCGGATCGGACGGCAAGCGGCCCGACATCAGCTCCTCGCGGATGCGGGTCGCGCGCGTACGGGCCACGACGCCGGCAATATAGTCGTACCAATGCCGCAGCCTCGTCGGCGACGGGCGTTGGTACCACAACGCCAGCGCCATGGCGGCGCAGCCCAGAGCCCCGATCGGCCCGGTTGCGAAGGTCGCGACCATGAGCAGCACCGGCACGGTCAGCTCGCCGCCGCTGTTTGCGCGCATCCGCAAGAATACGGCCGGCACGAGTAGCACTGCGGCATGCAGGAGCATGAAAATTCCGAAAGTGGCGCCGGCGCTCAGGCCGTACACGAGCACGGCCAGGCTTGCCGCGAAGGTGAGCAGCGCCACCAGCATATCGGCGAAGCCCACGTCCAGCCTGGGCTCGTGGAGCCCCGGAAAAGCCGGCTCCGATGCGACCGCGCGATCCATCTCGATCATTGCAGGGTTACCTCGCGATCGGGCGGCGTCCATCCCTCGATCCAGACGCGGGCATTTTCGCGGTCTACGGCGGACGCGGAATCGCCAAGCTCATGGCCGTTCGCCGGCCGCGGCGCCGCTGCTGCGTGCCAGCTGTCGACCAAGCTGATGCGGAGGATCAACCGCGATAGTTCCGAACAGGTAAGGCTGAACCTGCGCTCGACGTCCTCGGGATGATCGTCGAGCGACACCCCGCCGACTGCGAGCATTCCGATCACGCGCGTGGACGCCTGGGTGTCGAGCAGCGGGCCGGCCAGCAGAGCGCGACTGCCGAGCAGCGCGCCGTCGGCAGGGCGCGCGGCTGAGAGCATTCGCCGTTCATGCACGATCGCGGTGAAGACCGGATCGTCGGAGGGAATATCCGCCACGTGCCGGTCGTCGGCGCCCGGTGGGAATGCCACCTTGAGCGCATTGTCCCGCAACAAACAGACCGAGAACTCCGCGGCGCCGGTCATTAGAATGACGAACCGCGTCAGTCGCTGGGCAAAATTGTCCCACGCCGCATCGTGCAATTCGGTAATCGCTTGGGCGACGTCGATGTTGGACCAACGCGTGTTGGCAGCGATATGCCGCTCGAGCATCTCCGTGCGGGCCCGCAGATCCACGCAGAGATCGGCGACGGCCGTGCAGTCTCGGCTGCGCTCCGCAAGCTCGGCCTCGAGTTCCGCGGTGGTTGCGATCTGGCGGCTGCGAATATGGCCGATCAACAGCGCGACGCAGGTCCAGCCCACCGGCTCGGCCGCGACGCGGCCGATATAGGCGTACATGTCCTCGGTCATCAGCGCCGGCGGCAGGCCGCTCCAGTATTGCAGTCCGGCGGCGACGACTGCGGCGGCGAGGCCGGCGGCCAAGCCATGCTGGAGACTGAGCACGACGACCGGAAGCCACAGCGGGTTTGGATACGGCCCCGGGCTCACGCTGACGAGAATCTGCTTCGCCAGCAGGGCAATGCCGAAAAGCAGCGTGAATTCGAACACCATGCGCAGCATCGACGACCATCGCGACCGGCTGGCGGGGCCGGGCGCGGCATTGGCCGGAGCGCCGATGCTCTCGCTCACCTGCGCCTCCTGCGGCCGAATTCGTCCCGCGGCTCGATGTTCGAGACCGTGCTGCCGGCGGCGTCCGTCTCCGCCGTGACGCCCGGCGTCTCCGGCTCGCAGGGCTCCTGCGACGGATCGGCCCCGGCACCCGCGGGGGCCTCATTTCGCGGCACCTCGCAGAGGAGCCTGCGCGCCGCCGACTCGTCCACGGTCGTCATCATGCGAATGAGGCGCGCGGAGGGGATTTCCGCCTCTGCGGGCCGATGAATGCTGACCTTGCGCCAATAGCCGATCCAAGACGCCGCCTTGCTCAGAGCCGCCGTCTTGTCGCCGATCTGCACCAGCACGTCGAACAAGGCGAGACGTCCGATGCTGCGCTCCGGATTCGCGATCTCGTCGAAACGGGTGAGCGCCTCGCGGGCGCCGTAAAGGTCGCCTTGCGCCGCCAGCATCAGGCCGAGCCGCTCGGCGTCGTTCGCCGTGATCATCCGATCAGCCAGAAGCGTGCGCAGCAGGCCCTCCTCGCGATCGAATGCTCCCTTCAGTCGGTACTGCGCCAGCAAGTCGCGCGCGATCTGCGGCGACGGCGAAAGCTCGAACAGCCCTTCGAGCGTGCGCATTTGAGCCTGCTTGTCTTGGATGTCGCCGTAGTGCTTTGCCAGCATGGCGATGGCGGCCGGATCGGCGGGATGGTCGGCGACGAAGTCCCGCATGATGCGCGTCGCCTGGTCGATTTCGGCGAACGACATGTACAATTTATAGAGGTGGAGGACCGCGTCGACATCGCGCTTGCCGGCGCGGTAGCGTGCTTCGAGCGCCTTGACGGCTTCCTCGTTGTGGCCATCACGCACCAGCATGGTCCATTGCTCGCGATCGCCCGGCACCATGGCGACCCCCGCGGCCAGCGCGGCGGCGGTCAGCGAGACGATGAGCGCGATATGACGAAGCATCAGCGCCCACCATTGGTATCTGAACAGGCCACATCGATCTCGCGCGGCGACATCGCGTCGGCATCGGCGGTGAACGCCAGACGTCCATCGTCGCCCACCTCGGTGTCCTCATCCCAGACCGTCTCCTTGGAATCGTGCACCGAGACGTGATAGAGGCCGGGCTTGAGCCCGCCCCAGGTCATTTGTCCGGTGCCGTATCCCTTCGCCATAACCGTGAAGCCGCATTCGTTTCGCCGCATGTCGCGGAACGTCCAGCGGCCGTCGATCAGGTGCGGCGCCGTTGCTTCCGCCGCATCGCCGCGATCCTCGGCGAGCGCGACGATCACTTCGTCCTGGGCCTCGTCGAGCGCCACATAGAGCGACGTTCCCTTCTTGCGCTGACCCAGCACGCCGACGCTGCGCGTGAAATCGACCGCAACGTCGGTGGCATCATCGAATCGCACGGTCTGCAGCGCGCCGCGATTTTGGATGAGCCAGCTCGAATCTCCCAAGGCGGAGATCTGCGTCGAGAAGAAGCCGTCCGCGATGGCGGCGTAATGGGAGGCCGCGATCGGCGTCACGGACGCCTGCCGGGCGGCGTCGAGATGGTGGCGCACCGCAGCGAGCTGGGCGGGGCGCTCGCCGGCGAACATATGGTAGTAGACGTTGATCGGCTTGAGCCGCCGTGGCGTTTCCGTGGCGTTGATGGTCGCCTCGAGATTCAGAAAGCCGTGCTCGCGGCCGCTGCCGTCGGTGATGTAGATGTAGTCGTTGGCATTGCCGGCGTAGATCTGCCGTTCGGCGCCGGCCGTTCTCGAGATCGGCGAGAGGTAGCTGATCGAGGGGTAGTCAGCGTCGTAACGGGAATCGCCGCCGTTGAGATTGCGCAGTCCCAGCCGCCGCGTCCGCGCGATCGCCCCCTCGAACGGCTCGGCGCCGCCGCTCCATAGATAAAGCGCACCGTGTTTGCCCTCGGGCGCCATCTCCTCGGCGGCGGTGATCGCGCCACGAATTTCCTGATCGAGATCGAACGGAAACTCGCTGTAGGCGCGCGGGGGATCGTCCTCGATGATCTTGCCCTCGGTCTCGTCGCCCTTGCGTGCGAGTCCCGGAAACAGCCGCCTGGCCAGACGGCGCATGCGCTCGCCCACGACCGCCGTCCATTCCGTCTCGTCGGGACCGACGAGCCGCTTCTCCGTCGCCCAGTCGTAGTTCTCGAAGAAGCCCCACTGATAGGGATGAGTGTAGGTGTGGGTGGCGACCTCGACCTGCGGCAGGGCATAGAGCTCGCGTGCGGCCTGGCGGGCGGCTTCGGGCGTGCCGTACTTTTCGTCGATGTCGGCGCCGATCACGCCGACCGCCACCGGCAGATCGGGATAGGGAGCGATCAGCTCGCGCAGCACGACGGCCGCCGCGATGGTGGGTTTTTCGCGATAGGCCTCGATGCGCGAGACGTTGTTCCAGCCGTCGCCGTCGATATGGCTGAACCAGATGCGGCGACCCGACAGCGTGGTCACGTCCGGTATCGGCATGGTCTCCGCGCCGAATGCCTTCTGGAAGAACGCGAACGGATCGATGATCCACTTGGCCCGTCCCGTCTCCGGCTCCTCGTAGACGACATACCCGCTCGCGGCATAGCCGCCGCGGTTGCTGGTGAGCACCACGCTGCTGGCCAGCACCAGGTCTCCTTCGCGATGCTCCAGGACCAGGTGGGAGGTGACATCGGAGCCGAAAGTCCCGACGATCGGAAACGCCGGCAGCACCGGATCGAGCGCGCGCTCGAAGCCGACGAGCGTGTCGCGGTGAAGAATGCGGGTGCCGTAGGTCAGGTCGACCACGTTTCCGCTCAGGCCGAATCCGATCGCGGCGAAAAGCTCGTTGCCATCGGCGAGCGACGTGCCGGCGGACGGCAGCCCGCTGTCGCCGAGTACCACCGTTCGAACGCCCTGTTCGACCTGTTCCCGCGCCCAGAGATAGAACGAGGCCGGCGGCGCGCGCCGCAACCAGGTGAGGATGCCGCGGATATTGGCCGTGCGATCCGCGCTCGGCACTCCGGCGTTGACGTCCCAATAGGTGACGACGAAGCCGAGATGATTGAGCGGCATCTCGGCGAAGCGGTGAATGCGCGTCTGATCCGGCCTCGGCTCCTCGCGGCCGTCGTAGACGGCGAGGATTTCGCGCCGCACCGGCTCCACGAAGGGCTCATCTCCGAGCGGCTGCGCGCTTGCGACCGGCGCCAGCGGCAGGGCGCAGAGCAGCAACAGCATCCATTGTGCGAGCGCAATTCGAAGCGCAATCGGGCGGCAGACGTGGCGGCGCATCACGACGGCCAGCAAGCCGATCAATCGCGTCCAACAGATGTCAAGAAAAGGACGTGCGCGCGGCCGGCTCAACAATATGAACGAATGTTCAAATTTCGTCAGGCGTTCTACTGGCGGAGCGGCGCGATGCTTGTGAGATACCTTTTCCTGGACCCGCATAGCGTCGGTTTCCGGACCGGGCCGCGCTCTGAACCGACGAGCGCGTCAGCCCCATTCGCGCCGATCTCTGTATCTAACCGATTGTTGCATCAACTGATTTACCGGCCGCCGCGCGGCCCCGCGGCCGCAACCGACTCTCGCCCGGCGTCGCCGCCCGCAATCACGGACGGGCGCGACGACAATCTCTACCAACAGCTAAATTGTTCGTCGAGAAAACTCTACGTCGCTGCCCGGCCGGTTGCGAAATATTTGCTGACTGTTGTTTTCAGGTCGACGCCAGGCAGGGGGGGAGAGGCGCGGCCCGAGATCGGCGCGGGCCGTTGCGCTCGCGATTTCCGGGCGTCCCCTCGGCGGGCCCGGCATGCTAGGATGGCCGCGAGGGAGCAACCCATGCCCGAATGCTTCGTTGCCAAGGCGTCCGAGATTCAGGACGGCGACCGGCGCATCGTCGTTGCCGGAAACGCGGAAATCGGCGTGTTCTGCAAGGACGGCGCCTACTTCGCCTACAGCAATTACTGCGTCCATTCCGGCGGCCCGGCCTGCGAAGGGCTCATGATCAATCGCGTGGTCGACGTGATCGCGCCGGACCGCACCTATCAGGGGCAGACGTTCTCGGACGAGGTTCATTTCGTCTGTCCCTGGCACGGCTATGAGTTCGAGCTGAAAACCGGCGAATGCGTCGGCGACCGGCGGCTCAAATTGAAGAAGTTCGACGTCGTCCGCCGCGGCGACGACATCTTTGTCGTCGCCTAGCATGGCGTTTTCCGGCGAGTGGACTTCCGGTTGATGAGCGCGTTCGGCGAAAGCGGCGGCCCGGTTTGCGTTCGAACGCTCTTCGAACCCAAGGTACGAAGTTGGCGAAGGCGGCCAAGGCGGCCAAGTCGAGTTGAGCGGGGCCGACCGGCATCCACTTCGCCCTGAAAGCGCGGCGGCAACGCGTCAACGAAAGCTGAGGAGAGGGCGCCCATGGATATGGCCCGCAGTGAAGTCCGCAAGCTTGCCGCCGAGGACTACTCGACCGCAAAACACCTCGCTCACGCCTCGCAGCAGGCGCGCGAGCGCAATTACCAGGATTTTCTCATCGTCGACGTTGACGCTCACCACTACGAAAGCGAGTCCTACAAGGAGGTATTCGAATACATCGAAAATCCGGTGATCCGCCGCCAAGCGGTCGAGTCGGCCAAGCGCGGCGGCCGCGCCTCCATGCTCGGCGGCACGATCGGCTACCAGGACATCGGTGGGCGCATCACGCGCCACGAACTGCGCCGGCAGGACATCAGTCGGCACGATAAGCTCGGCGCCGCCCGCCACCGCGACGTCGGCATGACGTTGGAATGGATGGACGCGATGGGCGTCGATTATTCGTGCCTATTCCCGACGCCGATGCTGTTCCTGGGCCTGCATCCGCAGGTCGAGGTCGAGGTGGCGATGTGCCGCGCCTACAATCGCTGGCTCTGCGAACGCGTCCTCGCCGCCGAGCCGCGCATCATCTCGATGCTCTATCTGCCGTTCAACGATCCGGACGCCGCCTACAAGACGGTCAAGGACTTCGGTGACAAGAAAGGCGTGGTCGGATTCATGGTGACGTCGCCGCGCTACAAGCCGGTGCACGACAATGCCTACGTCAAGACCTATGCGCTGCTCGAGGAGATGGGCAAGCCGATCGCCTTCCATGCCGCCTACAATTGGAACGACCAGTCGCTCTCGCTGACCAACCGGTTCATCTCGGTGCATGCGCTCGGCTTCATGTGGTTCAACATGGTCCACATGACCAATTGGGTGATCAACGGCCTGCCCGAGCGCTTTCCCAAGCTGAAGGTGATGTGGATCGAGAGCGGGCTGACCTGGGCCTATTGCCTGATGCAGCGGCTCGACCACTCCTACATGATGCGTACTTCGGATTGTCCCTCGCTCAAGCGCAAACCCAGTGAGTACATGCGGGAGATGTACTACTCCTCACAGCCGATGGAGAAGCCGCGCGACCGCTCGATCCTGGAAGCGACGTTCAAGATGATCAATGCCGAGACCCAGCTGATGTGGTCGTCCGATTATCCGCACTGGGACTTCGATCTGCCGAGCGTGATCTTCGACCTGCCGTTCCTGAGCGAGGCCGGCCGGCGCAACATCCTCGGCGGTACCGCCGCCAAGGTGTTCGGGCTCGATTCCAGGCCGGTGAAGAAGATTCCGTGACCGGCGGTGCCGGGGGCGATCGTCCACGACAGCGGAGGTCGGCCGCGCAACTCCTGCCCCCGCCCGGCTTGGCAGCCCGTCGGCAACGTTTCAGGCGCGCTCGTCTTCGATGATCGACCGCGGCGCCGATTTCAGCGTGCGAGAGCAGTACCCTTTGGATGGGCGTTGCCCGGCGACCGCACCATAGCCGCGGGGGCGACCGCGCGCGCCGGCAGATATTTGGCGACGACGGTGCGATCGACCTGGCTGATGGCGTTGTCGGGCAGGCGCTTCCACACCTCGTCCTTGCCGAGGAGGGGAATTCCGAGATAGCCGCGCACGGTCAGGACCTGGCCGTCGGGGCTGAGCGTCATCATGGCGTGGTAGACGGTGCCGTCGCGCGGATCGACGATGTTGCCGTCCTCGTAGCGCAATCCGTTGCGCTTCATGTCCCTGATAAAGGAGAGGCCGAGCAGCGGCGCATTCCTGCGGTCGTCCGTACATTTGACGCAGGTCGGATTGGGAGCGTCGCCGGGGCGCGCAAACAGTTTTGCAAAGGCGCCCTGGTACACGCCGTTGCGTTCCACGAACAGGAACCATCCCATCGACTTGCCGTGCTCGTCCTGCTTCTCCCACAGGCCGGCGACGGTCGGCTCCGCGGCTTGGACGGGATGCGCAAGGATCATGATCGCCGTGAGGCTCGCGATGATCAGCGTCGACAATCGTAAATTCATGGCTGGGATCACCCCCCAAGGATGACGGTCGTAAGCAATTCGCTTAACAATATGCCCATTTCAGGGCATCGCAGCGCCATACCGGCGCTGATCGATTTTCGCCGCCCGGGCGCTCGGCCTGCAATTCGCCGCAATGGAGGCGGTCCACCGGCCCGGGAATCTCGCTCGCGGCGGCTTGACGCTTCCCTCGCCCGCCTCCGGTGAGCGGCCGGGGCAAGACGAAGTCTTGTTTTGCCGCCCCGCGCAAGGCAATCATACGCGACCCAGCGGGGGCTCCATGTCGATGTCGCGGTCCAGTCTGGCGCTCAATAATCTTCGGGCCTTCGTCATTCTCATCGTTCTGGCGTTCCATTCCGCTCTCGCCTACCTCTATTCTTCGCCGCCATCGCAGCAGCCCTTCAACGCTCCCCCGTATCGCTGGCAAGCCATCCCGATCATCGATAGCCAGCGCTGGCTTGGCTTCGATCTGTTCTGCGCGTTCCAGGACGTCTACCTGATGACGTTCATGTTCTTCCTGTCCGGCCTGTTCGTCTGGCCGAGCCTCGAGCGCAAGGGCAGCCGGAAGTTCGTGTATGACCGTGTCCTGCGCCTGGGCACGCCGTTCGTGCTGGGAGTGTACCTGCTGATGCCGCTGGCGTATTACCCGAGCTATCGCGCCACCGCCGTCGACCCGAGTTGGGGTGCGTTCTGGCAGCATTGGCTCGCCTTGCCGATGTGGCCGACCGGGCCGCTCTGGTTCCTGATTCAGCTCCTGGCGCTCAACGTCGTCGCCGCCGGCCTCTATCGTTTCGCGCCCCGTTTCGGCGAGTGGCTGCGTTCGCTGTCGGCGTCGGCCGGGGCCCACCCAATTCGCTACTTCGCCGGTCTGGTGACGGCCTCGGCCGTGGCCTATCTCCCCCTTGCTGCGGTCTTCACGCCATGGGAATGGTACCAAATCGGGCCGTTGGGTCTCCAGCTCAGCCGCCCGCTGCACTACGCCGTCTATTTCTTTGCCGGCGCCGGCATCGGAGCCTACGGGCTCGAGCGCGGGCTGCTCGCGGCGGACGGCAGGCTGGCCCGGCGCTGGGCCGCATGGTACGCCGCGGCGCTGGCGGGATTCCTCATCTGGGTCGGTCCCACCGGGCTGACCATGACGGCATGGGGCAAGGAGCTGCCGCTATTGCACTTCGCCGCCAATCTCGGCTTCGTGCTGTCCTGTGCAACCGGCTGCTTCTTCTTCGCAGCGGTCTTCCTGCGCTTTGCGACGAATCGCAGCCGCCTGGGCGACAGCCTTTCCGAGAACGCCTACGGCATGTATCTGGTGCATTATGTATTCGTGGTCTGGCTGCAATACATGCTGCTCGGGCTGGCGCTGTTCGCCATCGGCAAGGCGGCCATCGTCTTCGGCGTGACGCTCCTTCTGAGCTGGGCTACGACCGCGGTCATGTACCGCGTTCCGCTCGGCGCTCGCATCCTGGGCGCGGAGCGACGCATGCTCGCACGAGCAACTTTGCCGTCGCGGTGACCGACGTCGCGAGCCGAGGTGCGCAGCCTCCGCGACGGATATTTGCGGCCGAAGATCGCGGCTGAAGATCGCGGCTGAATGGAGCGAACCCCGTGCGACCGCATTCGCCATGTCGTTGATCTATCGCCTCGCCTCCCGCAACCTGCTGCACGACCGGCTCCAATTCATCGCGACCGTGGTCGGGATCGTCTTTTCCATGGTGCTTGTGACCGTCCAGCTGGGCCTCTATCTGGGGTTCGGGCGCACAGTGACCACGATGATCGACCACGCGTCCGCCGATCTTTGGATCATGCCGGTCGGGACGAAGTGCTTCGAAGACCCCTCGTTGCTGGACGAGCGCAAGCGCTTCCAAGCGCTGTCGATCAACGGGGTGGCCGAAGCCGTTCCCGTCGTCATCGGCTTCGCCGACTGGCAGGTGCCGGCCGGCGGAACGACGCCGGTCTTCATCGTCGCTTCGGATTTGCGAGCCGGCGTATTGCTTCCCTGGAATTTGGTCGCCGGCAGCATCGATGCGCTCGCGACGCCACGCGCCATCGCGGTCGACCGCTTCTACTTCAGCCGGCTCGGGATCGACGGGCTCGGCGCCAGCGCCGAAATTCGCGAGCAGAAGGTGGAGGTGAAGGCGGTCACCAAGGGCATCCGGTCGTTCACCACGACGCCTTACGTGTTCACGACGGTCGATCGCGGGCGCGCCTATACCGGATTGTCGCCGAACAAGGTCACCTATCTTCTCGTACGCGTCGCCCCCGGGGCCGATGTGCGGAGCGTTCAACGCCAACTCAAGGCGAATCTCTCCGATGTCGACGTGCTGACGCCCGCCGAATTTCGCGACCGCAGCCGTTCCTTCTGGCTGTTCAGTACCGGCGCCGGCTTCGCATTGTTCGCCGGCGCGTTGCTCGGCATGATCGTGGGCACCGTCATCGTCGCCCAGACCCTGTATTCCAGCACCAAAGATCATCTCAATGAGTTTGCGACGCTGCGGGCCATGGGATCGTCGCGCGCCTATATTCACAGCGTCATCATCTGCCAGGCGCTGATCAATGCCGTCATCGGATTTTGTCTCGCCGCCGGCATCGGCTTGATCGTCGTCGCGGCAACCGCGGACACGGCGCTGCCGATCGTCATGACGCCGGGGCTCACTCTGGGGCTGTTCCTGCTGACGGTCGTCATGTGCATCGTGTCGGCGATGGCCGCGATCGTGCAGGTCACGCGCATCGATCCCGCGACGGTGTTCACGCGATGAGCGGACCCGTCATCGAGACCGTCGATGTCGTGAAACTGCTCGGCAAGGGAGCGGCGCAGGTGCAGGCGCTGCGAGGCGTAAGCCTGGCCCTCCAGGGCGGCGAGCTGACCATTCTGATGGGGCCGTCCGGCAGCGGCAAGACCACCCTGTTGTCGGTCCTGGGATGCATGCTGAAGCCGACGAGCGGAACGGTTCGCGTCGACGGCCGCTCCACCGAAGGTGCCGGGCCCGAAGAGCTGGCCAAGCTCAGGCGCGACCATGTCGGGTTCATCTTTCAATCCTACCATCTGTTCCCGACCTTGACGGCCGCGGACAACGTGCGCTTGGCGCTGGACGTGCGCGGTGACAATTCCGCACATGCCGTAGCCAAGGCCAAGGACGCCCTGGCCTTGGTCGGTCTTGCTCACAAGACGGATGCATATCCGCTCGAGCTCAGCGGCGGCGAACAACAGCGCGTCGCCATTGCCCGCGCGATTGTGGGAAAACCCTCCGCCATCCTCGCGGACGAACCCACCGCGGCGCTGGACAGCCAGAACGGCAGCGCGATCATGAAGCTGCTCGCCGAGATCGCCAAGGATCCGGCGCACGGGGTGTTGGTCGTCGCGCATGACCCGCGTATATTGCAGTTCGCCGATCGAATAGTTCACATCGAAGATGGTCGCATCGTCGGCGAAGAGCGGCGCGGGATAGATACGAAAACCGGTGCGGATGCCAAAGCCGATACCAAGACCGGCGCAGCCGCCGAAGATGGTACGGATGACAAGATCAGTACGGATGGAAAAAAGGGCGATTGCGAAACTCATGGTGATGCGGAAAAGCCTGATCACGTCGAAAAGTAGGATCGCCGTGCTCGGCGTCCTCGGCGCAGTCGCCGTCGTGTTCGCGCTGGCGGTGCTGGCGGCGAGGACGGACGCCCAAGAGGCGGCACGTGCGGCGCGGCCCGATGCGGCGGACGACAAGCGCTGGCAGGCGGTGGCCCCCGGCCGGGTCGAGCCGTCGTCGGGAGAGATCAAGATTGCGGCTCCGCTCATGGGCGTGATCTCGAACGTGCTGGTCAAGGTCAACGACAAGGTGTTCGCCGGCGAGCCGCTGATCCGTCTCGCCGACAGCGAAGCCCAGGCCCGGCTCGCCACCGCCGAGGCGCAGGTCGGCTTCCGCAAGCGCGCGCGCAACGAGGAGAATGCGCCGGCGCGAGCGGCGGCGCGGCGGCGCGCCGAAGACGCCGTTGCCGACGCCGACAAGGCCGTCGCAGAGGCGCAAGCCGGGCTCGACAAGGCCGCTGTCGAACGACGCGGCGGCCAAGCCTCGGATGCGGACCTCGAGGCGGCGCGCACGGCATTGTCGCGGGCGCAGGATCGGCTGAAGCAGCAGAAGGCCGAGCTGCGTCGCATCGAGGCCGACGCGAATACGCCGCTGCCGAGCTTTGCGGAAGGTCAGCTGGGCGTTGCCCGCGGTGAGATGGCGTCCGCCGCCGCGGCGATCGATAAATTGACCATCCGTGCGCCGCTCGCCGGGACCGTGCTGCAGGTCAACGCCAAGGCCGGCGAATTGGCCAGTCCGTCCAGCACGCGGCCGCTGGTATTGCTCGGCGATGTTTCCGCCCTGCGCGTGCGCGCGGAATTGGATGAACGCGATCTCGGGGAGATCAAGCTCGGGCAGCCGGTCGTGGTTCGCGCCGACGCCTTTCGCGGCCGCGAATTCGCGGGCAAGGTCGCCTTCATTGCGCCGATCGTCGAGCAAGGACGCCTCAACTCGCGCGGGCAACGCAACGTGACCGACGTCGACGTGGTCGAAGTCCTGGTCGATCTGGCGCAGACGGATCCGCTCGCGGTGGGCATGAAGGTGGACGTCTACTTCCGAGCCGACGCCGCCGCGTCGCAATGAGCACGCGGCGCGATTTCACCCCCGCGTTCCAGGGGAGGATTGCGGCCGCGCGCGGCGCTACTCCGAGCCGGCGAGCCCGGCCTGCTCGATGACTTTCCCCCAGCGCACGATCTCGCTCGCGACGAAGCGCTTCATCTCCTCGGGTGAGGGGCTCACCTGCGGGATGGCGCCGTCCTTGGCCAAGGTGTCGGTCACCGCAGGATCGCTCATGATCTCGCGGATATTGGCGTAGAGCTTGTCGACGATCGGATTCGGCACGTTGCCGGTCGTGGTCACCGTGTGCCAGGAGGCGGTGTCGTAGCCGGGAATGCCGGCCTCGGCGAGCGGCGGAATGTCCCTGACCGCCGGGACCCGGTCTTTGGTGGTGACGCCCAGCGCGCGGATCTTTCCGCTCTCGATCAGCGACATCGCCGGCGGCACGTCGCAGAACATCATCTGGATGTGGCCGCCGACGAGATCGTTGAGCGCCGGCGCCGAGCCCTTGTAGGGAACGTGCACCAGGTCGAGGCCGAAAATTCCTTTGAACATTTCGGCATTGAGGTGATGGAAGGTGCCCGGCCCGGGGGTGCCGAATGCGATCTGGCCGGGCTTTTCCCTGGCGAGCCGAACCAGATCCGCCACCGAATGGATCGGCAGCGACGGGTTGACCACCAGCACGAACGGGACGCGCGCGAGCAGCGCGATCGGCGTGAGCTCGGTGCGCGGGTCATAGGCGAGATGCTTGCGCACCGTGACGTTGATCGCGAGCACCGTGCTCGACGCCATCATGATGGTGTAGCCGTCGGGGGCGGCATGCGCGACGGCGGTCGCCGCCGTGACCCCGCCGCCGCCCGGCCGGTTCTCCACCACGAACGGCTTGCCCAGCCGCTGCTCGAGCTTTTCTCCCAGCACGCGGGCGAACAGGCTGGTCACGCCGCCGGGCGCGAACGGCACGATGAAGCTGACCGGCCGGCTCGGGTAGTCGGAGGGCTGCGCCGCGGCGCGGTCGGCGCTTGCGCCCATCGCCACCGCAAGCAGCATCGACGCCTTCACGACATAACGCGACAGCAACGTCATTGTTGACCTCCTCGGGGTCGGGCACCGGCGGCCCGCCGGATTGGGTGGTGCGGGTCCGCGGCTCAATCGGAAATCAAATCGCAACATGCCTACTCCGAGCCGGCCAGGCCGGCTTTGCTGACAATATCGCCCAGCCGGGCGATCTCGGATTTGACGAAGCGCTTGAGGTCGTCGGGCGGCGCGCTCACCGGGATCAAGCCTTGGCGCAGGATGAATTCCTCGCGCACGTCGGCCTCGTTGAGAACCGTGCGCAGGTCGGCGCGGAGCTTGTCGACGGTCGCCCGCGGCGTCTTCGCCGGCGCCACCAGCATGAACCAGGACGGGGCGTCGTAGCCGCGAACGCCAATTTCGGCGAGCGAGGGCACGTCGGGAATCGCTTCGACCCGCTGCTTGGTGGTCACGCCCAGCATTCGCACCCTGCCGGCTTGCACCAGCGGCAGCGCGACCGGAATCGGCGCCGTCATGAGGGCGATGTGGCCGCCGGCGAGATCATTGAGCGCCGGCTGGATGCCCTTGTAGGGAATATGATGCATCTCGATGCCGAGCGCGCTCTTGAGCAATTCGCCGTTGAGATGCTGGGCGGTGCCGGGCCCGGCCGAGCCGAAGGACAGCCCGCCCGGAGTGGAGCGCGCGAGCGCGGCGAGATCGGCGATCGAACGCACCGGCAGCGACGCGTTGACCAGCAGGACCTCGGGCGACCAGGCGATCAGCGCAATCGGAACGAAATCGGTGAGCGGATTGTACGGCAGGTTCTTGTGCAGGGCGACGTTGGTCGCCATGGTCGAGCTGGTCGCCACCATCAGCGTATAGCCGTCGGGCGCGGAGCGCGCGACCGCGACCGCACCCGTCACCGAGCTCGCGCCGGGCCGGTTCTCGACGATGAAGGATTTGCCGTAGAGCCGTTCGAGCTTGCCGCCGATCAGGCGAGCGAGGATGCTGTACATGCCGCCGGGGGCGGACGGCGCGACAATGGTGACCGTCCGGCTCGGATAGTCCTCCGCGCGCGCGCGCGACGCGGGCAGCGCCAGCGCAACGCAGCCGATGACGGCGCTCCAATGCAAGATCGGCGGCATCGTTTCCCCAGGCCTGACCCTCGTGTCCCGGATCAGCGCTGTACCGCTTCGCAAAGGCAACGCGGTCAAGCTCGCGCAGACTGCGTAAGCTTGTCTGCGTTCGCTGCACCGCGTCCGGGACATACGGCGGCCGACAATACCGCCTGCCCGTCCCATCCGGCAACACGAAGCAACTTCTGGTCGGCAGACTTTGGTTGCGCGGGCGTATCCAATGGTGGCAGCGTCGGCGCCGCGGTGGAAGTGGGATTGCCGACGCCAACGACATAAACGCGCCTGCATGTGCGCGGCGTGGGGAGGCCGATGCGGGAATCAGTGATCGAGGTCGCGGGGACGAAGCTGCGCTACGGCGAGGCCGGCGCGGGAGCGAGCGTGCTCTTTCTGCATGGCGCGGCGGGCGCCGCCTGGGACCCGTTGCTCGACAAGCTCAGCGCCAAATACCGCGTGCTCGCGCCGGAGCATCCCGGCTTCGGGCGCGCGCCCGTTCCCGACTGGATGATGAGCGTCGGCGACGTGGCGTTCTTCTACCTCGACGCCTTACGGGCGCTGGACCTGCGGGGCGTTCACCTGATCGGGCATGGCCTCGGCGGCTGGATCGCGGCCGAGATCGCAATCCGCAGCACCGAACGGCTGGCGTCGCTCGCTTTGCTGGCGCCGGCGGGCGTCGAAAGCCCGCAAGCCCCGTTCGACGACATCTTCGCGTGGCCGGCGGAGGAGTTCGCGCGCCGGCAATTCCACGATCCCGAGCTGGCGCAGCAATGGCAGCAGGCCCAGGCCAAGCTCGACATCGACATCGTGCTGCAAAATCGCACGGCGCTCGCCCGGCTCGCCTGGAACCCGCGCATGCACAATCCGCAATTGCCCTATTGGCTGCACCGCATCGATGTTCCAACATTGCTGATCTGGGGCGAGGACGACCGGGTGGTCCCGTTCCCGTGCCACGAGCCGTTCAAGCGCGAGATCGGGCAGGCCCAATTGCTCGCCCTGCCGAAGTCCGGGCACGCGCTGGCGATCGAGCGCGCAAGCGAGGTCGCCGCGCGGCTCGAGGCCTTCTTGCAAGGAGCACAGGGATGAAGACGTTCTTTTTCCACCTCATGCCCTATGCCGATTTGGATCTCAGCTATACCGAGCGCCACAATTCGGCGTGGGTCACGCTGCCCAACTCCTATTTCGATCCCAAAGTCGGGCAGAAGCTCTATGCCCGCTACATTGGCGAGCTCGAGCTCGCCGATCAGCTCGGCTTCGACGGCATCTGCGTGAACGAGCACCATCAGACCGCCTACGGCCTGATGCCGGCGCCCAACCTGATCGCGGCGGCGCTCGCGCGCTCCACCAAGCAGGCCAAGATCGCCATCCTCGGCCGCGCGCTGCCGCTGGTGAGCAATCCGGTCGCGGTCGCGGAAGAATTCGCCATGCTCGATCAGATGAGCGGCGGCCGCATCATCACCGGCTTCGTGCGCGGGATCGGCACCGAATATTTCGCCAGCGGAGTCAATCCCACCCATTCGCACGCGCGCTACTACGAGGCGCACGAGCTCATTCTGCGGGCGTGGACCGAGGTCGGACCGTTCCGCTATCACGGCCGGCACTATCAGTTCGACTACGTCAATCTCTGGCCGCGGCCGTTGCAGCAGCCGCATCCGCCAGTGTGGATTCCCTCGCAGGGGAGCTCGGAGACGGTCGAATGGTGCGCCTCGGCCAAGCGCAAATACACCTATCTGCAGACCTTCAGCCCGGTGAAGTCGGCGAAGAAGGCGTTCGACCTCTATCGCCAGGTGGCTGAGCGCGAGGGCTACGAATCGCAGCCCTCCCAGCTCGGCTGGGCGATCCCGACATATGTCGCCGAGAGCGACGAGATCGCGCGGCGCGAGCTCAAGCCGCACATCGAGGCCTTCTTCAACAAGTTCCTGCACTACCCGCTCGAGATGCGCATGCCGCCCGGCTACTCCTCGATCGCCTCGACCAAGTCGCTGATGGAGAGCAAGTTCGCCTTCCGCATGATGGAGATGACGGCGGAGAATCTCATCGAGCTCGGCATGGTGGTCGCCGGCAGCGCCGCGACCGTGCGCGAGCGGCTCGGCGCCTATGCGCGCGAGCTCGGCGTCGGCAATCTCATCGCCATGCTGCAGATCGCGACCCTTCCCGCCGAGCTCACGGAGAAGAACCTGCGCCTGTTCGCGCGCGACGTCATGCCGTACCTGCGCGAGCAAGGTACGCGCGCGCCGCGACAGGTTGCTGAAGCGGTCGGCCCATGAGGGGAATCTCTCCGCCGTCATTGCCGGGCTTGACACCGCAAGTCGGGTTTACCCGAGTTGCGGCGCCCAAATACTGCAGAACTCGGGCAAGCCCGAGTTCTGTGCAATCCACCGCCTCGGTGAAGCGCTCTGTTTTCGATGATGCCCGGGTCAAGCCCGGGCATGACAAGTCGAGGACGGCGTCTCGAGCATGAGAATAGGAGGGCACGCATGACCAAGCCGCGACTGCTTCCATTGTTGGCGGTCGTCGTTGCATGCGCCATCCCGCAGGCGCTGGCCGCCGAAACGCTCAGGATCGCCTCGCCGATCCGCGGCAGCTGGGAGGGCGCGATCCCCGAACTCGGCAAGCAGGCCGGCATCTTTCAGAAGCATGGCCTCGATCTCGACATCCTCTATACCCAAGGCGGCGGCGAGACGCTGCAGGCCGTCATTTCGGGCTCGGTCGATATCGGGCTCAGCGCCGGCACGCTCGGAAGCCTCGGCGCTTACGGCAAGGGCGCGCCCATCCGCATCATCGGCGCGAGCTCGACCGGATCGCGCGAAGTCTTCTGGTGGGTCACCGCCAAGTCTCCGCTGCACACCATGCGCGAGGTCGACGGGCAGAGCATCGCCTATTCCACCACCGGCGCGTCGTCCCACATCGCGGTGCTGCGCTTCATCAGCGAATACGGCCTCAAGGCCAAGCCGGTCGCGACCGGCGACGCGACCGCCACCATCACCCAGGTGATGTCGGGCCAGGTGGATGTCGGCTGGGCGGTGGCGCCGTTCGTGCTCGACCGGCTCGGCAAGGGCGAGGCGCGCATGATCGCGCGTGCCAGCGATATCGCGGCGATCAGCGGCCAGACCGTCCGCGTGCAGATCACCAACGCGCAGATCCTGGCGGCCAAGAAGGATGCCTTCGCGCGCTACATGAAGGCCTACAACGAAACCGTCGACTGGATGTATTCCAGTCCCGAGGCGGTGCCGCGCTATCTCGCGTTCTCCGGCCTGTCGGACCCGGCGGTCCGGCTCATGCTCAAGGACTTCATCCCGAAAGAGAGCCTGCAGACCGGGACGATCTCGGGCCTGGAGGAGAGCATGAAGGACGCCGTCCAGTACAAGTTCCTCCCGGCGCCGCTCGATGCGAGTCAGCTCAAGGAGCTGATCGAGATCATCCCGGCGTCGTAGCGATGGGATAACGAAATGCTGCAGCGATCTCGGTGGGCTCCCTCTTCCGCGCGCCCCGGGCTTGCCCGGGTCGCGTCTTAATCTCGCGCAAGTCGGGCAAGCCCGACTTGCGTGGGAGAGGGGTGGGGTGAGGGGCTAAGGATTCTCTCGATAGTTCTGTAACCCCCTCACCCCCGCCCTCTCCCCAAATGGGGAGAGGGAGCGCACCGAACCAACCGTGAGATCGATCCATGACCGCGCAGCGCATACAAATTGGCGACATCGAGGTCACCGCGCTCAGCGACGGCGTGCTGGCGGCCCCGCTCGACGTGGTGCTCGGCATGGACACGACGCAGACCGCGCGGCTCGCCGGCAAGCAGCCGGGCGAGTCATTGCCCATCTCGGTGAACGCGTTCCTGCTCGAGCGCGGGGGAAAGTACGCACTGGTCGACACCGGCTCCGGCAACACCATGGGGCCGACGCTCGGCAAGCTCGCCGGCAATCTTCGCGCTGCGGGCGTGCCGCCGGAACGCATCGAGACGATCTTCCTCACCCATCTTCATCCCGACCATTCCAACGGTCTGGTCGATGACGCCGGCAATGCGATCTATCCCAACGCGGAGGTCATCCTGCACGAGGCGGAAGCCGCCTTCTGGCTCGATCGCGACGCGGCGAGCGGGGCGACCGAGCGCATCCGCCGCAACATCGCCAAGGCCGCCGTGACGACGGCGCCTTATCGCGCGCGCATGCGCACCGTGCGCGAAGGCGAGGCGATGCCGGGCGTGTCGCCGGTGCTGCTCGCGGGCCACACTCCCGGGCATACCGGCTGGCTGGTTCAATCCGGCAACGAGGGCTTGCTGATCTGGGGCGACCTCGTCCACCTCGCGTCGATCCAGATCGCGCGACCCGATACCGGGCTCGTCTACGACGTCGATCCGCAGGCCGCCTGCGCCACGCGCCGGCGCATGTTCGACCGCGTCGCCTCCGACAAGCTCAAGGTTGCCGGCGCGCACCTCGACTTTCCCGGCTTCGGCAGCATCGTGCGCAAGGGAGCGGGCTTCGCCTTCGAGCCGGACGCGTGATGGCGGACGCTGTAGGGTGGGCAAAGGCGCGAGCCGAGCCTTCGCCGCATTGTGCAATGGTGCGTGCGCCGTGCCCACGCGGCAGTCGTGCCGTTGACGCCGTGACGCGTGGGCACGCTTCGCTTTGCCCACCCTACACTTGCTACACTGGCATAATTGCAAATGCGAACGCAGCGTGCGCATCTATTGCCAACGCAAGCAAAAAAGACGGGAGGAATGCATGAACCGATCCTGGAACAACGCCATCGCGCCGATGACGATGATAGCGGCTGCGCTCTCGTTCGGCGCGCCCTCCGTCCAGGCGCAGGAGCGCGGACCGCTCACGCTTGCGAAAGCGAGCTATTTCTTCGTCGGCGGCAAGATCGACGCCTCGGCCGCCGGCAGCCCCATGCTCGGCCATATGTACGTCGAGTACATGATCCCGGCGCGCCGCAGCCATCCCTTTCCGATCGTGATGGTCCACGGCGGCAGCCAGACCGGCACCAACTTCACCGGCACGCCCGACGGCCGCGAGGGCTGGGCGCAATATTTCGTGCGCCGCGGCTACGCGGTCTATGTGGTCGACCAGGTGGCGCGCGGGCGCGCGGCGTATTGGTCGCAGGCCTACGGACCAGTGCAGCCCTCGCGCTTGAACTTCACCGAGCAGCGTTTCGTCGCGCCCGAGCGCTACAAGCAATGGCCGCAGGCGCACCTGCACACGCAATGGCCGGGCGCCGGCAAGCCGGGCGATCCCGATTTCGATCAGTTCTACGCCTCGCAGTTTCCCTCGATCGTGAGCTTTCCCAAGCAGCAGGAGCTCAACCGCGACGCGCTTGTCGCGCTCCTCGACAAGATCGGCTCGGCGATCCTGCTCACGCATTCCCAATCCGGCGCCTTCGGCTGGCCGGTCGCGGATGCGCGGCCGAACCTGGTCAAGGCGCTGGTCGCGGTCGAGCCGAGCGGCCCGCCGGTGCACGACATCGAGAACACCGGCGCGCCGGACTGGTTCAAGGACGCCGAGCGCACCAAGCTCTCGGGGCTCAACGATATCCCGCTCGGCTACGATCCGCCGCTCGCCGCCGGCGCCGCGCTCGAAGTCGTCCGCCAGGACAAGCCGGATGGGCCGGATCTCGTGCGCTGCTGGCGGCAGAAGGAGCCCGCCCGCCAGTTGCCGAATCTCAAGCGCATCCCGGTCGTCATCATCGTGTCGGAGGCCTCGTATCACGCCGCCTACGACCACTGCACGGCCGCATATCTGAACCAGGCCGGCGTGCACAACACCATGATTCGCCTCGCCGACGTCGGCGTGCACGGCAACGGCCACATGATGATGATCGAGAAGAACAACGCCGCGATCGCGGGCGTGATCGCGCAGTGGCTCGACCGCCAGCGCCTGCGCGCGGGCCAAGCCGGACGGTGAGGGCGGCGGCGCGGCTGCGGATTATCGGCCGCGTGAATTCGATGGTCCCTACTCGCCGCCGAGACGCGCGGTTCCGTTGGCGCGCGCTCACGATGAGCTTTCCGTCGGCCGACACAAGTCCACGACAAATCGGTCAATCCGCACCCGTCGATTGAAGGCGGTTGTCGGCCGAGGGGGCGTCCTCCGGCGGGCGCGCAGCATGGTGGTCGCCCGCACCGCAAGGGGGAAGCCGACCTGATATCATATGCTATCATGGCGGTATGCCGCAGAGATGTCCGCTGCGTGCAACGCAAGTTTTTTCCGATCGTTGGAGCGGACGATGAGATCGAGATGGCGGAGCGGATTGGTCGCTTTCGTTGTCGTACCTGTCATTGCGATGGTATCGGTGCCGTTGCGGGCCGTGGCGCAGCAGATCGACGTCGCAGCCGCGCAGAAGCGTTTTCAGGATCTCTATGCGGCCGGGGACTATTCCGCCGCGCTTGCGGAGGCCCAGAAGACCGAGGCGGCTACCAAGCGTGGCGGCACCAATAATTTCGCCTACGTCTCGGCGCTGAACGACTTGGCCCGCGCCCACCAGGCGCTGGGCCGGTACCGCGAGGCAGCCGGGATGTTCAAACAGGTCCTCGGCACGATGCAAAAGAATCTCCCGCCGACCGATCTTCGCCTGGCCCAGCCCCTCGCCAACCTGGCCACGGTGTATTTGCTGCAGGCCAATCCCGGCGAGGCGGAGAAACTGTACAAGCAGGCGCTCAACATCTCGACCAAGGCGCAGGGCGGACCCAATCCGGGCGTCGCCCTGCTCATGAGCAATCTCGCGGACGTCTACAAGAGCCAAGCGCGCTACGACGAAGCGGAGGCGCAATACAAGCGGGCGCTCGAGATGGCGGAGAAGACCGGCGGTCCGAACAGCCTCCTGGTGGCGCTGATCCTCAATAACCTCACCAAGGTCTACGAGGATCAAAGCCGCTTCGCCGAGGTGGAGGAAGCGAGCCGGCGCGCGCTCGCGATCCGCGAGAAGGCGCTCGGCCCGAACCATCCCGACGTGGCCGCGAGCGTGAACAACCTGGCTCACTTGTATGAGCGGCTCGGCCGATACGCCGAGGCCGACAAGCTGTTCCAGCGCTCCATCGAGATTTGGGAGAGGGCGCTGGGCCCGAAACATCCCTACCTTGCCAGCTCGCTGCTCAACCTTGCGAGCGTCTATGCCGACGAGGATCGCTTCGAGGAGGCGGAGGCGCTCTATAAGCGCGCCTTGGGCATTCGGGAAGCGGCGTTCGGCCCCAATCACTCCGATGTCGCCACCGTGCTCAACAACCTTGCAGCGATCTACGAAGCTCAGGGCCGATCCGACGAACTGGAGACCTTTGCCAAACGGGCGCTTGCCATCGTCACCAAGACCCTTGGCCCGGACAATCCCGACACCGCCAAGGTGATCCGCAAGCTCGGCGTGGCCTATGATGCGCAGGGTCGCTACGCCGATGCGGATGCCCAGTTCAAGCGCGCGCTCGACATCGCGACGAAAGCGTTCGGCCCGGATCACCGCTTCCTTGCCACGGTCCTGATCAATCAGGGACAGCTGTTCGAGCACCAGCGCCGCTACGATGATGCCGAGCAAGCCTACAAGCGGGCGCTTGCAATCAACGAGAAGGCGCGCGGGCCCAACCATCCGGACACGGCGAGAACCCTCAACCATCTTGCACTGTTGAGTATTGCGCAAGGCAAGCCTGCCGACGCCATCGCCTATTCGCGCAAGGCGACAGCCGCGGTGCTCGCGCACGCCAATCTCGGCGGCCCGGAGGCTCGCCAAGCGCGAGACGGAGACGGATTGATCGAGCAGCGGGCGAGCTTCTTCGTCAACCACGTCGCGGGCCTCGCTGCGGGGGCGCGCGCGGGCGTCGAGTCCGGGCCGGCGTTGGCCCGTGAGGCGTTCGAAATTGCGCAATGGGCAAACCAGTCGGCGGCCGCGGCCGCCGTTCAGCAACTGGGCCCGCGCTTCGCCAGCGGCAACGATGCGCTCGCCGCGCTCGTGCGACAGGACCAGGACCTCTCCGCCTATCGGCGCGATCGCGAGAAGGCGCTGGTCGAAGCGCTATCGAAGCCGGAAGGACAGTCGAACGCAGCGCAGATCGACCAGATCCGCAGGCAAATCGATGACGCCGGGCGCAAGCTCGCCGCCACCAAAGCGCGATTGGAGACGGAATTCCCCGACTTCGCAGCGCTGGCGAACCCGAGACCGTCGAAGGTCGAGGACGTACAGAAGCTCTTGGGAAACTACGAGGCGCTGCTTTTTCTGCTCGCAGGCGAGAACGAGAGTTACGTCTTTGCCGTAACACGCGGCGGCTTCGACTGGCGCACCATCCCCGCCGGCAGGGACGACATCGCCGCCAAGGTGGCGGCGTTCCGGCGCGGCCTTGAACTCGACAGTATGCAGCTGTTCGATCTCGGCCTCGCAAGCGAGCTCTACACCCTGCTCATCGGTCCGGTCGACGCGCTCGTCAGGGACAAAGGCCACCTGCTGGTGGTGCCGTCGGGGGCGCTGACGGCATTGCCGTTCCATTTGCTGGTGACGGAGAAGCCGACGACGGCGGCTCCGCAGAAGAAAAATCAGCCGACGGCAGAGGACGCCGCGCGCTACCGCGACGCCGCATGGCTGATCAAGCGCCAGGCCGTCAGCATCCTGCCGTCGGTGCCGAGCCTGCAGGCGTTGCGGTCGCCTGCGCGGGCCGACCAGGGCGGCAAGCCGATGATCGGATTCGGCGATCCCGTGTTCGACCCCGGTGCGGCAGCAGCGGACGAGCGGAAAACCGGGCGTTCCAGGGGGAAAGCGAGGGCGTACAGCGATTATTGGCGGGGCGCCGGTCTCGATCGCAACATGCTCATGCATGCGCTGCCGCAGCTTCCCGACACCGCCGACGAACTCAAGGCGATCGCCAAGGCGCTCCACGTCTCGGCGGCGGACATCCTCCTGGGCCGCGATGCCACCGTGACCGCGGTGAAGCACGCGCCGCTCGCCAACTACCGCATCGTCTATTTCGCCACCCACGGGCTGGTGGCCGGCGACGTCAAGGGCGTGGCGGAGCCCTCGCTCGCGCTCTCGGTGCCAGCCAAGCCGACCGAGGACGACGACGGCCTGTTGAAGGCCAGCGAGGTGGCACAGCTCAAGCTCAATGCCGACTGGGTCGTGCTCTCGGCGTGCAACACGATCGCGGGTGACAAGCCGGGCGCGGAAGCGCTCTCCGGACTCGCGCGCGCGTTCTTCTACGCCGGTGCCCGCGCGCTGCTGGTGTCGCACTGGGCGGTCGCCTCCGATGCGGCCACGCGGCTGACGACGTCGGCCTTTGCCATTCTCTCGGCCGATCCCACGCTCGGGCGCGCCGAAGCCATGCGGCGCGCCATGCTGAGCTTGCTCGACGACAAATCGTCGCCCGAGAACGCCTATCCTGCGGTCTGGGGTCCGTTCGCGGTGGTCGGAGAAGGGAGCCGGCGATGACGGAATTCGGTCATCGCCGGATTCTTGACTCGTCAAGCCCGCGACAAGCGCGGGCATCCGCGCCTTGAATCACGAGTTCGAATCAAAAACGTCGATGGCCGGGTCAAGCCCGGCCATGACGTGGAGAGAGCGCCCGCCCGTGATTACAGGTCGAAGGCCAGACCGACGCGGAAGGTGTGGAACGACTTCCTCAGATTGACGCTCACGCTGCTCGAGGGCGATCCGGTGCAGCTCGAAGCAGCGGAGCTCGAGCCGGTGCAGCTCGTGGTCAGACCGAAGGTCTTGGTGTAGTTGCCGAAGTCGGTGTACCGGTACTCGGCCCTCGCCTTCCAGCCGGGCGCGATCTCGGTTTCCCAACCTGCGCCGACCGTGCTGCCGACCCGGGTGTCGCTCCAGCTCACCGCCGTCGTGGCCGTCGCGGTCGACAGCGGGGACGACGAGCCCGTGCAGGATGAAACCGAGGACGAGGGCGACGGGGCGGCGCTGGCCGAGCAGAAGTAAAGCGTCCCGGCATACGCCAGCGAGCCGCTGATCTCCCCGAACGCGACGCCACCCGTCACGTAGAGCAGGCTCCAAGGCGTCACGAGCATGCCCACGCGGGCGCGGATCGAGGAGTCCGACTTCTGCTTGACGGAGCCGGCGAACTGGTCGGTCCGCAGATAGTTGCTGGTGAAGCTGCTGCTGCCGCTGGGGGTGGACACGGCGATCGACGTCGCCGACGACTGGTTCAGCGAGCTCTCGCTGTTCTTGTAGGACCAGTCACCCTCGAGGCCGACGACCCAGGCCCCGAACTGCAGGCGGTAGCCGACGAACGGGCCGATGGTGTAGGCGGCTTTATGTCCGCTGAAATTGAACGGCGTCTCGAAGCAGTTGCTGCCGAGGCTGCTGCCGAATGGGCAGACATAGGAGCCCGGATCGACGAAGTTGTTGTTCACCGAGCTGACGCCGTTGGAGCCACCGACCTGCCCGCCCGACCAATTGCTGGCCTGTTGGGCAGGGGCGGCCCGTTGCGGCGCGGCCCGTTGCGGCGCGGCGGCCCGTTCTCTTTTCGGTGTGGCCGGGAGTTCGGCCGCGACAGCCGGCTCCAATATGGCGACCGCAGAAAGCACGCCGATACCGGCAATGAGCAATTTCATGACACGCCCCCGTTTCATGCCAATTCCCCATAACCACTTTGGTCAATCCACCCGCGGAAATCAATTTACGATTGATGTCTAGGCGGTGGATCGACCCGTTTTTTGACGGCTGTGGCCTAACCGTCACATCAGCCGCGACCAGCCGAGACCCGGCCGAACGACCCAGGAGGGCGAGCGACGCGCATTCCGCATCGCACACTGCCCTCATGCGGGCAGTTGGCAGCGTCCGGACACGACTTTCGCTGCTTGCTGCAGCATTCCGCGGTCGACGGTGGCGAGATGCGCAAGCCCCTCGCATAGCATGCCTTGCTCGAGCGCTTTGCGCCCCGCTTCGAATTCGGCCAACCCGGGATCGCCCTTGGGCACCAAGGCATAGATCGAGCGCCCGCCGGCAAAACCCTTGAGGTCGACATCATCAATCCGCACGAGAACGTTGCCGCCGAGCACGCCCGCCGTGGCCGCGGCCGATTTCATGATCATTTCGGCGGTCGAAGCGGCTACCAGCAACGGAAGCCCGTAGACATCGGGCAATTTTTCGAGGCGGAACGTCTCGTTGACCGCCGGCCCGATGATCGTGAAGTTGCTGCGCTGCTTGGCGCCGAGATCGCCGACATAGACCTTGCCGGAGCACACGACGGTTCGTGCGGCGAGGCTGCTGCTGTCTGATCCTTCGGCGGCGCTCACCGCGTCGATGATGTCTTGCGCGGCCGCGAGCGCCTTGCTGGCGTGCTCCGGCTCATCGGACAGCCCGTTCCAGAATGCCAGGACGGCATCGCCGAGAAACTTGTCGCTGCAGCCCTCGTGACGGTCGATTGCCGACTGCATCAGGGTGAAATACCGGTTGGCCACTCGAACGATCTCCGACGCGGTCAGATCCGGTCGATTCGAAAAGGCGGTAAATCCCACGAGATCAGCCAACAGTATCGAGACTTCTCGCTCCTGACCTTCGAGCGGATCGGCGAAGCCGGTGCGCGCCAAAGTCACGAGTCGCTCCGGCGGCAGGTAGCGGCCCGCGGTCCGGAACAGCCTCCTGAAGAATGCGCGGTGGCGAATGGATCGAACGCCGAGGATGGTTCCGAATGCGAGGATGGTGGCCAGGATCGGGTATCCCATCGGCAGCCAAAGATCGGCCAGGACAAACGCGCCGGCGCTCAGCAGGCAGCCGACAAGCACCGGCCCCACCAGTCCGAAAGCGACCGACCGCGCAAGCTGCACCAGGATGACCGAGCCCGGCGAGACGTCGCGTTCGCCCAGCGCTAGGGCGCTGTCGTCGCGAAAAGCCATGAGCGCAAAAACAAAGGCGAGCCCGGCGCCCGCGCCGAGGCGCAGCCATGCCGGCGCGAGCGCCACGCGCCGCTCGCTTGCCGCCGACTGGATCGCCGCGATCTGGAGCAGAGCCCCCGGCACATGTTCGCTTTGCGGGCGCTCGAACAGGCCCTGTTGCGGGGCACAGCGATCGCTCGGCGGAGTGACCGCGGCACGACCGAGAAATCGCGCCGGCCCGCGGTGCTCGTCTTCGCCCGGCACCGTGCTGCCCACGACCACGATCCGGCCCTCGACCGCCCTGCGGACCTCATCGGCGCCCGTTGCCGACGACAGACAAGCAAGCAAGGTCGCAAGGCTATAGGTGGGGATGTTTGTCAGCGGCGCAGACGGGGTGATCAGAACGCGCTCGGCGGAATCAGCCTGGCGAATGCCCCATCCGGCGCCGAGGGCGGCAAAGCCCAAGGCGATACGCCCCTTGGGCAGCCGAACGACCGGAGCGGTGCTTCGCACCCTCCCGTCCGACTCGGGCTGAAGGTCGAGAACCGCGAGGCGCGGTGTTCCCACCGCTGCGGCGAAAGCGGTCGCGGGCGGAACGCTTGGGAAACGCGCGAGAACGATCCGGTCTCGTCCGCGTGCGAGACTGTCGATCAGGCTCTGATCGTAGCCGGGTAAGGTGAATGAGCCGACCTTGAAATCGGTCCCGGCATAGGCAAACACCACGTCGAAAGCGATCCGGCGTGCGCCGGCGTCGAGCAGCCCATCGATCAGGCGAGCCCAAACCGGCTGGAACAAGGCGCGTGGCAACGCCGCGAGCTCCGGGGTCGCAAGCGACGCATCGTCGATGGCAACCAACACGACCGGCGCGAGCCTGATGTGCCGACGCCACGGCTGGGCCGTCTTGAGCGTCATGTCGTACAGCAGCCCATTCGGGCCGCCGAGCGCCGGGAAACGGCCGGTGTAGTCGCTGACATAACCGGCCAGCCCACCCGCCGCGACGAACACGGCAGTGGTCAGGCCCGCTAGCGGTTTCCAGTTCCGGATACTCCAGTCGCCGAGGTCCACAAGGTCGACCTCAGCGGACCGTGACGATCAGTGGGCCGGTCCGGGCAGCCACGCTCGCCTTGAGCGCCATCTTCAGCTCGTTGCCGTCGTCTTGTTCGACGACGAGAAGGTAGGACTTGTCGTCTTCAAGGATGGGGCGCGCGGTATTGCGCTCGAACCTCACGAGCACCTTCTGACGTAGATCGTCCCAGAGCGCCACCTGGCGGATCGACTTCTTGCTCCGATCGACGACCTTGATGACCGGTCGCAGCGGCACGTTCACCGTCGTGAAGGCCACTTTCCGGGAAATGACGCCGCCTTGTAACAGCGATAGTGCCGGTGCGGCGCACGATTCCGCGGAGGCGGCGACCGCCTTGCCGTCTTCGGTCGTCAGGCCGGACGCCGTAATCGAAGCGCGCAGAGGCCCTCTCAAATTCAAAAGCTTGCCCAGTCTATAATGGCAGAGTTGCAACTCGCTGTTGGCCGGAAGGGCCAAGGCAGTCCCCGCGCTGACGAGATCGAGAACGTCCAGCAGCGTCGGTTTCCGCTGGGCGAAAGCAACAACACGTCCACTCACCGTCTCGACATATGCGACGTCGGAGGCGCCGTCTTGCGCGGCCGAATGCGAGATTTCGCCCGCTACGCCCAATCCGATGACGGCGAAGGCAGCCAAAACCCTCGGAAGGCCTGTCGTCATGGCCGACCCGGCCGTTTGGCAACCGTCAACATTGCGCCTCTCCCGGCTGCTTCGCCGCCGCGTCAGCGTACCCCATAGGTCGCGAATTCGTCGGCGATATCGCGCTGGATGAGTTTTGCCGCAGCGATGTCGCCGTTGCCGCCGGCGACATTGCCGCTCCGCAACTTGGCTATTCCGCGTCCGTAAAGCGCCGAGGCATGTTTCGGGTTGATCCGCAGCGCCGCGTCGTAGTCGGCGATGGCATTGCTTGACTGCCCCAGCTTCAGGTTGACGAGGCCGCGACTGTCGAGGGCGTCGACGTAACGGGGCCGAATCTCCAATGCCTTGTCGCAATCACTCAGCGCCGGCTGCAAGTCGCCTATGATAGCGCGCGCCCAGCAGCGGTTGTTGAGAGCTTCGGCATCCTTGGGCTCGAGCCGGATGACCTCGTCGAAATCCTTGACCGCGCGCGCGAAGTCCCCGTGCTGCGCATAGAGCTGACCCCGCTTGTAGTAGGCGGCGGCGTCGTTGGCGTTGAGCTGGATCTTCTGGTCGAGCTCTTTGATCGCGGGATCGTCCGCGCGCGCAGCCGGAGCGGGCGCAGGAGGCGCCAGCTTTGCAATCTGCTCACGCGCCAGGTCGGCATGGCGCCCGGAGGGATACTTGGCGAGGAAATCCTCGAAGGCCTTCTTCGTCCCGGTGCGTTCCGCCGACTGGTAGGCGGTTCGCGCGTCCGCCTCCGGGTCGGGCGGCGGTGAAGGCGGTGGTGCCGCTGCTACCGGCGGCTTTCTCTCGGGTTCGGTAACGGCCGGTGCGGGGGTCGATGCGACGCGCCCGGTCGCGGGGAACGAGAAATCCTCGACCAGCGAGGAGGAAAACCAAGGCACCTGTTCGCCCTGGGACGCCCGCGAGACGCCGATGAGCGTGCGGTTGAACGCCTCGTCGATCCGGCCGGGGCCGCGTATCTCCTTGATCAACTCGCTGACGAACACTTGGCGATCGCTGTCTCTGATGAGGGCGCCGGGCGCGGCCGCGTACATCACCACCGTGCCTTTCGGCACGCTGACGGGCGCAAGTCCGCCGGCCACGGCACGGAAGCGGCGCTCGAACGGATTTCTCCGCGAAGCGTCGAGAATGGCGATCTTGACGCGGGCACCTCGGCTGTTCATCTCGGCCAGAAGCTGATCGAGACTGTATCCGTCACGCCGCACGTCGGGCTCGGTCCAAATCTGCGCGTTCACCGGGATCATGTAGGTCTGCCGGTCGGATTGAATGCCGTAGCCGCTGAAGAAAAACAGCGCGGCCGAGCCGGACTTGATCTTGCCGTAGAAACGATCGATCGCCTCGCGCATCGCCTCTTTGGTGAGGTTCTCTCCAACGTCGACCTCGAATCCGTGCCGCTTCAATTCATCGCTCAAGGCGCGCACGTTGTTCACGGGTTCCTTCAGGGGCGCCTCGGCCTCCGGATAGGCTGCATTGCCGATGACCAGCGCCACCCGCGCCTCCTGCGCCCGCACCGACTGAACGGCGGTCCCCGCAAGCAGGATCAAAAGGACGAGAAGGATCAGGCGGGGATTAAAGATGAGGTGGGGATTGATGTACGCCATTTGCGCGGGTCCTCACCATCAAAAGCGAAGCAAATCTTATCGGTTCGACCGCCGGGAGGCAATTGATGCCGGTCACACGGTCGCGGCTTACGCGAGGGCTCCACCGGGCGGGTCGATTGGCCGCTGACGGCCGATCTGCTTGCGCACTATGATGCCGGGCGCACGCCGCCCCGACGGCGGCACGGGAGGTGACGCGAGCGAACGGACGTGGAACGGGAGGAACGAATAATCGAGCTTTCTGTGATGGCCATCACATCGGCTCGAGATGCGTTGTGTAACCTCTCTCACATTCCGGTCGGCTCGTCCGGCAACCGCACCCCGCTTACGAGGATAGCCAGGCGAGGGCACCAAGAACTGGGAGAGGAAAGATGTCAGCGCATCACAGGACGCTAAAGATCAATTTGGCCAGCATCATCGTGGCCGCCGGCCTGGCTTTGCCCTTGGGCCTCGGCGCCAGCATTGCGGCCGAACAGTCCTCCCCGGAGGACATCATTAAGGCATTAAAGCCTCCGCGGGTCACGCGCAGCCTATCAGCGTCCCCTGCCGACGCGGCGCGCAAGGCGGAGGAAACGCGCTTCGTGAACGGCTTGCGCAACCGGCCGACCCGTTCGCTCACGAGCGCCGAGCGCGACCAGATTGCAACCATTGCCCAGAAGCGGCCGAGCATCGATCTCGAAGTCAACTTCGAGTACAACTCGGACAGGATTGGGCCGAAGGCGACGCCGCAGGTCACGAATCTCGGCCAGGCGCTCTCGAGCGCCGAATTGAAGGGTGGCACGTTCATCGTCGCCGGCTACACCGACGCGAAGGGTAGCGAGACCTACAATCAAGGTCTGTCCGAGCGTCGCGCCGATGCGATCAAGCGTTTCCTGGCGGAGAAATACGGCATAGATGCCGCCAACCTGGTGACGGTCGGCTACGGCAAGACCCACCTGAAGAATTCATCCGACCCGTTCTCGGGCGACAATCGTCGGGTTCAGGTCATCAACGCGAGCGACAAGTAGGTAAAGGGCCGGCGGCGGCTCGGCCTCGATTCATGGCCGGGGAACCGTGCGTCGGCTGCGCCGTCAAACCGATGGTTTCATTCTGAGGAGATGACGAATGCGACCCCAGTCCGCCGAATATCGCAGACGCGGCGAGAAAGCCGCGACGGCCGTGGACTTCAGGATGGCCGCGCTGCTGCTGTTATCGGCCATCGCAGTGGGCGCCGGTCCGGCGCATTCGGTGGCGCAGGAGAATGTGGCCGACGTTGCCTACGTGGAAGACGTGAGCGGCCGCGTCGTCGCCTTCTCGGCGGGGAAGCCGGTCCTGCTCGATGCTCTCGATGTGGTCAGCGATCGGACCCGGCTGGATCTCCAAGCGAATAGCGAATTGCGGATCTGTCACTACCAGACGCGCCAGCTTCTGACCTTGAAAGGCCCGCTGCGGGCTTTGATTTCGCGCGACGGCGTGGCGGTTGAAAACGCCAAGGCGGCGCTTGCCGCAACGGGATCGTGCGCCGCGCCCGTGGTGTCGACCTTTCAAGGCGGCATCGTTTCGCGGGGCACGGGCTTGAAGACCATGAACGTGCCGCTGCGGCCGAACATCATGGTCGTCAATCGCGGCGCGCAACCGATCCGCAAGATCGCCTTATGGGACGGCGAGTCCCGGCGCATTCTGATGACTTTCGACCGCGCTGCGGCGCGGCCGATCCTCGATGAGGGCCAGTCCTATCTTCTTGTCGTCGAGCGCAACGACGGCAGCGAATTCAGGGTGATGCTCCAGCCAAGTGCGTCGACCCAGACCGACCCGCTGATGTTGATGGTTCGGTAGCTCTGGAGCGTCCAAGGCCATCGGTCTCGGGTCAGCATGTTTCTGCCCGCCGGTTGGGGCGGGCGGCGTTGAACCCGCCGCCCCGGCCAGAACACCAACCAGCAGGGCCACAGGGCTCTGCGGTCGCAGCACGCCGTGTGGACCCCGTGGAGGCTTTGCCATGTCATTGCGATTCCTCATCAAACTCGCCGCCTTGGCGGCAACCTGCTGGCTCGGCGCCAGCCCGGCGCTGGCCGAGAACCGGATCGCGCTGGTGATCGGCAATTCGAGCTACACCTCGGTGACCGCGCTGCCGAACCCGGCCAACGACGCCAGGGCGATGGCCAAGTTCCTGAGCGCGGCCGGCTTCGAGGTGCTGCAGGCGCCCAACCTGACCCAGAGCGACATGCGCAGGACGATCGGCGATTTCGCCAAGGCCGCCGCCGCCAAGGGGCCCGACACGGTCGCGCTCGTGTTCTATGCCGGCCACGGTCTGCAGGTCGACGGCGAGAACTTCCTCATTCCGGTCGACGCGCAAATCGAGCGGGAAGCGGACGTGCCGCTGCAGGCCATGCGCCTGTCCGATGTCATGAACGCGCTGGCGTCGGTGCCGAGCAAGTCGCGCATCGTGATCCTGGACGCCTGCCGCAACAATCCGTTCTCGGCGATCAACAAGACGACCGGCCGCGGGCTCGCGATCGTCGATGCCCCGAACGGCTCGCTGGTGTCCTACTCGACCGCGCCGGGCACCGAGGCGCTCGACGGCGAAGGCGACAACAGTCCCTACACCACCGCGCTCATGAAGATCGGCCAGGAGCCGGGATTGCCGATCGAGCAGTTGCTCAAGCGCGTCCGGCTCGACGTGAGCAACGCGACCGAGCGCCAGCAATTCCCCTGGGAAAGCTCGTCGTTGACCGCGGAATTTTCGTTCTTCCCGCCCGGCGCTGAACAGCAGCGCGCCGCGGCGGCGAGCAGCGGCCAGCCCGGCGCGACCGCAAAGGCGCGCTCGGAGACCCGCTCGGTCGAGGCCTGGCAGAAGGAGCTGAAGGCGAAGACCGCGCGCGAGGCCTACGACATCGTCG
Source organism: uncultured Alphaproteobacteria bacterium (assembly GCA_963821505.1). GTDB lineage: Bacteria > Pseudomonadota > Alphaproteobacteria > Rhizobiales > Xanthobacteraceae > VAZQ01. The sequence continues at coordinate 439,283 of CAWGEH010000004.1, forward strand.
TGCGCGAGGACAAGGTCGAGGCCTATCAGGCCTATCTCGCGCTCTATCCGTCGCAGTCGATGGCGCCGGTGGTGCGCAATCTGGTCGATCGGCGGCAGGTCATGGTGGCCTGGTACAATGCCGTGACCATCAACACCGTCGTGTCCTATCAGGCCTTCCTCGCCGCATACGGCGGCAGCGATTTCGCGGCCACGGCCGATCGCCTGATCGAACGCGCGCGCAGCCGCTCGATCTCCGACGCGGCCGCCGCGTTCGCCTCCGTCAGTCCGACCTGCCCGTGCAGCCTGCCGGCGGCCCCGACGCTGCGCCAGCGGCGCACCGATGTGGCACCGACGCAGAATACCGGCTCCTCGAACGCGGCCGGCACGCCGAAGTCCAGTGTCGCGATCGTCGATCCGACCCCGGTGACGATCGCGCCCGATCCGGTGCTGCCGATCGTGACCCCGCCCCGGATCTCGATTCCGCTTCATCCGCGGCCGCCGCGCTGGCACGACAAGCCGAAGGAATCGTCCGGGAGCGACAAGCCCAAGGAGTCGTCCGGGAACGACAAGCCGAGCGGCGGCTCCTACGGCGACAACCCGCGCGGCGCGCGCGGTCGCGGCGACGACAATGCGCGCACACGCGTGACCAACCATGTCACGACCGATTCCGTGCGCACGCTGAAAACCTTCAAGGCGGTCACCCCGGTGATGTCGGGCGGGATGGGACTGCGGGCAACCGGCCCGCGGCAGTCGTTCGCTCCGATGGGAATGGGCCGGGGCGGAGGCATGGGAATGCCGCGCATGTCGTTCGGGCGCGGATTCATGCACTGAGCGGTCGCTGCCGTGGCGGCCGCAGCGCGAGTTCGCGGCGGTTCTTCTCCCCGGCGGGGCCCTTGGGACAGGCGGGCCCCCCGCGCACAGGAGTAACACCGATGCCCGCAATGTTCGACTTGTCATGCCCGCGCTTCTCGCGGGCATCCACGTCTTGAATCACGAGTTCGAATCAAAGGCGTCATGGCCGGGTCACGCGCGGCCATGACGTGGAGAGAGAGCGCGCCGATCACTATGAAGATCGGGTATAAGGTATCGGCCATCCGTCGGCGCAGCGTCATCGCCGGAGATCGTTGCGCCATCGCGGGCCGTCCGTGCAGACGAAAGGCAAGCGCATCCATTATTTCCCGTTGCATTCGCCGTGACCTATCACCGAGCCGATGAAAGGGGACGCACATGAGCGCCAAGCTGTTCAAGTCGGACATCCTGTTCCTGCAGCGAATCCTGGCGGTGTCGGGGTTTTACAAGGGACCCCTCAATGGAAAATGGAGCAGCGACGTCGATGCCGCGGATGACGCCTTCTCGGCCCGCTACGACCAGATCAAGCGCGAGGCGGGCGCCTTCGACAACCGGACGGAATCCTGCATCGAGACGCTGATCCCGGCCGCCCAGATCAAGGCGCGGGCGTTCCTCAATGCGGTCAAGGGCCAACCTCTCACCTACCGCATCATTTCCGGAACGCGGACCTACGCCGAGCAGGACGCGCTGTTCGCGAAGAGACCCAAGGTCACCAACGCGCGCGGAGGCCAGAGCAACCACAATTTCGGGATCGCCTGGGACGTCGGCATATTCGAAGACGGCAAGTACTACGAAGGCAAGACCAAGAAAGAAGAGAAGGCGTACAGCGATCTCGGGGCATTGATCAAAAAGAGCGTCGCCGGGCTGGAATGGGGTGGCGACTGGAAGAAGTTCGTGGACAAGCCGCACTACCAGCTCGCGACCGGCAAGTCGGTCGCGCAGGTGCGCGCCCTGCTCGAAAAGGGCAAGGCGTACGCATAGACTAGGGCGCGGACTCATTGACGCGCAACCATACCTTAATCGACGCAAGCTGGATGAAGGCGAGGTAGTTGGCCGCAAGCCTGTCGTAGCGTGTCGCAACGCGACGATGATGCTTGATCTTGTTGAAGAACCGCTCGACCAGGTTGCGGGCACGATAGAGATAAGGGCTGAAGCAGATCGGCTCCGTGCGATTGCATCGCGGAGGGATATTGGCCCACGCGCCCCTCGCGGCGGCATAGGCCCTGATCCAGTCAGCGTCATAGCCTCGGTCCGCCAAGCAGCATCGCTCCCGGTTTCAGACGAGACAGGAGCTTACCTGCAAGCCGATTGTCGTGTGACTCACCAGCCGTCAACGCGAGCCGGACAGGCAGGCCGTTCGTATCGACCACTGCATGAATCTTGCTGGTCAGCCCGCCGCGAGACCGGCCCATGGATTGACTCCGATTGCGGGGGACGCAAGCGGCGTGCCGATGCACGCGTACAATAGACGTGTCGATCATCTGGACGGCGGCGTCATGGGCACTTGCCAGTGCATTCATGATCCGCTCCCAGACGCCTGCTCGGCGCCAGCGAACGAAGCGGTTGTGGCAAGTGGTATACGGACCGAACGCCTGAGGCAGGTCGCGCCATGGGGCCCCGGATCGCAAGACCCAGAAGATGCCATTGAGGACACGGCGGTCATTCACCCGTGGAACGCCACGCGGCTTATTCGGCAGGAACGGCTTGATGGCCGACCACTCAGGATCGGTGAGTTCGTAGCGCATGATTCGAGGCTCCAGTTTGGGAGCTTGAATCACGCGCCGGGCGCTATCATCAACCCGCCACGTCCGTCGTGATAGACACCAATAGCCTGATTTTACTTCCGCTTTCGCGGAGCTACAGCCGACATAGCCGCACATGCTGTTGGACGCCTCTCGGTCCAAAACGACCCAAACCGGATAATTATATGCTAGTCTCGCGAGCCATCAAACGGACGGCTGGTGATAGCAATGTTGGAAACGGACAAGGTGTTCGCTGGCTCGATTCCGGAAAACTACGACCGCTATATGGTGCCGTTGATTTTCGAGCCGTTCGCCGCAGATCTTGCACAACGAGCAGCGTCCTTGTCGCCAAGCGCCGTTTTGGAAACCGCCGCGGGCACCGGGGTTGTCACCCGCGCATTGACGCCAAAACTGTCCCCCGGCGCAAGCTATATCGTAACCGACCTCAACCAGCCGATGCTCGACTACGCCGCTTCGCGACAAGCTCCCGACAGTCGGATCAAATGGCGCCAAGCGGATGCTATGGCGCTACCGTTTGAAAATGCGGCCTTCGATCGCGTTTGTTGTCAGTTCGGCGCGATGTTCTTTCCCGACCGTTCATCTGCCTACCGCGAAGCAAAGCGAGTCCTGAAGCCCGGAGGACTTTTTTTATTCAACGTATGGGATCGCATCGAGGAGAATGTATTTGCGGATGATGTGACGAATGCTCTCGCAAAGATTTTTCCGAACGATCCGCCGCGCTTTCTGGCACGCACGCCGCACGGCTACCACGATACGGCACTGATCCGTAGCGAGCTGGAGGACGCAGGTTTCTCCCGTGTGGTGATCGAGACGAGAGCCGAACAAAGCCGTGCATCCTCGCCGCGCGTTCCGGCCGTTGCTTATTGTCAGGGAACTGTTCTTCGCAACGAAATCGAGGCCAGAGACGCGGGAAAACTGGAAGCTGCAACCGACTATGCCGCATCCGCGATTGCAGACAGACATGGCAGCGGCGAGGTTGCTGCCAAAATTCAGGCACACGTAATCGTGGCTGTGGTCTAGGTGTTGGAATATCCCGTTCCGGCACTTCGAGACATTCCGCTGCTACGCAGCAATTGCGTCGCTTTCGGAGTGAAGCGGACATGAACCGAATTTATGAGTACGCGCCCTAGAACAATTCCTTCGGCACCCGACCTCGGCCATCTGGAACATAACGTAGCGGCCGCTGCCCCGGTCACGTCGACGGGGCGCTTCTCCCCTCGGGGGCTTTGGGGATTACCGTTTCCTTGAGGCGGTCCGGGCTTTGCCGCGACGAGCGATAGCTTTAGCCTTAGGGGCCTTGGCCTTGGGGCCCTTGGCCTTCCCCGCCTGCCTTATGGCTGCAAGGAGCCCATCAGCCAAAGTCTTGGCGTCTTCCGCACGAAATTCGAGCGGAACGGGAGTCTGGCCTGAAAGCAGTAAAACGCCGATCATGCCGTCCTCCGACACAACCTCAACGTTTTTCACCTTTGAAATCGTGCCGTCCAGGGAATGACCACCAATTTGGCGCATTTTCTTCACTCCGAAACAGATCCACGATTGTGCAAAAATACATCTTTTCCATTCACGCTGCTATGCCCGCGATCAAGGTCCATTCGACTATGACGAAAAATTCAACCGATGGGCTCGGCGCCGTGGCGCCAAGTGCAGCATCGTAAAAGCGCCCGCTCACAACTCAAAAACTTGATTCGGCCCCGGCATTTCGACGCGAGTGTCGGCAAGATGTGCCGCGAACTGCCGCATGGTGTCTTCTTCGCCGTGAACAAGGAACGTACGTTTCGCGCCAGTCTGCTTTTGCCAAGCCAGCAGCTCCGCCTGGTCGGCATGGGCGGAGAAACCATTGATGGTGTAGATGCGAGCCCGAACCGGAATATCCTCGCCGAAGATGTTCACCTGCGTGGCGCCGTCGATAATACGGCGCGCGAGAGTCCCAATGGCCGCGTAGCCGACGAACACGATGCTCGAATCCTCACGACCGAGATTGTGCTGAAGGTGGTGGCGCACGCGGCCGCCGGTGGCCATGCCCGAACCGGCCATGATGATGGCCCCGCCATGAATGCTGTTTATCGCTACGGATTCGGCGGTCTCGCGCGTCAAATGCAATCCCGGTAGAGCAAGAGGGTCGTGGCCGTCTTGAAACAACTTCGCGGTCGCCGGCTCAAAGCACTCCGGATGGCGCCGGAAGATCTCCGTGGCTGAAATTGCCATCGGTGAGTCCAGGTACACTTGCGTCGATTTCGCGAGCCGCCCCTGAGTGATGCCCTCGCTCAACACATAGAGCAGCTCCTGTGCGCGCTCCAGGGCGAAGGTAGGGATGATGACGTTTCCTCCACGTTTGAAAGTTTCGGTTATAGCTCCATAAAACTCCTCGATGGATGGGCCCAATGGCTTGTGCAATCGGTCCCCGTATGTGGTTTCCATCACGACGTTTTCGGCATGTGGCGGCTTCGCTGGGTCGCGCAGCAGGAGGCGACCGGCGTTGCCCAGGTCGCCCGAAAACAGCACACTGGTCCGATGGCTCTGTTCCTCAAGCTCCAGGAAAATACTGGCCGAGCCCAGGATGTGGCCGGCGTCGATAAAGCTAGCGCGCACGCCGGCGGCGACCTCAAGGACCTGTGCGTAGATCGCGGTCCGTCCGAAATAATCGAGGCAGTTCAGTGCGTCGAGGATCGAATAGAGCGGTCCGTTCTTGTCGTGGCTTCCACCGTCGTGCCCGCCCCTTCGTGCACGGAAGCGAGCGTCTTCCTCCTGCAGGTGGGCCGCATCCAGCATGACCAGTCGCACCAGCTCACGCGAGGCTGACGTTGTAATGATCTCGCCCCGAAATCCTCTCTTGGCCAGCAACGGCAGCCGCCCGCAATGATCAAGATGTGCATGGGTCAGCAATACGTAGTCGATGCCGGCGGCATCAAAGCCGAATGGCGCGGCATTTTCCTGGTCCAACTCGCGGCTACCTTGATGTAGCCCGCAGTCGATCAATATGCGCTTCCCAGCACATTCGACCAAATGACAGGACCCGGTGACGCTGCGATCGGCGCCATGGAACGATAATTTCAAGTCACTCTCCGGTCTATTCGCCGATCCTTAAAGGAAACTGCACGGGACGTTGCAGCAGCATTGCAATTCAGGGCAATCCAGGCCTCTCACGTTGCGGCGTGCAACGGCTCACCGCTCGCTTCATGCCAGTGCAAGATACCGTTCCAGATCTCCTGCGCCGTCTCGGCAAACCAGAACAGATCCCGATCCTCCGGATCGATGACACCTTCATCGACGAGGAAATCCATGTCGATCGCCCGACGCCAATAGGCCTCACCGACCAACACGACCGGGATCGGCTTGATTTTGCGAGTCTGTACCAGAGTTAGAACCTCGAACAGTTCGTCGAACGTGCCATAGCCGCCCGGGAATGCGACCAGCGCCTTGGCCCGCAGGAGGAAATGCAGCTTGCGCAGCGCGAAATAATGAAAGCTGAAACAGAGTTCGGGCGTGACGTAGGGGTTCGGATATTGCTCATGCGGCAGGCTGATGTTCAGTCCGACGGACTTGGCTTCCACATCGAATGAACCACGGTTGGCGGCCTCCATCACTCCCGGCCCTCCGCCGGTTACGATGACCGTATGCTGTTTGCGGGCGCCATGATTCGCGCCGCCCACGAGACGTCCAAATTCGCGTGCCACCTCGTAGTAACAACTCTTGGCCTGGATTCGCTCGGCAATCGCCAGCCGGCGCTCCAGTTCCACGTTACTTGGGTCGGTCGCCAGTGATGCGCGGAGCGCATCCACCTTGCGAACCGCAGCCGCCGGCTCGCAAATTCGCGTGCTCCCAAAAACCACGATCGTTTTATGAACCTCGTGCTCTTCAAGCAGCAGCTCGGGCTTGAGATAGTCGATCTGCAGGCGCACACCGCGCATGCCATCGCGTGCGAGAAAATCACTGTCATTGTCAGCGCGACGGTAGCTTGGGCTATTCAGGATCGCCTGCACCCGCCGCCAGGCCTCGGGATCTTCCTCAGTTGCCTTCGGCTGCTGCCAAGGCAGCGCCTCGCGCCGCTTGTGGGCGTGGGCGGGCGTTGGAATCTGGTGCTTCTTGTCCATCGCTTTTCAGATCATTGCGATTTGAAACGACGAGCGTCGTGGAACCACTGAGAATTTTCGGCGCACACAGGATGATAGGCAAGACCCATGCGACATATCCCGCTGGTCTGCAAACGCTCAGCGTGCTCTCCGGGGGTACGGCTACCGGATCTTCGGAAGAACCGGCGGCCCTGTCCGGATCTTGGCCTAAGGACGAGCCGCCACCGCAATGAGTTACCAGAGGCCGATGATCCATTTTGCGCCGACGACCGTCCCCCAGACCACCGCCAACTCGATCGTCAGCACGATGACGGCGGCCAGCAGGGCGATCGAGAGTAGGACCCCGTCCTCCTCGAGATAGGCCAGCGCGATCAGGGCGATCACCAAGGCGGGGACGACGTTGCTGAGGGGGATCGGGGTGAACACCAAGGCGGTGTTCAGGATCACGACGACGGTGCCGACAAAGCGCTTGGTCGCCTCGATCGGGGTCTGCCAGCGCGGATGGATCACCTTCTCAAGATATCCGAGCACTGGCACGGCTCGCCGCACCAGAGCGACGAGGTGCCGCGTCGGCAAGGGGCGGGTGGCGATGCGGCGTGGGAAGACCGGGGAAGCCTGGCCCGCGATCATCTGGAACGCGGGGATCATGAGCAGCAGACCGGCTACGATTGAGATCCCGGGTGCGGTCGCGACCAGGGCGAGCAGGAGCATGATGATTCCGAAAGAGCGCTTGCCAAGGCTTTGCATCAGCCAGCCCAGGGTGAAATGCTCCGGTGGTGCCTCGTCATGCAGCCGCTGCAGCACAACGGAGGTGGGAATAAGAACTCCCGTGTCGGGGGGCGGCGGTGTCGGCTTCAGGTCGGACCTCCTGAACTCATGCTCGGGTCATCAGTTCCGCCGCTCAAACCAACTCAACCGCTAGAGCGCATCCCGATTGGGTCGAATCGTGATGCGCTCTAAATTCTTCGATTTTGCGCATGTTCTGTTCGGAAAACCGGTTCCCACTTTTCCGGAACATGCGCTAGGGTGATGCCGAAAAGTTGCAGACGTTTCGGACACGATCATGCGACGACTTCAAAAACCTAGCGCGAAATCTCGATCAATCTGAAGCGATTTCGCCCTAGTCACGCTGAACCTTCTTCACTCGTTGAATGCCGGTTAAATAGACGTTCCACTCGTCCGGATCGTTGCCGGCATCCAGGTCAATTTCCCCGTCGCTGATTGCTTGGTCACGAGACTGCTCCCATTCGGCATGTTGTGCCGGCGTCGCCTCGCGCGCCTGAATGGCGGACTTCCCGTCCCATAGTGGTTTCCCGTCCGCGCCAACGAGCACTTTCAGATCAGATCGCATGCTGCCTTCAGGGTCATCGATGATCGCGCGCGCTTGATCATCATCCTCGGCACGGAATGCCAATACCGCGTTCCCGCCGATACTGGCGACGTACGTTTTCATGGTGAACTCCATATCAGACAGGGGGTGGTCGAGCCTGGCACGACTCCAGTTTTGATTATGATAGCCATACCTGAAGCTGTACACGCTCCATGCGCCGCCGAATCATCGGGACGGGGTTGTCCACCCATACCCGCGACGACGCGGAAGCCGGCAATGAACACTTCGACGGCAAAACGACGGAATAGAGAGTCGACTGGCGTCGGGCTAGCGCATGTTCCGGAAAAGTGGGAACCGGTTTTCCGAACAGAACATGCGTAAAATCGAAGAATCTAGAGCGCATCACGATTCGACCCAATCGGGATGCGCTCTGATCGCCGACAATACGAAGCTTGGACTGCCCATCCGGGGGAAATGTCGGTTGATCCAGATCAACGACGAGCACTGGTGCGAAGCCGCAAAAATTAGCTGTCGTGACTTTTCAAAACATCGGAGGAAGAAATCATGGACAAGGATCGGGTCGTCGGATCGGCGAAGCAAGTCAAAGGTGCCGTCAAGCAGGCGGTCGGCAAGGCGGTCGGTGACGCCAAGCTGGAGTCGGAGGGCAAGGCCGACAAGGTAGAAGGCAAGGTTCAGAATGCCATCGGCGGCCTCAAAGACACGGTCAAAGACGCGCTCAAGGGGAAATAGGCGTTTTGAGCATCCCGAAAAGTTGCAGGCGTTTCGGATAAGATCATGCAGCTAGAGCGCATCCCGATTGGATCGAATCGTGATGGGCTCTAAATTCTTCGATTTTGCGCATGTTCTATTCGGAAAACCGGTTCCCACTTTTCCGGAACATGCGCTAGACAAATGCTTGCAGCGAAATCGCGATTCAACGTGAAGCGATTTCGCTCTGGGAGCTTTTTCCTCTCGCCCAGTCTGGGATGGGAATGCAGGCTTCGGCGGCGGCGGCACGCCACGCATGGGCGGCGGGCGCTTCCAAGCGCAAAAGCGGCGGTATTTGGCGCCTCTCATGCTTCGAGACGCACGCATCGCAGCCAAGCTTGCGAAGGCTGCGTAGACTTGCCTGCGCTGCGTGCTCCTTAGAGCGCATCCCGATTGGGTCGAATCGTGATGCGCTCTACATTCTTCGATTTTGCGCATGTTCTGTTCGGAAAACCGGTTCCCACTTTTCCGGAACATGCTCTAGCACGAGGGCGAAAGACAGCAACGCGGAGAGCAAAACGCTCGCATTCGAGGCTTGTCTATAACTTCTCGGAGCCCTCCGCCTTCGTCACCCACATCACCGCCAGAAGCAGTCCCTTGCATCGCGGCAATAGACCCAACGTCAGCAGCACGATGAGCGGCAAGTAGATGGACAATCCGAGCCACATCGCCGGGTCGAAGTTCTGCTCCAACGCCAGGACAATGGGCATGGTGATGTGCCCGACGAGCAGGATCGTCAGCCAGGGGGCGGCATCGTCGACGCGGAAATGTCCGTAGGGTTCGCCGCACCCGGAACAGCGGTCCACGACCTTGAGATAGCGATGCAGCAACCGGCCGTGACCGCAACGCGGGCATTGCCCGAGCGCGCCTCTGATGAGCGCGATCCTTGTCGACGGAGACTGCTGGTCGGACACGGTCATAATGGCGTTTACCCGGCCTGATCACCCGCGACAAGACATGGAGTATTGGCGGACGAGCGATGCGAGCTTGGACACGCCGCACCGCTGCGGCCAGCTTCCTTCACCTTGGGCGTGCTTCAGGGCCTCCAGTCAAAGGAAGTTCTTAAGCACATGGACTATATGTCTACGGTCTCCGGCGGAGGATATGTCGGCACGACGATGACCATAGGTATGTCGAGCAATGGAGGCGGGGCGTTCCCCTTCGGTGGGCTCGATGAGGAATGCCGCGAGACGCCCGAGCTCCGCCATCTGCGAACCATCTCTACTGAAGCCGCTCTCTACTGCCCGGCCCGTGTTTCACGGATGAAACAGGCGAATGAAACAGCGCGAATCGTCCGAATTCATTCCGGCGGATTGACATCTGCCGGGATGGTACCCGAGGCGGTGTCGATGGCCGCGCTCGGACCATCGTGCGACTTCACGGCTGCCAGAAAGGTCGGATTCATACCGCCATCGACGCCGGTGTTAAGCGGCACGCTCGGGATGCCGTGGTTGATCAGCTCGGCAGTCGCAATGTTGTCACGGCGCTGTTTCTCGCGTACGCCGGCAGCGATGTCCTCCGGTACTTTATAGGCCGGGCAACGGTCGGCAGGGCTGAAACCCTCCGTCGATTCGGCGTCGAAAATGTAGCGCTTCTCGCATACGTCGACCCGGGGCTCGAGGTGCGTCACCTCAAAATGATCATAGCCCTCCTTAATCATTTTCCAGAACGCCATGTGCGGTGAGTTGCGGTGACGGGCCATGTTGAGCGGTGTCATGCGAAACGGATAAGCCTGCAGCTGGAACGACGTCTGGCCGCCGAAGAATGATTCGCGGGCGAGCGCATAGATTTCCGCGATCTGCCCGTCGGTCATGGCGTAACAGCCGGCCGACGAGCAGCCGCCGTGGATCATCAGGAACGCGCCGGTGCGGTCGTTCGCCCGGTCGTATGCATTCGGGAAGCCCGTATTGATTGCGAGATATTGGCTGGAATTCGGATTCATCAGGCCAGGAGTGATAGTGTAGAAGCCTTCCGGCGCCTGACGGTCGCCGGCCTTGATCTTGGGGCCCAGCTCGCCCGACCAGCGGCAGATCGGATAGGTGCGAAGGAGTGCGAAGCGCCCGCTGTCATTCTGCTTCCAAACCTCAAGCTCAGCTTCCTCCTTGAAGATGCGCATCAGGATCGGAGATTCCTTCTCCATCTTCTTGGCTTTGAGCTCGGCCAGCATACGTTCCGACAGTGGTTGCATGTGGCGGTTGCTGTTGCTGGCGACCGGCGCGCCACCGCACCCGGCAAGGGTCATCACTGCAGCGATCGCGGCCGATGCTAACAGCGCGCGCAGCAGAGGTCGTGAGCGAAGAGTAAATTGGTAGCGCACGCCGGCCCTAAAATCCCGAATATGTGACCGACGCTAATTCGGAAGTTGGGTGAGATCAGGGCAAAGGCCAACCGACCCCAGTTCAGATATTTAATTGGAAAACAAAAACTTACTCGATCGCTTCTGAAGCGGGCACAGCACTCGATCCGCCATCGAGAGTGCCGGACGACGAGGAAGAGCATCGAAGTGAAAAACGTCGCCGATACGCAGCGATCGCGCGCCGGTTCCGATTGAGTTTCGCTCGAAGATTTGGAGGGCGCACGTCTTCCGATGTCACGGCAGGCGCTGCATCGCCAGCAGTCACGCGGCCACATGAAACACAAGCCACGTCGAAAACAGTAGTAGCAAGGGATCGCGCATAGTCATGCCTCTGTCAATTGCCGGGCAATCCATTCGGCGCTCGGATGCGCGGTTACACCCAGCCACAGAAGCTTACGTCGACTGTGTTGCAGGATCAGAAATCCGTACAACAGTCGAAACGAGATCGTCGGGACCAGGAACAGATCCATCGATGCGATGCCGTCGGAATGGTTGCGAAGGAAGGTCTTCCAGCCCTGCGACGGCGGCATCCTCCTCCTCGCCGTGTACTTTGCGACCGTGGTCTGTCCGACGTCGATGCCGAGCTTGAGCAGTTCGCCGTGTATCCGCGGTGCGCCCCAAAGCGCGTTTGCGACACTCATCTCGCGAATGAGACGGCGAATGTCGGCCGGTGTCGTCGGCCGGCCACCGCGCGATCGCGATTTCCAGCGCCAAAAGGCTCGGAAGCCTGCACGGCGCCAGCGGATCAGCGTCTCCGGCCTTACAAGCTTCAGAGCATCGAGCACCCCGGGAGCAGGCCGTAGAGCCCGACAAGCAATAGCCGGTCGATGCTGCTGAGCGGTACTCGCTTCGGGGATTTGCGCCGCAGCACGTTGAGCTGATGCCGAAGCACAAGGAGTTCGGCTTCCAACGCAGCCCGCGACCAGAACAGCCCGATCAGGCCGCACCAGATCAATCGGCAAAGATCGCTCATCGATCGGACTATCGACCGATTCGCGGATGTCAGTCGGCTGTTTTGGGTTTGCGGTACGGACACCCATCCAGAAGGCGTGGGAAGGACGCAGAGTCCAGCTGCAAATCAGGTCCCGTCCACACCCGGGGCGCCGGGCGGGGGAGGCGGGGTGGTCAATGTCCGACTCCCTACGGGTAGCACGTCTAGCAAACGAAGCGGCAAGCTCCCCACGAAATGCAACAGCCACAGCTGCAGCCTCCGCAGCCTCCGCACGCTCTGCAGGCACTGCAACCTCTGGCGCAGCCTCTGCAGCCTCTGCAACCTCTGCAACCTCGTTGGGCATATTGTTGACCGGGTGTTCCGGCGTTTTCTTTGTCGAAGACGTAGAACGTCCCCAAGCTGACGTCAGCGATTTCTTCCTCATTGAGGGTCAGTTGGGGCGGGAGGATCTCCAGCGACGGTATATCCGGCGGCGGCACGGCGGTTGCGGCGGATGCGCCCGCCGCTAGCGACAAAGAGACACCGACGGCTCCCACCACTGGTACAACTTCTTTCCAACTCGTTCGCTTCGAAGCCTGCTTCCTACGGGGCATCTCGTCCTCCCATGCCTTCCAGCGAGTGTTTCGTCGCGCCCTCATTCGTACGCCCAGCTATGAACATTCCGCAAGGCCGATTGCCCACGCCGAGTCCGGCTACACGGCATCAAGCATCTCGCCCCCAAGCGCCGCCTGCTCACGGAACGCGCGCCGGCACGGCAAGTTCCTCCGAGCCATGTCGTTGCTTGCTCTTTCTTGGCCCCACCGTTATTCACCCGGACTTGTCGGGCGAAGGATTTGCTTCTCAGCGGAGCGCCGAAGCAGACATGGCCAATTCGCACGGCCGTTTCATCTGGTACCAATTGCTGACGACAGACGTGGAGGCCGCCAAGGCCTTCTACGCCGAGGTCGTGGGCTGGGGCAGGCGGGATGCCTCAGCGCCTGGCATGCCCTACACCCTGTTCACCGCCGGAGAAGCCTCGGTCGCCGGGCTGATGGGCCTGTCAGAGGACGCGACGAAAATGGGGGCGAGGCCGAGCTGGCTTGGATATGTCGGCGTCGACGACGTGGACGCGACCGCGGACCGGATCCAGCGTCTGGGCGGCGTCGTGCGCATCCCACCGATGGACATTCGCGATGTCAGCCGCTTCTCGATCGTCGCCGACCCGCAAATGGCGACGGTTGGGCTGTTCAAGGGGGTCAAACCCCGCCACGAGCAGGTCGTCGATCCGCGCACGCCGGGTCGCGTTGGCTGGCACGAGCTGCTCGCCGCCGATTGGGAGCAGGCGTGGCCGTTCTACGGCGAGCTCTTTGGCTGGCAAAAAGCGGAAGCCAACGTTGGCGCGATGGGCGAATATCAACAATTCTCTGCCGGCGGGCAGACGATCGGTGGCATGATGAATAAGCCTCCGACGGTGCTGGAGCCCTGCTGGCTTTACTACTTCAACGTCGGCGACATCGACGCGGCCGTAAAGCGCGTGAAGGCTGGCGGCGGACAAGTCCTCAGAGGCCCGACTGAAGTGCTGGATGGCAACTGGATCGTGCAATGCGCGGACCCACAGGGCGCCATGTTCGCGCTGGTAGGCCACCGCGGCCTTGGGTATTTTGAGCGTGTGGATCGCGTCAGGAAGCACCCTGAAATTAAGTCGCCCTGATCGCTCGTCCGCAAAATGTTGCCCTTGTCATTTCCGAAAAACCCACGTCCGGGTGAATCCCGATCAGCGCGACAATGCACATGAACTGGCCACTTCTCAGAACGGGTCTTCTTTTCATTGTGATGCTCACCACGTTCAATCTTGGGCGAATGAGTGTCGAATTCAGCGGCGCCGGATCAGACCTAACGGTGATTATTCTTAGCATCGTCGTTCTAATTTCCAGCCTCATTGGGCTGGTGGCCGGGGAGCTTGTTCGCAACAAGATCGGTTGAAGTTCGACCCAATCGGGATGCGCGCTCTAGGGGAGGGCAAATCCGGCGACATTGCCGTGGCCAGCGGCGCGGGCGCGTTGCGCTAAGCGGCTTACCGCTGCCGCAGCGCCGGCGTCGTGGTCGCGGTGCGCGGATCGGCGAGCTGCAGCGCCTTGAGCGGATCGATGAGGCCGGAACCGAAATCGTCGTCGCGCTCGCCCGGCCCCAGCCGCTTCGCGCTCGCTGTCAGGATGCGGCGGACGTCCGCGGGCGTGAGCTTCGGATTGCGCTCGAGCAGCAGCGCCACGATGCCGCTCACCTCGGCGGCCGCCACCGACGTGCCGGTAGTGAGCTGGTAGCTGTTCTCGGGCGCCGGCACCAGGATGTCGACGCCGGGCGCCGCGACCGAGATGTATTTGCCGCGGTTGGCGCCGGTGAACAGCTTGTCGTCGACGTCGGTCGCCGTCACCGCGATCACGTAGGGATAGAAGGCGCCCGGGAACAGCGGGGGAGACTTCGGCCCGGCATTGCCGGCGGCGGCGACCAGGACGATGCCTTTGTCGTAGGCCGCCTTGAGCGTGCGCTCGAGCGAGGGGTCCTTGGGCCCGGCGAAGCTCATGTTGATGACGCGCACGCCCTGGCTCGCGGCCCAGTTGATGCCCTTGAGAATATTGAAGGTGGTGCTCTCGGCGGTGGCGGCGCCGGTGGAGAAGGCGTGCACGGCGAGCAGGCGCGCCGACGGCGCGATGCCGAGCACCCGCTGGTGCGCGGCGATCGCTCCCGCCATGCCGGTGCCGTGCGGGTGCGGCTTGTCCGCCGCGCCCACCGCGTCGAAGCGCTGCGACACCACGCCTTCGAGATCGGGATGGGTGGCGTCGATCTCCGAATCGATCACCGCGATCGGCACGTTCGCGCCTTTGACCATGCGGTGGACGTCGGAGATCTTGAGCTTCTCCAGGATGTATTGCGCGGCGTCGCCCGACTCGCCGCTGGCGCCGCTCGCCGCCGGCGCGGGGGCGGGCGCCGGCGCCGGCGCGGGGGCGGGCGCGCTCGACGCCTGGTCGGCGATGAAGACGTATTCCGGCTGCGCCACCGCGACGAACTGCACCGCCGCGAGCGCGCGGATGACCTCGGCCGGCGTCCGGCCGTTGTCGATGTGCAGGCGCACCGCGGTCGAGCCGAGGATCGCGAGATCTTCCGACGCCAGGATGCTCACGCCGAGATTCGCGAGCGCAACGCGCAGGCGGTCGAGGCCGAGGTCGATGCGGATATGCACCACCACCTCGTCGGTCCTCAGGCGGGTCTCGGTGGGCGGCGGGATATCGATGATGCGGCGGTCGAAGCCCGCCGGCAAAAACTGATTGCCGGCCGCGGGTCCTTGCCCAGGCGCAGGCCCGGGCGCCTGCTGCGGCGGCAGCCGGATGCCGCCCTGGGTATTGGTGACCACCGGCGCGGTGTTGAGCGCGGCGAGCTGGATGTTGCTGGTGAGATTGAGGATCACCTGCGCCTGCTGCGCCGCCAGCTGATCCAGCAGCTCGGGCGAGAACGGCGGCAGCGGCTGCGGTATCGGCTCCAGCGTCGGCTGCGGCGTCGGCTGCGGCGTCGATCCCGGCGGCGGCAGCTGGCCGGTGTTGACGAACACGCAGGTCGGATCGCCGCAGCCCGCGACGATCGACGGAAACGCCGGCGGGTTGGACGCGGAATTCGGGTCGTTGAGCGCGATGAAGGGAGAGACGATGCTGCCCGGGCCGCCGCTGGCCGTGCCGGTGGCGGAGGAATTGGTGATGGTGCCGACCGGGAAGCTCGAGCCCGGGATCGAGCCCGCCGGGAAGTTGACGAACTGGGCGTTGGACCCGGCGAAGCCGCCGACGGCGCTGTCGGCGCCGCTCGTGGCATTGCCCGACGAGGTCGAGGAATCGATGCTGCCGAAGTTGGCGCCGACGAAGCCGCCGACGATGTTGTTGTTGCCGGTGCCGGTGACGGAGCCGGTCGCGCTCGATGGATCAATCGATCCGAGATTCACGCCGACGAAGCCGCCGAGATAGCTCGCGCTGGTGCCGCCGACTGCCCCCGAAGCGCTCGAGTCCGAGATCGTGCCGCTGGTGAGCCCGACGAAGCCGCCGACGGTGCTGTTGGGACCGGTGCTGGTGACCGGACCCGAGGACGCGGAGAGGTAGACGAAGCCGAGGCCGTTGTTGAAGCTCAGCGCGCCGATGAATCCGCCCAGCACGCTGTTGCCGCCGCCGGTGACCGCGCCGGTCGCGGAACTGATGGCGATCGTGCCGTCGCCGGCGCCGACCAGGCCGCCCGCGACGCTCGCGGCGCCGACGCTGACGTTGCCGCCCGCCTGCGCGTCGACGATGACCGCCGCGTTGAAGAACGGGAAGCCGTCGCCGATCAGGCAGCCGACGCAGTTGAAGGTGTTGGGCGAGCTGGAACCGGCCAGCCCGCCGGCGATGCTCGTGTCGCCGGTCTGCACGTTGCCGAGCGCGGTGGACGACACGATCGCGCCGGAATTGTCGCCGACCAGCCCGCCGGCCTGCAGGCTCGCGACGTTGGGGCTGCCGACATTGCCGCGCGCGAACGAGTCGACGATCAGCCCCTGATTGTTGCCGGCAAACCCGCCCAGCGTCGTCATCCCGCCCTGGCCGTTGACGCCGCCGGTGCCGGCTGCGCCGGTGACGTTGCCGGTCGCGAACGCGCCGCCGATGGCGCCGTTGTTGAAGCCGACGAGCCCGCCGCCGGTGCCGTTCGCGCCGACGCTCACCGCGCCGCTCGCGCAGGTCTGGCCCGCGCCGCACGTCTGCGTCAGCGCGGGCAGCACCGCCTCCGTGATCGTTCCGATCACGCCGAAATTCTGTCCGACCAGGCCGCCCGCCGCCGCGTTCTGGCAGGAGTTGGTGGCCCCGCAGTCGGCGCTGTTCTGCGGAACGCTGGCGCTGGCGGTCACGTTCCCGGTCGCATAGGACGTGAGGATGGCCGAGCCCGGACCGTTGAACCCGGCGAGCCCGCCGAGGCCGACCATGACCCCTGCGCTGCTCACATTGCCGGTCGCATACGAGTTCACGATGAACGCGCTGTCGGCCGACGAAAGGCCGTTGTTGCCGACGAGCCCGCCGCCCCAGGACGAGCCGCCGACCACGACGTTGCCTTGCGCGTAGGAGTTCTCGATCGTCGAGCCGGCGACGTTGGCGCCGACGAGGCCGCCGGCGGAATTGAAGGTGCAGGAGCCGGGACCGGAACAGGGCGCGCCGTTGCCCACGGTGACGGCGACGGTCGCGTTCGACTGCGTGATCAGCCCGGGCTGGTTGGGACCGAGCAACCCGTTCGCGCCGACGAGCCCGCCGGCGACGACGCCGACGATGTTTCCGCCGTTGACCGCTCCGGTCGCGGAGACATTCCTGATCGTGCCAGCGTTGGTGCCCGCGAGCGTGCCGACCCATTGCGAGACCCCGCTCGAATTGAAGCCGGGGTTGGCGCTCGCGCTGACATTCGCGAGGTTGAGGTTGCGCACCACGCCGCTGCTGCCGATGCTGGCGAACAGCCCGATGTTCGCGGTCGTGCTGTCGGACGGCGCGATCGTCAGGTTGGCGATGGTTTGATTGGGCCTATCGAACACGTTCACGTTCTGCCCGTCGAACACGCCCGTGAAATTCGGGATCGGGACGAAGTTCGGGACTGCACTGCTGACGTTGACGATATCTCTTGCCTAGCGCGTAGCTGGCGCGCGTATTGTTGCGGACGTTCTGGAGATCGAAGGGGGTATTCACGAGCATGTAAGTGGCGAGTTTGCCCGTGACATACGGCGAATAGGCCACGGTTGGATTCAGGTGGCCGTGGTATTGATCGAGGGTCGCGGCAGGATTGACGGACGGATTGTAAAAATACCGACACCGTGCCATTGGCTGGGTGACCTGACCGAACGGTCCATATGGATAGTTTGGATTTTGGAAATAGACGTGCCGGTTCCTGTTCCCGTGCTGTCTGCTCGAAGGATCGAGATTGCCGCCGGCTGTGTTGGTAATGGTTACAGAGTTCTGTAATGTAGATGTTGATGTTGCGATAGGCGCTGAGCGTGAGCGAGTTGTTGCTGCCCCAGGTGATGCTCGCATTGATGACAAAGATGTCGCCGTTACCCTCTAGGATTGACGATTGTGGTTGGTCGCGATAACGACGTTCTGGTTCAAGAGATGGTTCTGGATCTGAGCGTCGCGGTCGGCAGTTTGGCCCGCCGGCCCGTCGCAGGTCGAAACGATGCGGAAGTCCGCGGGATCGAGCAGCAGCGTGCCCGCGCGCCGTGCGGCGCGCCGGCATCGACATTGCCGGTGAACGCGAGCTGGCCGTGGCTCGACGTCTCCGACGAATCCGCCGTCGCCGCCGCGCGCGCCGCCGCGGGCGAGGATGGTGCCGGCGAACGTGGTCTCGCTGTCCGACCACAGGATGACCTTGCCGCCGTTGCCGCGCCCGGTCGCCGAGGCGTTGATGGTGGTGGCGCCGTCGACGCTCACCGTGGTCGCCGTCGGGATGACGAAGGTTTCCAGCCTGGCGCTCTTGTTGTTGACCAGGCTGGTGTTCGGGCGGCCGCCGCCCCAGTCGCCGCCGATCAGCACCTTGCCGCCGCCGCGGCGGCCGGAGGCGTCGATGCGGGCGTTGGCGAGCTTGATGTCCTCGCCGCTCACCACGATGGTGCCGCCCCTGGTGTGCTTGAGCTTGCCCGCCGCCGACAGCCTGCCGGAAATCCTGATGGTCTGGGTCGGCGCGCCGGCGGGCTTGCTGCCGCCGGTCGCGGCGGCGAGCACGATCATGCCGTTGCGCCGGCCGATCGAGTTGGCCTTGATCACGCCGCTGGTGTTGATGACGGAATCGACCACCGCGCGCGCCGCCGCCGCGGTGAGCTCGACCCGCCCGCCGTTCGCCCTGATCTTGCCGTCGTTGGTGACCAGCGACTTGAGCGGCTTGCCGGTCGCGACGTCGATCACTTTGCCCGCGATCTGGTCGTTGACCGCGAGCGTGATCAGCTTGTCGCCGTACATGTCGAGCGTGAACGAGTTGCCGGCGGCGAGCGCCACGGTGCCGAGCGTCGCGGTGATGGTTCCGGAATTGCGCACGCCCGGCGCCACCAGCGCCGCGAAGCCGCCGCTGGTCGCGGTGATGCGGCCCTGGTTGACGATCGAGGCGTCCGGCCGGCCCGGGATGTTAATAGTTTGGCCATTTGGTTGACGAGCCCCTAGCCCCTTGATAATGTTCGTTTTTACCGTCCACGGAATTAGCCATTGACCGAGCGCCCCCGCGCCTTCTCGTACGTCCGGATGAGCACGCCCGGCCAGCTCTTGGGCAACTCGCTGCGCCGGCAGCTCGAGGCGTCAAGGACCTACGCGTCGACGCACGGCCTGGAGCTGGTCGACGAGCCCCTCCAGGACCTCGGCGTGTCCGCCTACAAGGGTGCGAACGTCTCCGAGGGCTCGCTCGGGAGATTTCTCGACGCCGTGAGGTCGGGGAAGGTGCCCAAAGGCTCCTTCCTCCTCGTGGAGTTCGCTCGACGGATCTCACGACAGGAGATCAGGAAGGCCCTGACCACCTTCCTGTCGATCATCGACGCGGGGATCAACCTCGTGACCCTGAACGACGCGCACGCCTACAGTGCGCAGACCACGGACGTGACGGACTTGATCGTCTCGCTCGTCGCCATGTCGCGGGCGCACGGCGAAAGCCTGCAGAAGAGCCAACGCGTGGCCGCGGCGTGGGCGAACAAGAGGAAGAACGCGTCCACCAGACCCTTGACCGCGAACTGCCCCGCATGGCTTCGGTTGAGCAGTGACCGGTCGCGCTTCGAGGTGATCGAGCCGCGCGCGGAAACCGTCCGCTACATCTTCGCCGAGAGCTCGGCGGGTATAGGTTCCTACAAGATAACCAGGCGACTGAACGAGAAAGGCGTCCCGCGCCTAGGGCCCGGGAACGGGTGGCAATCCTCGTCCGTCAAGCACCTACTCTCCAATCGGGCCGTGCTCGGTGAATACCAGTGCCATCACTACGTGAACGGGAAACGCGTGCCGGATGGAGAGCCGGTCAAGGGTTACTTCCCGGCGATCGTCGACAAGTTCATGTTCTACCGAGTGCAAGCCGGGTTGGAGGAGCGTCGCGGTCGAGGCGGCCGGAAGGGCCCGAACATCGCGAACATCTTCGCAGGCGGTCTCCTGACGTGCGCGTACTGCGGGCGCGCAATGAAGCGGGAGGGCAAGGGCGAGCGGGGAGGCTCGTCCATGGTGTGCTACGGGGCGCTCGACGGCCTCGGATGCGACAGGGCAAGGTGGGCGTACAGGGACTTCGAGGTTAGCGTTCTGTCGTTCGTGCGCGAGCTGGACCTGCGATCCGTCTTGCAGGACGACGCCGGCAAGCGGGCGACGCTGGACAATGAGGTCACCACCCTGCGCGGCCAGCTCGGCGAGCTGCAGGGGCGGATGGAAAAGACGTACGAGCTCCTCGACGCCGGTACGGCGACCGACTTCATCGCGAAAAAGCTGGGTGAGCTCGAGGCGCGCCGGGTCACGCTGGAGACGGCCGTCCGAGAGAAGGAGGCGGCCCTGGATGAGCTCAGGTCCGAGCGACGCGGCCTCGACGACGTCAAGCCGCTGATCGAGCAGCTCAGGGGCAGCAGCGACGAGGTGTACAGGCTGCGGTCGATGATAGCCGCGCGGCTGCGGTCGATCGTGGACACGATCATGGTGGCCCCGCTGGGGCGGGCGCCGATGACCGAGCGGGCGATCGAGTTCGTGAGGCAGCACGGCGACCAGGCCGTCGTCGACCACCTGAGCGCGCAGCTCCGAGACGAGCGAGAAGGTCGGCGCTACTTCGTGGTCGTGTTCCGGGATGGAAGCATGCGCACCGTGTACCCGCACGCCGACGACCCGATGCGATTCGAGCAGCAGTTAACGTCGTCGACGGACGAGGGACTCGTGCGCCGCTATCCGGACCACGACGTGCAGGTATTCCCGCCAAGGCTCACCGAGGTCGAGCGCCGCGAGATGGCGGCGGCCGTCGGACTAAATGTCGACGAGGCGACCGACGCCGATGCCGGCTGACTTTCAATCGCCCTCGATCGGCTCGACGTAGCGACTTCTGGCGTGAGTTCTGCTGGGGAGAGCAAGCCGATAATGCCCGGTCAACAACGCCCAAAAATAGCCTCCGGTTTTTTTTGTTTTTTTGCTCGCCGGAAGATCTATTCAACCAACCGGAAGCCCGGCAGCGCCCCGAACCCGCCGCTGCCAGCAGCGGGCCGGGACTTGACACAACGCGCCGATGCGGAGGCGCGTCATGCCCAATTCCTTATTTGATTTCCCACGTCGTGTTATGCGGGATGTCCATCGCCGTATAACCGCCGGGTCCAGCCGGCGCGGGCATTGAAATGCAAGCAAAAGGCTCCCGGCCGCGAATTCCCTTGTACTTGCCGGTACCACCAGTGATGATGTGGGTGCCACAATCCATTTTGGGCTGCGATTTGTCGAGATGCTCGCTCCCTTAATTAAACAGTCCCGCGCGGACATCGATGCAGTTGCCGTTGCCCAGCCACGAACATGGTCACACCGGCGCGGACGCCGCGCGCTTCTACGGTCTTGACACCCAGACGACCCACGGCGGGCATCCGCGCTTCGCATGGCGCACCGGCGGCCTCTTCGGTGCGCTGCAGCTCTGTTTGAGCTCGGCGATCCGCTCGACGGCTAGCGGTGCCGCCGCTGAACACATGTGATCCGAAGGAGGTAACGATGGTTTGGGTCCTACTACTCTCTATGGCCATGCCCAACGGGGGCGGCGTAGCAATCGAAAAGTTTGCCTACTATTCAACCGAAGGCGAGTGCATAAAGGCGAGAAATATATTCGGTCAGGATGGGAAGTCCCAAACGCCGAGAATTCCGCTTGCCCTTTGCGTTCCCGTCGAAAGTCCACAGCACATCATTACAAAATAAGCCGCGACGACCAAGGCATCGCGAACGTAGTCGCACTGCCCGCTTCATTGTTTTCAGCGGTAGGTCCGGTCGTCCGCAGGGGCCACCGTCGTGGTCAAATCACCCCTAGCGCCATTTTCGGCTTTTCGATCCGTCCAAGCGTCCCAACCCATATGGCTGTAGGACAAGCTGGCATTTTTCGATCCGTCCGGAAAGGTTTCGCGGACGCTTCGAAATCGCGAGTTGTGCCCATCTCATCGGCGCTTGGACGCTTGGACGCTTCGCAAGTGCCAATTTGCTGCGAAGGGGTGGTTGGACCAGGACAGTAGGCCCTCCAGGCCTCCTCGAAATCGGCCCGGCGGTACCCCTTACCGTCAGGAAATCCTGGTGGGTGAACCGTCCCGGAGGTGATGCAGAAGGGTACCAGGAGGCCAGCCAACTGCTTCTGGCTCAGCGGGCGGCCGTGCTTCCATTCAGCCCATGGTCGCTCCGGGTCGGCGGTAAGCTTCGCTACGAGGTCGGCGGAGCGAATGACATCGGCATCGCCAAAGGCTACCGGATATCCTTCAGGAGTTCGACGTCGATGGCGCCGTCTTGTGCCTCGCCTGAAAGCAGGCAGGCAGCCCGGCGCGCCTCCTCCGGCCAAGTCCCGCCGGCAAGGTCGGCAATGGCCAGAAGCGGCCGCCAATTGTCGGCCGCGCGGTCGTTCAGGTCGGGCATGTTCGGATCTGGATCGGCCAGCTTGTCGAAGTTATCGGCCGCCCAACGAGCCGCCTGACTGCGCAAGGCAGCGAACTCCGCGTTGTCCCGGCGACCCAGGCGCTCGACCGTTGCTCCGGGAGGCTTGCGCTGGAGCTGCACGACGATGGCCCGGTCCTCGAGCGTGTCGGCCACGGCGCGGATGGTGGCGAGCGCCTTCGGCGCCCAGGTCGAGAACCGGCGCGGCTTGTGATCGCCGTTCGCGGATCACGTTGGCAGCGGCTTTGGTGTGGCCGGAGTTCAGGATCCCGCGCAGCTCCTCGTTGTCCTTCACGAAGCTGTCGGCCTCGTCGATGAGAAGCGTCGGCCTCACATCTTCGATGTAACGAAACAGCGCGGGCGCGGTGATGTTGCTCGACAGCTCGGAGCGCGGCGTCAGGAAGTACAGGACGATGAGAACACTGGTCTTGCCGCAACGCTTCGTCGGCGACACCAGCACCATGAGCGGCGAGATGTCCCCGGCGTCCATGGTCCATGCATGCAGCACCCATAGCGGCAGGGCGATGTCGGCGCCTTTCGGGAGAACGATGTAGCGGCGGAAAACCTGCCGCAGGTTATTGAGGAGCGCCGCGCCATCAACGGGCTCGGCTGACGGCTCGACCTTCCAGTGCGGCAGCGCCGTATTTTCGTCCTCCGTCGCCGCCCGCCGGCCCTTGACCAGCTTGTCGAGCGCCGAGACCCGGATTCCAAGCCCGGCCGCGGCCGTGTCACGGTGCAGCTCGTATTCCAGGGTGTCGAGCGACGCGAGCTCTCCAATGACAGGATCGTCCGTTCGTGTCGGTAACTTTGGTTCCCGGCCTTCCTGGCGCGCGAATGCGCGCTCAACGGCAGCTGCAACTTCGGCTGTGCTCAATTTTCTATCCAATCCCATTTTCGTTCCCAAAAAGTGCTTGAATGCGTTTCGTGATTGGCGGCGAGCCTCGAGCGATGGTCGGTTCGTCGAGTACCTCCGATCCACCGCCGCCTGCGCGCCCAGGTGGACGACGGCATCAATCGTCGGCCTGGATGTCGAGGGGCTGCACGCCTATTCCGGCAATCGCTCCCGTAGGCTGCCTGCGTCGCCGGTGCCTTCGAGGCCTTGGCGAAGTCGGCGGCAAGTTCTAGCGTTGCG
The DNA here is from genome assembly GCA_963821505.1 of uncultured Alphaproteobacteria bacterium. Lineage (GTDB taxonomy): Bacteria > Pseudomonadota > Alphaproteobacteria > Rhizobiales > Xanthobacteraceae > VAZQ01. The sequence continues at coordinate 463,103 of CAWGEH010000004.1, forward strand.
CTAAGCTCGACCGCAGCGCCGGCTGCTCGAGCACGGTCAGCACGTTCATTGCATCCTCGAATGAAACTCATGGACAATTTTGATATCCCGAATTATTTGCTGTGTCAATGAAGACCGCGCAAATATTGAAGCGACAATATCTGTATGATATCCCGAGTTAACGGTGGGGGAACGGCATGGCCGGAAAGAAGAAGCGAAAGCCGGGACGGCCGCGCACCACCGGGCGGGGCACGGCGGTCATGGTGCGGATGCATGAGGAACAACTTGCTGCTGTCGATGCATGGGCACGGCAAGGCAGCAAACCGCTGTCTCGGCCAGAAGCGATCCGCCAACTTGTCGCTATCGGCCTATATGCAGGTGGACGGCGCGAATGAGACAAATGGCCAACGGTGCTTCAGCTCCCGGCACCTGCGGCTTTGAGCCGTTTGTTCATGCAGGCCTTTCGGTCCAAGGGCCGGCAGTAGCTCCCCGTATATTTTCCTGCCTGATCGTGGGTGCTCGTCGATGGCCGGCTGCCCGTAGGATGCCTGTTGCCGTGACTGGCTGCGGCCGCTGGTTCAAAACGAGCCGGTGACTTAGGTCGCAGGCTGCTCACTCGCCCTCGGCAGGCCAGAAGCCGCCCAGGCTGTCGAGCAGCTCCGCCGCGTCGTCCGGCGAGAGCATCCGGCCGAACACGTCGGGCGACATGGCCAAGGCCAGGTCGCCGAGGTCACGACCTTCGACGAAAGTCGCGCCATCGTCGATCCCGTCGGCGGCGGCACGCGTGCGCGCAGTCGTCAGGTCCGGCGCCTTCAATACGACAACGCCGGCCGGACTGCCGTTGCGGCTGTAGGTGAGCCAGAACGCAGACATGGGCGAAATCTACAGTCCCGCCTGTGCTGTGCAAGGCCTTGCCGGGCGCTCGGTCGTGCTGGCCGTCCCGCTGTCAAGTTCGGTCGCAAGTCCAAGCTTTCGCCTTACCAGCGAGCCGAGGCCATCAAGCGGCGTGCTGCGGGCGAGACCTTGGCCTCGATCGCCCGGAGCTACGCGGTCGACATCTCGATGATCTCGCGGCTGTCACACGGACCTCCGACCGCCCGTAAGGAGTGCCGGACCCCATCGGGGTCGATGAGCGGAGGAGGCCCACCCCATGAATTTCAGTCCACACCCACTCCTGCCTGACGCTTTCGTCGCTCTCGCCGACAAGTATTCGTTTTTGGCGATGCTGCACGCGGACCAGGGCGGCTGGTTCACGAGCTGGCAAGATCAATGCGAGGGCGGCAGCGCGTGCTCGACGCTAGAGGGACCGTTCGCTTCAGGCGCTGGAGCGCTGATTACTGCTTCGGCAACCGATCGAGAAGCTTCTGCAGCACGCGGCTCGCGGTCTGCGGGTGTTTGTTCTCGAGCGCGGACAGTGCCTCCGTGATCGACTCGCGCACGTCCTTGAGCGAGCCCGCGCCGACCGGCGTCGGCGCCTGCTGCACGACGACCGCAGGCGGCGTGGTGCCGGCCTCGCGGAGGCAGGAAAGCTTGTCGGAGGTGAAGGGCTTTCCGCCGCAGATATTCAGCTCACGCTCGCTCGGGAAAACCTTGCCGGCGATGGCGGCGAGGCACTCGTTTTTCTCGGAGACGAACGGAAGTGGGGAGCACAGGCGCACCGCACGCGCATCGAAAACCTGGTTCCTCACGGTCCGATGGCAGGTCGTCTTGTCGGAGTTGAAGGGCATGCTCTCGCAAATCGCGAAGGCCTCGTCGAGGCCGGACGTGTCGGCACCGCGGGCGAGACCGCCAACGCAACAGAAAACGAAAAAGGGCACCAGCAGTCGGGTCATGAGATACCTCCGGAGAGGCGCGCACCACTATACCACAACGGCGTGTCATGACGGCGGACAAGGAGGAGCAGGACCGGCGGTAGGGCCGATAGTACCGGACCGAGACTTTCGAGCGCGGCCTGTCATTGGGGTGCCTGTTGCCGGGTGCCCACCTGTCCTTCCCGAAAATCATATCCGCGCGCATCTATGATGCAGGCCGGACAAGCAGGGCGACCTCGGTGAGATCGGGCGGTCGCGAATCCCCATGCCCAAACTCATTTGTGAATGCCCCCCATAGGCGTTGTCGCGCACCAAATAGGTCGGCGCCGTGCCCCACGGGAATACTTCCACGACTGCTGCGCCAGCCACTCCGCGGTCGGGCGCCGGGTAACCGCGGACCAGAGCAGCTGCCGTCGACCGTGGCCCAACACCAGAAACGCAAATAAAACCATGGCTCGTCTGCGCACACGATTCTCACTTGGATTATTTGGAAATGAACCGCCCCGGGTTTGCCGGAGGCCGTTTGGTTTGAGTTACGCCACCCCACTGTTTGGCGGCGACGAGCAAATGTTTCGCAAAGTAACGAATTCCGGCAACAGGGCAAAGCGACTAAGAAGCGGAACCGCAGCAGGACCGGTTACGCCGCCCATTCTGGTGAGCGACGCCCCAAGTCGGTCTCGCCGGTATCAGTAAGGCTTCATATGTCGAAGGCTCTCGCTTGGGAGCGGGAGCGGGAGAGGTCTGCTCCAAAGCTTCGAGCCGATACTCCATACTCCGTAGCCTGCGCTCGACCTTGCGGTCATTGTATTCGGTCATGGCACTCTTTCTCTTCTCACCACCAACGCCACCACGGTTTGTCGTTGTATTCTTCAGTGCCGTCGCTAAACATAATCGGCGGCAAATCATCATCGGTCGGGTCAATGACTGGCTCGACGTTTCGTCCCGATTGCTTCTCGATAATCCTGTTCCAATGACTTTGCGAAACGTGCGAGTGCATGCTCCGAAGTCTTCGCGGATTGGTCTACGTTTTGGTTTGACTGTCCAAGTCATTTTAGTGGTCTAAAGTTTTGCATTGCTTCAATCAAATCTACTTCTTCACGCTCCATCCATTTCTGCAAATCGGGAACGGGCTCTCTTGGCTTCTTTTTGCGTGGAGCGTCGTGTGGGAATCTGACGGGGCTCAGGCTTGGGTGGTGGACAGCAGGAACTCTGGAAGGAGTCGATAGCCGCAAGTTCTTTTTCGATTGCTTCCGTTAAAGTCATTTTGTTTTTGGCAATCGACCTGTCGAATTTTTCGTTGAAGCGTTTTTTGTAACTGAGGTATTTGGGATGTTGGGAGCACAAATACTCGAACGCACATTCTCGTAGGAGTGGCGGCAAATCTGTGTTGATTAGGTTGCCGCAGACAGCCGCCTCTGGATTGCCAGCAGCGAGGTCACGCTCGTGAGAATTTGTCGAGCCCATGTCTCAGTTCCTGGTGGAAGGAGTTTGAGCAACTCGTCCCAAGTCTGAGGTGCTACTTTTGACTCGGTTTCCTTATGTGGCGAACAGACAGCACGGTGCTGAGCCATTTGTTCGTCGGTGTATTGCATCGGTGTGGGTTCGGGTTCTTTGGGTTTGGGCAGGCTCTCTTGAAGTTCAAAAGTGCTCATGGTCATGGCAGTGGGTTACTCCACAGGTTCTCCACACAGTGATGGAGCAGTGACACTCTTGGTCACGTGGTTGGGGTTGACATAGATTTTCTCGCCGTCCTTTCGGAAGGGACCATTGGGTTTGGTCAGCACAGCGAGGTTGTAAAAGATTGTGGAGCGAGAGGGACCCCAAGACCAGCGCAATCCTGCCAGAGTGCATAACCACGGTTGGCGATGGCATTCTCCAGCGCCTCAGTGACGGCATCCCGAGCGGGCTGCGACGGCTGCGACGATGGCGAGGGCTGCGGCTGAGGGCGTCTGAATAGGCTGAATATTCTCATTGCCTACTTAAGTCCAAACATCATCCAAGAATCCAATATGGATTGTGGACACAGACAGG
>CAWGEH010000005.1:0-132757 GCA_963821505.1 uncultured Alphaproteobacteria bacterium
CTATGCCCAAAGCTCCGAACATTCATATCACTCGTTGCAGTTTCCGGACCGTTACATTCGTCACAGAAATTTCCTTGCCTACATCGAGCCGATCAACAGCGAGCTGGACAGCAAAGATGCAACTTTTGTAATTGTCCCAGGACTTGCGGACCGGAATTGCTTTTCATTCGAGGCTCGCTACATTCGTGGAGATTATCTTAGACACCAGAATTTTAGGCTTAAGCTGGCTAAATTCGAAAATCAAAAGCTTTTCAGAGAAGATGCCACATTTTGCTTTAGAGATGGGCTCGCGCGTGCAAAAGACTACTCGTTTAAATCGTTCAACTTTCCCAAACACTTTATACGACATCGTGATTTCGAGTTGATGATAAGCCCAGATGACGGAAGCAGTGGGTTTAAGAGAGACGCGACGTTCATCGAAACAGGTCCTGTGCCTAAGCCCGGAAAATTTGATTAACTGAGCCGCTCGCGGCTCGAAATTCCAACCTCACGCAGGCCGGCTGAGGGTGGTACATAGTACATAGCTGCCCCGGACGTATGCGACGGCATGTCCGCAGTTGATGCTGTGGACGGCTCCTCCACGGGCACGTGAGTGCCATGGATGTGGGTGCTGTTAAGGCACCCACAATTCGGAGGAGCTACCCATGCAAACGGTTTCGACAATCGGTCTCGACATCGCCAAGTCGGTCTTTCAAGTGCACGGCGTTGATGCTGCCGGGCAAGTGGTCGTCCGCCGTCAGTTGAAGCGTCGCTACGTCCTGGCGTTCTTCCAGAAGCTGCCGCCGTGCCTCGTTGGTATCGAGGCTTGCGCCTCATCGCACCATTGGTCGCGCGAGCTCCAGACACTTGGCCACACCGTGCGGCTGATGCCACCCGCTTACGTGAAGCCCTACGTCAAGCGACAGAAGAACGATGCCGCCGACGCCGAGGCCATCTGCGAGGCGGTGACCAGGGCAAACATGCGGTTTGTTGCGACCAAGACTCCCGAGCAGCAGAGCTGCCTGATGCTCCATCGCACGCGCCATCTCTTCATCCGTCAGCAGACCGCAGTGATCAATGCGATCCGCGCCCATCTTGCCGAGCTCGGGATCGTCGCACCGGTCGGACGCAATGGTGTCGAGGAATTGCTCGGGGTCGTCGCCGACCCAAGTGACAAACGGGTGCCCGAGATCGCGCGCGCGTGTCTTGCCGCGCTCGGCGTCCAGCTGCGGGTGCTCAAGGCGCAGATCCTAGAGTTCGACCGTACGATCAACGCCTGGCACCGATCCAACGAGACGAGCAAGCGGCTCGACGAGATTCCCGGCGTCGGTCCGGCGCTGGCCACCGCTCTGGTCGCCAGCGTCGCTGATCCGAAGGCTTTCCGATCCGGGCGGGATTTCTCGGCCTGGATCGGGCTCGTGCCCAAGCAACACTCGAGCGGGGGGAAGGACAAGCTCGGCGGTATCAGCAAACAAGGCGATCGCTATCTGCGCAGCCTGTTCACCGCCGGCGCGCTGGCGGTGATCCGCTATGCCAAAATCCATGGCACCAAACATCGGCCCTGGCTCACGGCTTTGCTGGCGCGGCGGCCAACGAAGGTCGCCGCGATCGCGCTCGCCAACAAGATCGCAAGGATGGCTTGGGCCATGATGGCCAAGGGTGAGCGCTACAAGGAACCCGTCGCACTCGCGGCGTAACGAGATCGCGCCGACATCCGGCGCGATGTGAAGGTTGGGAGGGCGAACAGCACGTAATGCAGAGCCGGTCGATCCGGCGATCAGGACAACCCACTCGTGCCAGTGCATTGTCGAATGCGGGCTTTTGACCGGGACCTGATCCGCGGAGGGCATTATGGCCAGCGGTCATGTAACCGCACTAACAGGCCGAACACATGGCTGCACCGACCAGCGACGTGACGTGAAGATTTTCCTTGCCAACTCGGAGCCGTCCACACATGGCACTGAACGGACCTTTCAGTCGCGCTGAGCCATGTCTGCTCGCTGGGGTGAAGCGAACTCCAAGCGGAAGGTGCTGGGACGGCCGCTTTTGACCCGAGGCGGACATCGGCGGGTGATGCAGAAGGGCCAGGATCAATTAGATCAATCACACTTGCGTGACATTGACATCCACGAAAACCGAGATGAACGGTTGCCGGGCTTTCAACCACGTCAAAGATCGTCTTGCCGTGGGCAATAAAAAAAGCGTGTCTCCCGGCCCCGGCCAGTAGCGGGTGCCCCCAGGAACTGCTTATGTATACAAAGCATGAGCGTGCCGCTATCCAGAATGGTGACCCTCGCCCTCGCCGTTGTTGTCCTTGCGGCGGCGACAACCGCGTCGGCGCGCCCCAAGAAACATAGCGCCGAGCGTACAGCGACGCCGACCACGAACTGCTATGGAACGCCGATCATCGTGCAGGGCATGGGCTGCCCGACACGCGCCGCTCGCGGGGAGGAGCAGGAGCCGGTACCCAAGCGCGCGGAGCGCCCCCGCGTCGGCGCGCGTGGCAGCAGCGGTGCCTATAACCCCGCACTTCTAAGCCCACCATCGCTACCGCTGTCCCAGCCATCGGCCGGCCCTTACATTCCGCCGCCCGTCGCTAACCCCAGCGCGCAGATCAATCAATTGAATCACTCTTTTCCACTTAACGGGGGCTTGGGGAATAATCCCACTGACCGCGACGCCTACATCCGCTACAACCTCACTAGGTAACGGCAGCCGCGAGCACCCGCACCATGCGCGCAGACAAGGCATCGCAGGGCGTGGCGAGAATCCGGGGGTAGCTCAGCGCGCAAGAAGCGCAAAGCCTTGCCGCACGGCAACGCCGCGCTCCAACAGGAAGGCGCGGATCTGATTGATGATGCCGGTGCGCTGACTGACCAAACGCTCGCGCACGCGGTGAAGCGCCTGCAAGTCGAGCTGCTCGGCGGTCTTGGTCGCGACGAACTTCATAGCTGCACCGCCTCGGCATCGCGGAAGTCGTTCTTCTGTCCCTTCGAATGCGGGCGCACGTACTTCGCCGGCATGAGCCGAGCATCGTGCCCAAGCATCCCGGACTACCGCATCGTGCATCTGGATGGCCCCGTCAGGGACATTCACGTCGTAGCTCATCCTGTTCTGAGCACGTCCGGCCATCTCGTTGAATTTGTGGGCACTGTGATCGACGTCACTGAGCGTAGGCGAGCTGAGCAAGAACGTGCAAGGCTCCGTCAGCTAGAGGCCGATCTGGCACATATCAATCGTGTGAGCACGTTGGGGGAAATGGCAGCCTCGCTGGCACACGAAGTTAAGCAGCCGATCGCCGCAGCACGCAACAACGCCCGCGCGGCCCTGAATTTTCTAGACAGAAGCCCCCCAGACCTCCGCGAAGTCAGGGAAGCGGTTGACTGTATCGTGGGCGATGCCGATCGAGTCAGCGACGTCGTCGACCGGATCGGTCTCTCATCAAAAAAGCGCCACCCCGGAAGGAGGTCGTCGACCTCAATGCGGCGATCCTGGAGGTGACCGCCCTAACCCACAGCGAAGCGGTCAAGACCGGCGTCACGGTGAGCACGCAACTGGCGGGCGAGTTGCCACGCATCCAATGCGATCGGGTGCAACTGCAACAAGTGATGTTGAACTTGATCGTCAATGCCATCCAGTCGATGAGTGGCGTTGAGGACGGCAACCGCGAATTACACATCAGCACCGTGAGTATCGAGCCGGAGGGCGTGCGCGTCGCGGTGCGGGATACCGGCCATGGGCTGCGCCCGGAGGGCCTGCCGCGTCTCTTTGAACCCTTCTATACGACAAAGCCCGACGGCATGGGCATTGGGCCTCTCGATCTGCCGCTCGATTATCGAAGCCCATGGTGGGCGGCTGTGGGCGACCAGGTGCGAGCCGCGGGGTGCTCTCTTTCAGCTTACGATCCCTGCTGACTGAGCCGCCATCCGTGATCGATGTCGCTTATTGGCACCAACGGCCGTGCCGGCAGTCACCACATATGTCCGCTATTGAAGGTAGACCGGCCGACATATGCTCATTGCGAGTTTTTCGCATTTTGACCCGACCCGGACATTGGCCGTCCTGCCTCCTGACTGATCCTCGCAAATTCGGTAGGGTTCTTCCCTGGGCCCGGAATAGGGAGGAAGTCAAATGCTGAAAATCTTGTCGATCTGCGCTACTTTATCGTTCCTTCTCGTGTCGAGCGCGATGGCGCAATCGGGTGTCGGTGTCTGCGCGGCGGATATCAAAAAAGTCTGCGCCAACATCGAACCTGGAAACCGCCGTATTGCCACTTGCGTAAAGGAGCATCTCGCAGACCTTTCCGACGTGTGCAAGGCAAAGTTGGCCGAGGTCGCGGCGGCTGGAAAAACATGCCGCGCGGACGTAGAGAAGCAATGCAGTACCGAACGTCGGCGCATCCAGAAAGTGGCTTGCATCAGGGATGCCATCACCAATTTCGGCGACGATTGCAAGGCCGCAATAGCGGCCGTTGTCACTCGTAAGAAGTAAAAAGCAAGGGGGCAGCGGTCTGGAGCATCAAGGGGCATCGCGCTGGCATTCCTGCGGATGACAAAGCCTTGTGCAATGCTGCTAGTTTAAACAGCAATCGGTTGGCCGCGGCTCGCGTGGCTGCGGCCAAACCAAAGAGGTGTCCCCATGAATTTTGTAGAAGCGATCAGCTCATGCTTCCGCAACTATGCCAGCTTCTCAGGTCGAGCAGTTCGTTCGGAGTATTGGTACTGGTATCTTCTCGTAGCCATTGTTTTGGTTGTGTTTGATGCCATCGATGATCGGGGCTACAGCCATCGGCACGCTTGTCCTGATCTACTGGGCATGCCTACCAGGCACGTCGGGTTCTAACCGCTTTGGATAAATCGGGTCCCCTTTGCATGCCTCGGCTTGCTGCGGTGCATGGGTCCGTTCCTGGGCCACGAAGCGGTCGTGCGGAGGCCTGCTCGTGCATGTTCGCTTTCCGGGGCAGAGCCGACATTAGCGCAACAACCGGAATTTATGGGCACACGCCCTATCGAGACAAACGCGCTTAGTTGGATTTGCGAGGTCGAGAAATATTAAGGGCATAGCCTCCAAGCCTATTGAATTGCGGCAGTTTTTGCCTTGGAGCGAGTCCAATGGACCACAGTCGCCCGGACCAGAATGCTGAAAAAGGCACGCCGCTGGACCTCCGCCGACTGGCAGCTGTGCTCGCTGCTGGATTCTTTTCTACAACGCTCGCGCAGCCTGAGGTAATCGAACTGCCTCTCCAAGGCCTATTAAAAGAAGTGCTGCATCTGTCAGTCACGCAGATGTCGCTGTTTTTCAGCATTGGAGCTCTTGCGTGGTACTGCAAACCGTTTGTTGGAATCATCGCGGACAGTTATCCCCTCCTTGGTACGCATCGCCTCAGTTACATCGTGCTCGGCGCGGTCATCGCCGCCGCGTGCTGGCTGGCGGCGGGAGTTGCCCCCCTGCGTTATACTTTCTTGCTAGGTATCGTCCTCATGATCAACGCTGGATTGGTCATCGCGAGCACAGCGGTCGGCGGACTGTTGGTGGAGGTTAGCCGTCGCTACGACGCGTCGGCCCGGCTCGTTCCAATGCGATCAGTTGTCACAAGAGCCTGTTTATTAGTGGGCGGACCACTGGGCGGCTTTCTGGCAACCTTTGCATTTGGCCTCTCCACAGCGATTTGTGCTGTGGTTGCGCTTCTTGTCGTTCCAATTGCAATGATCTGGCTTCATGAACGTGCCGCCCCGAAGGACTCGTCGCTGGCATGGCAAAATGCGAAGCTCCAGATCAGGGGTCTTCTTCACTCGCGCAGCGTCTGGGGCTTCGCAGCACTGGCGTTCCTAGTGCTAGGGGTGCCGGATTTTCACGACAAGCCACTTTATTACTACCGCATCGACGTGCTGCATTTTTCGCCAAATCTGATCGGCTGGCTCAAAGCTGCCGCGGCTGCAGCGGGCTTTGCTGCTGCGTTCATCTATTATCGCGGACGTCCGCGATGCAGTCTGGAATGGCTAATCGTCCCCAGCATTCTGCTCAATGCTGCTGGTACACTCGCATACCTGTTGTATGCGTCGCCTGTCAGCGCGGTTTTCATCGATGCTGCGGACGGCTTCTTGGCCACAATTTTGGCTCTGGTCCTCATGGAAATTGCCGTCAAAAGCTCGCCGTCGGGGAGCGAGGCGTTCACGTTGTCCCTTCTTCTAAGTGTCTTTAATCTTGCAAGTGCGGTGTCGGATTACTTCGGTGCGCTCCTTTACGATAGTTACACGGCCTCGTTTTTCTTTCATTTGGTCTGGATCAATGCCGCATGCACAGCGGCTACTGCATTGATCGCTCCGTCTCTTACGCGTTGGATCAGGAGCAAATAGTTATGCCCGAGACTATCTTTATCGGCCTCGGCGGCGCGGCGGCCGCCTGCACTGGCCGACGAAGTTATCGAATGATCTCGCGTTTTGTAGGAGAGCGTTATGGATGATGATCATCCCGCCGACATCGGCCGTCCGCGCCGGCATGGCGATCGAACAACGCCGCCATTTGTTGCGGCTGCTTACGACCGGTTATGGCACTCTTCTGCCGTCCCGACCGTGCCGAGCAATGTCGGTTATCGGGTGTGGACCGGCCGACATATGCTCATTGCGAGTTTTTCGCATTTTGACCCCGAGCTGACATCGACCGCTTAAAATTATTGCCCTGCAACGTGACCCCTGGGACCCCATTTCACTGATCCAGAATCCCTGCTGTAATTGCGGTGGTTGCGAACCATCGTCTGCATCGTGAACTGATGACAGACATCGCATGGAACGAACAAGCAGAAGGAGAGTGCCGTGGCTCAAGGAGAAACAAAACTGCTGTATCCGGGACTCGCCGGTTTCTACGAGACTATGCTGCCGATCGCCGCAACGTTCGTGCGCGTTGTCGTCGGCATTTTGTTTTTGATGCATGTTGCGACCAAATTCAAAATCGGCGCTGACGCAGTCGCCGCGAACGTCTTCTCCAAGAACGGCATCGAGCCGGCATTAATGTGGACATACGTCGTCATGTTCCTCGAAGTGGTCGGCGGCAGCTGCTTGATCATCGGTCTGTTCACGCGTTTTGTCGCGGCCGCGTTGGCCATCGAGATGCTGGTGGCTTTGCTGTTCGTGCATCTGCCGAAAGGGTATGCAGCCGGTGGTGGCGGATACGAGTATGTACTGCTGATCGGGGCAGTATGCTTCGTCATCGCGATCCGCGGCGGCGGCCCTTATTCGGTTGACCGCGCCATTGGCAAGGAGCTTTAGGCGTAAATCCGAGAGCGCGCCGACGGGGTGATCGCATAGAGTCTCTTTGCTTCGGTGCATATGTCGCTTCCTGGCACAACGCGGCCACCCGGCATGTCCGCTCCAACGACCGCTTTCGGGGACGACAGCGGACCAGATATGCTCAGATCGAGTTCTTCGCTTCGTGACCCACAGCGGTCCTTTCAGCCCGGCAGGCGCACGGTGAACACGGAGCCCTTGCCCAGCTCGCTCGCCACCGTGACGTCGCCGCCCATCATGCGCGCGAGCTTGCGGGTGATGGCAAGGCCCAGCCCGGTCCCGCCGAAACGCTGCGCGGTCGTGGCGTCGGCCTGGGTGAATTCCTCGAATAGCTTCGCCTTCTGCTCCGCTGTCATGCCGATGCCAGTGTCGGATACGGCGAGCTCCAGCCAGTCACGTCCGACGGATACGCGTTTCGCGCGCAGTGCCACCTCGCCCTGCTTCGTGAACTTGCAGGCGTTGCTTAACAGGTTGAGCAGGATCTGACGCAGGCGCATGGGGTCCAGCGTGATCCCACCGAGATCGGCCGCGGTTTCGATCACGAGGCGGTTCTTGTTCTGCTCTGCGAGTTGGCGCGCCGTGCCGATCACCTCCTCGATCAGGGGCGCAAGCTGCACGGTCTGAGGGTTGAGTTCGAGCTTTCCGGCCTCGATCTTGGAGAGGTCGAGCACCTGGTTGATGAGGCCGAGCAGGTGGGAGCCGGCGCGGTGCACGCGCTGCAGCGGCTCCAGCGCCTTCTCGGTCCCGAAGCGCGCCGCGTTGGTGACCATCATTTCGGTGAGCCCGATGATGGCGTTGAGCGGCGTGCGCAGCTCGTGGCTCATGCTGGAGAGGAACTGCGACTTGTTCTGGCTGGCCATTTCGAGCTGGCGGTTCTTGTCCTGGATCTCGCCCAGCAAGCGCGCATTCTCGATTGCAATCACCGCCTGGTCCGCAAAGGTTTCGGCTAATTCGATCTGCCTGTCCGTGAAGGGCCGCACCGTGCTCCTGCTCAATAAAATGACGCCAATTGGATTTCCTTCCCGTAGAAGAGGCACCCCAAGATGGGTGCGATAGCCACCTAATCTCTGCACTTCGCTCAAGCCGTATTCGGGATCGTCCAGCACATCGGGAATTTGAAGAATCTTGCCCTCGAGCAACACTCGCCCGGTGGCACTTGCTCGTCCCGGTGGAAACGTAAGATCCTTGACGTATTCAGCGAACTCGGCCGTGTGACCGTAACTCGCTGCAGAATAAAACCCGGCCTCTCTCGGACGAAGGATTTGAGCACTATCCGCCTCGCACAGCCGCGCGGCCGACTCGACCAGGGTGTCGAGCACCGTTTGCAGATCGAAGGTCGAGCGACTGATGACCTTGAGCACCTCGGCCGTGGCGGTCTGCTGCTGCAGCGATTCGCGAAGTTCGTTGAGCAGTCGAGTGTTCTCGATGGCAATTACCGCCTGTTTGGCAAAGTTACTTACCAGCTCGATTTGTCTATCCGTGAATGGACGCACCTCCTGGCGGTAGATCGCGATGGCTCCAATCAGCTCCCCTTCTTTCAGCATCGGGACTGTAAGGAACGTTCTGGCGCCGGCGAGCCGAAGAAAGGCGGCACGGTCCGGGTCGGCCTGGTAAGCCGGCTCCGCCTGGGCGTCCGCAGTCTGGACAGTCTGCTTCGTCGCGACGACCCGTTCGAGACCGGTCCCAGGATAGGGGCGAAGCACCGGGTTCCGGCGCCGCGCTTCGGCAAATGCCTCGGGCGCATTGTGCAGCGCGGCGGTCCGAAAACTGCCGTTTTCGAAGAGAAGCAAGTTTCCGAACTTGGCGCCACAGACTCGGGTCGCGTTCTCCAGCATGGCCTGAAAGACAGGCGCTAAGTCGCCCGGCGAACCCGAAATTACCTGCAACAGTTGCGAGGTTGCCGTCTGCTGCTCCAGTGTTTCACTGAGGTCGTCCGTGCGTTGGCGCAGCTCGTTGAGCAGGCGTGTGTTCTCGATGGCGATGACAGCCTGGGCGGCGAAATTCTTAACCAGCTCGATCTGCTTGTCGGTGAACGGACGGACTTCCTGGCGGTAGATGACGATGCCTCCGACCAGGGCGTCGTCCTTGAACATCGGCACGCCGACGATGGAACGCGCGCCGCCGAGCGTGGTCGCCACGCCAGGATTTGGATCCGCCGCGCTGTCGGCGCTGTGGGCGACTGCCTTTGTCCGAACGACGCGACCAAGAATACCGGTACCTCTCGTTTCCGGACGAAACGGGCCGCGCTTTCGCTGAAATTCGACCAGTGCTGGTGGCGTGCCGAACTGCGCGGCCAGGTGCAAGACATTGCCGTCGTAGCGAAACAATGTGCCAAACTTTGCTCCACAGATGCGCGTCGCGTTCGCCAGCATGGCTTGGAATACGGGCTCCAGCTCACCTGGCGAGCTTGAGATGACCTGCAGAACCTCGGAGGTGGCGGTCTGCTGCTGAAGCGATTTGCGCAGCTCGTTGAGCAGCCGAGTGTTCTCGATGGCGATGACGGCCTGGGCAGCAAAGTTCGTGACGAGTTCAACCTGCTTGTCGGTAAATGGCCGCACCTCTTGACGGTAGATGACGATCGCGCCGACCACCTCGTTCTCCTTGAGCATCGGCACCGCGATGTATGAGCGGGCGCCGCCGAATCTGGCCGGAGCCGTTGGCACCTCTCGTGCAGCGTCGTCGTCGATGTGGATCACCTTTTTTGTCTTGATGGCGGTATCGAGGGCGGTACCGGCTGCTGGCAGAAACCGCCCACGCTGCTGCAGAAAATCGGCAAGGGCCGGTGGAGGATTAAGTGTGGCCGCTGGGTAGAACGAGCCGTCGTCATAACGGAACAGCACTCCGTACTTTGCCTCACAGATGCGCGTCGCATTGGCCAGCATGGTTTCAAATACCGGCTTGAGCTCACCGGGCGATCGGCTGATGATTTGCAGTACCTCCGCTGTGGCGGTCTGCTGCTCCAGCGCCTCGGCGAGTTCGCGCTCAGTGCGCGCAAGCTTGGCTTCGATATCGGTGTTCTGCGGCATCGCGGCCCCATGGCGCCTGCTGTCTTTTGGCGGGCTTGCGCGGTATGATTGAAAGATTACGCGATGCTCGCAGACTGCTCAACGCCTACCGCTTGCGGTGGATCGATGTCTCCTCCTGGCACGAAGGTGCCCATCCGGAATGTCCGCTATTTGACCGCTAACGGGGGTAAAGCGGACAAGATATGCTCAACGTGAGTTCTTCGCCTTCTGACCCATCTCGGACTTCGGCCAAGCGGGCGGCCGCACCATAGGAGGTGCCAAAAGCGGCGCGCGTGTTCTGGCCCGCGCGCGGTGTGCCATTCAGAACGATTCAGGTTCGTCCCAAGGACGGGCCGGTACCTTTCGGGGCAACCTCAGCGTGCGGTAAGCTGGCACAACGGGTTCCGAGGGGGGAGCCCATGCTCCATGTGAAACGGCGGCAATTCCTCACTCTGCTCGGCGGCGCGGCGGCGTGGCCGCTCGCGGTGCGCGCGCAGCAGCCGGCGATGCCGGCGATTGGCTTCCTCAGCGGTGTGTCGCCTGGGCCGTTCGCGCAGCGGCTCGCTGCATTTCGCCAAGGCCTGAACGAGACCGGCACGATCGAGGGCCGGAACGTGGCGATCGAATACCGCTGGGCGGAGGGCCAATATGATCGATTGCCGGCGCTCGCCAGCGATCTGGTTGGCCGCGGGGTCGTGGTGATCGTTGCCTACACGGACCGCGCGGCACTCGCGGCGAAGGCGGCGACGACGACGATTCCCATCGTTTTCCTCATCGGCAATGATCCCATCAAGCTCGGTCTCGTCACGAGCCTCGCTCGGCCGGGCGAGAACATCACCGGGGTGAGCTGGTTCGGTGTCGATTTGGAGCCGAAGCAGCTCTCGCTATTGCACGAGCTCGTGCCAAATGCGGCGGTCATCGCTCTGCTCGTGGACCTGAACGTCCCGAATGCCACGTCGCGGGTGAGCCAGGTGCAGGCGGCCGCGCGTGCTCTTGGGCTGCAGCTTGTTGTGCTGAACGCCCGCACCCCGAGTGACATCGACAAGGCGTTTGCGAGCCTTGTGCGGGAACGGGCCGGTGCGCTCGTCGTCGGCGCAGGCGCTTTTCTTGTAGGCCGGCGGGATCAAATCATTGCGCTCGCGGCGCGCCATGCGATACCGGCGATTTATGGGTTTCGTGAGTATGCCGTGGGCGGCGGCTTGATCAGTTACGGCAACGACATTCCGGATGCCTTTCGCCGGGCGGGCGTCCATACCGGGCGGATTCTCAAGGGCGACAAGCCAGCCGATCTGCCGATCGAGCAAGCGACGAAATTCGAGCTGATCATCAATCTCAAGACCGCCAAGGCGCTCGGGCTCGATGTGCCACTCTCGGTGCACCAGCGCGCCGACGAGGTGATCGAATGAGGCGCCGCGACTTCATCACGCTGCTCGGCAGCGCGGCGGCGTGGCCGCTCGCGGCGCGCGCGCAGCAGGCCGACCGGATGCGGCACATCGGCGTGTTAATGTCGGCGTCCGAGAACGATAAGGGATATCAGGCTTTCCTCGCCACATTCCGCGACGGACTCAAGAAACTGGGGTGGGAGGAAGGCCGCAACGTTCGCATCGACTATCGTTGGAAGGCGCTCGACGCAGAATCGAGACAACGATTGGCAAAAGAACTCATCGCATTGCAGCCTGACCTGATGCTTGCGCAAAGCACCCCAACCACCGCCGCACTGCTGCAACAAACGTCTACCATCCCCATTATCTTCTTCAGTGTTGGCGATCCGGTCGGCGAAGGGTTCGTCGCGAGCCTGCCGCGACCGGGCGGCAACGTCACCGGCTTTATCAATATGGAAGCTTCGATGAGCGGCAAATGGCTGGAGCTGCTCGAGGAGATTACGCCGGGTCTCAGGAGGGTCGCCATCCTGTTCAACCCGGTAACGGCTCCAGGTGGCGGCTCATATTACTTGGATCCATTCAACGCCGCTGTTCAGTCTTCGGGGGTTCAGGCGATCGCTGCCGCTGTTCACGACACCTCCGAAATCGAATCGGTCATTGCCGCGCAGGCCCGCAAGCCTAACAGTGGCCTTGTCGTGATGTCGGATGTGTTTCCGCTCGTCCATCGGACGGAGATCACGGCGCTGGCAGCGCACTATCGTCTCCCCGCCGTCTATCCGTACCGTCAATTCGCAGAGGTCGGCGGCCTTTTGTCTTACGGAAATGACCTCCGCGATAATTATCGGCGCGCCGCCACATATGCGAACCGCATCCTGCGCGGCGAGCAGCCGAGCGGGCTTCCCGTCCAGGTCCCGGTCAAGTTCGAACTGGTGATCAACCTCAAGACCGCCAAGGCGCTCGGCCTCGAAGTGCCGGCGACGCTGCTCGCCCGCGCCGACGAGGTGATCGAGTAACAAAATCTGCTGCAATGCGAATGTCGCCTTTTGGCACTCTTCTGCCGTCCCGACCGTGCCGAGCAATGTCGGTTATCGGGTGTAGACCGGCCGACATAGGCTCATTGCGAGTTTTTCGCATTTTGACCCAAGGCGGACCTGCCTCACCGACGGATGGCGGGTTGTAAACTCGCTCCATTACCTCCTGACTGATCCTCGCCAATGCGATATCCTGCAATGCGGTTCTGTCTGCTGGGCGATTTGATGCAATTCGATCCTGGAGCTATCGGGCTGGACCGCTGGCCGGAACGGCGCGACGGCCGCCGTCAAGAATAACTCCCTCCGCCCGGAGCGGCCGCACCCCGCAGCTCAAGCGCGATCTGTTATGTGACCCTGCGTCCTGAGGGAATGATGGCCTACCGAGAGACTTTTGTTCAGCGGGACCAACACCGGATCTACGTCCGAGACCACCCCGGGGCGGAACCGGCGATCATTCTCATGCACGGGTTCCCGGACAACGTACACCTCTACGACCGTCTGTCTCCTTACCTCTCGCCGCCGCGCCGGGTCGTGCTATTTGATTTTCTCGGGTGGGGCAGTTCGGATAAACCGTCCGGCTACCCTTACACCACCGACAATCAAGTCGGTGACCTCGACGCCGTCATCACCCAACTGCGGCTCGGGCAAGTCGTCCTCGTCGCGCACGACGCCTCGGGCCCGCCGGCCATCGACTGGGCACTGGCCCACCCCGAGCGCGTGGCCGCGCTGGTGTTGTTGAACACGTACTACTGCGAAATGCCGACGCTCCGGCGGCCGGAGGCGATCTGGCTCTTCTCCACGCCCGTGATCAGAAGCGTCGCGAGGCCTGTGTCGCGGATGTTCGGGAACTGGCTCTTCCGCCGGATGTACTGGTGGCAGGTCGGGAGCTTCATCCGAGACGCGGATGTCAGGCATGAGTTCGTGCCGCTGCTGTATCAACAGTTCGACGCCACGCCGAGTGCCCGCCCTGCCTTCTTTCGCCTGAACGAGGACTTATTGCCCATGGTCCGGTCGCGCACACAAATGATCCCCAAGCTGAAAGAGTTCAGACGCCCGGTCCGAATCATTTTCGGCGATGCCGATCCTTCCCTGAACAGCGGTGTCGCCCGGACGTTCCACGAGTTTCTCCCGGGCTCCGAACTATTCCTGATCCCGGGTGCTCGACACTTCGTCCAACTGGATGAGCCGGAGCAGGTGGCGCGGTTAATCCTGGCAATGCCAGGGCCGCGGAGCACGCCGGTCTGATGCCGGTAACAAAATCGGCCACCGAACCCGGCGCGCGCTTAGACGGTGCTCGCCCGCGCCGACGAGGTGATCGAATAATCACTTCCGCCCGTCCACGTCGTTTGCTGCGGTGCATGAGTCCGGTTGCGGCACATCGCGACGAGCACTGACGCATCGAAATTCGGTCGCTATTGGGGGGACTGCGGACATGCCAATGGTGTTCGGGGTAACCATAATGGCGTGAATGATCCCGAGCGGACATGCAAACTCCCGCTTCGTTCAGCCAGTCGATATGCCTGAGAATCAGCTTCCGGCGAACTCTTGAACGGTGTACCAATTTTCCAGGCGCAGCTCATTTGCGAGCAACCGGTCCGGCTGTGGAACAGCAGGAGAGAGCGATGGCAGACCAGGTTCAATGGCACCTTTCAGGTGACTATTTCGAGAACTGCAGTTGCAGCGTCGTATGTCCGTGCCTCGTATCAAAAGCCGCCCCCTTGACCTCGCGACCAACCGAGGGCGTATGCAACGTGCCACTGATCTTCCATATCGACAGTGGCAAGTATGGCGACATCGCGCTCGATGGCCTCAACGTGGCGCTCGCAGTCCATACGCCCGGGCCGATGGCAGACGGAAATTGGTCGGTGGCCGCCTATATCGACGAACACGCCGACGACAAGCAGACCGAGGCACTGGGTGCGATCTTCACCGGCGCCGCCGGGGGGCCCATGGCAGCGCTCGCGCCGCTGATCGGCAAGAATCTCGGGGTGAAGAAGGTCCCCATCACCTTCCGAATTGAAGGCAAGAAGCGTTCTGCGGAAATCCCGGGCATCCTGCACATGTCTGTCGATCCGCTGCCGACCGCGCATCCGAGCGGCGAGATGTGGGCGAACACCGGTCATCCGGTCAGCCCCGAAAAGTTGGCGTTCGCCGTGGGAGCGCCCGGTAATACGTTTAGCGATCACGGCATGCGTTGGGATAACTCCGGCAAGAACGGCCATTACGCACCGATCCGCTGGTCGAATCAGTCGTGATGCATTTCGTGAAGCGGCCTGCCAGTCGGGCCGGCGGCATTCGCGACAAATGACCAACAGCACCCTGGAAACGGTGCTGCGGCGGGATCGCCTGATTGTTGCCGGCGCGCTGGCGGTGATCGTCGCGCTGGCGTGGGGCTACGTGCTCTGGCTCGCTGCCGACATGGACATGGGCGGCATGGATATGACCGGGTTCCGCATGATCCCGGCTGGCACGGGAATCATGGCGCCGGCGAACGCGCCATGGAAAGGGATCGAGTTCGCATTCGTGTTCGCCATGTGGGCGGTGATGATGGTCGGCATGATGGCGCCCTCGGCGGCGCCAATGATTCTCATGTACGCCCGCGTGGGTCGACAGGCGAAGTCTGCGGGCGAGCCGCTCGCCGCCACCGGCTGGTTCGCCGCCGGCTATTTCCTGGCCTGGATCGGCTTTTCCCTGGCAGCGACCTTTGTCCAATGGGGGTTCGAACGGGCGGCTTTGCTTGATCCACGGATGGCAAGCGCCAGCAACGTGCTCGGAGGAATCGTGCTGATTGCGGCGGGCGTCTACCAATGGACGCCGCTCAAGGACGTCTGTCTCGCCCAATGCCAGACGCCGTTGCAGTTTCTGATGCGCCACGGCGGCTTTCGCGGCGATGTGCCGGGCTGCCTGCTGCTGGGGCTTCGCCACGGAGCCTATTGCGTCGGTTGCTGCTGGGTGCTCATGGCGCTTTTGTTCGTGGGCGGGGTGATGAACGTGCTTTGGATCGCGCTCCTGGCGCTGCTCATCCTTCTGGAGAAGCTCACTCCGTTCGGACGGTGGGTTGCGCGCGCCGCAGGCGTTGCTTGTGTCGCCGCGGGGGCCTGGATGTTGTTATCTTCACCGCAGTGATGAAGGGTGATTTATTCTTGCGGCTTGCCTATTACATAACCCAAAAAGCATGTACTCGGTGAATTTACCGGCGTGTCAGCTCTCCCTAAAGCCGGTCTGGGCAATGAACGAATGACGGCTTTTGGCGCTTTTCGACCGATCGTGGCACTGCAGCATCACGGCAGCAATTGGAGCTAGACCGGACATCGCAAACATTGTGGTTTGACGCGATTGACCCAAACCTGACTCTCAGGCGAATGACGATACCGCATGCGGCAACTTCAGCCGTTGCCCAAATGTGGGTCATCCTATGTCATCGATTCCGGAGTGGTGCAACGCTATGATGCCCTGTTTGCGTCTTAAGTCGATAACGGGACAGCAATGACACTTGAACTCAGGATGCTCGCCCTCAGCATCGTCCTCGGGCTGGTACAAATCGTACTGGCCTCGCATGCTGCAAGCCTGCAACGCGGCTATGTATGGACGGCGAGTTCCCGGGACGAGGCGGTGCCTAAGTTGACCGGAGTGGCGGGCCGACTAGAACGGGCGCTGCACAATTTCGTCGAGACGTTTCCGCTGTTTGCCGCAGCCGTCCTGACAGCGCATGTTGCTGCCAGACACAGTTGGATGACCGAGTGGGGTGCTCAGCTCTATTTTTGGGCTCGTGTTGTCTATCTCGCCCTGTACGGAGCGGGAATTTTTCTGTTGCGCTCCCTTGTATGGAACGTGGCGACGCTCGGGATTGTCTTGATCCTTCTGTCTCTGGTCTAAAGCCATGGGCCGACCATCGGAACTGATGGTTGCTCAGGTCTCCATTGGCGTCCTCTTGCTCGTGATCATTCGTTCCCTCGGAGAGTATTTCCGGCTTCAATACCTGCATGGGCACGCCTTGTCATCGGCCAGGTCACCCCATACATCGCGGGCGCGTTGTTCGCTGCCGTCGCCCTTACGGTGACGGTTACCTCCTATTTCGCGATCTCTATCGAATATCGATTGCTTTGGCTGCCGCGACCGTCATTCTTTTGTTCGGCTATAGAATTCGCGGTCATGGGCTGATGCAACTGGGGCTCAGCGAGTATACGGACCACGGCATGAGGAGATGCACACGAAAGCAACTTTAGCGATCGGCTTATGCGTCGCGTTCCTGGCCATTCTCTCCGTGCTTCATGTGTTGGAGCCAGCGTTCAATCCGCCCCATCTGATCAGCGAATACCAGTTGGGCCGCTTTGGCTGGTTGATGTCGCTCGCATTCTTCTGTCTGGGAGCGGCTTCGCTCGTTCTCTTCGCCGCAGCAAGGCAAGACGTTCGTACAAGGCCCGGACTCTTTGGGACCTTGGGGTTGCTTATCATCGGCGTCGCCTATTTCTGCGCGGGTATCTTCTCTCCTGATCCAAAGTGGTTCGCCGGCAGCCTGCTGCACGGCCTCGGTGGACTCATCGTCATTTTCGGCTCGCCCATGGTGTTCACGCTGGTGAACAAGGGCTTCATCCGCAATGAGACCTCGGCAACAATCGCACGACTGCTGATTTGCACGGCCGCTTTGACGTGGTTGAGCTTGGCGTTGTTTTACGGGTCCATCGTCGCTTTCGGTGGTGCGCCGCGCTCCGGTAGCATCATGGTCGGCTGGACAAACCGAATCCTGATCACGACCTTTGTCCTGTGGCTCTTGGTCGCGGCCTTTCACGTTCGGAGTCGTTCTTCGAAGCACTCAGACGCTTGATGGAGGCCGCAGCCCGCTCACCAGGCACATTGTCCCCGGAGCCAATGCGGCGACATGTCCGCACATGGCACAACGCGACCAACCGCATGTCCGCTCTAACGTCCGCTTTCGAGGGCAAGAGCGGACGAGATAGGCTCGGTTCGAGTTCTTCGCTTCGTGGCCGGTCTCGGACCTAAGACTTTCCTGGGAATCCCGGCTAAGCTTTGGGGCAGAACGAGATTGTCAGGAGGACTTTCATGAGGATCGCCGCCGCGGCAGCATGGGTCACGTTCGTTGGACTTGTTGCGGGCGCGCCCGCATGTGCACAGGATCTCGGGCCGCAGTTCAAGCAGTTCGGCGCCGGCATCTACGCCTACGTCGGGAAGAACTTCAAATCCAACACCGGCATCATTCTGACGCAAGAGGGAGTGGTGCTGATCGACAGCGGACATCAGCCGACCGATTCACGCGCGGTCATGGAGGCCGTCAAGAAACTCACCCTGATGCCGGTGCGCTTCCTCATCGACACGGAGCCGCATCCCGATCATACGACCGGTCATTTCGTCTTCGCATCGACCGCGACCATCATCGCCGCGGCCGGTGCTGGTGAGTCAATGCGAAACCGCGAACGCCAGACGCCGGATCGGATCGAAAAGCTCGCCGCTACGTCGCCGGAAATGAAGGCTGCGCTGGAAGGCTACAAGTTCATCCCGCCGCACGTCGAGTACAGCGATAAGATGACGTTGTATGTCGGCGAACGGACCTTCGAGCTGAGATACATGAAAGGCGTTCATAGCGAAGCCGACACCGCCATCTGGCTGCCGAACGAGCGCGTGCTGTTTTCGGCCTCCGCATTCGTGTCCGAGCAGGTCAACATCTTTCGTCCATTCGTCAATATCTCCGACATCCTGGCCGCCGGAAAGATGATGAAGACGTTGAACCCGGAGCACGTGATTCCAGGCCACGGCCCTCCCACCACCACCAAGCTGTTCGATGACGGCGAAAAATATTATGCGCTCCTGGTCGAGCGCGTTGCCGAGAAGGTGAAAGAGGGCAGGTCGCTCGACGACATCAAGAAAGAAGTCAAAATGCCGGAATACGCGAGCTGGGCCAGCCAGGATCGCATGCCAACCAACATCGAGGCCGCCTACCGGATGGTGACGGCGAAGAAATAGCACAACGATCTACACCGGCTGGAAGCGCGGCCTGCTACCTAACGCGGCATTGTGGCCGCTTCGGCGACGGCGACCTGCAAGCCGAGCACTTTGTAGATGTGCTGACAACGATCCCGGTTATTGCAGCCCGGCCGCCTATATCATCGACGATTGGCGATGGCATTCGGTTGCCGATAAGTTCTGCGCGCGTCCAAGGTGATTGAATAGAGATTTTGCTGCAGTGCCATGGGTCCGTTGTTGGCACGAAGCTGCCGTTCGCGCACTCATCTGAGCCGCTCGGATGCTGGCTCCTGAACGGGAGGCCGTACATGAGGCAGCGGGACTTCTGGGTGTACTCGGCGGCGCGGCGACCGCTTGGGCGCTTGCTGCGCGCGCACAGCAGCCTGAGCAGGTGCGACGCATCGGCTTGCTCATTCAGTCATGCCTGATTTTGGGGCAGATGATGTCCGCCTACGCGAAGCCGGTCGCCGACCGCGCCGCGGCCTAAAAACACCGCTTACGTTCGAGGCGCGAACGCCGGCGGGCACGATCACGGGCGGGATGGGGTCGGAGAGCTGGAGAGCTCAGCGCGCGGGCCGCTACTGCGGCGATCCCCATCTCACCACCGTTCCATCGCGTTTCAGCGCGTAGCTCATATGAGCCTGGGCGGCGATGCTGACGACGTCCCGCAGCCCGGCCGGAACGACGCACTCCTGTTTCGGATTGGCGCCCCACGCCAAGACGGTGCCGTCCTTCTTCAGCGCCAGCACGTGGGCGTATCCGGTGGCGATGGCGACCACGCCGTGAACGTTGGGCGGGCGGGGAACGATAGGCCACCCCGCGTCAGTCATCTCCTCGCTGATGGAGCCGGTCCTGTCGACGGTTTCGACAGTCCCGTCCCGGCGCAGCATGGCGAGCGACAGCGGGCCGATCATCGCGCTGATCTCGACGACATCTTCCACCGGCAAGGTGTAGTAGAACTCGAGGCTGTGGGGGTTCCCGTCCGCACCGCGAAGTTCGTTCCAGACCCATCGCTCGACCCTGCCGTCCCGTTTCAGGAAATAGAACTGCTTGGTCGCCGGCTCGCCGGCGCCGGCGACGACGTCCCTGACCGCATCGGTGCGGGGAGAATTCTGGAACAACGCGTTGTAAGCTTCGACGTTGTAGACGAAGGCCCGCCCGTCGGTCGTGATCATCATGCCGAGATCGGGCGCGGCCGCGGCGACGCTGCAATTCGGGCAGCGCACGGCGCGCAGGCCGTCGCGCCCAAGCGTCGCCGCCGTGCCGCCCGCCGCCATGACGATCCCGTTCGCGATGGCGTTGGCCTTCACGGCCGCCGGCCAGTTCGTCACCGAGCGGTCGGCGTTCAGCCGCATCGTCTCGAGCGCGCCGCCCCTCTCGAGGAGCCCGAGCTTCGGACCGAACTGCAGCGTGGCGGCCAGCGCCAGCGCCTTGTCGGCCATCGGAATCCCGTAGCCGGACACGTCGTCCCAACCAGGGATCGTTTCGATGTCCAGAGCCGATGCGACGAGGATCTCGCGCACCTGCGCCGGCGTCAGGTTCGGCCGGTAGGAGAGGATCAGCGCCGCAATGCCGGCGACGTGCGGCGCCGCCGCCGAGGTCCCGCAGAAGACGTGGTTGCCGAAGTTGGGCCACACCGTCGTCGCACAGGCGGCGGCCGCGAGATCGGGCTTCTTGAGCTCCCGCCCGCCATCCGTCACCTTCAGGTAGCTCCCGGGAGTGACGGCCGTGCCGTCGGGCTTGTAGAAGATGCGCCGCGGTCCGTCGGACGAACGATCTGCAATCGTGGCGGCGGCCGTGAAGGCGCCGCTCGCCGGCATGTTGGCGGCGGCGACCGTCTCGACGGTCTCGGCGGCACTGTGCCCGAAGGTGCTTCCGTCGGTGCCGATGTCGATCTGGCCATCGAACACGTCCAGCCGCAGAAATCGGGGCTCCGACGGCCGCGTCCCCGACGCGCCGGGCACCTCTTCCTTGACCACGTAGATCCGATCGCCGACGTCGATGCAGCTCGACGGCGCGCCCGCGATGCCCTGCCAGCTCGGGCAGGTGAGACTGAACACCTGCGGAAAGAGGGCCTGCCGCGGCACGTCCGGGCTTTCGTCGATGGAGAAGGCGACCAGGTTCCCGGCGCGCACGACGTAGAGCCGGTACTTCTCCGTCGGATTCGCCCACGGGTCGTTCCAGTACAGACCGATCTGCGTCGTCGGCTTCGTCATGGTCACATAGCCCTTGCCGTCGAACGTATGAAAGACGCCCGCCTTCGTACGCCCATTGGTGGCCGCTACCCAGTTCGCCGGGAGCTGGTTGCCGGCCTTGAAATCCCCCTCCCAGGTTGACACCGCGCCGTGCTTCTTGTTGCCGAAATTGCCCGCCGCCGAGACGAACAGAACCCCGGCGGCGGTGACGTCGTTGATCGCGATCGCCCGCGCGCCATCCTGGAACGGCATATTGCTGATGCTGGAGAAGTCATCGACGATGATCCTGCACCTGTGATTTCGGACCGGCGAGCGTGCGGATGGTCTGCGCCATCGTCTGCTCGGGGCCGGTCGGCGCGAAACCCAGGCTGGCGCCGGGCGCGATCTTGTGCACGATCTCCAGCATGCCGAGCCCCTCGCCGCTGCCGGTGCGGGCGTCCAGCACGTCGATGGAGCCGGGGACGGCGGGGGACGGTCCTTGTTGGGCCCTCGCAAGCGAGCCCGCGGCATCATTGATGCTGTTCGATATGACGCAGACCTTCACGCCGGAACCGTTCACGAGGTAGTCGCGCCGCGCCACGTCCGCCCGGTGCGCCGCGTCCCCGTCATTGGTCGCGGACGACTGGGCCCGCGCGCCGCAGGCCAAGGCGGCGCAGAAGACCAGCGCGAGAACGGAAGCAACGGGCCGTTCGCAACGGCCGAGCCGGGTCAACGGTCGCTTGATGGTCATGTTTCTGTTTCCGGTGAACGGTGACAGGCTAGAGCGCATCCCGATTGGGTCGAATCGTGATGCGCTCTAGATTCTTCGATTTGGCGCATGTTCTGTTCGGAAAACCGGTTCCCACCCCGGATCAAGTCCGGGGCAGGCTTTTCCGGAACATGCGCTAGAGCAATCAAATGTGCGGCAGAACGCAGCGCGGAGCAATCGGCACGCCCGTGCGTACCGCAACGCCCATGTACTGCGACGGATAGGTCGATCAGAACATGGTGCCGAACAATTTACTCGTCAACGAACCATCGTTGTCGACCCAGCGGATCGGTGGCAGTTGCGGCAGGTAAGATGCATACGGCAGCACTTGCGACAGCGTCACTCTGCCCGGATACCATGGGAGGAAAAACGCATTCATACCGCCGTCCAGTCCGCTGTAGATCGGGGCGGTTGGCACATCGTCTTCGAGCAATTGCGCGTATTCGAGCTCGTCGGCGCGTTGTTTCTCCAGCGCCAGCCGCGCGATTTTCGGGTTCACGACAAAGTCGGGGCATTTGCCGGTGGGATTGAACACAAGAGGATTGGGCGAATTCGGGGGCGGTTGCGCATCGAAGACATAGAGGCGATTGCACACATCCACCCTGGGTTCGAGATGCGTCGTAACGAAGTGATCGTTGCCGATCTTGAGCATCTGCCAGAACGCCAGGTTCGGATGATTTCGATGCCGCGCCAGATTCGCCGGCGTCAAGCGGAACGGATAGGCCTGGACCTGGAATGACGGCCGGCCAACGAGCGAGTCGCGCGCCAGCGCATAGATCTCGCTGATCTGTTCGTCGGTCATGGCATAGCAACCGCTCGACGAGCAGTCGCCGTGGATCATGAGCAAGCTGCCGTCGCGGTCGTTCGCTTTGTCGAAGCTGTTGGGGAAGCCGGTGTTGATCGCAAGATAGAAGTTGGAATTGGGATTCATCAGCTCGGGCGTAACCGTGTAGAAGCCCTCCGGAGCCTGCCGGTCGCCCTCATACAACTTCGGCCCAAGATCGCCCGACCACCGGCAGATCGGATAGACCTTCAGGAACTGGAAACGGCCGGTGGTGTCCTGTTTCCAGACTTCGAGTTCCGCCTCTTCCTTGAAAATGCGCACGAGGATCGGCGAATGTTTTGGCATCTTTCTTTGCCGGAGCAGCGAGAGCAGGTCGGGCGGCAACTCCTTTGTCGCCTTGGCCGGCAACGGCTTTGCCGCCTCGGGCGGCACCGCCTTTGTCGCCCTGGCCGGCGACTGATTGCCGTCTTCGCCAAGGCACGTGACCGGCGTCAATGCCGCGGCAAAAGCCGCCATCAGCACAAGCGCACGGACCCCCGTGGCGCGGATCATTGCCATGCCCCCGACCTGGAACCTTTCCGATCTAATGCTCGCAGTCGGTGGCTTTCGTAGGGCAAACCCGGACCAGGTCGTTCTCCTGGACACCGCTCATCAGACCTCTCCTGAAACACTGACTCCAGCTCTTCAGCTTCTTGCGATGCAACCGACATCAAGGTCGCCGAAGTTGCGCTCCTGCAATAAAGGGCTTTCCTCGATCACAAGTCCGGAGCGAGCGGCGAGCGGAGCCGCCGTCATGCGCGCACGCAACAAATCGCTGCATACGATGTGGACGAAACCGTGAGCGAGCAGGCGCAGCGCGAGCTGTTCCGCCTGGCGCATCCTGCGTTCGTTGAGCGGTATATCCGGACGCTGCAGAATGCGCGCCGCGTTACCGTCGCTCTCGCCATGACGGACGAGCAGGATCGTCATGCCGCATCATTGGCAGCGTTCGTTCGCGCCGGCGAGTTCCACATGAAGCCCGACGCGGATTTTGTCCCGCTTGGTCTCTCCCGGCCTCATGGTGAGGAGCCGCGCGATCACAGACGTAGCCCAGGTTCGCAAACTATCGTGCGCGGCGTCTCGAACCATGAGGCCGCCCCGATGCTATTGCCGGCGGGGCACGGGCCGCCCCGCCCTTCGAGACGCGCGCCACGCTCCAGTTGCCTTCTGGGCAGGCCCTGTGCCCGCGCGCTCCTCAGGGCGAGGCGGGAACATCGGCCAGCGCTTGTCTTCCGAACTCGCTGACCATTGCCACTACGAGGAGGAACTACCTGTCGTTTTGACAGCTTTAAATCACGTTGCTGAGGTTCTCAAAAATAAGATCGGCGTCGGCTGCTTCAAAAGCCAAGACTGGAAATCGCTTTAAGGAAGAGCGCTCAATTGCAAATGGGTACTTCTCCTCGAAGTAATTTACCGGACTCCAAGCATGCTCTTCGTCGGTTGGCTCTCCGAGATCGGCGAGCAGGAGACTTACAGGAGCGTTCGGAAAATGATCCGCTTTTTTCTTTTCCAGGATAACGAACTTCCTAACTCGCGTGGCTTCGATCATTGAGGATATGAAGCGTTCATAGCGGGCTTGCCAATGTGGACTGGAGCCTGGGTCGAGATAGCTCCGGGGTGGTTCCAGGGCTATTTTGATATATTCAGCCGCATCCACGATCTTGATGGAATTCGGGTCTATCCCATTGAAGTTCAGAAAATACGCAACGTGACCGGTCTGGTCCCTCCTGTACGAGCCATCTGAATTCTTCTCCAGCAAGGATTTCTTGATGTGCAAGGTTGCAGAGAAAAAGCACCGACCTTCATACTTGAATTCGCGAATAGGCTCTGATTGCTCTATGACCTCCCTGAGAGCCGGATTCAGCGTCGGCATCACTCCCGAGAGCATCCCATAGGTTCGGTTACAGCCTGAATCCGACAGAAAGAAACATTGTCGGAAATTCAGGAATACGATTTCGCCTGGGGTCTTTCCAAAAGTTTTTGGGAGTTGTACCCGCGTCGCATCCGCAAAGGTATCGCTCCTCGACTCGTCAGCCTCGAGGTCACTGAAAGCCGCCAGAAAATTCTCTTCCGCCAAGTTTATGAAATCTTCGGTGGTCCGCAGTCCCTTCATCAAGAACTGCAGAGCTCGTGGCGCGTTGGCAAGATTGCCGGGCGTTCTTGCTTCAGCTGTCTCGCGTTGCTCAGCTTCGTCCCCCCTGATCGCGGGGGAGGGAGCAATGGATGGAGATTCTCGAGGTTGTTGATCCGGGGGAATTGTCGGCCCTTGAGCTGCTACGAGTTGGGCTGAAATTGCCGATGCGTCCACGGCCGCAAATCGAAGAATGCCGCGGCCTTTCTGATCATAGCTGGCGACCCAAACGAAACCGGCGCCGCCGCTCAGGCGGTAGATCGGCAATCCTTCCTTGGCCGAGCGGGCGAAGTCGCCGATGAAGTCGATGAAATATCCCTTTGCGTTGGGACGTTCCCCCTGTGCCAATTTCTTGAGGCTCTCGCTATCGAGAGGCTCGAGCACGATCTTGCCCCACGTCGCGAGGATGCCGCGGGAAAGCTCCGGTCGAGGCGGAAGCACTATGACGCGGGGCCGCTCTCCAATCCGGCGCGAATATCGGTCTATGTCCTCGTCCGCCTCCGTCGGACTGAAAAAAGCCGGCGCCTGATTACGGTTGACGTAAACAACTCTGCCTTCAGGTGAATGCAGGAGCGAGTGTGCAACGTTGAAGGATCCTCGCGGCTCCTTGCCGCGCCCCGCCTTTTGGCACCAGGTGAACCCGTCGAATTGATCGCTGGGACCGCATTTGTAGTCGCGGTATGCCGAGCTACCGAATTGAACCCGCGCACCGACAGCCAAGCCACTCACTGCATAAATCGGAACCGAGGGCCCCTGCCGTCCCAGTTCAGATCGGCAATTCGATGTGATGCCGCCAATTCTCGGGTCGGAGGGCATCACGCCCCGTTGCGTCAACGTTTCCACGCTGCCGCCTTGCTGACGCAGAGCGTCGTCGATGCATGCGATTTCGCTGGACGAAATTGCATTCCATTCGGATTGCGTTGCGGCTTGCACGAGCGCGTCTTGTGCATGGCCGAACATCCGATCGAAGTCGATTGGACTTTGCGCAAACGCTAACGACGGCGCGATAAGCGCAAGCGTCCCCAGCCACCTCAACAAGGCTGTATCTCCCCGAGCTCGTGCCGCAGTCACTATGCTACAGCCGGCAAGGCACTTTTCAACAAGTAAGAAATGCTCAAGAGATTCAATATGCTGAATGCACCCGCGCGCGGGAGTCGACCATATCGCCGCAGAAGTGGTGACTTCTGCGCTAGTGTCCCGATTCCGACGTTCGCAAACCTTTGCGGCACCCTCTGATGCGAACTTCGGAATCAAAGGCACACTAGCAACTCTATGATTCTAGTGCCATTTTGAACCGAAGTTCGCAATCGCTCTGGCGGCGCTACGTGTGCGAACTTCGGGTTCGGAGCACTAGCGCGGCATCCGCAGGACGGGCTTGATCGTCGCGCCGCTGGCGGAGTCCTGCGCGGCGCGATTGATGTCGGCAATGTCGTAGAAGGTGATCATGCGATCGACCGGCATCCTGCCCTGCATGAGCAGGTCGACCAGTTGAGGGATGAATTCCTTGGGGCGGCTCTCGCCCTGGATCACGCCACGCACGATGCGGCCGAACTGCAGAAACGCCATGTCGAACGTCACCTCGGTGCCGCTGCGCGCGCTGCCGAGGAGGACGCAGGTGCCGGCCGGCATCAGCGCCTCGACCGCCTCGCGGAAGACCGCGGGCTCCGCCGAGGTCTCGAGCGAGAAGCGCACGCCTTCACCAGTGATCTTGCGGATTTCGGCGAGCACGTCGCCGCGGCCGCCGCTGTGAGTGATGGTGTGTGTCGCGCCGAGCCCGCGCGCAAGCTCGAGGCGGCGATCGTGGATGTCGACGGCGATGATGGGGTCGCAGCCCGCGACCTTGGCCGCCATCAGGCCGGAGAGGCCGACCGCGCCAACACCGAAGACGGCAAAGGCATCGCCCGGCTTCGGTTTCATGCTGTTGAATACCGCGCCCGCCCCGGTCTGCCCGCTGCACGCAAACGGGCCGATCAGGTCGAGCGGCGCATCGTTGCGTACCTTCACCACGAAACGCTCGTTGGCGATGGTGTGGGTCGAGAACGAGGATTGCTGAAAATAGGCGCCGTAGACCGGCGCGCCGTTCTTCCCGAGAAGCGTCGAGCCATCCGGCCGCGTGCCGGAGAACTTCCACGCGAACGACTTCTGGCAGTGCGAATGCATGTCGCGGCGGCAGTTCGCGCAGGTGCCGCACCAGGGAAACGACATGATGACGTGGTCGCCGACCGCGACCGTCGAAACGCCGCTGCCGACCGCCTCGACCACACCCGCCCCCTCGTGGCCGAAAACGCAAGGGTAGGGCGTGTCGTAATAGCCGTCGCGGCCGTGCAGATCGGTCGCACACATGCCGCTCGCCGCAACGCGCACCAAAACCTCGTCGGGCCGCGGATCGGTGAGCTCCAGCGTGTCGATGACGAATGGTCCCGACCGTTCGCGGACGACAGCGGCGGTGACTTGCATCGATGGGACTCACTTCTTGAACGGCTGTTCCAGCTCACCGTCCTTGTACTGCGGCGGATAGAGGATCACCTGGCGATGGCCGGTCATGTACTGCTCGAGCCCGTCACCCTGCACGTTCTGGAACTGCACGAGCAGCATGCGCGGGCTCTTCCACTCGCCCAGCTCGTCGAAGCGGATCTCGCCCACGATGGTGTTGAAAGCATTGCCGTGGATGTACTTGGCCAGCGTGTCGTCATCGAGGCTCTTGGTCGCCGTGATCGCCTGCTCGAGCATTTGCATGGCGGCATAGGCGAAGGGCGGCTGATAGAAGCCGAGCGGATCGACGCCGGCGTCCTTGGCGCGCGCCTGGTACTTCTTGAGAAACGCTTCGATGCCCGGGTAATTCAGCTTCTCGCTTGGCACGTACATATGATAGTTCACCAGGCGATTGAGCTTGTCCCCGAGCTGTCCCATGAGCGAGGCATATTGCATGCCCACCATGGCGCCGCCGAACAACTTGGTCTTCAGTCCGATTTCGGCGGCTGCGCGCACCATTCCGACGGAATCGGGCGGATAGGACGCGAGCAGAACGATATCAGGATTGGTCGCCTGAATCGCACGCAAGATCGGACTGTAGTCGACGGTGGTCGGCGGATAGGCGCGGTCGTAGACGATCTTCAGATTGTACTCCTTGGCGCTCTCGCGCGCGCCCCGCAGCACGTTGTTGGAGAATTCCGCGTCGGCGCCGACCAGCGCGACGGTTTCGGGCGTGGGCTTGATCTGCTTGGCCACTTCGAAAAAGTTGCGCGGCAGCAGCCTGGTGTCGGAACCGAACGGCGCGCTCTGGAAATAGCGCGGATACTTGAACTCGGCATTGGAGGTGAGCGCCAGCAGCACCATCACCATCCTGTTGCGCTGGATGATCTGCGGCATCGCCGCGACGATCAGGTTGGTGGCGGCCCCCATCAGGATGTCGACTTTGTCGACGTCCATGAGCTTGGCGTAGATGGCGGGGACGGTCGCGGCATTGGTCTGGTCATCGTAGTAAATGAGCTTGACCGGACGGCCGAGCAGTCCGCCCTTGGCGTTGATCTCCTCCGCCCAAATCTGTTTGGACAGCAGATGCGCCTTGCCGGACGACGCGAGTCCGCCCGTCAATGAAACGCCGAACCCGATCTTGATCGGCTCTTGCGCCACTGCCGGCATCGCCGCAGTCCACGCGCCAAGTGTTGTCGCTGCCAACGCGACCAAAAGACGCCGCCGGACCGAGCCGAACGGATTGAGCTTTTCGGCATTCATGACGTCCCTCCCTATCGAGCGATTGTTGTTCGCTCGTCGTTTGTTGTCGGACGCCGATGCTACGTGAGTTGAGCGTGCGGTTCTACTCATTCGCCGACTGCGCCCCGGCCTTCGCTTCATGGCCGCCAATCGCCTGCCCACTTCGCCGGCCCATGATTAAATCCCTATTCTCACGGTGGGCTGCGTGGGTGCCGCTGCTCGGCGGTCAAGGCCTGCGGCGCGGTTGCCGCCGTCATCCTAGCCAGACCCCGCCTCGCAATCCGGCGCGAAACCGACTAGTTAGTTTATGAGTACACACCCTAAAGCACCGCGCAAAGCCAGAAGATGTCTTGGGTCTTCGCACCCGACAATATTGATTTCGACCCCCCTGAACTAACCACCAGGGAAGTCTGCTGTTGACACGAAGCTGCCGTTCGCGGCTCCGCGATATCACGGCAGATATTGAGGGTAGAGCAGACATGTCACGGACGTCGCGGGGCGGCCGAGTCCGACCCAACTGAGACATCGGCGCCCATTTTTGTTGTGATGCACGATGCGGTATCCTTCGCAGCACGACGACTACTGGAGGGCAATCATGAAAACCCGATCTACCGTAGCGGTATCAATGCTGGCGGCGGCAGCACTTGGTGGCGCTGCCGTCCAAGCTCTGCATGCGCAAGCCAAACCGCCCGTTTATATGATCGCCATCAACGAGGTCAGCGACCCGAATGGCTACGCAAAAGAATACGTTCCGCCTGCTCAGAAATCGGTCAAAGATCATGGTGGCGAGTATGTCGCGGCAGGACCGGCGACACAGGTTGCGGGAAACCTGCCTCATGGGCCAGTCGTGATCATTCGGTGGGAAAGCATGGAGGCGCTACAAGGTTGGCGCAATTCTCCCGATTTTCAGGCTGCACTCAAGGTTGGCGAGAAATACGCGAAATTCAACATCGTCGCTGTCACTGGCGTAAGACAGTAGTCGCGCATGCGTGAGCATCGTGGTCTCCAAGTCCCAGACAAGCTGCTCGCCCTCGCCGACGAGGTGATCGAATAAGCACGGATTTTGCTGCGCGGCGTTCGGTCTAGAGCGCGCCCATCCCGATTGGATCGAATCGTGATGCACTCTGGATTTTTCGATTTTGCGCATGTTCTGCTCGGAAAACCGGTTCCCACTTTTCCGGAACATGCGCTAGTGGCACGAAGCTGCCAAGGAATCCGGCGCTCAACCGCAATAGCCGCTCAGGAGTGCTTCATCAGGATATCGGCCAGCCACTCCGGCTGGTCGATCATCACGTCGTGGTGCGAGTTCTCCACCACATAGGTAGTCCACGACGGATTGGCCTTGCATTCCGCGTACGCTCTGTCGAACGAGGCTTGCGGATATTTCGGCGCCCGGATGAAGGTCTTCTTTGCCACCTTTTGCAGTGCCCCGGTCAGCTTGATGGCGTTGTCTGTAATGGAGTTCGGCTGCGCCGTCAGCTTGGAGTCCATCCACTCGTAGTCTTTCTCGCTGATCGAGTACTGGCTCGCTTTGGGCGGTTTGCGGCCGGGCTCGCCTTTGGCCATAGCTTCGACCAATGCTTTACGGCTAAACTCCGATATCATGTCGGTGCTGCGCTCGCCGTCCTTCGGCATGAAGGCGTCGAGCCAGACGATCGACGCCACCCGGTCGCCGATCTGCTCCAGCGCGCCGGACGCCGGCCAGCCGCCATAGGAATGCGGCACCAGGCAGGCATCCTTGATCTCTTCCCATTTGAACAGGTTGGAGATGTCGGCGATGTGAGTGTCGAGCCTCAGGTTCATGCTCAAAAGATGCGAGCGGTCGGCGAGGCCAGTGAGCGACGGCGCGTAGACCTTGTGGCCGCGCTTCTCCAAAATGTCGACGACCTTCCGCCAGCACCAGCCGCCATGATAGGCGCCATGAATGAGCACGAAGGTCTTGCGCGCGCCGGCTTGCGCCAGCGCGTCGCTGCCGCCAAGCGCCGCCGCGCCGACACCGAGCGCCGCGCCGCCAAGCGCCGCGCGTCGCGTGATCGAGCCGATATCCGACATGAAATCCTCCCTGGATCGCGATCGCGTTCGCCGGATCGCCGGGTGGATTATACGGGATTCCCCAGATGACTCCCGAACTAGCTTGAATATTCTCGGTTTTCCTGCCTTTCCGCAATACAAACTCGATGTGCCGAACCCCAGCAATCCGAATGCCGACGCAGAGCATTATCGAAATGCATGGCGGAAAAATCTGGCTGGAGTCGGCTATCGGCCAAGGCTCGACGTTTTTCGTGACCCTTCCTGTTGCCGCCTGGCGGTGAGGTCCCAGCTGCAGCAGCATTTCGCTGATCCGCGCGACGAGCGGGATCCGCTGCTCGCGTCATGCTGCCGCGTTCACAGGGGCGCCACTCCGGAGGCCAAGGGCATGGCACGTCGTATTGTCTGCTGATGGCACGAAAGCGACCTGCCACTCGACCCGACAAATGTCCGCAGTTTCAGCGCGAAGCGGAGGCGATGTGCTCGTTTCGAGCCTCTAGAGTGCTCTCTGCGAGCCTCTGCGCTTTGACCAAAGCGGACATCGGCCGCAGCGTCAGCCGCTGCGTGTCGGGCTATCGTCCAGTCGGATCATGGGTGCCAGGACCTCAATTCAGAACGATTCAGGTCCGCTTATGGGACTCGCCGACCACTCCGTGGCAGGCTGAGACTGCGGCAGACCGATCGCGGAGGGCAGGCCGGACATGAAGCGGCGCGAGTTCATCACGCTCCTCTGCGGCGCGGCGGCCGCGCCTTCGGTTCTTTGGCCGCTGGCCGCGCGCGCGCAGCAAGAGCGCATCCCGGTGATTGGTATTTTGCGCGTCAACCCCGAAAACATCAACGAAACATTCGCCGAGCCATTTCGGCGCTACATGAAAGCGCTCGGTTGGGACGAGGGGCGCAACATCCGCTACCAGTTTGTGTGGGCTGACGGTCAAATCGAGCGAATTCCGGCGCTTGCCCAAGAGCTTGTTGATGGAAACGTCGATCTCTTGATTACTTTCGGGAAGCCCTCGGCAGCTGCGGTTGAACGGGCCAGCTCAACCATCCCCATCGTCTCGATGACCGACGATATGATCGCGAGTGGAATGGCAAGCGATCTGCGCCGGATGCGGTTCAATAACATGACGGGTGTGAGCATTCTTTCCGCCGAGCTCGACGTCAAACGGCTCGAACTGCTGCATGAGTTCGTCCCGCGCGCAAAACGGGTCGGGATTTTAGTTGACCCGAACGTGGCGCCACAACTCCCGGATCTCAAAGATGCCGCCCGCACCATGGGTGTCGAGCCTGTCTTTTTCGATGCTCGGAGCCGGGACGAGGTTGCCAACGTGCTGGATGCGATGATCGGCGCTGGTATCGAGGTCGTCAATGTTCTTGCTTCGCCCGCGCTTTACACGGCCCGCGACCTCATGTTTCCCAAGTTTGAACAGGCACGGCTGCCGGCTATCTATCAGTGGCCGGAAGCCGCGGAGGAAGGGGGTTTTCTGGCCTACGGTCCGCGCCAGCTCCTTGCGTTTAGGCATGTTGCAAGCCTAGCCGACAAGGTCCTGCGCGGCGCGCGACCCACGGATCTGCCAATCGAGCAGCCATCCAAATTTGAACTGGTGCTCAATCTAAAAGCCGCAAACGGTCTTGGCCTGACGTTTTCACCACAACTTTTGCTGCGCGCCGACGAGGTGATCGAATAGCGTCCGGCATATCCCCGGGCCGCGCGAAGCGCGGACCCGGGGGCTCGCCCGGGACACGATGGTCCCTTGCAGTGCTCCCCGCAGCTACAACCCAACCAGCGTCTTCGCCAGAATATTGGTCTGAATCTCCGACGTGCCGCCCATGATGCTGAAGGCGCGCGAATTGAGGTAGCGCGGCAGGATCGCCGCCATCTCTTCCTCGTCGGGCGGAAGCTGCAGCGTCTCGTAGAGCGGTCGCGCGGGCAGCCAGCGCAGCGCCTCGTCGCCGATCGCGTCGACGGCGAGCTCGGCGATCGCCTGGCGGATCTCGCTCCAGCGCAGCTTGAGCAGCGAGGAGATCGGGCCCGGATTGCCGCCGGCCTGCAGGGTCGAGAGCACGGAAATGTCGATCATCTCCATCGCGTCGAGATCGGTGCCGATCTCGGCGAGGCGCGCGCGCAGCTCGCGGTCGTCGGGAGAGCGCGCCGCGATCAGCCGGACGAGCTTGGCGAATTGCCCGCGCACCTGGCCGGCGAGCACCCGGCCGCCGCGCTCGAATTCCAGTAGGTACTTGGCGATCTCCCAGCCCTTGTTCTCCTCGCCGATCCGGTTTTCTATCGGCACGCGCGCGTCTTGCAAGAACACTTCGTTGAACTCGTGGTCGCCGCCGTTGCCGATGATGGGGCGCACGCTGATGCCGGGCGTGTCCATGTCGATCAAAAGGAAAGTGATCCCGTCCTGGCGCTTGCCCAGGCTGGAGGTGCGCACCAGCGCGAACATGCGGTTCGCCCGGTGCGCGTTGGTGGTCCAGATCTTCTGGCCGTTGACGACGTAGGTGTCGCCGTCCGGCTCGGCCCGCGTCTTCAGCGAGGCGAGATCGGAGCCCGAGCCGGGCTCGGAATAGCCCTGCGCCCAGTAGTCCTCGCCCGAGCGGATGCGCGGCAGGTACTTTTCCTTGTGCGCCGGCGTGCCGTAGCGGATGATGACCGGCCCGACGAAATGCGAGCCCGAGGCGTTGTAGGTCGCCGCGCCGGCGCGGCCGCATTCGAGGTCGAAGATGTAGCGCTGGACCGGCGACCAGCCGGTGCCGCCGTGTTCGACCGGCCAGTGCGGGACCGACCAGCCCTTGCGATGGAGCGCGCGATGGAGCTCGATCAGCACGTCCGGTTCGACGATGAATCCGGTCGTGAGATCGATGGCGCGGCGCATGTGCGGCGAAATGTTGTCGCGGAGAAAGCCGCGCACCTCGGTGCGAAAGGCCAGGTCGTCGGCATCGAGCAAGAGGTCCACGGCGGCTCTCCCTAAGGCGCGTCAATCCGGTAACAGGATTGGCCGCGTGTCGCGCCCCACGACCTCGAACTCGTGAGAGCCGCATGCGCCCCACGTCGCCGACAGCACGGTGTGGGCCGGAACGTTGATCCAGGTGATGCCGTCCACCTCGCCGGCCTCGTCGAGCCACCTGCCGACAATCTCATAGCCCAGCGTGTAGCCGAGCCAGCGGGGGCGCAGCCCTCCCGCGCCCAAGAACCAGGCCGCGTGATCGTATGTGGTCGAGCGCAGAGCCGCGAGATCGGGGTGGTTGACGCGCAGGGCCTCGTCGTCGACAGCGCGCTCCCACGGCTCGGGCGGGTTGCCGAACAGCCGGCCGACAAACCGGCCGGCCAAGCCCTCGCTGACCAGGACCTCTCCCAATGTGCGGCCATAGCCAGGCCCGGCCATCCGGAGACAATGATGCACCTCATGGGCGACGTGGCGGCGAACTGTGCCGTCGGACAGACAAGCCGCGAAGCGCTCGTTGTCCGGATCGAACGTGAGAGCAAACAGGCTCTTGCGGTACGCACGACCAACCATGCCGATCTCGGTGATCACGGCTCCCGCGCGCCGCTGCACGAGGATATCCAGGCGGGGTGGTGCGACCAGACGCGAGATCGCCGTCCGGCCGGCCTCGATCTCGGATATGATTTGCGTCCGCCAAGGCTGCAACTCGCCCTCAGCCTCCAGCCAGTGGAGCCGCCACTCCGACATGCCGTGATTGCCTCCGAAATCGGCAGCCTGGACATTTCGCCAAGCATTCAAAGATATCGGCGGTCGGATGTAAATGTCCGGTAATGGAATGGTCCGGCCGTGCTCCTGCCCCGCCAGCAAGTCAAGCTGGCCAGGGGCGCCAAAGACAAGGAGCACGCATGTCTGCGACAGCACAGAGTGCGATTGCCGTAATCGGCATTGATATCGGTAAGAACTCGTTCCACGTCGTTGGGCTCGATGGTCGTGGCGCAATCGTGCTACGCCAGAAGTGGTCTCGTGGCCAGGTCGAAGCACGCTTCGCCAATATGTCCCGGTGCCTGATCGGCATGGAGGCCTGCGTCGGTGCGCATCATCTCAGTCGCAAGCACTTGGCTATTGAATCCACCTGCGACTTTTCGGGGATCATGCTCCAGTCCAGCTGTTCGAACGCCGCCACGTGGCTGGCGCCGCACCGAACGCCTTCTTGAACGCGCGGGAGAATGCGGCCTCGGAGTCGTAGCCGACAATCTCGGCAACCTGTGCCAGGGACGCGCTGGTGTTGCGGAGCTGCTGGGTCGCGACCTGCATGCGCCAACCGGCGAGGTAGTGCATCGGCGGCACGCCGATCAGACGGATGAAGCGGTCGGCCAACGCCGAACGCGATAGGCCGACCTCGCGGCCGAGGTCGTCGACGGTCCAACGCCGGGTGATGTCGCGGTGCAGCAGCGCCAGCGCCCGCGCAACGTAAGGCTCGCGCAAACCGGCGAACCATCCGGTCTGGCCGTCCGGCAGGGCCTCCGCGTAACGCCGCACCGCCTCCACGAACAACAGCTCCGAAAGCTTGGCCAGCACGGTCTCGGATCCTGGACGGCCGGCGGAGACCTCCTCCGCGGCGTATTGGAATGTCGAGCGGATCCATTCCGCGGCCCCACCTTGCTCGACGTTGAGCTTGAGGAGCGGCGGCAGGGTCGAGATCACCGGATTGCCTTGGGCGCTGGCGCAACCGAGGAACCCGCAGACCATCCGCGTGCGTGTGCCGGCGCCGCCATGATGGA
Source organism: uncultured Alphaproteobacteria bacterium (assembly GCA_963821505.1). Taxonomy (GTDB): domain Bacteria; phylum Pseudomonadota; class Alphaproteobacteria; order Rhizobiales; family Xanthobacteraceae; genus VAZQ01. The sequence continues at coordinate 35,022 of CAWGEH010000005.1, forward strand.
TGGAGAACAGCCCGCCGTCCTTGGGCGGATGGATGATGTCGCGGCCCGCCACCGGCGGCAGGGTCAGGTCGCTGCCCATCAGATGCGGGTCGTTGCGCGGCAGCAGAACGACCTCGCCGGCCCCGATCACGACGCCCTCGCCATTCTCACCCTCGACCCGGATATGAAGGTCGCCCTCGACGACGTAGTGATAAAGAATCAGGTGGGACGCCGGCCCGAGCGCAGGCTGGCACTGCTCGGGCGGGACGCGCGCCGACATGCACCACGGCGCGAAGAAGTCGGCGTGCAGGAACACGCCGCCGGTCAAATGCGCCACCCTCAAGACGTCGGATAACGCGTCCATACCCGCTTTCCTACCAGCATCCGGTGTTTCGGTCATGTCTCCCGGCGGGCCGGTCATGGACCTTCGAGCGCCTGCCGACTTACCGATGGCCGCAGCAGCCGACCGGTTCGTCCATTTCGTCGGCACACTGCTCCGGGAAAGGAGACGGAAAATGAATGCGATCGACAAAATCTCCGGCAGCGATCGGTATGCGCGCTGCATCCAGACGTCCAAGCGGGTGCGCTGGGACGTAGACGACGACGTCATCAGGGGGCGCCGCTTCGATGCCGCCCACAAGTTCCTTCCGGACGGGCTTTCGCTCGCCGATGCGTTCACGACCCTGTCGGCCGATGAAAGGCGCTTCGTGGGTCAGATCCAGGGCCGCACCTACGCCAATGTCTTCGGGCTGGTCGAGCGCTTCATCAATGCCAAGGTCCTGGAACTGAGTCACGATCACTGGTTTGGCGACCAGGTTGCGCTCGAGGCGCTGGTTCGGTTCAGCGACGAGGAGTTGAAGCACCAGGCGCTCTTCCGCCGCATCGACACGATGGTCGGCGACGTTCTGCCCGACGGCTATCGGTTCGACGTCGACCCCAACGCCGTCGCCCGCGCCGTGCTCGGCAAGAGTACATGGGCAGTGTTGGCACTGACTCTGGATATCGAACTGTTCACTCAACTCCACTATCGCCAGAGCATCGATCCCGACGCCGAACTTTCCGAGCTGTTCAAGGACGTGTTCCTCTATCACTGGAAGGAGGAGAGCCAGCACGCGATCCTCGACGAACTCGAGTGGGTGCGCCATGACGCCGGGCTGACGGCGGAGGAGCGCGACCGGGCGGTCGACGAGTTCATCGAGCTGGTCGCCGCGGTGGACGGCATCCTGCAAGCCCAGGCCAAAGCCGACGCAGGTTACTTCGCGGCGAAGTGCGGCCGCGCAGTCGACGCGGCCGAGGCGCGGGCGATCGAGGCCGCGTTCCTCAAGGCCTACCGCTGGCAATACATCCACTCGGGCGCCCAGCACCCGCAGTTCGGGAAGGTGCTTTCCAGCCTGATCACCGAAAACCAGGGCCAGCGCATTCAGGCGGCGCTCGCCACGCTGCAATGATCCAGCGTGAACGCTTGCCACCACCCACGCAAAGGAGGCCTATCATGGTTGCCCAAACGAAGACCGCCGAACCTGCCGTCGTCAACGGCATCAATGTCGACGACCTGTTTGCCTTGATCGAGGGCGTGCGGCGGGACGCCGCAAAAGGCAAGACAAGCTGGCACGTCACCACGACCTGGCAGGGCCAAACGCGCAGCCGTGCGCAAGTCGAGAGCTTCGGAATCGGCGGACAACGCGTGGCGCGCCGGTTCTCGATCGACATCGACGAACCTTGCGAACTGGGAGGAACCAACCGGTTCGCCAATCCGCAGGAACATCTCTTGGCGGCGCTCAACGCCTGCATGACGGTGGGGTACGTGGCGCAGTGTGCGGTGCGCGGAATCGCCCTCCAAAGCCTGGAGATCGAGACGGATGGCGAGATCGACCTCCGCGGCTTCCTCGGGATCGATCCCGCCGTGCCGCCGGGCTACGAGAACCTGAGCTACGTCGTCCGCATCAAGGGTAGCGGCACCAAGGAGGAGTTCGCCGAGATCCACGACGCGGTGATGGCGACCTCGCCCAACTTCTACAACGTGTCCCGGCCCGTGGTCCTCAAACCGATCCTCGTCGTCGAGTGATCGACGGCCCGGAGCGGTGAGACGGCGGCAGGCACGCGGCCGCCTCGCCCCTTGTTTCCACGATGCCTCCCTCGAGCGAAATCGCTTCAGATCGAATCGCGATTTTGCTCTCGGCGTTTGTTCGGTCGCATGATCTTGTCCGCAAAGTCTGCAACTGTTCGGGATCATGCCCCTTTGTTCGGTCGCCCCGCATTGTCCCCGAAAACGGCCGTCGTGGGATATCGGTGGCGGTCTCAAAGGCCCTGATCTCGGGCGTTCCGGCCATCATTCGACATAGTCTAGGACGTGGGCGGCCACGGGCGGGGCAGGTCGGGCACGTCATTGGACTGCGTGACCCAACTCGAATGACGCGGACAAAATGCAGCCTTGAGTGTCGCCGGTCGTGCCATAGTGTATGCGCTTTTTTCACTGCGTGGAGATGTTCGGCATGGAACCGTTACCGAAAGGCGCAAACTTCGTTCGCGCCAAGACGCTCTGGGAGATCGGCCTGCACCTCGCCGGCAATCCGGCGACGCCTTATGGCGGCAATCGCGACATGGTCATCACCATCGGCAGCGGCTCAGGCGCAGCCTTCCGGCCATGGCTGAGGCTCGCCACCGGTTCCGCCATTCTCGCCGAGGAGGTTGCGAAAGGCGACGGCGTTGATTTGGCCTTCGTCAATCCCTCGGCGCTGCTCACGCAAGCCTATCGGGGGGTCGGCTTGTTCAGCGCGCCGCTTCCCGTGCGTATCGTCGCGGTCTATCCGAGCTGGGACCGCTTTGTGTTCATGATCCACCCGCGAACGGGAATCCGCTCGCTCGCGGACATCAAGGCGAAACGGTATCCGCTGCGCGTCTCGGTTCGCGAGGATCCCACCCATTCGACGCTTGTCTTGATTGATCAGGCCTTCGCGCTCCACGGCTTTGCGCTCAAGGACATCGAATCCTGGGGCGGGCGTCTCGTCCTCTGCGGCGGGCCGTCCGACGTTCGCCGCCTCCACCCGCTTGGCCGCGGCGAGATCGATGCGGTGTTCGACGAGGGCATCAAGGTTTGGCTCGATGAGGCGCTGGCTGCCGGCCTCGCACCGATCGAGCTCGAGCCGACCGAGTTCGATGCCATGGGGCGGCTCGGATGGCGGAAAGTTGCGCTTCCGAAAGCCCGCTTCCCGCGCCTCGCCCGGGATGTCGACACGCTCGATTTCAGCGGCTGGCCGATTTACGCGAACGCGTCGCTTCCGCAGCAGGTTGCCTACGATATCTGCGACGCCCTCGCCGCGCGCGAAGCGGAGGTTCCCTGGGAGAAGGGGACCGACGGGAGCGCTTTGCACATGGGACGCGAGAGCGACAGCACGCCGATGGACGTCCCGCTGCACCCGGGCGCGGAGCGTTGGTATCGCGAGCACGGGCAAAAGGATTGAGCCCAAAGCGTGCGAGCGGGGAATCGAGCGCGGCTGGATGCACTTGCGAACGCATTGCCCGGTCGCGCGCGCTTCGACCCTGCAAGTCCACATGTGATGGCCCTGCCTTAAGCCGCAGGAGCCGCCCGGCATTGCCGTGGCAGGCCTTGGCACGCACCGCCGCGCTGACCGGAGCGGGCATTGCAAAATCGACGCCAACGGCCATTCGCGACAGCCGGCCGGGGATCAATATTTTCTGCCGTCCTTGTGTGTAAACCGCCATTTGCCGTCCGGCCCAAGCACGGCTTTGATATCGTCGGCGGGGTAGCTGCCTTCGTCACCGGGCGTCCGGTCACCGATTTCGAGATAAGTGACTTTGCTGCTCGTGCGATTCACGAGCTGGTGGGCGAGGCCCTGTGCCGGAAATCCCGCACACATACCCGGGGAGAGTATGACCTCGCCCTGGTCCGTCACCAACGTGGGATTGCCTTGAAGAACGTAGATGAATTCATCCTGTTTGCTGTGCCGATGAAGCAACGCCGACTCTCCGCGAGGATGCAAGGTGGTAAGATTTACACCGAAGTTCCTGAGACCGAACAAGTCGCCCAGCGGGCGCTTTTCGCGCCCCGACATCCGGCGCAAGAATGGCTCTGGATAGTTCGATGGCTTTGATCTTGTGGGCGCAGAGGCAGCCTCGATTGCAATGCTTTCAACACCGAGTTCAGGACTCATCAAGTTCTCCAGATTGACGCGCCGGCGAACGCACGGAATTTGCGACGAGCGGCCGATGTCTTTGGCGGACATCCCGATCGACCCGGTCCCACCCGTCGACAGACGTCTGCAAGACGAGACAGCAAATGCCTGGCGTTTCGCAGATCAGGGTCAGGAGGGCGGCGGCAGGCGGCGCATGCTGGTGACTTCGCTGCCTTCTGCGCGAATGCGGGCGATCGCCGGCTCGGTCGCCTCGAGGGCGACCGCCATGTGATGGGAGTTGGCATGCACGAGCGTCGCTTCGTCCCGCACGATGGCGACATGGCCCTTCCAGAACACAAGGTCGCCTCGCCGCAATTGCTCGAGCTCGTGGGAGCGCGCGAGGGCGCTGCCCAATGCTTGCTCCTGCATGTCGCTGTCGCGCGGACAAGCAATGCCGCAGGCGGCGAGCGCAAGCTGCAACAATCCCGAGCAGTCGATCCCAAGACTGGTCTTTCCTCCCCACAAATAGGGTGTTCCCAAAAACCGCTGCGCGACCGCGACGAAATCGTTTTCCGTCGTCTGCATGGGTGCGAGATGGACCATCGGCACATGACCACCGGAGGCGGTAATCGCGAACGGCTCGTCCATGCGTGCAATGACAAGTTGGCAGCCGAGCGAAAGCGTTTCCATCGGGGGAAGCTTGATCGAAGGGCCGGGAAAGACCAGCGTGCGCAGCGCCGTCACCTTGTGGGTCGGAGGAGGTCCGGGTGCGCAAAGCGCGCTTGCCGGCACAAATCCGACATAGCCGTCGCCGGCGAGTTGTCCCCACGCCCAGCCTTCCTCGCCGATCTCGTAAATGGTAATCCGCTCGCCCTTGAGCGCTTCGGTAAGAAGCGCCGCATCGTGCGAGGCCGCGTCGCGCACGGGCGCTTGCGAGGCGCCAATCTCGTATGCTTTTCCCTCGACGAAGCGCTGAGCTTCCACAACGCCGGCGAGATGCTTTGCCGCGAGGTCATGTCGCGCCGGAGTTATCCGCGGGTCGAATCCGCTGCTTCTTGCCTCAGCCATGGCTTCGGCCGGCTGCTGCGCGCGTGCCGCAAGCGGCCAGGCGACGGCGCCGCCCAAAAGCGCAACGAATTCGCGTCGCTTCATCCAATCGAATTGCATCCCACCCACGCGAGCCAGGACCGCAGCTGCGAAAGGAACGCGAACGGCGGCGCGAAGCCGCCGCAAGGCCGCTGACCGCTAAGCACGCGGCGGCCGGCGCCGCTCGTGGAACCAGTTGCGGTACTGCGTCATCTTCGAGCGCTGCGCCGACGGCGCATGCCGCTTGCACGTCGACGCCTCGTCGCTCTTGTCCGGCGCGCCCCATCGCAGCTCGACGCAGTCGTTGAGGTTGTACGCCATCTCGAGAGCCGGCAGTCGGTCGATCACGTCCGCGAGCGCGAGCGTCCACGCCGAGCCGTCGCTGCGCGTATACGAGAACTTGCGCGCTGCAAGCTCCGACGCGAGCACGCGCTCCAACTCGGCCTTCACGCCCGCGACGCTCTTCTCCTCCGGCATCGCGTAGCGCTCGGGCCGCCGCGCGACGCGGTCCGGAAAGGTGCGCACCACGTCCATCGCGATCAGCAGACGCAGGTCGCGCGCCGGCGTAGCGAAATCCTCCCACGCGCCGGTGGTCTCGAAGATCGCCGCGCCGTCCGGCATCTCCGCGTCACCGCGCCCGCTGGTCTGGAACTTGCGGCCGTTCTCGACCGAGGTCACGCGCGCGTTCACCTGCTCCTCGAGCGCCGTGATCGCCTCTTTCATCGCGCGCACGGGATCGAGTGGCGCGGGCGACATCACGTCGTCCATGCGATCGTAGAAGTCCTCTATCGCCATCCGTGACTGCTCGAGCGAAAAATCGCCGTACTGCGGGTCCTTCGCGATCTCGGCGTTGGTCAGCCGCCGCAGGCCGCCGTTCTTCTCGCGCACGACCGGCCGGAAGCGCTTGAACCCGGGACCTCCGAGCGCGGGATCCTGCGCGAACAGGAAATTACCGCGCCAGAAACGCTTGCGCGCGACCGTCCCGTCGGGCTGAGCGTCGACGGCGAGGAAGACGCCCGCCGCGCCGTCCGCCTGCGGCAGGCGCCGCGCGAGCACCAGCATGTGCCCATACGGATCGGCGTACACGGTGCCCGGGCGCAGCGTCTCCTGCGTCAGCGGCACGGGATAGTAATCGGTGTTGTCGTCGCTGTTGGCCGTTCGCCCGGATCCGGAATGGACGCCGTCGGCGACGGTCGAGCGCAGATAGTGGCCGAACGCCGGCGCGAGCCCCATCCGTTTCGCCGCCACGAGCGTCAGCAGCCTCGGCGGGGCCGCGCTCGGGGCCGGGGGCGTCACCGCCCCCGGCTGGCGAAACATGTCCAGCAGGGCGGGGGACGCGATTTGCTGTTCGGGCGGGGCGGGACGAGGTTCCTCGAGATGCTGAATGTTCCACCACGCGTAGCACTTCGGCGGCTCGCCGCCGCCGCCGCGCGAGCACTTCGAGTACCCAAACGGCAGCCCCATCTTGAACGCGAAATACGCGCGCAAGAAGTACGGCAGGTCGGCGCAGTCGGGGCGAATGATGAGCCCCAGCTGGTCTTCGCGCAGGCCCAAATGGTTGAACAGGAAATTGCGCGACCGGTCGCGCAGCACTTCATGCAGCGCCTTCCATGACAGCGTCGCGTCGAGCGGCGCGTCGAAGAGCTTCTCGATCCAGGCGGAGTACAGGTTTTCAGTCTCTCGGTTCCAGGTATTGCGCAGGGGCCAGAGGCTCCCCTCCGTCGCCTGCGGCCGCGGCGGCTCGACGGCGCGCACGGCGATTTCGCGCGTGATCGTGCCGCACCCGGCCGGCGCGCCGTCGCGCGCGAGCTTCGCGTGCCACGTCCCCGCCGCCGGCGAGGCGACCTCGGCGAACCAGAAATACGGCGGCCCGCCGTGCCGCTCAGCCGATTTGGCCGCGACGCTTCCATTGGGCGCGATCAACGAAAGCTCGCCCTCGAGCGGCTTCTCCGCGGCGAAGACGACGCGCAAAGGCGCGCCCTTCCACGGCGTGACCGGCGAGGGCAGGACCGCGACCTCGGCCGCGTCTTCGCAGGTTCCCGATGGAACTTGGGCCTGCGAGTCCGCTCCCGAGAAAAGGAGGACGAAAAATGCGCCTGCGATCGGCAGCAACGCCGTCACGGCAGCGGTAAACCGGTGTTCTGGAAACAATTGAGCCCCCGTCCCTGGCCCCAATTAAACACCGTTGCGCAAAGCTTTGGCTGAATCATGGCAAAATCCATCGCCGGCGAAGCCGGCGAACGGCCGCAGGGGTCCGGTTTGGGGGTCAGAAAAGGAAAGTCTCACAGGGAGCATTTCTCGACCACCCGTACCCCGGAAAGCGGACGTCGTCTTGCGCCGCGGCGACGGCAGATCCGCCAAATTGAGACAATTCGCGGCCGGCGACGCCGCTGAGCGCATTATCGTTCGCGATGCCGAATTGGGATCATTCAGCGTCTGGATTTTCGGCCATAATTGGCTTCGGAGCCGGCTCGCCACCGCGCCGGGCACAAGCGCTCGATCGAGAAGTCGAGAAAGGCTTTAACCTTTGGAGCCTGATGCCGACCGCGCGGCAATAAAGTCCACAAGGGATATTTTTCCGGATCTTGTTCCCAACCGCTACCCGGTCGATGTGAAGCGACGCCTGGCGCGTCGACTGGGTGATGTCTTTGCACGCGTCATGCAAACCACGCCCGATAACGTGACCGTCGCCATCCGTGAGCTGGGAGAGGGCGGGGTGTGGCGCTGCGCCGACGGCGAGGTCGAGCCTGCTGCCCTGCTCATGTGCGACATCCGGCGCGGCCGGCCGCCTGAACAGCGAGCGGAGGTGGCCCGCGCGCTCGTCGATGCCTGTGTCGAAACGTTGGGTTTGCGGAGCGACCGGCTGGGCGTAGAATTCACTCAACACACCGGTGACGAGCTGTTCCACGCTGAACGCGGTCTCGCCCCCGACTGGACACCGGCCGACGCGTCGGTCGCGGTGTAGCGGAAGAGCCGCGTGCTCGCGCTCCGGAGACGAATCAAATCTGGATCGAGCACCTGCGTTAACCACCGGGCCGCGCACAGCCACGATCGCGCCGTCGTCCGAATGCCCTATCCACGCGAACAGAGCCTGGAGGCAGCTATGGCCACCACGATTAGGGTCAACGGCGTCGATCGGACGGTCGACGTCGACAGTGACACCCCTCTCTTGTGGGTGTTGCGCGACGTGCTCGGCATGACCGGCACGAAGTTCGGCTGCGGCATGGCACTCTGCGGCGCCTGCACCGTGCACGTCGACGGCATCGCCACGCGTTCCTGCATCACGCCTATCGACAGCGTCGGCACTTCCGGGATCACGACGATCGAGGCGATCGGCGCGACCGCGGCGGGGGCCAAGATCCAGAAGGCCTGGCTCGACCGCGAGGTCGTTCAATGCGGCTACTGCCAGTCGGGCCAGATCATGTCCGCTTCGGCGCTGCTTGCGAGCAACCCACATCCAAAGGATTCCGATATCGACGACGCGATGTCCGGCAACATCTGCCGCTGTGGCACCTATGTCCGCATCCGCGAAGCGATCAAACAGGCCGCGCAATCGAGCGGGCAGGGAGGCTGACGATGATACTCGATCACCTCACGTCCCGAGCCGTCGGCCCGGATCGATGGCCATCAGCGAGCGGTCTCTCCCGGCGCGCCTTCCTGCAGGCGGGAGCGGCCGCGGGCGGCGGTCTGATGCTGAGTCTGCGCTTGCCATTCGCCGACGGCGACGCCGAAGCGACCGGCGCCGGTGGCTTCATGCCCAACGCCTTCATCCGCATCCAAGGCGATGGGCCGATCGTCCTCACCATGCCCTATGTCGAGATGGGCCAGGGCACCTATACCTCGATCCCGATGCTGATCGCCGAGGAGCTGGAGGTGGACCTGAAACAGGTTCGGCTGGAGCATGCTCCACCGAACGAAAAACTCTACGGCAACCCCTTGTTGGGCGGCATACAGGCGACCGGCAACTCGAACGCGATACGCGCAGCGTGGCAGCCCCTGCGCCAAGCCGGTGCGATCGCAAGAACCATGCTCGTGTCGGCGGCGGCAAAGCGCTGGAATGTCGATCCGGCATCCTGCCGCGTGCAAAGCGGTGAAGTGCTGCACGCGCCGACGGGAAGGCGCATCAAATATGGCGAACTTGCCGCCGACGCCGCCCTCATGCCCGTTCCCGAAAGCGTGGCGCTCAAGCGACCGGAGGATTTCAAGCTCATCGGCACTCCAGCCAAGCGGCTGGACACCCCGGTGAAGGTCAACGGAACGGCCGTCTACGGCATCGATGTTCGACCGCCGGGCGTGAAGATCGCGACCCTCGCGCAATCGCCGGTGTTCGGCGGTCGTGTGAAGAGCGTGGACGATGCGGCGGCCAAGGCCGTCAAGGGCGTGCGTCAGATCGTGCGGCTCGACGACGCCGTCGCGGTGGTGGCCGACCATATGGGGGCGGCGAAGAAGGGGCTGGCGGCCCTGGTGATCGAATGGGACGACGGTCCACACGCGAAGCTCAGCACCGACGAGATCGTAAGCGGGCTCGAAAAGGCGACGCTCAGTCCGGGGCCGGTTGCGCAGAATATCGGCAACGCCGAGCAGGCCATGGCGAGCGCCGTCACCAAGGTCGAGGCAATCTACCAGGTTCCGTTCCTCGCGCACGCCACGATGGAGCCGATGAACTGCACGGTTCATGTCCGCAAGGACGGCTGCGAAGTCTGGGTCGGCAGCCAGGCCCTGGCGCAAGTCCAGGCGGCGGCGGCGAAGACCGCCGGCTTGCCGTTGGACAAGGTCGTGGTCCACAACCATCTGATCGGCGGCGGGTTTGGCCGGCGGCTCGAGATCGATGGCGTCGTGCGCGCCGTCGAGATCGCCAAGCACGTCGATGGCCCCGTAAAGGTCGTGTGGACGCGCGAAGAAGACATCCAGCACGACATGTACCGGCCCTATTTCTTCGACCGGATGTCTGCCGGTCTCGATGGGAAAGGGATGCCGGTCGCCTGGAACCATCGCTTCGCGGGCTCCTCGGTGCTGGCGAGATGGGCTCCTCCGACGTTCAACAATGGTCTCGACCCCGACACCACCGAGGGCGCGATCGATCTGACCTATGCCCTTCCGAACATGCACGTCGAGTATCTGCGGGCGGAGCCTCCGGGCATTCCGACCGCCTTCTGGCGCAGCGTCGGGCCATCGCACAATGTGTTTGTGACCGAAAGCTTCATGGACGAGCTTGCGAGCGCGGCGAAGCAGGATGCGGTCGCCTATCGGCTCGCTCTCCTCGACAAGGCACCCCGCGCCAAAGCCGTCCTCGAGCTTGCCGCGGAAAAGGCCGGCTGGGGACAGCCGTTGCCTGACAGGGTCGGCCGTGGCGTCTCCGTCCAGTTCGTCTTCGCGACCTATATGGCGCACGTGGCTGAAGTCGAGGTGGCGAGGGACGGCGCGGTCCGTGTCCGGCGCGTCGTCTGCGCGGTCGATTGCGGCACCGTCGTCAATCCCGATACCGTCCGGGCGCAGATCCAGAGCGCGATCATCTTCGGCATCACGGCGGCGCTCCACGGGAAGATTACGCTGAAGGACGGCCGCGTCGAGCAAACCAACTTCGATACTTACCAAATCCTGCGCATCAATGAGGCGCCGGCGATCGAAGTCCACATCGTCCGGAGTTTCGAGCCGCCGGGCGGAATGGGCGAGGCCGGGACCTCGGCCATCGTTCCCGCAGTGACCAACGCGATCTTTGCGGCAACCGGCAAGCGCCTGCGAAAGCTGCCGATCGACGCCGCGGCGTTGAAGCAGCCGGTGTGAACGGAATACGCGATTCGTGTAAATGGAGCGCGACCGAGCTCAACCAGGAGATTCACCGATGGATACGAGCAAGGGGTCCGAAGACATCGACCATCATCGCCGCCGCTTTTTGGGCACTGCAGCCATAAGCATTGCTGCCGCCCAGCTCGGCCTGGTCAACTCTGCCGACGCAGAATCCAGCAAGATAAAATCGGCAGATCTGCCCACGATCAAGCCGGGGACGAACACGTCGTTCGGCACACTCAAGCAGATCGATGCCGGCGTTCTCAATGTCGGATACGCCGAAGCCGGTCCCGCCGATGGTCCTGTGGTCATTCTTCTGCACGGCTGGCCCTACGACATTCACAGCTATGTCGATGTTGCCCCGTTGCTGGCGTCGGCGCGCTACCGGGTGATCGTCCCGTATCTGCGCGGCTATGGCACGACGCGCTTTCTTTCAAGTGAAACGGTCCGGAATGGCCAGCAGTCGGTGGTTGCTGTCGATGTTATCGCCTTGATGGATGCACTCAAGATCGAGAAGGCGACCATCGGTGGTTTTGATTGGGGAGCGAGGACGGCCAACATCATCGCGGCGCTTTGGCCGGAACGCTGCAAGGCCATGGTCTCCGTGAGCGGTTATCTGATCGGCAGCCAGGAATCCGGCAAGATGCCGTTGCCGCCAAAGGCCGAGCTCCAATGGTGGTACCAATATTATTTTGCCACCGAACGCGGCCGGGCCGGCTACGATAAATACCGGCATGACTTTGCGAAGCTCATTTGGCAGCTCGCCTCGCCGACGTGGGACTTCGATGATGCCACGTTCGATCGTAGCGCAGCGTCCTTCGACAACCCGGATCATGTCAGCATCGTGATCCATAATTACCGCTGGCGGCTCGGCTTGGCTGCAGGCGAGCCGAAATATGACGATCTGGAAAAGCGGCTTGCCGAAGGCCCGATCGTCACGGCGCCCACCATTACCCTTGAAGGCGATGCCAATGGTGCACCACACCCGGACGCCAGTTCCTATGCCAAGAAATTCTCGGGCAAATATACGCATCGGATCATCAAGGGTGGCGTCGGGCACAATCTGCCGCAGGAGGCTCCGCAGGCCTTTGCCCAAGCTGTCGTCGATGTCGACGGTTATTGATCGGCGTTAGCCTGCGTAGGCGGTGCGGACCGACATCCACGGTCCGCAGGAGATGCGTGGCCGGGTCACAAGCCCAACGCCTCCCTTCATGAGGTCGCGCCGGCCGAGGCCAGGCAGGCGCGGGCGAACGGCGTCTTGCCTGCCGCCATGGGCGTCGTTCTCGAATGAGTGCATGTTGTCCTCCGGGCGGGCGCCGCCCGCAAGCTCACGAGGTCCTGGGTCGGGAGCAAAGACATACCGTTGCCCGGACCGCTGGTGGTCGAGGAAGGCCAAATGCGGAAGCACGCGCGCCCGACTTGTCGATTCGCGGGCCGATCTGCTGGGCAGGGCTGCTCGGGTAAGGGTCTGCACACCATGATTTCGTGGAGCTGCCGGTGCGGCGCGGCTTTGGTGCTATAAGGCTCTCTCCGGAGGCCGGCATGGTGAAACACGGCGCATTGTCGAAATCCCACGTGTATCGAATGCTGGCTTCAAAAGATGCGCGGGTGCGCCGCGCCGCCTTCACGCTCCTGGAGGCAAGCAATCCGACGCTCAGGAGAAACAGCGAGCTTTTTCTGGAGATCACACGCTTCATCTGGGATGCCAATCCAAGCTACGAAGTCTACCGGGAGTTCAACAAGCGTCACCTGATCGTCCCCTACAAGGTCCACGAGCTGATCGCAGCGCGGCTTAGGCTGGAAAAAGAGGAGCGACGGAGAGCCGCTGCCGCTCAGTGTGCCGACGCAGGCCGCGAACCGGCCGGGGGATTTTTCCAGCGATTGTTTCGGCGCCGCATGCCTGCTCCTGGAAGCGCGGCGGACGGAAATCATCGCGCTCGCGCGTGAGGCCGCAGAAGGCTGGTCACGTGGCACCATGGCTGGGACGCCGGCCGGGCCGATCTCCCCGGCCACAAGGCGACATCGCGTCGCTCCACGTCCCCCCGAAGTTGATGTAGCCTCGTCGCAGGAGCTGCAAGCGCGTTCCGTTCAACCGGGGAAATGCGCGCGTTTTCGTGGAGAACCACCATGAAACTTCAGCGTCGTCGATTTCTGCGTCTGGCCGCCGGCGCTGCTGCATTGCCGGCCCTGCCGCGACTCGCATCAGCGCTCGACTATCCGACGCGGCCGGTGCGCATCGTCGTCCCCTATCCCGCCGGAATTGCGCCCGACATTGTCGCGCGCGTGGTTGCTCAATCACTGTCCGAGCGGCTCAAGCAGCAATTCATCGTCGACAACCGGCCGGGCGGCGCCAGCAATATCGGCACGTCGATTGTCGCCCACGCTCCGGCCGACGGCTATACGCTGCTGGTCGTGACGACGACCAACGCCATCAACTGCTCCCTCTACGACAATCTCGATTTCGATCTCATCCGCGACATTGCACCGGTCGCGGGCCTCGTCCGGTTAGGCCTCGTCTTGGTGGTAAATTCATCCGTTCCGGCCCAAACGCTTCCCGAGTTCATCGCCTACGCGAAAGCCAATCCCGGCAAGATCAATTATGCGTCGGTCGGCAGCGGCGCCGCCACCAACGTGGCCGGCGAGCTTTTCAAAGCGATGGCCGGCGTCAACCTGGTCAACGTTCCCTATCGCAGCAATTACTTGCCCGATCTGCTCAGCGGGCAGGTGCAGGCGTCGTTCACTCCCATATTGCAATCGGTAGGGTACATCAATTCGGGCAAGCTGCGGGCGCTGGCAGTGACCGGCGCGACGCGCTCGGATTCGCTGCCGGGCGTTCCCGCCGCGGCGGAATTCGTGCCGGGCTACGAGGCCTATGTTTGGGACGCGGTCGGCGCGCCCGCGAAGACGCCGGTGGAAATCATCGAAGCACTCAACAAAGAGATCAACGCCGTTCTCTCGGATCCGACGATAAAAGCGCGGTTTGCCAGTTTGGGCGCAGAGCCGATGCTGATGACGCCCGCCGAGTTCGGGAAATACATTGCCGGTGAAATCGAGAAGTGGGGCAAGGTCATCAAGACCGCGCACATCAGGGTGGACTGACCAAATCGTCACGGGTGCCCCTGTCGGGTATTGGTCGCGACCGGCTGCCCCCGGGAATCGGACATTCGAGGCCCCCGCTTCTATGAGTGGAGAGTTCTCAGGCGGCGCATATCATCGGTGGCCTCCGCCAATAGCCACTCGCGAAATATTGTGTTTTTGGGAAGCGCAGAAGTCGCCTTCGGGCAGACGATCCAGTACGTCTTGGACATTCTCAAAGAAACATCGATTGGCCTTACAAGACGACCGTTGATGAGATCCCAGGCCGCAAGCGCGGTGCGAGCAAGCGCAATGCCCTGGCCGTCGACGGCAGCATCAATCAGCATGCTCGCACGGTTCAGAACCGGACCGTGAGCCACTGGGTCGATGACGCCGGCGGCATCAAACCATCGCGAGCAGGTCTTCCAGTCATCGAGACGCAGGAGCGGAAATCTCAACAAATCCGACGCTCCGGTTATGCGGTGACGTCCCGAAACAAGCTTGGGACTGCAAACCGGAAAAAGCCGCTCGGAGCAAAGGCGCACGACATCAAGCCCAGCCCAATTGCCATCACCATGTCGAACCGCAAGGTCAATTTCCTCACGCGCGAAGTCGACGTGATGCATCGTTGCGGACACTCGCAGATCGATATCGGGATGGGCCTCGGCAAACCGACCGAGCCGATTGACGAGCCATTTGGCGGCAAAATCAGGTGATGTGCTGATTGTCAAAACTCCGGAGGTCTGGCGGTGTACGAGACGCTCTGTACCCACCGCAATCCGATCCAGTGCATCGCGGACCACTGCAAGATATTCGCGACCAGCCTCGGTCATCACCAGTCGCTGGCGCTCGCGCTTGAAAAGCTTGACGCCGAGCGTAGCTTCCAGCGACTTGAGCTGCTGGCTCACCGCTCCCTGCGTGACGCGCAGCTCTTCAGCTGCTCGCGTGACGCTCTCGCTTCGCGCCGCAGCGTCGAAGGCCTTGAGGGCATTCAGCGGCGGCAAACGACGGAGCATCGCGCGGCTTTCATGAGAAAAACTAAGGCAGGATAGAGAAGGCACCCTTTGCAGGCAAGGCGTTGCCAATCCTACCGATCTGACTTGCGTCGGCGGCAGAGCTCCAATTGCTCTCCTGCACTCATTGCGGGGCGAAGCAAACCGCGCGGAGTCCGGGGTTCATTAGAATATCTTATGCCGGGCCGAGAAATGATGCGTTGCGTACAAGTTCGACAAGGAGATTCATACGCCAGCTTCGGAAGACGAAGCGAAATCGGGTTCTTGATGCAGCCGCCCGGTTCTTGAGGACGCTTCCGTCGCAAGTGCTGCTCCAGCCTCGTGCGGGGAGGAGCGCCCGTGAGCGACCGAAGCATTGCAAATTTCCCTTCATCATTCTCCCCGACCGTCGCGACCAGTCCGGCCGCCGCCCGGCCGGTTGCCGCGCGAACCAAATTGCTACTCGAAGGGCCGGTCCTGTCCACGCTGCTGCGGCTCTCGGCGCCGAACGTCCTTAACCTCCTTGCGATCGCCGGCATGATCACGTTCGACGGCCTGTTTCTCGGCCGTCTGGGCCAGGACGCGCTCGCAGGCGTGTCGCTCGCCTTTCCATTTGTGATGCTGATCCAACACACGGCCGCGAGCGGTATGGGCGGCGGCGTCTCATCCGCAATTGCACGCGCGCTCGGTGCCGGCAGGCGCGATGTCGCCGACGCGCTTACCCTGCACACCTTTGTTCTGGCCCTCGGCCTTGCGGCGGCATTCTCGACGGTGCTGCTGCTCGGCGCGCCATTCGTCTTTCGATGGATGGGCGGGCATGGCGAGATACTATCGTCCGCGCTTGCCTACTCGAACGTGGCGTTCAGCGGCGCAGTAGCCATCTGCATGCTGAATCTGCTCGGCAGCGCCGTGCGAGGAACAGGCAATATGGGTCTGCCCGCCGGCGTTATCGTCGGCAGCGTGATCGCGCACGTACTCATCTCGCCATTGCTGATTTTCGGCTGGGGACCGTTGCCAGCCCTTGGTCCGGCCGGTGCCGGCTGGGGCCTGACGATGTCATTCGACGCCGGCAGCCTCGTGCTGCTCGTTTACCTGCGCTCGCGCCGATCGCTCGTCACACTGGCGTTCCGCGGCATGTCCCTGCAGTGGGCACTTTTCGCCGAAATCCTCAAGGTCGGCGTGCCGGGATTGGTCAATGTGATCATCACCAACCTCTCTGTCGTGCTGCTGACCGGGATCGCCGGCCGTCTGGGGAGAGAGGTGGCCATCGGCTACGCGATGGGCGCCCGCCTCGAATACATCCTCATCCCGCTGTCATTCGGTTTCGGCACGGCGATCGTCGCGATGGTCGGGACCAACTGGGGCGCCAAGCAGTATCGCCGGGCCCGCCAGATCGCGTGGACCGGAGGCGTGACCGTGGCTGCTGCCTGCGCAACGATTGGATTGATCGTCGCGCTTTTTCCCGCGCTCTGGATGGGGCTTTTCAGCGACGACCAAGAGATCATTCGTCTCGGCACATGGTACCTCCGGATCGTCGGGCCGATCTACGGCCTCTACGGTCTTGGGATGGCGCTTTACTTCGCAACCCAAGGGTTCGGCAGCGTCATGTGGACCGTGACGGCCAACGCCGTGCGCCTGCTCGCAAGCACCGGATGCGCACTGGTCGCCATCTACTGGCTCGATCTCGGCACGATCGGATTCTTTGTCGCCATCGCCGGCGGATTCTGCGCCTACGCAGCTCTGACCGCTGCCGCGATGTACGGGGTGAAGGAGCCCTCTGCAACGCGAACGAAGTGATCGTCACGGATCAAATCGGAAGCAGGACCAACACATGTATCGATCATGCATATCCGCGTCGCTGGCAGGCATTATTGGGCTCATCGGCGTGACGCAAGCTGCCGGCCAGCAGACATGCAGGCCTGCCTTGGCATTCAAGGAGGTCCGATTTTCAGAGATGCAGCCGCCAACGATGGAGCGGAAATGGACCGCTGTCTTGTCGGTCGATGCGGAGTTGATCACATTTGCAGACGTGACTCCCGGCGACCCCATTGCCAATTTCGAGTTTGCTCTCACCGGCCATGGCCGACCTGGCAATTGGCAAGTGGTTGCCGATGAGAATGCAAGGGAGGGCAAGGCCCTTGCGCAACTCAGCACGGAGCGAATTAGCGATCGCTTTCCGCTCGCGATCTACAAACGGATCAAGGAGGCAAACGTCGAGGTCACGGCCTGGTTCCAACCGGTCTTCGGGAGCGTTGATCGGGCCAGCCGGTGTGGTGGTTCGCTTTCTGGACGCCAATAACTACTACGTGGCCAGAGCGAGCGCGATCGAGCACAACATCAGCCTCCATCGCGTGGTGGACGGAAAATTCCAGCAGCTCGCGGCCGCAAACGTCTATGTCGTCCCAGGAGAATGGCACGGCCTCACGCTGCTTGCAGACCGGGATCAATTTACCGTCAGGTATAACGGCAGGGTCGTACTGACCGTGGGCGACGGCACAATTGGTTCCGCCGGCCGGGTCGGCCTGTGGACCCAGGCCGACAGCATCGTTCAATTCGACTGGCTCGTTGTCCGAGTGCTTCAATGATTATCCGTGGCCGTCGTCGCTACGGCCCCAACGCATCCATGACGTCGGCTTCGGGGTCATTTTCGACGTTTCGAGGCAGCCGGTAACGGGTCCGGGTTGCCCCGACTGCGACGTTCAGTGCGATGCAGCGAACCGGCACTTCGGGCTATTTGCTGTTGCTGGTGTCGCTCTGCCTGCCGCCCGCGAGATCAAACGGTCGTGCCAGGGGATGCCGCGGAAAACTCGCCGCGGGGAGAACCTCCGGGAATTGGGCCGTGCGATCCATGCGGCATATCGGAACGGCTTGACCGGGCCATATTCCCTTTTCGAGGCTTGATCGTAGTCTTGTCATCGTAGTCTTGCCCAAGCCGGTCGAAGGCAGCCATGAAAATCTCGATACTGGACGATTACCACGACACGCTGCGCACCCTGCCATGCTTTGGCAAGTTGGCAGGACATGATGTTGCGATCTGGAATGACCATGTCCAAGCCGTCGAGGCGCTGGCGGAGCGGCTGCGCGACACCGAAGTGCTGGTGCTGATTCGGGAGCGAACGAAAATTCAAGCGCCGTTGCTCGAGCGCTTGCACAATCTCAGGCTGATCAGCCAGCGCAGCGTGTATCCGCACATCGACGTGGATGCCTGCACGCGGCTCGGCGTCATCGTGTCTTCCAGCCAGCATCCCGGCACCCCGTCATACGCCGCCGCCGAGCTGACGTGGGGACTGGTCCTTGCGGCAATGCGCCAGATCCCCCAGCAGGCAGCGGCGCTCAGGGCGGGCAAATGGCAGCTCGGCGTCGGCAACACGCTCCGCGGCAAGGCGCTCGGCATCTACGGGTATGGAAGGATCGGCAGCGTCGTCGCCGGCTATGGCCGGGCGTTCGGCATGAACGTGCTGGTCTGGGCACGCCCGGCAACGCTCGCCCGCGCGGTGGCCGACGGTTACGCGGGCGCGCCCGGCAAAGATGCGTTCTTCGCCGAATGCGACATCATCTCGCTGCACATGCGCCTTGTGGAAGCGACGCGAAACATCGTCTCCGCCGCCGACCTGGCACGAATGAAGCCGACCGCGCTCCTGGTCAATACCAGCCGAGCCGGGCTGATCGAGCCCGTCGCCCTTGTCCATGCGCTCCGCCGCGGCCGCCCCGGCATGGCGGCGGTGGATGTCTACGAGGACGAGCCGGTAGGGGACGAAGGCCATGCTCTCCTCGGAATGGAGCAGGTCGTTTGCACGCCGCATATCGGCTACGTCACGCGCGATGAATACGAGGTCCAGTTCGCGGAAATCTTCGACCAGATCATCGCCTATGCGGCGGGCACTCCCATCAACGTGGTCAACCCGGACGTTTTGCGGATGGTTGGCGTTGGGAAGGACTGACGACGCGCCCCGTCGAGCGCCCACTCCCAGGCGGCAAAAGCAACGACACAAGCTCGTGTTGCGCAAGCCAGTGTCGATGATGCGTGTCTCATAAGTGCCGAGGGCGGGACAAGAGCCGGCGTCCTCGATGGAACTCATGAAATGGGTCTAGGCTAAATCAGCCCGAAGGCGCTAGGCAGATCTGCCCGCGCGCAGGGACGGAGGGTCGCGGCCGTGAAGCGTGCGAGAAAGCTTCCGAACGGAGCAGGTCGCTTTAAGACCCGTGATGGTCTTTCACTCTGGTACAAGGTCTCGGGCCGCGGCCCCGCCTTGCTCGTGCCAACCCCGGGCTGGGGCGCAAGCGCGGACATGTACATGAAAAGTCTCACTCCTCTGGAGAAGGACTTTTCGCTCATCTATTTGGACACGCGCGGGGCCGGCCGCTCCGAGACTCCGGCGAAAGCCTCCGGCTATGGATTTTCCCGTTTTCTGGGCGACCTCGAAACCCTGCGCGCGCATCTGCGGCTCGATCACTGGCTGATTTTCGGCCACTCCGACGCCAGCCTGCAGACCATGGGGTACGCGCTCGAACACCCGAGGGCCTGTCGCGGCCTCTTTCTCGTGGGTGGCACGCTCAACGTCGACGACAAGGAGCTGGAGGCCGACATGCAAGCCCGCACGAAAAAACTCGCGCGCGAGCCTTGGTTTGCCGCCGCCGACGAGGCCTCGAAACGAACCCCCAAGTCCGACGACGACTTCCGGCAAAGCTTTCTCGGCGTCCAGCTCCCCCTGTACTTTGCCAGTTCCGATGCCGCCGCCAAGGCGCGGCATTATTTTTCCGCGTCCACCTATCATGTTATGGCGAACAAATACGACGACTATGCCCACAAATTCCCGCCCAAGACGTTGGCAAAGATACGAGCGCCGACCGCGGTGTTCATAGGCGATCACGACGTCATCACGACGCCGCTCGAGGCGATTTGACTCGAACGCAGCATCCCGAACTCCACGCTGTTCATGATCAGAGATGCCGGCCATTTTCCGTGGCTGGAACAGCGCGAGACCTTCTTCAAGGATTTTTCTCAAGCGGCGCGAACAATCCTGGGAAACCGGCGCTAGCGCATGTTCCGGAAAAGTGGGAACCGGTTTTCCGAATAGAACGTGCGCAAAATCGAAGAATCTAGAGCGCATCACGATTCGATCCAATCGGGATGCGCTCTACCCCGAGTTCGGATGGGAGAGGCAATGCGGCATCGCCGAGCAAGTGGCATCATCGGTGCCCTAATTGTCCGGCGCCATCAGCAGGCCAGTGCCCGCGGCCTGCGGATCGGCGATGATGGCGCCGTAACGGCGCAGGTGCTCGCGGGTCGAACCGAACAGCATCTCGTAGGCGATCAGCCGCTTGGCGTAGCCGCCGAGCGCCAATTCATCGGCGGTGCCGATGGCGCCGTGCAGCTGGATCGCCTCCTGATGGACGAAGCGCGCACAACGCCCGATCTTGGCCTTGGCGCCATGGACTGCGCGCGCGCGCATGTCCGCCGGCCCGTCGAGGCTCAGCGTCGCGAACAGCGCGGCCGCGCGCGCCTCCTCTTCCGCGATCTTGATGCGTACCAGGCGGTGTTGCAGCGCCTGGAAGTTGGCGATCGGCTGGCCGAACTGAACCCGGGTCTTGGCGTAATCGACGGTCGATCTGACCATGGCGCCAATAGCGCCGACCGCGTCGGCGGAGAGCGCGGCGATCGCCCGATGCAGCACCGCTTCGACCGCGCCGCCGGCGTCCTCATGGCCGCCGAGAAGCGCCGAGGGCGGCACCACGAGGTCGGCAAGCTCGGCGTCGGCGGCGCGGCCGCCGTCGAGCATGCGGTAGGGCCGTAGCGTCAGCCCGCGTGTTTGCTTGGGCACGGCGAAAACTGCGGTCGCACCGTCGCCGAGCCGCGCCGACACCAGGAGCGTGTCCGCCATGGCGCCGCCGAGGACGAGCTTCTTTCCGCCTTGCAGCGCATAACCGGCGGCGGTCCGCCGCGCGTGGGTGGGAGGTCCCCGTTCCGTATGGGCAAAGGCCATAAGGCAATGTCCTGCCATCACCGCCGGCAGCATTGCCCGGCGCTCGGCGGCCGATCCCAAGGCGGCGACGAGGCCGCCGCCGAGCACCACCGTCGCGAGATAAGGCTCGATGACGAGATGCTTGCCGAACGCTTCCATGAGGATTGCGAGCTCGACCGCGCCGCCTCCGCTGCCGCCGTCCTCCGGCGCGGACGGCAGGCCGAGCCAACCGAGCCGGGCGAACTCCGTCCAGATCTCGCGGCTGAAGCCCGCCTCGCTCGCGGCGATCTTCTGAAATGTGCGGTAGTCGTAGCGCTCGCCGAGGAATTTTTCGGCGCTGTCGCGCAGGAGCACGTGCTCGGTATCGTATCGCAGGTCCACGACGTTCTTCCCGGCACAGGACGGTTGGAAGCCGAGCCCCCTTGCCCCAGCTGCCCGCTTGCGGATGCCACGGGCGAGCAGTTTCCTTTCAAGCACAGATCGCAGCGTCAGTTAAGCAGCCGGCCGTGATCCCCCCGGCCGCGCAGCCCTTGCCACTCGACGGCACGCGGTTCATGAATAGCCGCCTGCAATTTCGCGGCTCGTGCAACGCGGCGCAAGTGAGAAGGTGCAAGAATGGCTGCCAAGAATTCGAGCGACAAGGTGCCCGGAGGAAAGAACGTCCTGGTGCAATTCGAGGACCAGATCGCCTGGGTCACCCTGAACCGGCCAGAAAAACGCAACGCCATGAGCCCGGCGCTCAACGACGAAATGGTTCAGGTGCTCGATGCGCTCGAGCTCGACGACCGCTGCGGGGTGCTCGTCCTCACCGGGGCCGGCGATTCATTCTCGGCCGGCATGGATCTGCGGGAATTCTTCCGGGCGACCGACGGATTGCCCTTCAACGAGCAGATGCGGGTACGCCGTTCGGCGGCGAACTGGCAATGGCGGCAGCTGCTCAATTTTCCCAAGCCGACCATTGCCATGGTGAACGGGTGGTGCTTCGGCGGCGCGTTCACGCCGCTCGTGTCCTGCGACATCGCCATCGCCGCGCACGAGGCGACCTTCGGACTGTCCGAGATCAATTGGGGGATCATTCCCGGCGGGGTCGTGACGCGGGCGGTGGTCGGCTCGATGAACGTGCGCAATTCGATGTATTACATTCTCACCGGCCTTCCCTTCGATGGCAAGAAGGCGGCCGAGATGGGCCTGGTCAACGAAGCCGTCCCAAGAAAAAAGTTGCGCGAGCGCACGCTGGAGCTCGCGAAGTTGCTGCTGGGCAAGAATCCGCACACGCTGCGGGCGTGCAAGCAGGCGGTGCGAGCGGTGCAAGGAATGCCCTACGAATTGTCGGCCGATTATCTCGCCGCCAAGTCCGCGCAGCTCGAATTCTATGACGACGAGAAGGGCCGCAGCCAAGGCCTCACCCAATTCCTCGACGAGAAGTCCTATCGACCGGGACTCGGAGCGATGCGAAGGAAAAAGAAATCCGGTTGAGGCTGTTGCGGCCGTGAACGCGCGAACGCCGATCGACATTTCGCGCTTGATGCGGCCGCGCTCGATCGCGATCGTGGGCATCTCGCCCGAAGGGAGTTCGGCCGGCTTTCTCGCCCTGCGAAATCTCGAAGACTTCGGCTATAGGGGCGCGATTCACCTCGTCAGCCGTAACCACACCGAGATCGGCGGCCGCTCCTGCCTCCGCGCCATCGACGACCTCCCGGAAGGCGTTGACGCCGTCATGCTGTTCGTTCCTCGCGTCGCCATCGAGGCGGCGGTCGCGGCCTGTGCCCGCCGCCGCGTCGGCGGTATCGTCATCTTCGCCGCCGGCTTTGCCGAAGCCGGGGGCGAATGGCTGGCGGCCCAGGAGCGCATCGCCGACACGGCGCGCGCCGCCGGCATGGCGCTGTGCGGGCCGAATTGTCTCGGCCTCGTCGATTTCGCCCACAGCGTTCCGCTCACCTTCGCGCGCCAGATCGGGGGAACGGACAAGGTCTCCGCCGGCGCGGTCGTCATCGCGCAAAGCGGAGGGCTCGCCAGCGTTGTTCGGGCGGCGCTGGCCGCCAAGGGGATTGCGGTCAGCTGCACGGTCTCGACCGGAAACGAGGCGGTGCTGGGACTCGAAGACTACGCCGCCTATCTGCTCGAGGATCCGGCGACGCGCGCGGTCGTCGCCTTCGCCGAGCAAATTCGCAAGCCGCGGGATTTTCTCGCGGCCGCGGCGCGTGCCCGCGACCTCGGCAAACCGCTCGTGCTGCTGCTGTCGGGGCATGGCGCGGCGGCGCGCAAATCGGCCAAGTCGCACACTGGCGCGCTCGCCGGCGACTATGCTGTGATCGAAGCGCTTCTGCGGCACCATGCGGTCATCCTCGTCGACACGCTCGAGGAGCTGATCGATCTTGCCGAGTTGACTTTGCGCTTTCCCAAACCCCCGACCGCGGGGCTGGCGATGGTGACGGATTCGGGCGCCGTGAAGGGATTGGCGCTCGATTATTGCGCGGCGCTCGCCCTCGACCTGCCGCCGCTCCCGCCCGCGCTTGCCGCGACGATCCAGGCCGAGCTGCCGGAATTCGTCGAGGCCGCCAATCCGCTCGACCTCACGGCGCAGGCCATCACCCATCCGCAGATGTACGAGCGCACGATCAAGCCGTTGCTCAATGATGACAGCTACGGCAGCCTGCTGCTCGCGGTGATCATCGGCGAGGCAAGCGAGTTCGCGCTCGCCAAGGGCAAGGCCTGCCTGAAGCCGCTCATCGGAGCGCCGAAGCCGGCCATCATCGGGCTGCTCGGGGACGAAGTGAACGTGCCCGCGTCCATCGTTGCGCAATCGCGCGCGGCCGGGATTCCGTTCTTCCGCTCACCTGAGCGCGCGTTGCGCGCGCTCGCGCGCCTGACCGCGTATGGCCGCTCGTTGCAAAGGGCGCGCACGCGCCAAGCCGCAGCCGCCATCACGGCGCCGCCTTTGAGCGGGCAGGGGACGCTGACCGAGCACGCGAGCAAAGTCTATGTCGCGCAGTTGGGTATTCCGATTCCAAAGGGCAGGTTGGTCGCCAATCTGCGGGACGCCACCGACGCCGCCGCCAGGATCGGGTTTCCGGTCGTGCTCAAGCTCCAGGCCGGCACACTGCCGCACAAGAGCGACGCGGGTGGCGTCGTGCTCGACATTGGCGACGACACGGAGCTCGCCGTCGCGTGGGCGAAGCTGCAGCAGGTCGCGTCCCGCCATCCCGAGGCCGCCGTCGAGGGCGTTCTTGTCGAGGCGATGGCCCGGCCCGGCCTCGAAATGATCGTGGGCGCGCGCCGCGACCGCGATTGGGGACCGGTGGCGCTCGTTGGACTCGGCGGGATCTGGGCTGAGGCGTTGCACGATGTTCGTGTCCTTCCAGTTGGTCTCGGCCTGGACGAGGTGATGGAGGAAATCGCAAAGCTCAAGGGTGCGCCGCTTCTCGCCGGAATGCGCGGCGCACCGGCACGCGATGTGGCGGCGCTCGCCCTGACCGTGCAGCGCGTCGGCTCACTCGTCGCGGCACGGCCGGAAATTCGCGAGATCGACCTCAACCCGGTGACGGTTTATGGTACGGGCGAAGGCATCCTTGCGCTCGACGCCCTGATCATAAGCGACGACGTCAGAGGGGAATGACTTTTCGCACGACTCTTCCGAAATCGGTCTCCGCCGCCGGATCAAGTCCGGGGCAGGCTTTTTCGGGACCATGCTAGTCTAACGGGAGGAGAACGACGTGACCGAACTCACGCGCCGCACTGCCATCGCCGGCGGGCTTTCGATGCTCGCCGTTGCTCCGGCCCGTTCCAATACGGATTGGCCCGATCGGCCGATCACCATCGTTCACGGCTTTCCGCCGGGCGGCCCGACCGATCTGGTGGCGCGGATCGTCGCCGACGGCCTGACGCGCCGCCTGGGCCAGCGGGTCGTGGTCGAGGGCAAGCCGGGTGCGTCGGGAACGACGGCGGCGGCCCAGGTCGCCCGCGCCGCACCCGACGGATATACGCTGTTCGCCATTCCGTCCGGACACGCATTCGCGGCCGCCACCTACAAGGCGCTGCCTTATCGCACGATCGACGACTTCTCCATGATCAGCATGTTCACCGAGTATCCTTACCTCATGGTGACGTATTCCGATCATTCGATCCGAAGCGTGGCGGATCTCATCAGCCTCGCACGCTCGCGCAGCGCACCGTTGCTGTATGGCACACCCGGCAACGGCTCGGGTCCGCACCTCGCGATCGAGCTCTTCGCCAAGGAGACGAACGCGCTCTTCCCCAAGGAGGCGAAGCTGCGGCTGCAGCATGTGCCCTATCGCGGCAGCGCGCCGGCGGCGATCGACCTGATCGCCGGGCGCCTCGATTTCATGATGGACCCGACGGCGGCGCTGCTGCCGTTCGTCCGGGACGGCAAGCTGCGCGGCCTTGCGGTCACGGGCGAGCACCGCTTCTTCGCGCTCCCAGACGTCCCGACCATCGGCGAATCCGGCATCCCGGGATATGTCGTGACCGCGTGGCAGGGACTTGTCGCGCCCGCCGGCCTGCCGCCGGCGATCGTGGCCCGCCTCAACGCCGAGGTCGTGGCGATTCTCAAGGAGCCGGAGGTGGTCGAGCGGCTGCGCGCGCTCGGCAATGAGCCCAAGCCGACGAGCCCGGCGGAATTCAAGACCCGCATGGAGGCCGACATCGCCAAGTGGACGGCGGTGGTGGAGGAAGCGCATTTCGAGCGCATCTGAGGCTGGTTCAGTATCTGCGCGCAGAGGTTCTGACGATGCGTCCGGCGTTAAGAACGCGGGGCGCCTCGAACGCCATGTCGGTGGAGAAGCGCGAACTGCGCCTTCCAGTAGTTTTCGATCTGCTGGGTGGCCTGAGTTTGCCCGCTCTCAAGCGCCCATTTGAAGAAGTCGAAAGGTCGTGGCGCCTCGACATAGTGTCCTTGGGCGCTTTGTAATCATGAGCATGGCGGCAGCGAGCGGATCGTTAGACTCGCCCCGGGGCATTCGTCACGCAGGGCGCGGCCTTTGGACACGCCCGTTGGCGGGATTGGACAATCCTTTTGTGCGCTGTGTCCTGACGGCTACAGCGTTCCACGCAGACTCGGAGGATACTCCCCGGGGGGGGCCGGCTCATGCGAAAATTCCTTCTCGGTACCGCTGCGCTGATTGTTCTGGCAAGCCCGGCGATGTCGGCCGACATGAGGGCGCCGGTGTACAAGGCACCCCCGCCGGTCGTCCCGGTTTGGAGCTGGACCGGCTGCTACGTCGGCGGCCATGCGGGTGGCCTATGGGCCAAGCAGAAGGAATGGATTGTCCGGACGCCCGGCGGCGCTTTTTACGGCCAGTCGCTCGGCGGACATGATGCGGATGGCTGGGTTGGCGGCGCGCAGGCCGGTTGCGACTATCAATTTGCCGGCGGCTTCCTGATCGGCATCCAGGGCGATTATGCCTGGACCGATGCCGAGGGCAGCCATGACAGTGCGCGCGAATTCGGCGTTGCCTATCACAGCAAGGTCAAGTCGCTGGCATCTGTCACCGGCCGTATCGGTTACGCCTGGGATCGCTTCCTCGGCTACGTCAAAGGCGGTGGCGCCTGGGAGCGCGACGACTATTGGGCTACGACGATCATACTCGGCACTGCTTATACGGCGCGCGAGACGCGCCCGGGATGGACCATCGGTGTCGGTGGTGAATATGCCTTCACCAACGTCCTGTCCGGTTTCGTCGAATATAATTATTACGATTTCGGTACCCGCGATATTGCTTTCACGCCGCAAATAGCTGGGTTGGGCCCGGCATTCGTCGATATCAAAGAGACCAAGAGCATTGTGCGCGCCGGTCTCAACTTCCGATTCGGTCGCTGAACGGCTCCAGTTGCTGCCAAGCACCCAGCGAAGGGCCTCACATATCCCCCGCGCTTTGCGTTGCTGAACCCGGAAAGCCGGAGGTCCAAGTTGGGGGAGTGGAGCCGATGGCGGCGTGAATTGCAGTGCAATGCCGTACGAGATTGGGATGCGACGCGACGAACTGCTTGAGTGGTGTATCGATTTCGTAGAAATAAATATTGGCGATAAATCCGTAGATGGCAGCGTCGATGCTGGTCGGCTTCGGCCCATGCAGGTAGCCATCTGCCGGGATGAGGTTCGCCAATACCTGCAAATCGGCGAGCCCGCGCGCGTATGCAGCAGAGGGAGCAAAACGGCCGATGCCTTGGTAATAGTAGCGCTGGGAATTGAATTCTTGCGCCTTGCGCAGCCCCGCCTCCGTCAAGGTCGGATGCTCCCGGCGCAGCGCATCGCGGAACGCCGGCCAGAACCGCTCATCCTTCCAGCGTGAATAGGACATGACCCAATAGAGGTCGTCGAGCATCCGCGTGATCAGATGACTGGTGTCGCGCTGCGCCACGGTTAGCCCATCGTCCATCTTCAGGCGATATTTGCGGATGAGGTACGCGATGATCGTGTCGCTGTCACCGATCGTCTCGCCGTCGTCGACGATGTAGGGAAGCTGTCCGCGCGGTGCAGCCGAGGCGTCGAAGGTGTGCTGGTGAGTGAAGGGCACACCGGTCAGTTTGAAGAACGCGAACACCTTGAGGCCGTAGCCGTTGTTATCGGCGACGCCGAACAATTCAGGGTAGGAATAAAGCGTGATCATGAGGCTCCAACGGGATGATCTCGGAGATGGGAGGCGAGGATGCCTAATTCCGCGCTTTCCACGTCCCATTTCAATCGTCACGGGGATTGGCGTTACTTGCGGCTCGCAGCACCCGCCTGAATCATCTCCAACAAGGCGCGCACGATGGCGCCGTCCGGTCGGGCAAGCTCGTCGAGGATCGAGTAGTGGTGATGTCCCGGCAGGACCGTGAGTCCGATCGGTAGTCCTTGTGCGAACGCTGCGTCGGCATAGAGCGCCGATTGGCGCTGCAACTCCGGCAGCTCGTTGCCGCCGACGAACAACTTGAGCGGCGGCGAGCGGACCGACAGGACGCGCATCGGCGAAAGCGAGGCAATCTCGGTCCAATTCAGCGCGAGCTTCTCGTTAAGGTAGGTGAGCGCAATGGGCTCCAGATCGAAGATGCCGCTGATGGCAATGCCGCCGCGAAAGGCCGGGTGGCCCGACGCCATTGCCGTGAGATGCCCTCCTGCCGACCAGCCGCCCACGAAAAGCTGGTTGCGATCGAGGCCGAAATCGTCAGCCCGGCTGGACAGAACGGTCAGCGCCTGATGGATCTCCCCGACGATATCGGCGAGGCGGGCATCCGGCGCCAGCGTATAGCCCACCACCGCGACGTCGATGCCGTGGGCGCGCGGCCCCTCGGCGAGGAAGGCGAACGTATCCTTGTCGTTGCGCTGCCAATAGCCGCCGTGAATGAATACGAGCAACGGCGGCCTTGCCGCGCCGGCGGAAAAATAGTCGAAACGCGCGCGCGGCCGGCTTCCATAGGGAATATCGAGGCGCGCCTGCGGGCCCGATCGGACGACGGCGCTGCGTTCATGCCAGCGCGCGAGCCACTGCGGGCTGTCCGCGACCGCGGCGCCGTTGTTATAGGCGGCATCGAGCGCGGCCCGGTCCATGCCACGATAGATCGCCCTCGCGGCCGCCGGCCGCTCGGAGAGTTCGGCCATGTCTCAGAACACCGTGCCGTCGGCGGCAAGCGCAATCGGCGATGGACCGGCGGGTGGACGCAGCGCCCGTGCGATTTTTCGTCCAGCGCTCCAGGTTCCTCCCTGCAGCATTCGCGGCATGGTGAAGGTGGAGCCCAGACCCAATTCGGCGCGCACCAGGGCGACCAGTGGATCCATCAGCGCCACGGTCAGCGCGCGCCATTCCACGACCGGTTCCGAGGAGACCTCGTGCGGAACCAGCGGATCGAAGGATGCGCGCGGGCGGATCACGCCGAGATCGACGAGCAGCCCGCCGTTGCGGTATTCGGCAAGCGCGGTAAGTTCGTCGAGCCCTTCCACGGTCAGCCCGGCGCTTTCGAACGGCTCGAGCAGTGAATAGGCCAGCCATTGCGAGAGCTTGTGGAATGGAACGACGCGGTCGGTCTCGTCGCCCATGCCGACGGCGGGATGATATCCGGCGTCGCCCACGGAAAATCCGCGCAGCACGAGCCCGGACGGCCAGATCGGGGACAGGCCGTCGAGCAGCGTGGCAAGCAGCGTCGATGCCGAAATGCGTCGGTCGGCGGCGACGGAGAGAAAATAATCGACCAGATGGCCGGGACGCGCAGGCGCGCTGCCGAATAGGTCCGGGCGATCGGCGAGCGCCCTCCCGAGACGGCGCAGCAGCGCGCCGCGTTGTTCCAGTCCGATCAGCGGATTTTCGGAATCGGCCTGAAGGCCATGCGCCAGGGTCGCGGCATCCATTTTTTCGAGCGCGATATGGTCGACCCGCCATGGCCGGCGGGCGTCCGCCGAGAAGGCGCCGGCGCGAAACATGTCGAGGCTGGCAATGGCAAGCCCCTCGGAACGCGCAAATGAAAGTCCGCTTTCACGTTCCCGATAGCGCCAGGCGTCGCCCGCCCCGGCGTCGAGCAGGACGCTGACGGTTACGAGGTCGACAGCGATGCGCGCGAGCTCGATCGGCTCGGCATCGATGTGCGGCGCGAGCACGCTCCAACGATCGATGCCTCCGGCTGCGAAATGGCGCCAGCGGCTGTGATATGGAATCTCGAGCTCGGGATAGGCTTGCCGCGTGACATCGGCCACATAGGCGGCGACGGCGTGGAGACGGGCTTGGTCGAGCGCAAAATGCGGCGAGCGGCCTTCGGCGACCCAACGATGGACCATGCCGCAGCGCTCGCGAACGGCGGCGGCATCGTGCAGCTTCGCGAGAGTCGGCAGGGCTTCGCTCCGGGAGTATCGTCGTGAAGCGACTCGCACGCCGACCGGCATCGCCGTCACTCGTTGAGACCCCGCCCGACCGTGCCGGCGTAGTCGCCGCGCGGCCGGTCGCCGGCGAAATAGCCGGCGGCGATCTTGGCCTCGATCTCCACGCGCGCATCGGGAGGAATCATATCGTCGGGCAGCGGCACGCGCTCGTCGATTTGGATGCCCTGACGGATGAGCGCATCGCATTTCATGTCGCTCATGGAGGCGAAGCGATGGATGCGGGTGATGCCGAGCCAATGCAGCACGTCCGGCATCAGCTCCTGGAATCGCATGTCCTGCACGCCGGCGACGCATTCCGTGCGCTTGAAATAGCCGTCGGGACGGTCGCCGCCCTTCTGGCGCTTGCGCGCGTTATAGACTAGGAACTTGGTGACCTCGCCCAGCGCGCGGCCTTCCTTGCGATTGTAGACCACGACACCGACGCCGCCCGCCTGCGCCATCTGGATCGCGATCTCGATGCCGTGGGCGAGGTAAGGCCGGCACGTGCAGATGTCGGAGCCGAACACGTCGGAGCCGTTACACTCGTCGTGTACGCGGCAGGCGAGGGGAGTGGTGCCGTCGCCTAGCTTTCCCGAATTGCCGAAGCAATAGATCGTGGTGCCGCCGATCGGCGGGAGAAAGACCTTGAGGTCGGGTCGCGTCACCAGCTCCGGATACATGCCGCCGGTCTGCTCGTGCAGCCCGCGCCGCAAGTCGGATTCATCAAGTCCGAAGCGCTGCGCGATCCCCGGCAGATACCAGACCGGATCGATCGCCGCCTTCATCACCCGCACGCTGCCGCGCGCGGAAACGATATCGCCGTCGGCGCGGATGCGCCGCGCCGCGATGGCGGCGCGGACCTCGGGCATGTCGATATGGGCGCGGGTCACCGCGATGCTCGGCCGGATGTCGTAGCCGCGCGCGAGGTGATCGCGGAACGCTTCGCCGACGAGATGTCCCCACGGATCGAGCGAGACGATTTTCCTGGCGTCGAACCATTGCGGATGCGGACCGATGCGCTCGACCGGCGCGGTGTCCGTCAGGTCGGCGATATGATCATGGGCGAGGGTTCGCGCTGCAATCGCGAGCGCGCGATAGACCGAATAGCCGCCGGCGTGGCTTCCGACCGCATTGCGGTGATTTGCATTGCGCAGGGTCGCGATCACCGGTCCGCGCTCGGCGGCACTCGCGGTGCCCCAATTGAGCTGCGGTCGCTCCGTCATGGTTTCGATCGGCGACCCGTTTGCGCTCCTGAACAGACTCGGGTTCATTTACACACCCCTACTGACGTCGATATGACGTACTAACGTCGATATGACGCCTCGCATCGCGATCTCAGCCCAGTCGCTTGCATCGCGAAAAAACAAACAGAATAATCGAACGCCGGCTTGAGCGCAAGGTCCCCTGAATAATAATAATTTGCCGCCAGGTTGGACAGGCTCGCCGACCTTAGAGTTTTCCAATCGAGTTGGGCCGATCCCCTCCGCCGTCATCCGGGGGACACCGATCTCGGATGTACCCGAGGTCGGCAGCCAATAGGCGCCCGGGTCGGCAACAGCCGACCTGAGTGGCGCGTCCGGGAATGACGGCGCCTCGATTCAACCCAGCGGAAACTGCGCTGAATTTAGCTTAGCCCGATGCCGCCGCTTTGGCGGATGGCGCGCCGTGCATGGTCTCCAGCACCCGCACGAGGGCCCCGCACGCGCCTCGTCGCTCTTCTTGGCAAGGCCGAAGCCAGCCACGACGGCCGGCTGCGGGGTTACCGCCATACTATGCTGGACGACAGTGACATCGCGGCGACGCGCCACGCTCGTGCCTTCGTCTGCGGCGCGCTTGCTGGTCTCGTCGGGCACGCCGAGATCTACGTCTCGGGCGGCGCCGAGCATCAGGGCCCGGACGGCGGCGGGCCGGTTGCGCTCATCGTCGATCGGGCCGCATCATAGGCGTAGCCGCAACGTCCCGGAATTGCCGCATGCGAGCACACGACGAGTTGAGGCAAGGGGTGCCATCGCCGCTGTTGTTCACGCCGCTGGCGCTACGCGGCGTGACGGCGCGCAACCGCATCGTGGTCTCGCCGATGTCGCAGTACCTGGCGGTCGATGGCGAGCCCGGCGACTGGCATCTGGTCCATCTTGGGAAGTTCGCCATGGGGGGCGCCGGCATCGTCTTCGTCGAGGAGACCTCGGTCGACGAGCGCGCCCGCAAGACCTATTGCTGCCCGGGCATCTATACCGACGGCCAGGCGCGGGCGTGGCGGCGCATCACCGATTTTCTGCGCGGCCAAGGCGCGCTGAGCGCGATCCAACTCGGCCACGCCGGACGCAAGGTCGCGACCAAGCCGCCCTGGGAGGGCTTCGAGCCGCTCACCGAGGCCGATGCGAAGACCGGCCACCCGCCCTGGCGCGGCTATGCGCCCAGTCCGATTCCGTTCAAGCCCGGCGCGGCCGTTCCGATCGAGATGGATCGCGACGACATCAGGCGGGTGGTGCAAAGCCACGCGCTTGCATGCCGCCGCTCGCTCGACGCCGGCTTCGACATTTGCGAAATCCACGGCGCCCACGGCTACATCATCCAGCAGTTTCTTTCTCCGATTACCAATCGCCGCAACGACGGCTATGGCGGCGACCTCGCGGGCCGCATGCGGTTCTGCCTCGAAGTGATCGAAGGCGCGCGCGAAGCCTGGCCGAAGGATCGCCCGCTGTTCTTTCGCGCCTCCTGCGTGGACGGCAAGGGCGGGGCCTGGCAGATCGAGGATACAATTGCGCTTGCGCGCGAGCTCAAGCTGCGTGGGGTCGATGTCGTGGACTGCTCGTCGGGCGGCATCGAAGGGCCGCTGACGCTCGCGGTCGTACCGCGCGTTCCCGGCTATCACGTGCCGTTTGCCGAGCGCATCCGCCGCGAGGCCGAAATTCCGACCATGGCGGTCGGCCTGATCACCGAGCCGACGCAGGCCGAATCCTATCTCGCCGACGGGCGTTGCGATCTCGTGGCGCTCGCGCGCGAAATGATGTGGAACCCGAACTGGCCCGTGCACGCCGCCAAGGCGCTGGGCGGTCCCGATCCGCTTGATCTCCTGCCGAAGACCTACGCATGGTGGCTGCGCCGCCGCGACGAGGTACGCAAGCTCTATCCGACCGGCAAGGAGACGTCCGATTCCGAAAGCCGCAATGAGCGCCGAGGCAGTCGGACAATCTCATAAGGTGACGTCCATGGCACGATCCCTGCCGCAGGAGCGCACCCCGCGCTGCTTGTATTCCGTTGCGGCCGCTGCAATCACATCGAAACGAAAGAGCAGCAGCCCGCGACGGAGCGCTCGGAGCCAAGGGTAAGGACTAGAGCGGTTTTCCTTCCGTAGGAGTCGGAAACAGCTCTGCAATCCTTGCGTTTGATGCGGTTTCTGCGGCAACCAATTCCCGCTTCATCGGCAAATCGATGACGGGGTCAGAACGGGATGTAAATCCGGTCGAAGTCGAGCTCGGTCGAGACGATGCGACGATGCGCCTCGTCGAGCCAGGGCTGCAGCCGCTTCACCCGCTCCGAGATCGCGGCGAAGTCGCGTCGAAAGCCCGGCATCACTGCTGCGACGGCGTCGTAGATTTCGTCCTCGTCGATCGTGGTCAGGCGCCGGTCGCGCACGACCACGACGCCGTCGACGATGACATGGCGCACGCCGCGCCCGGCCTCGACGTGAACGAGCTGTCGTACCGCGCTGTTGAGCGGAGACCAGCTCGGATCGCTCATGTCGATGAGCGTCAGATCCGCCTTGTAGCCCCGCTCGATCCGCCCGATGGCATGGCCGAGGCGTGCGCTCTGCGCGCCAGCCTCGGTGGCGGCTCGCAGCGCGGCCGCGGCCTGCGGCGGCCCGGGTAAGGCATCGCTCGCCGCAGCGAGGAGCGCGAACAGCTTCATCGCCATGAACATGTTCTGCGCGTCGGAGCAGCTGCAATTGTCGCAGCCGAGAGCGATGCGTACGCCGGCATCCTGCAGGGCGCGAATCGGCGCAATTCCGCATTTCATCTTCAGATTGCCTTGCGGATTGAGCACAACGCCGGTGCCGCTGGCCGCCAGCAGATCGATCTCCTCGCGCGCAAGCCAGACGCTGTGAGCCAGATTCAACAGCGGATCGAGGGCGTCCTCCGCCGCAAGCCGCTTGACCAGCGAGCCGCCATGGTCGGGCAAAGTCAGCCGAGCCTGCAGCGCCATGCCGCGCGATTCGTAAATATGGGAATAGACCGGGATGCCGTAGCGGCGGGCAAGGTCCATCGTGCGCGCCATGAGGGCAGGGGAGCAGCGCTCCGGTGCCGACGGCCCCAGCGCCCAGTGCACGCGCGGGCGCGGCGGCGCGGCGAGACACGTGGCCTCGAAATGTCCGAGCAGGTCGAGCTGGCGCTCCGGCTCGGCCGCGGTCGAGAGCAGCGCGTGCAGGTCCGGTGGAAAGACCTCCCTCCAATACGGAATGGTCTCGAGGCCTTTGCGGTCGGCATATTGCAGGCTGAAGACCACGCGGATGCCGATCCGCTCGTAGGCTTGCATGACCGCGTCCAGATGCCGGTCATCGAACGGGTAGAGCGTGAGCATGTCTTGAATGGTGGTCATGCCGCAGCGCAGGCACTCCAGCGCGCCGAGCAAAGTGCGGGCACGCACTTCGTCCACTGAACGGGGCGGATATTGCGGCGGCAGCGCGTAGAGGCGCCACGTCTCCAGCGGCACCTCCTCCAATGTCCCTTTGGCCAAGACGTCGTGCGAGTGGTAGTGGGCGTTGACGAATCCCGGCAGGACGACATGCCCGCGTGCGTCGAGCTGCTCGATCGTCATGCCGTCAGCCGCAGCGAAGGCGGGCGCGATACCGGCGATCACGTCCCCGGCGATCGCGATGTCGACCGTCTCCGGCTCATGCCAATTGCCGGCGGGCAATATCGCCCGCCCGCTGCGGATGATGAGCGTGGTCCCGTGCGGGATCGGGTCGGGAGACATTGCGGTGCTCGCCTGACTGTCGCCTAGGGCATGTTCCGGAAAAGCGGAACCGGTTTTCCGAATAGAACACGCGCAAAACGAAAGAATCCAGAGCGCATCGCGGTTCAATCCGGGCGGAATACGCTCTAGGGTCCGGACTCATTAAATCCACCATACAAGAGCGGCGGCGAGGCAGACAGAGGCCAGGTAGTTTCGGGCCAGCCGGTCGTATCGCGTGGCGATGCGTCTGAAGTCCTTCAACCTGTTGAACGCACTCTCGATATGCCAACGCAGTTTGTAGAGGTGCTTGCTGAAGCTGAATGGTTGCTTTCTGTTGCAGCGGTTGGGAATGACCGGCTTGGTCCCGCGCTCGTTCAACTCTTCGCGCAACTCGGCGCTGTCATACGCCTTGTCGCCGAGCAGGCGTTCTGGTGACTTCACTCTGCGGATCAAGCGCTCTGCGACCGGGCAATCGTGAGCTTCGCCTCCAGTCAACAGGATGGCGATCAGGCGCCCTTTAGCATCTGCGAGTGCGTGTATCTTCGTGTTGCGCCCTCCGCGCGAACGGCCCACAGCCTGCTTTTTCTCCCCCCTTTTCCGCCCGCCGCCGAGCGGTGCGCTTTGACGTGCGTGGAGTTCGATCATCTGCGTGCCCGCGGATCGTCCGTTTCCAGCAAACTCTCGAAACAGGTTTTCCCAGATGCCGCGTCGCGCCCAGCGCACAAACCGGTTATAAATCGTTGTCGGAGGCCCATATTCCGGCGGGCAATCGCACCAGCGGCAACCGCTCTTGAGAACATGCACGATCCCGCTGATAACCCGGCGATCGTCAACCCGCTCCACACCGCGAACATCGGTTGGCAAATGAGGCTCAATTCGAGCCCATTGCTCATCGCTTAGCCAAAACAGATTCCTGCGCACGATCCCGATCCCTTCCAAAAAACGAATCAGGATCGTATTGTCAGAGTAGAAGAATTAATGAGTTTTTACCCTAGTTGAGCGGCAAGCGCTCTGCCCGCGGCGGGAGGAAGCGGTCGTCGTAAATTTCGGTCAGCTCCGGGATGCGCGTCAATCCGAATGCCCTGCCGACCTGGGCGATATTCGAAAGGAGACGCTCCCGATCGTAGGCGCCGATGCCGTCCTTGCGCGTCGTCGGCGTGACGATCTGATGACTGCCGAGCCAGGCGAGCCGGTCGGCCTCGATATCGAGCTTGGCGAGATTGTTGTGCCTGCCGAGCGAAACCATCGCTGCCTTCGGGTCGGCGATGGCATCGCGCCAGCCGCGCGCCGCGGCGCGCACGAAGGCTTTCACTGCGTCTGGCTTCGCCTGCAGAAAAGCGGGATTCGCCAGGATGGCGTTGCCGTACACGTCGAGGCCGTTGTCGGCGTAATAGATGACCGTGGCGTCCTCGATGGCCGTGCCGTTGGCCTTCAGATTGAACAGCACCGTCGAATCGAATCCCGTCACCGCATCGACCTGCTTGGTGAGCAGCATAGTATCGCGCAGTTGCGGGCTGAACTGACGAATTTCGATCCGCCTCAGGTCGAGCCCCGCGAGGCTGGCAACCGCGGGAAACATGCGCGAGGGAGCATCGGCCGGATCCTGGCCCAGGATGCGGCCGTGAAGGTCGGTCAGCTTCGTGATCGCGCTGGTCTTGAGTGCGATCACGGCCTGGGGCGAGCGGTTGTGAAGAATGAACACCGCCTTTGGCGCAATCTCCGGACGCCGCGAGGCGAACTCGACGAGCGTGGAGATGTCGCCGACCCCGATATCCGAAGCTTGGCTCGCCGTCCGCGTGATCGCGTCGGCCGAGCCCTTCGACGGCTCGATGGCAACGTCGAGCCCGAGCTCGCGAAAATATCCGCGCTCGAGGGCATGGTAGAAGCCGGCCGCGCCGCCGTCGGCTGCAAAGTTGAGGACCACGCCGACCTTCGTGGGGCCCTGGGCCTCGGCGGCAATAGCGACGTTGGACAACAGCAACAGGGCCCAGAGAACAAGCCCCGATCGTGCGACTGCCTGCATGGAGTGCTCCGAATTCTCAACCGCGAAGCGCGCTGCAAGTCCGCGCGTTCCAACCCGCCGCACGAGGAATAAGGCGGGCGGCGCGTGCTTTCGCACCGGGTCATGCAAGGCCTGTGCCTAAAAGGGGCGCGCGTGGACGTCGGCTGCGGCACGTCGCCCGGCATTCGCCACCCGGACGTTTCCCGTTCCGCCGCGGCTGACGGATCGATGCTGATTTGCGAAATTAGTCGACCGGGGAGGGCGGCGCGACGGCGGCATCGGCTTGGCCGCTGTTCTTGAGCGCATTGGCGACGAAGCCTGAGGACTTCATTTCCTCGACGAACGTGCGCAGGTAACGCACCCCCGCCGTGCGACCCTTGGGGGTACCCATGGCTTGCTCGATGACCATGAAGCGGCCCGGGATCACGCGGACCTCCGGATGGTCCTTGGCGAACGCGACGATCGGCTGTTTGACGCCGGCTGCGACTTCGAGACGATCCCTCGTGAAGAGCTCCAGCGCTTGCGGTCCGCTCGGCTCCCGGACCAGTTTGGCGTGCTTGAGGGCGCGCGTGAGATAGAGGTCATAGGCGCTTCCCCGCGCGACGGCGACCCGCACGCCATCGCGGTCGACGTCCTCGTTTGTCTGCAGGGGCGAGTTCGCCGGCACGGCATAGGCGCCCTCGATAACGACATAGGGACCAGTGAACTCGATTCCGGCGGAGCGCACCGGATCGATCGCCATGAAGGCCACGTCCCAGGCGCCCTTCTGCAGCGCTTCGAAGACCTTGCCAGCGGCGTCGAATGTGACGTACTCAATCGGCACCCCCAGTCGCTTGGCGAGTTCGCGCGCGAGCTCCGCCGAGACGCCGCGCGGCTCGCCTCCGCCAGGGTCCTTTTGCGCCAGCACTGTGTTGCCGAAATTGATGGCTGCGCGCAGCGTGCCGCTCGGCGCAAGCTCGGTTACGACGTTGGATGGAATGTTGTCTGCCATGGCGCCAATGATGCTGCACAAGAGGACCGCGAGCGACGCGAGTGCCTTCACAATGACAAGGGTCCTCGAAGCCAGCCCGATGATGGATGAGACTATCGCAGTCGGCCGGTATGGCACAATGAGGTGCCGGCCGGCGCGGACCGCCGTGCGACAGCCATGACGACGCTGATCACCGCGGGGTGAAATCGAAAGCGCCGGCGAGGCTCTTTACCGCGCGGAACCGCGAGCTTGGAAGCAGGTCGAGTTGAAACCGCTCCGCGATGAATTTGAGAATGGAGGTGGTCTGGAGTTCGGTCGAATCGATGGTGCCGCGCTTGGCATAGGGGGAGACCAAAATCGCGGGGACGCGCGTGCCCGGACCGAAGAAGTCGGCGGCATGTCCTGCCGCCGGGTCGGCCGGGGGCGCGACGTGATCGAAGAAGCCGCCGAATTCGTCGTAGGTGATGATCAGCGCATAGGAATTGCGGACCGGGCTGCGGGCGAGCATCTCCACTACCTGGCCGATCACGGGATCGCCGGCCGCAACGCTGCCCAATCCGGGATGTTCGCTGTTGATGTCGGCCGGCTTGTAGAACACGACCGGTGGCCACTGGCCCGAGCTGACGTCTGTTTCAAGGTCGCGGCCGTCGCGCAATTCACCGAGCAGATTGTCGAAACTGCGGTTTTCCAGATAGAGAACGACGATATGGCTGATGTTTTGCAGGTCGGCTGCCGTCTGCGCCTTGCCATCCGGCGCGAGCAAGGCGGCGGCAAGCGCCAGGAGCCCGATGCGGTAACCACGTCTTCATATCGTTCATCCTGGCACTTCCATATGACATCCACGTCATCGCCAACTCGCCGCTCGGACGCATCAAAGTGCATCGGTCGGGCATGGCGTCTCAAGCCCGTTGCAATCCGTGCCTGCCTGGAGCTCTCATGATCCATCCCGACTTCGCCAAGGCCGCCGCCCACATCACCCCCGACCACGTCCGCACTCTGTTGATGGAGCTGGTGGACATCCCCAGCGCGACCGGCAAGGAAATCGGCGTCGCGCACTATCTCGTGACGCGCATGCGCAAATGCGGCCTGGATGCCGACCTGCCGCTGGTCGATGAAAACCGGCCGAATGCCGTCGGCCATCTGCGCGGCCGCGGCGACGGGCTCAATTTGCTGTTCACCGGCCACATGGATACCTCCTATTCCGGCGACGAGGAGCACCTCGCGGGCGACGGATTCAAGCCCAAGGCGATCTTC
Organism: uncultured Alphaproteobacteria bacterium; assembly: GCA_963821505.1. GTDB lineage: Bacteria > Pseudomonadota > Alphaproteobacteria > Rhizobiales > Xanthobacteraceae > VAZQ01. The sequence goes on from CAWGEH010000005.1 coordinate 74,061, forward strand.
CGCGACGGCTGGGTCTGGGGTCTCGGCGCCAACAACATGAAGAGCGGGTTGGCGTCGGCGCTGGCCGCGATCGAGGCGATCGTCAGCGCCGGCATCAAGCTCGCCGGCGATATTTCGTTCGGCGGCGTGGTCGGCGAGATCGAGAAGACCGCGATCGAGGAGTTTCAGGGCATCGAATATTCCGGCTACGGCATCGGCACCCGTCATCTCGTGACGCACGGCGTCACCGCCGATTTCGCCCTCCTCGCCGAGCCGACCGGCATGCGCATCGCGATCGCCAATATGGGCTGTATCTGGCTGCGCATCACGGTCAGCGGCACCGTCGCGCATTCCGCGCTGGCCAACAAGCCGAACGTCATCAATGCCATCGCAGTCATGCACGAGCTGCAGAACGACGTCGAGCAATGGGCGCGCGACTACGAGACCGCGCATGTCTACATGGGCGAGCATCCCAACGTGACGATGGCGGCGATCCGCGGGGGCGCGCCCTGGCGGTTGTCGCGCAACCCGCATTCCTGCAGTCTTTACCTCGATATCCGCACCGTGCCCGGCCAGACCGTCGATGGCGTGAAGCGCGACCTGCGGCGCCTTTTGCGCGCATTCGCCGACCGCACCGGCGCGGCCGAGCCTGCCATGCACGTCTATGTCAGCGACCCGCCGGTCGTGCTCGAGGAAACTTTGCCGATCATCCAGGCGCTTGGCGCTGCCCAGGCAGCGGTGACCGGCGAACAACCCGTCCCGATCATCCGGCGGCCCGGGGCCGACGCCGTGCATCTCACGGCCTATGGCGTGCCCTGCGTGGCATTCGGCCCCGGCGGGCGAATGCATCCCGACACTCGCGGCGCCTCCATGCACGCATTCGGCGAGCACGTGCTGGTCGACGATTGCGTCGCCGCCGCCAAGGTCTATCTGGCCATCGCGCTCGACCTGTGCAGCCGCAAGGCGGCATAATCATCCCCGGCACGCAACCTGCTTGGCGCGAGCCTTTGTAACGGTCATGCTGCGAACGGTAATGCGAGGCATACATGACGAGACATCCGCAACGCTGCCGGCCCCTGTTCGGCGCCCTTCTCCTCGGCATGGTCATGGTCCCGGTCGCGCCCGCGGGTTCGCTGGCGCAGACCTATCCCAACCGGCCGATTACCTTGGTGGTGCCGTTCGCCGCGGGCGGCCTGTCCGATGTCCCGGGGCGCGTGCTGGCTGCGGAGATGCAGCAGCGGATCGGCCAGTCCATCATCGTCGAGAACAAGCCCGGGGCATCGGGCGTCACCGGCGCGACCTATGTCTGGCGGGCGGAGCCGGACGGCTACACACTTCTCGTCAACGCGCTCGCCGACGTGCAAAACCTCCATTACCTGCCCGTACCTTACAACGCGGTGACCGACTTCGCCCTCATCGGCCAGGTCACCGACGGGCCGCCTCTCGTCCTCATCGTCAACGTCAATTCGCCCTACAAGTCCGTCGCGGATCTGGTCGCCGACGCCAAGGCCAATCCGAGCAAGGTGAGCTTCGGAACCTCCGGCCCCGCCACCTCGCCGGCGATCGCGGTGTCGCAGATCAACGCGCTCGCCGGGACCCGCATCGTTGAGGTGCCCTATCGCGGCTCGGCCCCGGCGGCCGTCGCCGTCGTGACCGGCGAGGTCCAAGGCGCCTTTGTGTTCTATTCCAACGCCCGACCGCTCAACGACGACGGTAAGGTGCGGGCGCTCGCGGTCGCAAGCCCGCAACGGCTCGCGAACTGGCCGGAGATCCCGACAATGAGCGAGCTCGGCTTTCCCGGCTTCGATCACCGCGGCTTCGTCGGCCTGGCAGCGCCCGGCAAGACGCCAGCGACCATCGTCGCCTTCCTCAACAAGCAGCTCAACGAAGCCATCAACTCCGCCTCGTTCCGCCGGCGCATGGAGCCGCTCGGCATGACCATCCCGACCGACAATACCCCTGAGAGATTCGCCGATTTCATGCGGCGGGAAACCGCCCGGCAGGCGGAACTCGCCAAGCTGTCGGGCCATTCGCCGCTGGAGCCGAAGCGCTGAGCGAACCGTTTCGGTCACCTGTGGGAAGCGTAAAGTAACCGGAAAAGCCTCCAACCGACTCGTCGGTCCTGCAGGGTGCCGCGCCCGTCCGGGCCAGGCATGTTGGAAGCGAGCGAGCAAGACAACAGGGAGCAAAACGATGGCGAAGATCACGAGGATCAATCCCGACGGCATTTCAAAGCCGTTCTCCAATTATTCGCATGTCGTAACGGCCGAAGGCGCGCAGAAGCTCGTATTCTGCGCCGGCCAGGTCGCGGCCGACGTGGACGGCAAGGTCCTGCCGCCCGATGACTTCGACGCCCAGGCCAAGATGGTGATGGCGAACCTCACCAAGGCGCTCGCCGCCGGCGGCGCCAAGCTCTCCGACGTCACCAAGATCACGATCTACATCTGCAACCCGCACGATGTGCCGAAAGCGCGCGGCATCTTGCAGACCTATTTCGCCGGCCACCCGCCCGGCAGCACGCTTTGCATCTTGCGTGGGCTCGCCAACCCTAATTTCCTGCTCGAGATCGAAGCGATTGCCGTGGTGTGACGTTATACCGGGGATCGCCGAGGGCGGGTGTCTCATTCCGGCCCGTCTCATTCCACACTATCGCCCTACTACCTCCTTTTGTTGGTCGAAAGTTACCGTCAATAAATTGTCATGGGGTATAGCGTGGGGAGTGGGGGATGTATCTCTTGGCCGCTTTTCGAGCCATCACGGCCGCGTTGCTGAACCGCCGCTACCGTCCGGAGCTGCACTACATGCGCGGCCCCGGGCCGAAGTGGTTCGAGCGCCATGGCAGATAACCTGCCGGGCAGGGTCGGCGGCGCAGGCAGGCAGTTAACTCGAAAATAATCTTGCTGAAAGACCATGACGGTCGGGGCGCCGGGGAAGACCGGGGCCGCTTCGGTGGGGCCTGTCCGCGGCGCTAGTACACAATCGTCATCCGACTACAGCACAGGGTTAGAAATGCGAGCACCTCTCGCCGCGGTGGCGGCTGACCGGATTTCTCGCTCTGCCATCCTGGTGGGCGCGGTGTTGTGCGGCGTGCTGGTTTTCTTCGTGGCGGTTCCGCTGGCGCTGTCGAACCCATTTCCGTCGCCAAAAGACGGGGAGTGGGTCATTCACAGGTCGTCCTTTCAAGTCGCATCGCTGATGCCGCTATCGGTCGAGATCGAGGCCCAGTCCCTTCTCGAGCCGATGCCGACGATTCCCGAACCGGAAGCCACCCTGTGGGATTTCGTGGCATTGCCGGCCTACACGGGCTCGCCCGGATTCGTGCCACCCGAGGTCACGGGCTCGGAGGCCCCGGAAAGCATCGTCGAAACTCCTCGTCCGCCGCGGCGCGCGGTATCGGTCATGCAGGATGTCGACGACTATCTCTGGGAAGTCTATCGGCGGGCGCCCACCAAGCGCGATTCGACCGGCGACTTCACCTGGAAGGATCCGGCGGCGGCCAAGCGCTTCGGCCTCTCGATGCCGGCCTACGTGATCGGCGGCATGGATGCCGACTTTCGCGAGCAGCTCTATCATGCCGGACGCGCGATGGACGCGGCTGGCATCCGATGGTCGATGCTCAGCGCGTTTCGCGATGATTACCGGCAGAGCCTTGCCTCGGGCTTCAAGGCCGGCGCCAGCAATTCGCTCCACGGCGGCAAAGCCCGCACGGGCGGTTACGGCCACGGCCAGGCCATCGACGTCACAAGCGAGGACGGCCACAGCGATGAGGCCGTCTGGCGCTGGATCGACCATCATGGCGCGAAGTATGGCCTGCGCCGCCCGATGCCGGGGGCCGATCCCGCGCATATCCAGCCGCTCGGCGGCTGGCACCGGATCGCCGTCGCGCTGCGCGAGACCCGCGTCGGCACCGCCGTTGCGCAAACGCAGACGGCAGCAGTCAGGAGCAAGGTCGCGAAGGCGACCTGGTGATCGTTCCGAATGCACGCTGCCGCCGCATGATCCCGAACGGCTGAGCCGGGACAACATCCCGCGGTCGGATCGTGATTGGAGCGAAATCCAGGCTCAATCGTTCGCGCTAAGCCGCTGCGGCCGCCCGTTTGCGCACGCTGTCGATCAGCGAGGCGCGCAAGAGATAGGCGCGGTGTGCGGTGGGGTCGGCAGCCGTCTTGCGCAGCAGCTCGTTGTTCTTCGCACGCAAGCCCGGATCCTTTTCTTCCAGCCGCTTCTTGTTGGCGATCGTCTGCTGCTGCACGTATTCGACGTTGAGCGGCCGGCGGAAGTGGTCGTATTGCTCGAGAATATGCGCGGGCGCCTCGCGCCGCAGGACCCGGCCGAGCAGGGCGGCCAACTCCACGGCGTCGTGAATACCGAAATTGAGCCCAAGCCCGCCCAGCGGGTTGTTCACATGTGCGGCATCGCCGGCCAGAAACACGCGGCCCTTGCCGAATGACGCCGCGACGCGCTGGTGCACGTTGTAAAGATTGCGATGGATGACCGGATAGGGGCCGCGCTTGGGAAAGAATCTTTGCAGCCGGCCCTGCACCGCCTCCTCGTCAAACGCTTGCTCATCGGTCTCTTCGAGGCGCGTGGGAAACAGCACACGCCAAAGACCGGTGCCGTCGTCGCCGGTGACCTTGAACAGCGCGCACCATTCGTCGGGATCGGAGAAATAGTTGCGCGAACACTGGGCATATTCGAGGTCGAAGGAGAAGGGTGTCGTCAGCACCAGGAATCGTTCCGGATGCGTGTAGCCTTCGAATGCGATTTCGAGCGCCTTACGCACGGTCGAACGTCCGCCGTCCGCGCCGACCAGATAAGACCCGCTGATCTTGCGGGCGCCGGATGCGCTCTCGACCACCACGTCAACGCGGTCATCGAACTGCTGCAAGGACGTCACGCGTGCGGAAAAATCCACCCTGCCATGCGAACAGGCGCGCAGCTGCTCGATCGCCATATTGGCGAGCTTGTGCTGTTCGCACTGAACGACATAGGGAAAGCGGGTATCGTTGCCGAGCACGCCGAAATCGAACTCGACGATGACCTCGCGGGTCGCCCGGTCCCAGATGCGAAACTTCGGCTCGATCAAGCCACGCTCGATGACCGCGTCGACCAGCCCCAGTTCGGCGAGCATTTCCAGGGTCGCAGCATGGGTGGTGGCGGCGCGCGGGCTGTCGTTGACGCGCGCCTCCGCCTCGAACACGTGCACCGGGATGCCCTGGCGAGCCAGGGCGAGTGCGGCAATGACCCCAACTGGCCCGCCGCCGGCAACCAATACAGGGCGTTCGGTCTGCATCGCAGTCGTTCGGCTCAATTCTGGAAACGTACCCGCCTCCGCTGCTTCTCAGCAGCTGGCACACCGTGCGTGTTCGGCAACCAAAACGGCTCTTGATGATTGCCTGGTAAAACCCGCCCGTCGCATCGGCGTTGAGACGAGACGTCGGGCCAGCGCCGCCGGCGAATGTCGTTATTGGGGAGAGTGGAAAACATTTGCCCCGTAGCGAGGTTTTATCGGTTGGTCCCGATTCGGGTTCACTCCGGCTTGATGCCCGACGCCTTGATCACTTTGGCCCACTTTTCGGCGTCGTCGGCGATGTGCTTTGCGAACTCGGCGGGCGAATTCGGAGGCATCACCATGGCACCCAGCTCGGCCAGGCGCGTTTTGATCGTGGCGTCGGAGATCGCCGCGTTGAATTGCTTATTGAGCGTGTCGACGATAGCGACCGGCGTATTCTTCGGCACCCCAAAGCCGATCCACGCGCTCGCCTCATAGCCGGGCAAGAAGTCGGCCATTACCGGCACGTCGGGCAGCACGTCCAATCGCGTCGTCGTGGTCACCGCCAGCGGCCGCAGCTTGCCCGCCTTGATGTGCGGGACGGACGAGGGTGTGACATCGAACATCACCTGCACTTGGCCGGCGAGAAGGTCGGTCAGCGCCGGTGTCGAGCCGCGATATGGCACGTGCACGAGATTGACGCCGGCCATGAATTTGAACAGCTCGCCCGCGACATGCTGCGGCCCGCCGATGCCGGCCGAAGCCATGTTGATCTTGCCCGGATTGGCCTTGGCATAGGCGATGAATTCTGGAACGGTTTTCGCCGGGAATGATGGATTCACCTCCATGACGAGCGGCACGCGGTCGATCCCGGCGACCGGCGTGATATCGCGAAGAAAATTGAAATTGAGCTTGTCGTAGAGCGCGCTGTTGATTGTATTCTGCGCGTTCACCAGCAGGATCGTGTAGCCATCGTTAGGCGCGCCCACGGCCGCCTCGGTCGCAATATTGCCGCCCGCGCCGGGCCGGACCTCGATGATGAATTGCTGGCCGAGGCGCTCCGATACCCACTGGCCTATCAAGCGCGCCGTGATGTCCGACGAGCTGCCGGCGGCCTGTCCGACGATCACGCGCACCGGCCGCGCGGGATAGGATTGCGCCCGTGCGAGCCGCGACGCGGCCGGAAGCGCGGCAGCCCCCGCTGCCAGATGCAGAAATTGTCGGCGCGGAAGTTTCATGGCGTCCTCGCTCACTGCGAGCCGGCCGACGGCACAAACGCTGCCGCTCGAAAGACGGCGGCACCTCCCGCTGGCGGCCCTCCGCCGACGGTACACTAGTTGGCCGGGCGGCCGGAAGAGCAGCGTGTTGATCCATGCCGGCGGCGTCGGCGCTGGATAGGACGGAGGCGCTCGGCCCTTGCGCGACCCCACCTCGCGGCTTTCCAAGCCGATCAGGGGGCAAGGCACGGCGCAGGTTGAGCCGCGGTTTCGACGTTGGCATGACCTATCGGACATCACGGCAAGGTGAGGCATCCGGCGTTCAAGCGGCTCGTACCATGAGCTTCATCGTCAAAGCCGTGCTACATAGGGCGCATTCCCGGCGCTCGCGAGATTGAGCAAGAGGCGTTCATTCGGGCGAGCCGCCAATATCGGGAGGATAGCCATGATCATGATCCGCGTCGTTTTCACGCTGCTTGCACTCGCGGCATCTGCTGCGGTCGATGTTCGTTCGGCCATCGCTGAAATCTACCGGCCCTGGTGCGTCCAATACGGCAGCAGCTCTGGCAACAGCGCCAGGAGCTGCGCCTTCACCTCATTCGAGCAATGCATGATGACGGCGGGCCCGGGCACCGGCGGCTTCTGCGTCCAGAATCCTTGGTATTTGGCATACGGCGAAGGCCGACAGGCTCCGGGCAATCGCGCCAGGCGGTGATAGCCTCCACGATTGCGGCAGGGCGATCCAAAGCCGGCAAACCGGACGGCCAAGATGGGTTTGTCACGTCCATCTACGGCTGCCTTCGCGCGTAGAAGTTCCGTATTTTATGGTCGCAATCTCCGCGGCGCTTCCCGACATGGCCAGGGCTTGTGCGATTGTATCGGCTGACGCTATCCGCCTGCCGCGCTACGGCACCCGTCCCACCTCGCCACCCGCGAGCGCAAAAATCCAAATAACGAGCGCGCAATCGCGCAGACTGCCGGCTCGGTGCCACGACTGGATGGCAGCGCTGCCCGCGCCGTCATCGCACAGAAACCGTTTGCATGGAGTGTCCGAAAGGCTCATTTTTCGACCTGCCGGTGACGATCGCCGTTCGATCCGCAGGGAGCTGTCATGCCTCATCGTATTTGGTGGCGCGCGTTTTTGCCGAGCTTGTGCATTGTCACGATCATGCTCGGAGCCGATGCGCCCGCCGCCCTCGCCGCCAAGATCAAGATGGTCTTCCCCGGACCGGTCACGACTTTTTCGCTGCCCTATCTGGTGGCGCAGAAAAAGGGATGGCTGGGCGATCTGGAGGTGGAAGACGTCCATGTTACCGGCGATGCCAATGCCATGCGCGTGCTGCTTTCCGGCAATGCCGACATCGGCCTCATCGGCACCCTCAACGTGCTGGCGTCGATTCATGCCGGCGCCAGCATCCGCGCTGTTCATTCCTGGCAGCCCATTGGCGATTACAGCCTCGTGCTGGCAACCGGGAAAGGCACCAAGCTTGGCGATCTCGCCGGCAAGACCTTCGCCTCGTCTGGCCCCGGCGGTCTGCCCGATCAGCTTCCGCGCTTGATCATGCGCAAATACGGCATCGACGAGTCGACCGCCCGCTTCGTCCAGGTGGGGGGCCACGCCGCCCGTCTGCAGGCCGTAATCGGCGGCCGCGCCGACGCGACGCTCGTTAACACCGTCACTGCGCTCAAGGGCGTGCAGGACGGCAAGGTCACGGTGCTGGCAAAGCTGTCGGCGGAATTTCCCGGCCTCGGCTATGTCTGGAACGTGGTGCGCGCCGAATCCCTCAACAAGCCGGAGCTCGCCGGCGCCTTTCAGACAATGACCGACATCGGCATCCGAGGTTCGCGCTTTGTAATGACCAACCCCGACGAGGCGGCTGCAATCCTGCACGAGCGGCTGCCCGACCTCGACCTCGCGTTTCTCAAGGCGGTGGTCCACGATCTCAACAGCGAGAATCTCTGGGGCGTGAACGGCGGCCTCGATCCGGCGATCGAGGAATTCACCGCGGACCTCAACATGAAGCTCGGCAACCTGCCGGTCGCGGCACCGGCCAAGGACGTGCTCGAGCCCCGTTTCGTCGATGCCGCGCTCAAGACGCTCGGCACCTATCAGAAGAGATAGTCCGGCAATGACGAATCCGCCGCCGGCCACCGACGGCATGGTCGTCTACGACAACGTCAGCAAGTTCTTCCCGGTTCGCATCCGGCCCGGCCAAAAGGATCGCCCCGAACTGATGGTGGCGCTCGATCGCATCAATGCGACCGTGCACAAGGGCGAACTCGTTACCCTCCTGGGGCCGAGCGGTTGCGGCAAGACCACCTTGCTGCGGCTCACCGCCGGCCTCATCGCGACGGACGAGGGTCGCATCGCCATCGAGGAAACGCCGGTAACAGCGCCGCGCAAGGACGCCTGCATGGTGTTTCAGAATTTCGGCCTGCTGCCGTGGCGCACCGTGCTGGGCAACGTCGAGTTTCCGCTCGAGATCGACGGCGTAGCCGCCGTCAAGCGCCGCGATCTAGCGCGCCATTTCATCGACCTCGTGGGACTTGCGGCCTTTGCCGAGCACTTCCCGCATGAACTGTCGGGCGGGATGCAGCAGCGGGTCGGTATCGCGCGGGCGTTGATGCGCAAGCCCATCCTCATCTTCATGGACGAGCCCTTCGGGGCGCTCGACGCGCAGACGCGCGAGCAGCTGCAGGAGGATTTTCTCAAGATCTGGTCGCGGACCGGCGCGACCGTGATCTTTGTCACCCACAGCATCGACGAGGCGCTGTTCCTGTCGGACCGCATCTTCGTGTTCAACACCGCGCCTGGGCGCATCCGCGCCATCGTCGATTTGCCCGTCGCCGCCGAGCGCCTGGGCGGCGACGTGCGCACGCATCCGGATTTCGGAAAATGCCGCGCCGAATTGCGCGAGATGCTGAGGAGCGACCCATGAGCTTGCCACAGGACGTGCCGCCCCGCACCTCGATCTCGGCGCCGCAGCCGACATTGGCGCAGCGCCTGCGCGAGGTTCTCCTGAGTCCCCAACGCCATCCGCACCGCATCAGTCGCGGTCTTCTTCGTGGTGTGGGAATATTACGGCCGTCGGATGGATCCGATTTTCATGGCCCCGCCGAGCGCGATCTTTGCGGCCGCGTTGCAGCTGATCCAGAGCGGCGCGCTGAAGAAAGCCCTCATCGAGACCCTGTGGCCCTTCTCGGTCGGCATGGTGCTCACCGTCGTGGTCGGCATCGCGCTCGGCATCGTGATGGCACAGTGGCGGACGCTGGAATACATTTTGGACCCTTTCATCAACGCGCTCTACGCCATCCCGCGCATCGCGCTCATCCCGTTGATCGTCCTGTGGGCGGGCCTGGAATTCGTGGGCAAGGTCACCATCCTGGTTTCGGTTGCGATCTTCCCCATCACCGTGAACACCTTTTCCGGCATCCGCGACGTGCGCGGCTCCATGCTGGAGATCGGCCGGGCGTATGGCGCGACCGAATGGCAGATTTTCTGGAAGATCGTTCTGCCGGCGGCGATCCCGTTCATCATGGCGGGCATCCGGCTCGCGGTCGGCCTGGCGATCATCGGCATCATCGTCGCCGAGTTCTTTACCGCCATCAGCGGGCTCGGCGGCATGATCGTCGAATATGCCAATGTGTTCGCGACCGCGAAGCTCTTCGTGCCGATCATCGTCATCGCGATCGTCGGCGTGGTGTTGACCGAGCTCGTCATGTGGCTGGAGCGGCGGATGTCGCGCTGGCGCCGGCTCGAGCGCGAGCGGTTTTGAGGGCCCCTCTACCCGCTGTCATCCGGGGGCCCGAGCGCGCGACAGCAACGCAAACAGCCTGGCCGGCGTGACAGGATATTCCGCGATGCGCACGCCAAACGGCGCAAGCGCATTCTCGATCGCCGAGATGATCGCGCCCGCGGCCGGCACGCAGCCGGATTCGCCCACGCCCTTCACCCCGAGCGGATTGAGCGGCGAGGGGAATTCGGCGAATTGCACCTCGATCTTCGGGACCTCGGTCGCGCTGGGCATGACATAGTCGGCAAAGGTGGTGGTGATGGGCTGAGCTTGGTCGTCGTAGCCCATCCATTCGAACAGCGCGTTGCCGATCCCGTGCGCGGCGCCGCCGGTGAGCTGTCCTTCCACGATCATCGGATTGATGATCCTGCCGCAGTCATTGACGACGACATAGCGCAGGATGCGCACGCCGCAGGTCTCGATATCGACCTCCACTTCGACGGCATGGCACCCCCCGCCATAGGTGAGGGCACCCGGCAGGAAGCTCTGCATGCTTTCGAGCCCGGGCTCGAACTTGCCGGGCATGGCATAGCCGGGGACGCCGGAGACCGCTTCGGCGACTTCGCGCAAGGTCATGCCGCTGCCCGGCGCGCCGGCGATTTCGATGCGTCCGCCGCGCAGCTCGAGGTCGCTCGGGCTCACCTCCAACAGGTGGGCGGCAACCTTGAGCGCCTTTTCGCGCACTGCAACCGCCGCGAGATGGACCGCGGAGCCCGCCGTCACCGTCTGACGGCTGGCGAAGCCGCCTTGGCCGTAGGGAATGACGGCGGTGTCGCCGGCGGCGACGGCGATGTCACCGGGTGCAACATCGAACTGCTCGGCGCAGATCTGAGCCAGCGCGGTCTCGATCCCTTGCCCCATCGGCATCGCGCCGGTGTAGACCGAAATGCGTCCGGAACGGCCGATCCGCACGATGCCGGATTCGAACGGACCGCGGCCGGTGCCTTTGACGCCGTTGCCGACGCCGAGGCCGAGGTAGCGGCCATCGGCGCGCGCGCGGCGCTGGCGGTCGGCAAAGCCGGCATGGTGGATCGCGTCGAGCGCCATGCGCTGGCAGGCGGGAAAGTCGCCGCTGTCGAGCGCCACCGGCGAGCCGGCGCGGGTCTTCAGCGGCGAGACATACGGCATCTTTTCCGGCGGCACGAGGTTGCGGCGCCGGACCTCGGCGCGATCGAGAGCGAGCTCGTCTGCGATCCGGTCGAGCACGCGTTCCATCGCAAAGGCGCCTTCCGGATAGCCGGCGCCGCGCACCGGCATGGTGGCGACCTTGTTGGTTTCGACCACGCGGACGTCGAGCTGATAGGCCGGTAGCATGTACGGGCCCGGAAGCGCGGTCGATGCGTTGTAGGGCAAATTGATGCCCTGCGGCGTATAGGCGCCCTCGTCGTGGATCATCTGCCCGCGCACGCCGAGCAGGCGGCCGTCATCGTCGAAGGCGACCTCCAGATCCCAATACTGGTCGCGCTCCTGCACGGCGGCGAGAAAATGCTCGCGCCGGTCCTCGACCCATTTGATCGGCCGCCGCAACAGCAGGCACGACGCCGCCAGCGTCACCTCTTCCGGATACATCACGAACTTGGCGCCGAAGCCGCCGCCGACGTCGGGTGCCACCACGCGCAGCTGATTTTCGTCGAGCCGCAGCAGCATCATCAGAAAGGCGCGCACCTCGTGCGCAAGCTGCGTCGACGACCACAAGGTGAGCCTGTCCTCGTTGACGTCGTAGGCCGCGAGCGCGCCGCGGCCCTCGATCGAATGCGCGCCGCCGCGATGCTGCTTGAGACCGACGCTGGCGCGATGGGGGGCGCGGGCGAACGCGTCGGCGACGTCGCCGTAAGCCTGCCGGAACTCGATCAGCACGTTGCTGGCGCGGGCGCAATGCGCGCGCGCCGCCCCCGGTGCAAGCGCTTGCCGACAGTCGGATACGGCCGGCAGTGGTTCGTAGTCGACCGCGACCAAGGCGGCCGCGTCCTCGGCGAGGTAGCGCGTGGGCGCGATCACGACCGCCACCGCCTCCCCGACGAAGGCAACCTCGTCCTTGGCAAGAACGAGCGGAGTAACATCGGGCGGCAGCTGCGCCGTGCGAAATTGAAGCGGAAGCCGTTCCTGTGCGAGCAGTGGCGCAAGATCCGCGAGCGTGAACACGGCGTGCACGCCGGGGCATCGGCGCGCAGCGCTCGTGTCGATGGCGCGGATCGTGGCATGGGCGTGCGGACTGCGCACGAATGCCGCCTCCAGCATGTCGGCAAAACGCAGATCGGCGATGAAACGCCCGCTGCCGGTGAGCAGGGGACGGTCTTCAAGCCGCTTGATGGAGTGGCCGACGTACTTCGTTTCCTGCACGCACTTCCCCCGAGGAGTCGGAACAGAGCTGAAACGCCATGGCCGGGCCTGACCCGGCAATCCATCTCTTTACAAAGAAGACGGAGTACCCGAACTCGGGCTTACCTGGGTTCGAATATTTAGGTGTGCGAGGATAAATCCGACTTGCGCGGTCAAGCCCGCGGGGGACGCCGCCGAGGATCTGGCGCCATTCCGGCGATCCCGCCCTACGACTGCAGCCACTGCTCGAAGCGCCGCTGTACGCGCGCGTTGTTGTCCGCCCACCACTTGTAATTGGCGATGTGTGCGACCTTCTCGTTGTCCGGATGCGAGGGCATCAGCTTCGCCAGCGCCGGGTCGAGGAGATCGAAGGCCTTGGGATTCTGCGGCGCGTAATAGAGGAGCCGCGCAAACACCGCCTGGTATTCGGGCCGGCCGATGAAGTCGAGAGCCTTCATCCCGCCTTTCGGATTGGGCGACCCGACCGGAACGATCCAGCCCTCGGCGTGGCCGGCATAGATCGCCTCGTTCCAGATCATCTCGTATGGCGCCTTGTGATCGAGGATCGACTGGGTGGCGCGCCCGTTGGTCATATAGATGAGATCGACCTCCTCCTGCTCCATCAACTGCTGCGCCTGCGAGTTGTCGGACCACCACGTCTTGATATGCGGCTTGATGCGATCGAGGCTGCGAAACACCCGCTCGACGTCGAGCGGATAGAAGGCGTCGTCCTTGATGCCGTCGGCCTTTGCCGCCGCTTCCATGGTCCAGAAGGCGTCGCGCCGCAACGCGCGCCGGCCGGGAAATTTCTCCACGTTCCAGAAATCGGCCCAAGAATTGGGGCGTTGCCCATTTGAGTGCTCCACGCCAGGCCACTTCTTGTTGCTGTAGCATATGTTCATCGACTGGCTGGAGCAGCCGATGACATTGTCATGGTGGAGCTGCTGGGGAGCGAGCGCCGACTTGTCCACCAGGCTCCAATCGATGGGAGTAATCATATTGAGGCGTGCGGCGATGTAGACGTCCATTCCGCTCAGGCCGGCGATGTCGATCTGCTGCGCCTTGGCCTCGTGCATGGCGCGCAGCTTCGCGAAGGTGTAGGGCTCCTGATATTGCACCGGGATGCCGGTCTTATTGGAGAACGGCTCGAAAAACGCGGTCGCGATCGCCTGCTTCCACGCCCCGCCATAGGTGAAATAGGTGACTGGCGGCTCGGCCGCCTGTGCCGCGCGCGCCGTTATGGCGGCAAGCGGCGCAAGCAGCGCCGATCCGGCGGTGGCAAGCACGCGCAGAAAATCGCGCCGCCCGAGGCCGCGGGTCTCAAGCAAGACAGCGCGCAGGCGGGCACAGGCTTCGTCGACCTGGTCACGCGACGTGCGAGCGTCAAGCATCGCGCTTCTCCACTGGCTCGACTTCATGCCGGGAGCCTACGGATCCACAATGAGGGCGGATTGCAAGCATCTCATGGTCCGGCTTTCTTCTGCCGCCCTTTGGCGGACCGCGGCCCCATTGGCTCGGGCTGAAACGGTCCGTCGCGCATGTCGAGATAGGCCTTGAGCCCGTGCTCGCGCTGGGTCTCGAACAGCTTCTCCCGGAACTCATTGTGGGACGAGTGAGCGAGCGCGCCAAGGGCGCCTTCGAGCAGCAGCCCGGAATAGACACCGGCGGCCTGCATGCCCAGCATGGTGATGGACTTGTTCAGCCGCACCGACGGCTCCGGCACCAGCGCGATGCGTCTGGCCAGCGCATGGGCCGCGTCCATGAGCTGATCGTGCGGCACCACCTCGTTCACCATGCCGATGCGCAGTGCCTCCTGCGCGTCGAAATGGTCGCCGGTCAGTCCCCAGCGGTTGGCCGCCTTCCAGCCGCAGAGCGCGCCCAGCAGAAACGTCGTGTTCGAGATGTGGCGAACTTCAGGCTGCGCGAACACCGCCTGATCGGACGCAATGGTGAGGTCGGCGGCGAGTTGGTACCAAAAACCTCCACCCATGGCCCAGCCGTTGACCGCCGCAATGATCGGCTTTCCCAGCTGCCACATGTGGGTCCATTGCGCCACCCGCCCGGCATCGTTGCGCTGCCAGAACTCGATGAAATCCGCGTGCGATTTGCCCTTCGGATCGGAATGCCGGGTGCCGGATTTTCCGGTCTGGCCTTGGTCGTAGCCGGCGCAGAAGGCGCGGCCGGCGCCGGTGAGGATGATCACGCGCACGGCCCGGTCGGCATCCGCCTTGTCGAAGGCCCGATGCAGCTCGGCCTCGAGCTCGTGGGTGAGCGCATTCATGCGCTCGGGACGATTGAGCGTGATGGTCGCGATGCTCTCCTCGACGCCGTAAAGCAGCTCCTGGCCCGCCTCGTGGTCCGTCCTTTGGGTCATTCCTCGTCCTTTCGTTGTCGCGGCATGCTACTCGGCCGCGCTCGCAATTTGGTCCGGCGTGGCCGGCCGGACAGGCTCGATGGCGATATCGACGGCGACAACGCCGGACGACCCGACGATGATGGGGTTGAGATCGAGCGCGCGCAACGCCCCGCGGTGAGCGATCGCGAATCGTCCGAGCCCGACCAACAAGGCCGCGAGCGCCTCTATGTCCGCGCGAGGACGGCCGCGCGCGCCTTCGAGGACGGACACCGCTTTGATGCGGCGGATCATCTGGCGGGCGTCGTCATGCGACAGCGGCGCCATTTCCATGCTCGTATCCTTCAAGATCTCGACGAACACGCCACCGAGCCCGAAGCAAATCGCGGGCCCAAACGACGGATCGTCGATGATCCCGGCATAGGCTTCGGCGATCCCATCGATCATGGGCTGGATCAGCGCGCCGCTGTCGAAGCCGGCTTTGCGCGCATTCTGCACCACCGCCCGATAGGCCTCGCGCACGTCGCGCTCGTTCGCGCAGCCAAGCCGCACGCAGCCGAGATCGCTCTTGTGCAGGAGGCCGGGTGCCTCCGCCTTGACGGCGACCGCGGTGCCGAACCTGCGGTGCATGGCGGCGGCTTCGTCCTCGCAGCGTGCGAGGCCCGCCTCGACCACCGGGATGCCGCTCGCGAGCAAAGCCTCTCGCGCGCTCAGAAAATCCCAGCCCGCCGGATCGTCGATATGAAGGCCCGAGCCCGGGTCGCCGCTGATGTGCTCAGAGGCTTGATCCTTTGCGGCTCGCATCCAGTACTCGCGCCGCAGCGGCAGATGTTTCAGCGCACCCATCGCGTTCGATATGCCCAGCAACAGCGGGACCTGCGCGGAATGCAGCGTCCTGACGATTTCGCCGTCGAGCGGACCTCCCAGCGGGCTGTACTGGTAGGCAACGACGGTGCGGCCGGATGCGCGCGCCGCATCCGCGAACGTCCGGGCAAAGCGCCGCATGGTCTCGTTGCCGGCCGGCCGGGCGGCCACGCTCGCCGCCAGCGTCGGTCGCGCCGGATCGGCCAGGATCGCGTCGAAGATCTTCGGCAGCAGGGCCGGATCGTCGTAGATTGCACCGGTTCCGTCGATGGGATTGGTGATGCTGCCGAATTCGGGCAGGGCGGCCGCGATGCGCTCGCGCGTAACCGGATGCAGGGACGCAAGCGGTGCGCCGGCGTCGTTGAGCGCGTCGGCCGCGATGGCGGCTCCGCCGCCGCTCCCGGAGATCACGACGAATTCGCTTCCGATCGTTTCATCGCGCGGGGCGATCGCAAACAGCTCGATGGTCTCGACGAATTCATCATAGCGATCGACTTGGACGATGCCGCAGCGGCGCAGAAAGGCGGCGAGGATAGCGGCATCGCCGGCAAGCGCGCCGGTATGCGACTGCACCATGGTCCGGCCGGCCGCCGAGCGGCCGGCATGAAAAAAGACCAGCGACTTGCGTCGTCCATGCGCAGTGCGGGCAATGCGCAGAAGCTTGCGCGGATTTTTCAGCTCCTCGATGACGGCGGCGATGACCGTGACGTCGGGGTCGTCCACGAAATATTCGACGTAATCCTCGATCGTGGCTCCGATCTGGTTGCCGCAGGAGACGAAATGGCTGAAGCCGAGTTCTCGATCGGTCATCAACGGGGCGAACACGTTCGCGCCGAGGCCGCCGCTCTGGGACACGATTGCCACCGGGCCGGGACGCAACGGGCGGGAAAGGGGGCCGCTATAGGCCGCCATCCCCTGCTTGACGCTGATGAGGCCGAAGCAGTTCGGTCCGCAGATGCACATGCCCTGGTCGGCAAGCGTCCGCAGTCGTGCGGCGCGCGCCTGCCCGTGCCCGCCTTCGCCGAAGCCAGCGGCGAGCACGATGGCCGCGGGGATGCCGTGCGCATGGGCTTCGTCGAGCACGTCGCAGGCGGCATCGGCGGCGACCGCGACCACGAGGCAGTCGACCGCGGCGGGAAGATCGCTCACCGCGGCAAAGCACTTGTAACCGATGACGTCTTGGTAGCGCGGGTTCACCGCGAAAATATCACCGGCAAAGCCGCAGTCCCGCAGGTTGGCAATGACGTTCGTCCCACGCCCGCGGCGCTGGGAGGCTCCCACGACCGCAACCGCCGTGGGAGCAAGCAGCGAACGCATCGATTCCATTGTTCGCGCCTTCCTAAGATTGCAGCCATTGCTGGAAGCGCCGCTGCATCATCGGCAAATTGTCGGCCCACCACTCGAAATTGATGATATGCGCGAGCCTTTCGTTCTCGGGATAGGTCGGCATCAGCTTGGCGATGGCCGGCTCGAGCAGATCGAAGGCCTTGGGGTTCTGCGGCGCATAATAGATGAGCCGAGCAAACACCGCCTCGTATTCCGCGCGCCCGACGATGTCGAGAAACTTCATCGCGCCCTTCGGATTGGGACATCCCATCGGGGCGATCCAGCCCTGGACCCCGCCCTCGCAGATCGCCTCGTTCCAGACGATTTCGAACGGCGCCCTGGCATTTAGAATGGACTCGGTCGCGCGTCCGTTCATCATGGCGATGAGATCGACCTCTTCCTGCTCCATCAGTTGCTGGGCCTGCGAATTGTCGTAGTACCAGGCCTTGATGTGCGGCTTGATGCGGTCGAGGCTGCGGAATACGCGAGCAACGTCGATGGGGTAGAATTCGCTGTCCTTGACGCCGTCGGCCTTGAGCGCCGCCTCGGATACCCAGACCTCCTCGCGCCGCAGCACGCGGCGGCCCGGGAACTTCTCGACGTCCCAGAAGTCCGCCCAGGATTTGGGATGGTGCTCGCCCGGCCATTTCTTTTTGTTGTAACAGATGACGTGGGACAGCGTATGGGCGCCGATCGCATTGCCGTGGCGAAGCTGCCGCTTGTCCAGCACCGAACGATCGATGACGCTGAAGTCGAGCGGCATGAGCATGTTCATGCGCTTGGCCTGAAACATTTCGCCGCCTTGCACCGAGACCACGTCGACCTGCATGGCTTTGGCCTCGTGCATGGCGCGCAGCTTCGCGAACGTATAGGGGTCCTGGTAGACCACCGGGATGCCGGTTTTTTTGGTGAACGGTTCGCCGAACGCGGCCATGGCCGATTTCTTCCAGACGCCGCCGAACACGAACGCGGTGACGGGCTGCTCCGCCGCCGCGACCGTCGCCGACATGCGCGGCAACATCGAGAGCAGCGCCGAGCCGGCCAACGCCTGCGCGAGCGCGGCGATGAATTCGCGCCGGTTGCGGCCGCGGGTCTCCAGCAAAACCCGGCGCAGGCGTGCGCAGGCTTCATCGACATCGGTTTCCTCGCGCCGAGCAATCATTGCACACCCCTTGCCGTGCGCCGCTTCGCCAGCGATTGCGTCGCCGCCGCGCTCGCAAAGGTCAATATAGCAAGCCCGATGAGGATGGCAGAGGCGGCCGCGATGGTCGGGTCGGACGTCGCCTGCACGCCGGACCAGATTTTCACCGCCACCGGTTTGCCGACGCCGCCGAGGACGAAGGCTGCAACCAGCAACTCGTGCGCGGAATGCACGAAGGCGAAAATCGCGCCGATGACGATCCCGGGTGAGATGATCGGCAGGGTGATGCGCAGCACCGCCCACAGCGGGTGGGCGCCGTGGATCACCGCGGCGCGCTCGAGATTGATGTCGGCGTTGCGCAGGCTCGCGGCCGTGTTGATGACCACGAACGGCATGCCGCTCACAGCATGTGCGCAGGCGAGACCGATGACGGTGTTGACCAGTCCGAGCGGGACGAAGAACAGATAGGTCGACAGCGCCGTGACGATCGGCGGAGTGACCAGCGCGCACAGGATGAGCGCGCTGAGCAGCGCCTTGGCCGGAATGACATGGCGCACCAGCGCGAAAGCGGCGGGAACGCCGAGCAGGATCGCGATCAGCGCGGACAGGCTGCCGACCTTGAGCGTCACCCACAGCGCGCTCACCCATTCCGGATCGCCGGCGATGCTTTCGTACCAGCGCAGCGAGAAGCCGGGCGGCGGGAACAGGAGGAAATTGCCCGAGCTGAACGAGATCGCCAGCACCACGATCACCGGGAAGATCAGATAGATCAGCACGGCCAGCACGGCCGCGCCCAGCCCGATCTTACCCGCCCTCGCGCTCATGCGTCGGAGCCTCCCCACAAGCGGTCGAGGCTGAAGTAGCGGTTGTAGATCGCGGCGATCGACGTGGTGATAAAGAGGAGCACGGCTCCCGCCGCGCTCGCCTGCGGCCAGTCCAGAAGCTGGCTCGCCTCGACCATGATCGTCTGCGCGATCATGGTCTCGCGCGGGCTCCCCAAGAGCGCCGGCGTTACGTAGAAGCCGAGTGCAAGCACGAACACCAGCAGGCCGGCGCCATAGACTCCCGGCAGGCTCAGCGGGAAGAACACGGTGCGGAATGCCTGCCACTCGTTGGCGCCGTGGATCTTTGCCGCGGCCACGAGCGTGCGATCGATGCGCAGCATGGCGCCGAACAAGGTCACGGTGGTCAGCGGCAACAGGATCTGGACCATGGCGAGCAGCACGCTGAAAGGATTGTAAAGCAGTTGCAGCGGCGCACTGATGATCCCGAGCCCGACCAGTGCCTTGTTGACGATCCCATGGTCGCCCAGGAGGATCAGCCAGGAGAAGCTTCGCACGATGATGTCGACCCAGTAGGGGATGAGAACGAAGACCAGGATCAGCGCGCGCATCCGGCCGCCGCTGATGGTAAGCACGTAGGCCAGCGGATAGGCCAGGACGAGCGCAAAGATGGTCGCGATGGCCGCGGTCTTCACGGTCGTAAGCATGACCTTGGTGTAGAGTGGCGAGGTGAACAGGATACCGTAGGTTTCGAGCGAGAAGCCTTCGCTCGCGAGGCTCCGCCAGCACATCAGTCCGAGCGGAGTCAGGAAGAAGAACGAGATCCAGATTAGGCAGGGCAGCAGCAGCAGCGCCGGCAACAGCCTGGGGCTGGAAAATGCCGTTCTTCGCAGCAGCCTGGCGTGCGGTTCGGCCAAGGCGGTCATCGCTCGTCTCCGTCGACGGCAGCGTCGGCCCGATCCACGGGCAGAACCCGGGCCGCGGCGGATTTCCACGTCAGGAAAACCTGCTGACCCCGCCGTATCCCCGTGCCTTGCTCGCGTCCCACCTTGACCTTCAGCACCTCCTCGCCCACGGCGACATCGAGCTTGAACGTGTCGCCGTGATAGCTGATGTCCTTGACGAGGCCGGCCAGCACGTCCTGCCCGTCCGTTCGTTCGCTGGTCGTGCCCACCGACATGTCCTCCGGGCGAAGCAGGACGACGACCCGGCTGCCCTGCGGCGCTGCAAAGGTGGCCCGCTTTGCGCGGATGGTCTCGCCGCTCTCGATCTCAACGGTAAATTCGTCGCCGGAGGCGCGAATGACCTTCGCGCCCAGGAGGTTCGAGTCCCCGAGGAAATCGGCGACGAACAGGCTGGCGGGCGCTTCGTAGAGCACGCGTGGCGTGCCGACCTGGGCGACGCGGGCCTGATGCATCACCACCACGAGGTCGGACATCGTCAGCGCCTCGGTCTGGTCGTGCGTCACGTAGATGACCGTGGTGCCGACGCTGCGATGGATGCGCTTGATCTCGACCTGCATCTGCTCGCGCAATTTCTTGTCGAGCGCGCCGAGCGGCTCGTCCATCAGCAGCAGGCGCGGATGCGAGACCAGCGCCCGCGCCATGGCGACCCGCTGTTGCTGCCCTCCGGACAACTGCCGCGGATAGCGGGCGCCGAGATGGCCGAGCTGGACCAAAGCGAGCATCTCGTCGATCCGCCGGCGGGCATCGGCGCGCGAAAGCCGCGTGCGCATGCGCAGGGGAAAGCCCACGTTCTCCGCGACCGTCATGTGCGGAAACAGCGAGTAGGACTGAAACACCATGCCGATATTGCGCTTGTGCGGAGGCACGTCGGCGATCGAGCGCTGGTCCAGCATGATGTCGCCGGAATCGGGCGTGAGAAAGCCGGCGATCAGATTGAGCGTGGTGGTTTTTCCCGACCCGCTGGGACCCAGGAGAGACACGAAGGCGCCGGGGGGAACATCGAGCGAGATTTGATCGACGGCCTTGGCCGCACCGAAGGCTTTCGTGAGTTGGCGCAGCCCGAGCTGGGCTCCGCTTGCCTCTGCCGCGGCGGCAAATTCGGTCATGCGCAGGGGCGTTCTTTGCAGACTGGACAGGACTGCCCGCGGTCCGGGGGCCGATGATGATCGTGCGTTCAATGGGAAAAATCAATTGTCGCTGCCGTGCGGCACGTGCTCTCGTGCGGCTCACGCCGGTTGCACGCGAGAGCTATGCGGCGACCGGTCGATCGCGACGGCTGTCATTTATCCTGATAAAAGCATCGGATCGCGTCGCAAATGGTGATGGCATGTCGGTTCTACTGGAGAAGCGGGCGAACGGGATCGCAGTCGTCACGCTCAACCGGCCGCAGGTGCTCAACGCGCTCGATGTGCCCGCCAAGGAACGGCTTGCGGCGGTCTGGCGGGAGATCGCCGATGATGCGGGGGTGCGGGTCGCCATCCTCACCGGGGCTGGTGAGAAAGCCTTCTGCGCCGGCTCGGACATCAAGGAGATCAGCCGGACCGGGAGCATGGTCACCACCGACACCCTGTTGCGCGCCATTCCCGGCGTCGGCATCCCGCTGTTCAAGCCGGTGATCGCGGCGCTGCACGGCTATTGCATTGGCATGGGCATGACTTTGGCGTTGCACTGCGACCTGCGCCTCGCGGCCAAGGACACGGTGCTGGGCTATCCTGAAGTGCGGCACGGAATGATATCGGCGGTGAGCGCGCTGCGCCTGCCGCAGGTGATCCCGAGCGCACAGGCACTCGAAATGCTGCTCCTGGCGCGCAATGTTTCGGCCGACGAAGCCTGGCGTTGGGGTCTTCTCAATGCGGTCGTCGACGACGTCGCGGCCGAGGCCGAGAGATGGGCCGCGACGATCGCCGGCTATTCGCCCGCCGCAGTCCAGGCCACCAAGCGTCTGGCGATGTTCTCGGCCCCCATGTGCGAAGCCGAGCGTTCCGAAATCGAAGCGGTGCGAGCCGTGGTTGAGACGCACGACGATTACAAGGACGGCGCGGCCGCATTTTCCCGCCGCCGGTGATCAATGCCAGCGATGAAGGCGATAACATTCCGCGATTTCGGCGGTCCGGAGGTCCTCGAACTGGCCGAGGTCGAACGGCCCGCGCCCGGTCCCGACGACGTGCTCGTGCACATTCGTGCCGCGGGTATCTGCCATCACGATGTCCTCTCACGCGGCGGCAGGATTCCGGGGGGCAAGCCCGGCCGTATCCTCGGACATGAGATCGCCGGCGAGGTCGTGGGCATCGGCGTCGGCGTTCCGGCCGCTCGCATGGGCGAACGCGTCGCGATCTATCAGCGCCTGTTCTGTGGTACCTGCCGCTATTGCCTGAGCGGCCGCCAGGATCTTTGCAGGAACAGCCGCGTGCTGGGGGAGCAGGGTGGGGGCGGTTATGCCGAGTTCGCCTGCGTGCCAGCGCGCAACGCGATTGCGGTCCCTGACGGCCTCGACCTGACCGCGGCCGCGCTCGCGGTCTGTCCCGTCGGCACCAGCGTGCGAGCGGCGCTGGGCGTGGCCGCCCTCGAGCCCGGACAGGTCGTCCTGATCACCGGCGCGGGCGGCGGACTTGGTCTGCATCAAATCCAGGTCGCAAAGAGCGTGCAGGCGCGGGTGATCGCGGTCACGAGCTCGCAGGACAAGGCCGAGGTCGTTCGCGATGCCGGCGCCGACGAGGTCATCGTCAGCCCCGACCTGAAATTCAGTAGCGAAGCGTGGCGGTTGACCGCCAAGCAAGGGGTCGACGTGGTGCTGGAGAACGTCGTGACCGGTACTTTCGGCGAAAGCCTGCGATCGTGCGCGCAACACGCGAGCGTGGTGGTGCTCGGCAATATCGGCACGCGCCCGGTCGAACTCGATCCCGGTCTCGTCATCATGCGGCGGATTCGCATTGCCGGGTCCGGCAACGCGACGTTCAAGGACGTGCATATGGCGCTGCATCTCCTCGCCAGCGGCGCGGTCAAGCCGTTCATCGGCCGCGTCCTGCCGTTCCCGCAGGCGGGGGAAGGGCACGCGCTCATCGAGCGCCGCGCCGTTACCGGACGCGTCGTGCTTGCGGGTTGGTGACATGCACATCGCCGCAAAATGGCGTGAGCTTGCGCTGCGGCACGGCCCGCGCGCCGCCGTCGCCGACGAGCACGGAACATGGTCCTACCGTGAGCTCCATGCCCGGATCACGCGGTTCGGCAATGCGCTCGCAGGTCTCGGGCTGAGCAAGGGCGACCGCATCGCGCTGCTCGTCCCCGACATCCGCGAATATCTCGAAGCCGACTACGCCATCATGTCGGCCGGCTTCGTGCGCGTGCCGCTCGATCCGCGCCTGACCCGCGCGGAATTGGCGGCGCTGCTGCGCTACGCAGGCGCGACGGCGCTCGTCACGCATGTCTCGTTCGCACCGGCGACGGACGGGCTGGCCGAGCGCGTGGAAAGTCTCCGACACATTATTACTATTGGCGGCGGTGCGGGCCTCGCCTACGAGGACCTGCTGCGGCGGGCATCCGAAGGGCCGCTGCCGGAGGGCGAGGACGCCGAGCTCGCGAGCCTCAATTTCAGCGGCGGCACCACCGGCGCGCCGAAAGCCGCGATGTTACGGCACCGCAACCTGATGGCGGTCGCGCACAATACGATCAACGGCTTCGACATTCACGGTGAGAGCGTCTTCCTCAACCTGCGTCCGCTCTGGCCGGTCGCGCAGGTGATCCTGATGTCGCATCTGTTCGCGGGGGCGACCGTGGTGCTGCGTCGCTTCGGCCCCGAGGAGTTCGCGACCTTCGTGCAGCAGACCGGCGCAACCCGCACATCGTTGGTGCCGACCCAGCTGGTGCGCTGCCTCGATCACCTGCATGCCCGGGACGAGCGGCTTGAGCGCCTGCAAGCGATCCATGTCGGCGGCTCGCGTATTCCGCCCGCCGTGTTCGAGCGCGCGCTCGAGCTGATCGGCCCCAAGATCGGCGTCCTCTACGGCCTCACCGAGGCCCCAGTGACCTCTTATCTGCCGCCGCGAGCACTGGAGGCGGCGGCGGAGCGAAGGCGGCTCATTCACTCAGTCGGATGCATACTTGGCGACTATCAGGTCCAAATCGCGGACACGGATGACAGCTCGCGCGTCCTTGCGGGCGGATCCGGCGAGGTATTGATCCGCGGCGGCCACGTGATGGCGGGGTACTGGCATGACGAGGCGGCCACCAGCTCGACGCTGCGCGACGGCTGGCTCCATACCGGCGATATCGGCGAGTTCGACGACGGCGGCCATCTTCACATCGTGGGCCGGCTCAAGGACGTGATCCGGTCCGGCAGCAGCACGGTCATCCCGAAAGAGGTCGAGGACGTCATCGTGCTGCATCCCGCCGTTGCCGAAGTCGCGGTGATCGGCTTGCCCGACGCCGAATGGGGGGAAGCGGTGACGGCCTTCGTGGTGACCAAGCCCGGCATGTCGGTCGCCGAGCGTGAGCTGGTGGAACATTGCCGCGGGAGGCTCGCCGGCTACAAGAAGCCGCGCTCGATTCGCTTCGTGCCGAGCCTGCCGCGATCGCATTACGGCAAGGTGCTGCGCGCGCAATTGATCGCGCAGGCGACGGAGTGACCGCCGTCGACGTCGGCGTTCGATGCATCGTCGTCGCTACCGATCGACGCCAAATCCTTCGAGGTCGATCTCCGGCCGGCGGCCGGAGACGATGTCGGCCACCACGCGTCCGCAGCCGCAGGCTTGCGTCCAGCCGTTCGACCCCTGTCCGGCATTGACGAACAGGTTGGCTACGCCGGTAGCGCCGAGATAGGGCGGTCCGTCCGGCGTCATGGGACGCAACCCAGCCCACACGCGCGGCGCGCCGGCGCCGCGATCGGCCGCCGCCCGCGGAAAAAGCTCCCGCAGGCTCCGCAGCACGGTGGCGACGCCTGACGCGCGGACCGAAAGGTCATAGCCGGCGATCTCCCCCACGCCGGCAGCGCGCAGGCGCGTGCCCAGCCGCGTGAACATGACCTTGGAATGCTCGTCCATCACCGAGGATCGCGGCGCCGGAACGCACCCCTCAATGTCGATGGTGACGGAGTATCCCTTCACCGGATAGATCGGAAGATCGATCCCGAGCGGCCGCAGCGTGGGGGCCGCCGCGCTGCCGAGAGCTACGACATAGGCGTCGGCGTCGAGCAGGCCCTGATCGGTGATGACGCTCGCGATGCGGGCGCCTTCGAGCAGCAAGCGCTTCACCGTCGTGTTGAACTTGAACGTGACACCGCGTCGCTGCGAAAGCTCGGCGAGCGCCACGGTAAACTTGCGGCAGTCGCCGGTCTCGTCACCGGGAAGATGCAGTCCGCCCGCCAGCTTGACGGCTGCGGCGCGCAACGCGGGCTCGATTGCAACCACTCCCTCGGCATCGACAATGCGATGAGCGACGCCGAACTCAGCGAGCACGCGCGCCGATTTCTCCGCGCCCGCGAGCTCCGCCTTGGTACGGAAGAGTTGCAGCACGCCGCCCGTGCCGTGATCGAAGGCGATGCCGGTATCCCCCCTGAGCTCCGCGAGGCACGCCTTGCTGTAATGGGCGATGCGCTGCATGCGCGCCTTGTTGCGCGCGAAGCGCTCCGCGCTGCAGTTGCGCAGAAAGCGGATAAGCCAGCGCCACTGCTGTGGATCGAGCCGCGGCCGCAAGGCGAACGGCGCCTGCGGGCTGAACAGCCGGCGCGCGACCTTGAGCGGCATGCCCGGCGCCGCCCAGGGGCCGGCAAATCCCGGGCAGATGCCGCCGGCATTGGCGAAGCTCGTTTCCAACGCCGGACCGCTCTGGCGCTCGAGCACGACCACGTCGTGGCCGGCCTTCGCGAGATAGTAGGCGCTGCTCGTTCCGATCACGCCGGCGCCGAGCACCATCACGCGCATGGCGCGCCGGTGCCCGCGTTCATTCGACCTTGATCTTGGCGTCCTTGATGATCTTCTCGTATTTCGCCATCTCGTCGCGGATATAGGCCGCGAACTGTTCACCGCCGGTGCCGATCGGATCGAACCCGAGCGTGTTCAGGCGCTGCTTGACGTCCGGCAGTGCGAGGACCTTGGCGACGTCGGCCTGCAGCTTGCTGGAGATGTCGGCCGGCAGGTTCTTCGGTCCCCACAATCCGTACCACGACACGAATGCGAATCCCTTCACGCCGGACTCTTCGACGGTCGGGATATCGGGTGCCGCCGCCGCCCGCTTGAGGCTGGTCAGTCCGAGGGCCTTGATCTTACCCCCCTGCGCAAGCGGCAGCGACGAGAGCATGGGATCGGCCAGCAGTTGGATCTGCCCGCTCATGAGATCGGTCAGCGCCGGCGCGGTCCCCTTGTAGGCGACGACCAGCGTGTCGAGGCCGGCGTCGTGCTTCAAGAGCTCGATGGCGAGATGGCTGGCGGAGCCGATGCTGGTGGTCCCGAACGTGTATTTCTGCGGGTCCTTGCGCACCAGCGCGAAGAAATCCTTCAGATTGTTGGCCGGCACGCTCGGCGTGGTGCTCACGATCAACGGCCCGTCCGCAATGAGCGAGACCGGGGTGAAGTCGTTCACTACGTCGTAGGGAACGCTCTTGTAAAGGAACGGATTGATCACATGGACCGAGGCCGACACCATCAGGGTGTAGCCGTCAGGCGCCGCCTTGGCGACGGCATTGGCGCCGACCGTTCCGGAAGCGCCGCCGGCTCGATTCTCGACGATGAAGTGCTGCCCCACCGTCCCGTTGAGCTTCTGCACCAGGATGCGCGCGACGCCGTCGACCGATCCGCCGGCGGGAAACGGCACGACCACCGTGACCGTGCGCGCGGGATAGTTCTCGGCCGTCGCGGGCGCCGCAGCGAGCCCGGCGAGGGCGATCGTGAGCGCGGACATCGTCATCAAACGCATGGGGGAAGCTCCTTGTCTGGCCGCTGTTCAGTATGTCCCCGGATAGCTTCCCCCGTCGATCAGCAGATTTTGGCCGGTGATGAAACCGGCATGCTCGGAGCAGAGGAACGCGCAATAGGCCCCGAGTTCCGGCGGCCGGCCGTAACGTCTGGCCGGATTCGCCTGCGCCCGCGCGTGCCATAGCTCCTCGAAGCTCTTGCCGGTCGCCGCCAGCATCCCCCTGACGTGCGCCCGCTGGGCGTCGCTGTCGAAGATTCCCGGCAGCAGATTGTTGATGGTGACGTTGCAGCCAACGGTCTGCCGCGCGAGCCCGGCGACGAAACCGACGAGACCGGAACGCGCGCCGTTCGACAGGGCGAGCTCCGGCTGCGGAATCTTCACGCTGCGCGAGACGATGTTGATGATGCGGCCGAAGCCGCGCGTCATCATGCCGTCGACGGTAAGCCGCATCATCTCGATCGGTGACAGCATCATCGCGTCAAGCGCAGCAATCCAATCGTCCCGCGACCAGTCGCGGAAATCGCCCGGTAGCGGGCCGTCTGCGTTGTTGAGCAGGATATCGGGCTCGGGGCAGGCCGCAAGTGCGGCGGCGCGTCCTTCCCCGGTGGTGATGTCGCCGGCGACCGTCGTCACCTTGACCCCGGCGGCCGCGGCGATTTCAGCGCCGGTTTTCTCGAGCAGGTCGCGCCGGCGCGCGACGATGGTCACGTCGACGCCCTCCCGCGCGAGCGCGAAGGCGCAGGCCCTGCCGAGACCGCGGCTCGCCCCGCTCAGCAGCGCCTTTCGGCCGCGAATTCCGAGGTCCATGTCGTCAGCCCGTCATTCCGGCCGAACGAAGGGAAAGCCGGAAAGCCACAGTCTCGGCTGCGAGATATGGCTTCCGGCTCGCCGACATCCAAGTCGGCTATGGCCGACTTGGACCCTTGGCGCCGGGCGCGGATGGGCCCCGAGGTCGGCGGCGCCGCGCGATGATTTCCAGCAGGCAGCGCTCACGCGGCGACGGCCGAGATCGGACCGATCTTGTAGCCGTATCGCTGGTCGAGCCCGAGTTCCTGGACGATGCGAAGGCCCTTGGCGAGCGCCTCGCCGTCGAGGTTGCTCAAGGGCTTGCGCAGATCGCCGGCGGGCAGCCCGAGCGCCTTCATCAGCGATTTGACCGCCACCGGGTTGATCGCGGAGTAGGTGAAGTGCAGGAGCGGCAAGAGCCTGAGGTAGGTGGTCCTGAAATTTTCCGCCTCGACATAGCTCGTCCACGGCGTCGAGATGGTCGCGAGCTCGGTGGGTGCGATATTGCCGGTCATATTGGCAGTGCCGTGGCCGCCGAGCGACATCGTCGGCACCACCAGCCCAAGATTGGGACTGTCGCAGCACATGATCGACACCCTGGGTTTGCCGGCCAGCACCTGCGCCACCTGCCCGACGCGCGCCGTCGATTCCTTGTGTACGACGTAGTTCGGATGCTTGAAGATGCGAAGGAGATGGTCCCAGTTGAGGTCGCTCTTCACCCGCGGCGGGTTGTTGTAGATGCCGAGCGGCAGATCGGTTGCGTCCGCAACGTCAAGGAAGAAGCGCTCGACGTCGCTTTCCGGCGCGCAGATATAGGCGGGCGCTGCCAGGATCGCGCCGTCGGCGCCGTTGTCTCTGGCGAAACGGACATTGCCGATCGTCGCCTCGGTGCTGTTGCCGGTGCAACCGAAGAAGATCGGCATGCGCGGCGTCTTCATCTTCGCGGTCTCGACGATGATCTGCTTTTTCTCTTCCGGCGTGAGCATCGAGGTCTCGCCGGTCGAGCCCATGATCAGCACAGCCGATGTGCCCCGGTCTTCCTGGAATTTCAGCAAGGTCCGAAACGCGGCAAAATCCACCGAGCCGTCCTTGTTGAACGGCGTGATGAGCGCAACGAACGAGCCCGTCAGCATCTTTGTCGACATTCCGGTCTCCCTTGGCAAAATCGCGCCGGCCGATCATCGAGATGACAGGAGATGATCCGATCGGCCATATTTATAGGCCACCACGCCGCTGTCGCCTAGGTTTGACCTTGCCGACGCCGCGGTGGCAAGCGCGCGCCGGCAATGCAGTTGCGGGCACCTGCGTGATCGACCGTTGGCCGGATGGCAACATCTGACATCCTGTCCCGCGTTTTTCGAAGGGAAGGCCATGCATCTCCTCCGAGTGTTCATCGCGATTGCGTTAGCCGGTATGCTGCTGGGTTGCGGTCAAGGTCAGCAGGGGCCGAAGGGCGATCCTGGGCCGCCCGGCCCCCCGGGTCCGAAAGGCGATGCCGGTCCGCCCGGTCCCGCTTTCGGCATTCGGGTGGTGCGATCGAATTGCGACCCGACGAACTGCACTGTGCAATGCGCCGGGGATGAGATGCTTCTGACTGCCTATTGCGGAGTCAGACGCAACGCTGCCGTCATCCCCACCGAGCGGTCCGCGACCTGCCGCAGCCCCGTGCCCGCCAACAGCCCTCTTGTCGCGGCCTGCCTGAAGGTCCCGCCGCAATAGACGCGCTCTATGCGGCCGATAAGGCGAAGACCGGGCAGGGGGCGTGGCGGATCACGCGCTCGGTCGTGCTGCCGCGTAGCGCGTCGAGGACGCCGTGATGCCCCGCCGTCGGCATGCCTATGAGGTCGACGTCAAGCTCGATGGCCGTCTCCACGATCGTCTTCACGACGTTGCCGGATCGAAGGATCACTGCCGGCAGGGAGCCCGAATGCGACGACTTGATATGAAGCGGCGGCGCCTTCTCTCCGACGTGAAGGAGATGCACGGCGATCTTGGTGTCGGTCATCAGCCTGCAGAATCGATGAACGGCTTCGAGCGCCGGACCCGGCCTCGGCGAAAAATCGACGGGGACAAGTACCCGCCGGAGCTGGATGTCGCCGCTGACCTGACCTACGAAACCGCGCGCGCCTGGCGCGATGAAGAGCGTCGGAAGTGCCGAGCGGCGGAACACCGCTTCGGCCACCGATCCCTTGAGCCAGTGCTCGACGCCGTCCCGGCCGTGGGTCGCGAGCACCACGAGATCGCTCGAATGCTCGCTCAGAAAGTCGACGATGGCTCGCGTCGGTTCTTGCAACGCCAGGCGAATGTTGTCGACTTCGATCCCGAGCTTGGTCGCGACCACCGAGGGTGGATCGTGCGCGTCGGTCAGTCCCCATTGCGCCAGCAGACGTCGCGCATGCGGGAACGCCAATGCTTCACCGGCGTCGTACTGCGAAACGTGAATGAGGTGCAGTTTGCTCCTTGCCGCCAAGGCAATGCGCAATGCGTGGGCGAATGCCGCGGCGCTCAGGTCTGAAAAATCGGTGGGATGCACGATGGAGCGAATGGAAGAATTCATTGGAATGCGTTCGCCGCGGCGCGTGATTGCGGCCCCGTGCATAGGTTTCGGCAAGCTTGGAGTCAATCGAGCGCGCCGCCGCTCGATCCTGCCTGCTCACCTAGGCCGCGCTTCGGGCGCAGCGCATGCAACCCTTTGTGCTCGATCTCGCGGGCGCCGGTCCCCCTCCTTCATCTACGCCGCCGCCAAGGCCTGGCGGCCTTCGCGCGATTTTTTCAGCCGACCGGCGATGCTCGGCGACAACCGACTTGACTATGGAATGCGCCGTGAAAGCATGCATGGCCGTCCATCGACGGATCGTGCCGAGAATGTCGGTCAAGTTCGGAAGAAACGGTTGGGGGAGGTGTCAATGAGGAAAGTCATCGGCGTCCTGGCGCTCACGCTGGTGCCCACGCTGGCAGCCGCGGCGGAGAAGCCGGATTGGGCGTTCCCGACGACGGAGAAGGTGCAACCTCCTCCCCGGTTCGAAGGCAGCAGCGTGAGGCCTGCGCCGCCCGGCAGCACGCTGTCGATCACGCGCGCCAAGGCGGACGATATGTACGACATCCCGAACTGGTTCCCGAGCATGTACCCGGCGATGCCAAAAATCGTGCAATACGGCAACAAGGACAAGCAGGTGCGCGCGTGCGGCTCCTGTCATCTTCCGACCGGCACCGGTCACGATGAATCCGCGTATGTGGCCGGTCTGCCGGCGTCCTATTTCATTCGCCAGATGGCCGACTGGAAGAGCGGCGACCGCAAGTACGGCGGGACGATGGTGGCCATGGCCAAGGTCATCACGGATGCCGAGATCAAGGATGCGGCCGATTATTTTGCGTCAGTCAAGCCGAGGACCTGGATCCGGGTGGTCGAGGCCGACACCGTGCCGAAGTCCTATATCGGTCCCGGCAACAAGCGGCTCCTGCATCCGGACGGCGGCAGCGAGCCGTTGGGCAACCGCATCATCGAGGTGCCGGAGGACGAGGAGGTCGTGGTCTACCGCGATCCCAGCTCCGGCTTTGTCGCCTATGTGCCGAAGGGCAGCATCGCCAAGGGCAGGGAACTGGCGATCAGGGGCGGCGGCGGCAAGACGCTCGCGTGCGGCATCTGCCACGGACCGACCTTGCGAGGCCTGGGCGAGGTGCCCGCGATTGCAGGACGCCATCCCAACTACATCGTGCGCCAGCTCTGGAATATGCAGAACGGCGAACGTATCGGAACCTCGGCGGCGTTGATGCAGCAGGTGGTCGAAAAGCTGAGCAACGACGACATGCTGGCGATTGCGGCCTATGCCGCGTCGCTGACGCCGTGACGCAGGAGGCCGGGCGGTCCTCGTTCGTTTGACCAGGCGGTTCAGCCCGTCGGGCACGCTAGATCCCATGGCGCACGGCGAACGGGCGCCCGGTCCGACCGCATACCAGGCGGGCGGGAGCCGCGATGCCAATGCTCCATGGCATTTCTGCGACACGCCGCGCGCTGCTGTGGCCACAGCTGGCCCGCGGCCACTATATAAGTCGCGGCGCGGTCAGCTCATCGACAACGCGCCGGTAGCAGGTTCGAATGACATGACCGTACCGACGCAATCGATCATCGACACGCGACGCCACCAGATGTTCCCCGTCCTGGAGCCGGCGGAGATCGAACGGGTGCGCCGGTTCGGCGAGGTCCGCTCATACGGGGCAGGCGAGGCGCTGGCCAAGGTCGGCGACAGGGGCCACGGCCTGACCATCATCCTGGCCGGCAATGTCGACATCACCCAGCACGACGAATCGGGTCGCCGCAAGGCGATCGTCACCCACGGTGCCGGCGCGTTCATGGGGGAGCTGGCTCAACTGGCCGGCCGGCCGGCCCTGGTGGATGCCCACGCGCAGGGGCCGGTGGAGGCCTTGATCATCCCCCCGGACCGGCTCCGGGCGTTGCTCATTGCCGAGGCGGAGCTCGGCGAGCGGATCATGCGCGCCCTGATCCTGCGTCGCGTCGGCCTGCTGGAGACGGGCGCCGGCGGGCCGGTGATCGTCGGCCGCGCCGAGAACGGCGATGTGCTTCGGCTCGAGGGCTTTCTCTCACGCAACGGCCATCCGCATCAAAGGCTGAACCCCGACACCGATTCGGAGGCGAAGGCGCTGATCGAACGCTTTCACGTCGACCCCGGTCAGTTGCCGATCGTCCTTTGCCCGGGCGGACAGCTGTTGCGCAATCCGAGCGAGACCGAGCTCGCCCGCTGCATCGGCCTGGTCAGGCCGATCGATCCCGATCGCGTCTATGACGTAGTGGTCGTGGGCGCCGGGCCGGCGGGTCTCGCCACCGCGGTCTACGCCGCGTCCGAAGGGCTCTCCGTGCTGGTGCTCGACTGCCGCGCGTTCGGCGGCCAGGCCGGCGCCTCGGCCCGGATTGAAAACTACCTCGGCTTCCCGACCGGGATCACCGGCATGGCCTTGATGGCGCGCGCATACAACCAGGCCCAGAAATTCGGGGTCGAAATGGCGATCCCCGATGAGGTGGTCGGCCTTGCGGCCCTCGACGATCCGAACCGGAGCGCCTTCGCCTTGAAGCTGTCGAACGATGAGCGGGTCAGCGCCCGCTCGGTCGTCATCGCCAGCGGAGCGCGCTATCGTCGCCTCGGGGTCAAGGATCTGGAAGCCTTCGAGGCCTCGAGTGTCCACTACTGGGCATCCCCTCTGGAGGGCAGGCTGTGCGCCGGTCAGGAGGTGGCGCTCGTGGGCGGCGGCAATTCCGCGGGCCAGGCAGTGGTCTATCTGGCGAGCCAAGCCGCCAAGGTCTGGCTGCTGGTGCGCGGACCGGGCCTGGAATCCGCCATGTCGCGCTATCTCGTGGACCGCATCGCCGGACTCTCCAACGTGGAGGTGGTGACGCAGGTCGAGGTCAGCGCCCTGGAAGGTGGCGACGGCACGCTCGAGGCGATCCGCTGGCGCCGAGGCAAGTCGGGCGAGGAGGTGCGGCGGCCGATCCGCCATCTGTTCCTCTTTATCGGAGCGCAGCCGAACACGGACTGGCTATCCGGATCCGGCGTGGCGCTCGACGCCAAAGGGTTTGTGCTGACCGGCGGCGACGCCCGCGGCGAACACCGCCCGCTGGAAACCAGTAGGCGCGGCGTCTTTGCCATCGGCGACGTCCGTTCCGGTTCGGTCAAGCGGGTCGCGGCGGCGGTCGGTGAGGGCGCACAGGTGGTGGCGACGCTGCATGCCTTCTTGGCCGCGGCCGACCGCGCCCCGGCCGCCATCGGTCAGCCTGCTGCCATTGAAGTTCGATTGAGTCCGGGAGCATCTCAGACTGCTCCCATCAACATCAGGAGCGATTCATGACCAGGATCACGTATGAAATCGTCGAGCACGACGGCGGCTGGGCCTACCGGGTCGATGGCGTGTTTTCCGAGACCTTTCCTTCCCACGACCTGGCCCGCAAGGCGGCCGAGCGTGCGGCCAAGGAACAAGTCATCCCGGGAGAGACGACTGGCATCTCGTACGAGGACGAGGAGGGGCATTGGCACGACGAAGTGTCAAAAGGCGATGATCGACCCGAGACCGACGTCGAGGGCTGAATGAGTGCGCGAAGGTCCCATGAGCCGCGCGGCCTCGGGCCTCCTTGCGCCTTTCCTGACCGGACGCAAAAAATTCCTTTGAGCGCTTCATCAGCAAAGCAAAGCTGACGCGATGCGATGCGACGTTAGGTGCCGCCTTGCTGCGCGCGCTTCGCTTCGGGCCTAGTCGGCGGCGACCAACTCGGGCGGCGTGAATGCGCGAACCGCCGGTACCGGCGCATCCCAGCGCTCGATCTCGACCAGGGCCGTGAGCGCGCTCGTGCCTTGCGCGAGCGGCGAGGTCCCGATGTCGAGCGTGAGCACGTTGGGATTGCCGTGCCGCTCGGGCGCTCCCGTTTCCGCCGGATCGAACCATGCGCCTGTTGCCATGACGACGACCCCCGGCATCACGCCGGTGTCGATCACCGCGCCGGCGAGACAGGCGCCGCGGGCATTGAACAGGCGCACCACGTCGCCGTCGCTGATGCCGCGTGGCGCCGCGTCTCCGGGGCTGATGCGGACCGGCTCGCGCCCCGCAACCTTGTGCCCGCGGGACACCGGTCCCGGGTCCATCTGGCTGTGCAGACGGCTTGCGGGCTGGTGCGTTACCAGGTGGAGCGGCCAGCGTTCCGCGCTCGCGCTTCCGAGCCATTCCGCCGGCGGCATCCAGGCCGGGTGCGGCGGGCAGTCCGCATAGTCGAAGCCGGCGACGGCATCGGAAACGATCTCGATCCGTCCTGACGGCGTCTTAAGCGGATGGCGTGCGGGATCGCGCCGGAAATCCTCGAACAGCACGTAGTCGCGCGCGGGCGGGGGCAACTCGACGAAGCCCTCGGCCCAGAATTGCTGGAAGCCGGGGAGCGCCACACCTTTGGCGGCCGCGCTCGCGCGCACCTGGTCGTAGACCCATTGGCACCAGCCCATCTCGTCGCGGTCCTCGGTGAACGCGGTCTCGTAGTTGAGCCGCCGCGCCAGCGAGCGGAAGATGTCGAAGTCGTTCCTGGCGTCGCCGACCGGATCGATGGCGCGGTGCATGGCGAGAACGAACGAATCCCGCGACGAGCCGCCGACGTCGTTGCGCTCGAGCGTGGTGGTGGCCGGCAGCACGATGTCGGCGTGGCGCGCGGTCGGCGTCCACCAGCTCTCGTGCACGATCACCGTCTCGGGTCTCTGCCAGGCCCGCCGCAGCCGGTTCAGATCCTGGTGGTGATGGAACGGATTGCCGCCCGCCCAATAGACCAGCCGGATGTCGGGATAGACGCAGCGGCGGCCGTTGAATTGGTAGCTGTCGCCGGGAGCGAGCAGCATGTCGGAGATGCGGGCGACAGGAATCATCGCGCGCGCCGGGTTGAGCGGCAGCGGCACCTCGGGTCCCGCCACATCCACGCGCGGAACGCCGATGCTGTTGGTCGAGCCGTGGCCGAACGCAAAACCGCCGCCAGGGAGACCGATGCCCCCCAGCATCGCCGCCAGCACGATCGCCGCCCAGTACGGCTGCTCGCCATGATGCGCGCGCTGCAGCGACCACGCGCAGGTGATCATGCTGCGAGTTGCGGCCGCGCGGCGCGCAAGCTCGCGGATAGTGTCGGCGCCGACGCCAGTGATCGGCTGAGCCCATTCCGCGTCTTTGGGCACTCCGTCGTCGAGGCCAAGGAGATAACGGCGGAACGCTTCGAAGCCGGTGCAATAGCTCGCGACGAACGGTGCGTCGTAACACTCCTCGCTGAGCAGCGTGTGCGCCATCGCCAGCATCAGCGCGGTATCTGTATTGGGCCGGATCGGAATCCACTGCGCGCCGAGAAAGTCGGGAGCATCGGACTTGAGCGGACTGATGGAGACGAATTCGATGCCGGCCTCCTTCGCCCGCCGCAGCCACGCCTCCATGCTGTGAGCGCCGGCGCCGCCCGAGGTCACCTGGCCGTTCTTGGTGGCGAGCCCGCCGAACGCGAGCATCAGGCGCGTGTGCTTGACGATCGACGACCAGTCCGTGACCTGGCCGACCACCGGCTGGAACGTGCCAATCACCCGCGGGAGGATGTATTGCGCCGCGCCGAAGCTGTAGTTGCCGACCTGGTCGACGCAGCCGCCGCCGAGGAACAGGAACCGCCGCAGCAGGCTGCGGGCATGGTGCACGCGGCCCGCCGACGACCATCCGTAGGAGCCGCCGAGGATCGCGGCGCTGCCGAATCTCTCGCGCACGCGCGCCAGCTCCGCGGCAACAGCGGCGAGGGCTTCGTCCCAAGACACTTCGTGGAAGCGATCGGTGCCGGTGCGTTCCTTGCCCTCGCGCCAGCCCGCGCGAATGGCCGGCCGCGCGATGCGCAGCGGCGAGTGCACCATCTCCGGGATGGCATCGAGCATGTTCGACGGCGCGGGATCGCGCGCGAACGGCTCGCAGCCGACCACGCGGCCGTTCTCGACCAGGGCCGTGAAGGCGCCCCAATGGGCCAGCGAAGGGAAGCGTGCGGCGGTCATGGTGTTCCGGCCAATGTTGGTTGGGCCGCAGGATGGGCCTTTTGCGGACGAGACTCAACTCTCAGCGCGGGAGCGCGGCCTTGCCCGCGGTGGCCGGGATGAAGGCTTCGGGTCATATTAACCCTGTCCAACAATTCGGCCTGGAAAGTAAGGCTGCGAGTTTTAGCAACGAGCTGATCATGGCGCCTCATCGATGAGCTAGGGTCCTTCCTGCCGCGATCGCATCCACACCTTGCTGGCAGACTTCATGCTGGCAGAGTTCATCAGCGCAAGCGTGGTTGCGGCGGCGGGTACACACGCTTTGCAAGAAAATCGAGGTGGACAGGATGCCCGCAGCGCGATTGGATCAAAGTCCAAATCCAACGCGACCGAACGCCTGCGGCCGTGACGCAGGAATGAACGTCCCTGACCAACCGTTGCTGAACCGATGCACAAGCTCCAACTGACGCTGGCTTGCGGCCGCTACGATCGTACCCAGCCGCTGATTGATGGCAGGGTGCAGCCCGAAGGCGTGGATCTGACGTTCCTCCCGCTGCGACCGGGCGAGACCTTCTGGCGCATGCTGAACCACGGCGAGTTCGACATATCCGAAATGTCGCTTTCCTCGTACACCATCCTGCGCTCGGAAGGCGACACGCGCTTCATTGCGATTCCGGTCTTTCCGTCGCGGATCTTCCGTCACTCGGCGATCTATGTGCGCGCCAACTCCGGTATTGAGAGGCCCGAACATCTGAAGGGCAAGCGCGTCGGCGTCGGCGACTACCAGATGACCGCGGCGGTTTGGGTCCGCGGATTGCTCATGCACGAGTACGGCGTTGCGCCCGGCGATATCGTGTGGGTCACCGGCAAGCCGGTCCGCTCCATTACGCCGCCTGACGGCGTCAAACTGGAGCCTCTTCCAGCCGATGCCACGCTGGAGGGGATGCTCGGGCGCGGCGAGATCGACGCTCTGATATCCGTCATGATCCCCAGCGGGCTCGGCAGAACCGTTCGGCGGCTGTTCCGCGATTCGCGCAAGGTCGAGATCGCGTACTACAAGAAGACAGGGATCTTCCCCATCATGCACACCCTCGTGCTGAAAACCGGTCTTTACATGGAGAAACCTTGGCTCGCGATAAGCTTCTACCGCGCCTTCTGCAGAGCACGCGACCTCGCTCACCGGTCGATGTACGACACGGATGCGTTGACGGTCAGCCTGCCATGGGTGATCGACGAGGTGGAGGCGACGCGCGCGATATTCGGGCCGCAGATCTGGGACTATTCAATCGAAGGCAGCCGCGCGACGCTGGATGCCCTCGTAAACTATCTTGACGAGCAGAAACTTTCGCGGCGTCGGATGAGCATCGATGAGCTCTTCGTGTCCAACATCAATCCAGGTCTCGACGATTATCTTCGAGCAACCGGCGAGGACTGATGCGACCCCACGACGGGGCCAAGACGCAGGACGTGGAGACGCGCCGAGGTTGTCGGCTCGGTCCTTCCAGGCGGCTCGTATCCGGAGCCGGCCGCCGGGATTGGCGCCTGCACCGTGGCGCGCAAGCCATGCCGGGCCTGCCGCGCTCGATTATGGAACGGGCCGCTATCCGGGGCTCGCGTTGATGGCGTCGACCCCGCTCGATCGCACGCGCGGAGGGACCAGGCCCGGGCGTAGGTCGGAAAGCGTCCGCAGGCGTCCGTGCGGATCATGCGCGGGTCAGACCATCAGATCGAAGTGATGTAAGATCGCCGAGAAGTCGTAGGGCTGCTGCGCGATGCCGCTGCTGTCCGGCGATGCGTAGTGGGCGCCGGCGGTGTTGCCGTTGTCGCGTGCCACCGACCACATCGACAGCCGTGCGACATTGTTGTCGGTCTGAGCGTAATCGAGCAGCGTCTGCGCATCGGCCAGCGTGAACACCTCGGAGCTGACGTCGTTGACGCCGATCATCGGCGTGATGCCGATCTTGGACGACGAGCCCAGGTCGCTGATCTGCTTTTCGGTGGCGATCGCCGCGTTGATGGCGTCGAGCCCCATCTGGCCGCCATTGTCGACCGACGTCCCGTAGTCCATCGCCATGAGGTTGACCACGTCGATCTTCAGCCCGTCCTGCTTGGCGCTCGCAAGGACGTTGAGCCCGTCGGGGGTCAAGCCTGTCGGCAACACCGGCAGCGTGAAGGAGATGGTCAGGCCGGGATTGGCGGCTTCGAGACCCACGAGGGCTTGATCGCGCAGCGTTATTGAATGCTGATCCTGCACTGCCGCCCCTTCGATGTCGAAATCGAGGGAGTTGATATGGTAGCGGTCGATTACCGTCTGATATTCCGCCTGCAGGCTGGCCGCACTGGTGGCGGTCAGCGCAGCTTCCTGGCCCGCAGCGCCGCCGAATGAGATGGTGACGTGGCCGCCCGCCGCTTGGATTGCCTGCACCTGCGACAGGATGGTCGTGCCGTTGGCCAATGTATCGTCGCTGATCGTGCCGGTGCCTTGCCACCCGATGCCCTTGTCAGAGCTCAGGACGAACGCGAGCGTGAAATTCTGGATGCCGGACGCGGCGGCGATTGCTGACAGATTGTCAGCCACCGGCATGGCCATGTCGATGTAGGGGCTGAACTCGTGCGCGTGGCCTTCGCCGCCGGGGCCGCCGGGCGAGACCGCGGCCGTATGCACCGCGATCGGGTCGGCCGCGGCGGACGAACCCGCCGCATCGAGGGCTGCCACCGAGAACGTGTAGGTGCTGTCCGCCGCCAAGTTGGTGACGGTATAGTGGGTGCTGGTGGTGGTCGCAATCTGGTGGTCGTCTTCGAAGATCACGTAGCCGGTGACGGTGCCGTTGCCGGGCACGGTCGATGCATTCCAGTTCAGGCTCGTGGCGCCGGACGTTACGGCAGCGGCGAGGCCGGTAGGCACGGTTGGGACGTTATGCGACGGATCGACCGCGGCGACGACGGTCCAGGGCTGCCCGGAGGCGCCGTTGTGGTGGGTGGGATCGTTGCCCTGTGTCCACCAGTTGGCCTGATAGTTGACAGAAGCTGTCACTAGCAATCGGGAAGCGTCATCACGCTTGCTTACTCCCGATTTTTCAGGCATTTTTATCTATATGTTGCAATCATGAACAGTCAGGGGGAAGCACGCTCCCGCTTCCCCCATGCTTCCCGAGAT
This sequence comes from uncultured Alphaproteobacteria bacterium, assembly GCA_963821505.1. Taxonomy (GTDB): domain Bacteria; phylum Pseudomonadota; class Alphaproteobacteria; order Rhizobiales; family Xanthobacteraceae; genus VAZQ01. Next base: position 113,450 of record CAWGEH010000005.1, read on the forward strand.
GCACCCAATGAAGCTCGACGCCAAGACCGTCACCGGGCTCAAGCTGCCCGATGGCAAGGCCGACGTGATCCATTTCGACAGCGCGCTGCCCGGCTTCGGCTACAGGCTGCGCACCAGTGGCAATCAGATCCGAAAGTCCTGGGTAGTCCAATATCGTCGCGCCGGGGCCACGCGACGCATGCTGCTCGGATCGGCCGAAGTCTTGACCGCTGAGCAGGCGCGGGCAGCGGCAAAAAAGACTCTGGGGGCGATCGCCTTGGGCCAAGACCCGCAAGCCGAGAAGGCGGCGCGCCGGTCGGCCGATAAGTTCACGCTCATCGCGATGATTGAGGACTACCTCTCGAGTAAGGAATCCTCCGTCCGCGCCCGAACATTCGCCGAAGTGCAACGCTATTTGCGCGGGGCCTATTTCAAGCCCTTACATGGCATGCCGGTCGACACACTCACGCGCCGGGATGTTGCAACGCGGCTATTGACCATAACGCACGAGAACGGCGGTGTAACCGCCGCCAATGCCCGCAGCGCGCTAAGCGCGTTGTTCGTATGGGCGCTAGCCAACGGACTCGCACAGGCTAACCCCGTCGTCGGCACCGCCCGCCCCAAGACGCCACCAGCGCGCGATCGGATTCTGACCGACCGCGAGCTTGCCGCCATTTGGAAAGCAGCCGGCGACGATGCATTTGGGCGCATCGTGAAGCTCCTCATGCTGTTAGGACAGCGCAGGACCGAAGTCGGCGGCATGGCCTGGAGCGAGCTTGATCTCGAAAATGGCACCTGGACGATCCCTGGCCACCGTTCGAAGAACCATCGCGCGCACACGCTGCCAATATCACCCACCGCGCTGCACATCATCAGGGGCGTTCCTCGCGGGGTGGGTCGGGATACTTTGTTCGGCGATCGCGCGGACAGCGGGCTTACCGGCTGGGCGCGCCCCAAGGCTGCACTGGACGCTCGGCTCGGCGATAAGGTCAAGCCATGGACGCTGCATGACCTTCGCAGAACTCTCGCAACACGACTCTGCGATTTGGGCACCGCACCGCACGTCGTCGAGCAAATTCTCAATCATCAATCCGGGCACCGTGCCGGCATCGCCGGAATCTACAACCGAAGCTCATACGAGCGCGAAGTCAAAGCGGCATTGGCACTGTGGAGCGACCACGTGCGCACCTTGGTCGAGGGCGGCGAGCGGAAGGTCGTGCCAATACGGCAGGTGCCGTGATGAAAACCAAGAAGCGCCATGACAAGGGTGAACTCGCCAAGCCGATTTATGCGGGCAGCATTCCAATCGAGGGGACGAACCAAGAACTACCGGAATGGATCGTGCACGAGGCCATCGAGAAGCTACCGCTCTTAATGGAGCATTACGAGGTCGACAATTATTTCAGCCTCGCTCTCGTCCTTGCAATGAAATATGAGCCAGGATTTCAGATCAAACAGGCAGTGCTCAAACTGAAGCACGGCACTTGGGGAGCCGTGATCCGGGACGGCGGACCTGGCCGTCCTACCATATGGACGCTGGAGCGGCTCGTTAAACTCCTGAACGCTGTCGAAGAGACAAAGCAGAGGCAGGGATGTGCAACGGACCGCGAGGCTCTGTCGCGTCTCGCGCGGCGCGGTGAATGGTCCCCACCAGCCAATTACCGAGGCACCGCAGAGAAATGGCTCGAAACGCTGGAAAGTCGCCTCCAAGATGCAAAGCGCATTGAGCGCGAAGAACGAGACGGGGGGCCAGCCCTCGACCCCGAATCCGAGGCCATTCTGCGCGAACTCGAGCGTCTCGCGACGGCGACTGTGTCGACTGCCACCGTATATGCCACGCTACCGTTGGAATTGAGGTTCACCGCGCTTTGCTTGCCCTTTTCTATCGAGCAAAATTCCGGAAATTAAAGCCGGTTTGTTGACGGAATTTCGCCCGTCCAAGCTGACGACTCCTGATGGGCCAAGGAGTCGCCATGACGCTATTCGAACAAGTACACCGGCAGAGCGCGCGCGACCGCGCACTTGATGACGATTGGGTCATGCCGTTTTCGTTGTGGTGCCGGATCAACGATTTCTCACCGGCTACCGGCAGGCGATTGCGCAAGGCTGGCAAGGGTCCGATCTTCACGCAAATCAGCGACCGCCGGATCGGGGTGACTGTCCGCAATAACCGGATCTGGCAGGAGTCGCGCGCCGCGCCGGCCGCCTGATGCCCTCGCTCGCCCACACCACACAGAAAAGCCCCGGCTGCGCCGTCACGCGCGCCGGGGCTCAAGGCATTATCGACAGGACTTTAGGCAATGCTGTTCTTATCCACTTCATCGGCTTCGCACAAGCCTGACACGACCCTTCCGTCCAATTGGATGCAGCTGGCCGCTGCCGCTGACCATGCGGTTCGCCATTTGCGAGGCGCATCGTCATGAGCGCGGCGATCATTCGCTTTCCGACATTTAGGCGCCTCGATGTTCGAATTGAACGCGAAGCGGGCGACCTTGGCGGCTGGTTTGTCCTTTCGCCTGACCGCAGCCACGCCTGGCTGCACGGCAGTTTCAACGATGCGCTTGACGATGCCGGCGTCATCGCCAGCGGCTACGGCATGGCTGTGCAGTCGAGCGCTGGGAGGATCGCGCCATGACGCCGCTGACAGCTTCTAGCAGCGCCGTCATCCCATTCCCAAATCAACCGGGCATTGGCACGCATCCCTTTTCTAATCTGGATGTGGCCTTGGCATACGGCCGCGCGGGCATGCGCATATTCCCATGCGGCCATAGCAAGCTCCCATTGATAGCGGGCAGCTGGCTCAGCAATGCCACATGCGACGCAAAGCAAATCCAGGCATGGTGGACGGCGAATCCTGATGCGCTAGTCGGATTGCCGCTCAAGCCGCTCGATTGCCTAGTGGTCGACGCTGATTGTCACGGCGATGGCGAAGATGGCGTTGCCTACCTGCAGGCACTTCTTGCGAGTCATGGACCGTTCAAGGGAGTCCCCGAAGTCGAGACCGCGAATAATGGGCGGCATTACTATTTCAAACAGCCGCCTAGTTGGAAAGTAGGCAATAAAAAACTCGGACATGGGTTGGAGACCCGCGGGTTCAGGCCCGACAACGATGGCGGATATGTCATTGCGAGCGGCTCGAAACTGCCGGATGGCAGACAATGGCGAAGATCCGGGACGCTCCCCGTCATCAAATCATACATAGCGGGAGCAATTCCGCAGGCGCCGGCATGGCTGCTCGACAGATTGCGCGAGCAAAAACCCGAGTGGAAGCCGAATGGCGGCGGTGATCACACCGGCAATCGCGAAGCCCGATATGCGGAAGCCGCGCTGCGCAATTGCGCTGCCGAATTGGCCAGACAGGCCAAGCCAGGGCGCAACAACCTACTGAATGTTTGCGCCCTTAAAATGGGCGCCATGGCAGTCCGTGGATGGGTTTCGCGCGCTGCGGTTGGAGATGCGCTCTATGGCGCTTGTGTTTCGAACGGGCTCGTGCGGGAAGACGGCGCCGATAGCGTACAGAAAACGCTGGCATCGGGATTCGCGGCGGGTTGGGCAAAGCCGCATCCCGATCTTGAAGAGCGCCAGCACGACACGAAAAAGCAATCAGCTAAGGCGAGCGATGCCAGCGATGGTGCACAGGCTCGCCGCGATTGGAGCGATCCAGATTACTCAGTCCTTGATGATCGCCGCGGCGACCTGCCAGAATTCCCGATTGACGCGCTGAACGAGCCGATCCGCGTTTGGGTTAAGCGTGCCGCGCGGGGCGCGGGCGTAACGATTGCGCACGTCGCCGTCCCAGCAATCGGTATCGCCTCGAGCCTGATCGGCACGGCGCGGCGGATCAAGGCAACGCGCTCCTGGCTTCAATGTTCAACGTGCTGGACTGCGGTGGTCGGATTCTCAGGCACTGGCAAAACGCCGGGCATTGATACGATCAAGCGGCCGCTGACGCAGATCGAGCGCGACAGAAAGAAAGACATTGCCGAGCTACGACACAAGCATGAGACGAAGGCCGAGCAGGCAAAGGCGGCACGCAAACGCTGGCAGAAACAGATCGAGGAAGCCGCAGAGGCCAAACAACGGCCCCCCGAAATGCCAGCCGATGCCGAAGACCCGGGCAAGTTCATCGTGCCGCGGCTTCATATTTCGGACGGCACCATAGAACGCTTCGGCGAATTGCTTACCGCCCGCCCGCAGGGAGTGTTGCGATTGACCGACGAATTGTCGGCCATGTTCATGAACATGTCGCGCTACACTGGCGGGCAAGACAATGAATTTTGGCTAGAGAGCTGGAACGGCGGCGCCTATAACGTCGAGCGCATTGGCCGCAATCTTCAGATCGATCATCTTCTGATTGGCATAGTCGGCGGGATGCAGCCCGATAAGCTCGCCCAAGCCTTCGAAGGTGCGGCCGATGGCATGTATGCCCGTATCCTTTTTGCTTGGCCACCCGAGCCTGATTTCAATTTGCTGAACGACGACGCGGAAGAAATAGATCCCGCCATCTACAACGCACTCATTCGGCTCGACAAGTTGGCTGAATTTGAGGACGGCAGATTGGTCATTAGGGATATTCCGCTCTCAGCCGAGGCGCGGGAGGGGTTTGAGCGGTTTCGGCGGTTTGTGCATGACCAGAAGGACGCGCTTGAGGGGCGCGAGCGGGAGTGGTGGGCCAAGGCAACGGCGCACGTTCTGCGGCTTGCCATCACGCTTTGCCTGTTCGCTTGGGCAATGGGGTCACACCAAGAGCGCCAGGATCCCGAACCCACCACGGTAGCAGAAACCTACATGAATTCCGCCATCCGTCTGGTTCGGGGTTATTTCTGGCCACATGCCCACGCGGCGCTTCGCCAAATCGGATTGAGCGACCGCCACCTGAATGCCCGCCGCATTCTGCGCTGGGTCAAAGCCAATCGAAAGGACGAAGTCTCGCTGCGAGATGTCCGCCGCCATGCGCTCGGCGAGCGTCTCGACGAGGAACAAACCAAGCAAGTCCTAGACGGGCTGGAGCGGGCCGGATGGCTGCGAAGAGTCACGCAAGCGGTAGGGCCGAAGGGCGGCAAGCCCGTCATTCGGTGGCAGGTGAATCCAACTCTCTATAGCGCCGCCCAAACCGCAGAAACCGCCGAAACCTAGCTTGAGGGGAGGTTACGGCGGTTACGGCGGTTACGGCGGCCCCGTAAGAGCTAGAGACGAAGGTAGCAGCAATGAGCGCCAGCCCTACGGTGGAAGTAGCCGCGATCCAAGAATGAGTTTTACCCGCCGTCGATGGGACGGCACAAGCGCGCAACCCCCATTTTGGGACACGTCGTGCTTGTCCGGGCCGTGGTCGCCCGCTATGAGGCAGCATGTTGCAGCGTACCCTACCTTCCGGCTTCATCGCGCCGTGCTTGCCCACCAAAGCCAACACCCCGCCCTCCGGCGTGCTGTGGCTCCACGAAATCAAGCACGACGGCTTCAGGGTCATCGCTCGCAAAGATGGCGACCGGGTGCGGCTCTTTAGCCGCCCCGGCAACGACCTGACCGACCGCTTTCCCCTGATTGTCGAGGCGCTGGCCCGCCTGCGCTCCCGGTCATGCATCATTGATGGCGAGGCAGTGTGCTGCGGTGATGACGGCAGGCCCAGCTTCGACCGCATCCGCTACCGCAAGTACGACGCCAGCGTTTTCCTCTATGCCTTCGACCTGATCGAACTCGATGGTGACGGTCTTCGGCGCGATCCGCTTGAAGTCCGCAAGGCGACCCTCGCGTCTGTCCTGACTAAGGCCGGTCCTAGCCTGCGGTTCAACGAGCACATCGAGCACGACGATGGTGAGCTTGTTTTCCGCCACGCCTGCAAGATGGGCCTCGAGGGCATCGTGTCGAAGCGGAAGGGCTCGCCCTATCGCTCCGGCCGCTCAGCCGATTGGCTCAAGATGAAGAACCCGGCGTGCGAGGCGGTGAAGCGGGAGGCGGAGGAGGATTGGGGGCGTTGACAACTGTCAACCGGCCGCAAGCCGGGTTCTTCATCTTGAGCCACGCTGTCCGACCGGAGAAGTCCCCGCCGCAACGAGGTTTGCGCCGCTATTACTGATATGGGCCAGCTGATCCTCGAACGCGCATCAGGGCTGCTTCCGTTGTGTGAACTGGCTCACAGAGGAACCGAAGGGGCCTGTGCAAACTACAACATGAGAGGTGAAGGGCGTGCAACATGGTCGGAGGGGACAATGTCCGACTTGGACCACGCACAGCAATGCGATTTCTGCAAGGAAGGCCGCGTCATCACGCGCAAGCAGCAGCTTGCGTTCCGGCAATGGACTGACAGAGGCTACGTCCACTGCCGTGTCGAGGTCCCCCTCGGCCTGTGCAACCGCTGCAGCTCGAAGCACTGGAGCCAGGAGGCGGAGGCGATTATTGAGGAGGCTGTGCGGCGCGAATACGAAAACCTCCGAGGCAATGTAATTCGGTAACCGTGAAGGAAGCGTTCGGGCTCTTGTTGGTGACGGTTAAGTATGCCGCGACGGCCTCTGCCTCAGGGCGGGTGTCATAGACGACCGCCTTCCCATCATCGCCCCGGTAGATGGTGGGCGGCCCAGGCGCGTCCAGGCAATGGGCGAATACGATGAAAAGCCTATTCACGGCGGCGCCTCCATGAACGTCACTGGTGGCCATCGGCTAACGCCTTATCGCGGAAGCGCAGGTACGTCCTTAAGGGAGAGCTGAATCTTTCTGAAATCGAGGCGCAGCCTGTGTAAAAGGCTCTCGCGCGTTTCGTGTTGCGAGAGTGCCAACCAACGCAATGGATGCGTCGTGAAGATAGTGCTGGCGGGAGTAAACCCGCTGCGCCATGCGCAAGATTATGAAGGCGGACTGACCTATTTTAACATCCACCACAGCCTTCCCCGGTGGTGAGATCCGAGGCGAACTGACTGCGGTCCCCGGCCCCATCGCCGGTGCAGGACTTCCGGGCCTACTCTTCGCGAGCGTTGGCCTGCTCGGCTGGTGGTGACGGCGACAGAAAACCGATGCTGGGTAGGATGGCAATTGCCAAAAGTATCGGCTGGGCAATTTACGCAGCCGGACTTGCGATTTGGCTTTTTGGCTATTTAAGCACCGGCCACGCCTCAGTATTTGATTGGGACGTGGCCACGCCGTCGTGGATTTCTAGTTTCGTTCCCAACCTCGAAGCAGAAGTCGGAATTGCGCTCATGTTCGCGAGCATGATCCCGATTTATTGGCGGGCAGGACGGAAGCAATCGTAGTGCGGGGTGCTACAATGCACGTATGGAAGCCCCACGATGCATCGCCTGCAACACCCGCCACTGGTCCCGGCAACCATGCCCAGCAGCCGTCACAAAGCAGGACAAAGCCCACACCCAGCCCAGCCGCAGGCAAAATCACCGCTACCGCCAGCGACAGCCACACATTCACAACCACAACCCCATTGCTCGACGGCGCCCGCTACTGGCTCAATAACGACGCAAACCCCACCACCACCATCGCCACCGTCTGGTCCTCCGGCAGCTCCGCATGGGCCCTGCGCTCAACTATCGGGGCCGCCGCAAAGCTCACCGTGATGGGGGACCGCTTCCAAAAGCCCCAGAAACGCGCATCCCAGGCGCGCCCATAAGCGAGCGCATCCCTCCCGTATCCAACCGGCCAGCAAGCCTCGCAAAGCCTCACAGGGCTATTCCGCCAGCTGGGGCCCCACTGGCAGGGACAGGGACCCAGTTCTGAGATTTCGGGTCCCATTTCCAAAAACGGGGCTGTGTTGCAGAGGCCCAGGAGCCATCGACCGGCATTGGCCCTTCTGGGGCGGGGTGGTACGGGAGTAGCTTGGTCCCATAAGCAAAAACGCGCAGAGAAAAATTTAAGAAAGCTCTGGGCGATTATCAGTTTGCCATTTCCACGTTTCTAATTAGCTTTGCAGTCTGTGAAGAAAAAGCCTATTATCTTTCCAGTCTTACTCACTTGAAAGGCTTTTTTCGTGACAAATCAGACAGCCGATAGCCTCGCACCGAACCCTGAAAACTTCACAGTTAGGCGCCGCTATCTCACCGAGCGCGAAGTCGAACAGCTCATGGACACTGCCCGCAAGCTCAGCCGTCACGGCCATCGCGACGCAACCATGGTTCTGGTCGCCTATCGCCACGGGCTGCGGGCTTCGGAAGTTTGCGGGCTGGAATGGCAGCAAGTTGAACTAGACCAAGGCAGGCTGCACGTTCGCAGGGCAAAGCGCGGCACACCGAGCGTTCACCCGATCCGCGGTGACGAAATCCGAGCGTTACGGAAACTGCGGCGTGACAACCCCACAGAAGCCTACGTATTTGTTTCCGAGCGTGGCGGACCTATCAGCCCGATTGGATTCCATCACCTCATGGCAAGGCTCGGCAAAGCTGCCAAAATGCCATTTGCCGTCCATCCACACATGCTTCGCCATGCCTGCGGATTTAAGTTAGCCAATGACGGTCATGACACCCGCGCTCTGCAGCACTATCTCGGGCACAAGAATATCCAGCACACGGTCCGCTATACCGAGCTAAGCCAAGACAGATTCAGGGATTTCTGGCGCGCCTAGCCAAGCCGACGAAAACGAGCGGCAGCAGAAAAACACTTGGGGAAGCTACCTGATGGTAAGCGTCTGAGCCTTATCGCGAATCGCCTCAAGACGCTCGATAAACGCATCGTTCGCTTGTATCGCTTCCTGAACAGAAACGTCGTCAGGAGACGCCAACCCGACCTGCTGCAGCAGCCTTGTTCCAATGTCATGCATATTGGTGCAATTAGCGAATGACTGTGCGTTTCCGTTGAGTTGTGCGTCCTCTTTTGCGAGGCCGAGGATTTTAACTTTGCCTAGAACTGCGGCCACTGCTGCGCTGTAAGCTCTGTCTGCTTGTGCCTCGCGTTTGATTTGGTTGACTTCTTCGACGCATTTATCTGCGGACTCTTGGGCGCGTTCTGCGGCTTGTGCTCGAAGCTCGCGGACACGATCAAAGATTTTAATTTTTTTTAATAAGTTGCAGGCTGCGACTTCGGCTGATCCACCGGCTTTTCCTGCATCTTTTGCGCGATATCCTGCTGCTTTGTAAGCGTGGCCTCTGGTAGGATACAAATTTGGTGAGCAAAGGCCAACGAAGATGGCGCGGGCGAAGGCTTCGTGTCTGGGGTTTGGGAGGACGGGCATTGGATTATCTTTGATGTTCCAGCGTGGCCTTTCGTTTTTATAGCAGATTTTTCAGCAGCATAAGCCTCCGATTTGCCCCGCTCGAATGCGCTTAGTCATGGTAATTTCCGTGGTGCCGTTACGCATTACGCAATTCTCCCAACGCACGATCAAGGAATGCATAGAACGCCAACTGGACCGAGCCGTAATCATGACAATTCCCTGGCGGTAATAGTCCTTTTCTGATGAGTGAATCGATTTCCGTTTCGCGTAACTCGATCATAAGGCAGCGAAAGCCATCGCGGCGACGTTGGCGGTGTCGGCGCATGCGCTCGGCAGCGGCACTGCGGGTCGCGGGCTCGGCAGTTAGCGGGATTGCTGTCATCTTAGCATCCTGTGGCGTAGGTCGCCGTTTTTCGTAATATACACCCTCCAGCCCCAGTAAGGCTTATTCACTCCACATGCTAGCCAGCGTTACCCGACTCAAAGCCCCCGGCCTGCGGCGCCACACCCAGTCGGAACTACGCCAATAGCCGCTTTAAAAGAGAGTTGTTGGTTAGCGAGCATTTCGCGCCGCGTTACAGTTTGCGGGTACAACCCCCAGAATGAGACGCATGGCCGCTAAGTAAACTTACGTACCGGAAAGGCAATCGACCGTCTGTGGTGGCCCCGTGCATAAGCCTGGATGCGCCGGGCGCGGCTCAAATTCCATTCGGGCAGTGCTGAGCACCGGATGGCTCGCGTGGCGAGCGGATCGTGTTCACCGACCGCCGGGTCGGCAGAGTTCTGCGCCAAACTGCGCCCGTCTCGTGCGACAGGCCGCAGTGTCTCCACCCCGCGTCACGAAATATCGAGTACCCGTTGAAAAAGATTCTTCTGTACCGTCGCTGTAACCAGTTCACTGACGAACTCGCCAATCCTCATATCTCGTAGCCCTGCCTCCAATGCTAGTTGCCCGATCGCAAGCGGGGTAAGGGCTAACTTGGTCGTGCGCTCCTCACCCTTGTAATGCATCGTGAGGGTGAGGTTCGCGAGGTCCGCCTCTTTTGCTTTCGGCCGCTGTTGGTGCCGCGTTGTGTGCCAGGTTCGCTCCGGCGGGCCTGGCTGCAAATCTTGCCAAGACCCTTCCCCTATCGGTTGGAGTGGCACACTCACATCGCAGCTGGGATCAGACGTGCTCCTCCCATTACTGGCAACAGGTTTGCCTCGCGGGAGCAAGCGGATTCCATTGTCTAACCTAGGTCGTCGCAGACTGATTCCGAGCTTGGAGCAGGTGACTTGCAGGGAACCAACGGTCACTTCGGTTAGCTCGGCGATCTCCTCTCGGCTTTTCCCTCGCTCGACGAGATTCCTGATCTGCTGAATCCTTTCCGGCGTAAACTTTATTGGTCTGCGGCGAGGTGGCACCTGCGAGCTAAATTTTGCCAGCGGTGCCGTAATCAAGTCATGGTGGTTCATTTATGAGTTGCCCTTCAGGTCGTCTCGGCTGGCATCGGGACAGTTGCCGAGCGGAGAGGAAACCATCGCCGGCGACCGAAGCCGTACCAGCGACGGATTTTGTCGCGGCCGAGCGCAAGTTCACGGAGGTATGCATCTTTGCACGTCCTCTTGCAGAACTTGGTGCCCCACCAACGATGCGTCACCATGCCGAAACGTCCGCCGCAATGACCGCAGATTTGGGGATGCCTAATCATATTTTCGTTCACGGCTCAGACCTCCCGGGTGGGTATCTCGCGCGGAGCGCTCTGCATAAGTAGCGCCGCTGCCCATTGGTCGCCTGTCGTGATGGAGCTAGTTCAACTGGTGCGCACACGTTGGCGTGAAAATGGTTTCCTCGGGACAACGAAACGGTTTCAATTGTGTTTCGAGACGCGCGGACCTCGGCAAATGTGCGATTAAGCTTCTCCACGTTGTTGGGCACGATTGCCCTTGTCGGCGGGATCGCCGGTCATATGCTCCGTAGAGCATGTGCGGGACTTGTTACTTCGTGCCAAACATTTGTTCGTCGCTGCCATGATGGCGTCTGCCCCTACTGGCGACTGGCGCAGCAGGCTGCGTTTCGATGAAAGCCGATCATCTCCACCTCCATTCAACAAAAGTCGAACGCCGCGACAATGAACCCACACGGCGGTTCAAGTGACGAACGGGCAATTGCTGACACCTAATTGGAGCCAGCCGGGACCGACAACACTGTGTCCTGGCTGGCCATTGGGGGCGCGTGTTTCATGTGGCACGGGAGCCCAAAGGAGCCTCGGAGATAGAATGGCAAAGCCTACGACGGGGGCGGACCTCGCCTCGCTTGACGCTGACTGCCGCCCTGACAATCGATCACCCCTTACGGACCTAATCGCCGAGGCCCGCGCCGCCGATTGGGATTTTACCAATTGGTGTTACGCGAGCGGGCATGACCCTAGCGACCCGGATGCCCGTCGTATGTTTTGAATGCTTAGTTGATAGAAGCCATCAGCCTGGGCAGCGGGCCCCTGTGATGGCCATCACGAAATGTCTGATTTGGGTGCTCTCGGTGAACCGGTTCACAGTGGCGGTGAGAGCATTACGGCAAATGTGGCCGCAGCAGCGATTGGATGGTCCGTTCGCTGGCTTGAGCGGAGAAAGATCATGAGCAAGACCAACGAACTCTCGGACGCTGAGCTTGAAGTCGTTATAGGCGGAAACGGCACTGCCGTCGTCGGCTTAAGTGTGGGAAATCAGACTGCGATTGCTTTGAACCAGGAGCTGACGGCCGCTTACTTGGCTCACCAGTTCAGCTGGAGCTCACAATGGGGGGCATAGGCGCCCTGACGAGATCGAGCGCAAGCTTGACCGTCTGATGGAAGAGCTACGTCCCACTGCCATTGAACCGCCCCGGGTTGATCGGAGGTCGTTTGGTTTGAATCACGCCGCCATGGCTGGCTTCCGACGCCGGCATCCATGCCCGATCAGGCACGGGGACATATTGGCAAAGCGTGCTTCCACCTGGCCACATGACCACTTCCCCACGATTGCATCGCGATCATCCACGCCGACGATGTGGAACGAGTTCTTACCAATATCGACGCGGACTACGGAAATCGGTGCTGGCGAAGGCATGGCGTGGCCTACGGCCGTGCTGCTGGCCCGCCAGCGATAAGCTGGCCAGGGGCGCCTGAGACAAGGAGCACGGGGCAGTCCAGTATTCCTCAAATTGTTGGTTTTGCTAAAAAAAAGTTCGGACTTGGTGAAGTACGTCACACATTCAATGCCCTTGCTAGGATTAGCATTGTATCTGGGTCTTGCGGCAACTTTTGGGGGCCGGGATGAGAACGGGCGCGACCCTGTTCCGGATCACCGATCGGTTAAAATGCGGGGCCCTATTGCTCGATGAGCAGGGGCGCGTTGTTCGCCTGAACGAGTGTGCAAGGCGATACCTCTCATCGAAATGCTCGCGATGTTCACTGGCAGAATGCGAGGGCATGTATTGGGTGACGGCAGGGACCTGTCTGGCACCAACGAAGAATACCGATACTCCCGGGTTGAGCCTCATTTGCGCCCCAGAAGATCCTCGACCGCTATTGATTACCGTAACGGACGTACCCGAGGACTCTCAGAAATTGGTCGTTCTGGTCGACGTGCACGAAACTCCACAACTGGATGCAAATCTTCTGATACGACTTTTCAATCTCACTCAAGCAGAGGCTAATCTGGCGGTCCGGCTCGCTCAGGCCACCACATTGCGCGAGATCGCGGCGGCTACACGAGTCGGAGTGGGGACGCTGCGCATACAGTTGAAATCGATTCTCTCGAAGACAAATACACATCGCCAGGCTGCCCTGGTCGCCCTGTTAAACCGCTTGGCCATAATCTCTCTCTCGGAATCGTCCGAGAGTCTTTGGTTTCGATTTTGTCCGTTTTCACACAGAGCGCAAGTTACCACAGTTTTCCCAGGTGCGGCAGCAAACGAAAAAAAACGGCGTCAGCTCCCAAACGGGATATGACGCGTTCACTTTTTTGCGGTTCTGTAGTGTCCTAGGCACTGGAGGGGAAATCATGTTGCGGTCGGCGTGTCCGCCGACGCAGCTGCGCGGCGTCCACTCACCAATTGTGGCTTGCATGAGCAACTGTTGGCCTTGAGTGTGACGCGTGGCGTGGCCGTTGTTCTCCTCGCAGCTGAGTTGAAACTGGGTACGCCGCCTATGGACGCATGGGAGGGATGGCGATGACTACTCTGTACGATTCTTCCGAGATGTTTACTGTCGATGTCCGAACCGTTCCATCGTTTTGGCGGCGGTGGATCAGTTCAATAGCGTCACATCGACAGCGCCAGGCGGATCAATACGTCGCGGAATACTTGCGCCGCCATCCGGAATATCAAGACGACTTTAGCTGGTTGAGAAACCGACATGCGCGGTGACCCGTGTGCGTGCAGGGGACATCAGCCAGTGGATCGCCGAACGCGGTTTATGAGTACACGCCTTAATCACCACTGCGAAGGAGATGGGGCAGTAGTGCGCCTTTCTGCCGCGACGCTCAACGTCGACCTTCTTCATACGCGCGTGATCGAAAGTGGCTAGTGTCCCGATTCCGAAGGTTCGCATCATTGTGCGGCACGCTCGTTTGCGAACTTTGAATTTGCCTGTCCGCAGGAACGCGAGGAGCTTGCATACAAGGCGCAAGAGCAATGGCTGCACTTGTTTGGCGAGCACAACCTTATGCGCGACTTTAAACTGGACCCGTTCACAATCCTGGTGAAATCCAAATGCCTTTTTTGACACCAGGCGCTGCTGGATAAGAGATGCTGTTGCTTGCTGCACTGCATGAGTTCGTCTTTGATGCTGTGGACGGCTCCTCCACCGGCACGTGAGTGCCATGGATGTGGGGCTGTTAAGGCCACGCGCTCGCCAACAAGGTTGCAAGAATGGTGTGGGCCATGATGGCCAGGGGCGAGCGTTACAAGAATCCGGTCGCGCTTTCGGCGTAGACGAGGTCGCGCCGGACTGAAGAAAACCAAAAGCAGCGTGGACTTGATCACTGCCTTCGCCCGCGGCCTAAGCGGCCCGGGCATGCTTGTGATAGAGGCTAAACGTGTGAATGCTTTGCGACCAGGGGATTCCGTCAGGAGTGCTTGGTCGAATGTCGGTCAATATTTGGATCACTCGTTCGCGAAGCTAAGCAGTGAACGAAAGCAACCCCGCCAACAGTAGCACACGGCCCGCCCCACCTGCCGACCGCGAACCGGTCGATAAATCGGCGGTCGATAAGCTCATTCGGGAATCGATCAAGGACATTCTCGGCCCGCCGCAACAGCGGCAGGTACTGGAACGTCTTGTACCAAGACTATAATGCATCTCATGCGACTTCGAACCGAGTCTCTGACGCCGCAATACGGATATTGAAAATTCGCGTCCAGAGACTGGCGAGCGAAATTGGCCGGTTGCACGATCCCCTCGCTAAAAGGAGAGATCCTCTATGCCGCCCATTGTCGTACTTGCTCTGGGCGCGCTCGCCGCTGGCGCCATCGTTCGCCGGGTGGTGAAAGAGGTCCCCAGGGCAACGGCGTAGCAGAGCGCTTCATCCGAACCTTGAAGGAGAACCTGCTGTGGGTGCGGACCTTCGACACCATCGAAGAGCTGCGAGCCGCGCTCGTCGAGTTTGCTACTCGCTACAACGAAACCTGGCTCGTCGCCCGGCACGGCGCTCCGACAATACAAAACTACGATGAGCAGAAGCGCTGCCGCGACAGCAAAGTGCATCCAAGACGAGGAATCGCCCCGCATCCAGTTCTGCAAAGCGAGAACGAAAAATATGCCGCTGGCCATCGACAGGCTAACGACGCTGAGAATTTGGACAATCGCAACTTTCTTCGATGAGCCGGAAATCATCTCACATAGTCGCACGTTCTGGCTCGGATAAGCTAGCGATAAGGTCAGGGCGTGCTGTGCTCAGTTTGCCGCTGCTCGAATTGATTGATGCACACTTGGTCCTGCGGCACTTAGGTTGCCGATTACGTAGTCCGAATACTGCTCACAGACGTGTGCCCAAACGGTCGAGTTCGGCCGGCATTCGCGTCACAAACCAGTTTCGGACTTCGCCTTAGCCGGCAGCGAGCGAGCTCGGTGCCAACTACAGCATGAAGGTTCGATGCCGGATCGGCGCTCACCAAAAGTACGCGCTGCCTCTTGTCGGCCAGCAGGACAGCGCTTGCACATCCGAGCGATGTCTTGCCCACGCCGCCTTTGCCTGTGAAGAACAGATGCCGCGGCGCTCTTGTCAGGGAATTCTGGGATGCCGATCATTAACCACATCTCTCGCGTGTCAAAAAGCTGCGGTCATTCAAGTCCCTTCACCCAATCATCCCAATCATGCCATGGCTTTTCCGGCAGCCCCAAGGCACCATCCAGGAGCTTTTGCGCCACACGGGCGACTTTAATTCGATCACCAATCTCGTCCTCCTTGAGGACGATGATCTTCGATCATCTTGCGCAAATGCTCGCCGCCTCTTCACCTTCACCCGCATGCCGCCGAGCCAATGGCGAAGCGCGAGAACAACGAACGCGATCGAGCGTCTGCATGAGGAGTTAAGCAAACCCAGACCATGCTGGCGTCGGCCGATACTGCTGCGATGTTGTTCTGGGCGCTGCTCGCCTCGGGGCAGAGCAACATGCGAAAAGTCGATGGTTGGCAGACGCTCGCCACAAACCCCATCGATCAACAGATTGACCTCGCTGCCTGAACTCGGTACTCTCAAAATGCCGGAGATCGCGTCACGTCGAATTCCAACACATCGAGCACGGCACCCCTGTCGCTGTTCTTCCGCTCTCTCGTTCATGATGCGCCCCTCTCATTTTCCCTAGCCATAGGAGCGAGGTGAGCCTGCCGCAGAGCGGCCGGCCGGTCCTTGGGGCAGTCCTGCGGGCTTCAAGGTTCCTTAGCCCGCTGACCGTTCTTCGATGGATGTACGTCGTCAATAGCCCCGGTACGGCTTGCAGAGCCCGTCTTGTACGGTCCAGCCGTTTTGGCAGCCGTTGAACGTCCTAAAGCGTGCAGTGTTGGGCCGATAGTAGCCTCCGCGGTCTCCTCGATCGCCGTACCGTTCTCTGTCCCTGTACCGGGGGCCATCGTAATCTCGGTAACGTGGTCCGTCGTAGTCGCGATAGCGGGGGCCAGGGTTGTTGCCGAAATCCAGATAGACCCCCTGCGCTGATGCCCCTTCCGAGCTGATGATCGCACCAGCCACGAGCGCGATTAACGTGATCTTTTTCATGAACGAACCCTCTGAAGTGACGCAAGGTGTAAACGATGCCAACCCGAGCCTTCAGCAAAGGTTCCATTTGTCTGCTGGCCGGAGATGTGGGGCGTTTTTTGGAAGGTTGGTACACCAGCTCCGCTGCAAATCATTTCGGGCTCCGTCTTCTGAAGCTTAATGCCGGTACAGAGAGCGATATTAATGGCGCGTTTGCCTCAGCAGTTCAGCAGGGCGTCGAAGCCTTTCTCGTCAGTGCGGACCCGTTTTTTACCAGCCAACGTCCCCAAATTGTTTCGCTTGCGGCACGACATGTGTTACCTGGCATGTATCCATGGCGTGATTATCCCGAGATTGGCGGCCTGATGAGCTACGGCACTGAACTCACCTGGGCATACGGACAGATTGGCATATACGCTGGCCGCATCCTCAGGAGGGCCAAGGCCGCCGACTTGCCGGTGCAGTTGCCTACAAGTTTTCAGCTGGTCGTCAACCTCAAAACGGCCAATACGCTGGGCATCCGGGTGCCGCCATTGTTTTTGGCTCTCGCTAACGAAACAATAGAATGACTGCCCATCACGTGAAAAGCAAGACGAGCAGTCCAGGACGGCTCCTTCGGTTCGTCTGTGTATTCACCTCATCAAATCCGACCTCGGCCGGCCGTCGAACGGGAAAGCTCCCCGAGGATATCGACAACAACGCGCTGAGCAATGGCCTGCGCGTCCTGTCCGAGTTCTTTTGCGCGTTCGTCCTCGCCCTGACACTCCGCGATCCGTGAATGCACGGCATCGGAACCGAGTGTAATGACGCCGATAACTGCTCCAGGCTCTATATCGAGTTGAAGCTCTCCCGGCTTGCTTTCCTGCCAATGATAGATGGGCAAAGCGAGCACGCGGCGTGCGGTCAGATTTGGCAACGAAATGGGTTTGATCAGCGAATTGCTTTCCGGGTCGTCTCCCCAAGCCAGGACCCGGCGCTGGAGAAACGCCGCACCAGCCAAGCCGCCGCCGAGGGGTACTTCGAAAGATACGCCAGGCTAGATGGCAGCTTGGGTCCCGGCATCCGCTTCAACACGCCATCAAGGGTGAAGGTGCGACTGTCTTTCCGCCTCGCTCTACCGCTCGGGCCACTCACCCGGAGCGTGCCGGGGATCGGGCCGATCATCTCCAGCGCGATGGTGGCCGCAATCGGCACCGGCGATGCGTTCACGAAAGGCCGCGACTTCCCCGCCTGGCTGGGGCTCGTCCCCAAGCAGATCTCGACCGGCGACCGCACCATCCTCGGCAAGATATCCAAGCGCGGCAATCGCTACCTGCGTTTCTTGTTCGTGCAGGCGGCATGGGTTGTGCTGATCAAGCCCAAGAGTTGGCAGCGCCACGGCCTCAAGCCGTGGCTGGAGGCGGCCAAGAAGCGGCTGCATCACAACGTCGTTGCCATCGCGCTCGCCAACAAGCTCGCCCGCATTGCTTGGAGCGTCCTTGCGCATGGTCGAACGTTCGAGGCGAGTAAGATTTAGGCCGCGTGATCATTCAACGAGACTGGTCAGACCCCCTTAACCTGCCGAGGTCTGCGAGAGGACGAGATGGAGGATCGGTCTTCCCGGCGCATGCGAACACTGGTGACCCAAATGGCCCGCCCTCCGGTTAGCGCCCGACCGGCGCCGGGGCAAAGAGCCGGGGGCCCCGCTCCTACCCTTAATACTACGGCCAGACGCCCGTCGTTCTGACGTGACGGATTCCCTCGCTCGAAGACCCGGGCCGCCAGGCGGTCGTGATCTCCCTCCACGGGGACCCGTTCTTCGTTGTCTCCGGCCCTCTCCGACCCGCCGACATAGCTGCCGCTGCTGCGAGCCAGAACGCAGCATCTGCTACAGGAGGGGCGCGCTCGCATCTCCGCGACCTAATAGCAAGACCACATCTAGCTGATTGCCAGCTCCATCCGCTCACAATAGAGCTCAGCGACAACGCGCATCACCTCCCCGCTTGTGTCCGCCGGTGCATTCTCCAGCCGGAAGATCCCGAGGTTGTGAAAGCTGATCGTCGCGAGCACGGTCGCCAGATTGGGGTGAGAAAAGAGAGGGTGCCCGTCTTCTCATTCGCAGCGCTGGAGTTCCCGTCAATGACGAAGCTACGGAACCAAGTGCGCCAACTCTCTGCAGAGACGGTGGCGAGCTCGATCCGGAGGTTCGGAAATTCGAGAAGGTTCGCCTCGGTGGCGTTGTCGCGGGTCTCGCCAGTAAGGTGTTGCTTCACCGTGAACGAATTGATTTTAAAGACTTTCGTGCAGTCGAGGCCGCCGATATTGAGCCGGAAATTAGACGACAGGAACGCGCCGGGCGCGGGGCCGGCCGGCGGCAGGGTCGTCGGTGGCGTCACGTCGCGCGTGAGCTCCGGTGCAAGACGGACGGTGACGTCGGCGGGGTTGTTCGATGCGCTGTCGAGCTTCGGCACGGTTGTCTCCGCGAGGACGGCTTTGACGAACTCGCGCCGGGACAGCGGTCTCCCATTAGCACCAACGCGGATCACCGCGCCGGTCTTTTGCACGAGTGTCCCCTGCCAAGCCGTCCTGATCCACTCGAACAGCGGGCGCGCGCTGCCGAACGAGGCGGCGATCGCAATCGGTTCATAGTGCACGCCGGCGAGGTGTTTTTCGCGGAATGGGGAGGCACCCGCGGGGCTGCCGACAACCACGCCCACGGCGGCCCCGCCCTCGATTGACTTGACGGGGACGAACTGGCCGCCGAGGTCGAGCATGAAGCTCCCCGTGGTCACGGTCCTCTTCTCCTGACATCTTGCCTAACCGAGGTTGGATTACGCGCAGCATAATGCTGTCTACGACGCGGTTCACAACGCCTCGGTGCCGCGCAAAAGTGAATTGCGGCTTGGTGGGCTAACCATCATCACGTTGGCGTAGCGCGGCCTGCGCGCGCCGGGCTTTCATGTTCGCTGCTGAAAACCGCCGCTGAACG
>CAWGEH010000006.1:0-192500 GCA_963821505.1 uncultured Alphaproteobacteria bacterium
GTTTGATTTTGTTAAACAATTCACGATATTGTTACAACGTAACGCAGACCGGTCCCGGCCCGTCACCGGCAGACATCCTTCCCCAAACCGAGGCGACCGGCCCGAGACCGGCAGACGAAGGGCGACCGCCCAGCGAATGAGGACGCGCCTAGGCCTAAAGGACCTCGCTACTGCGCTCATGCTAGCCCATTGATCAGCCAGGGGGGGGGCCGGGCCGGCCCGCCGTTTTAGGGGGTGACCGGGGCATACGGAATGTTTAAGTTCGGCGGGTCGTAATTGGGAGGCTGGATATGCGTCGCATCGTCGCTGCTTTCTTTCTCCTTCTCGCATCCGCTGCCACGGCCTCAGCGCAAGGCTTGTTCCCGTCGGTGTGGCAAAGTCAGCGGGGCGCCCTGCTGAAAGTGTTGTCGGTTGACGCTGCTGGAAATTTCAGCGGGGTTTTAATCACCAGTCCGGGCGGACCGTGTCCGGCAGTTCCTTATAATCTGGCAGGAAGCGTTCGGGGCCCGCGGGTGGCCTTCCAGACGTCGAGGAACTGGACCCCGGACTACAACGTGACCACGAACTGGTCCGGACGCTTTGTTAGTTCGACTACCGTCGTCGCAAGAGGGAGTGCTGTGTTCGCTGGCCGCAGGGTACTAGTCACAGAGGTTTTCCAACGCATGTGACCGTGTGACGCGGAGAGCGGCATGCCTGCTCCCGTTGACGTTTATGTACGATCCTTCAACTCCTACGGCATGCCTGCGGCGGAGATTTCCGGGTCGGGCAGCGTGAGGCTCGGTCTTTCCTAGAAAGATGTCCTGCCGTCCACTGTGGGCAAGGTTTTATCACGGTCCAAGGCCATCAACTCACGCAAGGGGCGGCCCGCCTGGGCCGCCTTTTCTATTCGCTCGCTGAATGGTGCCTCGAAAGAATTCCCCAAGACGGCGCCTTCCGCGCCTAGCCCGTCGCGCTAGACGTGCCTCATCGCGGGCCGATTTCTGTTATTTGACTCGCTCGCCAAATAACATGCCGGTCCGGATCGTCGATCATGTTTTAGCGAGATCAGCAACTTGGTCCGCGCGCCCGAAGAGAATTCGAACTCCTGACCCCCAAATTCGTAGTCTGATGGACCACAGGACGCCGTGGAGTCGATCACCTTACGCACGTGGCTCTCGCTCATTGCCAGCGCGCGGACACCCGATCGAAAGGCGAGGGCCAAGTCGACCGAATGCGATCGTGTCTGCGAGACGATGGTGGACTGACCAACTCAGCCGCAGTGCAGGACAGGCGAGACGAGCGTCCAGCGGTGTCCACTCTCGTGCACGCCCGTATATTGGACATCCGTTGGACACATCCCGTTCATCTTGATTAACCTATTGATATCATTGGCGCTCCCTAGGGGACTCGAACCCCTGTTTTCGCCGTGAGAGAGACGCAGAAGCGTCGTCGAGAATCATTTAGCGGAACCGCCCTACTAAACTTAGTTCAATGATCGTCCTTGCGTAATTTCTCGGATCAACTCAGCCGCGGCCATCTCGAGACACGCCTTTTGTTGTTCTTTGGTCAGATGTTGCTCAGGGTTCTTACTGCCGAGAGGTGCGAGCTTGCGGCATCTTTGATTCCATTTTTGTGCCAGCCACGAAAGGACCAGCGCAAACCCTGATGTATCCCATATCTCCGGATCGTAAATTGCTTCTGGGTCGTCGATTGTCTCCGAGATGTATTCCTTCGCATCCGGCACTATCGTTTCAGCTGGCACCTCTTCTCCATCGATACCAGGCACGCAACCTGTTTCGCTGAACATCTCGCTGGCTTCTTTTAGAAGAGCCATACACTCTTTAGGTATTGCCTTGCTCATGGTCAGACGGTGAGGCCGCCAACCGAGGAGTCAAGTCCGCGGCTTGCTTTTCGGCAGGCACCGAGACCCTCCTGGCTAAAGCAAACACCCGTCGGCTCAAACGCATCGAAAATTGAATTATCGAGGCGACGCTCGCGAGCCCAGAATCTCGACGGGACACGGACGGGACACTGGCAAATCTCTCAAAATGTAAGTCATTGATATTATTGGCGCTCCCTAGGGGACTCGAACCCCTGTTTTCGCCGTGAGAGGGCGAAGTTTTGCCGATGAGGCTTTTGCGCCGCCTGCCTTGCACCCGCGTGGCAAGACAGGAGCGTCGCACTGCAGGTTCGCAAAACCCGCCTTGAACTGCTACCTATATGCAGTCTGCGCTCGGAGCGCCGCTGCTCATGCCAACTAACAAATTGAAAATGCAAGCACCTATTTTCCATACTCTCCTCGCATCACTCCCTTGTGGGGAGGGGTTGGGGGTGGGGGTCGCGAGATTGACGCACTCGCGTTGCCATACGCGCTACCCCCTCCCCCACAAGGGGGGAGGGAGCAGACCGAGTCTGCCGCTTGCGCGAAATCCATCTCAACGGCAGACGCGCTACACCTTCGCCTTCAACAGTTGAGCGAGCGGCTTGCCCGCGTCGGCAAGCTCATTGGTCTCGACCGGCACCCGGCGCTCGATCAGCCGCCGCGCCACGGCAAGCTCGCGCTGCGCATTGATGCCCAATGCGTAAGCGAGGCGGGTGCCGTCGAGCTCGAACAGAAGCGTCGCGCCTGCGCCGAGCGGCCGCCGCACGCGCGCGCTCGGTTGCGCCGGCGGCCAGCCCACGCCCTGGATATACATGTCGTATTGCTCGGACCAGAACGAGGGCGCGACGTTGTAGGCGACGTCGCCGGCGGCGGCATTGCGGCCGGCGACCGCCCCGTGCTCCTGGGCATGGCGCCAGTTCTCCAGCCGCACCGGTCCGTGCGGTCCGGGAAAGCGCGTGCAGTCGCCGGCGGCGAAGATCGCCGGATCGGATGTACGGCCATGGTCGTCGACGATGACGCCGTCCTGGACGGCGAGGCCCGCCGCCATCGCCAGCCGATCGTCGGGCGCGGCGCCGATCCCGACCACGATGAGATCGGCCGCGATCGTGTCGCCGGTATTGGTTTCGACCGCGAGCCGGCCGTCCGGCAGGTCGTGCAGCGCGGACGCGGCGGTGCCGAGGCGGATATTGACGCCCTGCGCGCGATGGCGCTCCGCGATGAGGGCGGCGGTCTCCGGGTTGCACACGCGCGCGAGGATGCGCGGCGCGATCTCGATGACGGTGGTGCTCACGCCGAGCTCGGCGGCGGATGCCGCGACTTCCAGCCCGATCAACCCGCCGCCGACGACGAGCAGCGACCGGCTTTGGTTGAGATGCGCCTTGAGCGCGCGCGCCTCGGCCTCGGTGCGCAGGTAATAGACGCCCTTGCGCCCCGCCGGGAACATCGGCAGCACGCGATTGATCGAGCCGGTCGCGAGCACGAGCGCGTCATAGCCGATATGCTCGCCCGCCGCGGTCGTGACCGTGCGCGCGTCGCGGTCGATCGTCGTCACCGCGACGCCCGACCTCAGGCGGACGCCGCTCGCGCACACGCCCTTGGGGCCGGCAATCGGCGCATCGAGCGGCATCACCTTGCCCATGAGCACGGCCTTCGACAACGGCGGCTTCTCGTAGGGCTCGTGCTGCTCGTCGTTGAGCAGGGTCACCTCGGCGGCGGCATCCTGCTGTCTGGCCGCCAGCGCCGCCGCGACCCCCGCCGGGCCGCCGCCGACAACCACGATCCTGCGCGCTGCGCTCATCTGCGAACCTGATGCTCCGCTCATTGCATCGGCCGTGACCGGCTTGCTCCGTCATTGCAGGCGTTCGCCCCGCGAAATTCGTGCGCAAGATTTCGTGCGCAAGAAACATGTCGCGGGTCGGGCCGATCCGACCTGCGGCGACGCGCCCGCCGTGACGGCGGCAATTATTGACACGTCCGCGAGCTTGCGCCTAGATGCTCCGGAACAACGGTCCGCAGAGCGGAACGACGCCGGCGCCAGGATTTTGGCGCGCTCATGGTCCGATGGCGAGAAGGAAGGCAGCCGGCAGGAGTGAAGCGCGGGCGCGGCGCCGGCGGCTGTCCTCGGTCGCGACCGCCATCCGGCTGCTCAAGGCGTTCTCCGAGGACGAGGTCGAGATCGGCATCAGCGCGCTCGCCCGCCGGCTCGGCCTCGCCAAGAGCACGGTCCATCGGCTTGCGGTCACGCTGGTCTCGGAAGGGCTGCTCGAGCAGGACCGGGAGAACGGCAAATATCAGCTCGGCATCGCGCTGTTCCGGCTCGGCGCGCTGGTGCGCCGGCGCATGAACGTCTCCAACGAGGCGCGGCCCTATCTCTACGAGCTGCGCGAGAAGATCAACGAGAGCGTGCATCTCGCCATCCTCGACGAAACCGAGATCATGTATGTCTACAATCTCGAAGGCACGCATGCGATCCGCATGCGCTCCGACATCGGCGTGCGCAAGCCGGCCTATTGCACCGCCGAGGGGCAGGCGATGCTCGCCTTTGCGCCGAGCGAGGTCGTCGCTCGCGTCATCGCCGCCGGTCTTGCGGCGTGCACGCCCAAGACCATCACCAGCGCGGAGAAGTTCATCAAGGAGCTCGGGGTGACGCGCCAGCGCGGCTGCGCGATCGAGGACGAGGAAAGCGAGCTCGGCATGGTGTGCATCGCCGCGCCCATCCGTGACGACAGCGGCGACGTGGTCGCCGCCGTCGGCATCGCCGGGCCGGTGACGCGGCTGTCCAAAAAATCGATCGCGGCGTTCGTCCCGCACGTGATCGCGACCGCGGAGGCGGTATCGAAGCGCCTCGGCTATCGTGGCGCGGCCGGCCCGTTACCCCGTCTACGCCCGTAACGCCGACAGCATCTCCTCGATGTATTCGTCGCCGTTGGCGATGACGAGCATCGAGGCATAGGGGCGCAGCGTCGCCAGCGTCTTGGAGAGGTCCTCGTCCGATCGCTGCTCGCCGCCGATGATCAGCGCCATGGTCATCACCTTGCGCACCGCGCAGGCCTCGCCGATCACCGCCGCGGCCTGCGCGCTGGTGCCGGCGCTCGACACCATCACCACCAGGTCGGCGGACGCCACCTCGTCGACCAGCGCCTTGGTGCGGCCGGCGAGATCGCTGAGCCAGGCCTGTATCGACCAGCCCGCGCCGCCCGCCGCGCTTGCGAGCGGAGCGAGCGGCCAGCGCGGCAACTCCATGGTGCGGACGCCGGACGCTTGCCCTGAACCGGGCTCGTCGGCGCGCGTCGGCGCGCCGTCGAACTTGATGGAGGTGAAGAAGGTCGCGCGCTGCCACTTCTGTTCCGCCACCCGCTTGACCACGCGCTCGCTCTCCGCGTCGAGTGCCACCACCTTGACCACGCGCGGCTTGGAATTGGGGTAGTCGATCCGGAACCGCGCCTCCGCGGCCGAGCTCATGCGTGCGCTTTCGCTGTCCATGGTTTCATCCTCTTCGGCCGCGCGCCGCGTCCGGGATGCGGTGCGCCGGTCTCCCGCTTCGGCATAGAATTGGCACCTTCGCGCGCCCGCCGTCAACGCGCTGGCGCATGGCGCGGAAAAGCCTGCCCCGGACTTGACCCGGGCTGGGGACCGGTTTCCGAACAGGACATGCGCAAAATCATTGAATCCGGAGCGCAGTAAGATTCAACCCAATCGGAATTCGCTCTAAAGTCGGCCCGGGAAACGCGAAAGGATCGCTGCGATGAAAGTTCTCTGCACCAACGGCATGAAATCGGTGATGCTCCAGCTCGCCCCCGCCTTCGAGCGCGCGAGCGGAACCAAGGTGGTGATCACCTGGGGGTCCGCCAACGGCCTCCTCAAGGAGCTCGAAACCGGCGCCGGCGGCGATCTCGCCATCCTGACCGCGGAGGCGATCGACGATCTCATCAAGCGCGGCAAGGTCGTTGCCGGCAGCCGCGTCGATCTCGCCCGCTCCGGCATCGGCATCGCGGTGCGCAAGGGCGCGAGCAAGCCCGACATCGGCTCGCCCGAGGCGCTCAAACGCGCGCTGATCGCGGCGCAATCGGTCGCCCATTCCAAGACCGGGATGAGCGGCATCTACTTTCCCACCGTGCTGGCACGCCTCGGCATTGCCGACGAGATGAAGCGCAAGATCGTGACGCCGGATCCCGGAACCCCGGTCGGCGAAATGGTCGCCACGGGCGAGGCGGAGATCGGCGTGCAGCAGATCAGCGAGCTGCTGCCCGTTCCCGGCGTCGAGGTCGTCGGCCCGCTGCCGGGCGCCTTGCAGAAGATCACGACTTTCACCGCCGGCGTGCTGGCGGCCGCGAAGGAGCCGCAGGCGGCCGCGGCGCTGGTGAAATTCGTGGCGGCCCAAGCGCCGCCGCTGCTCAAGCCGAAGGGCCTGGAGCCGGCGTAAATCTCGTGTCCCGGACGAGCGCGTGCGTTATCACGCGCGAAGATCCGGGACCCAGGGGTCACACGACGGATTTCGTTGCAGGAGATATTGCGCTTCGCGACTCTCACGCTGGGTCCAATGCAAGTCGCGTTACGCGACTTGCATGCTTTTAGCTGCCGATCTCGGGCAAGCCCGAGATCGGTGTCTCGTTCCGCTTTGCTACACTCGCCCGGGACACGTAAGAGTGCCGCCGAACGCCGCCGCTGCTGCTTGCGCTCAAGGGCCCGGAGCCGGCGTAGCGCGAAGAATTCGAGCGTCCAGAGCATGGCCGGTTGATTTGATTGATCGCGTCATCCCCTGCACGGGTCACCCGCGGTCCATCTTCTACGCAAGATTCAAGGGCATTTTTCGTAAGTGGATGGATTGCCGGGTCAAGCCCGGCAATGACAACCCACCAGGTCCAGAGAGACGAAAAATGCTCTAGCAGGCTGCTGAAAAACTCTCTCGACGGCAAGAGCTGATCGTGATTCCGTTGTATTGGACCACGGCGGGGTGATTTGCGATGCGCGGCGAGCAACGAGGATCAGAGGGGCTGTTTTCGTATATCCGGCTGGAGGAGCGGGTCGCACCGGACCACCCATTGAGGGCGATCCATGTGGCGCGTGAATTCTTGTCCAGCTTGCTGTCGCTGCCGAAGGTGAAGCGGCTTCTATCGAGCGATCACTTCTCGGTGGACGGAACGCTGCTGAAGGCTTGGGCCTCGATGAAGAGCTTTCGGCCGAAGGACGGGAGTGACGGTCCGTCCACGGGCGGCCGCAATGGCGAGCGTAACTTCCACCGTGAGAAACGATCGAATAAGACCCACGAGAGCACGACAGATCCTGATGCCAAGCTCTACCGCAAGGGTGACGGCCAGGAGAGTCGGCTGTGCTACATGGGCCATGTCCTGATGGAAAACCGCAACGGTCTGGCAGTTGCTGGCGACGTGACGCAAGCGACCGGCACAGCCGAGCGCGAGGCAGCCCTCACCCTCATCGACAATCATCGACCTGCCGAGCAGCGGATCACGCTCGGCGCCGACAAAGCCTACGACGTGGTCGAGTTTGTCGAAGCGCTGCGTGAACGCGAAGTGACGCCCCACATCGCGATCAACGGTCACGTCACCAAGACGGGCAAGATCCGCAGGACGGCAGTGGACGGTCGCATCACCCGACATCCCGGCTACGCGATCAGCCAGGTCATCCGCAAACGTATCGAAGAAATCTTCGGCTGGACCAAGCCGATTGGAGGATTGGCACAGGTCAAAGTTCGCGGGCTTGCCAAGGTGCAAGCCGTCTTCATCTTCGCAATCCTGGCCTACAATCTCGTGCGGATACCCAAGCTTCTGGAGGCCACATGCGGCGCGGCGCCAAGAGCGCGCTGATCGGCAAGTGGCGGATCATCGAGATGGAGCTCTGGGACAGTGATTACTTGGATATGGTTGAGCCCGACTACATCCAGTTCCAAGCTAACGAGCTCGGTGAGTTCAAGTTCGGATGCGTGATCAGCGGTCTCGATTGCACCCTCTTTGCCGCTGCCGCCGACTTCACTTGGCAAGGCTCCGACGAGATGGACCCGGTCTCCGGAGATGGATGGGCCGAACTCGACGACGATGGTACGATCAACGGCGAAATCAGCTTCCATCTCGGCGACGAATCAACCTTCAAAGCTCGCAAATGGTGACTTCTTCAGCAGCCTGCTAGTCTGTCCCAAACGATAACATCGCAGGGAGGGCATCATGTGGCTCAGCAAAGCGGCCGTGGCCGGCTGCTTGAGTGTCGTGCTGGGGATGAGCGCGGTGAGTGCCGCCGAGATCAACGTCATCGCCTCCACTGCCATGCGCGAAGTATTGCAGGAGCTCGTTCCCATGTTCGAGCGCGCGAGCGGCCACAAGGTCACCCTCAGCTTCCAGTCCGGCGCGGTGCTGCCGGTCAAGATCAAGGAAGGCGCGCAGGCCGATCTGGTCGTGACCACGCCAGCGACCATCGACGATCTCGTCAAGGCCGGCAAAGTCGAGGCCGGCACGCGCGTCGATTTCGTGCGCTCGGTCGCGGGCGTGGCGGTGCGCGCTGGCGCCAGTAAGCCGGACATCGGCACGCCGGAAGCGTTCAAGAATGCGCTCCTCGCCGCCAAGACCGTCGGCTACAGCCAGGGCCCGAGCGGCGTGCATTTCATGACCGTGCTGGCGCGGCTCGGCATCGCCGACCAAGTCAAGGCCAAGGGCGTCGTTCCCCCGCTCGGCCAGCGCGTGGGCGCACTCATCGCCAAGGGCGACGCCGAGATCGGCGTACAGCAGATCACCGAGCTGCTGTTGATCCCCGGCATCGATTTCGTCGGGCCGCTGCCGAAGGAGCTGCAGGCCAACATCGTCTACGCGACGGCGACGCCCGCGAGCGCCAAGGCCGGGAAAGAGGAGCGGGATGCCGCCGCGGCGCTGGTGAAGTTTCTGTCCTCCGAGCCCGCGCTGCCCGTGATCAAGAAGATGGGACTCGAGCGGGGTAGAGCGTGTGGCCCCTGGGTCCCGGGTCTCGCTACGCTCACCCGGGACACGATAGGCGACGCCGAACGAACGGCGGCACGCGCTTGCTCCGCTCGTGCCCCGGCCAAGCGAGCGCCCTTCTTTGGCGGTGAGGCATCAACTTGCAGGCGAGCGCGAGCCGGGGCCCAGGGCTGCACGACGGGGGCGTCAAACGATATTGCGCTGCGCGAGTCTTGCGCTGAGTCCCACGCAAGTCGCGTTACGCGACTTGCATGCTTTTAGCTGCCGATCTCGGGCAACCCGAGATCGGTGTCTCGTTCCGCTTTGCTGCACTCGCCCGGGACACGATAGCGCTTACGTCACCTATGCTGGGTGATCGTGTCCACCAGGGCGAGCCGGCCCTTCTTCACCTCGGCGAGCGCCCGCAGGAGCGCGGGGCGGATATCCTGCGGCTTGTCGATTGGCCCCTCGCCGTAGCACCCCATGGAGCGGGCGAGCGCGGCGAAATCCGGCTCCGGCCCGAACAGGTCCATGCCGACATGGGCCTTGGCCTCGTCGGTGCCGCGCAGCCTGGCCATGCGGATCTGGTGCTCCCAGTCGTTGTAGTAGGCGCGGTTGTTGTGCATGACGACCAGCATCGGGATTTCGTATTTCGCCGCCACCCAGAGCGCGCCGGCATCGAACATCAGGTCGCCGTCGGGCTGGATGTCGACCACGACGCGCCCCTTGCCCTTGTGTGCGAGCGCCACGCCGAGCGAAATCCCGATCTGGGTCGAGGTGCCGAGCTCCACGCCGGGGTGGCGGTAGGGCCTGTCGAAATCCCACAGCTTGCGCACCTGCTGCTTGAGGTTGTTCGCGGTCAGCACCCAGTCCTCGTCCTTGATGACGTCCCAGACCTCGAGCGCGAGCCGCCCGAAGGTGATCGGCGAGGCGTCCCAGTTCTTGCGCGCCTCGTCCTGCCATTGCGCCCAGACCTGGTCGTGGCGCTTGCCGATCGCGGACTTGCGTGCGGCGATCCGGCGCGGGAGCGCGGCGTCGCCGGCGATGCGCTCCTTGCAGATGCGGATGAGCTCGGGGATCCCCAGCGCGGTGTCGCCCAGCGCCCGCACCGAGCACGGCTGCATGCGGCAGTAGTCCATCGCCCATTTGCTGATATTGATCTCGCCGAAGCCGATCTCGACGAAATCGCACGACGCCGGCGTGAGCTGCTCGCGCGTGCGTCTGGCGTTGTTGAGCTCGGTGAGCTGCTTCTCCCAGTCGTTGACGTCGAGGCCGACGACGAGATCGGTGCGGCGCAGGCTCTCCTTGTCCATGCTGAGGCAGAGCGGATGCCTGTTGGGAAAGTTGAGCGCGTTGTTGACGTCCCACACCGCCGCGCCGGTGGTTTCCGCGAGCTCCACGATGCTCTCGAAGCCGCCCGCGCGCCGGCCGGCATATTCCGCGAGCAGCATGGGATGCTCGGCCGCGAGCAGCTTGTCCGCGATCGCCGCGATCGCCCGGGGGTCAGGCGCCATCGGCGCCGGCGTCGCGGCCGCGCTGGCGGGCGGCAACGGCACCTCGCCATCGAGCGGCGCCTCCTGCAGGGCGGCGTCGTAGCACATGTAGACCGGGCCCTGCGGCTGCGTGGTCATGATGGAGTACGCGCGCGCGAAGCTTTCCGGCACGCCCTCGATCGCGGTCGGCTGGTAGTCCCACTTCACGTAGTCGCGGATGGCGTTCCCTTGCACCAGCGCCGAGTGCGTCCAGTCGATGTGCGGGCGGCGCTTGGCTTCGTCCATCGGGCCGGTGGCGCCGATGATGAAGATCGGCACCCGGTCGATATAGGCGTAGTAGATCGCCATGCAGGCGTGCAGCAGCCCGACGAGATCGTGCAGGATAACCGCCATCGGCTCCCCGGTGGCCTTGGCATAGCCGTGCGCGATCTGCACCGCGATCTCCTCGTGCTGGCACAGCATCATCGGCGGCTGGTTGCCGCCGTAGTTGACCAGCGAGTCGTGCAGGCCGCGAAAGCTCGCGCCGGGATTGAGCGTGATGAAAGGAAAGCCGTAGCGCTTGATCAGGTCGACGATGACGTCGGACTGCCAGCCGCGATAGTTCTGGCTGGTGGCCTCCACGCGTTCCGTCCGGTCCTGCATCGGCGCGCCCCTTTCGATCCTGACCAGTCTATCGCGACGGCGAGCCGTGCTATCCGAATCGGTATGCTCGCCGCAACCTAATGCCGGATGAACTCCGCCGCCTTGTCCGCGAGCGGCTTGGGCGTCTGATAGAGATCCTTCACCAGCTGCTCGACCTGTGTGCCGGGCACCGGCGTGATTTCGAGCTGCGACTTCTCGGCCTCGGCGAGGAATTCCGGGTCCTGCATGGTCGCCATGAAGGCGTTGCGCAGCGCATCGGCGCGATCCTTGGGCACGCCGGGCGGCGCGAGATAAGGCCGGCCCATCACCTGCCGCGCGAAGATCAGCTTGAACATCTGCTGCTGGTCCTCGGTCTTGGCGAAATCCATGATGAGCGGAACGTCGGGCAGCTCGGGATGCCTGCTCAGCGACAGCTGCACCAGGATGGCGATCGATTTGTCGTCGACCCAGCGCTTGTGGGTGGCGAGCACGCTCGACCACGACCATCCGCAACGGCCCTTCACCTCGCCGCGCTCCATCGCGAGCGTGACGTCGTTTCCGCCGGGATAGCCGGTGACGATCTTGAACTTGGTGCCGAGAACCCCGTTGAGAATGCGCGGAAACTGGTCGGTGTCGGCGGCCTGGCCGGTGCCGCCGACGATCAGCTCCCGGGTGAGCACGTCCTCGAACCTGGTAATGCCGCTTCCCTTCCAGGCGACGCAGACGCTGACCTCGTTGTTGGCGCTGCCGATCCAGGTGAACCTGTCGGCTTGAAACTGCGCGCCCTTGGAGCCGAGCAGCGGATCGAACGCGGTGCCGCGGCCGATGGTGCCGAACGCGGTGCCGTCCTTCGGGGCGACATTGTAGAGCCAGTTGGCGAGCCGCAGGCTCCCGGCACCTTCCAAATTCTTGGGCACGATGGTCGGGTTGCCGGGGATGTGCTTGCCGATGTGGCGGGCGATGACGCGCGCATAGAGATCGTAGGCGCCGCCGACGCTGTAGCCGACATAGAGATCGATGTTACGGCCCTTGTAGAACTCCGCCGGCGACTGCGCCTGGGCGATCGGCGGGGCGAACAGGATCGTCGCCAATGCAAGGGCCGCGACCGCGCGGCCGCAGGCCCAATTCCCGGTACGCATGGCGTTACTCCTTAGAAGTAGCTCCCTCACCCTGCCTGCTTCTGTTCGGGTTCGAATCCCGGCGCGTTCTCCACCTGGTCGAACCAGTCGAAGCCCATCTCCTTGACCATGCGGTTGCTCATCATGATCAGCCGCGCGTCTTCGGTCGCGAAATGCTGATGGGTGGTGAAGGGCGGGATGTAGATGAAGTCGCCGCGCTTCCACTCGAACTTCTTGGGCACCTCGGCCCATTCCCATTTGAAGGCATCGAGGCAATCGAACTTCAAATCCCAGTGCAGATCGTGGCCGGCGCCTTCGGCCACGAAGATGATCTCCTCCCACATGTGCCGGTGCTTGCCCGAGCGCTCCCCCGCCTTGAGGAACTGCATGTAGGCTTCGACGCAGCATTCGCGGGTGTTCAGGCGACGATGGACGAGATGCTTAATCAGTCCGTCCGACGAACGCTCCCACGGCATGTCCTCGGCTTTGACGACGTTGCTCCGCGTCTCGTAGTTCTTGCGGAACTCCTGCGAGGCCGCGATGTCGTCGGCGTGGAACGTGCAGGTGTTCGATCCGGAATGCGCCGGCTCCTTGTCGCCCTGTGACCCTCTATCGTCCAATGACATGCGCCGTCCTCATGCTCGCTCAAGTGCTTTGCTCAAAGGCGTCCTGCCGACGTCGCCCGGCTCAAAGGTCGTCCGGCGGCTTGTACTCGGTCCGACCCCCCGGCAGCTCTTCCGGCGGCCATTCCACGATCTTCTGGAACAGCAGGTGCATGAACAGGAACAGCGGCTTGGCCTTGAACACCAGCAGGATCGCTTCGTCTTCGGGGTCGTCGTTGAAGTGCTGATGGACGCAGCCGTTCTCCACGATCATCACGTCGCCGGCCTTCCATGGAATGTGCCGGCCGTCATGGACGTCATGGCCGCGGCCCTTGAGCACGTAGAACACCGCGCTGTTGAGGTGGCCGTGCTTCTGGCCGTAGGCGCCCGGCGCATAGGCCTCGATATGGGTCTCGAGCGACTGGGTGACGGCGGAGGCCTTCGGACTGATGATGTGCTTGCCGTACTGGCCGGGACCGCCCTTCCACGGCACGTCCTGCGACGAGTACACCCGCTTCTCCTCCAAGAGCGCCTTGTAGAGGTGGCTGTAGGTGCCTTCGAGCGCCCGCACGAAGGTGCGCTTCTTCGCCCAGCGCTCCCATTTCTCGTGCTTCTTCTCCTCGGCGTATTCCTCGGGCTGGTTGTGGCCAATGCCCGGCCGCACCTGTTCGTACATGCCTGTCATTCCGGCGCCTCCTGGAATCGGCCGCGCTTGGGCGAGCCGCCCCGCCCGTCGTCGCAAGCGCGCTTTCCGTGTGCGCTGTCATTACGGGATTACGGCAAGGCGCGCAACGCTGGGCGGGGCGCGCATGGCCGTGCGTTTCGCTATGCAGAACGTTGCGCGCGCGTGTCCGTGTCCCGGCTCTCCCGTGTCCCGGGCGAGCGCAAGCGAGACCCGGGGCCCAGGGCCGCGCGCACCGGCGAACCAGCGATCGAGGAGCGAGAGAGAGAACGAGAGGAGGGGTCGTATGGCTCTGGGCCCCGCCTCGCGCTCGCGCGGGAGCTTCTTGCCCGCCGCGGGAGCGGGGCGCTCGCTTGGCCGGGGCACGAGTTCAGCGCTCGCTGTCTCGGGCCCTCGCGGGTCTGGGGCTCTCACGTGTCCGGGCGAGCGCAAGCGAGACCCGGGACCCACTGGGCCCCGCACTCCGGCAGCGATCGAAGAGAGCAATATCGAGTGAGGGCGGCTTACTCGGCCGCGTAGAACTGCTTTGCGCTGTGCTGCTTGAAGTCGCCGAACGTGAGCACGCGGGCGCGCAGCTGCGCCAGCTTGCCCTCTTCAGTCAGCGCAAAGCCGCACACCTTCTCCGCAGCCTCTTTCTCGGTGGCTGCTTCGACCTTTTTCCAGTTGTGCTCGCGGTCCCATTGCCCGTTCGGCCAATGCTGCACCTGATAGGTCCGATTCGTCTGCATCGTGTTCCCCCGATGTTGGTGAGGGGCGTGCGGGTACAAATCGTTTTTGGCGACAATCAGGCCTGTCGCGTCAACTATTGTGATTCCGCCGCCGTGTTGTTGCCGCTTTCGAAGCGCGCCGCAGCGCGCAGCGACCGCGCTGCCCATGCCGTGTGATTCTAGCTCCGGTCTTTGTTAACGCGGCATTAACGCGGGCGTGATCATCGCTTCCTTTTTGTCGCAGGGCCCTTCTTTGCGCCCATCTTGTTGGCGCCGCCCTTGCCGACGCGCGCCGGCGCGGATTTTGCCGGCGGCAGCCCCGCGGTTTGCGGCCGCGCGACCGCGGCGAGACCCTGCATGCGCGGCAGGCCGGCGGCGGCCCACATCGCCTCCGCCTTTTGCAGCCTGGTCACCCAATATTCCCACGCGCGCTCGACGCCGCGCGAGCCCAGGTTGTGGCCGCCGCATTTCTCCGCTTCGCCCGCCGACAGCGGGCCCAGCGTTCCGATCGCCATGGCGCGCAGCTGCAGCTCGGCGTTGCGGGTGGTGTAGATCGAACGGAACACGCATTCGCGCACCGACTTGCCGGCGAGCGACGCGCCGTGGCGGCGCAGCAGCAGCATCCAATGCGGGCCGAGCGCGCGCGCGTGCGAGGCGCCTTCCTCCGGCGTGCGCACCAGGAGATTGGTGTCGCCGAACTCGTCGCGGCTGTCCCAGAACGGCACCTTGGCGCCGAGCGTGCCGCCGAGGTGAAACAGCGGAACGAGCTCCACGC
Source organism: uncultured Alphaproteobacteria bacterium (assembly GCA_963821505.1). Classification (GTDB taxonomy): domain Bacteria; phylum Pseudomonadota; class Alphaproteobacteria; order Rhizobiales; family Xanthobacteraceae; genus VAZQ01. The sequence goes on from CAWGEH010000006.1 coordinate 14,780, forward strand.
CGGTCGCGCAGAACGGCAGCACCGCGGGCGCGTGGTGGTGGCAGACCGAATTGACGTCGGGCCGCGCTTTGTAGATTTCGCCGTGGATCACCATCTCGCTGTAGAGGCGCACGTTGGTGGGATGCACGGGTTTTGAATCCAGCGTCATCTCCAGGACGTCCGACGGCTCGACCAGCTCGGAGGCGCGGTGCCGGGAGATGAAATAGCGGCTGGGATCCTTCGGATTGCGCGCGCTGATGTGCCCGAACGCGTCGATGATGCCTTCGTTGGCGAGGATGCGGTTGGCGACGGCGAGCTCGTGACGCAGGTCGGCGAATTGATCGGGCATGGGTGTTGCTCTCTGTTCTGTGTGGTTGTCATGCCCGCGCAAGCGGGCATCCAGTAATCACGGGATCGACGATGGGGCACGATGATGCCACATCCGATTTCAGTGGTTACTGGATCATCCGCTTTCGCGGATGATGACAGCGGAGAAGGCGGATGATGACAGCGCAGAAGACGGCATGCGGCGCCACCCGCCCTCAGGCGCAGCCGATCTTGCCGAGCAGGTCGGCGAACTTTTCCCTGACCTTCTGCGTGAGCTCCGGGCTCGCGCGCGCCACCATGGGGAAATCCTTGAGCCGCTCGAACGGCCGGCAGGCGTCGATGATGGCGCGCGAATTGGTCGAGCTCGCCTTGTCGAGCAGCGGATCGAGCGGCCCGCTCCAGGCGCGGCGCACGAACTCGATATCGTCGGCGGGATCGCAGCGCGTGCACATCGCCCACATCACGTCGAACAGGTCAGTCGGGTCGACGTCCTCGTCCACCACCACGACGAAGCGCCCGAGATAGGACGCCGACTGGCAGCCGGCCGCCAGCAGGCCGGCCTGGCGGGCGTGGCCGGGATAGGCCTGCTTGATCGCGATGACGTTGAACATGCGCGCGCCGCCGAATTCATGCACCCACACCCCGGCGACGCCGGAAAGCCCCGCGCGCTCGACCTCGTCCCAGATCATGCCGGCCTTCATCACGCATTTGCTGAAGGAGAAGTCCGACGGCGGGCGCATCGGCGAGGCGATGCCGAGGATAGGGTCGTTGCGATAATAGACGCGCTTGACCTCCATCACCGGCTGCTCGCTCGGGCTCGAGGCGTAGTAGCCCGTGAACTCGCCGAACGGCCCTTCCTTCGCCGTGACGTTCTCGATGAGCTCGCCTTCGAGCACGATCTCCGCGTGCGCCGGCATCGGTAGCCCGTGCAGCTCGCTCGTGACGATCTCGTAGGGCTCGCCGCGGTGGCCGCCGGCGTAATCGTATTCGCACAGGCCGTATTTGATTTCGTTGCCGCCGGCGAGGAAGAGCAGCGGATCGTGCCCGCAGGAAATGAGCACCGGGCAGGGCTTGCCGGCGCGGAAATACTTTTCGCGGATTTGCCGTCCGTGCTTGCCCGGCGAGATCCACAGCGACACGTGGTTCCTGTCCTGCACCATGACGCGGTAGGTCGCGCCGTTGACCCAGTTCTCCTCGGGGTCGCGCATGATCACGAGATCGTCGGTGCCGATATAGCGGCCGCCGTCGCGCTCGTGCAGGAACGGCACCGGGAATTTCAGCACGTCGACCTTGCCGTCGCGGTCGATGTTCTCGAACACCGGTCCCTTCGCCACCGTCTTGGGCGGGATCGGCCGGTGGGTCTTCATGCGGTCGCGATAGGCGCGCACCACGTCGAGCGGATTGTTCGGCACCGGCAGGCCGAGCGTGATGGCGAGGCGCTTGGACGAATTGGTCGCGCCGGAGAGGAGCCGCATGCCCTCGGGATAGCCCGGGACCTCCTCGAACAGGATCGCCGGCGGCTCCGGCCGGGCGTGGTTCACGATCTCGGCCAGCGTGCCCATTTCCAGCTTCCAGCCGGCGCCCTTGATGCGCGCGATCTCGCCCGCGCGCTCGGCGCGCGCGATGAATTCGCGCAAATCCGCGTGCGGCCGGTCGTAAGCATTGAAGCTTTGGCCTTGCGCTTTTTCCAGCACGGCGTTTCCTTTCACGAGCTCTTCGCGGTGTTTTGCCACGCCCCGTTCGGCTTGTCATGACGTCCTTTCCCGGCGCCGGGGAGGTGGCTAAGCTTGCGCCAACAACGTAAAGCTCCGGGAGGATCAAGATGCCCTTTGCGCGCGCAGCCATCGCGCTCTGCGCCCTCGTCGCCGCCGCCGCGCCGCATGCCCACGCCGACGATCCCTTCTACAAAGGCAAGCGGCTCACCATCCTGATCAACTTCGCGGCCGGCGGGCCTACCGACATCGAGGGCCGCCTGTTCGCCAAGCACCTCGCCCGCCACGTCGACGGCGCGCCCAACATCGTGATCCAGAACATGGACGGCGCCGGCGGCATCGTCGGCGCCAAATACTTGGGCGAGGTGGCACCGCGCGACGGCAGCATGGCGGGCTACTTCACCGGCACCGCCTTCATGTATGCGCTCGACCCCGAGCGCTTTCGCGTCGACTTCAAGACCTACCAGTTCGTCGCCATCCAGCCCGGCACGACCGTGCATTTCGTGCGCACCGACGTCGCGCCCGGGATGAAGGAGCCGGCCGACATCGCCAAGGCGCAGGGCCTCATCGTCGGGGGCCTGAGCGTCGACACCCCGAAGGACCTGCGGCTGCGGCTCGCCATGGACATGCTCGGCGTTCCGTTCAAATACGTCACCGGCTATCGCTCAAGCCCGGCGGCGCGGCTCGCGTTCCAGCGCGGCGAAATCAATTTCTTCTCGGAATCGCCGCCGAGCTACCGCAGCGTCGTCGACCCCAGCCTGGTGAAGACCGGGCAGGCGATCCCGGTGTTCTACGACGCCGGCTTCGACGGCAAGGACTTCTTCGTCCCGGACGCGGTGAAGGGCCTGCCGATCCCGACTTTCCACGAGCTCTACCGCAAGATCAGGGGCGCCATGCCCTCGGGTCAGCTCTGGGACGTCTACAAGGCCATCCTCGGCGCCGACGGCGTCATCCAGCGCGTGATCGTCATGCCGCCCGCCGCGCCGCAGGCGGCCGTCGATGCGCTGCGCGCGGCGATCGCGGGCGTCAACGGCGATTCCGCCTATGCCGAGGAGGCGGAGAAGACGTTCGGCTTCGTGCCGCTGTGGTCGGCCGCGCCCGACACGGCCAGGGTGGCGCAGACCGCGCTCACCGTGCGGCCGGAGGTGCGGGCGTTTCTCGCGGACTACATGAAGAATTTGCCGAAGTAACCTTGGTCCTCATGCTGAGAGGATTCGTCGAACACGGGCGTGCACGCCCGATGGCCCACCCTACGCCGCGTCGATCCGGCGAACCGTTCGATGCCGGGCGAACAGCGTCTGCATCGCGAGCCGATCCCCACCGGCAATGCGCGCAATCAGCATCTCATCGCAGGATTTCGACCGTTCGATCGCGTCCGCTTTGAACCTTTGCCGGCCGGTGCGCGACTAATGATCAACGGCGAGTTGGACGGCCCCCGATCCCCCCGATCCCCTGTTGTCCGAATTACGCCGAATGCACCAACCTAGGCCCCGCTCCGAGCGGGGTTTTGCTTTTTGGGGGACTTGGCCGCTGCGTAACGCCGCCACAGCCTTACAGCCGCCGTCAGCATTCCGGACCTGATCGGTGCCGTAGGGTGGGCAAAGGCGCGAGACCAAATCGCATGTCTCGCCACGCAAAGACCGTAGTGCCGTGCCCGCGCGGAAACCGCAATCCGCGCGAACGACACGCGTGGGCAACTCGCGCCCGGTCCAATCGTGTGGAGCGCATCGCGTACGCGCGCTTTTGCCCACCCTAACAGGACTATTGCCTCAGCGCCGCGCCTGCGTCTGCACGTTGAGCGTGACAGGCGTGCCCGCGCGCACCGCGTCGAGGCCACGCTCGAGCGCCGGCACCAGTTGCTCGGGGCCCTCGACCTTCTCGCCGCGGCCGCCGCAGGTCTCGATCACCTTCTCGTAGTCCGGCGACGGTTTGAGCTCGGTGAGCGCCATCACATTGGCCTTGGCGGCGTGGCCGTCGGGAAAGACGTCGAGGGTGGATTGCCGCACCGCGTGCCAGGACTGGTTGTTGGCGACGACCGTGAGCGTCGGCAGGCTCTCGGCGCGCGCGACGTAATGATAGGGGATCGGGTTGCCGAACATGTAGGAGCCATCGCCGACGGTCACGATCACCTCGCGCTGCGGCGCGGCGAGCTTGGCGCCGAGACCGGCGCCGAGCCCGAAGCCGAGCCCGCCGGAAAGAAGCCCGCCCATATAGCTCAGCGGTTTGGTCAGGCTCAGCACCGGAAGCGGAGCGCCGAGCTCGCTGATCACGATGGCGTCCTCGGATTTCACCCGGTTGATGCAGGCCGCGAGCCAGGCCGGATGGATCGGCGTCTGGTCCTTCACGGTCTCGATCAGCTTCGCGCGTTTGCCTTGGATGTCCTCGCGCATGGCGGCGAGCGCCTTGCGCCGGCTCTCGATCGCGGTCTTCTTGCCTTTCATCGCGTCGGCGAGGATGTCGCGCAACATGGTCATGGCCGCCAGCGACGAGCCCTTGACCAGCAGGTCCGCTTCGAGCTCGCGGAACGGATAGCGCGTCTCGAGCGGATCGGCGGAAATGTGGATGACCTTGGCGTCCTTGCGCGGCTGGTGGTTGCGCGGCATCCACGGCACCACGCTGTCGATCACGATCACCACGTCGGCCTTGGGCAGGAACGCGCCGGGATCATGGCCCAAATGCATGGGATGATCGGTGGGCAGGTTCATGTCGCGCGCCTCGGCCTGCACCACCGGGATCGCGAATTGCTCGGCGAGCGCCGCCAGCGCGCCCACGGCCTGCGCCACGCGCCCGCTGCTCGAGGTCACGATCAGCGGGAACTCGGCCTTGGCGATGAGCGCCGCGGCCTCCTCGATCGCGGCGCGCGCCGGCTCCGGCGCCAGCGCGCCGAGCGGACGCACGGTGTCGCGGCGCGCCTTGACGCCGGGGGCGGTGAGGACTTCGCGCGGCAAGGTCAGGTAGACCGGCCCGCGCGGCTCGCTCATGGCGATATCGAGCGCGCGGTCGACCACGGCCTCCACCGGCTGCCCGCCGCGCAATTCGTAATCCCATTTCACGTATTCGCGCAGCATGCCGCCCTGGTCGAAGGCCTCCTGGCCCCAATGGATCGGCCGGTTGCGCGAGGCGACGCTGCCGGTCTCGGTGAGCGGGGTGCGGCCGGCGGCGAGCAGCACCGGAATGTTGTCGCGCGCGGCATTGATGATGCCGTTCATCGCGTTGGCGGTGCCGACGGTGACGTGCACCATCACGGCGGCGGGCTTGCCGGAAATGCGGTAGTAGCCGTGCGCCATGGCCATGGCGACGTTCTCGTGCGGCACCGTCATGAAGCGCGGGGCTTTCGCGCCCTTGGTCAGCGCGAGCGCCTCCACGATCGGGGCAAAATCCGTCCCGGCATTGGCGAACACGTATTCGATGCCGCGCTCGCCGAGCCGCGCGATGTAGGCTTCGGCCGCCATGCCATTCTCGGTCTTGCTGTCGGTCACGGGTCACATCCATTCGGTGGGGGATCGGAGCATGTTCCGGAGAAAGCCTGCCCCGGACTTGATCCGGGGTGGATACCGGTTTTCCGCAGAAAATGCGACCAACCAAAGAAAGAGCGGCGCAAGGTGGCTTCCCGTCCCGGCCCTGTCAATGAAGCCAAATGCATGGTCCGGCCTCGAACGCTGGCGGGCCCGGTCTGGCGCATGTTCCGGTTTGATGCACAAAGGTCCCCCGAACTCGGTCCGCTCCCTCCCCCAAACCAAACCCTGGCTTGCCAGGGTTTGGTCACTCTTAAGATTGCCGGAAGCGGGCAAGCCCGCAGCCGGCTGGGGGAGGGCTGGGGAGGGGGTCGCAGTTGCCGAGCGGGCTGCGTCCGTCAACACTGACCCCCCACCCCCAACCCCCCTCCCCCACGCAACTCGGGCCTGCCCGATTTGCGCAGATGATGCGGAACCCGGGCAAGCCCGTTCCGTGGGGAGGGGAGCGCACCGAGTGCGCTGCGCCGTCCTGACTTCGAATTGACACCATGCGATAACAACTGGCACGGCGACCGAGCGCCGATGTTGCGAGGAGCAGGCTCGAATGGCCGACGAGGACGACAAGAAGCAGGGCCACACGCTCGCCGACCATGTGCTGGGCCAGGATTTCGTGCACGAGCACGACGGCGACGCCGATCACGACCATGATCATTTCGAGTTCGACGCCGACGGGCCGCTGGAAGAGAACCCGATCTGGATCCAGGACCACGTCACGCTGGTGACGGTGGGGATCGACATCGGCTCCTCCGGCACCCAGGTCATCTTCTCCCGCATCAACCTGCGCCGCTACGGCGAGGACCTCACCAGCCGCTACTACGTGGTGTCGCGCGAGACCCTGTTCCAATCGCCGGTGGCGCTGACGCCGTATTCCAGCGACGAGCGCATCGACGATGCGGCGCTCGGCGCCATCATCGACGAGGCCTACGCGGCGGCCGGCGTGCAGCCGCAGGATATCGACACCGGCGTCGTCATCCTCACCGGCGAGGCGCTGCGCCGCGAGAACGCCGAGGCGATCGCGGCGCTACTGGCGGAGCAGCGCGGCGATTTCGTCACCGCCACCGCCGGCCACCACATGGAATCGATGCTGGCGGCCTACGGCTCGGGCGCGTCGAAGGTGTCCTACGACGAGGACAAGCGCATTCTCAATATCGACATCGGCGGCGGCACCACCAAGCTCGCCATCGTCGAGAAGGGCAACGTGACCGCGACCGCCGCGCTGCATATCGGCGGCCGGCTGCAGGTGGTGGACGAGATCGGCCGCATCGTGCGGCTCGATCCGGCGGGAAAGTTTCACGCCCGCGAGGCCGGCTTCTACTGGTCGCGCGGGGACGTGCTCTCGCCGGCGCAGCTCGACAAGGTGGCGCAGAGCATGGCGGACCTGCTGGTGGCGGCGCTCACCAAGCGGCCGGTGCCGCACGCGGTCGAGCATCTCTATCTGACCGATCCGCTCGCGGAGCTCGGCCGCATCGACGGGGTGATGTTTTCGGGCGGCGTCGGTGAATACGTCTACGGCCGCGAGGACCGCGACTTCGGTGACCTGGGCCGCCGGCTCGGGCGCGCCATCCGGGCGCGGATCGATTCCGGTGCGCTGCCATGGCCGCTGCTGCCGGCCGGCGAATGCATCCGCGCCACTGCGCTCGGCGCTTCCGAATACAGCGTGCAGCTGAGCGGCAATACCAGCTACATCTCCAAGCCGGGCGAGCTGCTGCCGCGCCGCAATCTGCAGGTGCTGCAGCCGTCCTACGCCTGCGGGGAGGCGATCGATGCGGGCCGGCTCGCGCAGGCGATCCGCGCGCATTTCACCGCCTTCGATCTGATCGAAGGCGAGACCGAGGTGGCGCTGGCGCTGCGCTGGCAGGGCGCGCCGTCCTACCAGCGCATCGCCGCCTTCGCCGAGGGCATCCGCCGCGGCCTCGCCGCCACCATCGAACGCAGGAAGCCGGTCTACATCATGCTCGACGGCGACATCGCGCAAACCTTGGGGGCGATCCTGCGCGAGGAACTCAAGGTCGAAAGCGAGATCCTGGCGATCGACGGCGTGGTGCTGCGCGATTTCGACTACATCGATCTCGGGCGCATCCGCATGCCGTCGTTCACCGTGCCGGTCACGATCAAGTCCCTGCTGTTCAGCGAGGATCCCCGTCGCGGCCGCCCACCCCAGCGCATCCATCACCACGACCACGGGCATGAGCACGACCACGGTCACGACCACCACCATCATGACCATGATCACGGGCATCATCGCGGTCATGACCACCATCATCACCATGACGATCATGGTCACTCTCACAAGCATGATTGACGCCGGACCGGCTCATTGGCCGTGCGGCTTGCTCGGTCTGCTCCCTGTGGCGCGGGCCTTCGCATCTGAGCGGGCGCGCGGAGCGACGCGGTGACCGACGCGGTCGGGCGCGTTGCCTTGCCCGCTACCGCGCCGCGGTTCGATTCGAAATGGGTGCTGATCGGTGTGCCGGTGGCGCTGGTCGTCTGGCTCGCGCTGGTCCCGCTCGTGTTCCTGCTGTGGCAGAGCTTTCTCACGCCGCAGACCGCGACCGCGCCGGCGCAATTCACGCTGGAGAATTTCCGCACCGCCTATCTGAACGGCGACAACGCGCGTCTTTTTGTCAATTCCCTCGAGTTCGCGGTCGGTGCCGCCGTGCTCTCGCTCGGCGTCGGCACCGGCCTCGCCTGGATGAACGAACGAACCAACACGCCGTTCAAGACGCTGTTCTTCGCGCTCGCCATCATCCCGCTGGTGATCCCCGGAATTCTGTTCACGGTGTCGTGGATCATGCTGGCGAGCCCGAAGATCGGCCTCGTCAATCTCGTCCTGCAGAAGCTGTTCGATACCGACGCCGTGTTCGTGAACATCTACACCATGGCGGGCATGATCTGGGTCGATGGACTGCACTACTCGCCCATGGCCTTTCTGCTGATGACCGCGGCGTTCCGCTCCATGGACCCCGCGCTCGAGGAGCAGGCCGCGATGAGCGGGGCGTCCGTGCCGCAGATTGCGCTGCGCATCACCTTGCGGCTCGCCTGGCCGGCGGCGCTCGGGTCGCTGCTGATCCTGTTCGTGCGCTCGATCGAGTTGTTCGAGGTGCCGGCGCTGCTGGGACTGCCGGTCGGCATCCACGTCTATACCTCGTCGATCTACCAGGCGATCCATGAATATCCGAGCCAGATCGGGCTCGCCGCCGCCTATGCCGTGACCTTGCTGCTGCTCACCTCGTTCGGCATCTACGCGCAGTCGCGGCTCTCCAGCCAAGGCGCGCGGTTTTCCACCGTGACCGGAAAAGGGTTCCGTCCGCGCACCATCGACCTCGGCAAGGGGCGCTATCTCACCGCCGCGATCTTCGTTCTCTACTTCGTCGTGATCGTGCTGCTGCCGTTCCTGGTGCTGGTGTGGTCGTCGCTGCAGAAATTCTACAGTGGGCCGTCGTGGGCGGCGCTGAGCAGGGTCAGCCTCGATTCCTACCGCGCGGTGCTCGGCTATCCGCAGTTCGCCGACATCGTGTGGAACAGCCTCGTGCTCGCGGTCGGCAGCGCCACCACCGTCATGCTGGTGTCGGCGGTGATCGCCTGGATCGTCGTGCGCACCAAGGTGCCGGGGCGCTGGATGCTCGACAATCTGGCGTCGCTGCCGCTGGTCTTTCCCGGCCTGGTGCTCGGGCTCGCGATCATGGTCTGCTACCTCACCATCGACATCGGCATCTACGGCACGCTCTGGATCATGTTCATCGCCTATGTCACGCGCTTCTTGCCGTACGGCATGCGCTACAATTCGGCCTCGATGCTGCAGATCCACAAGGAGCTCGAGGAATCCGCGGCCATGAGCGGCGCCTCCTGGGCCATGACGTTTCGCCGCGTCGTGCTGCCGCTGCTGAAGCCGGGGCTGCTGGCGGGGTGGATCTACGTGATGATCGTCTCGATCAGGGAGCTGTCGAGCTCGATCCTGCTCTATTCGCCCGGCACCGAAGTGGTGTCGATCATGATATGGGAGCTGTGGCAGAATGGAGAGTACGTGGAGCTTTCGGCGCTCGGCGTCATGCTGATCGGCGCGCTGTTCGTTCTGGTCATGCTGGCGCAGCTCGTCGGCCGGCGGTTCGGAATTGCGGAAACATGAAAACACTCTCGACGGGCACGAGCGGGGCCGTCGCCCACCGATCTCGGGTTTACCCGAGATCGGATCATAAGTGCGCGAGTCGGCTGTAGCCGACTTGCGATGGCTTCCCGCCTAAGCGGCGGGGTCGCACCTCAGGGTGACGGATCAAGACTACGGGAGGACAAACGTGCTGAGCGTGCGATCGCTGTTCACCGAATACGCCAACGAGCGCGGCGGCGCGGTCAAGGCCGCGCAGGACGTCTCGTTCGAGGTGCCCGAGGGCAAGCTGTTCACGCTGCTCGGGCCTTCGGGCTGCGGCAAGACCACGACCTTGCGCTCGATCGCCGGGCTGGAGCGGCCGACCGCGGGCGAGATCGAGGTCGGCGGGCGCCTGGTCTATTCCGGCGCCAAGGGCATTTTCGTCGCGCCCAACAAACGCAATTTCGGCATGGTGTTCCAGTCTTACGCCATCTGGCCGCACATGAACGTGTTCCAGAACGTGGCGTTCCCGCTCGAGGTGCGCCGGCTCGGCCGGAAAGTCATCCGCGACAAGGTCACGCGCGTGCTCCAGGCGGTCGCGCTCGACGAGCTGGTGGATCGCGACGCCACCAAGCTTTCGGGCGGCCAGCAGCAGCGGCTTGCGCTCGCGCGCGCGCTGGTGATGGAGCCGCAGCTCCTCTTGCTCGATGAGCCGCTCTCCAATCTCGACGCCAAGCTGCGCGACCGCATGCGCACCGAGCTCAAGCGGCTGCAGCGCGATCTCAATCTCACCACCGTCTACGTCACGCACGACCAGAGCGAAGCGCTCGCGCTCTCCCACGAGATCGCGGTGATGAACGAAGGCCGCGTGGTTCAGGTCGGAACGCCGCGCCAGATCTACGAGCAGCCCACCGACAAGTTCGTCGCCGATTTCGTCGGCACCACCAATTTCATCGGCGGCACCGTGATCGCGCTCGCCGATGGCCGCTGCACCGTGAGCTCGGCCATGGGCGAGCTCAAGGCGCATGCCGGCGAGGGCGTGGCCAGGAACACGGCCGTCATCGTGTCGGTGCGGCCGGAGGACGTGGAATTGTCGGAAGGCCCGCCCGCGGCCGCCGACGGCGACAATGTCTGCAGGGGCACGGTCGACGCCAAGGATTTTCTCGGCGACTATCTGGATTTTCACGTCAAGGTCGGCGATGTTGTGCTCATGGCAAAGGCGCATCCCTCGCTGCGCACGCCGACCGGCGATTCGATCTATCTGCGCATCAAGGCGGACAAATGCGTGGCCATTCCAGGGGCCGGTAATCGGTAATCGTGTCCCGGCCGAGCGCAGCGAGAGCCGGGACCGCCCCGGACCGTAGCGGTCCCGGGTCTGCAGCGCACCACTTCGCTGCGCTTGGTGCTGCGCTGCGCCCGGGACACGCACCGCTGCCGGTCGGTAGCGCATGTCGCTGCAAGCTGCTATCTCTCCCTCCGATCCTGATCAGACCGGAGTTGCGGCATGGCCAAGGACGCCATCGTTTCGGAAGAGCTGGCGAAGAAATTCTCGACCGAGAAGGACACGCCGTACCTGCGCTGGGTGCGCGCCGAGGGCCTCGACGTCATCAGCGCGCATTACGTGCGCAATCTGCGCACCGTCGAGCTCAAGCCCTGGGCGCGCCGCGGCGGTTCCGGCGTCTACATCAATCATGAGGCCTCGCGCACCTCCAACGACTGCTATGTCTGCGAGATCCCGCCCGGCAAGACGCTGGCGCCGCAGCGGCAGTTGTTCGAGGAAATGATCCTGGTGCTCGACGGCCGCGGCTCAACCACGGTGTGGAACGACCAGGGCCGGCGCATCACCTTCGAGTGGAAGGCCGGCGCCATGTTCGCCATTCCGCTCAACTGCTGGCATCAGCACTTCAACGGCTCGGGCCAGGCGCCCGCGCGCTACGTCGCCGTCACCAATGCGCCGCCGGTGATCAACCTCTACGAGGACGTGGAGTTCGTCTTCAATACCGCCCACGACTTCAAGAACCGCTTCAACGGCGAGCCCGATTATTTCAGCGCCAAGGGCGAGCAGAAAGGTCTCCTCCTCGTCACCAATTTCGTGGCCGACGCGGTCAACCTGCCGCTGATCAGCGCCAAGGAGCGCGGCGCCGGCGGCGGCCATATCCGCTTCAACATGGCCAAGGGCTCGATGAACAGCCACATCTCCCAGTTCCCGATCGGCACCTACAAGAAGGGCCACGCCCATGGCCCCGGCGCGCACGTGATCATCCTCTCCGGCCAGGGCTATTCGCTGATGTGGCCCGAGGGCGACGAGCCGCGGCGCTACGACTGGGAGGTCGGCACGCTGATCGTGCCGCCCAACATGTGGTTCCACCAGCATTTCAACAGCGGGACCACGCCCGCGCGCTATCTCGCCTTCAAGCACGAGGTCGTTTCGATCCGCAACGCGCAAGGGGTGCCCAAGGCCTGGATCAGCCGGCGCGTCGGCGGCGACCAGATCGACTATGCCGACGAGATCCCGGTGGTGCGCAAGATGTTCGCCGAGGAACTGGCCAGGAACGGGCTCGCCCCGCGCATGGACCAGGCCTACGCGCAGGAGCTGGCCGACCTGCCGCCGCCGGTGGCGAAGACGGCGTAGGGCGGTCGACTGCTACGCCGGTCATGCCCGCGATAGCGCGGGACTCGTGATTCCGCGCGGATAAGCGAAGGTCGACGCCGCGCGCCCGCGGCAGCCTCTCCCGCAAAGGGAAAGGGTTGCCGACTCGTGGCTGCGTGAGCAATTTGAGAACGAGGAAGGGCGCCTACGGCCGCAGCGCCCGCACCGCGGAGCGCAGCAGATAGCCGGGCTCGTGGTGGACGCGGGTTCCCCACAGCCGCCGGTGCAGCTTGTCGAGCAGGAGATAGATCACCGGCGTCGTATAGAGCGTGAGGGTCTGCGACACGATGAGCCCGCCCACGATGGTGATGCCGAGCGGCCGGCGCAGTTCCGATCCCGGCCCGGTCGCGATCACCAGCGGCACGGCGCCGAGCAGCGCCGCCATGGTCGTCATCATGATCGGCCGGAAGCGCTCGAGGCAGGCCTCGAAGATCGCCCGCTCGGGCGCGAGACCGCGCTTGCGCTCGCCCTCGAGCGCGAAGTCGACCATCATGATTCCGTTCTTCTTGACGATGCCGATCAACAGGATGATCCCGATGAAGGCGATCAGCGAAAGCTCGGTGTTGAAGAGTTGCAGCGCCAAGAGCGCGCCGAGGCCCGCCGACGGCAGGGTGGAAATGATCGTCAGCGGATGTGCCAGGCTCTCGTACAAGACGCCGAGCACGATATAGACGGCGATCAGGGCGGCCACGATCAGCAGCGGCTGCGCGCCGATCGACTGGCGATAGGCGCGCGCGTCGCCGGCATATTCGGCGTGCAGCGTTTCGGGAATGTGCAGCTCGGCCACCGCCTGATCGACGCGCCGCGTGGCGTCCGCGATGGTCGTGGCCTCATCGAGACCGAAGCTGATAGTGATCGCGGGAAACTGCCCCTGATGATTGACCACCAGGGGGGAAAGCCCGCGTTCGATCTTGGTCACCGCCGCGAGCGGAACCTGCGTGTTGTTGGCGCCGCTCACATAGATGCGGGTGAGGTCGGTCGGATCGCGCTGATATCGCGGATCGATCTCGAGAATGACGCGGTACTGGTTGCGATGGGTATAGAGCGTGGAGACCTGACGCTGGGAATAGGCGTTGTTGAGCGCGTTGGCGATGTCCTGCACGCGCACGCCGAGCCGCGAGGCCGCGACCCGGTCGATCGCCACCTTCAACTGCAGTCCGCCCTGCTCGCGGTCGGTCGAGACGTCGACCAATCCCGGCAGGGTCTGGATTTTCGCCAGGATGCGCGGGGCCCACAGCAGCAACTCCTGGTAGTCGCTATCCCAGATCGTGAACTGGTAGGTGGAGTCGCTTTGGCGGCCGCCGGTCCGCACGTCCTGCATGGGAAAGAAGAACATGCGCAGTCCCGGGATGTCGGCGGTCTTCAGCCGCAAGCGGGTGACCACCGCCTGGGTGGTGATGCCGCCGCGCTCCGCCAGGGGCTTGAGGCTGATGAACAGGGTGCCGCGGTTCACCGAGGCGCTGAAACCCGAGGTTCCGATCGAGGAGCCGACGCCGGCGACCGCGGGATCGGCGCGCACGATGGCCTCCGCCTTCTGCTGCAGATCGTACATCGCCTGGAACGAAACCTCGGTCGAGGCCAGGACGCCGCCCCAGATCAGGCCGGTATCGTCCTGCGGGAAAAAGCCTTTGGGGGTCCGGACATAGAGCATGACCGTGATCGCCATGGTCGCGGCCATGACCAGCAGCGTGAGCGCGCGGTGGTTGAGCACCGCGCCCAGGCTGTGCGCATAGGAACGCACCATCCAGCCGCAACACGCGCTCGACCAGGCGGTCGAACCAGGTGGCGTCGGGGCTCGGCGGCTTGCGCACGAAATGCGCGCAGATCATCGGCGTCACCGTCAGCGACACCACCGTCGAAATCGCGATCGCGAAGGCGAGCGTCACCGAGAATTCGCGGAACACCCGGCCGACCAGCCCGGTCATGAACAGCAGCGGGATGAAGGCGGCGATCAGCGATATGCTGATCGAGAGCACCGTGAAGCCGATCTGCCGCGCGCCCTCGATCGCCGCGCGGAGCGGCGACATGCCTTTTTCCAGGTTGCGGAAGCAGTTCTCGATCATGACGATGGCATCGTCGACCACGAAGCCGACCGAGACCGCGAGCGCCATCAGCGACAGATTGTCGATGGAAAAGCCCGCGACCCACATCATCGCGCAGGTGCCGGCGAGCGACAGCGGCACGGTCACGCCGGCGGCGATCGTGGCCGCGGCGCGCCGCAGGAACACGAACACCACGATCATCACCAGAATGATGGTCGCAAGCAGCGTGAGCTGCATGTCCTGCACGCTGGCGCGAATGGTCCGGGTGCGGTCCGACAGCACCGAGATGTCGATGCCCGGGGAGATCCAGCGCTTGATCTCGGGCAGCATCTCGTAGATGCGGTCGACGGTCTCGATCACGTTGGAATTGGACTGCTTGCTGATCACCAGCAGCACCGAGGGCTGGCCGTTGAACCAGCCGGCGGAGCGGCTGTTGCGCACGCCGGCCTCGATCGAGGCGACGGCGGAAAGCCGCACCACCGTACCGTTGGCGCTGCGCACGATGATGGGGTCGTAGTCCGGCGCGGTGCGAAGCTGATCGTTGGTCCCGATGGTGATCGCCCGCTCGTTGCCGTCGAACACCCCGACCGGTCCGACCGCGTTGGTGTTGGCGATGGCCGTGCGCACGTCCTCCATGGTCAGTCCCATCGAGGCGAGCGCGATCGGGTTGACGCGAACGCGGACCGCCGGCTGCTCGGCGCCGTTGACGCTGACCTCCGCGACCCCGTCGACCTGCGACAGACGCTGGGCGATCACGGTGTCGGCGGCATCGTAGAGCGCGCTCGGCGGAACGGTGTTCGAGGTCAGCGCCAGGATCATGATCGGCGTGGCCGCCGGATTGGACTTGCGGAACGTCGGTCGCGACTGCAGGTCGCCCGGCAGGTCGGTGAGCGCGGCATTGATCGCAGCCTGCACGTCGCGGGCGGCGCCGTCGATGTTGCGGGCAAGGTCGAACTGGACGGTGATGCGGGTCGTGCCGAGCGAGCTGCGCGACGTCAGTTCGGTGACGCCGGGAATTTCGCCGAGCCGGCGCTCGAGCGGCGCCGCGACCGTCGCCGCCATGGTTTCAGGATCGGCGCCCGGCCGGGTGGCGTTGACGTTGATGGTCGGGAAATCGACCGTCGGCATGCTGGCGACCGGCAGGAAGTGGTAGGCCACCGCGCCCACCAGAAACAGGCCGATGGCGAGCAGCGTGGTGCCGACCGGCCGGCGGATGAAGGGCTCGGAGAAGCTCGCGAAGCTCATGGCCTCACTCCGCCGCCCGCTGCGACGGCGCGGACGGCTCCGGCAGGTCGAGCTCCGTCTGCAGCGGCGCCGGCGGGCTCAAATCGCGCCTTCAGACGTTCCATGGCGAGATAGATGACCGGCGTGGTGTAGAGCGTCAGCAGCTGGCTGAGCAGCAGGCCGCCGATGATGGTGATGCCGAGCGGATTGCGCAGCTCCGAGCCGGTGCCGCTGTTCGAATGCGAGCGGGATGGCGCCGAACAGCGCCGCGAGCGTCGTCATCATGATCGGACGGAAGCGCAGCAGCGAGGCCTGCACGATCGCCTCGCGCGGCGAGAGGCCCTCCTTGCGCTCGGCTTCGAGCGCAAAGTCGATCATCATGATGGCGTTCTTCTTCACGATGCCCATCAGCAGCACGATGCCGATCAGCGCGATCACCGAGAGGTCCTGCTTGTAGAGCATCAGCGCCAGCAGCGCGCCGACGCCGGCCGACGGCAGCGTGGACAGAATCGTGAGCGGATGGATGAAGCTTTCGTAGAGCACGCCGAGCACGATGTAGATCGTGATCGCCGCCGCGAGGATCAGCCAGGGCTCGCCGGCGAGCGATTTGGCGAATTCGGCGGCGTCGCCGGAATAGCTGCCGATCACCGATGTCGGCATGCCGATCGCGCGCTCGGCCTCCGAGATCGCCGCGACGGCGTCGCTGAGCGCGGCATCGGGAGCCAGATTGAAGCTGATGCGTGACCGCCGGGAACTGCTCCTGGTGGGCGATGACCAACGGGGCGGTGCCGTACTCGAAGCGCGCGATGGCGCTCAGCGGCACCATCGAGCTCCCCGATACCGTCGGGAATGACGGCGGGCGCAGCTCGAGGTCAACGAGCTGGATTGCGCCACCGCCTGAACGCCGGAGGCGGGAACGTAGATCTTCGACAGCGCGTTGGGGTCGTTCTGGTATTCCGGCATCGCCTCCAGGATCACCCGATATTGGTTGGACTGCCCGTAGATGGTCGAGATCTGCCGCTGGCCGAAGGCATCGCTGAGCGTATCGATGATCGTCTGCATCGAGACGCCGAGCCGACCGGCCGTCTCGCGATCGACCTGGACGTTCATGCGGAAGCCGTTGTCCTGCGCTTCCGAGGCGACGTCGTGCAAACATCGGCGACGACTCGCAGCTTCTGCACAAGCCGCGACGCCCAGTCGCCGACCTCGTTCGCGTCCGTCCCGGTGAGCGTGTACTGATACTGCGCGCGGCTCAGGCGCGTCGAGATCTGGATGTCCTGCACCGGCTGGAAGTACACGACCACGCCCGGAACGGCGGCGACCGCCCGTTGCAGTCGCTCGATGACGGCCGTCACCGGCGTGTTGCGCTCGTCGCGCGAGCGCAGCGTGATGGCGAGCCGGGCGGCATTCGGCGTGGCGTTGATCGGCGTCACGCCGATCACCGAGACGACCCCGGTCACGTCGGGGTCCTTGCGGATCGCGCTCTCGACCACGGTCTGCAGCCGCTTCATCTCGGTGAACGAAACCTCCTGTCCGCCTTCCATGACGGCGAAAATGAGGCCGGTGTCCTGCAGCGGCAGAAATCCCTTCGGAATGATGACGTAGAGCCACACGGTGGCGACCAGGGTGGACGGCGGTCACCAGCAGCGTGAGGGTTCTCGTGGCGCAGCACCCATTCGAGGCTTCGCCGGTAGAGCTCCACCGACCAGTCGACCGCGCGGTGGAATATTCCGGTGACGCCGCCGCCCGCCGGCCCCGCCCGCTGATGCCGCAGCAGGCGGCTGCACATCATCGGCGTCAGGGTGAGCGAGACCACCGCCGACGTCACCACCGCGATGGTGAGCGTGAGCGCGAACTCGCGGAACATGCGGCCGACCAGCCCGGTCATGAACAGAAGCGGGATGAAAACCGCGATCAGCGAGACCGTGAGCGAGATCACGGTGAAGCCGATTTCGCTGGCGCCGCGCAGCGCCGCCTCGAACGGGTCCTCGCCGTCCTCCATGTGGCGAACGATGTTCTCGATCATGACGATGGCATCGTCGACGACGAAGCCGGTCCCGATCGTCAGCGCCATCAGCGACAGGTTGTCGAGCGAAAATCCGCAGAACCACATGATCCCGAAGGTCGCGATCAGGGAGAGCGGCAAGCGCGACGCCGGCGATGATGGTGGCGCGGATGGTGCGCAGGAAGATGAGCACGACGGTGATGACGAGCGCCACGCTCAGGATCAGCGTGAATTGCACGTCACGGACCGACGCGCGGATGCTGGCGGTGGCGTCATGCACCACGGTGAGCGTGGCGCCGACCGGCATCGAGCGCTGCAGCTTCGGCAGCTCGTTCTTGATGCGCTGCACGGTCTCGATCACGTTGGCGCCGGGCTGGCGCTGGATGTCGACGACGATGGCCGGCTTGCCCTGATAGAAGCCGCCGACCTTGTTGTTCTCGATGTCGTCGATCACGTCGGCCACGTCCCGCAGCAGGACGGGGGCGCCGTTGCGGTAGGTCACGATGACGTTGCGATAGGCGGCGGCGGCGGCGATCTGATCGTTGGCGGCAATCGTGTAGGACTGGTGCGCGCCGTCGAGCGAGCCTTTCGGACCGGCGACGTTGGCCGCGACGATGACGTTGCGCAGGTCCTCGAGCGCAATGCCGTAATTGGCGAGCCGCGAGAGGTCGGCCTGGATGCGGACCGCCGGCCGGATATTGCCTTGTACGGTCACGCGCCCGACGCCGGAGAGCTCGCTCAGCCGTTGAGCGATCAAGGTATCGGCGATGTCGCTCAGCGAACGCATCGAGATGGTATTCGAGGTGATCGCCAGCGTCACCATCGGCGCGTCCGCGGGGTTCACCTTGGAATAGACCGGCGGATAGGGCAGGTTTTTCGGCAGCACCGATCCGGAGGCGTTGATCGCGGCCTGCACGTCTTGCGCCCCGGCGTCGATGTCGCGGTTGAGATCGAACTGCAGGGTGATCTGGCTGATCCCGAACGAGCTCGACGACGTCATCAGCTGGAGCGAGGGAATCTGCCCGAAATTGCGCTCGAGCGGCGCCGTCACCAGCGATGCCATCACATCGGGACTGGCGCCCGGAAGCTGGGTCGTGACCTGGATGGTGGGGAAGTCGACCTGCGGCAGCGAGGAGACCGGCAGCCACAGATAACCGAGCACGCCGCCCAGCATCACGGCCACCCCGAGCAGCGAGGTCGCGATCGGGCGATGGATGAAGGGCGAGGACACGCTCATGGATTTTTGGCTGTCGGCCCGCTCGCTCGTGAACTGCGCTTCGCCTTTTCGCCTCCGCGCGTGCCGCGGGTCCCATCCGGACGCGGCCGCTCACCGGGCGGCGTGATCTGCCCGGCGTCCTCGGCGCTCGAGACCGTCACCTGCGTGCCCTCGGTCAGGCGCGCAAAGCCGGTGGTGACCACCCGTTCGCCCGCCTGCAGCCCGCTGGCGACCACGGCCCGCACGTCGTCCTGCTGCGTCAGGCTCACCGCCGCACGGTGACGGTGTTGTCGTCCTTGAGCACGTAGACGAAGGCGCCGTTGGGCCCGCGCTGGACGGCGGCGGTCGGCACCACCACCACGTTGCGCAGCGTGTCGATCAGCACCCGCACATTGACGAACTGGCCGGGCCAGAGCTGCAGGTTGGCATTGGGAAATTCCGCCTTGAGCTTCACCGTGCCGGTGGTCTGATCGACCTGATTGTCGATCACCATCACCTTGCCCTTGTCGAGCGCGCTCTTGCCGTCCGGCGTCAAGGCGTCGACCGGAAGCGGATCCTTCGGCCATTCCCTTGGTCAGATCCGGGAGGTTCTGCTGCGGCAGGCTGAAAAAGACCGAGATCGGCCGCAGCTGCGTGAGGATGACGATGCCGGTCGGGTCGGCCGCCTTGACGATGTTGCCTTGATCGACCTGGCGGATGCCGGTGCGGCCGGCGATCGGCGCGACGACATCGGTGTAGGACAGGATGGCGCGCGCGTTGTCGATCATCGCCTGGTCGAGCTTGATCTGCGCCTCGAGCTGGCTGACCAGCGCCTTCTGGGTGTCGAGCTGCTGCTTGTTGACGGCGTTCGTCGCCGCAAGCCGGGTGTAGCGCTCGAGGTCGAGCCTGGCATTGGCGAGCTGAGCCTCGTCCTGCGCCTTCTTTGCGACCGTCTGGTCGTATGCCGCCTGGTAGGTGACCGGATCGATCTTGGCCAGCACGTAATCCTTGGGGACGTCCTGCCCTTCGGTGAAGGATATGGCGATGAGCTTGCCGTCGATCTGCGGACGCACCGTCACGGTGTTGAGCGCTTTCGCGGTGCCGACGCCGTCGAGATAGACCGGCACGTCGGCGCTGTTCGCGGCGGTGGCGAGCACGGGGACCGCGATCGGTCGTGGCGGACGCGCCCCGGCGGCCGCCCTTGGAGGCCGCCGCCTGCGTCTGCTGCCACTGCGGCATGTAGTAGACGGCAACGACGCTCGCGATGACGAGGCCCGCAATCAGAAAAACGGTGATTCGTCGCTTGACGCGTCATTGCATCACGTTCGCGCCCGCCGCCACTCCCGGCGGGAGCCAGCTGCCGCCGAGCGCCTGAAAGAGACTCAGCACGGCCTGCAGACGCGCCTGGCGTGCGATCACATGATTGTCTTCGGCCGTGAACAGGGTCTGCTGGGTCTGCAGCACGGTGACGAGATCGACGGTGCCTTCGCGCAACCGGGTTTCGGCAAGCTGAAAAGCCTGGCGCGAACTGATGACGACGAGCTGCTGCAGCCGCTCGCGCTCGGCCGAGTCGGCGATGGCGATGAGGGCGATCTCCACATCGCCGAACGCGGAGAGGATGGTCTGGCAATAGGCCTTCAACAGCTCGAATTGCCGGCCCTGCGCCAGCTCCAGCTGCCCCTCCAGCCGGAAGCCGTCGAGCAGCGGCTGGGCGACGTTGACGGCGAGGTTGTAGAACGCGTTCTGCGGCGTGAACAGCAGCTTGAGGACGTTGCTTTCGTAGCCGCCCTGGCCGGTCAGCGAAATGCTGGGGAAGAAGGCGGCGCGGGCGGACTCGACGCTGGCATCGGCGGAGGCGAGATCCGCCTCGGCGGTGCGGATGTCGGGGCGTTGGAACAGCAGCTCCGACGGCAATCCCGGGGTCACCCGCGGAATGCCCAGCCGATAGAGGCTGCCGCCCTTGATCACGACCTCGACCGGCGGCCGGCCGATCAGCACCGCGAGCACCGCGATGTTCTGGCGCAGCGTCTGGTCGAACAGCGGGATCGTCGCGCGCACCTGGTCGACCAGGCTCTGCTGCTGCGCGACGTCGAGCTGCGACGCGGTGCCGGCCTCGAACCGCTGCTTGACCAGGGTGAGAACGCGGTTGGCGGCGGCAAGGTTCTGGCGCGCGATCCGCAGGTGGTCCTGCGATGCGAGCACCTGGAAATAGGCGGTGCCGACGGACACGATGGTGGAGAGGACGACCACTTCCTTGGCGAAGCGGCTGGCGACGGCGTTCTCCTGCGCCGCGCGCGAGGCGGCGCGGTTCTTGCCCCAGAAATCGATCTCATAGCTGGCGTTGAGCGCGGCGTGGAAGACGTTGCGCTCGGGTCCGCCGGGCGGCCTTACGCGCTCGGCGAAACCGGCAAAATCGACCTCCGGCAGCAGCGGCGCGCCGGTGATCTTGGCCTGCGCGTCGGCCTGCATGATGCGCCCGATGGCGGCGCCGATGTCGAGGTTGGCGGTCTGCGCCTGCTCGATCAGATTGGTGAGCTCGCGCGAGCGGAAGCTGCGCCACCAATCGAGCGCGGGCGGCGCGGTTACCCCGTTCCCGGCGCCATATTTGGCCGGGACTTCGAGGGCGATATCCGGCCGCTCGGAGCTGAAAATGCATCCGGAGAGCATTTGCACGAGACATAATCCCAAAAAGACGACAAAGAAGGGGCGGACGCTCGTGGCTTTGACGACCACAGCACGCGTGCGCGACCCGTCGAACATGGGACCGACTTTCAACGCTACCGACACCCCGTTAGACGGGGTATGAGCGTCAACGCAACGCACGCCTCCTCCCCCAGCCGCCCGCCAACCAACTCGCCATACTATCAGTCCGGGTTGGTGCGACCACTTAATTAAAAGACACGTTGCGCCCGGCGGAGCGGGATCGCGCCGGCCCGCCGGCTTTCAAGCGATTGACGGCAAACGACTATTGCCGTCGCGCCGGGGCCTCGGATCACCCCCGGCGGATCGGCCTTTGGCCGAGCGGCGCTTAGGCTGCGACCCCGGGCTTGGCGCCGCTTTTTTTGGGTCCCGTGGCGGCGGCCAGATACCAGTCGAGAATTTCGGCGCCGTTCCAGTGCAGCACGCCCTCGAAGCGGCGCACATGGTCGTAGATCGCTTCGAGATATTTGATGCGGTGCGGCTGGCCGCTGATGTAGGGATGGATGGCCAGTGCCATGATTTTGGCGCGATTCTTTCCTTCGGCATGGAGCCGCTCGAACTGGTCGATCGCGCGCTTGGCGAGATGTTCGCTCTCGTGATGCTGGACGATCATCATCGTGATGTCGTTGATCTCGACCGTATAGGGCAGGGTGACAAGCGGCCCTCGGGCGGTGCGGATCATGGTCGGCTCATCGTCGTAGACCCAATCGCCGATATATTTCACGCCCGCGCCGACCAGCAGCTCCGGCGTTTCCAATGTCTGGGTGAGGCCCGGCCCCAGCCAGCCGACCGGACGCTTGCCGCTGAAGCGCTCGAGGATATCCATGGATCGATTGATCATGGCCGCCTGGTCCTCGACCTTGTGAATCGGCATCTGGTCGTAGGCATGGCCCATGAATTCCCAGCCCAGGCGCTTCGCCTCCTCGGCGACGCGCGGGTAGTCCTCGCAGGTGCGTGCATTGACGGCGAGCGTCGGACGGATCCCGAGCCGCTCGTAGAGCTCGAAGAAGCGCCAGGCGCCGACCCGCATGCCGTATTCGTGCCAGCTCCAGTGCGGCACGTCCGGAAGCAGCGGCACGCCGGTGGGCGCGGGCAGGACCTGGCGCGGCATCGGCCTTCCGATGTCCCACACTTCGTAATTCACGATGGTCCAGAACGCGAGCCGCGCATCGCCCGGCAGCTTGAGCGGCGGCCGGTCGACGATTGCCGAATAGTCGCAGCGCTCGCGCGGCAGCATGGGCATCGATGTGGTCATGGGCGGGCGCTCCACTGCGGTCTCTCGCTATGCTAGGGCACGGCCGCGTGATGATCCACCGCGGCGACGGGCGTGCATTTCGGTGCGACATCGTCGCGGATCATGGCTGCGGCGTCGCGGGGTATGGTTTGCGCGACGCCGATGCATAAGGCGGAAGAGGACATGAGCCTGAGCAACGCGGCGCCGCTCGATAGTGGCCTCGACGCGTGGCGAGCGGACGCCGGGCAGCCGTCGGCGGCCGCCGCACCCGCGTCTGCGCGCGTTCCGCTCGCCGTCAGCCTCGCGATATTCGCGCTCGCATTCCTGGTGCCGGCCTGGCCGTGGCTCTCCGGCGCGGTGACGATCCCGTGGGATGCGAAATCGCAGTTCTTTCCGCAGGTGCAGTTCCTCGCCGCTTCGTTGGCGCGCGGCGAATGGCCGTGGTGGTCGCCCAACGTCTTCGCCGGCTGGCCGCAGATTGCCGATCCGCAGTCGCTGATGTTCTCCCCGCTGCATGCGCTGCTCGCCGCGGCGGAACCCGCGATCAGCCTGCGCGCCTTCGATGCCGTGACCTTCGCCTATCTGTTCCTGGGCGGAGTCGGCATCATCCTGTTCTTCCGCGACCGCGGCTGGCACGCGGGAGGCGCGCTGGTGGCGGCGATGGCGATCGCGCTCGGCGGCTCCGCCAATGCCCGGATGCAGCACACCGTCCAGGTCATCAGCCTCGCGTATCTGCCGCTGGCGCTCTGGCTCGTCGCCCGCGCGCTCGAGCGCGCGTCGTGGCGGGCGGGGGTGGCGGCCGGCGTGCTCACCGGACTGATGGCGATCGGACGGGATCAGGTCGCGTTGCTGGCGCTCTACGTGGTCGCCGGATTCGTGCTGGCGTATTGGGCGGCCGGCGATGAGCCGCTCGCTCGCGTGCGCGCCAGCGTCAAGCCGCTGGCGGCGGCGGCGGTGAGCGCGGCGCTGCTGGCCGCCGTTCCCATCATCATGACCGCGCTGCTGGCGGCGCGCTCGAACCGGCCGGAGATCAGCTACGCGGCGGCGGCGGGCGGCTCGCTGCATCCCGTTCACCTGCTGCAATTCGTCTTCGCCGATCTCTACGGCGCCATGGACCCGGACGTCGAATACTGGGCGCCGCAAAGCGCGATCTGGGACGCCGCCTGGGGATGGCCGGGACTCTATCTTTCGCAGAATATGGGCCTGCTTTATGCCGGAGCGTTGACCGTCCTTGCCGTCGTCGCGTTCGGCCTCATTCGCGGCTTGGCCTTCGCGCGCGAGATCAGGTTCTTCACCATCGCGGCGGCGGTCGTGCTGCTTTACGCGCTCGGCGGCTATACCCCGGGCTTCCGCCTGATGTACGACGTTCTGCCCGGCGTGGCGTTCTACCGCCGCCCGGCCGATGCGACTTTCGTGCTGGTCGCGCTGGTCGCGATCATTGCCGGCTATCTCGTCCACCGCTGGCTCACCGGCGCGGTGCCGCCGGCGACGCGCCTGCAGCGCGCGCTCGAGATCGCCTGCCCGATCGTGCTGATCGCTGCCGCGCTGGCGCTGGCCTATTCGGTCGTCGGCATCCGTCCGGTGCTGGTGCCGGTGGCGACCGCGATCGTCTTCACCGCGGCGGCGGTCGCGGTTCTCCTGTTGGCACGCCGGCTCGATGCGCGTCGGCCGGTCGCCGCCGTGAGCCTGATCGCGGCGTTCATGGCGATCGACCTCGCCTGGAACAACGCCCCGCATGTCTCAACCGCGCTGCCGCCCGCCCTCTTCGACGCCCTTCGTCCGAATACCGGCGATGAGACCGTGCGGCTCCTCAAGGCACGGCTCGCCGCCGCCGCGGCGCCCGACCGGCGCGACCGCGTCGAGCTGATCGGCATCGCCTATCACTGGCCGAACCTCTCGCTCGTGCACGGGTTCGATCACGTGTTCGGCCACAATCCGCTGCGGCTGCGCTCCTTCAAGGAGGCAACGCACGTGGGCGACACGGTCGCAATTCCCTCCCAGCGCGCGTTTTCACCGCTCTACCCGTCCTACCACTCGCCCTTCGCCGATCTTCTCGGCGTGCGCTTCATCGCGACCGGCGTGCCGGTGGAAGAGATCGATTCCGCGCTCAAACCTGGGGATCTCGATTTCATCGGCCGCACCGAGGACGCCTATGTATACGAGAATCCGCGCGCGCTGCCGCGGGTGATACTGCTCACCGACTGGCGGCCCGCCAATTTCGAAGACCTCTTGCGGGACGGCTGGCCGGACGCCGACCCGCGCCGGACCGTGCTGCTGGAGAAGGCGCCGGCCGGCTTCGCACGCGACGCGGCCGCGGGAATGGGCGGTCGCGCGCGCCTGCTGCGCTATGCCAATACCGAAGTCGTGGTCGAGGTCGAGGCGCCCGCCGGCGGCATCCTCCTGCTCAACGATGTCTGGCACCCCTGGTGGCGCGCCAGCATCGATGGGGCCGACACTGAAATTCTCAAGGCCGATGTGATCTTTCGCGCCGTGGTTTGCCCGCGCGGGCGGCACGTGGTGCGCTTCAGCTTCCATCCCTTCGCCGGCGCGTTTGCGGAGATGGCCGCCAAGGTGACACACCCGCATATCAGGGAGCCGCAATAAGAGGTCGGCGACCGGACGAAAGCATCGTGGCCCGCGTTGCCGGCCGCCGACGCCGGTTCGGGCATTGGAGAGATCGATCGATGAAGCGTGCGATAGCTGCCTTGACGGTGGTTGCGGCGTTCGGCGCCTGTGCGTTTGCCGCAACCGGGGCCGCGGACTGGCCGAGCAGGCCCGTGCGCATCGTTTCGCCGTTCGCGCCGGGCGGCACATCCGATGCGCTCGGCCGCCTGTTGGCCGAGCAGCTCAGCGAAAAGTTCGGCCAGAATTTCTTCGTCGAGAACCGTGGCGGCGCCGGCGGGCTGATCGGCTCGGCCGCGGTCGCAAGCGCGGAGCCGGACGGCACCACGTTCCTGATATCGAGCGTCGGTACCCACGTGACCTCGCCGGCGACCAGCGCCAATCCCGGCTACGACCCGCTGCGCGATTTCACCCATATCGCCTATATCGGCGGGCCGCCCAACGTCATCGTCGTGCACCCCTCGCTCGGGGTGAAGACGTTCAAGGAGCTCTTGGCCGCGGCCAAGGCGAGCGGCGACGGCATCAATTACATCTCGCCGGGGCCGGGAACGGTCGGTCATCTCGTGCCCGAGCTCTTGGCGCGCAGGGAGAACCTCAAGTTCACCCACGTCACCTACAAGGGCGCGGGCCAGGCGATGACCGATCTCGTTGCCGGCCACGTCAAGATGGGCTCGGTGACCTGGAGCTCGGCGCTCGGCCAGATCCGCGCCGGGACGGTGATCCCGCTGGCGGTTTCGTCGGCGCGGCCGATGCCGGAATTCCCCGCCGTGCCGACCATGACGGCGCTGGGCTATCCCGACCTCGTCGCCACCACCTGGTTCGGCTTCTCCGGGCCCGCGGGCGTCCCGCAGGACATCGTCACGCGCCTCAACGCCGCGATCGTCAGCGCGCTCGACGCGCCCGCCGTGCGCCGGCGCCTCGAGAGGGAAGGGATCGAGACCGAGAAAATGTCGCCCGACGAATTCACCCGGTTCGTTGCGAGCGAGATCGCGAGGTGGACGCCGATCGCCAAGGCGGCGGTGGAGTCGGGTTCGGCAAAATAGGTCGCGCGCACGCCCGCACTCGCGCGAATGCGCCGCTGGTCGCTTGCCGCGCCTCCGTGTCGATTGCGCCGACGTCGGCGCGCAACGCCGCGACAGCCATTCGGGCGGGCGCATATCCGTTTTCGAGGTGCCGCGGCGCTTGATCGCGTGCTCAAGTCCACGCCAATGGTCCAAAGCGGCCGCCCGTCGGGTTCACACCTGCAGGTCGCAGTCATCCTTTTTCGGCCGCCGCGATTGATGCGTCGGTCGAGATTTCCTCGCGTGGCATGGACGACTTGCGCGCGCCGCGATGATAATCTGCGAAGAAGTCCGAGGACGTCGCGCTTCCGCCATGAAAGCGAAGACGCGACCGGATCACCGCCGTGTCGGTGCACTGCACGTCTGCGAATGGACAGTGCAGTCAGGAGAAGCTTGATGTTTGGCCAGATCGGCTGCCTCGGTTGCAGAACGGCCATTGGCGCGCTGAGCCTCGTGGCTTACTGCGGCGCGGCTGCGGCCCAGTCTGCCCCGCCGCCGCCCGCGGTCTCGGTGGTCCCAGTGGCGAGCCGTCAGGTGACGGAAACCGGCGATTTCCTCGGCCGAGTGACGGCGATCAACAGGGTCGATATTGTCGCGCGGGTGCCCGGGTTCATCGAGGAGCAACATTTCACCGAAGGACAGAAGGTCAAGAACGGCGATCTGCTGTTCCGGCTCGAACAGGCGACCTACAAGGCGGCGGTCGCGCAGCAGCGCGCCAATCTCGCCAAGGCAAAGGCGACAGAGGTCAACGCAGCGCTGCAACTTCAGCGCGGCAAGGAACTTGTCCGCAATCAGAGCATCCCGCAGTCCACGCTCGACCAGCGCGCAGCCGACGAGGCGGCGGCGCAGGCCGACGTGATGGAGGCGCAGGCGCTGCTCGACCAGGCGGAAATCAATCTCGGCTACACCGAGATTCGCTCGCCGATCGAAGGTCGGGCCGGCATCGCCGTCTTCACCCCCGGCAACCTGGTCAGTCCGTCGTCCGGGAAGCTGACGACGATCGTCAGCCAGGACCCCATCTATGTGATTTTTCAGGCGAGCGAGCGCGATGTGCTCGACTACCGGAGCAAGGTCAACGAATCGGCCGACAAGAGCGCGAACGTGACCGTCCACGTCAAGCTGCCGAACGGCACCACCTATCCGCATCCCGGCGTCACCAACTTCCTCGACGTCGAGGTCGATCCCACGACCGACACCCTGGCGGTGCGCGCGCAGCTGCCCAATCCGGAGGGGCTTCTGATCCCGGGCGGGATCGTCGGGGTCACGGTGGAACGGGGCGAGCCGAAATCGGCACTGCTGGTTCCGCAATCCGCCGTCCAGCTCGATCAGGCCGGCCGGTATGTCCTGCTCGTCGACGGCGCGAACAAGGTCGAGTTGCGGCGCGTCACGACCGGCGTCGAGCAAGGCCGGGATATCGTCGTGACCAGCGGCCTCAAGGAGGGAGAGCAGGTCATTGTCGAGGGGATCCAGAAGGTGCACCCCGGCCAAGTCGTGACCGCGACCGTCGTTCCGGGAAACTGAAGCGAATGTTCTCCGGCGTCTTCATCGACCGGCCGCGGCTCGCCTTCGTCATTGCCATCGTCATTACGCTGGCCGGCATCATCGCCGTTACGAGGATTCCGATCGCCCAGTTCCCGGACATCGTGCCGCCGCAGGTCACGCTGACCGCGAACTACCCGGGCGCCGACGCCGAAGTGGTCGAGACGACGGTCGCGCAACCGATCGAGCAGCAGATCAACGGCATCGACAACGCGCTCTACTATCAGTCCGCCAGCGGCTCCGACGGCAGCTACACCCTCAACGTCACGTTCGCGCTGGGCAGCGATCCGGACATCAACACCGTCAACGTGCAGAACCGCGCCAGCCTCGCCACGCCGCAGCTTCCGCAGGAAGTGTCGCACACGGGCCTGACCATCCGCAAAAAATCCGCCGCGTTGCTGCAGGTCATCACCGTCTCCTCGCCGAAGAACACCTACGATGCCGTCTATCTCAGCAACTATGCGACCATCAACATCATCGACACGCTGGCACGGATCAAAGGTGTCGGGCAGGTCACGCTGTTTGGACCGCTCGACTATTCGTTGCGGATCTGGCTCGACCCCGACCGGCTGACCGAGCTCAATCTGACGCCGAACGACATCATCGCGGCGGTGCAGAGCCAGAACGTCCAGGCGGCGCTTGGCCGGGTGGGCGCGGCCCCGACCTCGCCGGAGCAGCAGGTCCAGATCACCGTCAAGACCAAGGGCCGGCTGTCGCGCCCCGAAGAATTCGAGGCGCTGGTCGTGCGCGCCAAGCCCGATGGTTCGGTGGTCCGGTTGAAAGACGTCGCCCGCGTCGAGATGGGCGCGAAGTCGCAGGATCGCTACAGCCGCCTCAACGGCGCGCCAGCCGCCGCGCTCGGCATCTATCAGACCCCGGGATCCAATGCGGTCGACGTGACCCGGAACGTTCGCGACGCCTTGAATACGCTCGCGACGCGTTTCCCCGAAGACCTCGCTTACAATGTCTTCTTCGATTCCACGGTTTTCGTGACCTCGACCATCGAAGAGGTCATTCGCACGCTGGCCGAGGCCATCGTCCTCGTGGCGCTCGTCGTATTCCTGTTTCTCGGCAGTTGGCGGACGACGCTCATCCCGCTTGTCGCCGTCCCGGTGTCGATCATCGGCACGTTCGCCGTGATGCTGGCGATCGGCTATTCGGCCAACACGGTCTCCCTGCTGGCGCTCGTGCTCGCGATCGGCATCGTGGTCGACGATGCCATCGTCGTGGTCGAGAACGTCGAGCGGGTCATGGAGGAGGAACCCGAGCTGCCGGTGCCGGAGGCCTGCAAGAAGGCGATGGCCGAGATTACCGGCCCCATCCTCGCCATCACGCTCGTCCTGTTGTCGGTCTTCGTCCCCGTCGCCTTCATCCCCGGCATCAGCGGCCAGCTGTTCCGGCAGTTCGCGGTGGCGGTCTCGGTCGCGATGCTGATCTCGGCGCTCAATGCCTTGACGCTCAGTCCTGCGCTTTGCGCGGTGCTCCTGAAGCCCGGCCAAACGAGCCGCGGCCCGATGCGCTACGTCCTCGGCGGGATCGACCGCGTTCGCCGGGGTTACGTGGCGGTGGTGCGCCGGCTGGTGCGCGTGGCGATCGTCGGCGTCGTGGTCGTGGTCGGCGTGCTGGCGGCCTCGGCGTGGCTGTTCAGCAAGACGCCGCAGAGCTTCTTGCCGGACGAGGATCAGGGCGCCATCTTCGCAGCGCTGCGTCTTCCCGAAGGGGTTTCGCTCAACCGCACCGAGGCCGTGGTCAAGGAGGTCGAGGACATCGTGCGGCCGATTCCCGGCGTCGAAGGCATCCTGTCGGTGGTCGGCCTGAACTTCATCGACTACGTCGCCTCGTCGAACCAGGCCTTCTTCGTCATCCGGCTCAAGCCCTACGAGACTCGCACCGACCGCGCGCAGAGCGCCGGCGCCATCATCGCCCGCCTGCGCCCGCAGATGGCGGCGATCAAGGGCGCCATCGCATTCCCATTCAACCTGCCGCCGATTCTCGGCCTCGGGAGCACCGGCGGCTTCCAATACGCGCTGGAGGCGCTGCAGGGCCAACCGCCGACCGACGTCGCGGCCACGCTGCGCGGCCTGATCGTGGCGGCCAACGGCCAGCCCGAGCTCGCGGGCGTCTTCAGCACCTATGCCGCCGACACGCCCCAGATCTATCTCGACATCAACCGCGACAAGGCGCAGGTGCTCGGCGTCAAGGTCAGCGACATCTTCAGCGCCCTGCAGTCGACGCTCGGCACCTTCTACGTCAACGACTTCAACGTGTTTGGCCGCACCTGGCAGGTCAACATCCAGGGCGAGACGTCGTTTCGCGACAACATCGACGACGTCTACCGCATCTACGTGCGCAACGCACAAGGCGGAATGGTCCCGATCCGCGCGGTGGCCGACGCGAAGCTGGTGCAAGGGCCGCAGACGGTGATCCGCTACAACGGATATCGCGGCGCGATCGTGAACGGCGCGGCGAAGCCCGGCTACAGCTCCGGCCAGGCGCTCGCCGCGATGGAGCGCATCTCCGCCTCGACACTGCCCGCCGGCTACACCTACGAATGGACCGGCACCGCGCTGCAGGAAAAGGCGGCGAGCGGACGCACCGGCATCGTGCTCGGGCTGGCCATCCTGTTCGCCTATTTGTTTCTCGTCGCGCTGTACGAGAGCTGGAACATTCCCTTGCCGGCTCTGCTGTCGGTCAGCGTCGCGGCGCTCGGCGCCCTCGTCGCACTGGTGCTGGCGGGACTGAGCTTCGACGTCTACGCGCAGATCGGGCTCATCGTGCTGATCGCACTCGCCGCAAAGAACGGCATTCTGATCGTGGCGTTTGCGGTGGAGCGGCGCAACCTCGGCCAGGACATCGATGCGGCCGCGCTCGAAGGGGCAAGCCTGCGGTTCCGCCCGGTCATGATGACCAGCTTCGCCTTCATCTTCGGACTCTTGCCCCTGGTCCTTGCAGAAGGGGCCGGCGCGGCGACGCGCCACGCAGTCGGCACTCCGGTGTTCGGCGGCATGATCGCTGCGGCCGCATTCGGGATTTTCATCATTCCGCTGCTCTACATCACCGCGGAACGTTTGCGGCGGCGCGGACCACGTCGGAATACCGTCTGAACATCAAGGCCTTGCGATCGCCGCTCTGCGCTTCGCCTTCGGCTTCGATCGGGGGAATCCGCGCTGGTCATCCCGCGATTTCTCAACCGGCAAATTCCCGCCGAGCATCCTGTCATGTCAGCGACATGTTCGCGAGCTATGCTGTCTGTGCCCTCTAACGCCCCGGAATTCGTTGCAGCCCCGATTCGTCGGGGCTGTTTCTTTTGCAGGAATATCACGCCAAATAATTTTCAAACCGCACGTGTTGCCAACGCAGGCGGACACGTTAGTGTTTGAAACCCACAAGCTGTGCCGACCGCTCGTGATCCCTGCCCCCGATCCGGTCGCGCAGCCCTGCTTGCGGCCTGCCGTTTTGTCGATCGCTTGCGTTCGCAAAATCGTCATCGATCTTGGACGCACAACGATGGCGCCAAAAACGATTACGCGCGCTCACTTGTGTGAGGCGGTGTACAAGAAGGGCGGTCTGTCGCGGATGGAATCGGTGACACTTGTGGAACTCGTTCTGCAGGAAATCACCGACTGTCTCATGCGCGGCGAGGCGGTCAAACTCTCCGCCTTCGGATCCTTCGTTGTTCGCAAAAGTCGGCCACGAACGGGCCGCAACCCGAAGACGGGCAAAAAGGTGCCTATTCCGGCGCGCCGTGTGATGGTGTTCAAGCCGTCTGCCGTCCTGACCGGACGCATCAACTCCCGACGTTGAGAAGATATCTTTGCTGCCGCTGGCGCACACCGCGCCTTCATCCGCACCGTCGTCATGGAAGCGGCGGCAGCAGGAAGGCCGAACGGCTCGCCACCAGGATTTCCACCGCGCTCGAGGAAAAAGCACCGCGGGCCTATCAAGGCGACCCCGCCTTAGGGCCGTTCAGGCCAGCCCTTCCTTGCGTGCGCGATAATTTCAGGTCGGTATTCAAAATGCATGGTGTCAAAGTGAAACCATTTGCCGCCCCATATGAATTGATGGCGTTCAAACACGTCGACGATTTCGAGGGGAATGCGGTTCTTCCAAACGAATTTACCTTCCTTGGATTTCGTCCAAAGCCAGTAATCTCCGAAACGAGAATTGAGATCGATCGCGGCACCGAACGCGTGCATCGATGGGCGATTCGTGTCGGCAATGACGCGGCAGTTATAGGTGCCGTCGCTGGGAACAAGGTACCGAGTGAACCGTGGCGGCAGCTGCGACAACTCGCGCGAAACGGCGGCAAGCTTATCCGCCAGCCCATTCACCGCCGTGACCAGAACGACGCCTCCGCCGCGATTGGGCAACCACGGTACCGGGCGGAGTTGGCGCGCAACCTCACCCTTTTGACAATCCCCGTACATCTTTCGAAAGAAGGCTTCGTTTCGGATTCTACCGGGGTCTTGGTTGACACCGGGAACTGCGGTTGGCGTGCCGAGCGGATAGCGTATTGCAAACTGGTCGAGAATATCTGGGGCGTCGAGCAGTTGCTCAAAAGTCTTTTCACGCCGATCGTCGGAAACCGCCATTCGCGTGCCGTCCTTCCAAAGCAAGTAGCCGTTTTCATATCCAGCAAGATGGTCCGGATAGGAGCTGACAAGCGTGTCGAGCATGGGATCCGAATGAGCTGCGCTTACCATCGCGGCGCCCATGACAACGACAGCGACGATCAAACTTGGTGTCATTGAAAGCAGTTCTTTCGGGCGCACAACATCCGAGGCTCGAGGACCGTTGTCACGTCGCCCTCGAATAAGGCAAGATAACGCCTAAATTACGGAGTGCCAAAGCGGCCGGGAGGGACACATGCCAGCCTGGGGTTCGCGCTTCCGCAGCCTATCTCGCCTCAGAAAACTCTTGGCAATAGCAGTTGCTGCCCTAGCCACGGCGGCCGGCGGCACCGTAACCCTCGTCGCCAATTTGGATGCTCTGCAGGCTCGCTATCAGAAATGGCACCACGACTGGGATTACCAAAATACATTGCGCCGGCCGTATCCCGATCTCCTCACAGACAAGGATATCGAAGGGTGGAGCAGCGGAAGACTCCAATTGGCCCTGTTCCAGATCGATGGATATCTCGGCCGCTTAAAGTCGAGCCCAGCCTGGATCAAGCAATGTCTGCGCGACCGGGATATTTTCCCGGAAAATTATGCCTCTCAATACAATGATCGCTTGGATCTCGAGGAAACTTATATCGACCGATCAAACAAGGAAACCATCCGACACAGGATGGACAGAATCCAGATCAACAAGGTCGAAGACGCCGACATATACAGAACCCCCGATCCGTTTGCGCGATTGCTCAAGAGGGCCTCGGTTCAGCTGCTGTCGGCGTACAAAGAGTCGGAGATTTCGATCCTCGACAAGTCAGAGCTGTATCTGCTGCGGAACGCGATTTTCGGACAACACGGATATAAATTCGATACTCCCAAACTGCGCAAATTTGCGAACCGCAAGGGCTGGAGCGCTGCATCCGCAAGCTTCAAGACCGATGATGTCTCAGGCCTCGAGATGTGCAACGCGTATTTTCTGGAGGAGGTCCATCCGATCAAGGAACTTGGCTCGCTCGGGCGCGGGGTGCTCATTCGCCAGCCGGACTCGCCGCTGTTTCCCGCGTTCCTCAAGCCATGGCTATGCACCTGCCTTGGACAACCCAAATTCGCCATCGAGTGCCGCCAAAGCTCTTCGAATGCTCGCGAGGAGTTCCATGATTTCGTCGATTTGGTCGTCGATTTCCAAGTGGGAGAGACGGTTCGGGTCGAGTGGACCTTCTTGGATAACCGATATGTCTCACCCGCCGATCTGGATCACTTCAAAGCAAATCAAGACAAGTTCATTTCCACGGCAGTCGATTTCAACGCGGCGCTGCACAAAGTATTCCGATCGCGAAATGTCACGCTTGTCGCTTCCCAGGACGATCAGCGCGGCGCCTATTGGGGTGTAAAGCTGACGCTGCCCCAAGACGCGCTGCAGCAGCTGGCGAGCGATCCGACCTTCCTGCAGGAAGCGACGGCCGGCATGTGCAACGGAATTCGGGATGCTCTCGAACTGACCGGACCTTTCATACCGAGAACGGTGGGCCTGATCGCGGCCCGGGTCGATCCTGCTCAACCAACGCTGGAAATATACGACAAACCCATCGTCTTCGATGATTTGAGGATCAAGCTGACCAAGGAATACGTCCTACGGCACTACGGCGTTGCCGGGCCCGGCATCGAACTCAGGCCGGTACTCATCGTGATCAACTGGACAGACACCGCCACCCTCCAGGAAGCATACGAGAAATTTCGACCTTCGATGTTGCCAAAGTCGCAAAACCCGGCGACAGGGCTCGGCGGAGAGGTCAACTATTCGGCACATTATCTGATCGATCGCGACGGAACGGTGTTCAACCTCATGAAGGATTTCGAGATCGCACGGCACATGGTCGGCTTGGATCGACAAGCGCTCGGCATTGCCAACGTTGGCAGCGCCGACGTGCCGCTCACGCCGGCACAGGCTGAAGCCACGGCTCAACTCGTTCGATTTTTGGCGAAGAAGTACGAATCGATTTCGTTCCTCATCGGAGCGTCGGAATACGGACCTTTCGTCGGCACTCCGCTGTGGGAAGAAAAGGACCCTCTGCTCAAACCCGCTCCCTCCGGCCCGACCGCCGGATTTCTGAGGCAGATGAGGGAGCGGCTCGCCGACACTACACTGAGATCCACCCCTTGAGCTCGCGGATGCGTGAATCGGCAGGCCGGGCCTTGCGCATTCCCGGCTGCTTCATCCGCGCCGGTTGCGCTGGCGCAATGCCCAGGCGTTCGGTGCGCCCGGGCAACATCGCTCGCGGCGAGCGCGAACCGCTCCCGCCCGGAACGCGATTCCGCCCATCCTGCACATCTCCTCGAAAATGAAGGGAGGAAACGGATGCGTGCGCCGCTCGCGGTCCCGACGTAAAGTCGCATGGAGCATGCGGCCGCGGCGTGCGATGTTCCCCGCGGGCTGCGGGGTTACGAAACCATGGCCGCGGGGAGCACCCCGCGGGTCGCGCAGGCGGGAACGATCGGAATGACCACTGACGTCGTCGCTGCCACGCTGCGTTCGAGTCTTGCACGGCCGGCCCTGCGCGCGCGGCTCAAGCTCGAGCACTTGGTGATGGGCGGAGCCATCGTCGCGCTCATCGTGCTGGTCGTGTTGCCGCTCGTCTGGCTCCTGTTGGGCAGCGTGAAGGGCGAGCAGGGGCTGAGCCTCGAGCATTTCAGCGAGGTTCTTTCCGGGCGGCTCTATCTCACCGCGCTCAAGAACTCGCTCATCCTCGGCGCCTGGACCGCGCTGTTCAGCCTCGTCATCGGGCTCGTGCTCGCCTTCGCGGTGGGCCGCACCGATGTGCCGGCGAAGCCGCTGATCCAGCTCACAGCCACGCTCTCCTACCTGTCGCCGCCGTTTCTCAGTGCCATCGCCTTGACCTACCTGTTCAGCCCCAATGCCGGGCTCATCAACGTGCTGATGCGCGACGTCGCCGGGCTGCCCTGGCTCACCTTCAATGTTTTCTCCATGCCGGGACTGGTGCTGGTCACGGTGATGCACACCTTCCCGTTCGTCTACCTGCTCGCCTCGAGCGCGCTGCTGTCGGTGGATGCCTCCTACGAGGAGGCGGCGCAGATTCTCGGCGCCGGCAAGCTGCGCACCGCGCTCTCGATCACCGCTCCGCTGGTCGCCCCCGCCATCCTCTCCGGCACGCTGCTCGCCTTCGTCAACGCGCTCGCGCTGTTCGGCTCCCAGGCCATTATCGGACTACCTGCGCGCATCTTCACGCTGCCGACCCGCATCTACGCGCTGTTCGACTATCCCCCGGAATATGGGCTCGCCTCCGCGCTGTCGCTGATCCTCGTGCTCATCACGGTCGTCACGCTCTATCTCCAGCGCGCGTTCCTGGCGCGGCGCTCCTACGTGACGCTCGCCGGCAAGGGCTCGCGGCCGCAACTGATGCAGCTCGGCGGCTTGCGCTGGGTGATGTTGGGGTTCGTCGGCCTCATCTTCATCGTGTCGATCGTGGCGCCCTATGCGACGCTGATCGCGGTGTCGTTCTCGAAATCCTGGGGGCTCGAATTCTGGAAGGGGCTCACCTTCGCCAACTACAAGTTCATTCTGTTCGACTACAACGTCACCCAGCGTGCGATCGCGAACAGCCTGATGCTCGCGGTCGCCGCCGCGACCATCGCCGTCGTGCTCGGCGCCGTCATCGGCTGGATCGATCTGCGCACCCGCATTCCCGGCCGCCGCCTGCTCGACTATGCCGCGCTCATTCCGCTCGGGCTGCCCGGCATCGTGGTCGCGGTGGCGCTCATCCAGTTCTGGCTCGCCATGCCGATTGCGCTCTACGGAACGCTCGCGATCCTTCTCCTCGCCTATGTCGGCCGCTACATTCCGCTCGGCGTGCGCGCGGCCAATTCGTCGTTGCGGCAGATCGATCCTTCGCTGGAGGAGAGCGCCCAGATCCTCGGCGCCTCCTGGGCGACCACCATGCGCGAGATCACGCTGCCGCTGATCCGGCCGGGCCTGTTCGCGGGCTGGCTCCTCGTCTTCGTGCCGGTGATCCAGGAGCTTTCCGCCTCGATCCTGCTGTTCTCGTCGAGCTCCATCACCTTGGCGGTCGCGGTCTACAATCTCTATGAGACCGGCTATATCGAGCCGGTCGCGGCGCTCGCCATGGTCAACATGGTGATCATCGCGCTGGCGATCGGCCTGGCGAACTGGCTCGGCGGCGGCCGTCTGGCGGCGCGCGGCGATGCCGCGCCGGTGGGTATGTAGAAGTGAAACAGATGGTCCCCCCGACGAACCGCTATCGTGTCCCGGACAAGCGAGCGCGTAGTGCGAGCGAAGATCCGGGACCCAGGAGCCAATTGGATGGTGCGCCAACGATGTGGCGCTTCGCGCTTCTCGCGCTGGGTCCCGGGTCTCTTTCCGCTCGTGCAAGAGCACTCGCTGCACTCGCCCGGGACACGAGTGTAGAGTTGGTGGCGTAATGGCCGGCATCGCGATCCACGGATTGTGCAAGAGCTTCGGCGCGCGCGACGCGACCTTCGCGGCGGTCGCCGATCTCGATCTCGACATCGCGGACAATTCTTTCGTGACGCTGCTCGGCCCCTCCGGTTGCGGCAAGACCACGACGCTGCGCCTGATCGCGGGCTATATCGTGCCGGACCAGGGCACCATCGAGGTCGACGGCCGGATGCTGTCGTCGCCCGGCGCGGTGGTGCCGCCGGAGGCGCGTGGCATGGGCATGGTGTTCCAGAACTACGCGGTGTGGCCGCACAAGACCGTGTTCGAGAACGTCGTCTTCGGGCTCAAGCTGCGCCGGGTGTCCGCGGCGGCGGCGAGAAAGCAGGTCGAGGAGACGCTCGCGCTGGTCAACCTCGCCGGCCTCGAGGGCCGCTACCCGAACGAACTCTCGGGCGGCCAGCAGCAGCGCGTCGCGCTCGCGCGCTCGCTGGTGGTCGAGCCGTCGATCCTCCTGCTCGACGAGCCGCTGTCGAATCTCGACGCCAAGCTGCGCGAGCGCATGCGCACCGAGCTCAAGGAGCTGCAGCGCCGCACCGGCATCACCTTCGTCTACGTCACCCACGACCAGGCCGAGGCGCTCGCGCTCTCCGATCATGTGGCGGTGATGAGCGGCGGGCGCCTGCAGCAATACGGAACGCCGTTCGAGGTCTATGCCCACCCGGCAAACCGCATGGTCGCCGACTTCATGGGCCTGGTAAATCTGGTGCCGGGCAAGGTGCGCGCGGTTGCAAACGGCGGCGGCAGGATCGAGCTCGGCGCCGATCTCGCCCTCGATGTCGCCGCGCTCGACGGGCTCAAGCCGGGCGAGAGCGTCGATGTCGCCATTCGCCCGGAGAACATCCGCCTGACCGCGCTGGCGAGCGAAGCGAGCGGCCAGCGCGGCGACTTTAAAGTGCGCGCGCCTAGCGCGTCGGAAGACGCGCGTGAACGCGCTGATGACACTCGCCCTGAACCGGGCTCGTCGGCGCGCGCCGTGCCGTCCGGCGCCGCCGGCAAACCGGCGAAGATCACCAGCCACGTCTTTCTCGGCAATATCAGCGAATACTACGCCATGCTGCCGGGCGGCCAGGTGCTGCGGGTGCAGACCCATCCGCTGCAACATTTCGAAGTCGGCGACGAGGTTGCGGTCGAGGTCGATGCCACGCAATGTAGCGTCTTCCGCCGGGAGTGACACATAACGACCAACGATCGGAGCCTGCGCATGAACAAGCCCGTTTCACCCGCCGCCGTCATCCGCGGCGAGGAGCATTGGACCAACAAAGGGAGCGATGTCCGCCTGTTCCTGTGGAACAAGCACGCCGGCGATCCGTCCGGACCGGCGGGGAGAATCCTGTTCGTGCACGGCTCGTCCATGGCCTCGCAGCCGACCTTCGACCTGCAGGTGCCGGGGCGGCCCGATTCCTCGGTGATGGATTTCTTCGCCGCGCGCGGCTACGACACCTGGTGCGTCGACATGGAGGGGTATGGCCGCTCCACCAAGACCCGCGACAACAATGCGCCCATCGCCTACGGCGCCGATGACTGCTTCGCGGCCGCGAGCTATGTCGCGAAGCTGCGCGGCAAGCGCCCGCTCCTGGTCTACGGCATTTCGTCGGGCGCCTTGCGCGCGGCCTTGTTCGCGCAACGCCACCCGGACATGGTCGCCCGGCTTGCGCTCGACGCCATGGTGTGGACGGGCGAAGGTTCCCCCACGCTCGCCGAGCGCAGCAAGCGGCTGCCCGAGTTCCGCGCCAAGAACCGGCGCCCGATCGACCGCAAATTCGTGCGCTCGATCTTCGAGCGCGACCATCCCGGCACCGCCGACGACGCCGTCATCGAGGCGTTCGCCGACGCCATTCTCGCGCTCGACGACTCGAGTGCCGACCGGCACATATGTCGACATGTGCGCGAACCTGCCGGTCTGCGATCCCGCGAAGATCACGGTGCCGACCCTGATCATGCGCGGCGAATACGACGGCATCGCCAGCCTGGCCGACCTGATGAAGTTCTTCGAGAAGCTGCCCAATCCCGACAAGCAGTTCGCGGTGATGCCGGGCATTGCGCATGCCTCGTTCCATCAGAAGAATTACGCCATCTGCTACCACATCCTGGCGAGCTTCTTCTCGCAGCCGGCGCCGATCTACAAGAGCGGGCATTGATGTCAGCCCCGGCCCGCGCACCGTGCGGTCGGCGCCGCGCGACGCGCAGCGGCGGCTGGATTGCCCGCCTGCGCGGACGGTGACAAACGGGCGAACTCTCGATCGTTCGCGGGATCACTCAATAAGGGAGGAAGCGTCATGTTCGAATTCAGGCGGGCGCTGTGCGCCGCGGTTGTCGTCGTCGCGGCGGGCGCCGTTGCGGCCCGTGCGCAGGACGCCGTCGACGCGGCCCAAGCCAAGGCCGAAGGCAAGGTGGTCTGGTACACCTCGACGCCCATCGAGCAGGGGCAGAAGATCGCCGATGCCTTCCAGAAGGAGACCGGCATCAAGGTCGAGATGTTCCGCTCCGGCGGCTCGGCGATCCTGCGCCGTTTCCAGCAGGAGATGGACGCCGGACGGATCGCGGCCGACGTGCTGACGCACTCGGAGCCGGCCGCCGCCAACGCGCTCGGCAAGAAGGGAGCCTTCGTCCCGTTCAAGCCGAAGAACTTCGACAAGGTGCCCGATGCCGCCAAGGACGCGAACGGCCTGTTCGTCGGCCAGCGGCTCAACCTGATGACGCACTACCTGCGCAGCGACAAGATCGCCGCCGCCGACGAGCCCAAGAGCTGGGACGATCTTCTCGACGCCAGATACAAGGGCAAGCTGGTGATGACCGATCCGTCCTTCACCTCGCTGCAAGTGTCGGTGGTCGGCACCATGGCGAAGGCGCGGGGCTGGGGCTTCTATGAGAAGTTGCGGGCGAACGACGTCATGATCGTGCAGGGCAATCAGCAGGTGTCCGACATGCTCAAGCGCGGCGAGCGGCTGATCGCGGTGGGCGCGCTCGACTCCTATGCGGCCGATCTCAAGAAGGAAGGCCACCCGATCAAGACGCTCTATCCCGCGGATGGCCTGTTCGTCATTCCCTCGCCCACCTCGGTGGTCAAGGGCTCGCCCCATCCGAACGCGGCGAAACTGTTCGCGGAATTCATGCTCGGCGACACGGCGCAAAAAATCTTTCCCGCCGGCGGCGGCTATTCCGTGCGCACCGACATCGCCCCGCCGGCGGGCTCGCCCGACCTCAAGAGCCTGAAGATCGTCGCGGTCGACAATGACTATATCGAGAAGGAGACTGGTCGCATCAAGCGGCGGTTCAACGAGATTTTTCAATAGGGCCGCGCCTGCGCGGCCTGAATCGTCCCCGCTGCGAGTCGTTGAGAGACGAGCCCGATTGCCGGGCAACCCCGGGGGCCTGCCATGATGCACTGGTTTCACGCACTGCTGCCGCGCGAGGAGCGTTTCTTCGACCTGTTCGCCCGACATTCCGATGTCGTCGCCGCCGGCGCCAAGGCGCTGCGCGACATGCTCGAAGGCGGCGAGGCCGTCCATCGCCACTGCAAGACCGTGATGGATCGCGAGCAGGACGCCGACAACATCACGCGCGAGGTGCTCATCGCGGTGCGCCGAACCTTCATCACGCCGTTCGACCGCGGCGACATCAAGGACCTGATCACCTCGATGGACGATGCCATCGACCAGATGCAGCAGACCGCCAAAACCATCATGCTGTTCGACCAGCGCTCCTTCACGCCGCAGCAGAAGGAGATGGGCGACGCGATCGTCAGCTGCGCCGCCCTGCTGCGGGAGGCGATGCCGCTGCTCTCCTCGATCAACACCAACGCGGCGCGCATCAGCGAGATCAGCGAGCAGATTTCGCAAATCGAAGGGCAAGCCGACGAGCTGCACGACCTCGGGCTGCGCGAGCTCTACCGCGCCAATCAGCCGTCGAACTCGATGGCATTTTTCATCGGCGTCGAGATCTACGATCATCTCGAAGCGGTGGTCGATCGTTTCGATGACGTGGGCAATGAAATCAGCGGCATCATGATCGAGAACGTCTAAGGCGCCCATGCACCGAGCAGCGCAGTAAGCCGATGGACGCCATCGCGCTCGCCCTCCCGGTTCTGGTCGGGCTGGTTGTCGTCGCGCTGGCGTTCGATTTCTTCAACGGCCTGCACGATGCGGCAAACTCGATTGCGACGATCGTCTCGACGCGGGTGTTGCGGCCGCAACATGCGGTGGTATGGGCGGCGTTCTTCAATTTCGTCGCCTTCCTGATTTTCGGCGCGCATGTGGCGCAGACGGTCGGGACCGGCATCGTGTCCGCCGATATCGTGGACCCGCGCGTCGTGTTCGGCGCGCTCATGGGCGCCATCGCCTGGAACATCATCACCTGGGCGCTCGGCATGCCCTCGAGCAGCTCGCACGCGCTGATCGGCGGCCTGGTCGGCGCCGGCGTCGCCAAAGCCGGTATCAAGGTGGTCGTCTGGGACGGCCTCGCCAAGACCAGCGCCGCGATCGTGCTGTCGCCGCTTGCCGGATTTGCGCTCGCGATGCTGATCTTCCTGATCGCGGCGTGGGGGTTCGTGCGCTACACACCCTTCGCCGTCGATCGCCTGTTCCGCTCCCTGCAGTTCGTGTCCGCCGCGCTCTATTCCATCGGTCACGGCGGCAACGACGCCCAGAAGACCATGGGCCTCATCACCGTGCTGCTCTATTCCCAGGGCTATCTCGGCGGCGAATTCCGCGTGCCGTTCTGGGTCGTGTTCTCCTGCTACGGCGCCATGGGGCTCGGCACCTTGGTCGGCGGATGGCGGATCGTGCGCACGATGGGGTCGCGCATCACGCGGCTCACGCCGTTCCAGGGCTTCTGCGCGGAGACCGGGGGCGCCATCACCCTGTTCGCGGCGACCGAGCTGGGCATCCCGGTTTCCACCACGCACACCATCACCGGCTGCATCATTGGCGTCGGCGCCGCGCGCAGGGTGTCGGCGGTGCGGTGGCGCGTGGCCAACAATATCGTGGTCGCCTGGATCATCACGATCCCGGCCTCCGCCTTCATCGGCGCGCTCGCTTACGCGCTGGTCGGGCTGGTCGCCTAGTCTAGGGCCTGTTGGGATTTAGGATTCTCATCCGTGCTTGATTGTGATTCAAGCTTTGAATGGACCGATTCGTTTTGACTGACGCCCAATGGGCGAAGATGGAGCCGCTTTGTCTTGGCAAGCGGAGCGACCCCGGCCGCAGCGGCGAGGACAACCGACGATTTGTTGAGGCGGTCCTGTGGATCGCCCGAACCGGCAGCCCGTGGCGTGATCTGCCGCCCTCGCTGGGCCACTGGAACAGCGTATTCACGCGCTTCCGCGACTGGGCGAAGGCCGGTGTCTGGAAGCGACTGTTCGACGCCGTGTCCGACGATCCCGACATGGAATACGCCATGATCGACGCCACGATCGTCAAGGTCCATCGCCATGGACAGGGCGCAAAAGGGGGACCCAAAGCCAGGCGATCGGCCGTTCGAAAGGCGGTATGACCACCAAAATCCTGGCCCTCACCGATGCGCTCGGCAATCTCGTGCGCTTCGTGCTTCTGCCGGGACAGCGCTTCGACACGGTGGGCGTGCCGCCGCTCATCGAGGGATTGGCCTTCGACGCGCTGATCGCCGATAAGGCGTTCGACAGCAACATCATCATCGCCGATCTCGACGCGCGCGGCGCCAAGGCCGTGATCTCCCAGCATCCGCGTCGCGCAAAGCCTCTCCCCCTCGACCAGGAGATGTACAAATGGCGGCATCTCATCGAGAACTTCTTCGGCAAGCTCAAGGAGTTCAAACGTATCGCAATGCGCGCCTGCAAGACCGATCAGAGCTTCGCCTCCATGATCCATCTGGTCGCAGCCGTGATAAACTCGCGATGAATCCCAACAGGCCCTAGAGCATGATCCCGAAAAGGCGCGGCGCGGCATCTTATCCGCGCCTGTCGGGGGTTTCCCCGTCCCATCCCGTCGCCTCGCGTGGGAATCGGCCGCCGGCGCCCACCTGGTGGTGGAACCTGCGAAGTCACGGGAAATTAACGACCCCACGCCATTACCGCTTCCATGGTTCCGCCATGCTGTGGGGGCAGGATCGCCGGCATAGGGGAAGCGGGGGGCCGCATGACTTTCGATCAGCCGTTCGTGTGCCTGAGCGCGCGCGCCATTGCTGTCGCCGCGGTGGCATTGTTGTCCGCCTGCGCGGGCGAAGCGGATTTGCCGACGGGGGAGCCGAGCTTCTACCGCAGCCTCGCGACCAAGGATGCGCAGGTCGACGCCGGCGCGGCCGCCTCGATGATTTCCGGTTACCGCAAGAACAACGGGCTCCCGGCGGTGGCCATCGATCCCGAGCTGATGAAGCTCGCCGAGGCGCAGGCGCAGGGCATGGCCAGCCGTGACAAGCTCAGCCACGACATCATCCGCTCGTTCCACGACCGCCTCAAGGGCGGCGGCTATCACGCCTACACCGCGGCGGAGAATGTCGGCGCCGGCTATCACACGCTGGCGGAAGCCTTCTCCGGCTGGCGCGACTCGCCGCCGCACCGCGCCAACATGCTGCTCAACGGCGCGACCCGCATGGGCATCGCCGCCGCTTACTCGCCGAAGTCGAAATACAAGGTATTCTGGGCGCTGATCCTGGCGGACCCCGATGGGGGGCGCGGGTAGCCCGCGCAAAGAGCGATTTCCGTTCCGTCGGAATCGGAAATCGCTCTGGAGTCCTTGCGATTGACGCGTTTTCTGCGGCGAACCGGTTCCCACTTCGCCACAAAACGCTCTACCCCGGCTCCGCTCCCGCCAGCAGCGCCGCGGCGCTGAGCGCGACCAACGCCGCCAGCGCCAGCGTGAACAGCGCGGTCCACATCGCGTCGCTCCAAATGAGCTTCCATCGACGATGATCAGCTGAGCGCAGGCCCCTGATCGTCGCCGGTCCGCGTCTTGCGGCCGAAAACGCCGGGACGCCTGTGCGCGAGCACCCGCCGATAATGCGGCAACGGCTTGCCGTCGGCTGCCGTCCGGTCGAGCAGGCGTAGCGCATCCATGACGTCTTCGAACTGGACGGTGCGGCCCGATCCAGGCGCGCGGCGCAAGGCGGGTGCCGCCTCCACCGCGCAGGCATCGGAAGCCCAGGAGGCGAGGATCGCACGCTTTTCGGACAGCGTAAGATCGGGATCGCTGACGACCTTCATCGGATGTTCGAAGGCTTGGGCCGGACGCAGCAGGGCGTCGAGGTCCAATGCGTCCGCGCGATTTTTCTTGCTGCCGGCCGGCGCCGTGAACAATCGGGGTGCCATGTCATTCCTCCGTGCTGGAGGTGACTCGCAGACGATGGGCGCGAGCCACCGCCAATGTCTCGTCCTCATG
Organism: uncultured Alphaproteobacteria bacterium; assembly: GCA_963821505.1. Taxonomy (GTDB): domain Bacteria; phylum Pseudomonadota; class Alphaproteobacteria; order Rhizobiales; family Xanthobacteraceae; genus VAZQ01. Next base: position 59,123 of record CAWGEH010000006.1, read on the forward strand.
CCGCTCGATGCGATCAGCCGGTGGCCCGGTCGCACCGAGGGCCGCCGGCACCCCCAAGTCCCAGGGGCCGTGGCGGCGGACGATGTAGGAAGCGCCTTTTTTGATTTCAAGAGCGGCGAAATGGGCCAGCCGCGCAAAACTAAAATCTTTGAAATTACTAGAATTCTCAGGCGCGCGCGGCGGCCACGTCGAACAGCTCCCGTCCATAGGTTCCGCGCGCCTCCTCGCGCAGCGGCATCACCGCGGCGGCGAAGGCGTGGTGCTCCGCGGCCGTAAGCTCGGTGATTTCGCAGCCCTGCGCCGCGATGGCCTTGCGCGCATCGTCCTCCTCCGCGACGTGCAACTCGCGCTGGAAGGCGACCGCGTCCGTTACCGCGTTTCGCATGGCGCGCTGAAGCTCGGGCGGCCAGGCGTCGAAGGCGCTGCGGTCGAGGAAAATCGGCCGCGAGACATAGAAGTGACCGGTCAGGGTGTGGAAACGGTGAAACTTGTGCACGCCGTAGGTCACGGTGTTCGAGAGCGGGTTCTCCTGCGCATCGATGGTGCCGGCGCGGATCATGTCGATCGCCTGGGTGAGGTCCATGCGCATCGGCACCGCGCCCAGCAACTCGAACGTCCGTGCCTGCACCTTGCTCGGCAGCACGCGGATGCGCAGCCCCGCGAGGTCCGCCGGCAGGCGCACCTGCCGCACGCGGTTGGAGATGTGCCGAAAGCCGTTCTCGAACCAGCCGAGGATGCGATAGTTCACGCGCTCCTCGATCTTGCGAGCGAGCAGATCGCCGAGCGCGCCGTCCATCGCCGCGCGCGCGGTCTCGCTGCGTGCGAACAGGAACGGCAGGTCGACGAGGCCGAGCTCCGGCACCCGGTCGGTCAGGTAGCTCGACGACTGGTAGCCCAGCGTCAGCAATCCGTGCTCGACGAGCCACAGAATGTCCTCGGCTCTGTAGCCCAGGTCCATGATGTTCCAGACATATTTCACCTCGACGCGGTCGCCGAATTCGGCGGCGAGGCGCTCGCCGATGAATTTCAGCGCGCGGCTGAAGCCGGTGCTGGCGGGACCGTAGCCTCCCATGCGGATCTGGATCGGATCGGGCATGCATTTCCCTCGTCGGGCGTTTTCCGTCAGGGCGCCGGCGGCGGCTGGCTCATCGCAACTGCGACGCCGGACGCGGCCAGGCCGATACCGAGCGCCAGCAGGATGCCGGCGACGCCGGTCGCGGCGGCGAGCAGGCCGGCGAGCGCGGGGAACACGATCTGGCCGACGCGATTGCCGGTCATGCGCAGCGTCAGCGCGGTGCCGCAGACCTCCGGCGGCGCGAGGTACATGACGCCGGAGAGGGTGAGGGTCGAAGCGATGCCCATGGCAAAGCCCAGGAAGATGAGAACCACGTAGCTCGTCGGCAGCGAGAGCGGCAAGGCCAGGGCCAGAAAGCCGGCCGCGCTGCCGAGCATGCTGATCAGGGTCAGCGGCATGCGGCCGATCGCGAAGATCAGCCGGGCATAGAACATGCGCGAGACCAGCGAAGCGACGGCGCGCACGGTCAGCAGCAAGCCGATATGGCTGGACTCGATGTGCCGTTCCGCACCCAGCGCCGGCAGATAGATCACCAACAGATCGAGCGCGGTTACGGTTACCACGCTCGACACCATGACGGCGGCGAAGCCGCGCAGCTTGAGCAGCCGGCCCACGGGCATGAAATCGCCGGCATCGTGATGCCGCGCCTTGGTGCGGGCGGGCCTGATCAGCAGGGCGACGATCGCGCTCGCGACGGCGGCGAGGAGGCCGATGGTGAACAGAAGTCTGGTCGGCGGCAACGCGGCCGCGCCGCCGAGGGAGCCGACCACGAACGGCCCGAGCCCTTGCCCGATCGAGGCGGCCACCATGTAATAGCCGAGCGCGGTCTCCCGGCTGCGCACGCCGCCCGAGCGCACCGCCAGCATCTGATGGCCGGCCATGCAGAACATGTGGCCGAAGCCGAGCAGCACGCTGAAGCCGAGCAGGTGCACGGCCGATTGCGGCCAGGCCCAGAAGCCGATGCAGGCGACGAGCACCAGGGCGGCGCCGGTCCAGGTCGCCTTGGCGTCGTTGCCGCGGTCGATCCAACGGCCCACCTGCAGCGCAGTGAAAACCGGGATGATGGCGAAGCCGGTGGCGATGATGCCGAGCCAGAGGACGGGAAGGCCGAGCTCGATCGCGCGGTAGGAAGTCGTGATGCGGATGATCAGGATCAGCGTCTGGGTCAGCGTAACGTGCACGAGGAACGGAACGAGCAGGCGGTAATCGATGTCGCTTGCTGGGGCGACGCGCGCGCTGGGCTCCTCGATCATCGACCGGTCATTGTCCCGTGCCCGAACCGTTGGCGCATCATGGTCGGCTTGCAAACACCTGTTTACCGGCTCGCCCGCGCGCCGCAAAGGCCGCGCGATGCGGACGGCACCTGCAAATGCGCATGTGCCAGGGGAACGGGGATGCGGCTTGATAGGAATATATCCCGGCCGCCAGGGGGCGCAAAACGACCTTGCGGCGCACGCTCGAAGCGCCGATGACGCCTGCAAAATGGACGTGAGAGCGTCGTTTGCGCCGCCGCGGCCGCCGCCAATTGGTCCCTGCGGGGTCAATTTTTTTCCTTAATTGTCAATTCAACTCACCCCTGTCGTTCGGGGATCGCTTCTGGGGTTGGGGATTTCTCTCTCGTCGTCTGGCTTGGAAAGTTCGGGTGTTGACGCCGTGGTCGCCCTGGGGAGGGCTCTACGCGCGCCGGTTCCAGCGAGACGTCTCCTCCCGGAGTGATCGGCAGGGGGGAGTCTCCTTTGGTCTCGCAGTCGGTCGCTGTGATGCGACATCCGCGCGCGCTTGCGACGCCGCGACGGACTCCGATACGAGTGACGCCACCGCTGCGCCAGCCGGCGCCGGCGCTCCGCCCGGCGCCCGCACCGCTTCACCAGCCGCCCGCACCGCTTCGTCAATCCTCTCCGCCGCCGCAGCCGGCTCCGCCGCCGCGCGGGCCGGAGATCGTACCGACAATTCGCCGGCCGGCCATCGCGCTGATGCTGCGTCCGCCGGCGATCGCGCTGGCACTGGGCCAGAGCGTCGTCGCCCTCACGCTGCGTCGACCGAGAATCGCCGACACCCTGCGCCAGCCCGCGGTCGCAGTGAGCGCGGCGCTTCCCTACGTCGTATTCGGGCTCAAGCTCGCCGCTGGCGCCTTGGCCGCGGGTGTCGTGGCGCTGGCCATCATCAACAATCGCGACGTCAAACCGACGGGAGCCGGGTTCGAGCTCGCGAGCAACGAGACCGTCGTCTTTCGCCGGCCGTCGCCATCCCATGCCGGCGTGGAGAATGAGGACGCGCTCGAGGAGGAAGCCGAGCAACCCGTCTCCTACTATCGGCGCGCGATTCAGACCATTCGCTTCCTCAATCCCAATCCCAATCCCCGCGTTGCGTTGGCCTCCGCAATACCGGAACCGACGCAGGGGCTGGTCAAGGTCCACGGCTTCGCCGCCTTCACGCCGAAGGACGATGCGGACTCGGACGCCGGGGAGAGCGTTGTGCGGCGCGCGCGCACGCCGAGCGGCGGATTCATGGACGAAGTCGACGACTATCTGTGGGAGGTCTATCAACGCCAGCCGCTCAAACGCGATTCGACCGGCGACTTTACCTGGAAGGATCCGGCTGCGGCCAAGCGCATGGGCCTGTCGCTCGAGGATTACGTCATCGGCGGGATGGATCCCGGATTTCGCGAGCAGCTCTATCATGCCGGCCGCGCGATGGACGCCGACGGCGTCCAGTGGTCGATGCTGAGCGCGTTCCGTGACGATTATCGCCAGAGCCTCGCCTCCGGCTTCAAGGCCCGCACCGGCAACTCGCTGCACGGCGGCAGCCGCCGCACCGGCGGTTACGGTCATGGCCGCGCCATCGACATCACCAGCGCCGAGGGGGACCCGGAGCCGGTCTGGAAGTGGCTCGACGCTCACGGCGCCAAATACGGCCTCCAGCGCCCGATGCCCGGCGCAGATCCGGCGCACATCCAGCCAGTCGGCGAATGGCACAAGATCTCGGTCGCTTTGCGCGACGCCCGGACGCGGGTTGCGTCTGCCGGCCACGGGCGGCACAAGCGCAAGATCAGATTGGCGCACGCGCGGTAACGACGCTCGCCGGCCGGCCGCGACGGTTGACCGGCGCACGCCGCGCCCTTTGCCCATGCTCCATTCGAAAAGCCGGTCCGCACCCCGGATCAAGTCCGCGGCCGGCTTTTTCCTGAGCATGCACTGAGCGAAACGCGTCGGATCGAATTCGCGATTTCGCGCGCAGCTTTTGTTCCGTCGCACGATCCTGCCGGAAAAGTCTGCGACTTTTCGGGATCATGCTCTACCCTGCGCCGCGATGTACGCAGCCCATGTCCTTCCCGCCGCGCGCGACTACGACGCGCTCTACCGCGCGTTCCGCTGGCGCCTGCCGACGCACTACAACATCGGCATCGATGTCTGCGACCGTTGGGCCGAGATCGAGCCGAGCCGCATCGCCATCCTCCAGGTCGGCAGCGCCGGCGCGGCGAAGGAGATCAGCTACGGCGCGTTGCGCGAGAGCTCGAACCGGCTGGCCCACGTGCTCGCCGCCCACGGCATCGGACGCGGCGACCGGGTCGCGATCCTGCTGCCGCAATCGCCGGCCGTCGCCGTGAGCCATGTCGCCATCTACAAGCTCGCCGCCATCGCGCTGCCGCTGGCGATGCTGTTCGGGGTCGAGGCGATCAGCTATCGGCTCAAGGATTCCGGCGCCCGCGCGCTGATCACGAATGCGGCGGGGCTCGCCAAGCTTGCGGAGGCGCGCGCGGCCCTCTCCGCCCTCGACCTCGTCCTGTCGACTGACGGAGCGGGCGACGGCGCCGAGGATCTTCACGCGCTGCTGGCGCGCGCGTCCTCCGACTTCACCCCGGTCGTCACCGCGTCCGACGACCCCGCGCTGATGGTCTACACGTCGGGCACCACCGGCCCGCCCAAAGGTGCGCTGCACGCCCATCGCGTGCTGCTCGGTCATCTTCCCGGCATCGAGTTCCCGCACGAATTTCTGCCGCAGCCCGGCGACCGGTTCTGGACGCCGGCGGACTGGGCCTGGGCCGGCGGCCTGCTCAACGTGCTGCTGCCGGGCCTGCATTACGGCGTGCCGGTGGTGGCGCAAAAATCCGAGAAGTTCGACCCGCAGGAGGCCTTCGCGCTGATCGCGAAGATGGGCGTGCGCAACGCCTTCATCCCGCCCACGGCGCTGCGCATGTTGCGCTCGGCGCCGCCGCCCAAGGGAAAACTCGGCCTTCGCTCGGTCGGCTCGGGAGGCGAGGCGCTCGGCGCCGAAACCTACGACTGGGGCAAGTCGGCGCTCGGCGTCACCATCAACGAGTTCTACGGCCAGACCGAATGCAACCTGGTGCTGGCCTCGTGCGCGGCTATCGGTGTGTCGCGTCCCGGCGCAATCGGCAAACCGGTGCCCGGCCACAGAGTGGCGGTGATCCGGCCGGACGGTTCGCAATGCGCGCCGGGCGAGACCGGTCAGATCGCGATCGCGCGCCCCGATCCCGTGATGTTCCTGGAATATTGGGGCAAGGGCGACGCGACGCGGGACAAATTCATCGGCGACTGGATGACGACCGGCGACCAGGGCGTCACCGACTCCGACGGCTACGTCCAGTTCATCGGCCGCGACGACGACGTCATTACCTCGGCGGGCTATCGCATCGGCCCGACCGAGATCGAGGATTGCCTGATCCGGCATCCCGCGGTCGCGCTGGCTGCGGTGGTGGGAAAACCCGACCCCGTGCGCACCGAAATCGTGAAGGCCTTCATCGTGCTCAAATCCGGGCATCCGCCGTCGGACGCGCTCGCCGCCGAAATCCAGGGTTTTGTCAAAACGCGGCTCTCCGCCCACGAGTATCCGCGCGAGGTCGCCTTCATCGAGCAGATGCCGATGACCACGACCGGAAAGGTGATCCGAAGATTGCTGCGCCAGCGGGCGTGATGCCGGGTGCCTGTGAGTTCGTGACGCATGGACGGAGCGCAATGCGCAGACATCCCCACACACGGTGTCCCCGAATTCGCTTCGCTCATCCGGGCTGCGGACGCGCCCCTATCCCGGACACAGGCAGGAGCCGCCTCGCCAAGCAAGAATGGATGACATAACCTTTCGCGTCATCCCCCCCGGATCGGACACCCCCATGGAAACAGCCGCGAGCCGCAAGATCGACAGCCGGACCAACAGCCCGCACTATTCGACCGCCTATTTCTTCCTGGAAGGGCTCAGCGAGCTCGGGATCGAATATCTCTTCTGCAATTTCGGCACCGATCATGCGCCGATCATCGAGGAGATCGCGCACCGGCGAAAGCGCGGCGATGCGCTTCCCGCCATCATCACCTGTCCGCACGAAAATACTGCCGCCCACATGGCGGCGGGCTATGCCTTCGTGACCGGACGCGGCCAGGGCGTGCTCGTTCACGTCGACGTGGGTACGGCGAACACGGCGACTGCGATGCACAATATTTTCCGCAGCCGGCTGCCCGTGCTGCTGATGGCCGGAAAGGCGCCCTACACGACCGGCAACGAACTCGTCGGCTCGCGCGACACCTACGTGCATTTCGTGCAGGAGCCGTTCGACCAGGCGAGCCTCGTGCGCCCCTACCTCAAATGGGAATGGACGCTGCCTTCCGGCATCGTCGTGAAGGAGGCGCTGCGGCGCGCCCACTCCATCATGCAGAGCGAGCCGCAGGGGCCGGTCTATCTGATGATGCAGCGCGAGACGCTGACGCAGCGCTGGAGCGTGGACGATGTTCGTCGCTTCGGCGCCGAGCAGCACGGCAGCACGACGGGCGGCGGCGCCGATCCGAAGCTCATCTCGCAGCTGGTCGACCGATTGCTGGCGGCCAAGAATCCGATCCTGATCACGGGCTACGCTGGGCGCAATCCGCGCGCGGCCGAGCTGATTGTGGAGCTCGCCGAGCTCGCCGGGATCGGCGTATTCGAATCCAACATGACTAACAATATCTCGCACGAGAGCCCGTGCTTCATCGGCTTTGCGCCCGACAAGCATCTGCCCAACGCGGATGTGGGCCTCCTGGTCGACGTGGACGTGCCCTGGTTCCCGAGCGACGTCGAGGCCAACGCGGGCACGTTCTGGGCCCATATCGACGTCGATATTCTCAAACCGGCTTCGCCGATGTGGACGTTCCCCGGCAATCTCCGCATGCAGGGAAACAGCGCGCGCATCCTCGAGCAGGTCGTGGAGGAGCTGAAGGCGAGAGCGACGCCTGCATTCCGTCAGGCCGCGCAGGCGCGCCTCACGCGGCTCGCGGCCGAGCGCGCTGTCCGCCTCGATCGCGCCAAGAAGCTCGCCGCCGACCAGGGCAAGCAAGACGAGATCAATCCGCACTACTTGTTCGCGGAGCTTGGCAAGGTGCTCGCGCCCGAGGACCTGGTGTTCAACGAAGGGGTGCGCAACGCGGGCGCAGCCCTGATGCAGATCAGCCGGCCGCTGCCAGGCACGATCATGCGCGCCGGCGGCGGCGGCTTGGGCTGGTCCGGCGCCATGGCGCTCGGCGCCAAGCTCGCCGCCCCGGAGCGGTTGATGGTGCAGATCGTGGGAGACGGCAGCTTCTATTTCGGCAGTCCGTGCTCGGTGTTCGCCGTGGCGCAGCACCATAAGCTGCCGATCCTCGCGATCGTGCTCGACAATTCCGGCTGGTCGGCGGTGAAGGAATCGACCCTGCGGGTGTTTCCCGATGGGGAGGCCAAGTCGGCGAACGAGTTTCAGGCGGAGCTGATGCCCGACGTCGAGTTCGGCAAGATCGGCGAGGCGTTCGGGGCCTATGCGGAAAAGGTCAGCGACCCGGCCGACGTGCCGGCGGCCATCGCGCGCTGCGTGAAGGAGGTGCGCGGCGGCCGCGCCGCCATCCTGCACGCGCGGGTGACGCGGTTGTGATTTCTATCGGTCTCACGCTGAGGAACGTTGCGAAGCAGCGCTCTCGAAGCACCGCAAGTCGGCCATAGCCGACTTGCGCACTTGATACTTCCGAATCTCGGGTAAACCCGAGGTCGGTGGGCCGTCCCACGGTTCGAGACGGCGCTTCGCGCCTCCTCAGGGTGAGGGCGCAGGGACGGAGGGAGAAAACAATGCTCGGGCTCGCACGGCCGGCCATGCTCGCCCTCATCATTGCCGCTTCAGCAACGCTCGCGCAGGCGCAGGGCGAACGCTATCCCAGCCGCACGATCGAGATCGTGGTGGCCTATGGCCCCGGCGGATCGACCGATCTGGTGGCGCGGGCGCTGGCGCAGAAATTCCAGGATCGCCTCGGCCAGTCGGTTGTCGTGCTCAACAAGCCGGGTGGGAGCGGGACCATCGGAGCGACCGTCGCCGCCCGCGCCAATCCCGACGGCTACACGCTCTATGTCGGCTACAGCTCCGAGACCGTGATCGTGCCGCAACTCGCCAAGGCCATCAAATATTCCATCGACGATTTCGAGCCGATCGCGGTGACCGGGCTGGTGCCGCTGGTGCTGATCACCTCGAAGAGCATCCGCGCCGGCAATTTGCGCGAGCTGATCGAGGAGCTGCGTGCGCAGCCGGGAAAATTCACCTATGGCGGCGGCATCGCCAGTCCGCCCCATGTCATGGGCGCCTGGTTCAATCGGCTCAACAAGCTCAACGTCACGCATGTGCCCTACCGGGGCGGCGGGCAGGCGGTGGCCGACGTGATCGGCGGCCATATCGACATGTTCTTTGCCGGCCTCGCCGCCGCCAAGGCCGCGATCGATTCCGGCGCGGTCAAGGCATTCGCGGTGACGGGCGACGCGCGCTCGCCCGCGCTGCCGAACGTGCCCACTTTCAAAGAGGCCGGCGTGAGCGATTTCGATCTCGCGAGCTGGAACGTGCTGCTGGCGCCGAAGGGAACTCCGGCGGAGGTGCTTGCACTGCTGCGGCGAGAGACCGCGCGCGCGCTTGACGACTCCAGGGTGCGCCAGCTCTACGCCGCGCAAGGCGTGGAAGCGAGCCCGACCCAGGACGTGAAGGCCTTCCTCGCCAAGGAGCGCGACAATTTCGGCCGCGTGGTGCGCGACCTCGGCATCACGATGGAATAGGCCGTGACCCCTGGAGCATGATCCCGAAAAGTTGGGAGACTTTTCGGATAAGATCATGCGACCAACAAATGCTTAGAGCGAAATCTTGATTCACTGTTAGGTGATTTCGCTCTAGCAGGCTGCTGAAAAACTCTCTCGACGGCAAGAGCTGATCGTGATTCCGTTGTATTGGACCACGGCGGGGTGATTTGCGATGCGCGGCGAGCAACGAGGATCAGAGGGGCTGTTTTCGTATATCCGGCTGGAGGAGCGGGTCGCACCGGACCACCCATTGAGGGCGATCCTGGTTCTGGTGAATGAGGTGCTTGCGGCGCTGTCGGATCGGTTTGACGAACTCTATTCGCATATGGGGCGGCCTTCGATTCCGCCGGAATATCTTCTGCGGGCCACACTGCTGCAGGCATTCTTCACCGTGCGCTCAGAACGGCAGTTGATGGAACAAATCAACTACAATCTTCTGTTTCGCTGGTTTGTCGGTCTGTCGATCGACGACGCCGTTTGGGACGCTACGGTCTTTACGAAGAACCGTGACCGGCTGCTGGAGGCCGATGTGGCGCGTGAATTCTTGTCCAGCTTGCTGTCGCTGCCGAAGGTGAAGCGGCTTCTATCGAGCGATCACTTCTCGGTGGACGGAACGCTGCTGAAGGCTTGGGCCTCGATGAAGAGCTTTCGGCCGAAGGACGGGAGTGACGGTCCGTCCACGGGCGGCCGCAATGGCGAGCGTAACTTCCACCGTGAGAAACGATCGAATAAGACCCACGAGAGCACGACAGATCCTGATGCCAAGCTCTACCGCAAGGGTGACGGCCAGGAGAGTCGGCTGTGCTACATGGGCCATGTCCTGATGGAAAACCGCAACGGTCTGGCAGTTGCTGGCGACGTGACGCAAGCGACCGGCACAGCCGAGCGCGAGGCAGCCCTCACCCTCATCGACAATCATCGACCTGCCGAGCAGCGGATCACGCTCGGCGCCGACAAAGCCTACGACGTGGTCGAGTTTGTCGAAGCGCTGCGTGAACGCGAAGTGACGCCCCACATCGCGATCAACGGTCACGTCACCAAGACGGGCAAGATCCGCAGGACGGCAGTGGACGGTCGCATCACCCGACATCCCGGCTACGCGATCAGCCAGGTCATCCGCAAACGTATCGAAGAAATCTTCGGCTGGACCAAGCCGATTGGAGGATTGGCACAGGTCAAAGTTCGCGGGCTTGCCAAGGTGCAAGCCGTCTTCATCTTCGCAATCCTGGCCTACAATCTCGTGCGGATACCCAAGCTTCTGGAGGCCACATGCGGCGCGGCGCCAAGAGCGCGCTGATCGGCAAGTGGCGGATCATCGAGATGGAGCTCTGGGACAGTGATTACTTGGATTGGTTGAGCCCGCCTACATCCAGTTCCAAGCTAACGAGCTCGGTGAGTTCAAGTTCGGATGCGTGATCGGCGGTCTCGATTGCACCCTCTTTGCCGCTGCCGCCGACTTCACTTGGCAAGGCTCCGACGAGATGGACCCGGTCTCCGGAGATGGATGGGCCGAACTCGACGACGATGGTACGATCAACGGCGAAATCAGCTTCCATCTCGGCGACGAATCAGCCTTCAAAGCTCGCAAATGGTGACTTCTTCAGCAGCCTGCTAGGCGTCACGAGTGGCGGCCCGCTGCGGAGCCACGAGGAGCTATCCCGCGGCCCCCAGCAGTCGCAGCACGTTGCCGCTCGCAACCATCTGCTGTTGCGACGCATCGAGACCGCATGCCGTGAGCGCCGCCTGCACCCGCTCCTGCACGGATTTCTCAACGGCGATCGGCCAGTCGGTGCCGACGAGGACGTGGTCCGCGCCCAGCAGATCCACCGCGGCGCGGACGGGCACGGGGTGAATGCCCATGGTGTCGACATACACGTGACGACGCTTCGGCTCTGGGGTGTCGCGTCGCAATCGATTGCCGTCGCCAAATCCCCCTGCGAGCAGAACTCCTCCGAGCGCGAGCGTAGTGACCACGACGCGCAGGTTGGGCAGCTCGTCGAATGTGCCGTGCTCGAGCAGCGCGACCAGCGCCGCCGAATTGATGGTGCTGCGCGCCAATCTTACTCCCAGGCGTCCGTACCGCGCGAACCGCTGATGGAGCGCGGGATCGGTGACCGGATGGATGAAGACCGGCACGCCCAGCGAGGCGGCGGCGGCGAGCGTGGGGCGCGCCTGCGGCGCGTCAGGCAGAAGATCGCGTTTTGCGCTTTCCACGAAGACACCGCGCAGCCCAAGCTCGCGCACGGCGCGCGTCAGCTCCCGCGCTCCGGCTTCGCCGCTGTAGGCATCCACTGTCGCCAACCCGTAGAGGCGGCCGGGATTCCTGCTCACCAGTTCGGCAATATGATCGTTGATGCGTTCGACGGTTCCGGCCGGGACGTTGCCGTCCGCATCCTCGAGGAAGGCCGTCGGAGTGTTGATCACCCGCCCAGCAGTGGCCCCCTCCTCGATCGACGACATGAGGGCGCCGGGATCCGCCAGATTGCGGTTGACTCCCTCCCAATACGAGCGGAGGGCGGGCGGGGCTCCGTTCAGGGTCGTCAGGTTGAAAGAGGGGCCGACGTAGTGATTGTGGAAGTCGATGATCTTCAAGGGCGTCCCGCCCTTTTCATCGCTCTTCTCGGTGGCGGCTTGCGCCGGCGCCCCGAGCGAGCCGGCGGCCATCGCCGCAGCGCCGGCACCGGCACCGAGCGCCCCAAGGAATTCGCGCCGCCCGAGCGACTCCATTCTCTCAGTCTTCATCGCGGTCTCCTCCCGGTATCCGTTCAAACTCGTGTGACCAAGCCGGCGCAACGGCGCCGTGTCGATGCCCCCAATCGATCAGGCGACATCACCCTTGAAGGCGGTATTATGCTTCGGGAACCAGACGTGTCCCTTCAGCATATAGTGCCAGTACATCAGCGGCAGGCCGGTCACTTTGATCCACCAGGCGACCCAATGTTCCTTGGCCGGATTCAACGGCAGTGTGGGCGTCACTTTCCCGCCGTAAATGAACTCGGCGAGAATGGTCTTGCCGAAGGCCGTCGTTAGCGGACAGGAAGCGTAGCCGTCGTATCCGCCCTCGACTGCCGTTTTTCCCATCATGCTGAGAATGTTGCGGACGACGACGGGCGCCTGCTTGCGAACCGCCGCCGCGGTCTTCGAATTCGGCGTCGATGAGACGTCGCCGAGCGAGAACACGTTGGGGTAGCGCACGTGCTGCATCGAGTTCTGGTTGACCTCGACCCAACCCGCCGCGTTCGCGAGCGGGCTCGACTTGATCTCCTCGGCGGGGCTTTGCGGTGGAGAAACGTGCAGCAGGTCGAACGGCACGGTGATGCGCTCGCCTTTCTTTTGCTCGCTGACCGACTCGAACGTCGCGGTTTTCGCCGCACCGTCAACCGCCACCAGGTTTTGCTGGTAATGCACCTCGATGCCGTATCGCGCCGCGACCTTGACAAGTTCGCGCGCAAAGAACGGAACGCCGAAAATCGTCGGCGCGTGGGTGTAGAAATGCAGGCTACAGTCCTTGAGAATGCCATCGCGGCGAAGATGGTCGGCGGCCAGATAGGCGATCTTCTGCGGCGCACCCGGGCACTTGAAAGGCAGCGGCGGCTGGGTAAAGACCGCACGACTGCCGGATCTCAGCCGCTGCAGGCAGTCCCAGGTGTAAGTCGCGTGCGCGGGGGAGTAGTTGCTGCACACACCATTTTTGCCGAGAGTCTCGGCCAGTCCCGCGACTTTGCCCCAGTCGAGCTTCACGCCGGTGCAAACGACGAGGTAATCGTAGGTCAGAGTGTCCCCATTCTGGAGACGAACCGTGTTTTTCTCCGGTTCGAAGGTTTGGGCGGCCTCCCGAATCCAACGAACGCCGACCGGTATCAGGCTCTCTTCCGCGCGGCGCGTTCGCGCCAGCGGATAGACGCCGGCGCCGACCAGCGTCAATGCCGGCTGATAATAGTGATCCGGCGCCGGCTCGATGATGGAAACATCCGCGCTTGGCGCGCGGCGCTTCAAGATCGCTGCGACCGTGATGCCTGCGGTGCCGCCGCCGACGATGAGAACCTCATGGCGTGTTGAGTCCGGCATTGTACCAACCCGTATTTGGTTTTACTCCTGATCATCGTTGCAGTGTCTCAACGCGGACTTCAAAGTCGCCCCGGGGCGAGGTATTGCGCCACCGCGGCACCGCGTTCAATGTGCGAAGCAATATTCCTCGCATGAACATCTTGCGAGCATTCAGAATGGAGCCTTTTGGCTTCGCCGGCAACGCAAATCGGGTGCGGCCATTCCTGGTTTGCCCTACCGGCGGAAAAAACACTATATTTCCGGGGTATCTCGGTTAAGCACGCAATCATCAAGGGAGACGCCGATGGCCTACTCGCTCAATGAATTCTGCGCCGAAACCCGCGCCATCCTCAAATCCGATCCGCTTGCCAAGGCGCTGCCGCAGATCGCCGATCGGCTGTCGAAGCTTCTCAACAATCCCGCCTTCGTCGCGGAGACGTTCGCGGACGATACGCCCGTGGGCAAGCGGGAGCTGTATCACGACCCCGAGACCGATTTCTATGTCCTGGCCCACGTCCAGGAGGGAGGCAAGACCGGGAAACCGCACAGCCACGGCGCCTCATGGGCGATCTACGGTAACGCGCGCGCGCTGACCGAGATGACCGAATGGCGGCGCGTCAACCCGGAGAGCGACGCCCATGCCGAGCTCGTCGCGACCAGCAAATATGCCATCGGTCCAGGCCAGACGCGCGGATACGGCCCCGGCGTCTTGCATTCCACCTGTCATCCCAAGAAGGCCTGGGTCATCCGCGTGACGGGCACCGATCTCGACAAGCTGCCGCGCTATCACTTCCGCAAGCAGGATAAGATCCTCGAAAAGGCGTGAGCGGCGTCTGCGGCGGCGATCCGCGCTCGGTCAGTCTAGGGTAGCGGCGCGACCGTGCCGATATAGGCAGCGATGACGCGCGGATCCGCGAGGACCGCGCCCGGCGCGCCCTCGGCCAGCGTGCGCCCGTAATCGAGCACGTGGATGCGGTCGGCGAGATCGGCCACCATCTGCAGGTCGTGCTCGATCCAGATCATCGTAATGCCGAGCCGGTGCTTGATGCGCAGAATGAAGCGCGCCAGGTCTTCGCGCTCGTCGCGATTGAGCCCGGCCGACGGCTCGTCGAGCATCAGGATGGTCGGCTCGAGCGCGAGCGCGCGCGCGAAACCGACGAGCTTCTGGATGCCGAAGGGGAGCCCGGCGACGGACGCGTAGCGATAGCGCTCGAGCTCGACGAATTCGATGATGCGCTCGACCGCCTCGCGGTGGCGCACCTCTTCGCGTCGCACGCCAGGGAGGAAAAGCATCTCGGCCAGAGGATTGGTGCGGATGCGCGCGTGCCGCCCGGTCAACAGATTGTCCAGCACCGACATCTGGCCGAACAGCTCGCCGTGCTGGAAGGTGCGCGCGAGCCCGAGCCGGGCGATCTCGTGCGGCGCGCGCCCGGCGATATTGTCGCCGCGGAAGCGGATTTCGCCCTCGCCGCGGTAGATGCCGCTCACGCAGTTGAGCACGCTGGTCTTGCCGGCGCCGTTGGGACCGATGAGCGCGAACAGCTCGCCGGCCTGGGCGGCGAACGACACGCCGTCGAGCACGGTGAGGCCGCCGAAGCGCAGCGTCAGGCGGTCGATGTCGAGCTCAGCCATACCATCTCCGGCTGCGGCGGTATTGCTTCACGTCGCGGTAGCTCCTGCGCTCGCCGCTCCTGCGGCCGAGATAGAACTCCTGGATATCGGGATGGCTGCGCAGGCGCTCGGCTGAGCCGTCGAGCACGATCCGGCCGTTCTCCATGACGTAACCGTAGTCGGCGATCTCCAGTGCCACCGTCGCGCTCTGCTCCACGATCAGGATCGTGATGCCGAGCTCGCGCCTTATGGCGATGAGCCGGCGCAGCAGGTCTTCGACCACCACCGGCGCAAGACCGAGCGAGAGCTCGTCGACCAGCAGCAATTGCGGGCGGCACACGATCGCGCTCGCGAGCGCCAGCATCTGCCGCTCGCCGCCGGAAAGAAGCCCGCCAATGCGGCTCTTGAGGTCGCCGAGCCGGGGAAAGAACTGGTAGACCAGTGCCTCGCGCCTGCGCTGCTCGGCCAGCGTGGTGCCGCGCGGGACCGGAGCGACGAGATTTTCCGCCACGGTGAGATTGGGAAACACCTTGTCGCGCTCCGGCACCAGCACGATCCCGCGGCGGGTGTTGTCGTACGGCGGCTGGTTCTCGACGCGCTCGCCCTTGAAGCTGATGGCGCCCTCGGTGACGCGCGCGTCGTCGAGGCCGAGGAAGCCCGAGACAGCCCGTAGCGTCGTGGTCTTGCCGGCGCCGTTCGTTCCCAACAGCGCGACGATCTGTCCCGCTCCGACCGTGAGCGTGATGCCCTGCACGGCGGTGATGGCGCGGTGATAGACGACCTCGAGCTTCTCGACGGCAAGCAACGCGCTGGTCATCGGCGCGGTCCCGAGGCGGAGCGGTGCTTGAACGGCCACAGCAGGAAATAGCTTTGGAGGCGGCGCCAAATCCCGACCAGCCCCAGCGGCTCGAACATCAGAAACAGAATCATCACCAGTCCGAACGCCGCGTAGTTCACCGCAAACAGCAGGCTCGCATAGTCCTGCGCGTCTGGCAGCGCGAGCAGGCCGCCCTCGATGATGTAGGGGAAGATCGTGACGAAGGCCGCCCCGAGCAGCGCGCCGAGCAGCGAGCCCATGCCGCCGATGATCACCATGGCGAGGTATTGAATGGTGAGGAACAGCGAGAATGCCTCGACCGAGACGAAACCGCGATAGTAGGCGAACAGCGCGCCCGCGACCGCGGTGATCGCCGAGCTGATGACGAAGGCGAGGAGCTTGTAGCCGGCAATGCCGATGCCGAGCGCCTCGGCGACGGTTTCGTGCGCGCGTATGGCGCGCCAGGCGCGCCCGGTGCGCGCGCGCAGCAGATTGAGGCAAAGGAGCAACGTCGCCGCCGCCGCCGCCAGCAGGATGAAATACCAGACGCGCCCGTCGCTGAGCACGAGGGTGCCGAGCTTGGGCGGATCGATGACGATGCCGGTCGAAAAGCCGCGCCGCGATTCGTACTCGCCGCCGAGATAGATGACCACGAAATCCAGCGCGAGCGTGCTCACCGCGAGATAGAGCCCGCGCAGGCGCAGCGACGGCAATCCGAAGATGACCCCGAGCAGCGCGCCCACCAGGGCGGACGCAGGCAGCGTGATCCAGAACGGCGCATTCGTTTCCCGGAACAGGATCCCGACCGTGAACGCGCCCGCCGCGATGAGGCCGGCATGTCCGAGCGAAATCTGGCCGGCATAGCCGGTCAGCAGCATGAGCGAGAGCGACCCGACGCAGGCGAGAAAGACCTGGCAGGCGAGGTCGAGCTGGAACGGCGAGGCGACGAGCGGAAACGCCAGCAGCGCGGCCGCGAACAGGCCGAGGCTTACGCGCTCGAGCCGCGTGCCGGTGAGCGCGAGGTCCTGCTCGTACCGGGTGCGAAAATAGCCGCTGGCGCGCGGTGGCCTAGACACGGTCGAGCTCCTCGCGGGTACCGAACAGGCCCCAGGGGCGCACGATCAGCATGGCAATGAGCACCAGGAACGGCACCACATCGGACAGCAGCGGATCGATATAGTAGATGGCGAGCACCTCGGCGCCGGCGACGATGACCGAGCCGATGAGCGCGCCGATCAGGCTGTCGAGACCTCCGACCAGCGCCGGCGCGAAGGCTTTGAGCCCGATCACCACCATGGTCTGGTCGAGGCCGGAATTGAGCGCGATCAGCATGCCGGCGATCGAACCGGTCAGGGTCGAAAGGCCCCAGGCCAAGGCATAGACGGCATGCAAATTGACGCCGCGCTGCGCCGCCAGCAGCGGATTCTGCCCGGCCGCGCGCATGCGGATGCCCCAGCGGCCGAAGCGCAGGAAGGCGAACAGGCCGCCATAGACCACGACCGTCATGAGCACGATAAGCGCCGCGCAGGTCGAGATCCGCGCGCCGCCGACGAGCTCGATGGAGGGATTGGAGAACTTGAGCACCTGCAGGGGATGCTGCTGAGCCGCCGACCAGATCAGCACGATGAGGCCGCGCAGCAGGATGCCGATCGCGACGGTGGTGAGGATGGCCGCCAGCACCATCTCTCCCGTCATCTTGCGCATCAGCACGACGTAGACGAGGACGCCGACCGTGAGGCTGAGCACCACCGCCACCGCGACCGCGGCGAAGGGATGGCCGACGAACAGCGCGGCGGTGGTGTACAGGAGATAGGCGCCGAGCATGGCGAGCTCGCCGTGGGCGAGGTTCATCACCCGGCTCACCCGGTAGATCAGCACGTAGCCGCAGGCGAGCAGCGCGTAGATCGCCGCCAGCACGGTGATGTTCACGATGAGCTGCACGGGCTGACGTTCTCGCGGTCATTGCGGGGGGCGGGCAAAAGCCCGCGCACCCGGAATCCATAAACTCAATTTCGGATTATTGACTCTCGGGGTTCCCGCGTCTCGCGCCGGCCGCGTGATGACCGGCACAGCGTGCCGGTCATTTGACGTCGTACGCAACCCAGTCCTTGGTTATCGTGACGGCGGATTTCGCCGGGTCCCAGCGATAGACGCGGTAGTACTGGCGCGCGCGGAAGTGGTTGTTCTTGCTCCACTCGATGGGGCCGCCGCGCAGACCCTGGGTGTCGACCTTCACGTTCTCCATCGCCGCCTTGATCTTGGCGGCGTCGGCCGGCCAACCCGCGCCCTTGAGCACGGCCTCCAGCACCAGGCCGCCGATCCAGCCTTCGGTCAGCTGCTGGGCCGGATAGCGCACGGTGCCCTGCTTGGCCGCCTCCACGATCTGCCTGTGGATGGCCAAGTTGTCCTGAAACAGGGAATTGGCGCCGATGACGTAGAACTTCCCGTCCTTGAGGCGCGCCAGCTCGGCTTCCGCCTCGATATGCGCCCAGGTGATGTAGTCACCCTCCCAACCCAGCCGGCGCAACGCTTCGAACGCCTTTACCTCGGTCACCCACGGCGCCCAGGAAAACACCCAGTTCGGATTGGCATCCTTGAGCTTGGTGGCGAACGGCGTGTAGTCGGCGGTCGGCGGCGGAATGACCTCCTTGTCGACCGGCGTCATGCCCATGACCTTCGCCTGCTCCTCGGCATAGTCGATCTCGCCGCGCGAGAGCGGGATCGCCATCGCGGCAAAGCCGATCCGCACCGGCTCTTTCGCCGTCTCCTTGATGAAGGTGAGGGTTGCACGGCTGTCGTAGCCGCCGGCATAGGCGGTGGTGCAGAACTGCAATGCATCGGCCGGCGGGTAGACTTCTTTCGGGCAGACCGCGCCCATGAACATCAGCGGGACGTTGGCGCGCTTCGTCTCCGCGATCACGGGCGCGTAGGTGGAGGAGAGGCTCGACAAGATCAGCAGGCTCACATGGTCCTGGGTCAACAACCGCTTGGCGTTGGCGGCGGCTTTCGACGGCTCGGCTTGGTCGTCGAGCACGATGAGCTGGATCTTCTTGCCGTTGACGCCGCCCGCGGCGTTGAGGCGGTCGACGTAGAGGCGCAAGCCCTCGATCGGCGGCGCGTTGGTGCTGGCCGGCGGCCCGGTCAACGCGCCGGTGACGCCGACGACATAGCTCTCTTGCGCAGCGGCGGGCCACGCGAGCGCCGCAGCGACCAACGCGCCCATGAGACTTCGTCGCAACATCGTTTTTCCTCCCTCGCTTTAGCGTGACGTCACGCGACCTCGACCGCGATAGCGTTACTGCGTTTGACGCGTTTTCTGCGGCGAACCGGCTTCCACTTCGCCGGAAAACGCTATTGCTGCGATCAGCCGCTGCTCGCGATCATCGTACATGCCTTCGACCAGCGGCTGGAAGCGCTCGTACATGAGGTGGCGCTTGACCTTGCGCGTGGGGGTGACCGGCTCGCCGTCCTCTTCGGGATCGAGCGCCTTGGGCAGAATGCGGAAGGCCTTGATCTGCTCGGCCCGCGCCAACTCGCCGTTCGCCCGCTCGATCTCGGCGCCGATCAGCCGCACTACGTCGGAACTGGTGGCGAGGCTGGTGAAACCGGTATAGGGCACGTCGTGGCTGCGCGCCCAGTCCGACACCGTGTCGGCGTCGATCTCGATGAGCGCGGTGAGATATTTGCGGCCGTGGCCGAACACGACCGCCTCGGCGACATAGGGGCTCGCCCGCAGGATGTTCTCGATGAACGACGGCGAGATGGTCTTGCCGCCCGAGGTGACGATGAAGTCGCGCGCGCGGTCGACGAGGCGCAGCGCCCCATCGTGCCATTCGCCGATGTCCCCGGTGCGCAGCCAGCCGTCCTCGCCCCTGCTGGCGCGGGTGGCGTCCGCGTCGTTCCAATAGGATTCGAACAGATCGGGGCTCCTCACCAGCACTTCGCCGTCTTGGGCGAGCTTGACCTCCCAGCCTGCCGGCACGGTGCCGACGTCGCCCGGCCGCGGGAACGGTCCGCGCTGCCCGCAGATGATGCCGCCCGCGGTCTCCGTCTGCCCGTACATCTCGACCACGTTGACCCCCAGCATCTGCCAGAACGTCATGGTTTCGGGCGGCAGCGGCGCGCCGGCGCAGATCACCAGCTCCAGCCGGTCGAAGCCGAGCTTGTTGAGGATCGGCGCGAACACCCCCGTGCGGCAGGCGCCATAGAGCGCCGCTTGCGCCGCGCCCGAGCGGCCGTTCCAGCGCCGCCGGGCGTGGCCGCGCGCGAATCTCATGGCGAGCTCGGCCGCGGCGCGCTTGGCTGCGCTGGAATTGAGGATGCCGAGCAGCACCTGCGACGCGAATTTCTGCAGGTAGCGCGGCACGGTGACCAGCACGGTCGGTGCCGTCTCGAACAGGGTGGTCGCCAGCTCTTCCGGATGCTCGCCGAAATGCGGGACCAGACGCGACATCAGCGGCAGCGTCACGGCGACGTCGCGCCCCAGCACATGGCAGAGCGGCAGGTAGGCGACCGTGCGGTGCTCTTTTTGCGCCAGCGTCGGGTAATGGTCGATGATGTTCGCGGTCGCCGCGAGATGCCTGCCGTGGGTGACCAGCGCGCCCTTGGGATTCCCGGTGGTGCCCGACGTGTAGACGATGAAGGCGGGTGCGTCGGCGGCGAGCTGGGACGCCTGCCGTTCGAGCCAGGCGAGGTCGCCCTGCTCGGCCCGCGCCAGCAGCGCGTCATAGGTTGTGAGCTTGGGATGCCGGTACGCGAACATCGCGGAATCGTCGAGCACGACGATCCATTTCAATCCGCTCAGACGGTCGGCGAACGGCAGGATCTTGTCGACGTATTCTTGGTTCTCGGCGACGACCATCGCGGCGCCGCCGTCGCGAAGCTGATACTCGACTTCCGAGGCCGATGCGGTCGGATAGATCCCGTAGACGATGGCGCCGAGCGACTGCGCGGCGAGGTCGCAAATCATCCATTGCTCGCAGGCATCGCCCATGATGGCGATGCGCTCGCCGCGCCCGAGGCCGAGCTCGGCGAAGGCGCGCGCCGCGCGCGCGACCAGCGCGGCGTAGTCACGCCAGCTGCGCTCGCGATAGAGGCCGAGATGCTTGGCGCGGAACGCCACCGAAGCGGGCGTCGTGCGCGCGCGCTCGCACAGCAGGAGCGGTGCGGACTTGCGGCGCAGCGCCTCCCGGTCGACCGGTAGCGTTGCGGTCATGCGGCGCCCGTTGAGCGTTGTCCCTGCCGAATTGTATAACCGAGCAGGTGGTGGAATTCTATAGCCCGATAGACGCAGCTCAGGTCTTGCCCCAGAGCTGCCTGCTCGCGAGATCGGCGCCTTGGCGCAATGCCTTGAACTTCTCCCAGACCACCGTGGGATGCACCTCCGTGCGATACAAGGCCTGGGACGAGAAGCCGCAATCCGCAGCCGCGATCACGTTCTCGCGGCCCACCAGCTTGGCGAAGCGCGTGATGCGTTCGGCGATCAGCTCCGGGTGCTCCACGATGTTGGAGGCGTGAGTGATCATGCCGGGGCAAAGAACCTTGCCGGCGGGGATCTTGATGCGTTCGAACAGGTGGTATTCGTGCTCGTGGCGCGGATTGGCGGCTTCGAAGCTGTAGGAGCCGGCGTTGATCTTGAGCACGTAGTGGATGATGTCGGCAAGGCCCGCCTCGAACAGGCGCGGGCCCTCGTTGATGCCGTAGCAGGTGTGAAAGCGCACCATTTCCGGCGAAATGCCGTTCAAGGCGACATTGGTGGCCTCGACGTAGATCTCGGCGCGCCGCTTCTTCTGGGCGTCATCGAGCCCGGGCTCGAAGAAGATGTCGGGCAGGAAAGGATCGTCGACCTGGACCAGGATGCCGGCGGCGACGATGGCCTTGTATTCCTTCTTGAGCTCGCCTGCGAGCGCGTGGAAATACTCTTCCTCGGATTTGTAGTACTCGTTGATGCCGACGCCCGACGGCGCCGTCGCCGGCAGAAAGACGTGATGGTCGGGGACGCCGGCCGCCTTGGCCGCGGCCTTGAGGTTGTCGATGTCGATTTGCAGATACTTCTCGCCGCGGTATTTGACCGGACCGACACAGACAACCGGTGACAGCGGAACGATCGCGCCGCCCATCATCGCGTCCTTGAAATATTGCGCATAATATTCCGGGAAGGCTGCCACCTCCTGCTGGAACAGCAGCATCTTCTGGTTGGGGCGGGCCTCGAAGCCTTCGAGGCGCTCCTGGATATAGGTGAAGAAGCCGGGCTTGGAGACCTCGCCGTCGGTCACGATGTCGATGCCGCATTCGACCTGCTTGCGCACGCTGTCCGCGACCGCCTTGGCGATCGTCTCAGCATAGACCTTCTGGTCGTAGGGCTGGTGACTGAGCTTCGCCTTCATCAGATCGAGCACGGCGTGTGGCCGCGGCAGACTGCCGATATGCGTGGTCTGGATGCGATCGGTATTCTGCTGAATGGTCACTGGCGTTTCCTCCCGGTTCGGCCGTGCCGTCGAAGCGCGGCTCTTCACCGTACGGCCGCACGGTCGCATCGCCGCGTGGGGCGGCGTCGAGGCCTCAAGCGGCCCGCTGCTTGTGCGCGCCGTCGAAGGCGGGCGCGACCTCGCGCATGAAGCGCTCCATCTCGTCCTTCACCTGGTGGTGCGGCTTGAGTCCGACATTGAAGTAAAGGATCACCTCGGAGAATCCCGCGGCCTCCACCTTCTTCAGCGTATCGATGATCCTCTGCGGCGAGCCCAGCAGCACTGAATTTTCGGTGAGGTCCTCCGGCTTCACCTTCTGCAGCCGCGCCACCATGTCGATGAAATAGCGGTAGCTCGGCGGCGCCGTCTTCGGGTCGCCGGGCAATGCCGGAATGACGCATTCGCGATAATAGCGGATCTGGCGCGCGCGCTGCGCATCCTCTTGCGCGGCGTTGTCGGCGAAGTGGGTGAAATAGCTGCACATCAGGCGACCGGGCTTAGTGCCGTACCTGGCGCAGGACTCGTGATAGAAGTCCGCGACTTGCTGCAAGCCGCCGAAGCTCATGGCGGCGGCGAAAGGGGCGACGATCAGGCCGCAATCGAGCCGCGCCGCCAATTCGATCGAGGGCTTGGAGAACGACCCGACATAGGTCGGGATCGGCTTCTGCACCGGCTTGGGCGTGATCCGCACGTTGTCGAAGGAATAATGCTTGCCGTGATGCGAGATGCGGTCCTCGGCGGCCCACAATTTGCGCACGACTTCGAGGCCCTCGTCGAAGATGCCCTGGTTGTCCGCGAACGAAACATGGAAAGGCTGGTACTCGCGCGCGTCGTAGCCGCGGCCGGCCGCGAAATCCACCCGCCCGTTGCTGAGCAGATCGAGCGTGGCCCATTGCTCGGCGACGCGGATGGGATGATGCAGCGGCAGCACGGTCACCGCGGGCGCGAGCCGGATATGCTTGGTGCGCGCGGCGATATAGGCGAGCACCAGGTCCGGGCAGGAGAGCACGCCGAGCGAGTTGAAATGATGCTCGCCGATCCAGGCGGAGTGCATGCCGAGCCGGTCGGCATGCAAGGCTTCCTCGGTGATGTCGCTGACGAACTGGTTCGGCGTGCGCGGATTGTTCTCGTAGTGATTGTCGCTCAGGGTGAAGTAGCCGAATTCCATGGTCTGCTCCCTGTTGGGCCGGGGTGCATCCCCGATCGTCATTTCCCGGCATTATAGGTGCATTTGCAACTGTTGTAAATGCAACTGAATGGGCCTGCGCGGCCGGCGAACAGCAAAAGACCGGGACGCGTTCGGCAATGCTGCTCGCTCTCCGGTTTTTGACATCGTGCGGCCGGAACCATAAAAGCCAATGCAGAGCACGGCAGGAAGTCCGCTTTCGTGACCAAGCGCGCACCCTTCGATTTCAGCGAATATCTTCCCTACCTGATCAACCGCGTCGGCTCCGCCTTGGTGGCCGATTTCGAGCAAATTGCGCTCAACCGCCGGCATCTGAGCATCGCAATGTGGCGGGTTCTCGCCGCCCTGTCCAACGATGGCGGGCGGCGCCAGATCGACCTCGCCGCGCGAACCAGCATCGATGTCTCGACCTTGTCGCGGGTGGTCACCCGTCTCGTGAAGATGGGCTTGGTCACGCGCGCGCGCTCCGCCAACAACAGCCGCGAGGTCGTCGTCAGCCTCGCGCCGAAGGGCTCGGCCCTGCTCACGCACATGATCCCGCAGGCGATTGCCGCCGAGCGGACCGCGATCGCGGGTGTGTCGGCCAAGGACCTCGCCGTGGTCAAGCGCAGCCTGCGCCGAATGTACCAGAACCTGGCGGCGCCGCGGCGTTGAGGGCGATCCCGCTGCGTCGGTCGCATCCTCGCTGCGCGGAGACGCCGCCGGTCGCCGACCACGGTCATTTCATCAGCGCTTGCGTCGGCGCGGCTTGGGCCGCTTGATCACGCCGTCGACGACCAGGCGGACGAACTCGGCGCTGATGTGATCGATCGCTACCTCCTCGGCGCGGTACCAGTTCGCCACCGCATTGGCCATGCCGAGGAGGCCGAGGACGGCGAGGCGGGTGTCGAGGTCGGAGCGAAACTCGCCGCGCCGTACGCCGTCCTTGAGCACGTCCTCGAACACCCGCTCCAGCCCGCGCGACCATTTCCCGATCCGCCGGCGGCTCTCGGCCGGCAGGTGCTGACGCTCGTTGAGGAACACGCGCACGAAGTCGCTGCGGTCGCGGAGCGGGGCAAGATGCGCGTGGATGAGGCGGGCGAGCTTGTCGGCGGCCGCGCCCGGACCGGCCGCGATCGCCTTGGCGACCTCGAAGAAACCGGCCACGCCCTGCAGGCAGACGAGCTCCAGCGCTTCCTCCTTGGAGGTGAAATAGTAATACAGGCTCGCCTGTCGGATGCCGAGCACGTCGGCGATGTCCTGGGTGGTCGCGCCGTGGAAGCCGCGCTCGGCAAACACCCGCGCGGCGGCTTCGATGATCTCGGGCGCACGCCGCCGCGGGCTGGGGCGCGGGCGGCGCGCGGAGGGCAGGGGTACGACCGTCATGGCCCGCATGCTTTCCCGGCCGGCCGCGATTGCCGGCGTTTGGGCATTGTCTTGTGCCACGGCGGCGATCTACTTTCTACCTATTGAGCTATAGACAGAACGCCCAAGTGGCTTCGGAACAGGCAAGGCATGCACATCCGCCCTGACGGCCGCCCGCCGTTTCGCGCCGATCACGTCGGGAGCCTGCTGCGGCCGCCGGCGCTGCGCCAGGCCTTCCGCCGCCGGGCCGCGGACGAGATCGGCGACGACGAGTTCGCCCGCATTCAGGACGACTGCGTGCGCGCCGCGGTCCGCATGCAGGAAGAGGTCGGACTCGAAGTGGTGACCGACGGCGAGTTCCGCCGCGGCTCCTATTGGGGCCGGTTCGTGGAGCGCACCGAGGGGCTGGCCGTGCGGCCGGCGCTGCTCAAATTTCGCGACGACCACGGCCACGAGGTCGATTTCACCGCGCCCTATGCGACCGGGCGGATGCGGCGCAGTCATCCGCTCGCGCTCGATGAATTTCTCTTCCTGCGCGCGATCGCCGGTGGCACCGCCAAGATCACGCTGCCGGCGCCCTCGACCATGCACTTTCTGCGCTTCACCGACTTCGCCGACCGCGCCGCCTATGCCGATCTCGACGGCTTCTTCGCCGATCTCGTCGCCGTGTTCCAGCAGGAGATCGCGGATCTCGTCCGGGCGGGCTGCCGCTATCTCCAGATCGACGAGATCGCCATCGCGCTGCTGTGCGATGCCGCGATCCGCGCCAAGGTCGCGAGCGCCGGCGGCGATCCCGATGCGCTGATCGACCGCTACATCGACGCCATCAACGGCGCGGTCGCGGCCTGTCCGCGCGAAGTCGTCGTCGGCGTTCACCTGTGCCGGGGGAATTTCCGCGGCCGCTATCTCGCCGACGGCGGCTACGAATGGGTTGCCGAGCGCCTGTTCGCGCGCACGAACGCAAACCATTTCCTGCTCGAATACGACACGCCGCGGGCGGGCGACTTCGCGCCGCTGCGTTTCGTGCCGAAGGGCAAGGGCGTCGTGCTCGGCCTCGTCAGCAGCAAGACGCCGGTCCTGGAAAGCGTCGGCATGCTGCAACGCCGCGCGGAAGAGGCGGCCGAGCATATCGATCTCGACCGGCTGGCGGTCAGCCCGCAATGCGGCTTTGCCAGCAGCGCCGCCGGCAATCCGTTGAGCGCGGCGGATGAGCGCGCCAAGCTACGGCTGGTGGTGGAGGCGGCGCGGGCGATCTGGCGATAGCTCGCCCGCCGCCCGCCACGCTTCGCGGACGATGGCGGCCGGGGGCTAGAGCGCATCCCGATACAAAAATGGTCAAGCTCTAGATTCTTCGATTTTGCGCATGTGCTGTTCGGAAAACCGGTTCCCACTTTCCGGAACATGCGCTAGCGCTACTTCGCGACCGGCGGCCGGAATGCCGCCTCCTGATAGCGCAGGCCCGGCCGCAGGCGCAGTCCCTTCGGGAAGCTCTCGAACAGCCGCAGCTGCTGGCGGTGGCGGCGCCGTTGACGAACCTCGATCTCGCTCCTCGGCTGAGGTGCGCAATCCGCCACGACCTGGCCGACGAGTTGTCCGATGCACACGGCGAGCGAGTTGCCGTGATCGGACGGCGCCGCGAATGTGATGACGCGTCCGCCATGCCGGCGTTCCACGAAGGGATAATCATCCAACGTGTAGAACACCCGCCCGGACCACGCGCTCTTGATGTCGCGCTCGTCCATGGCGTGGAGCGCCGGAAACACCCGCTTGCCCTCCTCCAGCGTTCTGCCGGCCACCGCGCGCAAGATATCGGCGGACGTTTCCGCGGTTTCCTCATAGCCCATGTAGAGCCGCCGGCCGTGGCGGCGCGCATAGAAGCAGGGGGCGCGGGTGTCGGACAGGACGGAGCCGGCCGCCAGCGTTTTCGTCCCTTCCGGCAGCTCCACTTCCACCACGTAGTCATACTCGAAGATCGCGCGTTCGAGCGCGTCGCCGTTGATGTGGCGGGCATAGGCATTCGCCATGAACAAAGTGTTGGCGCGGATGTGGGCGCCGTTTCCGCAAAAGACGTTGACCTGATGATCGGCAAAATCGAGCGCTTGCGCTTCGGTCTGCTGGAAGAAGCGCACGCCCCGCTTCTGAAGGACCCGCGCCAATCCGATGAGAAACTTGCGCGGACGAAAGCTGCCGCCGAAGCGATCGATCATGCCGCCGGCGTAAAATCCTTCGGCCGTGCCGTACCGACTTTGCAGTTTTCGGGCCGAGAGAACTTCGAAGAACGGCGGCCGGCGCTGATCGGCCAGCGGCATCAGCGCGCGCAGGCTGCTCTTTTCCATGAACTCGTAGCTCGCCGCCAGGCTCGCCATGTCGGCCTCGTTCATGGCCGCCATGACCGCGCCGTGCTGCACCGAGGCGCGCAGGTTGTAATCGTGGTCGAGCTGCGCGAGACGCTGACAACCCTCGACCGTGCGGCGCAGGAAGGCCCGCACCCGCCGCTGCGCCCGCGCCCGCGCCTGATCGTCGGAGGCGCCGCCGCGCCGTTCCTGTTGCGTCAACTCCGCCAGCATGACGTCGACGGGCTTGGCCCACCCCGTGAGGAATTGCCCGGCATTGAGGCCGGACGCCGCGTCCTTGCCGAAGACGCCCTTTTCGATCACGACGACATCAAGCCCGCGCCGGATGGCGGCTTCTGCCGCGCTCAAACCGGACAGGCCGCCGCCGGCGATCACGAGATCGCAGCTCAGGCTTTCATTGGTGGCCGACGGGGGCGAGAACTCCCGGACTTCCTCGTCATACGCCGTCCTTTGCCGCATGTTGGGAACCGCAATTGCCTGCGCGCAATTGGTGGCCGAGCACGATCGTCCGGCCTAACCGAGGCCGACGCCCCCGTATGGCACGCCGGCGAGCCGG
Source organism: uncultured Alphaproteobacteria bacterium (assembly GCA_963821505.1). Classification (GTDB taxonomy): domain Bacteria; phylum Pseudomonadota; class Alphaproteobacteria; order Rhizobiales; family Xanthobacteraceae; genus VAZQ01. The sequence goes on from CAWGEH010000006.1 coordinate 86,647, forward strand.
GACATCTCCTCCTTCCAGGTCACGAGGTCGTCGAGGCAGAATTGATCAAGATGCGTGTGGCCGCAGGCGCGCGCCAGGATCTTCATGAGATCGACGGAGGTATGAAGGAACTGCGCGAGCCGCGCGGCCGACTTGTCGACGACCAGGCGGGATACCAGGTGCGGCTTCTGCGTGGCGATGCCGACCGGACAATTGTTGGTGTGGCACGCACGCATCCCGATACATCCGATGGCCTGGATTGCGGCGTTCGCGATGGCAACCGCGTCCGCGCCGAGCGCGAGCGCCTTGGCAAAGTCGGCCGGCGTCCGCAGGCCGCCGGTGATGATGAGCGTCACATCCCGGCGTTCGCTTCGGTCGAGATGCCGGCGCGCCCGCGCCAGCGCCGGGATCGTCGGCACGGAAATATTGTCGCGGAAGATGCGAGGCGCGGCACCGGTCGCGCCGCCGCGGCCGTCGATGATGACGTAATCGCAGCCGACCGCGAGCGCGGCATCGATGTCCTTCTCGAGGTGCTGGGCGGAGAGCTTGTAACCGATCGGGATCCCGCCGGTGCGGTCGCGCACCTCGTCGGCGAAGGCCTTGATCTGAGATACCTCCGTCCAATCGGGAAAACGCGCCGGCGAAACGGCATCGCGGCCCTCGGGCAGGCCGCGCGTGAGCGCGATCTTGCCGACCACCTTCTTGCCCGGCAGATGGCCGCCGGTTCCGGTCTTGGCGCCCTGGCCGCCCTTGAAGTGGAACGCCTGGACTTTGAGCACCTTGTCCCAGGAGAAGCCGAAGCGCGCCGAGGCCAGCTCGTAGAAGTAGCGGCTGTTCGAAGCCTGCTCGTCGGCGAGCATCCCGCCTTCGCCCGACGCAATGCCGGTACCGGCGAGCTCGGCGCCCCTGGCGAGCGCGATCTTGGCCGGTTCCGACAGCGAGCCGAAGCTCATGTCTGACACGAGCAGGGGGATTTGAAGCCGCAGCGGCTTTTGCGCGTTCGGCCCGACCACGACGTCGGTGCCGACTTCAACGTCGTCGAGTTGCGGCGGCGTGGCCAGCTGCGCGGTGATGATCTGGATGTCGTCCCATGACGGCAGCTCCTGGCGCGGCACGCCCATGGCTTCGACCACGCCGTGGTGGCCGGTCTTGCCGAGGCCTTCCTTCGCATATTTCTGAATGAGCTGCACGTGCGGCTCAACCGGGTCGCCGTGCACATCCGCGTAGAGCCCGTGATACTCATCGCGCTTGTACGGCTGCGGGTGCTGCTTTTCCCAGGCGGCGATTTCGTCCCGATCGACGAACAGCTCGCCGTCCTCGACCCAGGACTTGAATTTCCGCAGCACCTCGTGGTTGTCGTACTCGCTGATGCCGGTCTGGATGCGGTAGTCCCAGTTGTGAAGCCCGCAGATCAGGTTGTCGCCGTCGACGGAGCCGTCGGCCAGCAGCGCACCGCGATGCAGGCAGCGTCCGAACAGCACCGAGACCTCATCGCCGTAGCGCACGACGACCAGATCGACATTGGCGACCAGCGCATAGGCCGGGCTGCGATCGGCGAGGCTTGACCATTCGGCGATGGCGACCTTGTTCATGGCATCCTCAAGCGTCGATCCGTCCCGGCACTCGCTGCTGTCGATCCCGCGCAAGCCCGGGACCGCTGGCCAGCCATCCATCAAGCGGCCTGCTTCGAGCGCTTCTCACGACGGGGCCGGAAACCCTAGCATTTCAGAACACCCACAGCGCCGCAGGCGGAAACTCCAGGTGATGGAATTCATGCCCGAGCGGCGCCGGAGCATAGGCGCGCACGCTCGCGGCGTCCTTGACGAACACGAGTTCCCAGCGCTCGCCCATGTACATCTGCGTCTTGAGCGCCATCAGCACGCGATTGGGACCGGGCTCGCTGCACAGGCGCATGTTCTCCAGGCGAATGACGCCGGTGGCCCGCTCGCCGACGCCGGCGCCGGTCCGTGCGAGGCCTTCGAGCCGCGCGCCCATCACCTCGATCACCGCACGCTCGTGCGCCTTCTCCACCAGCCTGCCGTCGAGCCGGTTGTTGTTGCCCATGAACTCGGCGGCAAACAGCGTTGCCGGTTCCTGATAGAGCTCGGTCGGCGTGCCCTCCTGCTCGATGACGCCGGCATTGAGCAGGGTGACGCGGTCGGCGATCGCCATCGCCTCGATCTGGTCGTGCGTGACCAGGAGCGCGGAGAGGTTTAGCGAAACGATGAGCTGGCGCAGCCACGCGCGCGCCTCCTCGCGCAATTTCGTGTCGAGATTGGACAGCGGCTCGTCGAGCAGGATGACGGCGGGCTCGTAGACCAGCGCGCGGGCGAGCGCGACGCGCTGCTGCTGCCCGCCCGACAATTGGTGCGGATAGCGCTCGGCGAGAGCCGCGAGGCCGATCTGCGCCAGCGCATTCTCGACCCGCCGCTCGATGTCCCCCCGGCCGACGCCGCGCAGCCTGAGGGCGTAGGCGATGTTCCCGAAAACGGTCCGGTGCGGCCACAGCGCGTAGGACTGGAACACAAGACCGAGCCCGCGCGCCTCGGCCGGGAGGTCGATGGCCGTGCCGGCGTCGAAGAGCACTTTGTCGCCGATCCGGATCGAACCGCGGTGCGGCGTCTCCAGGCCCGCGACGGCGCGCAGAAGGGTGGTCTTGCCGCTGCCCGAGGGGCCGAGCAGAGCGACGACCTTGCCCGGCGGCACGGTCACCGAGACGCCCTTGAGGATCTCGCTCTTGCCGTAGCGCAGCGCGAGATCGTCGACGCGGAGGTCGGCCACGGCGCGCTCAGCCGGCGAAGCCGCCGGCGTCGAGGAAGGCCTGCTCCTCGCGGCGAGTGGCGCGGCCCAGCACGGCGTTGCGGTGCGGGAACCGCCCGAAACGGCGGACGATGTCGGCGTGGCGCTCGGCATATCCGGTGAATTCGTCATCGCCATAGTCGCGCGCCAGTTCGACGCAACGTTGCTGATCCGCGAGATTTTCCGAGTGCATGAACGGCAGATAGAAGAACCGGCGCTCGAGCTGCGGGACCCGCCGGTCGAAGCCGCGTCCGATCGCACGGTCGGCGACGGCGCGGGCAGCCGCGTCGGCCTCATAGGTGCGCGCCTGGCCGCGGAACATGTTGCGCGGGAACTGGTCGAGCACGATCACGAGCGCGAGCGCGCTTTCGGGCGTCTCTTCCCATTGCGCGAGCTTGCCGTCGGCGGCGTCGCGCCACACGGCCCCGAAGCGTGCGGCGATCTCGCGGTCGAAGCCGGCGTCCCGCTCGAACCATTTGTCCGGCCCGGCCGCGCGCCAGAAGGCGAGCACGTCGGCCGGCGCGATGCGCGGGCTTTTGCCGGAGTCCGCGGTCACAGCCGTAGCTCTCCGCTATTGATGCGATCATAGAGCGGGGCATCGAGACGGACGAAGGCCTTCCGTTGCGGATCATTGAAGTAGATCGGATCACCGGTGCGGCTGGGGTCGAAACCGTCCTTCACGAAGTCGATCTTCCTCTGCTTGAAGGTGGTGGTGACGTCGTTGTTGCGGCGGATGCGCAGGAATACCGGTCGTGCGTATTCGGGCAGTTGCCGGGCCAGGTTGTCGCGCAGCGCCGTCAGATTGAGGTTGTCCTTGGCGACGATCGCGGCCATGCCGGCGCGGCCGTCGCGGCCGGGAACGGCCACGCCGTAGACATTGGTCTCGAGCACGCCTTCGAATTGTCCGAAGGCCTCCTCCACCTCGGTCGTCGATACGTTCTCGCCTTTCCAACGGAAGGTGTCGCCGATGCGATCGATGAAATAGAAATAGCCGTTCTTGTCCTTGCGCATGAGATCGCCGGTACGGAACCAGACGTCGCCCTTCTTGAACGCGTCGTGCAGGATTTTCTTGTCGGTCTCGGCGGTGTTCGCGTAGCCTTCGAACCGCTGCCCCGGTTTCGACGAATCCTTTATGATCTTGCCGATGACCTCGCCCGGCTCGTCGGCGGCGCATTCGATACAGAAGCCGCGCTCGTCGCGCACCGGCTGCTGGCGCTCCGCGTCGAAGCGCACGACCCTGGTCGGGAAGCGCGCGGCGATCCACCAGGGCAGCCGTCCGACCGCGCCTTCCTTGCCGTCGAAATTGAACAGCGAGACATTGCCTTCGGTCGCCGCATAGAACTCGATGATTTGCGGAATTTGGAAGCGCCGCTTGAATTGCGCCCAGACGTCGGGCCGCAGGCCGTTGCCGCAGGCAAGCCGCAGCCGGTGCGCGCGCTCGTTCGGGCTGGGCGGTGAGTTGACGAGATAACGGCAGAGCTCGCCGATATATTGGAAGCAGGTGCAGTCCCAGCGCACGATGTCGTCCCAGAACTCGCGCGCGGAAAACTTGTCCCGAATCACCACCGAGGCGCCCCGGACCAGCAGCGCGCCGGTCGCAACCACGCCGCCGGCGGTGTGATAGAGCGGCAGGCAGTCGTACATGCGGTCGTCGGCGCGCGTGTCCATGACCCCGGCGAACGCATAGCTCGCGAGCATCACGCGGTAGTGGTTCATGTTGGCGGCCTTCGGCAGGCCGGTCGTGCCTGACGTATAGATGTAAAGCGCGCGATCCTCGATGGTGAGCGCCGCGAGGTCCGAAGCCGCGAGCGGGCCGCCGGAAAGGTCATCGACCTCGCGGTCGATGCGCGCGCAATTGGCGGCGGCATCGCCATGCAGCCAGATCTTGGCGTTCCTGGCATCGCCGCTGATATGCGTGCGCGCGCTCTCCAGCGCACCGAACAGTTCCGCGGCGACGACGACGTGCTTCGGGTTCACGACATTGATGCTGTGGGCCAGCGCGACACCTCTGAGATGGGTGTTGAGAAGCGCCACCACGCCGCCGATGCGCGTGACGCCGACCCACAGCGCCAGGAATTCCGGCCGTCCCGGCATCATCAGGCAGATCGTGTCTCCCTTGCGCAGCCCCTGCGCCAACGCCCAGCGCGCGTAGCGGTTGGACCGCGCGGCAAGCTCGCGATAGCTGAAGCACTCGCGGTCGGAGAGCAGAGCCGGTCGGTCGCCGTACTTGTCGGCGAGCTCCAAGACCACCTGCGGAAAGACGCGGGTCGGGTTGCGCGCGATCGGCGTGGTCATTCTGAGGGTGCGCAATGCACCCTTGAGGCAGGCGACGTCGGCCGTCAGCCGCTCGATGACTCCCATGACAATTCCCGGCGGCAGTATTGGCGATCCAAGCAGCCGGCTCGCCGCGATTCACCGCGGCGCGAAGCATCGGGCACGGAGCGAACGCTGGCAAGGCGTCAAAAGCGCCGGCGCGGGAACGGCCGCGCGCGCCGAGCCAGGCGTCAGCGATCGCGCCCGCCGAACGGGACGAGCGGATTGTCGAGGAGCGCCGCGCGGTCGGGCCGGTCGGGGGTGCTCGCTCCGAGCAAGGCGCCGAACAGGCGCTCGACCGCATCCGGTTCGAGATCGCGGGTGATCAGGACGATGCGGGTGCGCGCATCGTCATCGGGCCAGCCCGGCAGCCGTACCGCCGGATGAAGGACGTGCTGCACGCCGTGAATGACCACGGGGCGCGCCGGCGTCTCCTCGACCTTCACGATGCCCTTGAGGCGCAGCAGGTTGGGGCCGAGCGCCGAGCGCAGGAGGTCGAGGAATATTTCCAACGTCGCCGCCGGGATCGCGGCCTCGCTGGCAAAGCAGAACGCGCGGATGCGGTCGTCGTGGCGGTTCACGTCGTGGTGACGGTGATCGCCCTCGCCATGCGTTCCGTCGGCGGAAGAACGATGGGACGCGCTTTCGGCATAGGCCGCGGCCGCGAGCCAGCGCTTGACGTCGGGGATCTTGCGGGCGGGGTCGAACAGGCCGCAGCCGAGGAGGCGCTCGGGCGCGGCCTCGTTCGCCGCGGCATCGAGGACGGGCGCGGCCGGATTGAGCCTGCGCAGGCGTGCGACCAGAGCGTCGCGGCCGCGGCGGTGTTGCGGGCCGGTGAGCAGATCGGTCTTGGTGAGCACGATGCGATCGGCGACCGCCACCTGCTTCACCGACTCCATGTGCTCGTCGAGCGTTGCCGCGCCGTTCACGGCGTCGACGACGGTGATCACCCCGTCGAGCCGGTAGCGCATGACGAGATAGGGATGCGCCATCGTGGTCTGCAGCACCGGCGCGGGGTCGGCGAGGCCGGTGGTCTCCAGGATCACGCGGCGAAACAGCGCGCGGCCGTTGTCGAGGTCGCGCAGCAACCGCTCGAGCGCGTCGACAAGATCGCCGCGCAGGGTGCAGCACAGGCAGCCGCTCTGCAGCAGCACCACGCCGTCGCGCGCCGACGAGCCCGGTTCAGGGCGAGTGTCCGGCGCGCGCACTCTAGAGTGGCCGCGCTGGCCGCTCGCTTCGCTCGCCAGCGCGTCGCTGATCGGCCTGACCAACAGGTGGTCGAGGCCGGTCTCGCCGAACTCGTTGATGATGACGGCGGTCTCGGCGAGCGCGGGGTCCGTGAGCAGGCGGTTGAGCAGCGAAGTCTTGCCGGCGCCGAGGAAGCCGGTCAGCACGGTGAGTGGAATGGGCGGGGCCGGTCCCGGGGCATTGTCAGGAAAAGTGGGCACCGGATTTCCGTAGAAAATGCGACCGACGCGAGCAGCCTGGGCGCAGCACCCCGGCCGTGGTCATTGCACGTGCGAGGTCTGTTGGACCACCGGAGTGATGACCGTGGGCTTGGGCGCGGGCTTCTTCGGCTTTGGCTTCGGTGCGGTCCCCTCGCCGGACGAGCTGGCGGCGGTCGGCGGCGCGCCGTCCTTGGCTGCGTCCTTGGGAGCAGGCTTCTTCGGTTTCGCCTTCGGTGGCGTCGCATCGCCGGGCGCCGTGCCGGCGGCGGTCGCCGCAGCCTTGCCGGCATCCTTGGTCGCGCTCTTGGCCGTGCTCTTGGCGGCGCCATGCGGCGCGGGCTTCGAGGGCTTCGGTTTCGACGCGGCCGCGTCCTCCGATGACGCGGCGACGGCCGTCGACGCACCGTCCTTGGCCGTGCTTTTGCCGGCCGGCTTCTTCTTGTCCGGCTTCGAGACGGTTGCCGCCAGCGCCCCCGGCGGCGGCGGCTTGGTGCCGGTATAGACCAGGACCGGCTCGCCCAGCTGGGTTTCTTGCAACAGCACGGCGCCTTTGGCCTTGGGCGGGCGCAGGCTCGAGAGGAAGACCGCGTAGGGCGAGTCCGGACCGCTATTGGCCGCGACGACATCGTCCTCGTCCTCGGTGGCGGGGCGCTTGCGGTGGGGCCCGCACATCTCGTCGCGCAGGTTGGGCGGCGGAGCGTCGACCGGCTGCAGCGATTCGACCGTGCCGAACGGCGGCAGCAGCCACGACAGTCCGCTATTGCTGTTGAAGCCGCGCTCGAGCAGTTGCGCGGCCTTGAGCGCGCGCGCCGCCGAGGATGGAGCGCCCAGCACCACCGCGATCATCCGCTTGCCGTCGCGCGATGCGGAGGCGACGAGGTTGAAGCCCGAGGCGCAGATGAAGCCGGTCTTCATGCCGTCCGCGCCGGGATAGCGGCCGAGCAGCGTGTTGTAGTTGCGCTGCACCATCTTGCCCATCCGGATGCCGGGGAGATGCCAGTAGTAATCGTATTCCGGCATTTCGCGGATGAGCGCGCGCGCGAGAATGGCCATGTCGCGCGCGGAGACGATCTGGTCGTCGGCGGGCAGGCCGTTGGGATTGACGAAGCTCGACTGGATCATGCCGAGCCGACGTGCGCTGCTGTTCATCTCGTCGGCGAAGTTCTCGATCGAACCGGCGACGCCCTCGGCCAGAACGACCGCCATGTCGTTGGCCGACTTCACCATCAGCATCTTGATGGCGTTGTCGAGGGTCACCACGGTCCCGGGCGGGAACCCCATCTTCACCGGCGACTGTGCCGCCGCGGTCGAGGAGACTGTGAGCGGCGTGTCGAGGGTGAGACGGCCCTCCTTGACCGCGCGCAGCGTCACATAAAGGGTCATGAGCTTGGTGGTGGAGGCGGGATACCAGGGCTGGCCGGCGTTCTGGGCGAACACCACCTTGCCGCTGTCGGCCTCGATCACCAGCAGCGCCTCGGCCGCCGCGGGCCCGATCGTCAGCCCGGTTGCGGCGCAAGCGATGCCCGCCCACATCAGGGTCCTGGCAACGGAAGATCGCGTCGAAAACGGCACGGCTCGGGGTCCGATCGGTTAGCGGGCCTCGGGAACGCTGACACAGAGAGCGGTCTAAGCGGACGCCGGATGAAAGGCAAAAGCGAGATGCCCCAGATTGCCACGCTCATGCCGGCAGCCCGCTGTTCATGGTCAAAGAAAACGTCCAAAATTCGGCAGGTTAGGCCCGGACTGTTGCGTTTTCACCACAATGACCGGGAATTGCCGATCGGGCCGGAATAACGGGAGGACGCCGTGACTGCTTGCATCGTGGGCTGGGCCCACACCCGCTTTGGCCGTCTCGAGAACGAGACGGTGGAGAGCCTGATCGTGCGGGTCGCGCAGGAGGCGCTCGCCGATGCCGGCGTCGCTGCCCGCGACGTCGACGAGATCGTGCTCGGTCATTTCAACGCCGGCTTCTCGGCGCAGGACTTTACCGCCTCGCTCGTGCTGCAGGCCTCGCCCGATCTGCGCTTCAAGCGCGCAAGCCGGGTCGAGAATGCCTGTGCCACCGGTTCGGCCGCCGTGCATCAGGGTCTCAAGGCGATCGCCGCCAAGGCCGCCCGTATCGTGCTCGTGGTCGGCGCCGAGCAGATGACGACAACGCCCGCCGACGAGATCGGGCGCAATCTGCTCAAGGCGTCCTATGTGCGTGAAGAGGCCGGCATCGACGGCGGCTTCGCCGGCATTTTCGGCCGCATTGCCTCGCTCTATTTCCAGCGCTGGGGCGACCAGTCCGATGCGCTCGCCCGCATCGCCGCCAAGAACCATCGCAATGGCGTGGGCAATCCCTATGCCCAGATCCGCAAGGATCTGGGCTACGACTTCTGCCGCACCGAGAGCGAGAAGAATCCGCGCGTGGCGGGTCCGCTCAAACGCACGGACTGCTCGCTGGTGTCCGACGGCGCGGCCGCCGTCGTGCTGGCCGACGTCGAGACCGCGCTCCAGCTCGGCAAGGCGATCGCGTTCCGCGCCGCCGAGCACGTGCAGGATTTCCTGCCGATGTCGCGGCGCGACGTCCTCAAGCTCGAAGGCTGCGGCGAGGCCTGGAGGCGCGCATTGGCGAGCGCCGGCGTCGCGCTCGGCGACCTCTCCTTCGTCGAAACCCACGACTGCTTCACCATTGCCGAGTTGATGGAATACGAGGCGATGGGGCTGGTGCCGGAAGGTCAGGGCGCGCGCGCGGTGGCGGAGGGCCTCACCGAGAAGACGGGCCCGTTGCCGGTCAATCCGTCGGGCGGGCTCAAGGCCAAGGGCCATCCGATCGGCGCCACCGGGGTGTCGATGCACGCGCTCGCAGCCATGCAGCTCGCGGGCAGCGCCGGCGACATTCAAGTCAGCAACGCCAGCCTCGGCGGCATTTTCAATATGGGCGGCACGGCGGTCGCCAACTATGTGAGCATTCTCGAGCGGATCAAATGATCCGACCTATCCGCTGGCCTGTTCCGTCATGCGCGCGAGCGGAATCGCCGCCAGCACGATCAGCACCGGCTCCATCGGCAGGCGATATTTGGGCGTCGCCACCGGCCCGTTGAGCAAGAGAAAATAGCCGATCACCCCGGCGGCGAGGACGGCCGCCCACGGCAGCGTCCGCGCCAGCATGACGAAACCGACGGCCTCGAGCATCAGGATGGGCAACATCGCCACGAGGCCGCCGACCAGCAGCAGCTGATAGCTTCCGGGATCGTCCAAAAGGTAGACGCGCGCCTTCTGCCAGAGCCCGGCCCCGGGCGTGTTGTAGAAGCTCGGCTTGGGCAGCGCGCGCACGCGCGGGTCGGCGAGCAGCGCCGGCGCGCCGAGGTTCACCACCGCACCCTCGAGCCAGGCCCGGGCGTAGGCCGCAAGCGGCAGGCGGGCCATCTCTTCCCGCGCCAGCTCCGACTTCACCGCAGCGCGCTGGAACGGGTTGCGGTCTGCCCCCGGTCCGCGCTCGCTCATGCGTTGACGGTAGCGGGCCTCCATGCGCTCCACGCTGGTCTGGTAGGGCGTGCCGTCGGCGCGCTCGGTCACCAGTGGGATGATCCAGAAGGCGAGGTGATCGCCGGTTTGCGAGGTCAGGCTCATGCTGTGGTAGTGCACGACATTGCGCAGCCAGACCGGCGCGATCGGTGCCGCGGCGGCGAGCGCGAACAGCGTCGCCGCGATGAGCGCCGACGCCAGGCGGCGGCGCGCGAGCAGCGCGATGACGAAGACGAGCGCCGCGGCCGCCGCCAGCAGCACGGCGACGGCGGGCCGGGTGACAAGCGCGAGGCCGCCGCCGAGGCCGGCGAGAATGGCGAGCCCATGCGTCGGGTGAAGCAGGAAGCGCGCGCCGGCGAAGAGCATAACGGTAAAGAAGAAGAGAAACAGCGTGTCGGTCAGGATCTGGGTACTGAACACGACGAGCGTCGCCGACAGCGCGGCGAGAATGCCGGCGATCAGGCCGACGCGCGGCGAGATCATGGCGCCGAGGGCGGCGATGAGCGCGCAGGTGCCGGCATCGATCACGGCCTGAACGATCGCCACCACCCGCGGGACGTCGCCGAAGATGCTCCGGATGGCTGCGAGCAGCAGCGGGTAGAGCGGCATGCGGTCGGTCATCGACATCAGCGTCGGCCAGAAGCTGTCGGGTTTTGCGAGTGCGGCGCCGAGCGCCCAGTAGCCGAACGTGTCCTGCTCCGCGAAGAACGCGGCGCTGCCGCTGAGCAGCGCGAGATTGACCAGGCGAGCGAGCAGGGCGAGGACGAATACGGTCGCGAGCGGATGAGCGTCGGTGACCTGCTGAAGGGGCGCTGAGGTGAGACGCATCAGTGCCCAGCCATGGTCGTGACCCCAAGCACCAGACCGCGTCTTGATGAGATGGAATCAATCGAGCAGCAAACTCGGTGTGCTCCCTCCCCCCTGTGCTGGGGAGGGGGGTGGTGCGTTTGGCAATGCCGGTACATCAATCTCGCGGCCCCCATCCCCAGCCCCTCCCCGCAAGGGGAGGGGAGCAAAACCAAATCCGCGGCGCCGTTCCGCGTTAATTCCAAAGGAATAGGCGCTAGCGCATGTTCCGGAAAAGTGGGAACCGGTTTTCCGAATAGAACATGCGCAAAATCGAAGAATCTAGAGCGCATCACGATTCGATCCAATCGGGATGCGCTCTAGGTTTCCACCGGTTGCCCGCTCGCGTGCTCGGGGCGGGTCTTGGTCGTCTCTGCCGCCATGAACTGGCTGCGGGCGAGCTCGGCGAAGTGGCCGCCCAGTCGCATCAGCTCGTCGAAAGTGCCGGTCTCGATGATGCGGCCGCCCGCGAATACCAGGATGCGGTCGGCGTTGCGGATGGTGGCGAGCCGGTGCGCGATCACGAAAGTGGTGCGGCCTTTCATCACCTCGGTGAGGGCGGCCTGAACCCTGGCTTCGGTGAGCGCATCGAGCGCGCTCGTGGCCTCGTCGAGGATGAGAATCTGGGGATCCTTGAGCAGCGCGCGCGCGATCGACAGCCGCTGTCGCTCGCCGCCGGAGAACAGCCGTCCGCGTTCGCCGGCGTTGGTCTCCAAGCCCTGCGTCTGGCGCTCGATGACGTCGAGAACCTGCGCCCGCGCGCACGCCGTGCGCAGCTCCTCCTCGGTCGCGTCGGGCTTGCCGACGCGCAGATTCTCCGCGATCGAGCGGTTGAACAGCAGCACCTCCTGGAACACGACCCCGATATTGTGCCGCAGGCCCGTGAGCGTAAGCGCGCGAATGTCCATGCCGTCGATCTGCACCGTGCCCGATTGCGGATCGAAGGCGCGGTGCAGCAAGGCGAGTGCGGTCGATTTGCCGGCTCCGGTCGCGCCGACCAGCGCGACGGTCTCGCCCGGCAGCGCCGTGAAGCTCAGATCGGCGACCGCGGCGCGCTTGCCGTCGTAGGAAAACGAGACGTCCTTGAACTCCACCAGCCCGTGCATGCGGCCGGGGTCGATGGCGTCGGGGCGGTCGCGCACTGCCGGCTCGGTGTCCAGCACCTCGAAGAATTCCGCCATCCGGGGCGAGTCCATCACCATGCGGTTGGCGAAGTGGACGGCCTGCTCGAGCCGGCCGATCAACAGCGTGGCGAAGCTCATGAACATGACGATCTCGCCGACGGTGGTGAGATCGTGGAGATAGAACCAGACGCCCATGAGGAGAATCGAGAGAATGGTGATCGTGGTCGACGTGCGGGTGATCACCGTCGTCACCGCCCACCACGACAGCACCGGGATCTGGGCGCTGAGCACGTCGTCGCCCATCTTCTTCATGCCCGAGACCTCGGTCTCGATGCGAGCAAAGCTCTGCACCAGCGCGATGTTTCCGAGCGTGTCGGTGGTGCGCTCGGCGACGTCGGTATAATAGCGCTCGACCGTGCCTTGCAGCTGTTCGCTCTTGCCGACGACCAGCGCGATCAGCGTGGCAAACACCGCGCACAGCCCGATCAGCAACAAACCGTAGCGCCAGTTGATGAAGAGCGTCAGCGGCAGCAGCACGATCAGCGAGACGAAACTGGCGAAGTGTTCGCGGAAGAACGACAGCCACAAGGCCCACAGCGTATTGGTCCCGGTCATCATCACCTTCACCAGCCGGCCGGAATGGGAGCCGGTGTAGTAGCTGAGCGGGAGCTGCAGAACGTGCTCGAAGAACATGGTGCGCACCACCTGGTACTGGCGGTGCGCGAGGCGGTCGGCGTGCAGGGCGACGAGCGTGCTGCAGACGATGGCGAAAAGGCCGAAGCCGACCCAGGCGCCGACCAGCACCATCAGGTCCTGCATGGACAATTGCGAGATGCGGCCCTGGGCATTCGCGAGCGTATCGACGATGCGGCCGAACAGGATCGGCTCCACGAACATCGCGGCGGCGAGCGCCACATTGGCGAGCGCGAGCAGCCAGCCCAGACGGGCCTCGCGCCCGAGCAGTTCGAGCACGCGGATGTAGAGGCGCAGGAATTTCATGAGGCCGTCATCGGCACGCGCTGAACGCTACGCTGCGGGATGCCTATTCTAATGCAACGCCCTGCGCTCGCAACGCGGGCCCGGGACGGCAGTTCTCGGCGCGGTCTTGATGGCAGGCGCTGCATCATGGCCCAGTGGCCGAGGGAAACGCGCGGGTGCGGATGATTGTGGTCCGCAGAAAAGCCTACGCGTGATTGGTGATGCAATATTTGCCGATTCCAGCCGTGCTGACAACGTTTATTGCTGCGCTTGACTTGGCCGCAGTTGAGCACACATTGCCAATAATGCGAATACGCGTTCGCGCCGGACCGGAACGAAACGCTTCCCCCGGGCGGTCGATCGATGATGGTGGGTCAGGCGGCGCGCCTGCGAGAGCGCAAGAAGGGCGAGGGGGTATGTTGAACATTCCGACCGAATTGCTGCGGACTTTGGTGTCCGTCGTCGACCAGCGCAGCTTTACCAGGGCGGCACAGTCGCTCGGCGTCACTCAGCCGGCGGTCAGTGCGCAGATCAAGCGGCTGCAATTCCTGCTCGGCTACGAACTGCTCGACAAGAGCGCGCCGGGGGTGAGCCTCACGCCGCGCGGCGAGATGGTCGTCGCTCAGGCGCGCCGCATGCTGGCGATCAACGATCAGATCGCGCAGCTGAGTGGCAGCCAGGCCACGGAGCAGACGCTGCGCGTTGCCATCCCGGGCGATTTCGCCGGAATGAAGATTCCCGCGACCTTGGCGCAGTTCCGCAAGCGCTGGCCGGACATTCGTTTCAAAGTGAGCGCGACCAGCTTCGAGAACATGTTGCGCGGGCTGCGTCAAGGCGACATCGATCTTGCGGTCGCCATCGCCAACTCGAAGCCCGCGATCGAAGCCCACCATTTGTGGATCGACCAGGCGGTGTGGGTGCGCAGCGACGCGACCCAGCTCGAGCCCGGCGGGCCGGTGCCGCTGGTGTCGTTCGGCGAGGATTGTTCCTGTCGCTATACGGCGGTGAACGCGCTGCACCGGATCGGCCGCGATTGCGATTTCGTGTTCACCTCGCGCAGCATCGCCAGCCTGGAGGCGGCGGTGCTCGCCGGCCTCGGCGTCATGGTGCTGCCGCGCGGCCGCGTCCCGCAGACGGCGCTCTCGATCTGGGAGGACGCGCCGCTTCCCGAATTGCCCCAGCTCTATTGCGGGATCTATCTGCGGCAGGGCGGCAACCGAGCCGCGCTCGAGGAGCTCGCGGATGATATCGCGACGGTTTTGCGCCCGCAGCTGCAGGTGAAACAAGGCGGGGCGGCGACGACGGTGCGGGCGGGCGGATCGGGGCACTAGCGGGGATTGCTGACGGCGTCACGGCCGGGCACCCGCAAGTCGGGTTTACCCGACTTGCGGCCTCCATATGCAAGTCGGGTTTACCCGACTTGCGGCCTCCATAGGCAAGCCGGGTTCATTCGACTTGCGGCGCCCGTATGCAAGTCGGGTTTACCCGACTTGCGGCGTTGATATGCAGATCGAGTATACCCGATTTGCGGCGTCGCCCTCCCATGTCACCCCAGGCTGCACCCGGCTTGCGGGGCTTGGTATGCGATCCGGGGTTGGCCCTCACTTGCCGTCGCCGACCAGTCGCCACAGTCGGTTCGGGCTCAATGGAATTTCCAGCAGCTCCGTGCCTCTGCTCGGCAGGTCCAGGGCGTCCTCGATCGCCTGAGCAAACAGTGCCCCCACCGGGATCGCGCCCGCTTCGCCCGCGCCTTTGATGCCGAGCGGATTTCGTGAGCGTGTGATCGAGTTCCATGCACGGCACGTCGAGTGCGGCGCACGGTCGCCACCCTGCTCGCCGGCGGCTCCGATCCGGTGATCACCAGGAAGCCGGTCGGCGCCTGGAGCCACGCGGTTTATGACGCAATGAAGTAAGCGCCGCGCATCGAAAGGCGTTGCGCAACATTGAGCTCGAGATTGCCAACGACTATCATGGCATCGGGGAGAATGGCGCTATGATCCTCGAATTCACCGTCGGCATCAACATCGCGGGCAAGCGCGCGAGCGTGACGGTGGCGGCGGAGGATGCGCTGATCGCCGCCCTCAAGGTGAAGTCGGAGCGGCCGGACGCCAGGATCAACTATGTACGCCGACGCAACAAGCGCGGCGACCTGCGCCATCCCCACGGCTCGATTGCTGCAAAGGCCGAGTGATCGTCATGCGCGCCGATCGCAGCGAGTGGGTCGATCCGAGCGGAAGCCGCCTTCTGTGCACCGGCAGGTCGGCGGCCGGTGATCGGGGCTTCAGAATCTCCGGCCGAGGCTCTCTCCGATCTCAGGATGACCCGCGCGCAGGCCGCGGATCGGGCTTGATCGGCGCGCGCCGGGAAAATCGGCAAGAGCGGACCTTGACGGGAGCGCTGCCGCGGTGATCAAGAGCATCAGCGCCATCACGCTGGCCACCCATGATATGTCGCGCGCCGTGCGCTTCTATCGCATGCTGGGATTCGAGATCGTTCATGGTGGCGATGACGCGGCGTTTACAAGCTTTCGGGCTGGAACCAGCTTTCTCAACCTCATCGCGCAGCCTGCCGAGCGAACCTGGTCCTGGTGGGGACGTGTCATCTTCTACCATTCCGATGTCGACAGCCTTCATGCGCGCGTGATTGCGGCCGGCTACCGGCCGGACACGCCACCGCGCGATGCCGAATGGGGCGAGCGATTCTTCCACCTGACCGACCCGGATGGTCACGAGCTCAGCTTCGCCTGGCCCACGCGATAGCATAAGGAGAGTAGAGCCGCGCAGCCCCGCGCTTGTGCGCTCCTGGCCGGGCCGAGGTCGGTTCCGGGCTCGTAGCGCCGGCTCAATTGACCCTGCGCGCTGCGGCCGGTGGCAGGAACGAGGCGTCGAAGATATCCCCGGGCTTGGGTTTGGCCTTGAAGGTATAGACCAAGCCGATCTGCTCGATGGATTCTTCGAGCCGCGCGATCTTGACCGCGCCGAGGCCGTTGGCTCTCACCTCGGGCGTGACGATATTGTCCCCGATGGCCATGCGCAGGCGCTCGAGCTCGACATCCTTTTTTGCCGCGTCGTCGCGTTTGGCGATCGAGTCCACCGCCTCTGCGGGGTGAGCGATGGTTTCCTTGAGACCCTTCAGGAAGGCATGCAGGAATGTCCTGACCACCTCCGGCTTCTCGGCGGCGAATTTCGAATTGACGATGATGGCATTGCCATAGAGCTTGAGCCCGTAGTTTGCCATCGGCATCAGCACGATGTCGTCGACCGGCACCCCGCGGTCCTTGAGATTGACATAGAGCCGGAACGAAGAGCCGAGCGCCGCATCGATCTGGCCGGCGGCGAGCATGGGTGCCCGCACTGGAATGCCGATGTTCTCGATCGTCACCTTCGACATGTCGATGTTGTTGAGCTTGGCGAAGAGCGGCCATTGCGCAAAGGTGGCGCCGGCGGGCGGAGCGCCGAGCTTCTTGTTCTCGAGCTGCTGGGGATCGGTGATGCCGCGGCTCTTGCGCGCCACGATGGCGTAGGCCGGTTTGTTGTAGACCATGAATATCGCTTTGACCGGCGCCGACGGATGCTGGTCGCGATATCCGATGAGCGCATTGATATCGGCGAAGGCCATGTCGTAGCTGCCGCTCGCCACGCGGGTGATCGGCTCGAGTGGAGTGGACGCGTCGTCGACCGTCACCACCAGTCCCTGGCTTTCGAAATAGCCCTTATCCTGGGGGAGGAGCGCCAGCGCTTCCGGCCCTTCGACGCGTCCATCGAGCGAAAACTTGATGCTGGTCTGGGCGGCGACGGGCCACGCCGCGACCAGCGCGAACGCTGCCGCAGCCAGATAGGCGAGCCGACCTGGCCGCGTGAGGTTGAGGAGGCCCATCGGTTGCCGTACTCCCTCGACGAAACTTCGGCTCCGCCTCGCCCGGCCGCGATAGTGGCTGAGGCCGGCAGAAAAGAACATGATGGTGCAAAGAGCAAGGCAAGATCGCAGGCAGCGCCTGCCGTTCACGGAGTTTCGAACACCGCCGCCTGCCCCTTTGTCCCGCGCGCGAGTCAATTCTTGGTGCCGCGCCGACATGAACCGCTGTTAAACATCGAAGGACGCAGGCCGATGCCTGGACCATGACCCCGGATACCGAGATTTCGCCCGCCGACGATGCGCAAGCCGTGTTCGGCGCGCCCTACGCGCCGCCGGACGAGGCGATTGCGGCCGCCCTCATGGCGCAGGCGCCCCGCGCGGCGGAGGCCGAGCGGCGCATCGACGCCTATGCCAGCCGCCTCATCGAGGAGATTCGCGCCAAGGCCGGCGGGCTCGGCGGCATCGAGGACTTCCTCCACGCCTATTCGCTCTCCACCAAGGAAGGGCTCGCGCTCATGGTGTTGGCGGAGGCGTTGCTGCGGGTGCCCGATGCCGCTACCGCCGACCGGCTGATCGAGGACAAGCTCGCGACCGGCGACTGGTCGTCCCACAACGTGCGATCGAACGCGTTCCTGGTGTCGGCGTCGGCCTGGACGCTGGGCATCACCGCCCGCATCATCCATCCCGGCGAGACGCCGGACACGATCCTGGAAAGTCTCATCAAGCGTCTGGGCCTTCCCGCCGTGCGCGCGGCCACGCGCCAGGCGATGCGCCTGTTGGCCTCGCATTTCGTCCTCGGACAGACGATCGAGGAGGCGCTCGAGCGCGCGGCCGCTCACCGGGCGCTGCGCTACTCGTTCGACATGCTGGGGGAGGGCGCGCGCACGGCGGCCGACGCCGACCGCTATTTCGCCTCCTATGCCGGCGCCATCGATGCCATCGGCGCGAGCGCGGCCGCCCCGCCGAACCGTCCCAGCATTTCGGTCAAGCTCTCCGCGCTGCATCCGCGCTTCGAGCCGTTCTCGCGCGATCCGGTGATGACCGAATTGGTGCCGAAAACCCTCGAGCTTGCGCGCAAGGCGCGCGACCGCGACCTCAATTTCACCGTGGACGCCGAGGAGGCCGACCGCCTGGAGCTCACCCTCGACGTCATCGCCGCGGTGCTCGCCGACGGCTCGCTGCGCGGCTGGGACGGCTTCGGGCTCGCCGTGCAGGCCTATCAGAAGCGCGCGCCAGCGGTGATCGACTGGCTCGAGGAGACGGCGAGGGGCCTGGGTCGCCGATTCATGGTGCGGCTGGTCAAGGGCGCCTATTGGGATACCGAGGTCAAGCGCGCACAGGAGCGCGGGCTTGCCGACTATCCCGTGTTCACCCGCAAAGCCATGACCGATCTCTGCTACGCCGCCTGCACCCGCAGGCTGCTTGCCGTGCGGGCGCGGCTCTATCCGCAATTCGCCACCCACAACGCGCTCACCGTGGCGAGCGTCATCGAGGACGCCGGCGGCGTCGACGGCTACGAGTTCCAGCGCCTGCATGGCATGGGCGAGGTGCTGTACGAACGCATGCTCGCCGACCATCCCCGGGCCGCCTGCCGGGTCTACGCCCCGGTCGGCGGCCATCGCGATCTCCTCGCCTATCTGGTGCGGCGGCTCTTGGAAAACGGTGCGAATTCCTCCTTCGTGTCGGTCGCCGCCGATCCGTCGGTGCCGATCGCATCGCTGCTCGAGCGCCCGCAGAACCGCATCGGCGAGCCGCGTCACGCGCGCAACCCGAACATCCCCCTGCCGCGCGATCTCTACGGTCCGCAACGGCGCAATTCCGCCGGCGTCGAATTCGGCGACCGGGCGAGCCTTGCGGCGCTGCTCGACGAAATTCGCGCGGGCGCGATGCCGGGCGAGGCGGTGCCGCTGATCGACGGCGCGGCGCGCTCCGGCGGCGAGCGGCCGGTCCTTTCACCGATCGACGGCAAGGCGATCGGTAGCGTGAGCGAAGCGAGCGACGCCTCCGCCGCGGCGGCCGTGACGGCGGCGCAGGCGGGCTTTGCCGCCTGGGCCGCGACCGCGGTTGACGCGCGAGCCGCGGTACTGGAACGTGCGAGCGACCTCTTGGAAGCGCGCCGCGGCCGCCTGATCGCGCTGTTGCAGGCGGAGGGCGGCAAGACGCTCGACGATGCGGTGGCGGAAGTCCGCGAGGCGGTCGATTTCTGCCGCTACTACGCGCTCGAAGCGCGCCGGGCGCTGGTTCCACAACTGCTGCCGGGCCCGACCGGCGAGAGCAACGAGCTTCGCTACCGCGGCCGCGGCGTCTTCGTCTGCATCAGCCCGTGGAATTTTCCGCTTTCGATTTTTCTCGGCCAGGTGAGCGCCGCGTTGGTCGCCGGCAATACCGTGGTGGCGAAACCCGCCGAGCAAACGCCCCTCATCGCCGCCGAGGCGGTGCGAATCCTGCATCAGGCCGGGATTGCGGCGAGCGCGCTCCATCTCATTTTGGGCGACGGCAAGGTCGGCGCCGCGCTGGTCGCCGATGCCCGCGTCGCCGGCGTCGCCTTCACCGGCTCGACCGAGGTCGCGCGCGCGATCAATCGCGCGCTGGCGGCAAAGGACGCGCCGATTGTGCCGCTGATCGCCGAGACCGGCGGCGTCAATCCGATGATCGTCGATGCCACCGCGCTGCCGGAGCAGGTCACCGATGACGTCGTCGCCTCGGCCTTCCGTTCGGCCGGCCAGCGCTGTTCGGCGCTGCGCCTGCTCTGCGTGCAGGAGGACGTGGCCGCGCCCATGATCGAGATGATCGCGGGCGCCGCCCGCGAGCTCAGGCTCGGCGATCCGCGCGAGCTTTCGACCCATGTCGGGCCGGTGATCGATGCCGACGCGAAGGACAAGCTCGACCGCTGGATCGCCCACCATGAAGGCCGCGGCCGTGTGCGCTTCCGCTGGGACCGGTTCAATCGTTTGCCCGCGACCGGGACCTATGTGCCGCCGACGATCATCACGCTCGACCGCGCGCGCGATCTGCGGGAGGAGGTGTTCGGGCCGATCCTGCACGTCGTGTGCTGGCGCGCGGATGAGCTCGACGCGATGCTCGGCGAGATTGCGGACAACGGCTACGGCCTCACGCTCGGCATCCATTCCCGCATCGATACCACCGTCGCGCACATCGCCGCGCGACTCGCCAACGGCAATGTCTACGTCAATCGCAACATGATCGGGGCGGTGGTGGGCACGCAGCCGTTCGGCGGCAGCGGGCTCTCCGGCACCGGGCCCAAGGCGGGGGGCCCGAATTACCTCAGACGCTTCGCCGTCGAGCAGGTGGTGACCGTCAACACCGCCGCGGTCGGCGGCAACGCCTCGCTGCTCGCCACCGAGGATTGAGGGAAACCTCGCCGGCGTTCGAAGCGTCGGCAACGGGTAGGCGAACGTCGGGGCGGTCCCAACATTACGAAAATATTAGCCGCCGGCGGCATGGTCGCGCCGCGACTGTCGCCTAGATCCCCATGAGCCGGCGTATCGCGGCCGCCTCGCGGCCTCGCCGCCATGGTGCGGCGGTGCGCTGCGGGCGTGTGAAGTTGTGGGTAGCGTGCGAGTGCGTCGGCCGGCGTCGCGCCCAGGCGACGCCGGCCCTGTTTTCGGGCCCTCGGCGCCCGCCATGGCTTCTTCCCGTTCATAATCGTTACCACTCTGTCAATGGTTTGGGGTTATTCTGAATGGGATGAATGATTCGCTCGATCGCCTCTACGCCGCCGTCCTGGCCGCACGGACTGCCGATCCGGCAACCTCGCGGACCGCGCGCCTGTTACGCTCCGGCCGCAGCAAGATGGCCAAGAAGTTGGCCGAGGAAGCGGTCGAGGTGGTGATCGACGCCATGCACGGCCATTCCGACTCGGTGGTCCGCGAGAGCGCCGATCTGCTCTACAATCTCGTCGTGCTCTGGGTCGCCTCCGGCGTTCATCCCAAGGACGTGTGGACGGAGATGCAGCGCCGCGAGCGGATGTTGGGGATCGCTGAGAAGCTTCCGAAGGAGCGCGCGGACGCCGCCCCGCGGCGCAAGGTGGTGGCGCTCGACCGCAGCCGCGCCCGCAAGCGGCGCTGAAATCGGACGAGAGAGAAGGCGCGGAGAGGCGGCACGCGCCTCCCGCCGAGGCGATCATCCGTCGTCCGCCCTCGGTCAGTTCGTCCGTGATCCGGATGGACAATTGCCAAGCGCGCCGCTAAGCAAGCCCGCCATGCTTCGCCGTCTCTATGACTGGTGCATCGCCGCCGCCGACAAGCCGCATGCGACGTGGCTGATGGGCACCGTCTCGTTCGTGGAAAGCTCGTTCTTTCCCGTCCCGCCCGACGCCATGCTCATTCCGATGTCGCTGGCGCGCCCGGACAAGGCCTGGTTCTACGCCACCGTGTGCACCGTGGCCTCGGTCGCCGGCGGGGTGCTCGGCTACATGATCGGGGCGCTGCTCTACGATTCCGTCGGGCACTGGCTGATCTCGCTCTACGGCTACGGCGACAAGGTCGAGGCGTTCCGTTCAGCCTATGCGCAATGGGGCGCCTGGATCATCCTGCTCAAGGGGCTCACCCCGATACCATACAAGATCGTGACCATCGCTTCGGGGTTCGCCGGATTCAATCTCCTTTTATTCGTGTTGCTGTCGATCATCGCGCGCGGCACGCGCTTCTATCTCGCGGCGTTTCTGCTCAACCGCTACGGCGTGCAGGCGCGCACGATCATCGAGGAGCGCTTGGGCTTGTGGGTGACACTCGCCGCCGTGGCGCTGGTGGCCGGCATCATCGCCGCACTCTACCTGTTCTGAAGTTCCACCGTTCCTCAATTTTGCCACGCGGCATGCGCAGGGTTCCGGCGGCTGCGACGTCAACGGGATCGCGATGACCAGCCGTCCGGGAACAATTCATTTTCGAAGCACGTCGGGCATGGCGCGCGCGCTGGGCGGCGCCTGCGCGCTGTTGCTGGTGTTTTCCGCGCTGGCGCAGGAAGCTCAGTCGCCAAATCAGACTCCGGGCCAGAGCCCAACCCAGGAGCCGATCCAGAGCCCAAGCATTCCCGGCCTGTTTCCGCCGCCGCCGCTGCTGGTGCCGAACCTTCCTCCGCCACCCGGCATGATCGAGACCTTCGGCCGTTGGCTGGAGGAGGGCACGACCAAGTTTAAATCGGACATGCAGGGCGCGCAGGAGACCTTCGATAAATTCGGCAATCAGACCCGCGATGCCGCCAAGGACGCGACCGGTGCCGTCATCGGATTGCCCAACGCCCGGATCGTGACCGCACGGGAGCGCTGCGCTCCGGCCGCGAATGGCGGCCGCGACTGCCAGGAGGCGGCCGCTGCGCTCTGCCGCGGCAAGGGATTCCAGACCGGCAAGAGCCTCGACACCCAGTCGGAGCTGAAATGCCCGGCAAAGGTCTTGCTCGAGGGCCGCGCACCGAACGATGCCGAGTGCCGGAGCGAGACTTTCGTTACCCGCGCGATGTGCCAGTAACCGCCGGGCAGCCGCTGTCTGCCGTACCCGGTGATCGCGTCATGTTTCGGCATTCGTGTCGATCAGAGCAAATTCAGCGATAGCAAATTCAGCGATAATGGGATCGTGTAATGTCGGCGCGCGTCTCCCAGGCTCTTGTTCCGACGCATGCGGGGCAGGGCCGGTGGCCTCGTCGCCGCTGCAATCCATGAACTCGGCCTGGAGCGAAATCGCTTCACATTGCATCGCGATTTCGCTCTAAGCATTTGTTTGGTCGCATGATCTTATCCGAAAAGCCTGTAATTTTTCGGGAGCATGCTTTAGTCATCGGAGCGTTCCGTGAATTTGCACGCCATGCTGCTCGAGCGTGAGGCCGCCGGCCGTCCGGTGACCGTCGGCCTGATCGGGGCCGGCAAGTTCGGCACCATGTTTCTCGCGCAGGCGCGGCTGACCCGGGGCATGCACGTGGTCGCCGTCGCCGATCTCGACGTCGCGCGCGCCTTGCGCCAGCTTCGCACCGCCGGATGGGACGAGCGGGCGATCTCGGCGGCGTCGCTCGGCGATGCGCTCAAGAGCGGACGCACGCACGTCACGGCGGATGCGCAGGCGCTGATCGCATTTCCCGACATCGAGGTGATCGTCGAGGCCACCGGCGTCCCGGGAGCCGGCATCCGCCACGCCCTCGCGGCCATCGACCACGGCAAGCACATCGTGATGGTCAATGTCGAGGCCGACGCGCTGGCGGGGCCGCTGCTCGCGCGCAAGGCAAAGAGCGCGGGCGCGGTCTACAGCCTGGCCTGGGGCGACCAGCCGGCGCTGATTTGCGAGCACGTCGACTGGGCGCGCGCCTGCGGCTTCACCGTGATCGCCGCCGGCAAGGGCACGCGCTACGAGCCGCACTACCACCGCTCCACGCCCGACACCGTGTGGGACATTCTCGACAAATATCTCTCGATCGCCGATCGCAATTCGATCAATCCCAAAATGTTCAACAGCTTCGTCGACGGCACCAAATCGGGCATCGAGATGACCGCGGTCTGCAACGCCACCGGCCTCGTGCCGCAGAGCGAGGGCTTGGGCTTTCCGCCGGCGACGCGGTTCGAGCTCGCCGACGTGTGCAAGCCGAGGGCGGCTGGCGGCACGCTCGAGAAAGCCGGCGTCACCGAGGTGGTCTCGTCGGTCTATCGCGACGGCCGCGACGTGCCGCATCATCTGGCGCTCGGCACCTACGTGGTGTTCGAGGGCGAGAGCGACTATGCGCGGCGCTGTTTCAGGGAATATGCCATGCTGCCGGACAAGAGCGGGCGCTACGCCGCGCTCTACCGGCCGATCCACATGATCGGGCTCGAGCTCGGCGTTTCGGTTGCGAGCGCCGCGCTGCGCAAGGAGCCGACCGGGGCGCCCACCGGCTTCCGCTCCGACGTCGCCGCCACCGCCAAGCGCGCGCTCAAGGCCGGCGATGTGCTCGACGGCGAGGGTGGGTTCTGCGTCTGGGGCAAGCAGGTCGCGGCCGAGCGCTCGCTTGCCGAAGGCTTGCTGCCGCTCGGGCTCGCCCACGATGTCAGGCTGGAGCGCGACGTGGCGGAGGGGGAATGCCTGAAATGGAGCGATGTCGCTTGCGACGAGAAAGATATCGCGGTGAAGGTGCGCCGCGAGATGGAAGCGGCCTTCGGCCGGCCGAATGTCGATGGCTGCGCCGCCGCTCGGGCCTCATCCTGAGGGAGCGCGCGCCCTAAGGGGCGCACATTCCTCAACCGCGCACGTGCGCGCGCGTCTCGAAGGAGGGGGGCGGCCCGGGATGGGCCTCACGCTTCGAGACGCATCGCAGCGCAGATGCGCCGGTGCGAGCCGCTTGAGCGTGTCAGCGCTGCGATGCTCCTCAGCATGAGGTCGACTGAGATCCGGCGCGGGCGGCATCATGTCTCTGGAATCCCCGTAATCCTTATCCCGGCGCCGCCCGCGACCTTGTAGCGGCGGTTGATGGCGATGAGGATCGAGGTCAGCGCCTCGGCCGCGGCGGAATTGGCGATCGGGCCGGCGTGAAGCCCGCGCAGCCCCATGTCGGTACAGAGGCCGACCACGGCTTCGCGCGCGCCCTGGTCGTCGCCGCAGACCAGCACGTCGCAATCGACGGCGTGGTCGAGGTCCGCAAGGTGCGCCGCCGAGATGTTTTGAAACGCCGACACCACGCGCACGTTCTTGCCCGCGAGCTCTTGGATCGCCGCCACCGCGGAGCGGCCCTCCGGAAGCTGCACCGTGCTGACCTTGGGGGGAAGGAGCGGCACGGTGGCGTCCACGAGAATCTTGCCCTGGCTCTGCTCGAGCACGGCTTCCACCGTGGCGCGCTGAACCGCGTAGGGGACGGTCACGAACACGATCTCGGCGGCGGCCGCCGCCGACCGATTGTCGGCGCCCGCGACCGGCTTGCCGATCCGTGCGGCCAATTCCGATGCGACGGTACGCGCTCTCTCCGCAGCGCGCGAGCCGATCGTGACCTCGTGGCCGGCCGCCGCCAGGCGCAAGGCCAAACCGGTGCCTTGGGCGCCGGTCCCGCCCAGGACCGCAATCTTGTACTGCTTCCGCTCCGTCATGATCTCCCCGACCGTCAGCGTCCGGCCACGAACAGGTCTTCGATCGCAATCGGCCGCGGAATGAAGTGCTGCTCCACCATGTACTGGACGAGCGCTTCGAGCGTCGGGCGATTGGCGTCGATGCCGTAGGGCCAGGGGTCGCCGCCGAACACCTCGTCGATCTCGTCTATGTCGGCGGGGAGCCAGGGCAGCATATAGCGCAGCGCGCCGCGTTCCTTCATCAGCGCCAGCGCGCGGTCCTTCGATTCGCAGAGCGCGTCATAAAGGCTCTGCGCCACGAACGGATGGGCCTCGTAGAGGTCGCGGCGAATGACGATGAGATGCATGATCGGGAAAATGCGGGTGCGCCGGTAGTAATCCTTCTCCGCCTCGCGATAGTTCGGAAACATGCGCACAATATCGGGATTCGACCCGATGCCCTCGACCGGACGCGAGCTGATGACCGCGTCGATCTCGCCGTCGGCCAGCAGCTTGCTCAGCGATTTGCCCGATCGGTTGATCTCCAGCGCGGGCGCCTTGAGCAGCGGTACGACCGTCGGGCTGCCGTGCGCGCCGGCCTTCTTGAGCGCGCCCTGCACCCAGCGGATTTTCGCAAGGTCGACGTCATGGTCGTGCTGCAGCAGGCCGCGGATCCAGATCGCGGCGCTCATGGTGTAGAGCGGGACGCCGACGCGCCGGCCCTCGAGGTCCTTCGGCCTCCGGATGCCGGACTTGCGGTTGAAGAAAATGAATCCGTGGCGGAAGACGCGGGACGCGAATGCCGGAACGGCGACGAAGGGACACTCGCCCGCGCCGAAGCGGCTGATGAATTCCGAGCTCGACATCTCCGACGCATCGAATTCGAGCTTGCCGCCCATGCGGTCGAAGATGTCGCGCGGCTCGTCGTTGGCGAGGAATTGAAGATCGATGCCGCGCGGCACGACCTCGCCGGTATAGAGCCGCAGCATGCGGTCGTAGAGGCCGCAGGCGAAGGTCAGCGGCAGCTTCGCCGCCGCCGCGGAGGTGGCCTCTCTCACGTTCATGCTGCGCTCCCGAGCTTTGCGGCCAGTGATGACTTTCCGGATGGAGACCTGCGCGCGCCGCCGCTCAATTGCCGGAGCCTTGCGCGCTGATTGCAGCCCGCGCCAAGGGTCCCCATTTGCCGATTTCCTGCGCGACGAAGCGTGTGAACTGCGCGGGCGACATTTTTTCCGTGACGATCGCCTCCTGCTCGAGCTTGCGGCGCACGTCGGGTGCGTCGAGCAGCTTGTTGATCTCCCGGTTGAGCCGCTGGACGACATCGCTCGGCAGCCCGGCGGGGCCGGAGAACGACCACCAGGCGGTGGTCACGAGTTCGTCATAGCCCAGCTCCTTCAGCGTCGGCAGGTCGGGATCCTGCGCCAAGCGCTGGTTCGATGACACCGCCAACGCAGCGAGCGTGCCGGCGCGGACATGGGGGCTGGTGGTGGTCCAGGTCATGGCGCCCACCTTCACGTGCCCGGCAACGAGGTCGGTGACCGCCTGAACGCCGCCCTTGTAGGGGATGTGCTCGAGGGCGATGCCCTCCTTGCGCGCCAGATACTCGCCGACCATGTGGCCCAGTGATCCCACGCCCGGCGAAACATATCCGACCGCCTTGCTGCTGCCGCGCGCCAGCGCGATCAGCTCGGCGAGCGACTTCACCGCGAGCGAAGCGTGCGCGGTGATGACGATCGGCGAGCCGCCGACATAGGCGATGTGGGTGAAGTCTTTCACCGGGTCGAACGGCGCGCTGGCGCTCGTTGACGGCGCGATGACGTGGGACGGAATGCCGGAAACGACCAGGGTGGTGCCGTCGGGATCGGAATGGGCGACCGCGGCGGAGCCGACCATGCCGCTCGCGCCCGGCCGGTTCTCGACCAGAAAGCTCTGCGCGAAGACATGGCCGAGATGCTCGGCCACCATGCGGCCGATCAGGTCGGCGCTTCCTCCCGGCGGCCACGGCACCACGATGCGCACGGGCTTGCTCGGCCACGACTGCGCCATCGGCTGCGCAGCGCAGGGCGCAATCGTCGGCCCGAAGGCAATCCAGATGACCGCGGCCGCCGCCGATAGCAGCAGCCTATGCACGCTGGGCCTCCCGGGTTCCGCACGACATTGGGTGCATAGCAGCCATGGCGTTTCCCGACGCGGCCGCCGCGCCACCTTCGTTGACTGCAACGAATTTTGTTGCAAACATTCCGCACCGGCTTTGAGCTGTCAATCGGGCCTCTCGGGAGAGCTAAAGAAAAAAATGCGCGTGGTCGATGCGATCGCCCAATGGTTCGAGGTCGCCGGCTTCCGGCATTATTTCGGCTATGC
This sequence comes from uncultured Alphaproteobacteria bacterium, assembly GCA_963821505.1. GTDB lineage: Bacteria > Pseudomonadota > Alphaproteobacteria > Rhizobiales > Xanthobacteraceae > VAZQ01. The sequence goes on from CAWGEH010000006.1 coordinate 113,874, forward strand.
CGGCGGCGCGGTCTGGCCTTTTCTCGACGCTCTCACCGACAAGCCGAAGATCGAGGGCATCCAGGCCAAGCACGAGTCGCATGCCGTGCACATGGCCGATCTCTACCACCGCGTCAGCGGCCGCGTCGCCCCGGTGATCGTGTCGAAAGGGCCGGGTCTGCTCAACGCGGTCGGCGCCTGCGCCAGCGCCATGCACGAGTCGTCGCCGGTGCTGATCATCGCCGGCGGCTCGACCACGCATTTTCTCGGCAAGGCCGGCATGCAGGAAATCTACTATCACGGCTTCGAGGACGCCACGAGCATCTTCCGCCCGGTGTGCAAGGGAACGTGGATGCTGGTGCGGCCGGACACCACCATCGAAATCCTCAACTACGCGCTCAAGACCGCGACCTCGGGGCGGCCCGGCCCGGTGTTCGTCGAGGTGCCCTACGACATCCAGCTGGCGCCGGTCGAGGGCGAGATCGAGGCGCCGTCCGCGCGCGCGCCGCAGCTCAATCGCCCGCGCGCGGATGCCGACAATGTGGCGCGCATCGCGCGCATGATCGCCGAGGCCGAGCGCCCGCTGCTCTTGGCCGGCGGCGGCGTGGTGCGCTCGGGCGCGGCGGCTGCGCTCAAGGCGGCGGCGGAGAAGCTCAACATTCCGACCGTGACGACGCTGCCCGCCAAGGGCATGCTGCCCGAGGATCATCCGCTGTCGATCGGCACGCTCGGGCGCTCCGGTTTCGTCTGCGCGGCGCGCGCGAGTCGCGAGGCCGATCTGGTGATCGGCGTCGGCGCCCGCTTTTCCGACAATCACACCGCCAACTGGCGCAAGGGCTCGATCTACGACGTATCGCAGACCAAGATCGTGCAGGTCGATCTCGACTATCAGGAGGTCGGCCGCAATTTTCCGGTCGAGCTCGGCCTCGTCAGCGATGCCAAGCTCTTTCTGGAGGACCTTGCCGCCGCCGTCGGCGGCCCCGGCAACAAGCGCCACCAGGGCTGGCTCGAGCGCACGCAAGGCTTCCGCGCCGAGTGGGAGGAGGAAATCCGTCCGCTGCAGACCGCGGCCGGCACGCCGACCCATCCGGCCCGCCTGGTGCACGAGGTCGGCCGCGCGCTGCCCAGGGACGGCCGCGTCTACATCGACATCGGCGACGTCACGCAATACGCCGAAGCCTATATGAAGATCTGCACGCCCGGCGCCTGGCAGATCAGCCCCGGCATGGCCGAGATGGGCTGGGCCTCCTCCGGCATCCCCGGCGCGCTCGCGGCCGACGGCCGGCCCGCGATCGCGCTGGTCGGCGACGGCGCGTTCAACATGACGTCGCAGGTCGTCGCCACGGCGGTGGAATACGATCTGCCGGCGATCTGGGTGATCCTCAACAATTACGAGCTCGGCATCGAGCGCAAGGGCATGGAGCGCAGCTACTCGCGCTCTCACCCCTGGTGCCGTTTCGTCCGCAAGGACACCGGCGAGCCGTACAACCCCGACTACGTCGCGCTCGCGCGCGCCTATGGCGCGGAAGGCGCGCGCATCGAGGATCCCGCCGCGTTGGCGGGCGCGCTCGCCAAGGCCTTTGCCAGCCGGCGGCCGTGGGTGATCGACGTCCCCATCGACCTTACGGTGGGAAGCTATTTCACCAAGGGCATCGACCGCGCCTATCCGGACAAATGGGCGAAGTCCTATCCGAGCTACAACCTGCTGCGGAATGTCGAGAGCTGAGATGCCGATGCGCAAAGCCGAGGCCAAGGCCTCCTCCAACGCGGTGAGCTCCGGCGACGTGATCGAGGAGCTGCGCCGCCGCTACGATCGCCTCACGCAGTCGCAGAAGCGCATCGCCGAATACATCGTCGAGCACTCGCAGGCGGTGGCGTTCTCCACCGTCGACCAGATGGCGGCGCAGCTCGACGTCAATCCATCGACCATCGTGCGCTTCACCTATCGTCTCGGGCTCAACGGGTTCCCGGACCTGCAGGAGCGGATGCGGGAACTGGTGCGCGGCCAGCTCTCCCGCACCGGCGACCCGATCAATGAGGGCCAGGGCGCCGGCCATCTCGAGGGCACGAGCTTCGGCGCTTCGCTGAGCCATGACTGGGAAAATCTGCACCGCACCATCGCCGGCCTCGACGCCGCCGCTTTCGCGCGGGCGGTGAACCTGCTTGCGCGCGCGCGCCGGGTCTACGTGGCCGCGGGATTCTCGACTTTCCCCGTCGCGCACTATTTCGCCTTGGTCCTCGACCGGCTGCGCACCGAGGTTTCGCTGCTCGCCTCCAACGACGCGTTCGCAACGCCGCGCCTGGTCGAGATCAAGCCCGAGGATTGCGTGCTGGCGTTCACCTTCCCGCGCTATGCCAGCGGCGACCCACCGCATCGCCCTCTGGGCCAAGGAGAACAAGGCCAAGGTCATCGCCGTGACCGACTCGCCGATATCGGCAGTCGGACAGATCGCCGACGTCGTCCTGCTCGCCGCCTCGGCCGGAACCGGCATGCAGAATTCGATGGTCGCGCCGATGGCCATCGCCAATGCGCTGCTCAACGGCGTGGCCGCGGTCAAGGGCACGAGCGCACTCGAACGCTACAGCCTGCACGACCAGCTGATGAACCGGTGGGACGCGTTCCTGCTCAAGCTGGACGGGGTCGATTGATGGCGCAGGCGCCACCCGACGCGGCGGCGCTTGCCGGCATCCGCGTTCTCGATCTCACGACGAATTACGCCGCCTATGCCGGGCGGCTGCTTGCCGATCTCGGCGCCGACGTCGTGCGGGTCGAGCCGCCGGCGGGATCGCCGGTGCGCAACCTCGCCCCTTATCAGCGCGGGCCGGCAGGCGAGTGCGCGAGCTTCGCGCATGCGTTTCTCGACGCCGGCAAGCGCAGCGTCACGCTCGATCTGGAAGACCCGGCCGGGCGTGAGCAGTTCGCGCGGCTCGCGGCCGCGAGCGACGTGGTGATCGAGACCCCGCCATCGTCGGCGCTCGCGGACCAGCCCGTCGATTTCGATCTCCTGCGGCGGCGCAATCCCGCTCTCGTCGTGGTGTCGATCTCTCCGTTCGGCCGCGCCGGTCCCCATGCCGGATATCGGGCCACCGACCTGACGCTGCTCGCCGCCGGCGGACTGCTGTCGCTGGGCGGCTATGCCGACAGCGAGCCGCTCGCCATCCAGGGCGAGCAGGCGATGCTGGCGTCCGGCATCTTTGGCGCGGTCGCGGTCCTCGCCGCGCTCTACGAGCGCATGCAGAGCGGCAAGGGCCGCTGGATCGACCTCTCCGGACAGGAATGCGTGGCCTTCGCGCTCGAAGACGCCGTGGCGGAATGGTCGATCAATGCGCGTGTGCGCCGCCGCCACGGCGACGGCGCGCGCGAGGCCGGCACCGGCGTCTATCCCTGCCAGGACGGTTACGTCAGCATGGTGGCGGGCCGCCTCGGCACGGCCAAGGCCTTCGTGGCGCTGACGGAGTGGATCGCCTCTTCCGATGCGCCAGGAGGCGCGGCTCTGCGCGAGCCGCAATGGCAGGATTTCGAATTCCGCCAGTCGCCGGAGGGCGTCGCGCGCTTTGCCGACATCTTCGGCGCATTCTGCCGGACGCGCGGCAAGGAGGAGCTTTACCGCGAGGGTCAGGCGCGCCAAATCGCGATTGCGCCGGTGAACACCGTCGCCGACGTCGTGCAGGACGTGCAGCTCGCGGCCAATGGCTATTTTCAGCCCCAGTTCGACCGCGCCCTGGGCAAGGACGTCATCTTTGCCGGGCCGCCTTATCGTCTCAGCCGCACGCCGGCGCGTCGGCGCGGCGCGGCGCCGAGGCTCGGCGAGCACAATCGCGAGCTTCTGCTCGCGCACGTGCGCGAAGGCTAGAGCGATCCGTCATGCCGGGATCGTCTGTCGGAGATGCGGGTTGTCGGCGCGGCAAACTCGGTCTGTTCCCATCGCGTGCGCGCAACCGCCGCAGAGCCGCCCATGAGTCCTGTCGCAGGAACGATGTCTACAAGAGAACGCGATGCGGCTTGCGGGTCTGAGAGTTCTGGATTTTTGCTGGATCGGCGCCGGCGCGTTCGTCACCCGCATCCTGGCGGATCTGGGCGCCGAGGTGATCAAGGTCGAGTCGCAGACCCATCCCGACAATTTGCGCCTCTCCGGGCCGCACAAGCCGGGCGCGAAGCCGCTCGAGAGCTCGGGCTATTTCGCCTCGCGCAACACCAGCAAGAAGAGCATCGCGCTCAACATGTCGCATCCGCGGGCGCGGCAGATTGCGCTGCGGCTGGCCGGCCAGTGCTCCATCGTCAGCAACAATTTTCGCCCGGGAGTCATGGAGAAATGGGGGCTGGGCTATGGTGAGGTCGCGGCCGTCAATCCGTCCGTGATCTATCTGGCGATGCCGATGCAAGGGGCGAGCGGTCCGCATCGCGACTATATCGGCTTCGGCTCGACCATCGCCGCGCTCTGCGGTCTCGTGAGCATGGCGGGGCGGCCGGGCCGGCCGCCGATCGGCACCGGAACCCACTACCCCGATCATGTTCCCAATCCCGGCCACGCGCTCGTCGCCGTGCTGGCCGCGGCCTTCCACCGCGCGCGCACCGGAGAGGGCCAGCACATCGAGCTCGCGCAGATCGAATCGACCGTGAACATGCTCGGCCCATCCATTCTGGCCTGGTCCGCGACCGGCGCGCTGCCGCAGGTCGACGGCAACCGCCGTCCGGGGGCGGTGCCGCGCGGGGTCTTCCCCTGCGCCGGCGAGGAGACCTGGTGCGCGATCGAGGTGACCGACGACCGCGAGTGGCAGGGGCTGCGCGCGGCGCTGGGCGCGCCGGAATGGATGGCCGCGGACGCCTTCGATACGCTGGCGGGCCGGGAAGCCCGCCAGGATGAAATCGAGACGCGGCTGGCGCAGGAAACGCGGCGCTTGGGCGCCGCCGAACTCGTGCACCGCCTGCAGGCGCACGGGGTTGCGGCGGCGGTGGTGGCAACCAGCGCCGACGTGACCCGCGATCCGCAGCTCGACGCGCGCGGCTATTGGCACACCGTGGGGCACGCGGAGATGGGCTCGGTGCTGGTCAATCTGCCGCCCTTTCGCGCCGTCGGCGAAGAGCGCAATCCGCCCGGGCCGCCGCCGCTCCTGGGCGAGCATACGCTCGAGGTCGCGTCCGCACTGCTCGGCTTCGACGAGGCCGAATGCCGGCGGCTGGTGGACGACAAGGTGTTCTATTGAGCACGATCGCGATTGATGTCGAGGCGGGCGTGGCATGCGTCACGCTCAACCGGCCGGACAAGCGCAACGCCATCAACGACGCCATGCGCGAGGAGCTGACCGCGGCCTTCGCGGCGCTCGACGCCGACCCGTCGGTTCGCGTGGCGGTGCTCACCGGCGCCGGCAGCGCGTTCTGTGCGGGCGGGGATCTCAGCGTATCGGCGGCGCCCGATCCCAAGCGGCCGCGGATCATCGAGCCGCTCGATCGGTTCGAGAAGCCGCTGATCGCCGCCATCAACGGCGTTGCGTTCGGCGGCGGCCTCGAGCTCGCCCTCGCCTGCGATCTGCGGATTGCGTCCCATGCCGCGCGCTTCGCGCTGCCCGAGGTCCGCCTCGGCAGCCTGCCCGGCAGCGGCGGCACGCAGCGATTGCCGGCGGTGGTCGGCCCCTCGCTCGCCGCCCAGATGCTGTTGACCGGCGAGCCGATCGACGCCGCGCGCGCGCTCGCGGCCGGCCTCGTTTCGGAGCTGTGCGAGCCCGACAGGCTTCTCGACACCGCCATGGCGCATGCCCGCACCATCGCGCGCAACGCTCCGCTCGCGGTGATCGCCGCCAAGCGCGCGTTGCGCGTGGCGGCCGGAACGCATCGTGCCGAGAACCTCGACTTCGAGCGCAATCTGTTCAACGAGCTGGCGCGGACCGAGGATCGCAACGAAGGGCGCCGCGCGTTTCGCGAGAAGCGCCAGCCCGTTTTCAAGGGGAAATGAATGGCCTGGCGGCGCGCGTCGATCGTCGGAGTGGGGGCCACGCCGCAGGGCAAGCTGCCGGAGGAGACGCCGCTCTCGCTCGCGGCGCAGGCCTTTCGCCAGGCGCTCGCGGACGGCGGCATCGACAAGCGCGAGGTCGACGGGCTCCTGACCATGCCGGGCACCACCTCGCCCGAGGGATCGAAGAACTATCTCAACGTGGGCGAGCTCGTGGGCGTCAACCCGCGCTTCACCGGCAGCTTGACCATGGGGGGCGCAACCGGCGGTGCGCTCGTTCAGATCGCGGCCATGGCGATCGCGACCGGCATGGCCAAGACCGTCGCCTGCATCTTCGCCGACACGGCGCGCACCGGCGGTTCGCGCTTTGCCGCCGCCGCCGGCGGCGACGATTCCTGGGGCGTATGGGGCATGTTCGGCAATGCCGCCAACAGCGCCATGGGATTCCGCCGCCACATGGCGCTCTACGGCACGCGCTCCGAGCATCTCGGCTGGATCGCGGTGACCTGCCGCAAGCACGCCGCGCTGAACCCCAACGCGGTCATGCGCGACCCCATCACCATCGACGACCATCAGAATTCCCGCTTGATCGTCGAGCCGCTGCGCCTGCTCGACTGCTGCCTGATCAGCGACGGCGCGGTCTGCGTGATCGTCACCTCGCCCGAGCGCGCCCGCGATACCCGCAAGCGGCCGGTGGCGATCTGGGGCATGGGACAGGGCCACACCACCGAGAATTTGCGCCTGCGGGAGTGGTGGTACCTGCCGCACCAGCGCGATTGCGTGGCGGACGCCTATCGCATGGCCGGCGTATCGCCGCAGGACATCAGCGTCGCGCAGCTCTACGACAATTTCACCGTGGCGGTGCTGTTCTGGCTGGAGCATGCCGGCTTCTGCCGCGAAGGCGAGGCCGGCGCCTTCGTCGAAGGCGGTGCGCGCATCACGCTCGGCGGTTCGCTGCCGATCAACACCGCCGGCGGCAACCTGTCGGAGTCCTACATGCAGGGCTGGCTGCACATCGTCGAAGGCGTGCGCCAGGTGCGCGGCGAGTGCGGCGAGCGTCAGGTCGCGGACGCCGAGCTTTGTCTCGTCACCGGCCGCGGCATGACGCTCAACACCGCGAGCTGCCTGATCCTGGGGCATTGACATGAGCGACGCGCCGAAAGCCCAGCCGATCCGTCCGACCATCAACGAGGTCAATCGCCCGTTCTGGGACGGCTGCCGGCACGGCGAGCTTGTGCTGCAGCGCTGCAGCCATTGCGGCCGCCTGCGCTATCCGGCCGCGATCGTCTGTCCGAATTGCCTGGCGCCGGAGGCGCAATGGCAGCCGGTGAGCGGGCGCGGCAAGGTGTTTTCATTCGTCGTGTTCCAGCGCGCCTATCATCCCGCCTGGGAGCGCAAGGTTCCCTACAACGTCGCGCTGATCGAGCTTGACGAGGGGCCGATCATGCTCAGCAACGTGGTCGGCGTCGACAACGCGACGCTCGCCGTCGGCCTCCCCGTCGCGGTCGCGTTCGAGGCGGTGGACGAGAGCCTGGCGATCCCCGTGTTCAAGCCGGCGAACTAGCGCATGTTCCGGAAAAGTGGGAACCGGTTTTCCGAAGAGAACATGCGCAGAATCGAAGATCTAGAGCGCATCTCAATTCGACCCAATCGGGATGCGCTCTAGACATGCGACCAACAAATGCCTGGAGCGAAATCGCAATTCGATGTGAAGCGATTACGCTCTGGCTCTTCGGTCGGTCGAACGCGCCGGCGCCGCGGCGGCTCACGCCGTTGCCGTTCGCAAAACTCCGTGGTCGAGACGAACCCGCCATTTCCGCAGTAGCGCGTGCGTACGCGTAGGCGAGGGCGTCCGCAGGAACAGCGCGAGGTCCTCGGGCGTATCGATATCGAGTGCGATGCGCGGCAGCCGCACCACCGCAGGCTCGATGCCGCAGGATCTCGCGGCGGCGAGATGCGGAAAGAAGCTGTCGTCGCCGAAGCGCAGCGGCACTGCGGCGGCCGGCGCGCACAGGACCGCGTTGGAGCCGCGCTCGTCGCGGGCGGGTGCAATGGCGAACGCGCCGCGATGCGCATCGCTCGCGCGAGCGGACATGAGTTCCCGGATGTCGTCGGGTTCGGCCAGCGGAATATCGCCGGGCAGCGCGAGCATATCGCAGCCCTCGGCCGCAAGCCGCCGCGCCGCCGCTGCGACCGCGCCGCTGTGCCCGTCGCGCGCGCCGTCGCTGGCGACACGCGCGCCATGACGGACGGCGAGCGCGGCCGCCGCCGGATCGACCGTCACCACGAGAATGCCGGCAAGCTCCGGCACCGCGGCGAGCGTCGTCAGCACATCCTCGCACATCGCGAGCGCCAGCGCCTGCCGCCGCGCGCCCGCGAGCACGCCGGCGAGACGCTGCTTGGCGTGCGCCGTCTCCTTGATCGGCACCACGGCGCAGATGTTGCGGCGAGCATTCATGGGGCCGCCTTTGCCAGCGCGTCGGCGCTTGCGAGCACATGTCGCGCCAGCGCCTCGCGCTCCTCGAGCGTCGTCATCAATGTATGTGCCACCGTGACCGGAATGCCAAGGTCGGCCGCGCTGGCGGCGTCGGCGTGATCGAGGACGTAGCCGTCGAGCAGGTCGCCGTAAAGCTCCGCCACCGTGGCGGCGGTCGCGGGCAGGCCGAGGTCGTTCATCACCTTCGCGGTCGGCCCTTTCACGGCCCGGCCGCCGATGATCGGAGAGACCGCCACCACCGGCGCCGCGCAGTCGGCAATCGCCTCGCGCATGTCGCCGACCTCCAGGATCGGCGCGATGCTGAGCAGCGGATTCGACGGGCAGATCACGACCGCGCGCAGGCGGGGATCCTCGAGCGCCGCGAGGATTTCCGGATGAGGGTCGGCGTCCTCGGCGTCCTGATATTCGATCCTGAGCACGTCGGGCTCGCAGCGGCAGCGCACGAAATAGTCCTGGAAATCGAGCCAGCCCTCGCTCGTGTTGAGACGCGTCTGTACGGAGTCGTCGGTCATCGGCAGCAGACGCGCGGCAATTCCCAGGCGGCGGCAGAAATCGGCGGTGATCTCGGAGAGCGCTTCGCCGGCCGCCCACCGCCGGGTTCGCTCGACGTGCGTGGCGAGGTCGCCGTCGCCGAGCTGGAACCAGGTTTCGCCCCCGAGCGCCGCCAGCGCGGCCATGAAGGTCCAGGTCTCGTCGCGCCGGCCCCAGCCGCGTTGCGGGTCGTCGAGCCCGGCGAGCGCGTACATGAGGGTGTCGAGATCGGGCGAGATCGCGAGCCCGAGATGCTCGAAGTCGTCGCCGGTGTTGGCGACCACCACGAGATCGGCAGCGCGCATGACGCGGCTCAGGCCGAGGACGAGCTTGGCGCCGCCGATGCCTCCGGACAGCGCGACGACGAGGCTCTTGCCGGGGCGGCTGGTTGAAATCCTGGTCACGCTCACCGGAACAGATCCTCTTCGGCTGGACGGATCAGGGTGCCCGCGGGCGAGGGTGATCCCGACCAGGCAAGTCCGCGCACCAGCACCACCGGCTGCGCCTCGTTCGCCTGTCCCATGACGAGCGATGCGGCGCTGGCGATCTCGTCGGCGAATCCGGTCTGGGTGACGCGCAATTCATGGCCGAAAAGGTCGGGCCGCCCGCGCATGTCCATGAGCGCCGGCAGGCCCGCGGCCCCCAGCGCGACGCCGACCGTGCCGCGCCGCCACGCCCGCCCCCAGCTGTCGGTGATGACGACGGCGATCCCGTTGCCGAAGCGCGCGGCCAGCCGGTCGCGCAAGCTCGCGGCCGCGGCGTCGGGATCGCGCGGCAGCAGCAGCACCGGCTCGGCTCCCATGTCCGGATCGAGATTGGAGCGATCGACGCCGGCGTTCGCCATGATGAAGCCGAGCCGGTGCTCGACCACCAGCACGCCCGGCCGGTGACGCAGCACGCTGCGCGATTCTCCCAGGATGACCTCGACCAGGCGCGGGTCCTTGTCGGTCTCCGCGGCCAGCGTCTCGGCGCGTGCCGACGGCTGCACGGTGGCGAGATCGACGTAGCGGCCTTCCGCCTTGGAGACGATTTTCTGCGCCACCACCACGATGTCGCGGGCCGCCGGCGCGAGCGCGCACCGCTCGCAGGCGGCGATGACGAGTCCGGCCAGGTCGTCGCCCGGACGGACCATGGGCATATCGGGAATCGGCGTCAGCGTGACAGCCATCGCGCTCGCCCGTCAGACCGAGCCAGCCTCGAGCAGCGGCCAAAGCGACACTGCCCCCAGCCCACCAGCAGATAAACTCGTCCATTTATCATTTGGCGGGTCAGGTACACGATCCATTCTACGACACCGACGCTGCCTCTGCGACGTGCGGCAGCACGTCGCGTGCGATCTTCCGTATGAAACCGTCCATGTCCTGTCCCTGCACCGGAAACGGCCAGATCACGATCTCCTGCACGCCGGCGGCCGCCAAGGCTTTGAGCCGCTCGACCACCTGCGGCGCGGTGCCGACCAGCGCGAGACTGTCGATGACGCCGCGCGGAATGAGCCGGCGCAGCTCCTCCATGATCGGCGGCGACCATTCGTGCGGCGCGTCGCGGATGAACGCGCGGAACGCATCGGAGGCGTCCGGCGCAAGCTCGTCGACCATGGCGCTGAGCGCCTTGCGGCTGCTCCAGAACGCGAAGCTCACTCCGCGCTTGACGCCGTCCGGCACCGGATCGTCCGCACGCTCGAGCACGGAGAGATAGATCCAGGAGCAGAGCCGGATATCCGGCCAATCGCGGTTGGATGCCTGCAGGCCCGGCAGGATATGCCGCTTGGCGTAGCTGATCCCGGGCGGCGTGGCGAAGCTGCCGATCAGCACGCCGTCGGCGACGGCGCCCGCGAGCTTGAGGATTTGCGGTCCGCGGCTTGCGATATAGAGCTGCGGGATCTCGCTCGGCTTCCAGTCGAGCGCGCCATCCTTGAACTTCACCACCTCGCCGTCGAGCGTGACCTTCTCGCCGCGCCATAGCCGCAGCATCAGCTCGGCGGCTTCGCGCAGCCCCGCGACCGGCTTCGGGCTGCCGTAGCCGGGCAGCGTCTCGAAGTGGCTGCCCGATCCCATGATCACCCGGAACCGGCCCGGCGCCAATTCCGCCAGCGTCGCCGTCGCCTGCGCCAGCAAGGCCGCGTGCCGCGTATAGGGATCGATCACGCTGGTGCCCAATCCGATCGTGGTCGTGCATTGCGTGGCCGCGCCCAGGCGCGAGAACACCTCGCGCGCCCATTTCTTGTCGTTGTGGAAGAAGGCGTGGAAGCCGAGCCGTTCGGCGAGCTTGACCTGTTCCAGAAAGCGCGCGCCCGGCTCGGCGCCGAGCGATGCGAACGAGAGCTTCATGTCACGCCTTCGCAGCCGCTTCCTGGTCCATCTCGTCGAAAATCTGCGTCGCCAGCTGGAAGGCGCCGAACGCCGCCGGGACGCCGCAATAGATCGCGGCATGCATCAGCAACTCCTTCACCTCGTCGCGGCTCACGCCGGTATTTCGCGTTGCGCGGATGTGCAGCTTCAACTCGTCGAGCTTGCCCATGCCGACCAGCATGGCGATGGTGATCATGCTGCGCGTCTTGCGGTCGAGGCCGGGGCGCGCCCAGATCGAGCCCCAGGCATATTCCATCAGGAAGTCCTGGAAGTCGGCGTTGAACGGGGTCCGGTTCTTCGCGGTGCGCGCGGCATGCGCCGCTCCGAGGACGGATTCGCGGACTTGCTTGCCGCGCTGGTAGCGCTCGTCGTTCACATGGTCCTCCCTGTCGGATGCACGCCGATGACGCCCCGGTCGGTTGCCGGGGATCTTGTCCCGCTCTTCGCTAAGTCAGCCGGGCGCAGCGCGCAAGGCGCACGGACACATGTCGGCTGTGCGCGCGGCGGCCAGGGTTGCGATTCGACGCACGGCTCGGTGCCGCGCACGTCTTTGAGACCGTCTTGGCCTCGAGCGCACTTGTCGCGAGCCGCGCTCGCGCTCGCTCCGTTGCCGGTTGCGGCGTTGGAACCTTTTCGCAAGGTCGTGGCATAGTAGGACAAGGGTGACTTATATCGCACGCCACTCAGAACGGTCGGTGCGGCAAGGAGACGTCCCATGAAACAGCTCTTGCTCGTTGGTGCTGCTGTCCTGCTATTGACAACCTTCTGCGCGGACGGCGCGTCCGCGCAACGCGCCAGCTTTGGCGGCGGCGGCGGCTTTCGCGGCGCTGCGATCGGCGGCGGCGGGGGCTTTCGCGGCGCAGCGATCGGCGGCGGCGGGGGCTTTCGCGGCGCAGCGATCGGCGGCGGCGGCTTTCGCGGTGCAGCGATCGGAGGCGGCTTTCGCGGCGCGGCAATCGGCGGCGGCTTTCGCGGCGCGGCGTATGGCGGCGGATTTCGCGGCGGCGGATTTCGCGGCGCAGCGATCGGCGGTTTTCGCGGCGGCAGGTTCGCGCGCGGATTTGGCGGGCCGTTCGTCGGCGGCGCCCGGGTGGCCGCCTTCCGCGGCGGCGGCTGGGGATGGCGGGGACGAAGAGGCTTCGGCTGGGGCTGGCCGCTCGCGGCGGGCCTCGCCCTGGGAGGCTTGGGTTACTACGGCTATTACAGCTATCCCTATTACGGCTATGACGATTGCATCGTCTGGAACGGCTATGCCTGGGTCAATGTCTGCTACTGATCGCACCGGCTCGCGCTGAGGCGGACGGCATGATCATAGCGGGCGGATCGCCAAAATGTCGGTGATGCGCCGGTGGCAGGCCGTGGCCTGCCGCCGTCGCCGTTCGCTAGCGCCGTTCCGGAAAGCGCCACCGAGCCAAGCGCGATGGCGGCACGCCGCGCGCCAGCCGAATTGATTTAGATCAGGGTACGCCCCGCAGGGGCCGATATTTTCAGCTTCGGCTTGCGTTTCGGTGGAATTGGCAGCTGCGCCGAAGTTATCGCGTTTGACGCGCCTTCGGTGGCGAAAACGGTTTCCGCTCCGCCGGCAGGTACCGTAGGTCGATGAAGCACTGCAAATCGATGATCGATTCGCCTCCTCGAAGCGGAGGTCTCGACACGGGGTCGAACATGAAAAAGTTGCTCATGATGGTGGCGCTCATCCTTGCATTTCCGAGCACCGCAAGCGCGGACATGACCGGAAAGGATTTGAAGGGGCTCTGCCGGCAGCACCCGCAAGCGAGCGAAGACACCTCTTTGTGTACCGGCTACATCTGGGGAAGCGTCGACACCGCCCGCGCGTTGAAGGTGGCCTGCGAGCCGCCGGGCGTTTTGGGTTCGCGGTTGATCGACATGACGATAAAATATCTCCTGGTGCACTCGGAGCGGCTGCAACTCTCCGCCAGCTCATTGATCGTCGAGATGTACAAAAAGGAATTCCCCTGTCCGCGCAATCCGGGCTGAGGCGCAATCACTCACCGCGGCATTGCTCGAAGTGCGAAATCGCTTCGCTTCGAGTTGCAATTTCGCTCTCCGGGACATGCGCTCGTGGTCCGATTCCGAAGTTCGTCAGCACTTGCAGCACGCTCGGATACGAACTTCGGAATCTAAGGTCCACTAGCAACTCTATGATTCTAGTGCCCCTTTTGAACCCGAAGTTCGCGATCGCATTTGCCGCACGGTGTGCGCGAACTTCGGGTTCGGGGCACTAGGTCGGAAAGCCTGCCGATCGAGGATGGCAGACTTTCCCGGATGGGCAATCGTTCCCGGCCGGTTGTTCACGCTGTCCCCAAGCCGGGTGACAAGCCGGGCGACGATGTAAACACGCGTCGTGCGGGCTCGTCCATTGACCTGCGGGCAGGAAGCGTGCCTGCGCCATCACGTTGCAACATCGAGGCGCGACGAGCGGAACGGTAGATGTGCGGAACCCAGCCGCCGATCACCAGGGCCATGACGCTCGGCAGTCCGATCCAGGCGACGAGCATCCACGGTGGCATGTCCGCGCTCGCGAACGGCAGCAGGTCCGCGAAGTAGATGAGGGCGGCGCCGACGGCCATCACCGAAGCGCAACCGACCGCCTCGGCCAGGCGCAGCCAGCGCGGAGCCGCCGTATCCTTGTCCCAATGGTCGCAGCACAGCGCCACCGCGGCGCACAGCATCCCGCTGAGCAGGATCACGGGCAGATCGGCTGCCACCGCGCTGAGCGGGTTGGCGTCGCCCAGGCGGAAGATCAGGCAGACGCCGGCAGAGGCGGCGCCCGCGATGATGCCGCACAGGACATACGAGAAGAAGCGCGGCGGGCGGCCCGGCAAGCGCCGGAATACCGCGTAGTTCTGCATCAGCCACACGGTCACTCCGACCGCGATCAGCCGCGCCAACGCGATCTTGCACGGCATCAACAGTCCGCCGGTCCCCTGATGCGGTACGCCCGGCACATGCGCGAAGAAAACGCTCAGGGCGGCCAGATACAAGAACATGGTCAGCGCCAGCACCGTGAGACTGTCGATCGGGAAGCGGGGTAGATTCATGGGCTCGGTCGCGGAGAAGCCGATTCCGCGCAGGCGATCGACGATGTCCTTCTCGCTCGCCTCCGAACGCAGGACCGCGCGCGCGAGGAACAGTGCCAACTCGCGAAACATATCCCGGCAGCCCTCGGCGAAAATCTCGCGTCGCTCCTGCATCAGCTCGCCGATCGCCTGCGTCTCTATCGAGCGCAGCCGCGCGGCGAGGGTGAGCGAGAAGTCGGAGCGGCGCAGGAAGACAGCCACATCGCGTTCAAGCGCGGCGAACTCGTCGGCGGCCTCGCTGAAGAAGCGGCTGTAGCCGGGCTCGCCCGCCAGCTTTTTGATCTGGTCATAGAGCTTTACCAGCCGTGTGAAACGAAACTGCGATTGCTCCAGGCCCTCGCCGCTGCGTGCGCGCAGGTGATCCGCCACCGTGTCGCCATAGCTGCCGTCACCGTAGGTATCGCGCAGGGCGGTCACATCGTCGTCGGTCACGCAGAAGCTCTGCGGCGTCAGCGTTGCCGCCCGGCGCTTGACCTCGGCCGGTATCGCCGCCCAGTTGAGGAAGGCCGACAGAATCCAGCCATCGAGCTTTTTCAACGGAGGAACCGCGGAAAGCAGCGTGGTCATCGTCAAGGTGGCGATCAGCGGCGCCGGCAATGACGGATTGTCAGCCGAACCCAGCAGCGCGCTGCGCCAGGGACCGACTCGCAGCAGCAGCGACAGCGCCGCGAACAGCGCGAGCGCGCTCGCCATGTAGCCGACGCAGCTCCACCAGTAGAGCGCCTGGCGGGTGGAGGAACGGTTGGAGGCCGGCGTGTTGAACCGATCCCATGCGTAGCAGACGATCAATGTGCCGCATGCGAGATAGGCAAGACTGGTGAGATTCCCATCCATGGTCTCTCTCCTTTGCTTGGAGTGCCGCAAAGAGCCTAGCCACGAGCCGGCGGGACCGGCGTGATGGCCGTCACAATTGTGGCGATTCCTGCGCGCGCATCTTGCGGTGCGACGGTGAACGGCGGTCGCCTGGGCGCGCGGCACCATCGGTATGGGCGTGGGCTGGGATGGCGCGGAACACGGCCATGACCCGCTGCGCGCAGCGGTCCTGGGCGGCACGGAGTGCCCGCGTCCGAAGAACCGCGCGAGGATGCTGCCGTTGGCGGGGAGCCGAACCCGCACGATGCCGCGGGCCGCCTGATGTTCGGGTGCGCCGGCCTGCCGACTGACCCATCGCAGACATCCAGCGCAGCAACCAGGCCGGCTTTCGAACTCAGGGGGCGCTTCGCCGTCCAAAGCCAGCGTCGCGAGCAAGCGCCACGGCCCGCGCACGGCTCGCAACCTCAAGCTTGCTGAAGATGATCGAAATGTGGTTGCGGACGGTCTTGTCGCTGATCTTCAGCCGTGCTGCAATTTCGGCGTTGTTCAGCCCTTGAGCCACCAATTCCAGAATCTCCCGTTCGCGTGCCGTGCTCCATTCGGCCCGGAGCCGGCGGAAGCGGGCGCACAGCTTGATCACCTGGCCTCGCTTGCGAGGTGCAGCGCCATTGGCGCAACGATGTCAGAGGCTTGCCACCCTGTTCTCCAATCACATTCCCGACTGCCGCACTCTGATCACGAGCGACAGCGCGATGCAGGCTTCGACATAAGCCCCGTGCCGGGAGCCGAACCTCTTCCAACGTTTCATGGGGCCTGCGTCGGTGGGTGCACCTGCAAATGATAGAAGCGCCGGCACGCCGTCAGGGTCGCAACGGCGAGGTCAATGTCCGGTATCCGACAGAATTGATTTGCATCAATGTGATTTCGCTTTCTCGGTCGCACGTTTTCTCCCTTACGGCTGTCCAGGCAACCAATTTTTCGGCAAGTGCAGGGAGGGCTGGCGTCATGAGCGTTGAACATGTGCCGCACAGCGCGGACTCACCCCCGAACGGCATGTTTGAAAGCTCCGAGCGTCGCACGATCGCGAGCTACGAGCGCGAGCTGACAAGACACCGGGGCACGGAAATCCGGCTGCGAGAGGCTCTCGCCCGGGAAGAGACTCTGCTGCGTCAAAAGGACGAGTTGATCCGGCAACAGGAGGTTTTGGGCGAGGAGTCCGATCATCGATTGCTGAACGGCCTGCAGATGATCGTAAGCCTGCTTTCGCTGCAAAGCCGGGCGTCGGCGAATGCCGAGGCCGCTTCGCAATTGGCCATCGCGGCCAATCGCGTGGCCACGATCGCGCGCGTCCACCAGCGCCTGCATAATTTGGATGGCGTACAAACCGTCGCGTTCAAGCAATACCTCGAGGATCTTTGTCGCGATTTCTCCGCGATGTTGTCCTCGGAGGAGCGCCCAGAGCGGGTCATCGTCGTGGAGGGAATTGAAATCAAGCTGCCGACCGTCACCGGCATTCCGCTCGGCTTCATCGTCAACGAGCTGATCACGAACGCGGCCAAATACGGCAAAGGCCGGATCACGGTCAGGCTGGAGCCGAATCCCGGAAAGGGCTACGCGCTGTCGGTTTCCAATGATGGCCCCGATTTGCCGGAAGGATTTGATCCGGCCGCCTGCAAAGGACTGGGAATGAGGATTATTCGGTCCTTTGTCCAACGGATCGGCGGTGAATTGCGGATTGGTCGCGGCGATGAGGACCAAGGCACGCGATTTACGGTGCTGTTCTCCTGATTGCTTCAAATGGAGTTCGATCGTAGGCTTGCTCGCGACGCGAGAATCCTGGCATCGAGGGGAAAACGAAAAAAGGACTACTGGCATCGAGCTCAACGCCGGCAAAAAGCGAAATTTCCACCGAGAGGAAGTAGCTCTGCAATTCCCGAATGGCGCCCTCGATCGCGCGTCATCCGGGAATTGCCGATCAAGGAGCTTCACAGTCGGAGTGCGAAGAGGCTCGATGGTCGGTTGCTGCCCAAACCGGAGATAGATCATGTCGATCGGGCTCATCCTCGTCATCATTCTCATCATCTTCTTGCTTGGTGGGTTCAGTGGCCGCTTCGGCGGCTACGGCTACGGCTACGGGCACGGCGGCATCGGCGTCATCGGCATCATCCTGATCATCCTCGTCGTGCTGCTTCTCATGGGTCGCCTTTGATCTGACCGGCGCAATGTCGAGCGCTGCGGCTTGAAGCAGCGTCAGTTCGCGGCCTCGGCGCAGACGGCGGTATCAACTCGTCGATGGCGCGGGGCGGGACCGCTACGCTCGGCTCGCGCCCATGGATCCGAGCACGGTGGTGGCTGCAAAGAAGGCTCGAAGGCGCGATCAAGAGGAAAGCATGAGCCGTCTTCGCCTGCACCCGGAGAACCACCTCATCGGCCGCATCGGGTGGTTGCGGGCAGCGGTGCTCGGGGCCAACGATGGCATCATCTCGACCGCAAGCTTGATCGTCGGCGTTGCCGCGGCGGCCGTGACGCAGCACGATGTCCTGATCGCGGGTGTCGCGGGATTGGTGGCTGGCGCCATGTCGATGGCCGCCGGCGAGTATGTGTCCGTCAGCTCGCAATCCGACACCGAACAGGCGGACCTCGCGCGCGAGCGCAAGGAGTTGAGCGAGAATGCCGAGTTCGAGCTCGATGAGCTCGCCGAAATCTACGTCAAGCGCGGCGTGGATCAGCCGCTTGCGCGGCAGGTTGCCCGGCAGCTGATGGCGAAAGATGCCTTGACCGCCCACGCGCGCGATGAGCTCGGGATTTCGGAAGTCACCACCGCGCGCCCCGTGCAAGCCGCACTGACATCGGCACTCATGTTTTCCATAGGTGCGGCCATGCCCTTGCTCATGGTTGTCGTATCGCCCGCCGGTGCGCTTGTCCCCATCGTGTCCGCTGCGTCTTTGGGCTTTCTCGCGCTCCTGGGTGCGATCGGGGCAAGAACCGGTGGCGCAAACGTTCTGCGCGCCACAGCCCGGGTGACGTTCTGGGGCGCGCTGGCGATGGCTCTGACCGCCGGTATCGGAAAATTTTTCGGCACGGTTGTCTGAAGGTTGGGACCTCATCGGGCGCTGCAAGCCGACACGCGGGCCGACTGGCGCGGCAAAAGCGAGCGCGTAGCGCGTAGCGCGCAATAGCGAAGCGTATTTCACCAACTCATATGACGGCCGCGAGACCGTGGCAGCCGCGCATCGGATCGACGCTCCCGGTCAGGCTGGTCGATGGTGTCGCTGCCAACGTCAAGGTCATGCGTGGAAGCGAAAACGCGGCTATTCGTGATTCGAGCGCAAGAACCGGAACGACACATGCCGCAGACCGCGGTTGAATGGCGGCTCATCGATTGTGGAGGAATGACGATGAGCTTCCGTATCACCGGACTGCCGGCAGAGAATTTCGCCCATTTGTTCGATCTCTCGGACCAGGAGCTGGTTGCGCAGGGAGCCGTGCGCCGAACCGCCGACGGGCGGGTGCCCGGTTATCCCTGTCGCGTCAGCCTCACGGATGCGCGCGAGGGCGACGAGCTCCTGCTCGTCAACTACGAGCACCATGGCGTGAATTCGCCCTATCGCATGCGTTTCGCGATCTATGTCCGCAGGGGCGAGACCACGTGCGACGCGCTCGATGAGGTGCCCGAGCAGCTGCGGACCCGGATGCTCGCGGTTCGTTCCTTCGACGTCGATGCGATGATGATCGGGTGCGAGCTGGTCTACGGACGTGAGCTCGAGCCCGCGATCGAGCGGCTCCTTGCGAACGCGCGGGCGGCGTACCTGCACGTCCACTTCGCGGCCCCCGGCTGCTATGCCGCGCGGGTCGAACGCGCTTGAGGTAACCGTCGAGACGCAGGGCGGAACAGCGAAACGTATTCCGCCAACCCCCGTCACCGCGGCGCAATACGCTGTGCTATTGCGCCCTACGACAATCGTGCGGCACGGTCCCCGCGCGTCAGGTCTTCTGCGCCTTCGGCGGCGCCAGCGCGACGGCGGCCTCGCTGGTGAGCAGCAGGAAGGTGAGCGTCTGCTGCAGGTAGAGGCGCACAGCAGTGTCGGTGTGGCTCAAATAGCCGATGGAGACGTCCTGGCCGATATGCAGGTCGAAGTCGCCGCCGCGCGTGGTCAGCACGAAGCCGCCGGCGATGGCCGGCGCCCAGATGATCTCGTCGTTGACCAGCCGCTTGACGTGCTCCAGCACCGGATAGCCGTGGTCGCTGGTCTCGGCCAGCGCGGTATAGGCGTCGGCGCCGAACAGCACCGCATAGGGGCCGTTGACGCCGACGAGCCGCAACCGGCTCAAGGCCTGGGCGATGGCGTCCGGGTAGTCGCGCACGTCGGCCGGCAGCGGCATGATCGGATTGCTGGTCCCCTGGCGGATGCCCTCGATCCCGGCGGCCTCGTAGCCCTCGAAGATGGCGCCGTCTTCGGCGAAGGCGATCTGGCGCGCGGCGTCCTTCGCCGGCTGCCAGTCCGAGTCGTTGGCGCCGCGCTCCACGTCGTCGATCGCCTGGCGATCGAGCTCGAACGGAAAGCGCAGCTCGACCAGCGCATTCACCTCGCGCTGCCGCGCGACGATGCCGTCCGCCGGCGCCTTTATCGTGCGCAGGTGACCGGTGCCGACGGCGGACAGCGCGGTGCCGCTCGGCCCGCGCACGTCGACCACGCGCCGTCCGGCGAGATAGCGCTTGAACGTGCGCGAGGTCTCTTCCTCGATCTGCGCCCAGGCCGCATCGGAAATGGGGGCAAGCTCGCGATGCAGGTTATTCATGCCGGATGTCTCCTTTGAGGGAGCCGATGCCGAGCGAACCATCGCGCACCGACGCCGGGGATGGCGAGGGTTCGACCGCTGCCGGCTCGGCAAGTGGCGTCGCAACCGCCGGCATCGTCGCCGCCGGCTCGTCGTCCTGCACCGCCTCCAGGAATGTCGCGGACGGCACGAAGAACAGGCTGCCGGTGACCGCACGGCTGAAGTCCAGCAGCCGGTCGTAGTTGCCGGGCGGCCGGCCGACGAACATGTTCTCGAGCATCTGTTCGATGGTGCGGGGCGAGCGGCTGTAGCCGATGAAATAGGTGCCGAATTCGCCCTCCGCGACGCGGCCGAACGGCATGTTGTCGCGCAGGATCTTGATCTCCTTGCCGTCCTCCTCGATCGTCGTGAGCGCGTTGTGCGCCGAGGTCGGCTTGACGGCGTCGTCCAATTCGATGTCGGACAGCTTGGTGCGGCCGATGATGCGCTCCTGCGCCTCTGCCGGCAGCATGTTCCATGCGTCGAGATCGTGCAGATATTTCTGCACGATGACGTAGCTGCCGGCGGCGAAGGCGGGGTCCTCCGCGCCGATGAGCACGGCCTCGATCACCTCCTCGCCGCGCGGATTCTCCGTCCCGTCGACGAAACCCAGGAGATCGCGGTCGTCGAAGTAGCGGAAGCCGTGCACCTCGTCGACCGGCGAAACCGCGTCACCGATCCGCGCCATGATCTGCGTCGCCAGCTCGAAGCACAGATCCATGCGCTTGGCGCGGATGTGAAACATCAGGTCGCCGGGCGTGGAGACCGCGTGGCGCGCTCCGGCGCGGATCTCCCGGAACGGATGCAGCTCCTTCGGCCGCGGCGGCCCGAACAGCCGGTCCCACGCCTCGGACCCGACCCCCATGACGCAGGACAGGCCCGCTTCGATGTCGCGAAATTCCACCGCGCGAAACAGCGAGGGGAGGTCGCCGCAGAGCGAGCGCACGGCCGCGCGATGCTCCGCGCCGGGCTTTATCGTCACGATGAGGAAGATCGCGTTGCGGGTGAGCGGTGCGGAGACCGGCTGCGCGACGGCACGCAAGCGACCCGCCGCTTCGGGTGCGGTCATGGCATCGGACTCCATCGATGGCATCCCCGGTGGAGCGCGCGGATTTCGCTATTCGAGCTACCGCGCTCGCCTCGCGTTGGCACGTTGAACCGCAAGATTACCATTGCCGGATGACGAACGTCCATGCCGCTCGCGCGCATACACCATGTCTGCAACGGGTCCGCAGCCGGCTATGCCGCTGATGACTCCGCATGAATGACCGCTCTGCTCCGGAAAGCGGAATTCAGTTCGCCATCTCGACATGTCGCGGAGGCGCCAATTCAAGGCATGACAGCGCGTCACGAGCAAGGGACGTTCACGCTGCCGTTCGACTTGCCGATCGAGACGCTGACGGGTCCGCTGATGCGGGGCCGTCACAGCACTGCGATCTTCAAGACGATGGGCGTTACCGAAACGATCGCGGAAGCGATGGACGACTATGTCTCCCTCGCCGTCCGGCTGGCACTCGACGTCCAATGGCGCACGGCCGTCCGGCATCGAATTGCCGAAAAGTAAGCACCGCGTCTGCCGCGGCCGCAGCTGGGTCTCGGCGTTGGCCGAATTCCTGAACCGTGTCGCACGAAAACGCGTGCGATCGGGATTGAGCTGTTGACGGCGCTTGATTGGGGCGCGCCTTCGCCATCCGCTCACGGCACCGGAGCCGGGCCGGAAACGGCGGCGGCGGAAGGCGCGATGGTGGGGTGCGCCCTACGGCATGCGGGCCGGGGGCATCGCCCGCGCCCAATGCAGGGCCGGCGGCCACTTCATCACTGTCGCGAGGGGTGCCCCCCCGGGGTGTCGGTGGGGCGTCGGGGTGGGCATGTGGTCCAGGCCGCGCCCTCGCACGCCGACAGTCCGTTGGTGCTGTTGGATCGTTCCTGGTTCCCGCAACGCGCCGGCGGCATCGCGTCCACCGTTAGCCGGGACTTCGATCGCCCTGGCTTCGTTCGCGGCCGTCGCGGCCGTGGTGGCCCCGCACCGCCATTAGCATGATTGCGAAAAATTGCAGACTTTTCGGGCAAGATCATGCGACGCAACAAATATCGGAGTGAAATCGCGGTTCGATCTGGAACGGTTTTGCTCCAAGGTCGCCTCCGTTGGTGCCCTTTACGGACATCTCCTGAATTGCCCGCGCTTTGAACCGCACTATCTTGCGCTCATGTTGCCCGACACGCCCACGCCTCCCTTATGTCCCGATTGCCGGGAACCCATGAAGTTCGTCAAGGCGGTCCCTCACCTGGGAGGGCTCCCGGAGCTCTTCGTTTTCTACTGTTCGCGCTGCAGGCAGGCAGAAACCAAGGCGCGGGAACTTGGCTGCGACGCACCGGAGCGAAATTCTCTGGGACCGGCCCTGAACAAATCCCCTGCTCAGCCATTGTCATCATAGGACGCGAGAGCGAGGGGAGGTTCCTGTTTAAGGGGAACAGGCCACCAGATGCGCCGTCCGCCGCTGGTACCACTCGACCGAATGAGCTTCCCGCTGACGCTTTCGGGCGGATTGCGGGCCACATTCGCCGATATTGCTTCGTCTCCGCTCCCGCGACGGCTGTCGGCGCTCATGCGCCGGTTGAATGCCGATCCGCGACGACGCTCAGGAGGGGAGCCGGGCCATGGTGCAAGTGCCACAGAAACATCGAGCCGTATTGATCGTCGAGGACGACGCTGAGCTCCGCAAGCTGGCGGCAGCGCTGTTCGAGGACGAAAAGGTCGACACCATCGAGTGCGAAAGCGCGGAAGCTGCGCTCGCGATCATGCTCATCGGCGGGCAAGACATCGCCATGATCTTCGCGGACATCCGCCTTCCCGGCGCCATGGACGGAGTTGATCTGGCGTGGGAGGTAAAGCAGCGCTGGCCGCTTCTTCCCATGATCCTCACCTCGGGGCATCCGCGCGAGCACGGCGGCGAGCTGCCGCCCTTGGTTGGTTACATGCCCAAGCCGTGGCAGCCGCTCAGCGTGCTCATTGCCGCCGAGCGGGCATTGGCGTCCGCGCGAAGCGGCTGATGGCGGCGAGCGCTGGGGCTCCCGGCTGCCTATGCCGTGCGGATCGAAATGGGCTTGACCCGACCGTCGAATGCATCTGAGGAGAGTGCCGTCATCGGCATGTAGGGCGGAATAGCGAAGCGTATTCCGCCACCTCGCATCACAGCAGCGCAATGCGCTGCGCTATCGCGAACCACAAATTGCGAGATCTGGTGCCCCTGGCCGGACTCGAACCAGCACGATGTTGCCACCACCTGATTTTGAGTCAGGCGCGTCTACCAATTCCGCCACAGGGGCAGGCGGGCGGGATCATAGCCGCGAAGCGCGGGGGGTCAACGGCCCCATACCAATGCCGCCTTCGCATCGCTATATGGGCGCCCGGAGACAACGACAGCGATCGAGCGCGCGACCCCATGACCGACATCACCACCCACATGATCCGAGCCCGGCCGGTGACCTCGGCGGCGATCGCCATCGCGCTGGTCGGCGCGGTGACCATCCTGGGCGCCTGGTTCTTCCAATACGGGCTGGGCCTGAAGCCGTGCCCGCTCTGCCTCGAGCAGCGCTACGCCTATTATTTCGCGATTCCGCTCGCGGTCATGGTGGCGCTCGGCGACCAGGTCGGGGCCTCGCGCAAGGTGCTGCTTGCGGCGCTCGTCGCCATCGCGCTGGGGATGCTCTGGAACGCCGGGCTCGGGGTCTATCATTCCGGCATCGAATGGAAATGGTGGCCGGGCCCGCAGGAATGCTCGGGCGCGCTCGACAGTCTCGGCTCCAACGGCGGCCTGCTCAACCAGCTCCAGTCGATCAGCGTGGTGCGCTGCGACGAGGCGGCGTGGCGTTTCCTCGGGCTTTCGCTCGCCGGCTACAACGCGATCATTTCGCTCGCGCTCGCCGCCGTCGCGGCGTGGGGGGCGAAGATGGAATGGGACGCGCGGACGGACCGGGCCTGACGAGCCTCACGCCGTCATCGCCGGGTTTGCACCACAAGTTTCGGTTCCTGTACGGCTGTGATCGCTGGGCTTAACGCTGCAACACGCTCCACCGTCATCGCCGGGCCTGACCCGGCGATCCATCTTGCTTCGAAAGATTCGTTACGAAGAGGATGGATGCGCGGGTCAAGCCCGCGCATGACGACCGATAAAATCGTGGGCCATTTTTCTGGCTACGATGCGAAGATATCTATTGACTACGTAACGAATTTATAGTACAAGGTTCGCATCCTCGCTCATGAGGGGCGTCTCCGGAGACGATCCTGAAGGCGGAGCGGGGATGTGGCGTCCCGTGGGCCGCGGCTCGTAACCGCGCCACGCGGAGGTCCGGGGCGCGTTCGCCGGCGGCACGCTTGGCGGTAGGCGTCTTGGCGGTAAGGCGTCCGCGCGGCGGATCCGGCGGCAAATGCCGGAGACGGAAAGCGCGGCCCCGGGCCGAAAATCGCCACGGCGGAGCGCCGCGAGGCGTCGTCCCGTTGCACGGGACGAGCCCACGCCTCGCAAGCGTGGCGTCGCGCCTTACCAGCGCGACAACTGAAATACCGCGTCTCCCGGCGCTCCGCCCACCCCCTCGTTCGGGGTCGGAAGCGACGAAGGTGCGAAAGAGGAAACCAAAACCCGGGCGCGGAAAAATGCGCCGCGGGAACGAAGAAGACTGCGCTGTTTGACATCGTGAGAGAGAGAGAGAGAGAGAGAGAGAGAGAGAGAAAAGAAGGACGTGCGGCTCCCGCTGGCACCATCGTGTCCCGGGCGAGCGGAGCGAGACCCGGGACCCAGGAGCCAGAACGCCAGGCATCAGCAACGTGCCGCGCGGCACTGGGTCCCGGCTCGCGCTCGCGCGCGCCATTGTCCGCAGCCGATAGAGCGGTGCGCTCGCTTGGCCGGGACACGGGAGTGGACAAACGCCGCCTACTCCACGCTGATCCTGGCCGCGCGGATGACGTCGCCCCAGCGCGCGGTCTCGTCCTTGATGAAGGCCTTGATCGCGTCGGGCGCGCCGCCGACCGGGGTCATGTTCATGCTGCGCAGGTGCTCCGCCGTCTCCGGCTGCTTGAGCACCGCGTTGATCCCGGCATTGAGCTTGGCGACGATCGCCGCCGGCGTCTTCGGCGGCGCCGCGAGCGCGTTCCAGGTGTCGGAGCGAAAGCCCTTGACGCCGGCCTCGTCCATGGTCGGCACCTCGGGCACCGAGGCGACGCGCTCGGCGGTCGTCACCGCCAGCATCTTCGCCTTCTTCGCCTGGTATTGCTCGCGCACGGAATCGAGCTGGAAGAACAGGAGGTCGAGGTGGCCGGCGACGAGATCGTTCACGGCCTGCGCGGTACCGCGATAAGGCACGTGGGTGAGCTTCACTCCGGTCAGGCGCGCGAACAATTCGCCGGTGAGGTGCGGCGTGGTGCCTACACCCTGCGAGCCGAAATTGACCTTGCCCGGATTGGCCTTGGCATAGGCGATCAGCTCGGCGACGGAGTTCGCGGGAAAGTCCGCGCGCACCACAAGCGTGTTCGGGATGGTGGTCATGATCGCGAGCGGCTCGAAGGCGGCGGGATCGAAGCTGAGCTTCTTGTAGAGCACGACGTTGGTGGTGAGCGGCGCCGGCTGCGCCGCAAGCAGCGTGTAGCCGTCGGGCTCGGCCGCCGCCACCGCCTCGGCACCAAGATTGCCGCCGGCGCCGGGCCGGTTCTCCACCACGAACGGCTGGCCCCATAGTTTCGCGAGGCGGTCCGCGATCACGCGCGCGACGATGTCGACGCCGCCGCCGGGCGGGGCGGACACGATGATCTTGACCGCCCGATTGGGATAAGCCGGCTCCTGCTGCGCGAAGGATGGCGCGGCCGCCGCCAGCATGGCTGCGGCCGCAGCGAGGCCAAAAAATCTCAGCATCGATTGATCCCGGGGACTGCCAAAGGGTGGACTGTCAGGATATCCTCTCGCAGACGCATTGTCCTGCCGCGGCCCGGGTGCGCCGCGTGCGGAAGGAGGAAACAATGAAGATCGTGCAAACCGACGAGATCCCATTGAAGCGCGGCCTCGAGCATCGCGGCGGCACCTTCCACGGCCGCATCATGGTGGAAGGCGAGCCCGGCGCGCTCGACAATTTCCAGCTCTCGTTCGGCCAGATGGGCGGCGATTTCAACTCGCCGCGCCACCGGCACAATTTCGAGCAGATCCGCTACCAGCTCGAAGGCGTGCTGGACTACGGCCGCGACGGCAGGCTCACTGCCGGCATGGTCGGTTATTTCCCGGAAGCCGTGTACTACGGCCCGCAGAGCCAGGACCCCGACATCGCCTGCAAGACCATCGTGCTGCAGTTCGGCGGTGCCAGCGGCAGCGGCTATCTCTCGCAGGCCGAGGTGCAGGCCGGGATGCAGGCGCTCAGGCAGGAGGGCGAGTTCAAGGACGGCGTCTTCCGCCGCCGCGCCGATGTCGAGGGCAAGCGCAACGTCGACGGCTATCAGGCGATCTGGGAGCACGCGAACGGACGGCCGATGGCGTATCCCAAGCCGCGCTACCCGCAGCCCATCTTCATGGATCCCGCGAGCTACCAATGGGTGCCGGTGGCGGGTGCTCCGGGAGTGTTCGAGAAACTGCTCGGCGTGTTCACGGAGCGGCGCAGCGAAGCCGGTTTCATCAGGCTCGACGCCGGCGCGCGCTTGAGCGCGCGCGGCAAGGGCGTCTACGTCGTCACCCGCGGCGCCGGATCGGTCGGCGATCAGCCGATGCGGGCGCTCACCACGGTTTATCTCGAGGCGGGCGAGAGCGTGAGGTTCACGGCGCAGCAGGAAACCGAGCTCCTGCATTTCGGGCTCCCCGATCTCGCCGGCCTGCGCCTGCCGGCGCAGGATGAGGTGCCGGCCGAAGCCGCGGAGTAGGCGCGGCGCCTCTGCAGAGTCCGCACGCGGCGTGGAGCGATTCCACGAATCTAATTTGTGCGGTCGATTGCTGCCCGCGCCGCGAGTTCCACCTCTCCCCTCGCGGGAGAGGTCGCGCCGAAGGCGCGGGTGAGGGGGTCGCTTCGCAAGACTCTTACGAAGAGACCCCCTCACCCCAACCCTCTCCCGCAAGGGGAGAGGGAGCCCACCGAGTTCGTGGCATCATCGTTGCCCTACGCCGCCTGCGGCGCCGGCAGGTCGCTGGTGAGCGCCTGCGCCATGCGCTCGATCAGAGCCAAGACGTCGGGATGCTGCTCGGGCTGCCAGCGCGCCAGCATGTCGGAGAGGCCCTTGCGCCGTGCGGCAACGACGCGGTCGCGCATCGCGACGCCGAGCGGGGTGAGCCGGAGCTCTCCGTTCCCGCCCTTCTCCGCGATGGCGCGCTCGCAGAGCGCGTCCAACGGGCGTTCGAGCTGTGGCTGCGGAATCTTCAGCTCGGCGCTGAGCGAGCGCAGCGTCATCGGCTCGCGCTCGCCGAGCCGCGCCAGCATCCACAGCTCCGGCGCCGGCAGGTCGATCGCCGCGCGCTTGGCGAGATCGGCGTAGACCCGCCAGCGGTTTTCGCGTGCGACCAGCACCGTGACGATGCGCTCCAGCTCTTCCAGCGAGGTGGCATCGCGCGGCATCGCGAAGCTCTCGGCCAGGCCCTCGCTGGCCGCGCTCTCGCGCAGCGGACTCTCGCGCAGGAACCAGGTCAGCACGAAACCCAAGGCCGAGATGCACGCCGCCGTCAGGAATACCGGGCGCAGCGCCGTCATGACGGCGGTGACATATTCCTGATGCAGGGTCGGCGGCAGTCCCTGCACCGCCGCCGGAATGACGGCGGTGAGGAATTCCATGCCGGGCCCCGCGAGCTGCGCGTGCAGGCCATTTGCGAAAATGGCGCCGAACAGCGCAACGCCGAGCGCGCCGCCCAGGGAGCGAAACAGCATGGTCCCGGAGGTGGCAACGCCGAGATGCTCGTAATCGACGCTGTTCTGCACCGCGACCAGCAGCACCTGCATCACCATGCCCATGCCGAGTCCGAGCCAGAGCGCGTCGATCGCGGTCTGCCACTCGTTGCTTTCGATCGAGAGCTGCGACACCAGGCCGAGCCCGACGGTCATGGCGGCGGTGCCGAGGATGGGAAACAGCTTGTAGCGGCCGAAGCCGCTGATGATGCGGCCGCTGATGACGGACGTCGCCAGCATGCCGAGCATCATCGGCATCAGCATGAGGCCGGAGATCGACGGGCTGACCCCTTTCACGACCTGGAGATAGATCGGAAGAAACGTGACCGCGCCGAACAGCGAAAGCCCGACGATCAGACCGACCCCGCTCGCCACCGCGAAATTGCGGTTGGCGAACAGGCCCATCGGCAGGATCGGCTCGCGCGCGCGCATTTCCACGGCGACGAAGGCGGCGATGCCGACCATGCTCGCCGCGATCAGGCCGAGAATGACGGGTGAGCTCCAGGCGAAGGTGGTGCCGCCGAGGCTGGTGAACAGGATGATCGCGGAGAGCGTGGCCGTGAGCGCGAGCGCGCCGGCATAATCGATGGCGTGGCGGCGGCGGGTCGCCGCCGCCGGCAGCACGGCGGCGATCACGAGCAGGGCGAGGACGCCGGTCGGCAGGTTGATGTAGAAGATCCATCGCCAGGTCAGGTGATCGACGAAGAAACCGCCGAGCAGGGGGCCGATAATGGTGGCGAGCCCGAACGCCGCGCCGAAAAATCCCTGATAGCGTCCGCGCTCGCGCGGCGAGATGAGGTCGCCGATCACCGCAATGGTGATCACGATCAGTCCGCCGCCGCCGATGCCCTGCAGGGCGCGGAAGACGATGAGCTGCAGCATGTCCTGCGCCACGCCGCAGAGCGCGGACCCCACGAGGAAAATCACGATCGCCACCTGCAGGACGATCTTGCGGCCGTGGAGATCGCCGAACTTTCCGTACAGCGGGCCGACCACGGTGCTGGTCAGGAGATAGGCCGTGACCACCCACGACAGATGGGTGAGTCCGCCGAGCTCGCCGACGATGGTCGGCAGCGCGGTCGAGACGATGGTCTGGTCGAGCGCGGCGAGCAGCAGCGCCAGGAACAGCGCGCCGAACACTGCGCGGATGGACGTCTGGTTCTGGTTGGAGGGCATTTCGATCCGCGCGCTCAAAACGGCGTCATCACCGACTTCAACAATGGAGTTACGCCCTCAACAACGCACGATGTGCCGTTTGGATCGGTGCGCTACCCACCCCGATGCGATGCCAGCAGGTTTTTCATATAGTGGAAGGCATCGGGCGAGGCGCGCGTCATCCGCTCGATGCCGCGAACCACGTCATCGGCGCCGACCGGACTGATATCGAGGCCGAGCTTGCCGGCCTCGGAGAGGAATTGCGGGTCGCGGTGCGCGGCGAGAAACGCCGCCTGCAGCGCGCGGGCGCGCTCCTGCGGCACGCCGGGCGGCGCCGCGAACGGCCGCGCCATGGTGAGGAGCGGCGTTTCGGCGAACTCGATCAGGGCGCGGCCGGCGTCGTTGAGCGCGAGCTCGCGCGCGGTCGGAACGTCCGGGAGCTCGGGATGGCGGGTGACGCGCGCAAACTGCACGAGCAGGTGGAAGCCGCTCTCCGGCTTGAGCCATTGCGGCTTGTTCGCCTTGACCGAGGAGAAATCGAAGGTGCGGCCGTCGACCTCGCCGCGCTCGACGGCGAGGAAGATCGAGGGCGTATCGGGATAACCCAGCACCTGCTTGATGTTGAGCCCGAGCGCGTCGCGCAGGATCTTCGGCACGTCGCCGTCGCGCGCGCCTTCGCCGGTGCCGGCGAGCACCAGCGGCGGACCGCCGGGGCGGCGCGCCTGCGCGATCGACGTCGCCGCCGCATCCGGACGCACCATGAGGACGAAGGCATCGCCGGCGAAGCTCGACGATGAGCCCAGCCAGGTGAACTTGCGCGGATCGAACTGGATGCTGGGATTGTTCGCGATCAATCCGATCAGCGCGATGTCGCTGCCGAACAGCGCGAACGTGGCGCCGTCCCTCGGCGCGACCGAGGAGAGGTAATTGGCCGCCCGCAGGCTGCCGGCGCCCGGCATGTTCTGCACCACGATGCTGGGATTGCCGGGAAGGTAGCGGGCGAGATGACGCGCCAGCAGCCGCGCCACGGCATCGTAGCCGCCGCCCGGCCCATAGCCGACGACCAGATTGACCTGCCGGCCGCGGTAGAAATTTTCGACGTCGGTCTGCGCCAGCGCGGGGGCGGCAACAAACAAGGCAGCGAAGAACAAAGCAGCGATGCGAGACAACGTGAATTGATGCCACCGAACGCGCAGCGAACTCGTTCTGCTCTTTGCCCCGTAGGGAGAGGGAGCACACCGAGCGTGTAGGGTGGGCAAAATCGCCCGCCGCGCCGTTGCCGTGTGCGCACGGCGCTCGCGCGATTTTGCCCACGCGTCATCGGATGGATCCACGCGTGGGCAAAGGCGCGGAAGATAGTGTGCGTGTGGATACGGCATTTGCGCGCTATGCCCACCCTACACACGGCAAGGCAGCACCGGCATCAGGCCGCGGCATTGCCGAAGCGGGCGAGATTCGCCTTCTGCCTTTCGTTTCGTGGCGGCAGCTTGAACAGGCGCGCCGCGGTGCCGCCGAGGATATTGTGCTTCGCCTGCTCGGACAGGAACGGCAGGTCCCAGATTCGGCTCGGCAGGTCGAAGTCCCAGTGCGGATAGTCCGAGGCATAGAGCAACTGGGTCTCGGCGTTGATCATCTCGAACGTGCAGGCGAGCGCCCGCAGGTTCTCGGCCTCCATCGGCTGCGAGGCGTAGTACATCTCGCGCATGTAGTCGCTCGGCTTCTTCTTCAACAGCGGATACTCGGAGCTGCGCAGCATGTATTCGTGGTCGAGGCGCTGCATCAGGAAGGGAATCCACGCGAGCCCGCCCTCGATCCAGATCACCGGCAGCTTGGGGAACCGCTCGCACAGCCCGTTGGTCACCCAGTTGGTCAGATGCAGGATGTTGTAGAACGGGAAACCGAGCGCGTGCACCGAGGCGAAGCGGTTGAGGCTCTTGAACACGGGCTCGCCCGGATTGATGGCGGAATGGAACGAGAGCACGAGGCCGCGCTCTTCCAAGGCCCGGTAGATCTTCATGTGCGCGTTGTGATGCACGGCCAGGCTGCGCACGCAGGTGATCATGAAGCCGGTCACGTATTTGCGCCCCCCGAAAGTCTCGATCTGGCGCAGGGCGGCGTCCGGATCCGAGAACGGCAAGGTCAGCATCGAGTAGAAGCGGCCGTCCGCTTCGGGCAGCGCCTTTTCGGTGAGCCAGCGATTGTAGGCCCAGCACAGCTCGACCTCCATTTCAGTATCGGGGTGGAGCCCGATCGCGAGCATCATGGTGGGGAACAGGCACGAATAGTCGACGCTCATCGCATCCATCCAGCGATGGCCGAGCTGGACGTCGCGCAGCTTGCCGCCTGCGGTTTTCTCCGATGAGCGCATGGGATAGCGCGTGATGCGCCCGCCCATGTCCTGGAAGCCGACCGCCAGGCTGGGAATGACGCTGCCGCGGCCCTTGCTGCGGCCCGCCAAGGTGAGCTGGCGCAGGACGTCGTTCTCCATGAACGGAAGAAACTCGTCCAGGCATTCGCTCTCGTAGTGATGGGCGTCGACGTCGACGATCAGGACGTCATCGAGCTTGCGCTGTTGCGCCTGCTTGCGGGCGTGAGCGAGCAGCCGGCTGGTGTTGAGCTCTTCGATCGCGACGCGGCGGCCGCGGTCGGCGATGAGGTCCATGGCATTGCTCCCAGGGGTTCTCTGTCCCGCGTGATGCTATGCCTGTTGTCGTCCCCGCGAAAGCGGGGACCCATCGGGCCATATACGAGGGGCTTGTGGGATACTGGGTTCCCGCTTACGCGGGAACGACACCAGCGCGTGGGCGATAACGATCGACGAGAGGCGGCTTGTCGCTTACGGATCGAGCTCGGTGTCCCAGTAGAGATAGTCGAGCCAGCTGTCGTGCAGATAGTTTGGCGGAAAACGCCGGCCGTTGCGGTGCAAATGGTTCACGCTCGGCTGGAACGGCATCTGCGACGGCCACATGCGCGCCTCGTTCATCGTCAGGTTGCCCTTCCTGAGATTGCACGGCGAGCAGGCAGCGACCACGTTGATCCAGGTGGTGTGCCCGCCGCGCGAGCGCGGCAACAGGTGATCGAAGGTGAGGTCATCGCGCGAGCCGCAATACTGGCAGCTGAACTTGTCGCGCAGGAACACATTGAACCGGGTGAAGGCCGGCTGGGTCGCGGGCTTCACGAAGGTCTTGAGCGAGACCACGCTCGGAAGCTTCATCTCCAGGCTGGGGCTGCGCACCGCGCGATCGTACTGGGCGACGATGTTCACGCGTTCGAGAAAGACCGCCTTGATGGCGTCCTGCCACGACCACAGCGACAGCGGGTAGTAGCTGAGCGGACGAAAATCCGCGTTGAGCACGAGAGCAGGGAAGCCTGTAGGGGACACATGCACGGCAGCGTTCCTCGTCTCCTTCATTGCCCTGCAAACCGAAGCGGTGGCCATAGTCTATAGGGGAGCATGACGGGATTGTGAAGCCCGATCCGGGGGTTAAGCCGGGCGGGCGGACGCGGGCCGGATTTGCTGCCAGGATAGCGGCTTGCGGGCAGGAGGCGGCTTGCCGCGGGGGAAGGCCTGCGCTTCAGTGCCGGCCTCGTAGCAACAGAAGGTGCGGGACATGCCGCGAATCATGGTCGCCTGCCTGATCGGCCTGTGCGCCGTTGTCCACGCCGCCGGACCGGCACGCGCTCAAGCCTATCCAAGCAAGGTGATCAAGATGATCGTTCCCGCCGGACCCGGCGGGCCCACCGACCTGTTGGCGCGGCTCATTGCGGAGCGCATGTCGTCGCCGCTCGCCCAGGCGGTGATCATCGACAACCGTGGTGGCGCAGGTGGTGCAATCGCGGCGCGGGCAGTGGCCGCCGCCGAGCCCGACGGCTACACGCTCCTGTTCGGCAATACCGCGACGCTCGCCAACATTCCGGCGGTGTCGAAGAGCGCGGGCTACGATCCGAGACGGAACTTCGCCGCCGTTGCGAAGGTCACGGATTCCTACATGCTGCTGGTGGTGCGTCCGGATTTTCCGGCCAAGACGGTCGGCGAGCTGATCGCCATGGCCAAGGCCAATCCCGGCAAGCTCAACCACGGCGCCGCCGGCGCCGGCAACTTGACGCATCTCGCGGGCGAGCTGCTCAAGGTCGAGACCGGCGTGGATTTCGTCGCAATTCAATACAAGAGCAGCGCCGAGTTCATCACCGCGGTGCTCGGGGGGCAGGTTGACTTCGCCTTCGACAACGTCACCAGCCTGCGCGCGCTGATCGACGAGGGAAAATTGCGGGCGCTGGCCGTCACCAGCGCGAAGCGGCAAGCGGACTTTCCGGCCGTGCCGACCATGATCGAGGCCGGCGTTCCCGACTACGAGGTGACCGCCTTCTTCGGCGTCGCGGCGCCGGCGGGCACGCCGCCCGCCGTCGTTGCCAAGCTCAACGCGGTCATCAACGACGGGCTCAAGAGCGAAGCGTTGCGCGCGAGCCTCAAAAAGCTCGGTGCCGCGGCAACGATCGAGTTGCCCGAGCAATTCGCGGCGTTCATCGCCGCCGAAATGCGCAAGTGGACGGAGATCGCCAACGTCGCCGGCATCAAGGTGGATTGATCGCTTTCATGTCCCGGACGAGCGAGGGCGCAGCCTGAGCGAAGATCCGGGACCCAGTGCGGCCCGACGCGTCGAGTTGGTATTGTACCTCGCTAATCTTGTCCCGAGTCTCGTTCCGCGTCGATGCTCTCGCCCGAGAGGAGATTACGCCCCCCTCACCCGATCGATGACGGCAAGCGCATCGGTGACCGCGTCACCGTGCCAGGCGATGTGTTGGTCGGGGCGTATCGAGCACGAGCTTGTGGCGGTAGAGGCGGGCCGGGGGTTCGAGCCGCAATGTCGCGAGCGGCATGCCGCGCGCCTGCGCCGCCTTCTGCAAGGCGCTCGCACCCGCCGGCGCGCCGAGATCGAGCAGCGTGAATCCCTTGCCGAACTCGTCGTAGGCGGCGCGACCGGGCGCCAGCCAGAAATGCGGCGCGCGTGCGCCCGGGCGATCCAGCGGAGTGTAGGTGTCCCAGCTGTCGGGCGGCGCGTTATCGTCGTCCGGCCAGATGATGGGTGAAGTCTCGTAGCGCTCGCCGAGCTGGATGCCGACCGTGAGATACTGCGCCCGATCTTCTTCCATGATCTTGGCGCCGAAGGCGCGGCGGGCGGCTTGCGCATCAGCGCTGTCGTCCTCGATGTTCGGCGGCAGGATCCAGCCGTCCATGATGCGGGTGCATCGCACGCCCAATTGGGAGTTGCGCACGCCCATGGGCCGGCGCTCGATCTCGTAGCTGTCGGTGAGCTGCGGCCCGGCCCAGCCTTGATGCACGGCGGCAAGCTTCCAGCACAAATTCATGACATCGCCGATGCCGGTATTCATCCCGAGCCCGCCGAGCGGCGTGAACAGATGCGCGGCGTCGCCGGCAAGGAACACGCGCCCGGACTGATAGTGCTCGGCGACGAGCGCGAGCCCGCCGGTCCAGGGGCCGCCCGAAAGGACCTCGAAATCCACCTCGGCGCCGATCATCGCGCTGATCACCGCCTTGTCGTCGACCGCGCGCCAGTCAAGGCCCGGCGGCACCTGGTAATGCACGACCCAGGTCTCGCGACCGTCCTGGGAATACATCATGCCGCGCATCTGCGGATTGAGGATCCAGGTCATGTTGGTCGGCGGCCGCCTGCTCGCGGCCATCAGCGTGGGCGCGCGGATATAGAAGGACAGCATGGTGCCGCCCATGAAGGCGCGATGGGTGCTGCCGTCCTCGCCGATCATGGGAAAGCCGAGCGCGCGGCGCACCGTGCTGGCGGCGCCGTCGATGCCGATCAGATAGCGCGCCTTGATCCGGCGGCGCTCGCCGGTCTGCGTGTTCTCGATCTCGGCCGTGATATCGTCGTCGTGCGCGGCGAACGCGTCGAGCCGCCACCCGAAATGGATCTGCGCGCCCGCTTGGCGCTCGGCGCAGCGGCGCAGCACGCGCTCGAGCACGATCTGCGACACGTTGTTGGGAATTTCCGGCGTCGGCCAATCCGAGTAAGGACGCGGCAAGCGTCCGAATTCGTGGCCGCAGAACCGCGTCACATAGGCGGAGGCGCGCGCGATGTCCGGCGGCAGGCCCTGCGAGCGCAGCTCGTCGGCGATGCCGAGGCGGCGGAAGTGCTCCATCGAGCGGGCATTGGTGTTGTTGCACTTGGGATGCTGGGCGGTGTCGAGCTTGTCCGTGACCAGCATGGCGGGCACGCAACGCCAGGCGAGCTCGATTGCCGCCGCCAGGCCGACCGGCCCGCCGCCGACGACCAGAGCAAACGTCTCAGCTTCCATAATCTACTCTCGGCTCCGTATTGCAGAGCGTGTCACTTTGGAGTCGACGCAGACCGAGTTTGCTGCTGGCGCTGATTCCATTTCAACGAATAAGGTCTAGCGTGTCGATGTCGGCGGCACGCGCCGGGCGATAAATTCGCCGCCGTGGCGCAGCCCTTCCTGGTCGATGCCGTGGCCGATGCCGGCGGAGAGGTGCCACTCGACCGGCACGCCAAGCGAAGCGAGCCCGCTCGATGCCTGGAACAGCGCCTGCGCCGGGATCAGGTCGTCCTGGTCGCCGTGGACCAGCAGGACCGGCGGACGCGACCTGATATCGGCTGCAAACGTTTCCGGATTCGCATCAGGCGGCACCACCAGCAATCCGGAATAGCCGACGATCGCAAACGGGGCGGCCGCGCGCCGCAGGCCCACATGCAGCGCCATCATGGTGCCCTGGCTGAAGCCGACCAGGGCCAGCGCGGCGGGCGGCAGGTTGCGACGCTTGAGCTCGGCGTCGAGAAAGCGTGCGAGCACCGGCGCCGCCTTGTTGACTCCGGTCCAGCGCTCATTGGGATCGCGGAACGTGAGCGGGAACCATTGTCGGCCGACCGGCGCCTGGCCGCAGGGCTCCGGCGCGTGCGGCGACACGAAGGCCGCCTGCGGGAGGAGCCCCTGCCACGCGCGGCCGATATCGATGAGGTCATTGCCGTCGGCGCCGTAGCCGTGCAGGAACACAACGAGCTGGCGCGCCGGACCCGAGCGCGGCTCGAGCCGCGGACCGTCGAGCTCAGCCATTGCTTCTCCGTACCGTCGACGTCGGTTCGACCGGCGCGCCCTCGCGCTGCTTGGCCGTGCGATAATAAGTCCACAACATGCAGGCCGCGGCACCGCGCCACGGGCGCCAGGATTCCGCGAGCGGCCCCATTTCTTTCGATGTCGGGCGGGTCTCGAGTGCGAGCAGAAGACGCGTCGCCTCTTGTAGCGCCAAGTCGCCGGCGGGCCAGGCGTCGGCATGGCCGAGGCAGAACAGCAGATAGATGTCGGCGGTCCAGGGGCCGATGCCATGCACCGCGGTCAGCGCCGCATGCGCCTCGTCGGCGGGCTTCTCGACCAGCGCCGCAAGGTCGAGATCGCCGCGGTCGATGGCCTTCGCGATGGCCTTGAGCGTGCGGATCTTGGGTGCCGAAAGTCCGGCGCGGGCAAGCTTGGCCGACCGCGCGCGCAGCGCCGCGGCATGGTCGAAGGGATTGAAGGCCCGGTTGAGCCGCTCCCAGATCGCCTTCGCGCTCGCGGTCGAGAGCTGCTGCGAGACCACGATCGAGGCCAGGCCGGAGAACCCGTCCGGTCGCCGCCGCAACGGAGGCCGCCCCGCCCGCGACAGCACCGCGCCGAAGCGCGGATCGGCGGTGACCAGGCGCGCGATCGCGTGTTCCAGGTCGGCCTCGGTGTGGATGAAGAAGGACATGACCGCCGCGCAGCATCTACAAATGTCATGCCGACGCAACCCCCCTTCTCCTTGGCGTAGTCCGCCCGTGTGCACATGAGCCCTCCCGTGTTCCGCTTCGCGCCGAGCCCGAACGGCTATCTGCACCTCGGCCATGCGCTTTCCGCGCTCATCAATTTCGAGATGGCGCGCGCAACTGGCGGCCGATTCCTGCTCCGCATCGAGGACATCGACGCGGCGCGCTGCCGGCCGCAATACGAACAGGCGATCTATGAAGACCTGGCGTGGCTCGGCATCGCCTGGGAGCAGCCGGTGCGCCGCCAGAGCGCGCATTTCGACGATTACCGCGCGGCGCTCGCCCGCCTCGATCAGTTCGGCGTGCTCTATCCGAGCTTCGAGACCCGCGGCGAGATCGCGCGCCTCGTCGCCGAGCAGGAAACGCATGCTCCCTGGCCGCGCGACCCCGACGGCGCCCCGCTCTATCCCGGGGGTGCGCGCTCGCTGTCGGCGGCCGAACGGCGGCTGCGCATGCGAGGAGGGGAGCCGTATGCCTTGCGCCTTGACATGTCGGCGGCGATCGCCCGAACCGGACCGCTGACGTGGAACGAGACCGGCCCCGACCGCAAGAGCGGATCGGTTTCGGCAACGCCGCAGCTATGGGGCGACGTGGTGCTGGCGCGCAAGGACACGCCCACGAGCTACCATCTCTCGGTGGTCGTCGACGACGCCCATCAGGGCGTGACGCACGTCGTGCGCGGGCAGGATCTGTTCTGGTCGACCAGCGTGCATCGGCTGCTGCAGGAGTTGCTCGGCGTGCCCGCACCCGCCTACCATCATCACCGTCTGATCCTCGATGACGACGGACAAAAGCTCTCGAAATCGACCCGTGCGACCGCCTTGCGGGCGCTGCGGGGCGCCGGCGCGACCCCGGCCGACATCCGCCGGATGGTCGCTCTCACCTGAGCCCTGTGGCCGGCGGCTTCACTCCGTGCCAATCTGCCCCTGGGGGTGCGATGCCGAGACCGAGGACATCCGCTGGCAGGCGGCCACGTCGCGCCAAGCGCACGGCGCGCCGGCGCTCGCGGGCATCTCATCCGCGCGCGCTCGAGGCGACGCTGGCAGACATCGCCCATGAGATCAGAACGCCGTTGACCGGCATCCTGGCGCTGGGCGAGCTGCTGGCTACATCCGAGCTCGGCGAGCGCGAGCGCGGTTGGGCGATCGCGATCAAGACCACGGCCGAACATCTCGCTCTGCTCACTTCGCTCATCGTGGATGCCGCGCGCGCCGACGCCAAGGGTCTCATCCTGCGTCGCGAGCTTATTCGCCCGCGCCGTTTCGCCGACGCGCTCGCGGCCTCGCTCGCCGCCCGCGCCGAGGCCAAGGGGCTCGCGGCCGAGACGCGGATCGCCGCCGGGCTGCCGGAGGCGGTGATCGGCGATCCGCTGCGGCTGCGCGCCGCGCTGGAAAATCTGATCGACAATGCCGTCAAGTTCACCGAGCGCGGCAGCGTGCGCCTCGATGTGGACGCCGCGAAGGCCGCGCGCGGCAAGGCGCGGCTCGTCTTCAGCGTATCCGACAGCGGGATCGGGCTCAGCGGTGCCGAGATCAAACGGCTGTTTCGACCCTTTGCGCAGGCAAACGAGCGGGTCGCGCGCCGGTACGGCGGCGCCGGATTGGGCCTCGCCTTCGTCAAGCGTGTCGCCAAGGCCATGGGCGGCGACCTGACGGTCACGAGCAAGGCCGAGGGCGGCAGCCGGTTCCGGCTCAGCCTCGTCTTCGACAAGGTCGCGGATCCGGCAGGGAAGGCGCCGGACGGCGCGGCCGCGCTCGGCGCGCCGCTGCGTGCGCTCGCCGTGCTGTGCGTCGAAGACAATCCCTACGGCCGCGTCCTGCTCAATACCATTCTCACCGAGCTCGGCCATCGTGCGGATTTCGTCGGCACCGGCGCGGCGGCGGTGGAGGCGGTGGCGCAGGGGCGCTACGATGTCGTGCTGATGGACGTGACGCTGCCCGACATCGACGGCGTCGAAGCGACGCGGCGCATCCGCGCGCTCGCTGATCCCGCCGGCCGCGTCCCGATTGTCGGCGTCTCCGGACGCGGCAATGCCGCAGACGAGGCGGCGGCTCGCGCGGCCGGAATGGACGGCTATCTCGCCAAGCCGTTGAGCCCCAGCGCGCTCACGCGCGTGCTCGGCGCGGTCGTGCCGCCGGAGGTGCGGGCATCGTAGCGTCGGCCGTCAGTAGGTCACTCCGACCGGCGCCCAACCGAAGCGATAATTGATGCCGGCCTTCACGACGTGGAGGCGCTCGCGGATGTTGGTATCGAGAAACAAAAGGCCGGTGGTATCCGTGAAGCGCACGGCGCGCGTGCC
Source organism: uncultured Alphaproteobacteria bacterium (assembly GCA_963821505.1). Lineage (GTDB taxonomy): Bacteria > Pseudomonadota > Alphaproteobacteria > Rhizobiales > Xanthobacteraceae > VAZQ01. Next base: position 153,097 of record CAWGEH010000006.1, read on the forward strand.
GAAGTCGAGGTAATTGTACTCAACCTTGGCGGACCAATTGTCGGTGAAGGAATATTCCAGGCCGGCGCCCAGCATCCAGCCCCAGCGGGTTTCGCTGGATCTGAACGCCGCGAGCGAATTGAGTTCATACTTGTCATTGGCGAAGGCAGCGCCGCCCTTGCCGTAGAGCAGCATGCGATCGACGGCGAAGCCCAGCCGACCCGCGATCGTGCCGAGGGCGTTCACCTTGGCTTGGCAGTTCGCTGCGACCCCCGCGATGCCGCTCACGCACGCCGTGCTGCCGGTGAGGTCCGCCCAGCTCGCGTCCACCTCGACACCGAAGACCCATGAGCCGGCCTGGTAGTTGGCTCCGAACTGGCCGCCCGCCAGTGCTCCGGTGATATCGACGGTGGTGCCCGGCGGCGCGACGGGGGCGCCCGCGAACGTGAACGGTGCGATGGTCGCTTCCTTCTGGCCCCAGCCGCCGCCGCCATGCCCGCCGAAATAGAAACCGGTCCAGCTGAAAATCACGTAGGTCTGCGGCGCGCGATACGCCGCCGGCAGGTCAGCGGCGGCGGCGGGCTGGAGCGCGGCGGCGAGCGCGGCCATGCCGAGGCCGGCGACAATGAGTTTTTTCATCGGATACCCCCGAACTTACGCCACGACGACGAGCGATGGTAGTGACGACGGCCGTGGTGAGGGTCAACGCTCGCGTCGGCACCGCAGCGAGTCAAGGTGCGCGGGCCGGTCGCGGCACCCATCGGCGCCCGGCAGCCGACCCGGGATGGGCGTACCAGATTGAAATGACTATTCGTTTCCGCTGACGTTGCAATCGCGCAACGCCATAGAACTTTCCGTGCGCAGGGACCGCGACTCCACCCGGAACAGGTTACGCCGCGGTTCGATCGACGATGCGCACGATGTCGGCCATGATGCGGTTCAATTCGAAGTCCTTGGGCGTGTACACCGCGGCAACGCCGGCCTGCTGCAGCATCTGCGCGTCCTCCGGCGGGATGATGCCGCCGACCACGACCGGGACGTCGTCGAGGCCGGCGCTTTTCAGGCGCGCAACCACGTCCTTCACCAGCGGCACGTGCGAGCCCGAGAGGATCGACAATCCCACCACGTGCGCGCCTTGCGCGCGCACGGCCTCGACGATCTCCGCCGGCGTGAGCCGGATGCCTTCGTAGACGACATCCATGCCGGCGTCGCGCGCGCGCACCGCGATCTGCTCGGCACCGTTGGAATGGCCGTCGAGGCCCGGCTTGCCGACCACGAATTTCAGCCGGCGTCCGAGCTTGCGCGACACGCGGTCGACATCGGCGCGGAGATCGTCGAGGCCGACGGTGTCGTTGCGCGGCGCCCGCCCAACGCCGGTGGGCGCGCGGTACTCGCCGAAGCTTTCGCGCAGGGCGAAGCCCCATTCGCCGGTGGTGACGCCGGCTTTGGCGCAGGCCACCGAAGGCGGCATGATGTTGCGGTTTTCTCGGGCCGCGGCGCGCAGCTCCCTGAGCGCCGCCGAGACCGCTTCCTGGTCGCGCGCGCTGCGCCAGGCCTTGAGGCGCTCGATCTGCTCCGCCTCGGCCTGCGGCGAAACGGTGAGGATGGTGTCGGCCGCGCCGGCGAGGGGCGATGCCTCGCTCTCCACGAACCGATTGACCCCGACGACGGTCTGCTCGCCGCGTTCGATCGCCTCGACGCGACGCGTGTTCGAACTCCACGAGCTGTCGCTTCATATAGCCTTGCTCGACGGCCGCGACCGCGCCGCCCAGTGCCTCGATATGCGCCAACTCCTCCTTCGCCGCGCGCTTGAGATCCGCGACCTTGGCGGCAATCGCGGGCGATCCGTCGAAAATATCGTCGTATTCCAGCAGGTCGGTCTCGTAGGCGAGGATCTGCTGCATGCGCAGCGACCATTGCTGGTCCCAGGGCCGCGGCAGCCCGAGCGCCTCGTTCCAGGCCGGCAGCTGCACCGCGCGCGCGCGCGCGTTCTTCGAGAGCGTCACCGCCAGCATCTCGATCAGGATCCGGGTGACGTTGTTCTCCGGCTGCTGCTCGGTCAGCCCGAGCGAGTTGACCTGCACGCCGTAGCGGAACAGCCGCTGCTTGGGATCATTGACCCCGTAGCGCTCCGCGGTGATCTCGTCCCACAGTTCGGCGAAGGCGCGCATCTTGCAGAGCTCGGTGACGAAGCGGAGGCCGGCATTGACGAAGAACGAGATGCGCCCCACCACCTCGCCGAACGCACCGGGCGGCACCGCGCCCGATGCTTTCACCGTATCGAGCACCGCGACCGCCGTGGCGAGCGCAAATGCCAGTTCCTGCACCGGCGTCGCGCCCGCCTCCTGCAGGTGATAGGAGCACACATTCATCGGATTCCATTTCGGCATCTCCCGGGTCGTGAACAGGATCGTGTCCTTGGTGAGCCGCATGGAGGGCGCCGGCGGAAACACGTGGGTGCCGCGCGAGAGATATTCCTTGATGATGTCGTTCTGCGTGGTGCCTTGCAGCTTCTCGCGCGCGACGCCCTGCTCGTCGGCCAGGGCGACATAGAGCGCCAGAAGCCAGGCCGCCGTCGCGTTGATGGTCATCGACGTGTTCATGTCCCCGAGCGGGATCTCGATCGAACAGCGTGCGCATGTCGCCGAGATGGGAAATCGGCACCCCGACCTTGCCGACCTCGCCCTTGGCGAGCGGATGATCGCTGTCGTAGCCGGTTTGGGTCGGCAGATCGAAGGCGACGGAGAGTCCGGTCTGACCCTTGGCGAGGTTCTTGCGATAGAGCGCGTTCGAATCCTGTGCCGCCGAGTGGCCGGCATAGGTGCGGAAGATCCACGGTCTGTCGCGCTGCCGCCCCGCGGGGTCCGACGGCTCGCCCATCTTGTCGCCTCGCTGGCTGTCGCCTGCCTCGCGGTTGTGCAGTGCAGCATAATCCCATTTCGGGCGCAAGCGTCTTCCTGATCGGGCGTCGTCAGCTCGGCGTCATAGGATCCCCCGCTGAAAGCGCGACGTTCTGCGAGCGTGCGGACGGATCGGCGCGCAGCCGACAGGGATCACGCGCGAGCGCCCTCAAAGGGGCATCCGCTCGTCTCGAGCGCGCTCGGTGCGGCGGCCGACGCCGGCCGCAACGCAGAGCCTTGCCGTTAGCGCCTGATGAATCCGACGATGACCAAGAGGATGACGGCGCCGATGGTGGCGTTGACGATCGAGCCGATGAAGCCCGCGAACGGCATGAATCCCAATTGCTGCAGCAGCCAGACGCCGATGAAGGCGCCCACGATGCCGATGACGATGTTCCAGAGGAGCCCAAATCCAAAACCGCGCACGATTTGCCCGGCCAGCCAGCCGGCGATCGCGCCGACGATCAGCATGATGATGATGCTGTCTATTCCTATCACGATGTCCTCCCCCTGTCGGCCGGGCACGAACGTCCCGCCGCGATTTCGACGCAGCCGGACCAACATAGCTCAACTCGCCCAAACTGTCAGCACAGCCGGACATCTCGATCCGCTCCTTGCACAGTCTGGGCCGCATTCCTTCCCGCGAGCGAAGCTGCGCTTTCGCCTGCAAGTGTCGTCTTCGCCTGCAAGCATTCGCCTGCAAGTGTCTTCGGCCGGCGGTCTCGTCGATATTGCGATGCAGCATGAAATGCGGCAGACTAAGCTCTGCTTTGCAATTTGCGGAGGCAGCCATGCCGGCCGTCGCGATCACGAAGCCGCTGCAGGCGGCGGTGCGCAAGGAGCTCTACGACATCGGCGAGGTTCCTCCGCTCGGACACGTGCCGGCGCAGATGCATGCCTGGGCGATCCGCAAAGAGCGTCACGGTCCGCCGGAGACCGCCATGCAGCTCGAAATACTGCCGACGTGGCCGATCGGCGAGGACGAGGTCCTGGTTTACGTGATGGCGGGCGGCGTCAACTACAATGGTGTGTGGGCGGGCCTCGGCATTCCGATATCGCCGCTCGACGTGCACAAGAACGCGTTCCACATCGCTGGTTCTGACGCCTCCGGCATCGTTTGGGCCTGCGGCGCCAAGGTTCGTCGCTGGAAGGTGGGCGACGAGGTCATCGTCCACTGCAATCAGGACGACGGCGACGACGAGGACTGCAATGGCGGCGATCCCCTGCTGTCGCCTTCGCAGCGCATCTGGGGCTACGAGACGCCGGACGGATCCTTCGCGCAGTTCTGCCGTGTGCAGTCGCGCCAGCTCATGTCAAAGCCGGCGCATCTCGCCTGGGAGGAGGCGGCCTGCTACACGCTCACGCTCGCCACCGCCTACCGCATGCTGTACGGCCACCCGCCGCATACCATGAAGCCGGGCGACCACGTGCTGGTCTGGGGCGCCTCCGGCGGCCTCGGCGTCTTCGGTGTGCAGCTCGCGGCCGCGTCCGGCGCCAACGCCATCGGCATCATCTCGGACGAAAGCAAGCGCGACTACGTGATGCAGCTCGGCGCCAAGGGCGTGATCAATCGCAAGGATTTTTCCTGCTGGGGCCAGATGCCGAAGGTCGGCACGCCGGACTACGACACCTGGGTCAAGGAGGCGCGCAAGTTCGGCAAGGCGATCTGGGACATCACCGGCAAGCGCGACGTCGACATCGTGTTCGAACATCCGGGCGAGGCGACGTTCCCGGTGTCCTGCCTGGTGGTGAAGCGCGGCGGGATGGTGGTGTTCTGTGCCGGCACCTCCGGCTACAACCTCACCTTCGACGCACGCTATGTCTGGATGCGGCAGAAGCGCGTCCAAGGCTCGCATTTTGCCCATCTCAAGCAGGCGTCGTCGGCGAACCAGTTCGTGCTCGACCACCGCATCGATCCCTGCATGAGCGAGGTGTTTCCCTGGAGCAAGATCCCGTACGCACACGAATTGATGCGCACCAACCGGCATCCGCCAGGCAACATGGCGGTGCTGGTCAATACGCCGCGCACGGGGCTGCGTACGCTTGACGACGTGGTCGAGGCCAGCGGCGGCGCCTGACGATTATGGTGCGCGGCGCGGGCGCCTCCGGGCGTGACATTATTCTTCCTTCTTTTGGCACCATTCTTGCTTTTCACTGACTCGCAGAGGGGCATGGGGGGCTAACGGAAAGGAGCCTGACCATGTGCGATTACAGCCTTCACAATGTGAAGTCGCGTTCTGCAAGAGTCGGCGACAAGCTTACCACGCGCAACTTCGGTACCGGCACACGTGGATTTGCCGCGTCGGAAGATGCCACCACCGCGGTCTGCGTCCTTCCGGGAACAGAACTTGCGTTTTCCCGGGAGGTCGCATGCACGGCATCCGGATTCCTGGGGCTGGGTGCGAGAAAGATGAACGCCCAGACGGCGATCTTTCGGCAGGTCAACAAGGACCAGCCGCGCATGCATCATGATTCCCTTGAATTCCCGGACGGACAAATGGTGCTCCTGACCGATCTCCTCGAGGGTCAGGAGGCAACCGTGCTCCAGCTTCCCGCCCAGCCTGCGACCGCAGCCGAGGCGCAGGCGCAGGAGCGCGTTGCCTATATCGGGTGACGTTCGCCGGCGCTGAGCGCAGGCGCACAATAGTCAAGAGGCCGCTCCCAGCGGGGCGGCCTTTTTTGCTGTGTGCGCCGGAGCATCTTCGAGCGCGGATGATTTCGTGCCGGCGGTCGGCTTGGCCGTCGATGCGGCCGCCGCATACCCGAGCGGCCGCTGGACCATCTCGCGGCGCAACTCTGGCGAGCAGGTGAGGGAAGGTGGAGGAATGCGTCGCGGCCCTGGGCCGTTGCCCAGTGGAATGGCCGATCGAGAAGCCGAGCTCGATTCACGTCATGACCCTAAGAGAGGCGGAGCGGACGGGGCGACGGATGTCCACGACCGGATTGGCCGCCGGCCAACAAGCCCTCCAGCGTCCGATCGGCTCGCTTGCCGCCGGTGCGCGCGCGGATGTCGTGCTGCTCGACGAGAATCACTCGCGCCTTCGGCGCGCTCCGGAATGACAGCTGATGGATCCTGAGTGAAGCGGAGATAGTTCTAGCGGCCGTCAGCCATCGTCTACCTAACCGGCGCGTCCTTGCCGCGCGGTCGAAAGATCGCCGCGTTGAGGGCGCCGCCATAAACGAAGATCGATGCGGTCCAATACAGGAACACCAGCGCGATCATGGCCGAGGCCAGGCCGGCATAGTAGCTCACATAGGCATAGGAGAACTCGGCGAGATAGCGGCCGAAGGCGACGCCGGCGACCAGCCACAAGGCCAGCGTGGCGATGATTCCGGGCAGAATCTCGATGATCCGGCGGCCGCCGGCCGGCAGCCACTTGTGCGCCACGAACAGCGCGATGGTGAGGACGGTGCCTGCGATGGCGAAGCGGAAAAAAGTGAAGGTGCCCTCGAGCGGCTCGAGCCACGGCGCATACCGCAGCGCCGTATGGAACAGGAGCGGTCCGAGCACGACGAGAAAGCCGAGCGCCAGCAGCGCTATCGCGGCCACCAGCACATAGGCGATGGATTCGAGTCGCAGCAGGATCCAATATCGCGTCTCCACCACGCCATAGGCCCGGTTGAGACCGATCCGCAGGCTCTCGACGCCGCTCGAGGCGAAATAGATGGCGAACGCGGCGCCGAGCGTGAGCGCGCCGGGATGCGTGGTGGTGAGCACGTTCTGGATTTCGCGGGCGATCGGGCGAGCCACTTCATCGGGCCAGGTGGCGAACATCAGCTTTACGACCTCGTCGGCGAGATCGCTGGAGCCGAGAAAGAAGCCGGCGATCGACGTCAACACGATGAAGAATGGAAACATCGCCATCAACGCGGAGAGCGCGATATGGCTCGCAATCGCCCAGCCGTCGTCCGCGAGGAAACGCCAATAGGCATCGAGGGCGATGTTGAAGGCTCGTCGCATCGGCGAGTCAGACCCTGGCCGTTTGTACCAATCCCGCATCCACCGCGCGCCGCTCCGAGCGGTCGATAATGTAGCATTGCCTGCGCAAACTCGCGGCAGAACCGACAAAAAAGCGCAAGCAGCGTTGCATTTGTGCACTGCACGCGTAGTCTTGAAACCTCCTGCGTTTCCGGGCTGCAGGGACATAGCGGCTTACGAACGCGGTCGAAGGGCCGGCCGCACGGAGATCGCCCATGCTCGACAAGGCTCAAGGCCGCGAGGCCGCGGAGAAGCTGATTGCGCAGGCGCGCAAGGCCACCGGCGCCGCCGAGGCGGTGCTCGCCGAGGCGACGGCGTCGGTGCGCCAGCGGGTCACGGCCGCGAATGGCATGGACGACCGGCTGCTCGACCGCGAGCAGCGCGCCACCCATGGTCTGGCCTGGCTCGCGACCTATGTCGAATCGGTGCGCCAGCTCGCCGCCTATGCCGAGCGCATGCATGCCGGCGGCAGGCTCGGCGAGATCGAGGAGCTGCTCGTCGAGATCGGGATCGGCGAATATCTTGCCCAGATCGAGGGCGGCATTGCCATGAGCCAGGGCGAGATCGTGCGTCCCGCCGATCTCGGGCTCGCGGCCGAGACGGTCGCCGCCCGGATGGCGGTCCCGCTCCGGGCATTCGCCGCGTCCAGCAATGTCGAGCGCCGGGCCCGCCTGGTCGAGCTGATCGCAGGCGCACCATGACGCCACCGTCGGCGACTGCGGGCTGGACGAGACGCTGGCCACGATCCGCGACGAGATGCGCAAATTCGCCGACAGCGAGGTCGCGCCGCAGGCGCAACAATGGCATCGCACCAACAGCTACATCCCGCTCGAGATTCTGGCGCAGATGTCGGAGCTCGGGGTGTTCGGCCTTACGATCTCGGAGGACTACGGCGGACTGGGACTCGGCAAGGAGTTGATGTGCGTCGTCTCGGAAGAACTCGCGCGCGGCTATATCGGGGTGGGCTCGCTCGGCACGCGCTCCGAGATCGCGGCCGAACTCATCATCGGCGGCGGCACCGAGGAACAGAAACGCAAGTGGTTGCCGAAGCTCGCATCAGGTGAAGTGCTGCCCACGGCGGTGTTCACCGAGCCCAATACCGGGTCCGATCTTGCCTCGCTCAAGACGCGGGCAGTGCGTGAGGGCGACGTCTACAAGGTCTACGGCAACAAGACCTGGATCACCCACCCCGTGCGCGCCGATCTGATGACGCTGCTGGTGCGCACCAATCCCAACGAGCCCGGCCATCGCGGGCTGTCCATGCTGCTGGCGGAGAAGCCGCGCGGCAGCGACGCCGATCCGTTCCCGGCCGCCGGCATGTCGGGCACCGAGATCGAGGTGCTGGGCTATCGCGGCATGAAGGAATACGAGATCGCCTTCGACGGCTTCGAGGTGAAGGCCGAGAACCTGCTCGGCGGGGTCGAGGGGCAAGGCTTTCGGCAGCTCATGCAGACCTTCGAGTCGGCCCGCATCCAGACCGCGGCGCGCGCGATCGGGGTGGCGCAAGCCGCCATGGAGCAGGCGCTCGGCTACGCCCAGCAACGCCGCCAGTTCGGCGAACCGATCATCAATTTCCCCCGCGTCGCCGACAAGATCGCGATGATGGCCGTCGAGATCATGATCGCGCGCCAGCTCACCTATTTCGCCGCGCGGCAGAAGGATTCGGGCAAGCGCTGCGATCTCGAAGCGGGCATGGCCAAGCTCCTCGCCGCTCGCATCGCCTGGGCCAATGCCGACAACGCCGTGCAGATCCACGGCGGCAACGGTTTCGCGCTCGAGTTTCCGGTCTCGCGCATTCTGTGCGACGCCCGCATTCTCAGTATTTTCGAGGGCGCCGCGGAAATCCAGGCCCAGGTCATTGCCAGGCGGCTGCTGAGCGCGACCAACTAGGGCATGATCCCGAAAAGTTGCAGACTTTTCGGATAAGATCATGCGACCAAACAAGTGCTCTGACGCGCTGTGCGATCCGATGGGATCGCTTTCCAGGCCCGCGGGTGTTACACCCCGGTCTCACCCGCGCCGGCAACTCAATTGCCTCTTCGGCGTTTGATCAAGATCAAGGCGCGGCTGCGGCCGTGCACCAATATGCGGGCAAGGCGAGGAGACGGATTGCATGTCCAGGCTCAAGATCAGTCACGGCGAGTGGGTCGTCGTTTGCGACGGCGCAAAGGCCCTCGTTCTCGAAAACATCGGCGACGAGAAATTCCCGAATTTGAAGACCAGGGAAGTCTACGAGCAACCCGATCCGAAGACGCACGACTTGGGCACCGACGCGCCGGGCCGGGCTTTCAGTTCGGTGGGACCCGGACGCAGCGCCATGGAGCAGACTGACTGGCACGACCAGGAAGAGCACAGGTTTCTGCACAAGCTGGCCGGCCATCTCGACGCCGCGGTGAATGCCGGCAAGGCCAAGTCGCTGATCGTGATCGCGCCCCCCCGCGCCCTTGGCGTCCTGCGCCAAGCCTACTCCCATAATCTGCGCACTGCACTGCGTGCGGAAATCGACAAGGATTTCGTCAAGCTTCCCGTGCATGAGATCGAGAAGCATCTGGCCGGGTGATGCTCCTGGAGCGTCGTGCGGTGATCCGCGCCTTGTCGCGCCGGGTCTCGCGACGCGCGGCGACGGTGACCGCTGTTATGCCGCCTTGGCCGGTTGCTTGAGGAGCTTGTCGACGTTGCCGGAGAGGATTGCCTCGCCGTTCTTGCCGAGCGCGCGCAGCTCCTTGACGAAGTCGCGCACCGCGGCGCGCTCGCGGATTTCCTGCGGGTAGTCGGTGGCGAAGACGATGCGCGAGGCCGGGATTTCGATCAACGCGCCCTTGACCGCGCCCATCGCACCGCAGAAGCCCGCGGTATCGAACACCATGTTATTGCGAAGGTAATAGTCGAAATCCTGCCTGGGCTTCATGCCATGGCGGGCATTGTCCAGCGTGCCCCAGAAGTCCTTGTCCTGATAAGAGCGGATGCGGCCGAGCAGCGCGGAGAGGCCGCCGCCGAGGTGCGACATGTGGATCGTGAGATTGGGGTGGCGATCGAACACGCCCGAATTGATCAGGCGGATCGTCGCCATCACCAGCGAGAACTCGCGGCCCACGGAACGCGCGGTGTCGTAGCCGTCGAACTGCTGGGTCTGATTGAGCTTGAGCGCCGGATGCACGAAAACGAACAGTCCGAGCTTGGCGCATTCGGCCCAGAACGGCTCGAATTGCGCAGCATCGAGGTAAAGGCCGTTGGTCTCCGAGGTGATCACCACCCCGGGAAAGCCGAGCTCGTGCTTGCAGCGCGCGAGCTCGCGCAAGGCCTCCGCGCCGCCCAGCGGATTGGCATGCGCAGCGCCGATGAAGCGGCCGGGATAATCGCGTTCCGCCTTCTTGGCGCTCTCGTTGCACAGGCGGGACTTGTCGAGGTCGGCGCACATGCCGGCGGCGCTGGTGAGGAAGGCAACGTCGATACCGGCCTCGTCCATCATGTGGATATGCTCGTCGAGGTCGAACAGCATCCAATGCAGGATGAAGCTCGGCGCGCCATGCTCGTCGTAGGACACGATCTTGCGGCGGCCGAGGTCCTTCGGCATCAGCTGGTGCGGCGTGAAGTGGTGCTGGAAGTCGACGACCATGGAAAGCCTTCCTCTCCCGAAGGGGTTACGACCGCGTCGGCGGGCCGCGTTTCAAGCGGTTGCGCCGAGGTCCTCTAGGGCGTGCGCGACGGCAACGTCAAGCGGCGTGCGCGAGATACTGCCGATCGCCGCCGCGAGCTTGCCGCCGTCGATCCGGTGCGGCTCGTTCCAGAGATAGGCGATCTCGGAGAGCTCCCCACAAAGCGGCACAAGCGGCCGCAACGCATGGATGAGCCACCAGGTCATGCGCTTGACTTGAAGCTTGCGCCGCGCCGCCCTGGCGATGGCGGTGGTGAATTCGCGCCCGGTGACCGCATGGCCGGAAAAGCCGAAAGTCGCGAACGGCGGCAGCGTTTCGCGAATGGCGGCAAGCTGCACCAGCGCGGAGACCAGATCCGGCAGGTAGGCCCATTCATGCACCAGGTCGAGCGGCCCGGGATAGGTGAGGCGGCCGCGTCCGATCTCCTTGGCGAGCACGAGGTCCAGCCATGATCCGTGCCCGCCGCCGTAGAAGTCTCCCGCGCGCAGGATGATGGTGCGCACGCCGCGCTCGGCGGCTTCCTCCATGCGATCCTCGATCGCCACTCGCAATCGGCCCTTGCGCGAAGACGGCCGCATCGACGTGGTCTCAACGATCACCGGCGGCAGGCGCGAGCCGTAGTTGTAGAGATTGCCGGGGAAGAGCAAGGTGGCGCCCGCCGTTTCCGCCGCGTTGATGGCGGAATAGGCGAGGGGCAGGGCAAGCCGCGACCAGTCGGTATAAGGCGGATTGAGTGCGTGCAGCACGACGTCGGCGCCGCGGGCCGCCGCAGCCACCGCGGCATAATCGAGGGCGTTGATCTCGACGACCTCGGTGCCGACCGGCGCGCGCGCCGAAGCGCCCGGGCGCATCAGGCTGGTCACCGTCCACCCTGCATCGCGGAACGCCTCCGCTGCCCGGTAGCCGAACCGTCCGGCGGCGCCGAGGACCAGGACGCGCGAGGTCATGACCGTTGGCAATCGCGATGAAAGGGCATGGGATTCGTCCGGAGGATGAGTTCGAGAAGCTGCTCGATGCGCCTTGCGGCGATCTCGGGGTTACGCGAGATCGGGATCGTGAATGCGCAAGTCGTCTACAGCCGACTTGCAGCGGATCCCAATGGTACGCGCGGTGCGCCGGATTTCAAATCTCGCGGATGTGAAGGCCTGCGAAAGCTTTTTTTTGCGCTTGGCATTGGAACCCGGACGATGGTCTCACCATCTTGGGGGTGCTAAGAGGGCTGCGATGACCGAATTCTTGACCTACGCCCTCGTGCCGATCGCGATCGGCGCCGTCGCGGTGGTGCTGCTGCTCGGCCTCACCAACATGATGCGCGGCGGCTCACCCCAGAGATCGCAGAAGCTGATGAGGCTTCGCGTGCTGCTGCAATTCATCGCGCTCATCGTCATAATGCTGACGATCTGGGCGATCGGCAGATAGGACCGAGCGATGGTCGTTCTCAACCGCATCTACACGCGTACCGGCGACGACGGCACCACGTCGCTCGGCAGCGGGGAGCGGCGCAAGAAATACGATCTGCGGGTCGCCGCCTACGGCACGTTGGACGAGGTCAACGCAGCGATCGGGCTGGTGCGCCTCCACAGCGGCGCCACCGATCGGGCGCTGGATGTGATGCTGGCGAGCATCCAGAACGATCTATTCGACGTCGAGGCGGATCTGTGCCTGTCGGAGAAGGGACCCGGCGGCGCGCGCATGACCGTCACCGACGCGCAGGTGGAATGGCTGGAGCAGCGGATCGACGAGCTCAATGCCGATCTCGCGCCGCTGCGATCCTTCATCCTGCCGGGCGGAAATCCGGCGGCCGCGTACCTTCACCTCGCGCGCACGGTTTGCCGGCGCGCCGAGCGGCTGATGGTCGAGCTCAACGACAAGCCCGGCGAAGGCGTGACGCCGGCGGCGCTCAGATACGTCAACCGCCTCTCGGATTTTCTCTTCGTGGCGGGACGGCACGCCAACGACAAGGGGACCTCCGACGTGTTGTGGCAGCCGGGACAGAATCGGTGACGGGGACAACCTCGCATGGTCGTGCCGATCTACGACGACAATCCCTTCACCCAACCGGTGAAGCCGGTCGTCACCTGGTGCCTGATCGCGGCCAACCTCGCGGTCTTCGGCTACGAGGCCGGCGCCGGCCAGCTCGCGCTCGATCGCATGATCGACACCTTCAGTCTGACGCCTGCGGCTTTCAGCGGCGACATGGGCGCGCGCGGTTGGCTTCCGGCTTTCGCGACGCTCATCACCTACGAATTCCTCCATGCCGATATCGCGCACCTCCTCGGCAACATGGTGTTCCTGTGGGTGTTCGGCGACGACGTCGAGCGGGCGCTCGGCCGCTGGCGCTATCTTGCCTTCTATCTGCTCTCCGGCGTCGGTGGCGGCCTCGTGTTCATCGCCAACGATCCGCATTCCGGGATCGAGCTGATTGGCGCTTCGGGCGCCATCGCCGGCGTGGTGGTCGCCTATGTGATGCTGCGTCCTTGCGCCAAGATCACGGTGCTGCTCGGTATCATTCCGCTGCGGATCAGCGCCTACTGGGTGGTCGGCCTGTTCGCGCTCAGCCAGCTGTGGAATCTCGGGGCGTCCTCGAAGAGCGAGGTCGCCTATTGGTGCCATTTCGGCGGCATGCTGAGCGGGGCGGTGCTGTTCCCGATGATGAAGCCGTCGGCAGTCAAGCTGTTCCAGTGCCTGCAGCCGGTGCCCGACACGGTCGTCCAGATCGGACCCAATCCCGCCGCCCGCGCGGCGCGCTTCGACAACCTCCGTTGACACTGCAAGGCGGCGGCCATTAGGTTGCCGGCGTCCATCAGCGCGTTGACGCGCGTCTTCATACGCGCTACGGCCCGGCGCCCGGGGCCGCCGAGCTTGCCGTCGCGAGAGCGAACTTCATGAAAATTCTGGTGCCGGTGAAACGGGTGGTCGACTACAACGTCAAAATTCGCGTCAAGAGCGACGGCAGCGGCGTCGAACTCGCGAACGTCAAGATGTCCATGAATCCCTTCGACGAGATCGCCGTCGAGGAGGCGCTCCGGCTCAAGGAGAAGGGGCAAGCGACCGAGATCGTCTGCGTGTCGATCGGCCCGGCGCAGGCCGCCGAGACCATCCGCACCGGGCTCGCCATGGGTGCCGACCGCGGCATTCTGGTGAAGACCGACAAGGCGCTCGAGCCGCTCGCCGTTGCCAAGATCCTCAAAGCCATCGTCGAGCAGGAGAAGCCGGGGCTCGTCATCATGGGCAAGCAGGCGATCGACGACGACTGCAATCAGACCGGCCAGATGCTGGCGGCGCTCACGGGCTGGCCGCAGGGCACCTTCGCGTCGAAGCTGGTGATCGACGGTGACAGTGTTCTGGTCACGCGTGAGGTCGACGGCGGCTTGCAGACGGTCAAGCTGAAAGGTCCGGCGATCGTGACCACGGATCTGCGTCTCAATGAGCCGCGTTATGCCAGCTTGCCGAATATCATGAAGGCGAAGAAGAAGCCGATCGACGAGAAGACCCCGGACGCGTTCGGAATCGACGTTTCGCCGCGACTCGAAGTGCTCAAGACCACCGAGCCCGCGGGCCGCAAGGCCGGCGTCAAGGTGAAGACGGTCGGCGAGCTCGTCGACAAGCTCAAGAACGAGATCGGGGTGATTTGATGGCCACGCTCCTGCTCGCCGAGCACGACAACAAGACGCTCAAGGACGCCACCCATAAGGCGCTGACCGCCGCGAAGGCGCTCGGTGCCGACGTGCATGTGCTGATCGTCGGCAACGGGTGTCGCCCGGTTGCCGAAGCCGCCGCCAAGCTCGATGGCGTGAAAAAGGTCGTGCTCGCCGACGGCGCCTCCTACGAGCACATGCTGGCCGAGCCGGTGGCCGCGCTCGTGCACTCGCTCGCGCCTTCCTACGATGCGATCGTCGCGCCTGCGACGACCACCGGCAAGAACATCATGCCGCGCGTCGCGGCGCTACTCGACGTCATGCAGATCTCCGATATCGTCAAAGTGATCGCACCCGACACGTTCGAGCGGCTGATCTATGCCGGCAATGCCGTGCAGACCGTGCGCTCGAAGGACAAGATCAAGGTGATCACCGTGCGCACCTCGACATTCCAGGCGACCGGGGAGGGCGGTTCTGCGGCGATCGAGGGGGCGGCCGCCGCGGCCGATCCCGGCATTTCCAGCTTCGTCGGCGAGGAACTGTCGAGGTCCGAGCGCCCGGAGCTCACCTCGGCCAAGATCATCATTTCCGGCGGGCGGGCGATGCAAAGCCGGGAGAACTTCGCCAAATATATCGAACCGGTCGCCGACAAGCTGGGCGCGGCGGTCGGCGCTTCGCGCGCGGCGGTCGATGCCGGCTATGCGCCCAACGACTGGCAGGTCGGCCAGACCGGGAAGGTTGTGGCGCCCGAGCTCTACATCGCAGTGGGGATTTCGGGCGCGATCCAGCATCTCGCCGGCATGAAGGATTCGAAGGTCATCGTGGCCATCAACAAGGACGAAGAGGCGCCGATCTTCCAGGTCGCCGATTATGGCCTGGTGGCCGATCTCTACCAGGCGCTGCCGGAACTGGCGGCGGAACTCGGCAAGGCCGGCCATTGACCATCACGGCAAGTGCGACCATGCACCCGTGGTGTCTCGGTCCAGCTCGGCGTAAAATAGGTAAAAGAACATGATCGAGGTCAAAGAGCGGCCGAAGGCCCGTTCCGACAGCATGGCTCTCCACATTCGCAAAATCGGCGTGATCGGCGCGGGACAGATGGGCAGCGGCATCGCGCATGTCAGCGCGCTTGCCGGGTTCGACGTCAAGCTCAACGATTTGTCCGCCGACCGGGTCAAAGCCGGGATCGCGACCATCAACGGCAACATGGCGCGGCAGGTGAGCCGCAAGCGCATCACCGAGGAGGAGCGTCAGGCCGCGCTCAAACGCATCACGCCGGCGGAGACGCTGGAGGCGTTCGGCGACTGTGATCTCGTCATCGAGGCGGCGACCGAGAAGGAGGACGTCAAGCGCACGATCTTCGCCAGCCTTTGCCCCGCGCTCAAGCCCGACGCCATCATCGGCAGCAACACATCGTCGATCTCGATCACGCGGCTCGCCTCCTCGACCGACCGGCCCGAGCGCTTCATCGGCATCCATTTCATGAATCCGGTGCCGCTGATGGAGCTGGTCGAGCTCATCCGCGGCATTGCCACGGATGATTCGACGTTCGACAGCACCAAGCAGTTCGTGGCGAAGCTCGGAAAGACCATCGCGGTAGCCGAGGATTTTCCCGCCTTCATCGTCAACCGCATTCTGCTGCCGATGATCAACGAAGCGATCTACACGCTCTACGAAGGCGTCGGCAATGTCGAGGCGATCGATACCGCGATGCGGCTGGGCGCCCACCATCCCATGGGGCCGCTGGAACTCGCCGATTTCATCGGGCTCGACACCTGCCTCTCGGTCATGCAGGTGCTGCACGAGGGCTTGGCGGACTCCAAGTACCGTCCCTGCCCGCTGTTGGTGAAATACGTCGAGGCCGGCTGGCTGGGGCGCAAAACCCAGCGCGGCTTCTACGACTATCGCGGCGAGAAGCCGGTCCCGACGCGCTAGATCGAAATCGCTTCAAATTGAATCGCGATTTCGCTCCAAGCATTTGTCTGGTCGCATGATCTCATCCGAAAAGTCCGCAACGTTTCGGGATCACGCTCCAATCAGCGCTTCGGGTAGGAAATGGTCACCACCCCGACGAAGGGCTCGACCGCGCGCATGTCGGCATTGTCGGAGAGGAACTCGCGGTCGCCGGAAACCTTGGCCAGATTCGCTTCCGGCGCGTCCTCCGGGTGGACGAACTCTACTCCGAGGGTGCAGCGGCCGCGCTGCGGCTTGCTCAGCTTGCCGCCCCGCCAGTCCGTAACCCTGCCGCCGTAGTCCCAGTCGAAGCCGGACAGCTTGAACGCCTTACCATTTATCGTCTCGATATCGGCGAGCGCCGCGCCGATGTGAATGCCATCGGCAGTGGCCCAGGCCGAGCGGTCTTTCGCCCTGATCAGCGTCGGCCGACGCTGTGCCTTCTCGTCGCGCCAGATGAATTCCAGCCGCGCCTTGGGATCGTCCGGGTAGAGCACGCTGGCCTTGATCTTCTCGCGTTCCGCCCCGTCGATCTCCTGGGAGACGACGTTGTTCTTTCCGAAGGCCTTGACCAGGTCGGCATGGCTCGCATTGGGTCCGAAGGGGCCTTCGCACTTGATCACGCGCGCCGGCGCGGCGCGCTCCGCCGATGCCATCGACGAGGACAGCGCGAGCAGCCCGGCCATCAGTCCCATCGAGGCGGGCGCGGTTTTCATTGCAGGGGTCATCGGTCGTACTCCAGACACGGGATCTGAGAAGATGACGCGGGTGGCTTATCCCTTGAGCGCCGCCGTCACCAGCTGCACGGCATCCTCGCTTGCCCATTCGGCCGGACCCGCCACCGTGCCGATCTCGCATCCCGCTGGATCGACCAGCAGCGTGGTCGGCATGCCGGTCGCGCGACCCACCACCTTCAAGTCCTGAAAAATCTTGGCGCTCGGGTCGGCGTAATAGCCGAGCCGATCGATGCCGGCCTCCTTGAGCCAGGCGCGCGGCTTGTCGGGATCGCGGGTGTCGATATTGACCGCGACCACCTCGAAGCGCGGTCCGCCGAGCTGGCCCGCAAGCGCCTCGAGCGCCGGCATCTCCTTGCGGCAGGGCACGCACCAGGTGGCCCACAGGTTGAGCAGCACCGTGCGTCCGCGCCAATCCGTGAGATGCCGCGTGGTCCCGGCGGCGTCGGTGAACACGAGATCCGGCAGGCGCAGTGGTCGCTCCGCGACCGCGAACGCCGCCACCTCGCCGTGCGCGAGCGGCGCGAGGCGCTGCGCCAACGCGGCCGCCGGGGCGCAGGCGGCGTCAGGCGCATTGCGCTCGATCGTCCCGATCCCGTATACCGCCGCGAGCCCGACCGCGAGGCCGGCGACGCCGCCGGCCAAGATCATGGCGAGGCGTTTCCTGGCGTGGGTTCGCGCCGCTTGTTCGGGTTCGGTCATATTCGGCGAAACCTCGGTAGACGTGTCATGAGCAATAAGATGTGGGGCGGGCGCTTCGGCGCCAGCCCCGACGCGGTCATGGAGGACATCAATGCCTCCATCGATTTCGACCGCCACCTCTTCCGCCAGGACATCGCCGCAAGCAAAGCCCACGCCGCGATGCTCGCCAAACAAGGCATCATCACGGCCGACGATGCCCGCAAGATCGCTCACGGTCTAGACACGATCCTGTCAGAGATCGAGAGCGGCAAGTTCAAGTTCAAGCGGGCGCTCGAGGACATCCATATGAACGTGGAGAGCCGGCTGGCGGACCTCATCGGGCCGGCGGCCGGGCGGCTGCACACTGCGCGCTCGCGCAACGATCAAGTCGCGACCGATTTCCGGCTGTGGATCAGAGCGACGGTCGATGCCATCGACCAGGCGCTCGCGGCCTACCAGCGCGCGCTCGCGCAGAAGGCGCTCGAACACGCCGCGACGGTGATGCCGGGTTTCACCCATTTGCAGACCGCCCAGCCCGTGACCTTCGGTCATCATCTGCTCGCCTATGTCGAGATGGCGGCGCGCGACCGCGGCCGCTTCGCCGATGCGCGCAAGCGGGCGAACCAATCGCCGCTCGGCGCCGCGGCGCTTGCGGGCACCGCCTTCCCGATCGACCGCAACATGACGGCGAAGGCGCTCGGCTTCGAGAAGCCGATGGCGAACTCGCTCGATGCCGTGTCCGACCGCGACTTCGTGCTGGAGGCGCTCTCCGCCGCCGCCATCACCGCGGTGCATCTGTCGCGCTTCGCCGAGGAGATCGTGATCTGGTGCTCGCCGCTCGTCGGGCTCATCTCGCTCTCCGACCGCTTCACCACCGGCTCTTCGATCATGCCGCAGAAGCGCAATCCCGACGCCGCCGAACTCGTGCGCGCGAAGACCGGGCGCATCGTCGGTGCGCTCGAGGCGCTCCTGATCGTGATGAAGGGGCTGCCGCTCGCCTACCAGAAGGACATGCAGGAGGACAAGGAGGGCGCCATGGACGCCTTCTCCGCCCTGATGCTGTCGATTGCCGCCATGACCGGCATGGTGAGTGACATGACGCCCGATGTCGCGCGCATGCGCAAAGCCGCCGGTGAAGGCTACGCCACCGCGACCGACCTTGCCGACTGGCTGGTGCGCACGCTCGAAATGCCGTTCCGCGAGGCCCATCACGTCACCGGACGCATCGTGGCCCTGGCGGCCGCGGATCATCTTGCGCTCGACGAGTTGCCGGTTGCCGCCATGCAGGCGGTGGACAAGCGGATCACCAAGGACGTGCTGGGCGTGCTGTCCGTCGACAAATCGGTGCAGAGCCGCATGAGCCAGGGTGGCACCGCGCCGAAGAACGTGCGGCGCGAGGCGAGCAGGTGGCTTAAGGCCTTGGCAAAGGACCGCCGGTAAGCTCGATGCGGGAAGGCTTGGTCATGCTGTCGCCTTATGGCTGATCTGCTATGGTGCCGCCGATTGGGGGAGTGTCCGAATTGGGTTCCTTGTCCGACCAGCGCCTTGCCCGGATCGCAGTCATTGGCGCCCTCGTCGCCGCGCTTGGCCTTGCCGGGTGCGGACGCAAGGGCGGGCTCGACCCGCCGCCGGAGGCGTCAGCGGCCCCGGCGACCGGCGTCGCGCAACCGGGTTCCGGACCCGAGGTCGGCCCTGACGGCCAGCAGCCACCGCACCCGCCCGCACCTCCGCGGCGCACGTGGATCGACTGGCTCATCGACTGAAAATTCCGGGGTTGACGCGGGTTTTCGGTGCGCTTTCAAGCTCAAGCGCATGCCGGTTGGCGGCCGCCCGGGCCGGCTGCGGGGGACTTTTGTCGAGGGCGCCCTTGAACCGGTTCCCACGTTGCGGGAAAACGCTATAAGCCGGATCCGTCATGCATCATTTTGCCTATCGCAGCGGCGTCCTCCATGCCGAGGCGGTCAATCTCGTTGATCTCGCGCAGGCGGTCGGCACCCCGTTCTATTGCTACTCGACCGCGACGCTCACGCGCCATTACCAGGTCTTTGCGGGCGCCTTCGCCGACATCAAGGCGCTCGTCTGCTACGCCATGAAGGCGAATTCCAACCAGGCGGTGCTCAAGACGCTCGCCGAGCTCGGCGCCGGCGCCGACGTGGTCTCGGGAGGCGAGCTCCAGCGCGCGCGCGCCGCCGGCATCGCGCCGGACAAGATCATGTTTTCAGGCATCGGCAAGACGGCGGCCGAGCTCGCGCTGGCCGTCGATGAAGGCATCCTCTGCATCAACGTCGAATCCGAAGCGGAACTCGAGCTGCTGTCCTCGATCGCCAGGGGGAAGGGGCGCGCGGCCCGCGTCTCGGTTCGCGTCAATCCCGACATCGACGCCAAGACCCACGCCAAGATCGCGACCGGCAAAGCCGAGAACAAGTTCGGCATCCCGATCAGCCGCGCGCGCGCCGTCTATGCCGCCGCGGCGAAGCTCCCGGGGCTCGAGGTCACCGGCGTCGACATGCACATCGGCAGCCAGATCACGGAGCTCGAGCCGTTCGACGATGCCTTCGCGCTGCTCTCCGATTTCGTGCGCACCCTGCGCGCCGACGGCCACGCCATCAGCCACGTCGATCTCGGCGGCGGGCTGGGCATTCCCTACCGCGAGGACAACGAGCCGCCGCCGCACCCCGAGGCTTATGCCGCCATGGTCAAGCGCGCGACGCGCGACCTCGACTGCACGCTCATCTTCGAACCGGGGCGGCTGATCGTCGGCAATGCCGGCATCCTGGTGACGCGCGTCCTTTACCTCAAGCGCGGCGAGAGCAAGACCTTCGTCATCGTCGACGCCGGAATGAACGATCTCATCCGCCCGACGCTGTACGAGGCCCACCACGACATCCGCCCGGTGCGGGAGCCGCAGCCGGACGCCGCGCGCATCATCGCCGACGTGGTCGGCCCGGTATGCGAATCCGGTGATTTCCTCGCGCTCGACCGCGAGCTGGCGGAACCGCGGGCGGGCGACCTCATCGCGGTCATGACCGCCGGAGCCTATGGCGCGGTCCAGGCGGGCACTTACAACACCCGCGCATTGGTGCCCGAAGTGCTTGTTCGGGAAGGCGAATGGGCGCTGGTGCGGCCGCGCCTGGAGGTCTCGCAGCTGATCGCGCTCGACCGCCTGCCGCCCTGGCTCTGAACCGCGGGAACGCCGAACCATTTACCTGCGGCGTTGTTTTGATCACTGGGTGCCTTCCTTTTGCCCGCTGGCACCGCTCTAGTGGCGTGTTAATATTCACACACTGGGCAGATTCTTCCTGCTGGAGACATACTTGACCAACCGGTCCCCGGACGCCGCCACGCCGCACCACCTTCCCGCGCAGGAGCGCGCCGGCGACGGCAAGCTCGCGCGCGCGCTGGGTCGAGCGCGCTGGACGATCTTCTGGGAACGGCTGTGGCCGGCGCTGGCCTCGATCGCAACGGTGATCGGCCTGTTCCTGGCGGTCTCGTGGCTCGGCCTTTGGCTGTGGCTGCCGCCGATCGGGCGAGCCATTGGTCTCGGCGCGTTCTTCCTGCTCGCCGCCGCGGCGTTCGCACCGTTCTTCCTGCTGCGCGTGCCGAGCCGGATGGAGGGGCTCAGGCGGCTCGACCGCAATTCCGGCCTGCCGCACCGGCCGGCGACCGCAATCGCCGACCAGATCGCGGTCCCGACCCAGGATTCGTATTCGGTCGCGCTGTGGCGCGCCCATATGGAACGCGCGCTGCGCGCGGCCAAGACGCTCAGGGCCGGCGCTCCCATGCCGCGGCTCGCGCGGCGCGATCCGTTTGCGCTGCGTGCCGCCGTGGTGGTGCTGGTGGTCGCCACGTTCTTTGCCGCCGGCGGCGAACGGATGAGGCGTGTCGCCGCGGCGTTCGATTGGCAGGGCGTGATGGTGCCGGCCAATTTCCGCATCGACGCCTGGGTGAGCCCGCCGGCCTATACCGGCCGGCCGCCGGTGATCCTGCAGGGCCTGCGGCCGGGCGAGCCGGTGCCGAGCGCCGCCGCCCTGTCGGTGCCGGCGGGGAGCACGCTGGTCATCCGCGCCACCGGAATTCGCCTCGACGTGGCGACGAGTGGCGGGCTTGCCGAGCCGTCGTCCGCCGCGCAGGGCAGCAACGCCAACGGCACCGAGGAGCGCCGCTTCGTGATCAACGACGCCGGCGCGGTGACCGTGCGCGGCGCCGCCGCGAGCGACGTCACCTGGCAGTTCACCGCCATCCCGGACAAGCCGCCGACCATTGCGCTCGCCAAGGATCCGGAGGGCCAGGCGCGCGGCGCACTGCAGCTTTCCTACAAGCTCGAAGACGACTACGGCGTCGTCGGCGCGCAGGCGACGTTCAAGCTGCAGAGCAACGAGGGGACCAACGGCCAGCCGCCGCGCCCGCTCTACGACGCCCCCGACTTCCCGTTGGTGCTGCCGCAGGCGCGCACCAAGAACGGCGTCGGACAGAGCACCAAGGACTTGACCGAGCATCCCTGGGCGGGCGTCGACGTGGCGATGGTTCTGACCGCGCGCGACGAGGCCGGCAACCAGGGCCAGAGCGCGGCGTTCGAATTCCGCCTGCCGGAGCGGCCGTTCTCGAAGCCGATCGCGCGCGCGCTCGTGGAGCAGCGCAGGGTGCTTGCGCTCGACGCCGATGCCCAGGCGAGCGTGCTCACCGCGCTCGATGCGCTCACCTTGGCGCCCGAGCGCTTCAATATGGAGGCCAATATCTATCTCGGGCTGCGCTCGATCTTCTGGCAGCTGGCGCGCGCGAAAAGCGACGACCAGTTGCGCGACGTCGTCGGGCGCATGTGGGACATGGCCGTGCATCTCGAGGACGGCAGCGTCTCCGATGCCGAGCAGGCGCTGCGTGCGGCGGAGGAAGCGCTGCGCCAGGCGCTGGAGCGCGGCGCGAGCGACGAGGAGATCAAGAAGCTCACCGACCAGCTGCGTGCGGCGCTCGACAAATTCCTGCAGGCGCTGGCCGAGCAATTGCGCAAGAACCCGCAGCAGCTCGCCCGGCCGCTCGATCCCAATGTGCGCCAGCTGCGCCCGCAGGATCTGCGCAGCATGATTGACAGGCTCGAGCAGATGGCCCGCTCCGGCGCCAAGGACGCCGCGCGCCGGATGCTGCAGGATCTCCAACAGATGCTGGAGAACCTGCAGATGGCGCGTCCCGGGCAGCAGATGGACAGCGACGGCGACGACGACATGATGTCCGCCCTCGACGAGCTCGGCAACATGATCCGCAAGCAGCAGCAATTGCGCGATCGTACCTTCCAGCAGGGCCAGGACCAGCGGCGCGACCGCCAGCGCGGTCAGCGCGGCCAGCAGGGGCAACAAGGCCAGCAAGGCGAACAGGGCCAGCAGGGCGACCAGATGGGAGACCTGCGCGACAACCAGCAGGCGTTGCGCGAGCAGCTCAAGAAGCTGATGGAGGAGCTGCGCAAGAAGGGCTTCGGCCAGGGCCAGCAAGGCCAGGGCGAGATGGATCAGCTCGGCCGCGCCGGCGATGCCATGGGCGATGCCGAAGGCCAGCTCGGGGAGGGCAACGCCGACGGCGCGGTGGATTCGCAGGGCCGCGCGCTCGACGCCCTGCGCCGGGGTGCGCAGAACCTCGCCCAGTCGATGCAGCAGCAGGGCATGATGGGCCCCGGCGCGAACGGCCAGCCCGGCCGGCTCGGGCCGCCACGCGCTCAGCAGGAGACCGATCCGCTCGGCCGGCCCTTGCGCGGACGTGATTACGGCGACGACACCACGGTCAAGGTGCCAGGCGAGATCGACGTGCAACGCGCGCGCCGCATTCTCGAGGAGCTGCGCCGGCGCTTCGGCGAGAGCTTCCGTCCGCAGCTCGAGCTCGACTATATCGAACGACTGCTGCAGGATTTCTAACAGCTCGGAAAGCCGACGATGGACGACGGGGGACGGAAGGGAATCCGTCCTGCGTATACTCTCGTCCCTCGTTTGTCGTGGCTAGCGCATGTTCCGGAAAAGTGGGAACCGGTTTTCCGAACAGAACATGCGCAAAATCGAAAAATCTAGAGCGCATCACGATTCGATCCAATCGGGATGCGCTCTAGTTTTCCGCTCGTGGCTGGGCGAGCGCGTCGCTCACCGCCCGGCGCACGGTGCCCAGCGAGAACGGCTTGGCGATAACGTCGAAAACCAGCGCATCGAGGCCATTCGCCCGCTCGCGCTGGTCGGCGTAGCCGGTCATCAGCAGGATGGTCACGTCGGGATGCGCGCGGGCGGCGGCATGCGCCAGCGCGATGCCGTCCATCACCGGCATGCGGATATCGGTGAGCAGGAGCTCGAACGCGCCGTTTTCGCGACCCAGCACATCGAGCGCCTGCGCGCCGTCGTTCGCCGTGATGACCTCGTGCCCGTCCTGCTTGAGCGCGCGCGCGATCAGGCTGCGGATCGCTTCCTCGTCCTCTGCAATCAGAATGCGTGCCATGCGACTCTCCTCTGGCAGCGCGGTCAAGGCACCTTCGAGCCGCTTCGCCTGCGGGCAATTCGGTTCCGGCGCGACGGTAGCGGCCGGGCGTTAACGAATGGAAACCGGCGCAGCCCTCAGGTTCCACCCCGGACCGGGGATCGCAGGGCGGCGGAGGGCCCTCGTCCCGGTCGTGGCCCGGGGCGTTCGTTGCGCGCCGGGCGCAGCGAAGGCGCCGTGTCGCTGCTATAAAAGCCCCGGTCGAGCCGGGGGAGCAACGCGCGCGGTCCCCACCGGCCGTGCGCCAGCCGGGGCGCCGCGCTGGCGCGCCCCGGGCTTGCCCGGGTCGCGCGTCTCAACATTGCGCAAGTCGGGCAAGCCCCGACTTGCGACGGGAGAGGCACGTGGTCCGATTCGAACATGTAGGATTGCGCTATGGGCCCGGTCCCGAGGTGCTGCGCGACCTTACTTTCCGCATCGATCCGCGCTCGTTCCAGTTCCTCACCGGCCCTTCGGGCGCCGGCAAGACCTCGCTCTTGCGTCTGCTGTTCCTCTCGCTGCGGCCCACGCGCGGGCTGGTCACGCTGTTCGGTCATGATATCGCCACGCTGAGCAAGGACGCGCTGGCAACGCTGCGGCGGCGCATCGGCATTGTATTTCAGGATTTCCGCCTGCTCGACCACATGACGACCTACGAGAACGTCGCCCTGCCGCTGCGGGTGATCGGCCAAGCCGAGGACAGCTATCGCGAGGAGGTCGTGGAGCTCTTGAACTGGGTCGGGCTCGGAGATCGCGTGTCGGCGCTGCCGCCGGTGCTCTCCGGGGGAGAGAAGCAGCGCGCGGCGATCGCACGGGCCGTGATTGCGCGTCCCCAGCTCCTGCTTGCCGACGAGCCCACGGGCAACGTCGATCCCAACCTGGCGCAACGGCTGTTGCGGCTGTTCGTTGAACTCCACAAGTCCGGCACGTCGGTCGTCATCGCCACCCACGACATCGCGCTGATGGATCAGTTCGACGCGCGCCGGCTTGTGCTGCACGAGGGCCGCCTGCATGTCTATGAGTGACGCGAGCATGCAAGAGCCGCAATCCCACAAGCTCGACGGGCCGTCCGAGCTTGCGCTCCAGCCGCTGCCGCGGTTCGAGACGCCGATCGTGCCGCAGGCAACGATCTCCGGGCGCGCCCTCGTGGCAGTGGTCGCGATCATGACCTTTCTGGCTTCGCTGACCACGGGCGCCGTCATGCTGGTGCGCGCTGCGGCGAGCGAATGGCAAGCGGACGTGGCGCGCGAGGTCACGATCCAGATCCGCCAGGCCGCCGGTCGCGACATCGAGGCGGACATCGCCAAGGCCGTCGCCGTCGCCCGTGCATCTCCCGGCGTCGCCGAGGTGCGACCCTATTCCAGGGAAGAGACCGCGCGCCTGCTCGAGCCATGGCTGGGAAGCGGAATTCGAACTCGACGATCTTCCGGTCCCGCGCCTCATCATCGTTCGCATCGCGCCCGGCGCGACGCCGGATCTCGCGCAATTGCGCCAGACCCTCGGCGAGCAAATCGCCGGCGCGACCCTCGACGACCACCGCGGCTTCGTCCAACGCATGCGCACCGTGTCCAGCGCCATTCTTGCGGTCGGCATCGGCGTGCTGGTGCTGGTCCTGGTCGCTACCGTGCTCTCGGTTGCGTTTGCGACCCGCGCCGCCATGGCGACCAATCGTCCGGTGATCGAGGTGCTGCATTTCATCGGCGCCAAGGACAGCTTCATCGCCGCACATTTCCAGCGGCACTTCCTGCAATTGGGACTGAAAGGGGGAGTGATCGGCGGCGGCGGCGCCATCGCGCTGTTCGCGCTCGCCGCGCTCGCGGGCGGGTGGTTCGTGGGCACGGCCGGGAGCGATCAGTTCGCCGCCTTGTTCGGGGGCGCTTCCATCGGGGCGCTGGGCTATCTGGCGATGCTGGCACAAATTGGCCTGATGGCCTTCGTCACCGCCGCGACCTCGCGCAACACGGTCGATCGCACCATCGAAACCATTCCTTAAGCAAGCTTGTCGCCAGTTGCATTGCCACCGGACCGCCGAATTTTGCGCTATGATTGTGCAGGAACGGATTGAGAGATGCCGACGGCTGGATCCGACACTGATGACGGCACCGCCGAGGCGGCTCGTTCGGGCGAGCCGCCCGCCCGCCCGTCCCGCGCGCTGCTGTGGCGCGTCGGCTGGTCGACTTTGCTGCTCTGCGCGGTCGCCGTCCTGCTCCTGGGGCTGGGTTTCGTCTGGTTCATCTGGCGTGTGCCGGCCGACGAAGTCCCGCTCGACCGCGACGCGGACGGCATTGTCGCGCTCACGGGCGGCGCCTCGCGCATCGCCGACGCGATCGAGTTGCTGGCATCCGGCCGCGGCAAGCGGTTGCTGATCAGCGGTGCGAATCGTGCAACCAATTCCAACGAAATCTCGCGCCTCAATCCGGAGTTCAAGCGTTGGGTGCGCTGCTGCGTGGACTTCGACCGGTCCCTCAACACCCTGGGCAATGCCATCGAGACCAAGCGCTGGGCCGAAAGCCAGGGCTTCCGCTCATTGATCGTGGTGACGTCGAACTATCACATGCCGCGCGCGCTCGCCGAGATCTCGCACCAGCTCCCCGGCGTTGCACTCGTGCCTTTCCCGGTGGTGACGGACCGTCAGCGTGCGGAGCCGTGGTGGGCGGGCGGGACAACGACGAAGCTGATGCTTTCCGAATATGTGAAATACGTGTTCGCCAGACTGCGCATGGGGCTCAATCGCGCCGCCAGGGCAGGCGCAGCGAGCTAGTGTTTGACGTTCCTACCAAGGACTCGCGGCAATACTGGTCGGAACGTCAAATTCGCCACACCAGAGCGAAATCGCTGCACATTGAATTGCGATTTCGCTTCAAGCATTTGTTTGGTCGCATGATCTTATCCGAAAAGTCTGCAACTTTTCGGGATCATGCTCCAGGCGATCAACCAAAGGGTCTTGCTTGTGCTCGCCGTTCGGTCCGTCGTTTTCAACGTTCTGTTTTATCTCAATCTGCTGGTGCAGATCCTTGCGGCATTGCCGACGCTGGTGATGCCGCGCTGGGGCATCCTCGCGGTTGCCAGATTCTGGGCGCGCAGCAATCTGTGGCTGCTGCGCGCGGTCTGCGGCATCAAGGCCGAGTTTCGGGGCTTGGACAAGATTCCGTCCGGGCCGCTCCTGGTCGCCTGCAAGCACCAGTCGCTGTGGGAGACATTCGCGCTGCTGCTGATCTTGCCGGATCCGGCCTACATCATGAAGCGCGAGTTGATGTGGATCCCGTTCTTCGGCTGGTACGCCTGGAAGGCCGGCATGATCCCGATCGACCGCAGCAGGGGCTCGCAGGCGCTTGCCGACATGAACGCCTGCGCGTGCGCGGAGCTTGCGCGCAATCGCCAGATCATCATCTTTCCCGAAGGCACGCGCCGGTCTCCCGGCGCCGAACCGAGATACAAGTACGGGGTCGTGCACCTCTACATGGAAAGCGGCGTTCCGTGTCTTCCGGTCGCCCTCAATTCGGGCCTGTTCTGGCCGCGCCGCTCGCTTCGCCGCTATCCCGGCGTCGTGCGGGTCGAGGTGCTCGACCCGATTCCGCCGGGTCTCGGCAAGGAAGCATTCTTCTCGCGGCTGCAGCGCGATATCGAAACCGCGACCGCGCGCCTGGTTGCCGAGGGTGCGCGCGAACTGGCGAAGAGCAGAATTGAACGCACGTCGTTGGCCGCTCCGTCACCCTGAGGCGGATGCGCGTTGCAGTTCAGGGTGACGAAGGCGCGCCCGCCTCGTGCGTGCCGGCGAGCCTCGCGGCGAGCAGGTGCAACTCGCTCTCGCGATAGCCGAGCTGTTCCAGCGCCCCGACCGTCGCGATGACGTAGTCGCGGTTGGCGCCGGATTGGCCGTGGCCCTGGCGCACATGGTGCAATTGCTGATCGAGCGTGAGCCGCCCGGCATATTGGGCATGTCCGCGATCGACCATGTAACAGAGCGCCGGCACCCGCTGTTCGGACGCCTGCCTGAGCCAGATCGGGCGCACGCATTCCCGGTAGACCGACGTGACCTGCTCGCGCGCGCGCAAGTACGCGATGGTGTTGCCGCGTTCCGCCGCTGGTACACGATAGGCGACGCCGCGACAGGTCCCGCCGTGATCGAGGCCAAGCACCAGACCCGGCCGCTCGGGCGTCCCGCGGTGGACGAAGGAATAGACGCAGAGCGCCCGGTGGGCGCCGACCAGCCGGGCCTCGACGCGCTCGACAAAGGCAAAGTCCGGCCGCCACATCAGTGAGCCATAGGCGAACACCCAGAGGTCCTGGGCGGCGTGCACGGGATTCGGATCCATGCTGTGATATCAGAGAAATGCAGTGCCGCGCGCAAGCCGGCACGCTCCTGCCCGCGCGCGCTCGGCCATGGGAGCGCGCCGGGCGGCTGCGCCCATTGCGGCTGAAGGCGCTGGAATGACTTCGAAACGCCGCAATCGACGCCTTGGAGAAGGCCCGCCTCGGGGGCTCCCGCAGCCATGACTGATCCGCACAGGAACGCCATCGATGTCTCATTCCGCTTACTCCGCGGCTCGTCCCCGCCGCCGGTATTGGCCGTTGTTCCTTCCGTTCGCCGTCTTGGCGCTCATCGTTGCCGCCTGGACGGCGCTCTGGTTCTATGCCGCCGCGCGCGCGGAGACGGAGATCGCGGGATGGCGCGAGCGCGAGCGGCAGACCGGGCGCCCGCAGGACTGCGCGTCGCAGTTGATCGGCGGCTATCCGTTCCGGATCGAGGTGCGCTGCGGCGGCGCCACGTTCGAGCTCAAGGGTACGCCCACGCTGCAGCTCAAGTTGCCTTTCGTTCTGGCCGCCGCGCAGGTCTATGATCCGAAGCTCCTGATCGGCGAGTTCACCGGCCCGCTCGACATCTCCGAGCCTGGGTCGCGGCCTACCGTTGTCGCCAACTGGACGCTCGCTCAGGCCAGCGTGCGCGGCCTGCCGGCGGATGTCGAGCGCGCCTCGCTAGTCCTCGATGCTCCGGTCGTCCGCGATCCCGACAGCGCCGGCGACGATGCTCTGTTCAAGGCGCAGCGCCTGGAGCTGCATGGCCGCCCAGCTGTCGGCTCCACTCCCGATAATCCCCTGATCGAAACCGTCCTGCGGCTCAGCGCCGCCGTCGCCGCCAGGCTCCATCCGCTGGCCGCAAAGCCGATCGATGCCGACATCACGACCGTGCTGCGCGGCATCAACGATATCGCTCACAAGCCATGGCCGGTGCGGCTCAAGGAATGGCAGGCGCGCGACGGAGAGCTCGAGATCGTCAAGGCGCGCCTTGCGCAGGAGGATGTGATCGCGGTGGGCACCGGCACACTCAAGCTCACCTCGCGGGGTGGGCTCGACGGCAATCTGCAAGTGACCGTCGTCGGGATCGAAAAAGTCCTCAAGATGTTCGACATCGATCGCATCATGTCGGAGGGGCAGATCGGGGCGACGCTGAGCGCGCTCGATCGACTGGTTCCCGGGCTCGGCGGGATCGCCCGCCAGAACGCGGCGCCCGGTTTGGTCGCCGCCCTCGGCCAGCGGACGGTGCTGGAAGGAAAGCCGGCGGTCGCTTTTCCCGTTCGTTTCGCCGACGGCACGGTTTTCCTCGGGGCGTTTCAAGTGGGCCAGGTGGCTCCCTTGTTCTGACTAGCGCATGCTCCGGAAAAGTGGGAACCGGTTTTCCGAACAGAACATGCGCAAAATCGAAGAATTTAGAGCGCATCACGATTTGACCCAATCGGGATGCGCTCTAGCGCATGCTCCGGAAAAGTGGGAACCGGTTTTCCGAACAGAACATGCGCAAAATCGAAGAATCTAGAGCGCATCACGATTTGACCCAATCGGGATGCGCTCTGCTGGTCCGATTCCGAAGTTCGCCAGCGCTCGCGGCACATTACGATGCGAAGTTCGGAGTTTAAGGACCACTAGCAACTCTATGAATTCTAGTGCCCCTTTTGAACCCGAAGTTCGCGATTGAACTTGCCGCGCGATGTGCGCGAACTTCGGGTTCGCGGCACTAGTCCTCCGCCGCATACGGCCGTGGTAGCGGCGGGTGCGGCAGATCGGGATGGGGCCGGCCGAAGTCGGGTGCGGGCGAATCCTGGCCGATCTCGACAATACCGCGGCGGATCGCGCGCGTGCGGGTGAACTGATTGAACAGCGTCTCGCCGTCGCCGCGGCGGATCGCGCGCGTGAGCGTCGCCAGGTCCTCGCTGAAGCGGCCGAGCATTTCCAGCACCGCGTCCTTGTTGGCGAGGAAGACGTCCCGCCACATGGTCGGATCGGAGGCGGCGATGCGGGTGAAATCGCGAAAGCCGCCGGCCGAGAACTGCAGCACCTCGGAGCGCGTCACCTGGCTCAATTCATCGGCGGTGCCGACGATGGTATAGGCGATGAGATGCGGCAGGTGGCTGGTGATGCCCAGCACGAGATCATGGTGCTCGGCCGACATGGTCTCGACATTGGCCCCGAGCAGCCGCCAGAACGCCGCGAGCCGTGCGACCGCAGCCGGGTCGGCGCCGGGCGGCGGCGTGAGGATGCACCAGCGGTCGACGAACAATTCGGCAAAGCCGGCGTCCGGCCCGGAATTTTCCGTGCCGGCGACCGGGTGGGCCGGCACGAAATGCACGCCCGCTGGAATATGGGGCGACATGTCGCGCACGATCGCGCCTTTGACCGAGCCGACGTCGGAGACGATCGCGCCGGGGGCAAGCTGCGGGCCGATCTCGGCGGCGACCGCGCCGCAGGCACCGACCGGGATGGCGACGATGACGAGGTCGGCGCCTTCGGCTGCTGCCGCGCTGGTTTCGACCACCTGATCGGCGAGCCCCAGTTCGGCGACGCGTCGGCGCGTGGCGGCGGAGCGGGCGGTGGCGACGATGGAACGGACCGCGCCCTGCGCCCGCGCCGAGCGTGCGATCGAGGACCCGATCAAGCCCATTCCGATCAGCGCCAGGCGATTGAAAATGGGTTGTCCGCTCATTGCGGCCCAGGATCTTTACGGCCCATGAACTCAGCCAGCGCCGCGACCGCGAGGCGATTGGCCTCCTCGCTGCCGACCGTCATGCGCAACGCGTTCGGCAGCTTGTAGGCCTTGACGCGGCGCAGGATCAGGCCGCGCCGCGTGAGGAAGGCGTCGGCATCCTCCGCCGTGCGGCCTTTGTCGTCGGGGAAATGGATCAGGACGAAATTCGCGATGCTCGGGGTCACCTGCAGCCCGAGCTTGCCGATTTCGACCTGCAGCCAGGACAGCCATCGGTCATTGTGCGCGCGTGACGCCTCCACGTGCGCGCTGTCCTGGATCGCCGCGATCCCGGCCGCCATCGCCGCCGAATTGACGTTGAACGGGCCGCGGATGCGATTGATGGCATCGACCACGTGCGCCGGCCCGTACAGCCAGCCGAGACGCAGCGCCGCAAGCCCGTAGATTTTGGAGAACGTGCGGCACATGACCACGTTCTCACAGGTGGCGACGAGCTCGATGCCGGCCTCGTAATCGTTGCGGCGAACGTATTCGGCATAGGCGGCATCGAGCACGAGCAGCACATGCGGCGGCAGAGCGCGCTGCAGCCGCTTCACTTCGTCGAACGGCACGTAGGTGCCGGTCGGGTTGTTGGGGTTGGCGAGGAAGACCACCTTGGTCCGTTCGTTCACCGCCGCCAGGATGGCGTCGACGTCGGCCGTGTAGTTGGTCTCCGCCGCCGCGATCGGCGTCGCGCCGGACCCGAGCGTGGCGATCGGGTAGATCAGAAATCCGTGCGTGGTGTGGATCGCCTCGTCGCCGTCGCAGAGATAGGCATCGGCGATGAGGTTCAGCAGATCGTCGGAGCCGGCGCCGCAGACGATGCGGCCGGGATCGAGCCCGAAGGCGCGCCCGATCGCCTCGCGCAACGCGGTCGCGGCGCCGTCGGGATAGTCCTCCAGGTGCTCGGCGATCGCGCGATAGGCGGCCACCGCCTTCGGGCTTGGGCCGAGCGGCGTCTCGTTCGACGACAGCTTGAACACGCGGGCAGCGCCGGGCGCCGTGCTCTTGCCCGGCACGTAGGGATCGATCGCGAGCACGCCGGGACGCGGTTGCGGACGCTGCAGGGCGCTCATGTCTTCAACCTTGCTTGTTCGCATGCCGGGCAAAAGCGCGGGCATGCGGCGATCATCGAAAGTAGCATGGCCGCGCGGCGCCTCATCGTTGTCCATGATCCCGCAATCGACCGCGTTTGCCGCGAGACGGCCTCGGCTCACCGGCCGGTCTCGACCGGCCGTGCGGCTTCGGCGGAGACCCTATAGCGGGTGGCGTGGCTTCCGACGAGGGCCGCGGCGCGTACGGAGGCGCCGCCCGCAACCAGCATGTCGGTCACCGTGGCGATGCTGCCGTCCTGCGGCACCGATATGAGCAGCGCCGCGCCGTCGAACGCGCGATCGGGGACCGCGATCACCTCGGCAAGCGGACCGATGGCCTGCGCCGCCGCCGTGCTCCAGCCGGCGACCCGCACGCTCCATACCTCGACCTCCTTGACCATGGTATCGGGAGCCGCTCGCGACACCACGAACACCGGCATGGCCGCCGGATGGTCGGCGCGGTCGACGAAAGGCAGGCGCGCGATGATCTTCGGCGCGGCGTCGAATTCGAGCGCACTCCACCAGGCGCCAGCTCCCGCCATGGTGAAGGCCGGCACGAGTCCCAGGTCGCC
This sequence comes from uncultured Alphaproteobacteria bacterium, assembly GCA_963821505.1. Lineage (GTDB taxonomy): Bacteria > Pseudomonadota > Alphaproteobacteria > Rhizobiales > Xanthobacteraceae > VAZQ01. The sequence continues at coordinate 185,781 of CAWGEH010000006.1, forward strand.
CTTGGAATCGGAGACCGCCGCCACCACGCTGGCAGCGCCCATATGCGGAACGAACGGCACGGTAAAGCCGAAATGGAAGCGGGCGGAGTTGCGCATCGCGGCATCCCCGGCCGACAGGTCGGCGTGGACGGAGAACGGCGCCTGCACAAAGGTGAAGGTCGAGATAATGACCCGCCATATGCTCTCGGCGGTATCGAGCGGCAGGATTCCCTTGTGGCGCTCCACCAGCCGCCGCATCATCTCTGCCTCGCGTGCCGGGCGGAAGGCGGAACCCAATTCCTGCGTCTGCTTGGCCGAGATCAAGCGGTCAATGATCTTGCCACGCTCCATCAGCAGCGCGTGCATGCTCTCGTCGATGCGGTCGATCTCGCGCCGCAGGTCGGCGAGCGATGGCGTTTCGGGAGGAGACGGTTTCGCCATGGCAGGTATCAGGAGCTTGCGTCGCGAGCCCGGCGCAGCACACCCTGTCGTGCGCTGCTATCGCGCGCCGTGGACGTCCGCGGTTTGCGCTGCAGCGCATCCCGGACGCGGATTTTGCGGCCGCTGTTATGCTTGCCCCCGCGGCCGAAAGCAAAGAAAACATTGACAGCGGCGCCGTGCGGCCTATCTAAGCCGGTCGCGGCGGCCCTGTTCGGGCCGCCCGCATCCGTCTGCCGTTTCGCGTCACCGGCCGGGTTGTCGAAGGTCGAAGATGGTCGAGGCCGATTTCAGCGTCGCGCTTGATCCCGCCGACCGCGTGCGCGAGGCCGACGATCCCCATTCGCTCGTGGTCGCGTTCGGCGCCGACAAGCCGTTACGGCTCGATGCCGGCATCGATCTCGCTCCGTTCCAGATCGGCTACCAGACGTACGGCACGCTCAATGCCGAGCGCAGTAACGCGGTGCTGATCTGCCACGCGCTGACCGGCGACCAGCACGTCGCCAACCTCCATCCGGTGACCCAGAAGCCGGGCTGGTGGGAAACCATGGTCGGCCCGGGCCGGCCGATCGATACCGAGCGCTACTTCGTCATCTGCCCGAACGTGCTCGGCGGCTGCATGGGCACCACCGGCCCCGCCTCCACCAATCCGCGCACCGGCATGCCTTGGGGCCTCGACTTCCCGGTCATCACGGTTCGCGACATGGTGCGGGCGCAGGCGATGTTGCTCGACCATCTCGGCATTGCATCGCTGTTCTCGATGGCCGGCGGTTCGATGGGCGGCATGCAGGTGCTGCAATGGTGCGCGAGCTATCCGCGGCGGGTGTTCTCAGCGCTTCCGATCGCGACATCGACCCGCCATTCGGCGCAGAACATCGCCTTCCACGAGGTCGGCCGGCAGGCGGTGATGGCCGATCCGGAATGGTGCCACGGGCGCTATTTCGCCGAAGGCACCAATCCGCGGCGCGGCCTCGCCGTGGCGCGCATGGGCGCCCACATCACCTATCTCTCGGACGCGGCGTTGCACCGCAAGTTCGGCCGCCGTTTCCAGGACCGCGACAATGCCACGTTCTCCTTCGACGCCGACTTCCAGGTCGAGAGTTATCTGCGCCACCAGGGCATCAGCTTCGTCGAGCGTTTCGACGCCAATTCCTATCTCTATCTCACCCGCGCGATGGACTACTTCGATCTTGCGGCGGATTGCGACGGCGTGCTCGCCCGCGCCTTCAAGGATACGCCGACGCGCTTCTGCGTGGTTTCGTTTACCTCGGATTGGCTCTTCCCCACCTCGGACTCGCGCGCCATCGTGCACGCGCTCAATGCCGGCGGCGCGCGCGTGTCGTTTGCCGAGATCGTGACCGACAAGGGGCACGACGCCTTCCTGCTCGAGGAGCCGGAACTGTTCGCCATCGTGCGCGGGTTCCTCGAAGGTGCCGCCAAGGCGCGCGGGCTGCCGTCGGCGCGGGGATGACCATGCTGATGCGCCTCAAGCAGGATCTCACCATGGCGGAGGCGGCGCGCACGCCCGGCGGCGCGCGCGTCGACCTGATCGTGGTCGCCGAGATGGTTGCGCCGGGTGCCAAGGTGCTGGACGTCGGCTGCGGCGACGGCGAGCTGCTGCGGCTCCTGGCCGAGACGCGCGGCGTCGACGGGCGCGGCATCGAATTGTCGCGCGAGGGCGTCAACGAATGCGTGGCGAAGGGCCTCGCCGTCATCCAGGGCGACGCCGACACCGACCTCTCGGACTACCCCGACGACGCCTTCGACTACGTGATTCTCTCCCAAACGCTGCAGGCGACGCGACATCCGCGCCTCGTGCTCGAACATATGCTGCGCATCGGCCGCCACGCCGTGGTGTCGTTCCCGAATTTCGGGCATTGGGGTATCCGCCTTCAGCTTCTGCTGGGCGGACACATGCCGCGCACCGACAATCTGCCTTACGCCTGGTGGGACTCGCCCAACATCCACTTCTGCACCATCAAGGACTTTCGCCAACTTTGTCACGTGGTCGGCGCCAAGATGGAGAAGGCGGTGGCGCTCAACGCCTGGGGCCGGGCGCTGCGCTTGAACGCACCGTGGTGGTTCTGGAACCTGCTCGGGGAGCAGGCGGTGTTTCTGCTGAGCAGGCGGGGATAATCACGCTCCAGTGTTCTTCGGCCGAGAGGGTCCGGTTCGCGGGGGGAAGACGCGCGTCAAACGCGACGACTCCGCAGCAGTTTTCGATCGAGACGGAACGCAAACGCCTCTATGTGACGCTGTCACCCACGGCAATCTCTCCCGCCTCCACCACCTCGCCGTATACCCCGCAATCGGCGTGGCCAAGGCTTCGCAGCAACGCATCTGGGAGCGACAGGTCACGGATGCCGGTGTCGGGCTCGACATTGATCGCTGCACAGCGCACGATCCGCTTGACGAGCTTGAGGCGCGCGCTGTTGCCGATCGCGATCTCCTCGCCGACGCGTTCGAACTCGCGCCAAGCCGGCCAGCCCGACATGTAGATATTGGCCCGAAAGCGCAGGGGATGGACGGGCATGCCGACGAGCTCTTCAATCGCGCCAAGCGAGGCGAGATTGATGATCGAGACCACCTTGCGTGCGACGTCGGAGAAGCTGAAGCCCGGCGCGTGCAGCACACGCGGCGCGCCCCGCAGCTCGTCGGCGCAGAAATCCCCGAAAAACCGCTCGATCGCGGCGCGGCCGTCGGGCGTGCGCAGATCGCCGCGCGCGGCCTCGCGGCCTTCCGCCTCGATGGCGAGCGTATGGCTCGCATCGTCGAAGCGGGTACGCAGCCGGGCCAGCCGCGCATTGCGCATCAGCATCAGATAGCGCTGCTTGGGCTGGTGGCGCGGGGCTGCCGGGTCGAAGCCGGACGGCCCGTTCTCGATGGCGTAGAGGCGGTCAGCCGGCAAGGTCGCGCAAACCGCCAGCCGCGTGCACGGGAGCGGCTCGGGCGAAAGTCCCTTTACCGGATACCGGAAAATGGAGTGGATCTTCGCGGTCTCCGTGGTCATGACCCTGCTTGTCAGCTGCTGCGCCGGCGCTTGGCCTGCTAATGCTTGAAAATCGCCCCAAGCCTCTACCGCCGCAAATTCCCCGTTCCCACATAGGTTGGCGGGCCGCTACCGGGGTCTGCGTCGGTTGATCCTAGGTGCTCATTTGACCTAGGTCAGTGGCGGGGGAATGTAACCCATTGACGATGCCCCCGCGCGCCGCATCGGGCGCTGGGGCAGGCCGAGGGAGATGACATGGACTTCGAGAAATTTACCGACCGCGCCCGCGGTTTCGTTCAATCTGCCCAATCGTTGGCGCTCCGCGAGGGCCACCAGCAATTTGCGCCCGAGCATCTGCTCAAGGTCCTGCTCGATGACCCGGAGGGCCTGGCCAGCGGCCTGATCGACCGATCGGGCGGCCGCTCGCGCGAGGCGCTTTCGGCCGTCGAAGCCGCGCTCGCCAAGCTACCCAAGGTCTCCGGCAGCGGCGCGGGCCAGGTCTATCTGGCGCCGGCGCTCGCGCGCGTGTTCGATCAAGCGCAGAAGGTCGCGGAAAAGGCCGGCGACAGCTATGTCACCGTGGAACGGCTGCTGCTGGCGCTCGCCCTCGAGAAGGACAGCGAGGCCGGCAAGATCCTCGCCCGGGCGGGGGTCACCCCGCAAAATCTCAACGAGGCGATCAACGCGTTGCGCAAAGGCCGCACGGCCGACACCAGCTCCGCCGAGAATGCCTATGACGCGCTGAAGAAATATGCCCGCGACCTCACCCAGGCCGCGCGCGACGGCAAGATCGACCCGGTGATCGGCCGCGACGAGGAGATCCGCCGCACCATCCAGGTGCTTTCTCGCCGCACCAAGAACAATCCGGTGCTGATCGGCGAGCCCGGCGTCGGCAAGACCGCGATCGTCGAAGGTCTTGCCCAGCGCATCGTCAACGGCGACGTGCCGGAAAGCCTGCACGACAAGAAGCTGCTCGCGCTCGACATGGGCGCCTTGATCGCCGGCGCGAAATATCGCGGCGAGTTCGAGGAGCGGCTCAAAGCCGTGCTGCAGGAGGTGACGTCGTCGGACGGCGGCATCATCCTGTTCATCGACGAGATGCACACGCTGGTCGGCGCCGGCAAGGCCGACGGCGCCATGGACGCCTCGAACCTGCTCAAGCCGGCGCTGGCGCGCGGCGAGCTGCATTGCGTCGGGGCGACGACGCTCGACGAATACAAGAAGCACGTCGAGAAGGACGCGGCGCTCGCCCGGCGCTTCCAGCCGGTCTATGTCAACGAACCGAGCGTCGAGGACACGATCTCGATTCTGCGCGGGCTGAAGGACAGGTACGAGCAGCATCACGGCGTCCGTATCACCGACTCGGCGATCGTGGCCGCGGCGACCTTGTCTCATCGCTATATCAGCGACCGTTTTCTCCCGGACAAGGCAATCGACCTGATCGACGAGGCGGCCGCGCGGCTCAAGATGCAGGTCGACTCCAAGCCGGAGGAGCTCGATTCGATCGACCGCGAGATCGTGCGGCTCAAGATCGAGCAGGAAGCGCTCAAGAAGGAGCACGATCCCGGCTCGAAGGATCGGCTCAAGCGGCTCGAAAAGGAACTGGCCGCGCTCGAAAAGCAATCCGCCGATCTCACGGCGCGCTGGAAGGCCGAAAAGGACAAGCTCTCCGACGCCCAGAAGCTCAAGACCGAGCTCGATCACCTGCGCGTCGAACTCGCAAATGCGCAACGCAAAGGCGAATACCAGCGTGCGGGCGAGCTCGCCTACGGCCGGATTCCGGAGATCGAAAAGAAGCTCAAGAGCATCGAGGCGGCGGAGGGCAAGGGCGCCATGGTCGAGGAGGCGGTCACCGCCGACCACGTGGCGCAGGTGGTCTCGCGCTGGACCGGCATCCCGGTCGACAAGATGCTCGAAGGCGAGAAGGAGAAGCTCCTGCGCATGGAGCAGCAGCTCGGCAAGCGCGTCATCGGCCAGGCGGAGGCGGTCAAGGCGGTATCGACGGCGGTGCGCCGCGCGCGCGCCGGCCTGCAAGACCCGCATCGCCCGATCGGCTCGTTCATGTTCCTGGGCCCGACCGGCGTCGGCAAGACCGAGCTGACCAAGGCGCTGGCGGAATATCTGTTCGACGACGAGACGGCGCTGCTGCGCATCGACATGTCGGAATACATGGAAAAGCATTCGGTCGCGCGGCTGATCGGCGCGCCGCCCGGCTATGTCGGCTACGAGGAAGGCGGCGCGCTGACCGAAGCCGTGCGCCGGCGGCCGTACCAGGTGGTGCTGTTCGACGAGATCGAGAAGGCGCATCCCGACGTGTTCAACGTGCTGCTGCAGGTGCTCGACGACGGCCGCCTGACCGACGGCCAGGGCCACACCGTCGACTTCCGCAACACGCTGATCGTGATGACCTCGAATCTCGGCTCCGAATATCTGGCGAACCAGCCGGAAGGCCAGGATACCGATGCGGTCCGCGATCAGGTCATGGCGGTGGTGCGGGCGAATTTCCGTCCCGAATTCCTCAACCGCATCGACGAGATCATCCTGTTCCACCGGCTCAAGCGCAGCGAGATGACGAAGATCGTCGACATCCAGATGGCGCGGCTGGCAAAGCTGCTGGAGGACCGCAAGATCACCATCGAGCTCGAGCCGTCGGCGCGCGAGTGGCTCGCCGACAAGGGCTGGGATCCCGCCTACGGCGCGCGCCCGCTCAAGCGCGTGATCCAGAAGTCGGTGCAGGATCCGCTCGCCGAAATGATCTTGTCCGGGAGAATCAAGGACGGCGAGAAGGTCGTGGTCTCGGTGGGCAAGCAGGGCCTCACCTTCAACGGCAAGCTCGCGGAAGCGGCGTAACGCATGATCCGAAAAGTCGCAGGACTTTTCGGATCACATCATGCACCGCACATTCCATGGAGCCGGCAGACCGGAAGGCGGACGACCGAGAGCTCTCCGCCGTCCGGCTCTCAGCTCCCCTGCGCGTAGCGCGAGGGTGAGTTCGCGCGTGTCATCATGGTGTCGAGCCGGGTGCGTTCCTGATCGAAGCCGGCGAGCAACGTGCCCTCCAGCACCCGGCCGCGCGGAAGCTTGATCTTCATCGGATCGACGAACCGGCCATTGATCAGAATTTCGTAATGCAGATGCGCGCCGGTCGAGAGCCCGGTGGAGCCGACATAGCCGATCACCTGTCCCTGGCGGACCTTCTTGCCCGCGTCCATGCCGCGGGCGAAGGCCGACATGTGGCCATAGGCGGTCTCGTAACCGTTGGCGTGACGGATGCGGATGTACTTGCCGTAGCCGCCTTCCCAACCGACCTTGTC
>CAWGEH010000006.1:202500-212761 GCA_963821505.1 uncultured Alphaproteobacteria bacterium
GCCGACGCGCGGGTTCCGCTCGAAGTCACGCGGGCGATTGCCCGCCACAACCGCTTGTGACCGGCGGGCGTCGACAGGCGAGTAGGGCTGATGCCAAAGCGCAGCGCCGGCATCCTGATGTACCGGCGCACAGCGCCGCCCCGGGGCGAGCGGGAGCCGGTCAGCGCGGGGATCGAGCTGCTGCTGGTGCATCCGGGCGGCCCGTTCTGGGCCAAGAAGGATTGGGGCGCCTGGTCGATCCCGAAAGGGGAATATTCCGAGACCGAGGATGCGCTCGCGGTGGCGAAGCGCGAGTTCGAGGAGGAAACCGGCGCTCGTCCGGACGGCGATTTTCTTCCTCTCGGCGAGCTCGTTCAGCCCGGCCGCAAGGTCGTCACGGCCTGGGGACTCGAAGGCGACTTCGATCCCGCGACGTTGCAGTCCAACACCTTCGAGCTGGAATGGCCGCCCAGGAGCGGGCGCAAGGCATCGTTCCCGGAAGTCGACCGCGCGCAGTGGTTTTCGCCGGCCGACGCCCGGCGGAAGATTCTTCCCGGACAGAGCGAGTTCGTCACCCGGCTGCTTGGGGTCGTCGGCTAGTGCCCCGAACCCGAAGTTCGCGCACACCGTGCGGCAAATGCGATCGCGAACTTCGGGTTCAAAAGGGGCACTAGAATCATAGAGTTGCTAGTGGTCCTCAGATTCCAAAGTTCGTATCTGAGCGTGCTGCGAGTGCTGACGAACTTCGGAATCGGACCACTAGTACCCGAAATCAGAGTTGGTGATACAGGCGGTTTTTGAACCGCCGTTGGTAGACCCTTTTTCTTGGTCCAGGCGAATGGTTCGGCAGTCTCGTTGTACGCTGCGATGAACACATCGATGTGCTCTGCAATTGCTCGACGGCAGTGAAGGAGGCGCCGTTGAGTGATTGGCCCTGAAGGATCGAAAACCATGTTTCGATCTGATTGAGCCACGACGATCGGGTCGGGGTGAAATGGAAGTGGACCTTGGGGTTTTCTTGAGCCAGCGCTCGTTCTTCTTGTGCGTATTGAGATTGTCGAGGATGACGTGAAGCGTGCGATCCGGGAAGGCGGCAACGAGGCTGTTCATGAAGCCCCCGCTAGCCACAGTAGACCGGTTCAAGCGTCACGCCGGCTATACACTGGAGCCGCACCACACTGCGGTGTTTCTCCGCCCGTGGTTTCGCGAGCTTCTGCAGAGCCGTCTGGCCGCCGCAGCGCTCCAGGTCTCGGCGCGCCTCCTCGGTGAGACGGACGCAATCCGTCGCGTGCATGCGGTGCGCGAGGCTGCGCGCGTTCGGATGTCCGACATGGGATCAACGCAGTAAGCTCGGCGCCAACTGGCAGGGCGGGCTCACTAGACGCGCCGTCAAAGCACGCGGGCTGCGTGCGCCTAAGATCGGAAGGTCAGGAAGCGTTTCGGCTCTCGTGGCCGCCATCCACGGGCGGAATGAAGTGTCCCCTCGCATCCAGAGGAGCAGCAAACCCCGCCCGAAAGCCGACCAGGAACGAACGAAGCCGAGCCAATCGTGGAGGCAGATGTTTCAGATCCACGACTGGATGCTTGGCCAGCCAGCGCCAGGCCAATGCGGCGATCGGTCGAATAGCCTGCCGTTTACCCAGGCGAAGCATCTTCGCGTTCGCAGCACCGATTCCGACCATGTAGCCGTGAACCACGCGGTCTCTGACATCCCAGCTGCGAAACCCGTAATGATATACGGCGGCATCGGGAGTTTCACAAACGTAGAATCCCGCGAGCAAAGCGCGCACGGCAATATCTGTATCCTCGGCAGAGTAAAGCTGTGCTCCGGCTCCCAACTCTTCATCGAATCCGCCCAATGCAGTCAGCAAGGAACGTCGTATTGCCATGCATGCGCCGACACCTTCCACGCGCGCCTTCTCACGAATGTTGCGGACGACACGAAACCGCTGGGGAGTATACGCCATGACGAAGCCGCTACTGCGGTCATAGTCCGGTGCGCGCACTGCGCCAAACACGACTCCGACCCGCTCGTCGTGAGCCAAAGCCGTGGCCAATCCCTCCAGCCAACCCGGGCATGTCTCACAGTCATCGTCCGTGAACGCCAGCAGTTCCGCGCTCGTCTTTCGCCACCCAATATTCCGTGCCCGGGACAGTCCGACCCGCGTGCTCTTCAGTACGGTCATCCGGCGATCGCCGGCGAAACACGTCAGGGCCTCCCCCGTCAGGGCGCCGTCGCTTTGATCGATGACCGTCAACTCGAAAGGCATCTGGCTGGCCAGAATCGAACGTACGGCGCGTACCGCATCCTGGGCACGGTTTCGAGTGGCAAGGATGACGGCGAACCTGCCTACAGCGGGCTCGTTCACATGCACGAGACTATTCCTCGGGAGGGGCCGCCGGAGTGAGAACGGCCGGCGCCCCGGCAACGCGGACGGGTCGTCTGTCCGTGGCGGATGCCGTTGCGGCCAGCACCACGCGCAATGCTTCGCGGCCATCCTCCACAGTGCATTCGAGAGGCTGGGGTGCGCGGGCCGCATCCAGCAGGTGTGCCCATTCACCCCTGTAGGAATTCCCGTAGTCGCCGAGACGGCGCCCCTGAGCGATGCCGCGGGGAAACTCGCGAAGAAACCGCTCCATGGCGCGCAGTCGCGAGCCCAGGCCCCCATCGGTTTCTTGCTGCGCATAGGTCTCGAATCCGTCGAAGCGCTGACCGGCAATGCGCAGGCGCCCCTCACTGCCGCATATTTCCACCTGCATATCGTGGGCCGTTCGTTCCGACAGATGCGCGCTCGCCAGCACTCCGTTGGCGAGAACAGCGGTGACCACGGCGTTCTCATCATCCCTGGCGCCGTGGCGGCTCAGGGCGAAAACCTCCTCCACTTCCGTACCGAGCAAGTAGCGCCAGAGGTCGAAGAGGTGAACCCCAATCTCTACAAGCGATCCTCCGCCATCTGCGCGGCGGCGCTTCCAATCGGGAATACCGCTGTCGGCACGTGGGCTGTTCCATATGGTGCGGATCGATTCGATGATGCCGAGCGCACCACTGTGAACATATTCACGCGCGCGGCGGATTAGCCTATGCCAGCGCATATGGAATCCCATCAAGACCCGGACGTCGTGTTTGCTAGCGAGCTCTACTAGCTTGTCGGCGTGCGCCATTCCGAGAGCGACCGGCTTTTCGATGAGAACATGACAGCCCGCTTCGATCGCCATCGCAGCTACTTCAAGATGTGCGGCCGGCGGAACAAGAACGCCGATCACGTTTGCAACGCCCGACCGAATCAAAGATTGTGGATCAGCGAAGACGTGCTCGATGCCATAACGCGAAGCCACGTGGCGCGCGTGCCCTTCGTTCACGTCTCCCACGGCTGTAACCCGCGCGCCGTCGATTTCGCGTAGCGCAGGCATGTGCTTGTGCTCGCAGACTTCGCCGCATCCGATCAGCCCGATCCGAAGTACTTCTTTATGCATCGCCGCAGGTTTGTAATGATATCGCTGGGCGCGCGCAATGCTCCCCACGCTCGATGCCTCGCGTTGACGCGACATGAATGAATCGGACTACATCGTCGTTGGCGGAGGGACCGCCGGCTGCGTAGTCGCCGCACGCGTGGCCGGACGTGGCTGATCGGTGACGCTGCTGGAAGCGGGTGGACCCTACTCACGAGTTTTGGACATTCCTCTCGTTGGACTGTGGGCCTGGTTGAGGAGACCACAGAGGTATTCTGGACCCATTGGACGGTACCGCAGTCGAGCCTGGGAGGGCGCTCAGTCTGGTATCCCGGGGGAAGGATCGTCGGACTACAATTAAGGAAAGTGGCACCCGTCCTGCTATAGCGATGCGATGATCAGGCCACATAGAAACAACTAAGTGGGAACAATGTTGGACAGACCGCAGAATAAGCACCTCAAGCCGGTCAAGCCTGGCGAAGTTCGCAATCCCGCTGGCCGTCCCAAAGGCTCACGCAACAAGCTGAGCGATGCTTTCTTGCAAGCACTTGCCGATGATTTCGAGGCGCACGGCAAAGGGGTTGCGCAGCGATCATAGCTGGAGCCAAGCTGACCGCGGTGCGCTGATACGCTATCACTACCGCCATCCTTATAAGCTTTTGATTTTCCTTTGCCATAAGGCTGACAGCGCGAAGAAGGCTCGCCGCTACGGCGGGTGCCACTCAACGCAATGCAAGCGGCAGGCGGGCGCTCTGAGCAGCATGCAACAACGTCACCGTAAGTTTGTGAGGAAGAAGAAGTGAAACCGCAATGCACGTTACGTGAAGCGCTCGAAGACCAGAAATCTTCTGGGCGCATTTCTTGATGGCCCATCGTGGTCAGCATGGCGCGCGATCCTGCTCGCGGTGATGGGCGAGAAGCTGAAGCCTGACGAACTGAAGCTCTTCAAGAAGTTCACCGGTCGCGACAAACCGCCGACGCAGCGCGTTGATGAGTTCGTCGGCGTGATCGGGCGAAGAGGTGGCAAGTCCAGGGCGCTGGCGACCTTGGCGGTCTTCATTGCCGCCCTGTGCCAGCATCCTCGGATCGCAACTGGCGAGCGTGGTGCCGTGTTGTTGATGGCCCCAGATCAGAAACAGAGCCGCGTCTTGCTTGGTTACTGCCAGGGGGCCTTGGAGTCGTCACCAGTCTTGCAGCGGCTACTCAAGAGTCAGAATGCTGACAGCTTACGCTCACCAATGGCATCACGATTGCGGTGAGATCATCTTCGTTCCGCCGCATTCGCGGCACGACTTCCGTTGCTGTTCTGTTGGATGAACTCGCGTTCTTTCACTCGGAGAATTCGGCCAACTCTGATTTTGAAATCTTGGCCGCGGTGAGACCGACGATGGGGACGACCAACGGCTTGCTCGTTTGCATCTCCTCGCCATACGCGCGCCGTGGTGCGTTGTGGGAGTTCTACAAGCGGCATTACGGCCCAGACGGCGATCCGGGCATCCTCGTGGCCCATGGTGCCAGTCGCGACTTCAATCCTGAGTTAGCGCAGTCGATTGTGGACCGCGCGATGGAGCGTGACACCGCGGCGGCCAATGCCGAGTACGGCGCGCAGTTCAGAACCGACGTCGAGGGCTACATCACGCAGGAGGCCGTCGAGGCTTCGCGTTAGCCTTGGCGCGCGAGAGCGGGCGCCGGATAAGAGGAACCTTTATTTGGGGTTCTGTGACCCCTCCGGAGGCAGCAGCAACTCGATGACGATGGCCATAGCGCACGTCGAGGGCAAAACCGTGGTGCTCGATTGCTTGAGAGAGCGGAAACCACCGTTTAACCCCGAGGCGGTTGTTGACGAATTTGCCGCGGTGTTGAAGACCTATCGGTGTTCGGCTGTTACTGGCGACCGCTATGCTGGCGAATGGGTGGCGTCGCAATTCACTAAGCGTGGAATCTTCTATGCGCCATGCGATCAGTCGAAGTCGGAGCTGTACCGGGACTTGCTGCCGATCGTGAACAGCGGCGGAGTTGACCTACTCGAGCACGACCGGCTCAAGCAGCAGCTCGTCGGCCTAGAGCGGCGCACGGCGCGCAGCGGGAAAAACTCTATAGACCACGCGCCGGGTGCCCATGATGACGACGTCGCCAACGCTGCGGCGGGTGCTATCGTCACAGGCCTCAAGAAGGGACCGGGGGTCCCTGGCTTTCGAGGGCCGATCAAATTTCCAAAGATGTACGTTGTGTGATGACGTTCACGCCAGCAGAGGACTTGGCGCGACACGTTCGGTTCCAAGCCGACTACGACGACGGTACCACCGACGCGTTTGCTATTCCGGAAGCGACGTTGCAACAGGGGGATGCGCCATCGGTTCTTCGCACCATCGCGCACGAATGGCAACGGGACGGCTACATCAAACCCGGCACCATCGTCTCGGTGCGGGTCAAGCGATTCGTGCTGAACTAAAGATAAGGGGCCGCCAAAGTGACGGCCCCGAGGCGGTCAAGCGAGTCTTGCATGGAGTTGGCGCGCCAGTACGGGGTCTGTCACAGCACGATCATTCGCGCGAGACAGGGCACCACTTGGAAGTCTGTGAAGGGTAGGCCGTGAGGAAAGATCGTCGGCACCATCCGCGCCATCGGAGCTGAATATAGCATTCGTCGTGTCCATCACTCGCCGCGATATCAGGACTTGCGCATGATCTTCTTCGCAATTCCCTCGGCGACTGTCCGCTCTGCCTGCGGAATGAATGGTTTGCTGCTCCAACCCGGCCGGGATGAGGAAGGGCTATGCGCGCCGGGTTCGCATCGTGTCACCGGATGGGCGGCGATCTCTTTTTCAAGCCGAGCGGCCTCTTCTTCCCGCGTCTCACCAATCAACACGCGCTTTCCTTTGGGCCCCGAATAGGGTCGCGTCGTTTTGTTGAAGCTCATCGAGAAATCTCCGAAATGGTTGTCAGCCCTGCACAGAGGTGCATCGACCACCGTGACTGGCTGCGGGTTATTATGATCGCTAACCGGCGAGAGGATGTAAAAAAAGGGAGCTTGGCCCATTGGGCCATGCTCCCCCCGATATTTCCCCGTTTTTTCCCTCTCGTCTTCGCGCGGTTTCGTTGATGAATAGAGTCAGTGACCATGGCGAATGTCGGGCACTTACAAATCTCCCAATAATTAAATTTGCTCCGTTGCGGACGTCGCTTGGGTGAAATAAAAAAAAGGCACCCAACCAGCTAGGTTTAGTGCCTCAGAAGCGCTTTAAAGCGCGTGCGCCGGGAGGGAAAAGCCGACGCATAACGGGCAACGTCACTAGACGGGGGGAGCTAGCAATCGACGTTACCCAGACATCCCTTTAACTAATAAGCCGGGGTGCCATGTTCAAGGGGGGCTGCCCCTTACACAAGTAAGTTGCCCACTGAATTGGCCACATTTGGGTTATGATGATCCTCAGCTCACTAGCTTCGTCAACTCGTAGAAATGCGGGAAGTGAAGCCGTGAAGGTTCTAAAAACTCATCTCCCGAAGGTCATCAACGAGTTGATGTGTGAGCTCACAGTCGATGACGTTCTCGACCATATGCACCGGGACTTGCGAGAGATCGGCGTCGGAGACTTCGGCGTATTCCGCTTTACCTACGAGGGCCTGCCACTCGAAAAGTGGCTATTGGGGGCAAGAGTTGAGAAAGGGAAGGTTGCACGGCATGTGCGTAAAGGCGAACTTCAAGCCAGCCCGGTGTACCGGCACTGTAAGAAGGTCCTAGAACCCTTCTTCTGGTACGACACTCCTCACGAGGCCTACGACGACGAGAGGTTTAAGCGGGCTAGGGAGGATGGTGTTCCAGAGGCGCTCGTCGTTCCCGTTCCAGGCCCGAAAGGCGCGATTGGGGTGGGCTGGTTTGGCAGCGCCACGAACAGCCGCTCCGAGCTGCACAAGCATCGCTTCACCATTCAGGTCATCTGCATGGCAGGCTTCTATCGCCTGAAAGACCTCGTTGCTCCTCCTGAAGAGCCTACTCAATCGCGATTGAGCAAAAGAGAGCGGGAGATTTTGGTTGGAGTTGCCAAAGGCATGTCGTCTGAAGAGATCGGAGACATGCTCCATCTCTCAGACCGAACCGTCGATTGGCACATCGAGCAAGTGATGAAAAGGCTCGACGCTAAGAATAGGGTTCAGGCTGTCGTCCTCGCCATGCAGAAGGGTGCTCTCACTATTTGATCGTTAACGCCAGCGTCGTTCGGATTCTCGCGTGAATAGACATACGCAAGCGCCTGACAATTGGCATCGCAGACTTTAAGTCCACCGGATCGTCTCGACGGTCCACGGCGGCGGGAATTTTCGTTCGCTCATTTCTCGATATTATAGAAGGGCGTTCGACCGACCCAAGGAGCGCGGGCACAGTTATTCAACCAAACAACCGACAAACCGAGCAGAAGCTAGGCCAAAACAAGTGCCGCAATCATCAAGCGGCCCCTGCATAGAGCAGCGGCGCGAACCACCCCGGTCGGGTTCGAATGGGTCTTGCTGGATCGTCATACGAAATAATTTCAGGTGACGTAGGAAGGTTCCCGATAGGAACACCCGATTAATCGCGGGTTAAATCAATGTCGGCAGCCGAGGTTGGCGACTCTGGGCGGGTCACTTCAAAGGCTGCCGCAATCAGCCTGATCCGCTGAGAGAAGCCCGATTTGCGTCCACCGCAGCCGGGTTTCTCGTGTACGAATCCGTCCTGCAATAAGAATTCGTGTTAGTCGCAGGTGAGGATTAATATTAATTATCATCGGCAAAGCGGGGTCACAGGCCCGCTGGTGACTGAGAGCTTTAAGTCTCCCGCCTGCAACAAAGGATGGGAGGCATGCCCGGTGATCCCAAAGAAGCTCGTGCCCACGCGGCGAACTGTATGCAGCTTGCGGAGACGGCGAGCGGTCCGACGCTACAGAAAACCTTCGCCGATCTAGCAAAGCAGTGGAACAGGCTAGCAAACGAGCTAGATGATGCCCATGCGCTTCAAAAAGCACTGAACGAGCTAGACCTCAAGGAGGCCACCACCTCCGATGGTGACTTATCGTCCCTTGAGAAGGCGAACGCCAGTCAACAAGCGCCACGCATTCGCTTACCGTGACGCACCTTCCACTGGCAGCGGAAAGTGAAGCACGTTGGCAATTTCGTTGCTGTGTTGGGCCGCGCTGTTCGGCGTGCTTCCTCGCTTTCCAGTTTTGGTAGGTCGCCCACTGAAGCCGACGCCCCTTCGTACCGTTCAAAGCAAACGGTTAGGATTACATCTTTTTCTCTTCGCACATTTTGGTGGTGGCATTCCAGGTGCCGCCTGACCTTCGCGCAATCAGCCTCGGTCTTTGCCGCAGTCACGTCTCCCGCTCCGGCTGTCAGTGGAGGATTTGCACGCGCTTCACGCTATGCGACGAGCCATAGACTTTTGATGTTCTCTCGGCTCTCCTGTGGTGCTCTGTCGGGCATATAGGAGTGATGGTTGCGCGACGAAGCCCCGGCGCGGGGAGAGCCGCTTTTCTCCAGCTTGCGCTCATTGGATAGGCTGTGCTTGGGGGCTGGGGATCCACCTGTCGTATATAACGTGCAGCGACGGCAGCGGCGTCGAGTTCACCAGCGGCAAGCGGTCAGGGTGCGCTTCCTGGGGAGCGCCGACCGAAGCCGACTCCCTTGCTGGGGTTATCCCCTCTAATTCTGCGGCCCAAAGCCTGTAGAAATTGGTATGCGTGACGACCAAACAGTATTTTGAGCATTGGCTAAATTCTTCCAAGGCTGTCTTCACCTACGCCCGCATTCGCTTCTGGCGAATGGCTTTGAGAAGCCGACGTCTCAATCCCTTTCCCCAGCAAGGTTGGCAGCTTGGCGATGTTGCTCGCTATCCGACGCGCTTCGTCAAGAGTAGCGATTTGGCGATTGCAGCATCAAGCTTGTCTGGGTGACCGTAATCAGCATTAGCCTGCTGAGAGGACCCGGCCTTGCGTCCACCGCGCGGGCACGGGTTGCTGGCTCACACAATCCATCCCAGCTCGCGAGCTTTGTCGTTGGCCGCTTGCCATGCTCGACTTAAAGACTCCGCCTGATTCATGGGCGCTCCGCTGTCATTCTTCGATAGGAAATTCTTGACGAGAAGCCGCGGTGCGGTGGCTGGTTTGTAATAGACGACACCGTAGCTCGTGGCCGGCAGTATGACGATTATCTCATCGCCCAGAACTTCGAGCCGAAGTTGCTCACTCAGAGCGGACATGCGGTGGAGCTACACAATAAAGCCCCGGTCGAGGACCAACCGGGGCTGGCATTTGCTGTTGGAGAGAGATGGTTGCAGGCAAAACTTAAAGGCTACGCGCCCTATCCGCTCTATCCAAGTTTGAGTGGTTGCTGCGTCACGGTCTCAGCGTGGTGAAAGCAGCCGCCGAGGCCGACCGCAGCGGTGATGACGATGGCGCAAACGATTAAGGCGCGCATGATTAGTTCCCCTATGAGTTGCCTGGATTTGACAATAGAGGAATACGGCCCGCTAATGGTTGCATTTCCGACACGCGAGCCAAAAAAGAAGCCCCGAGAGGGGACTGATCTCTCGGGGCCACGTAGGAAACCTAGCTGGGGTTCAACTAGGCCACTACCCTAGCACGAACCTTCTCTCGGGATAACGTGGACAACTCCAAAATCCTTTTCGAGTGTGATATCGGTGCCACTCCTGAACTGACCAGCGACGGCGGTGTGAGGAGGCCGGGGTCTCGGAAGACCGCCATGGACGCTCTATCTGGCTCTCTATGCCCTCTGTTGGACAGTTATTGGACAGACAAAGTTAAGCAATTGAATTATGGATGATTTCTGAGCTGTTATTATCC